>NZ_CP060202.1:245000-1468333 GCF_014250515.1 Hymenobacter sediminicola | reverse complement strand
CGCCTAGGGGCAAAGTAGCTGCCTGCTCGAAGCTGAGGTGTGCCGGCTTTGCACGCACCTGCGACGCATCGACGCATATATATTCAGCGAAAGTGCCATCCTGAGGCAGACCCAGAATCTGGAAGTCGCGGCCTTGTGCGGCAGGCTGGTTGCCCCAGTGGCTGCCAGGGTTGATAAGCACTTGCTGGTCCTGCAGACTGGCATCTACCCCTTCGCCCAGCATCGTAACAGTACCCGCACCATCAGAACCCAGAATGATAGGAAACTTCAGGCCGGCGTACTGCCCTTTCTGAATCCAGACGTCGCGGTGGTTGAGGGCGGCGGCGTGTAGCTGCACCTGCACTTGGCCGGGCGCGGGCTGCGGGGTGGGAACTTCGCGGAGCTGTACGGACTGGTTGATACCGTCGAGGACGAGTGCTTGCATGTAGCGAGGTACGGAATGAGTAGATGAGTAGATCGGAAAGGAATAGGTGGTTGCGTGCGGACGCAACGCCTCAGAGAAACCGTGCTTTCAATTCGGGAGTGGGCAGCCAGCAGCTTTCTTCGCGGCCAAACCACCGGTAGCGGTTCTGGGCTACGAAGCGGTACGCGGCGTCGCGCAGGAAGCGGGGAAGCACCAGGGCCGCCGCGAAACCGCGCCACGGCCAACCTAACTGCCGGGCAATTCGCAAAGCCGCCGTAGAATGGGTGTAGAGTCGGCCATTTTCGAGCAACAGCACCGTTTCGGGAGTGGCTGCTACTGTCTGGCCATGCGCCGCCAGTAGCGCCTGCCCGGCCTCCGACTGCAAGGAGGCGAAACGGAAACGGCCGGTCGCATCGTGGTGGATGATAAACTGCACAAAGCCGTTGCAGAGGTTGCAGACCCCGTCGAAGAAGACAATACTGGTAGATGAATCGGGCATGGCAGGTATACGCTGGTGGTGTCGTAACAGGCAATAGCATAAAACTTCCCGCCCGCACAGTTAGGCCGGCAGCAAGTCGCAATACCAGAAGCCAGTAGAATAAGGGTCTGGTGTAGCAGAAGCAGCTTCATCAGGGCCATTGGGCTGGTAGCAGGTGGATTGGGCAGCAGCGGGCGGTGCATACGTGCGGTGCACCAACTCGCCCCGCTCCACAGCAATGGGCGCGCTGAAGTACGGCGCATCGTACACGAAGCTGTGGTATTCGCCATTCTCACCGCAGGCATCTACTCCTGGTGGCAGGTCGCGCAGAAACTCTGCATCCAGCTCACGGCCACAGAAACTGGCATCCAACATCTTTTCGTTGACGCACACAACAATGGCCCGAAACCCCAGGTCCAGGTATTCGCGCAGCAGGTCGGCGGCAGGACGCTGCCACAGCGGAAATACGGCTTGCATGCCAACCCGGGCCAACTGTTGTTCGCGGTAGTGGCGCAGGTCTTCCAAATGAATATCGCCGAAGATGGCGTGCTGTATGCCGTGGGCCTGTAAAGGAGCCAATGCGGCCTTCATCAGCCGTTCGTAGTCATCCATGCCGGGCATTTCGGGGAGTTCTAGCTTGGTGAGCGGCACCCCAATGCGCTGCGCCTGCTGCTCTAGTAGCGCTACCCGCACGCCATGCATGGATACCCGCTGGTACTGCGCGTTTACGCTGGTCAGCAGGTCCGTGACGTGGTAGCGGGGGTCGTGGAGGGCGTGGTAGAGGGCGAGGGCCGAGTCTTTACCCCCGCTCCAGTTCATGAGGGTTGGGGCGGGCATGGGCCAAAGGTAAGTGTGTCGCAACCGAAGCAGGTTTGTGGCCGTTTGCCCAAAGCATCTTTTTCCGATTTCGTACATGCACTATCCTGTTCGTATGCTGTCCCTTGCCGCTTTGCTGCTCAGCCTCACGCTGGCCAGCTGCGACTCCGGCTCCTCTACTTCGGGCGCGGCCAACTCCTCTACGCCAGCCAACACCTCCGATTCTACCGGCACCGACGGTGCCCAGAACCAGAGTGCCGTTCAGAACTCGACACAGGCGGGCCCAGCTCCTGGCCCCGCGCAGTAGCACTACGGCTTCATCGTCTTCCCTTCCATCTCTACCCCTACTCTTCTTCTATGAAACGCTCTTTCACTTTCCTGCTGGCACTCAGCTTGGGTGCTGCCCTCACGGCCTGCGATTACAACAACACGCCGGGCAAAGACCCACAAGCTAGCCAGGACTTCTCAGACGCACCCAAAGCAACGACCAACGAAACCGACCGGGACAGTCTCAGCGGCGGACAGAACGTAGAAACACCAACCGGCCTGGGCTCAGCCGCCGACCAGAAGACCTCGACCAACGCGGCGCTGGAAGGCGCCCCAAGCAGCCCTAGCTCCCCTACTACCACAATGCCAACCGAATCGGAAGAAGGCCGCTCTACAACTCGTGAAGAATAGCAGCCAGTCTGTTGCATAAAAAAAGCGCCGCCAGCAGTGCTGGCGGCGCTTTTTTTATGCAACAGACTGGCTACAACGCCCGGCCGGCGGGTGCTCCAATATCAGTACCCTTGGAAAGAGCGAGGCCACTGCTCAGTACCAGTATATCCTCAAGACCCCCTACCAGTGCACTGGGCAAACCCGACTCGTCGGTGGTCTTTTTGCGCAGCCAGAAGCTACCGAATGTAGCCAGCCCCGCTACGGCGCTACCCAGGAGTGCACCATTCAGTGTTTTACCGTGGTTGATTTTGTAGAGTGTGGCCCCCACCAGAGCCCCCGAGAGTAGCCGGCCCAACAGGACGGGTGGGGCAATGCGGTTAGGGGTCTGAGGTAGCTTGTCGCCTACCAACTCACCGCCGGCCAGCAGCTTAAAACCCGTAGCTACCAGCGGCTTTTGCAAGTAGCGAAGCGGGGAACCAGCCAACGCCTGCGGATGAAATTTGGCCAAGTTGCCCGTCAGCAGCGCCGGGGCCGTCATGCTGCGGAAGCCGGCAATGGTACCTAAGCCAACGGTCTGCCAGAAGTGTTTGCTCATGATTTCAGGTAGTCTAATGAAGAAACTGCTTTGCTTAAACGGGCTACCTGGCACAGTGGCTGCACAGGCTACCACTTTGTAGCGGCTGTTACTGTTTTGGCTGGGGGCCCTGCCCCGGCCGGGCATAGGCGAAGGCACCCACAGGCTGGGCCCGGAAATAGGTATTAAGCCCCGAAATGCTCACATCCTCGACGGCCGCCAGGTCGAGTGTACCATCGGCCAGCAACACAGCTTCAGGTAGATAAATATGTTCTACGCTGCCCACCAGTAGCACGGTGCCATTATGAATCGGTAGCTCTTCCTGCAGCCGCAGCCCAATGCTGATCTGGCTTTCGGCTACGTAGGGGGCCGGGAAATCGTCGCGCCAGACCGGCGTGAAGCCGCACGCAGCAAACTCCGACTCGCCGGCCGGGAAGTCGGCGGAGGTGTAGTGAGCTTGCGCCACGAAGCCGGCGTGCACGTGGTTGATGGTGAAGCAGCCAGTGGCTTTCAGATTCTGGTAGGTGTGGCGCGGCACTGTGGTAGGCCGCGTGACGATGCCCAGCACCGCCGGCGCCGAGCCCAGATGCAGCACAGAGCTGAAAATAGCCAAGTTGGTAGCACCGTCGGCATCAGCCGTCCCAATAAGATTGGCAGGTTTGTAGCCGGGCAGGGCGTTTATCAGGTTGAGGCGAAATACCTTTTCAAAAGCCTGCAGATCGGTGGGCGTAATATGGCGCATACGGGCGTACGGGGAGGGTAGAGTTATACATGCCACGGCCGGCTGGCGCATCATGCGCGCCAGCCGGCCGTGATACTTCTGTAGGCTAAGCCTTATTTCAGCAAATTGTTGCGCAGGAAGAGTAGCATAGCGCCATACGTATAGTCGCGGTTGGCTTTTTTGGCGAGGCTATGCCCTTCGTCCTTCGCCATGATGTACCACACGGAAGTGCCCTGCTGCTGCAAGCCAGCTACCATTTGCTCCGATTCGGAAAGCGGAACCCGCGGGTCGTTTTTGCCTTGGTACACCAGCATAGGCTTCGTGATGTTCTTGATTTTGCTGATGGGCGAAATCTGCGCAAAAACTGCCTGCATGGCTGGGTCCCGCTCGTCGCCGTATTCGGCGCGGCGCAGGTCGGCACGGTAAGGACTGGTATTTTTGAGGAAGGTGGTGAAGTTGCTGATGCCGAACAGGTCGATGCCGCAACGCATCTGGTCGTTGTAGTTGGTCATGGTGGCTAGGCTCATGTAGCCGCCGTAAGAGCCGCCGTACACCGCCACTCTGCCCGGGTCCAGATCAGGCTGGCGGCCAATCCATTCCAGCAGCGCGCCAATGTCTTTCACCGATTCTTCGCGCTTGGCCCCGTTGTCGAGCTTGAGGTAGGTCTTGCCGTAGCCGCTGGAGCCCCGCACGTTGGGCACTACTACCGCCACGCCTAACTCATTCACCAGCAAATTAATCAGGGGACTAAAAGTGGGCAATGATTGTCCTTCGGGGCCGCCATGAATACTGATGAGCACCGGCGTTTTGCCCGTCGCGTTTTTGGGCTTATACAGGAAAGCCGGTATCAGGCGCGCCTTCCCATCTACCTGGTCGAAGGTGGAATACTGAATGAGGCTTGGCTCCACGAAACTCGCCGAATTCAGACCACCCAGCTCGCTAGTAGTCCAGCGCGTCAGGGTCTTGGTAGTCAGGTCGGCTACGTATACGTCGCTGCTGGCTGTGGGCGTCGACACGCTCAGGGCCAAGCGGCGGCTGTCATCGTTGAGGCGGAAGTTGCTGATAACGCCTTTCGGCACGTTGGCAACGGGCTGGTATTTGCGGGTTTTGGTATCGAGCACATAAAGCTTCGAGTAGCCATCCTCGTTCGTAGCAAACACGAGCTTTGTGCCGTCCATGCTCAGGTCCATGCCTTGCACGTCCCAGGTGATGGGTGCCGTGAGCGGGGTTTGCTGCTTGCTGGCTAGGTCCACGTAGCGCAGGGTCTGGAACTCGGTGCCTTCGTCAGAAACAAGAAACAGCCCTTTGCCATCTTTGGTGAATTCCGCGCCGCTATAGCTCACGGGGCCAGCCGTGGCAAACAGCCGTTCCAGCTTGCGGCTGGTCACATCAAATCGGTAGAGTTCGGCTTCATTGATGGATTTGTAGTTACTGAGAATCATTTGCTTTCCATCATCCGACCAAGCTGACACGCCCCAGCCCCCACCTTTCAGCTCCGTAAGCATGGTGGGCTTGGCATCGGGCTGAAAGTTGAGCAGATACAGGTCGAGGTCGGCGCCGTTGCGCTGGTTGCTCATGTACGCCAGCTGCGACCCGGCCCGGTTCCAGCCCTGAAACTGGTTGCGGCTTTTGCCATCCGTCAGCAGCCGGGCGCGGCCCGTACTCAGGTCGAAGAAGTAGATCTGGTAGTTTTCATTGCCGCCATTGTCGCGGCTGAAAACGAAGCCATTTTGCTTTTTGTCGGGCGCTACGGCCGCAGCGGCCAGCGGCTCTTTATAGAACGTAATCTGGCGTCGGTCGGCGCCGGGTGCCGCCACATGGTGGATCTGGGGCACCTCGGCGAAACGGGTGGAGATGAACAGGCCTTTACCTTCCCGGTCCCAATCAGCTACTGTGGCGCCGCGCACGTTCTGGTACTGGTCGACGCGCTCCATCAGGTCGGCGGGCAGAGCCGGGATATTGCGCACCACCAGATTACCGATTTCCTGCGCAGCTTCTTGATTTTGAGCGGTTCCGCTGTATGCAACAGCCAGCAACCCTGCAAGTAGTAGTTGTTTTCTCATCATGAAACGATAGAATTCCTGAACAATCAAATCTACCCTTTTTCATGTCCCAAAGAACACCACCTCACGACGCAATAACCAACTGTGTCACAGTCAGCCTATCTCACTAGAAGGTGCTGAATCCGGCACGCACGCAACACCTATCTAGCAGATGCGAATACGCCAGCCGGGTGGCTCCAATATAGCACTGCCCACCTCATCCGGAAACCAGGACAGAAGCGGGCAGCGCAACTAGTAGGAAGGGTTTCTACCGATGGCCGGCGGCCCAGTTGTCCATTTTGCGCTCCAATACGGCCAGTGGCATCACACCGTCCTTCAACAGCTCGTCATGAAACTGTGGGAGTCGGAAATGCTCCTTATTCTGGCCGGCATATTTTTCCCGCAGCGCATTTGGCTTGCTGCCGAGCTGCTTGGCGTATTTCTCGCGCATCTCCCGGATTTTGAGCGCTCCTATCTTGTAAGACAGTGCTTGGCCAGGAATGGCCATATACCGCTCAATTTCGGCAGTAGCACCATCTTCGCTGATAGCTTCGTTGCTCATCATGTACTTGATAGCCTGCTCGCGGGTCATGTTTTTGGTGTGCATAGCCACGTCTACCACCAAGCGCACAGCGCGGTGCATTTCGTCGCCGAGGGCGCCCATATACTGGTACGGGTCGGTGTAGAGGCCCAGCTCTTTGCCCAGACTTTCAGTGTAGAGCGCCCAGCCTTCGCCCATGGCCCCATACCACGCAAAGCGGCGGAACTTAGGCAAGTCGGTGTTTTCCTGCTGCAGCGAAATCTGGTAGTGGTGTCCAGGAATAGCTTCGTGCAGAAACAGCGACTCCATCCCCGACGTCATGTTGAACTTCGTGGCGTCTACAATCGGAATGTAGAAAATGCCGGGCCGCGAGCCATCCGGGGAGCCTTGGTTATACTCGGCGGAGGCAGAAGCGGCCCGGAAGGCTTCGGTCTGCCGGATTTCGAACGGTGTTTTGGGAGTGCGCCCAAACAGCTTGGGCAGGTTCGGGGTGATTTTGGCTTGGATACCACGGAAAGCTTTCAGCACATCTTCCGGTGTCTTGTAAGGCATCAGCTTAGGATCGGTTTTCAGCGAGGCGAAGAAGGCCGGCAGGTCGCCCTGGAAGCCTACCTGCGCTTTTACTTTCTCCATTTCACCCCGGATGCGGGCTACTTCCTTCACACCGGTTTCATAGATTTCCTCCGGCGTTTTGTCGGTGGTGGTCCAGCTCTTCACGTAGTAGCGGTAGATGTTGGGGCCGCCAGGCACCGCCGAAATGCCGGTGCTGGGGCGTGCTTTAGGCGCATACTCCTTCTCCAGGAAGTCGCCAAGCTTCTTGTACGTAGGCACCAGCTCCTCCATGATGGCCTTCTTGTAAGCAGCCGTAATACGCTGCTTGTCAGCGGCTGAAATATCGGCGGGCATCTTGTTGATGGGGCCGTAGAACAGGCTCTTGGTAGGATCTGTCACTTGCAGGTCGCGCATTTGCGGAATCATCTTCGTGACCAGCGTTTTGGGCAGCACCACGCCAGCCTTTATGCCCTGCCGAAAATTGCTGATGGCCGTATCGGCCCATACCGAGAAGCCGCGCACGCGGCCCAGCCAATTGTCGTAGTCCTTGGCAGTTTTGAAGGGCTGCATGCCCTCACCCGAGCCATATTGTCCCATTGTAATGGGCAGTCCCCAAAACTGCTGGAAAGGTATCATCCAGGTGTTCAGCTTCAGGCCTTCCAGCTTGGTTTCGAGGTCG
The DNA here is from genome assembly GCF_014250515.1 of Hymenobacter sediminicola. Taxonomy (NCBI): domain Bacteria; kingdom Pseudomonadati; phylum Bacteroidota; class Cytophagia; order Cytophagales; family Hymenobacteraceae; genus Hymenobacter; species Hymenobacter sediminicola. The sequence goes on along the minus strand of NZ_CP060202.1, from coordinate 1,460,870 downwards.
TACTGGAAGATATCGTAGCTGATTTTGTCGTTGTCGGCCAGTGTAGCGCGGTCAAACTTCTTCAGGCCATCCAGATATTTCTGGTAGAAGGCCGTCAGATTCTGCCGGAAAGCTTTAGTACCGTCGTTCGGCAGCTGGTCGTTGTAGCGGTTGTCGCCCTGCGTGGTAGCATCGAGCGGAAAGAGCTTGGCGTTTTCTTCCCAATACAGTTCAAACAACTGGTTGATTTCTTTCACGTCGGCGAGGCTGGTGGGAGCTGTAGTGTCCCCTGTTTTCGGCTTCTGCTGGTTGCAGCCGCCAAGCAGCATTCCAGCCAGCAAGCCTGTCAGGACGATATTTTTCATGCGGAAAGCGGGAGTAAGGTTGGTACCGGGCAAGATAAGAGGTTTCGCGGGGCGCTGGCTGCCAGACACAAAAAGCCCCCGAAGAAAATCTTCGGGGGCTTCCGTGTAAAGTGCGACGTGGCTTACCGCTTTGGGCTATTCGGCCAGCATAAACTTGCGGCTGATAGTGCCTTGGTTCGTTACTGCCTGAACAATATAGACGCCCGAACCAGTGCTGCTCAAGGGCACCTCGCGGCTCACAACTCCAGTGGTGCCAGTAGGCATATTTTCGGTGTACACGACCCGGCCCATGCTATCCATCACACGGAGCATCTGGCACACGGCCGGCGTATTCACTTGGATGTTCAGGCGGCTGCTGGTGCCGTAGGCGTTCAAATCCTGCTTATCGATACCAGCCAGTAGAACATTCACCACCGGCGAATAAGCGAAGGTGCCGTCTTTGTCGATTTGCTTGAGACGGTAGTAATTGTTGCCAGCCAGGGGCTTACGGTCAATGGCCGAATATGAGCGAAGCGTTTGCGACGAGCCCGCTGCAGCAACAGACGTTACTGGTACAAACTCCTTGCTTTCGCCTGCCCGCTCTACCAAGAAACTATCCGAATTTTTCTCGGTAGCCGTGGTCCAAACTATCTGTACTGTACCGCCCGTGTTGCGGGCCGAAAAGCTACGCAGCTCTACTGGCAGCGGCGCCCGGCAGCCATCAATCGTGATAAACTGGGCAATGTTGGGGCTGCAGCTGAGGCCTTCCGTGTCACAAGCATTGGCCGTGCCCTGCACACATACACTGATGTTAGGGCCAAAAAGACCGTTGAGCGAACCATTGTTGTTGGTAAGTACGCAGCCGCTGATGTTCACCTGGCCGGTACCTTCAATGGTAGGGTTGCCTTGGCGGACAATTAGATTGCCTTCAATCGTCACGCTGCCGTTTACTTCCAGCGTCGACTGGTTGGCTACCGATATGTTGCAGCTGGTGCGCAGCGAGGCATTGATTTCAGCGTCAGCTTTGTAGAAGCTCAACGACGTTACCTGTAGGGTCCCGTTCAGGACGAGGCGCAGCTTGTCGTTGCCCTGCTGGCTCCCAAAACTCAGCCGGCGGCCTGCCCTGTCCTCGATGAGTGAACCACCAGCATTTACCGTCAGGAGGCCGTTGCCTCCTTCAATAGAATAATCCTGGTCGAGAACTACGGCCGAGTTGATGACGATAATGTTGTTCGTTTCTCTTTGGCGGGTGGTAGAATTCATTGCTGGAGCCGAGACACCTGCTATTCCATCTACAAGCCAAGTGTTGGGGTTACTCCATGCGCCACCACCGGGACGAGAGACGTAAGTTGTCTGGGCCAGCACCCGCGAAGATGCACCGAAGCCAAACAGAAAAAGTATAACAAAAGAAAGTAGGTAGACTTTCATGGGAATGTGGTTTAAGTTTTATTTCTTTGAACCCGTTTGCAGCTTGTACGCCGCCGCTGCTCATTAGGGTATCCATAACAAGATCGTATATAATATTTTTATATTTATTTATATAAATAAATCAATTTTTATTAAAATTACACATATAACAAATTTGTGCCGCGTATGCGGTGCATTCTGCCTCACACATTGCACTTAAATAATATCTCCGCGTTGCTATAAAGAGCAGAAAGCAGCGTATATTTTTTAGAAAAACTTTTCCCTTCTTATGGAAAATGTCTGCTCAGGCCAACCCAGAGCCGGCATTTCAGGTTATCCTACCTGCCGTCTTAGCGGTTTAAGACAGCTCACTATCTAATCTGGAAGTAATGGCATCAATAGCCGGTAAAAACGCCCTTGTTACGGGTGCAGGCAAAGGAATTGGGCGGGCAGTAGCACTTGCTCTTGCTCACGAAGGCGTACATGTGGCTCTGCTGGCCCGTACCGAAGCCCAGCTACAGGATGTAGCCAAAGAAGTAGAGGCGCTTGGTGTGAAAGCCGTGGTGCTGGCCGCTGATATTGCTGACCGCGCCGCTGTGGAAGCTGCCGTGGCGCAAGCTACTGAGGCACTCGGCTCCCTTGATATCCTGATCAACAACGCCGGTATCGGCACATTTGCCAAACTTGTGGATATGGAGCCCGCAGAGTGGGAGCACATTATCCAGGTGAACCTGATGGGCACTTACTACGCCACGCGCGCCGTATTGCCGGGCATGATTGCGCGCGAAACCGGCGACATTATCAATATCGCCAGCACGGCCGGGCAGCGTGGCGCGGCTACCACTAGTGCCTATAGTGCCTCTAAGTTTGCCGTGCTTGGTCTCACCGAGTCGTTGATGCAGGAAGTACGCAAACACAACATCCGCGTGTCGGCCCTCACGCCCAGCACCGTGGCTACGGACCTTGCTATCAGCAACAAGCTCACCGACGGCAACCCCGACAAGGTGATGCAACCCGAAGACCTGGCCGAGTTCATCGTGGCGCAACTCAAGCTCAACCGCCGCATCTTCATTAAGGAAGCCGGCATGTGGAGCACTAACCCCTAAGCAACGAAAGCCCCGGAAGCAGTTTCCAGGGCTTTTTTCTTTATTTGGTTTCGCTAGCTACCGCAACCTGAGCCTTACGCAACCGGTACACGGTAGCGGCTTTGCCGCCAGCCACTCTGGCTTTCACTTCCGCTCTTTCATTTATCTGCCTTAATCATGCTGAAAAGAGATTTTCTGAAAAACGGCCTGCTGACGATGGTCGGCGCCCTGGTAAGCCCCGCAGTGCTAGCCGCTGCCCACGAAGAAAAGCTGCTGCGCGAGGCCCGCGCCACCCCCATGGCCGATGGCCCCTTCACGCTGCCGGCTCTGCCTTATGCCTTCAATGCGCTGGAGCCACATATTGATGCCAAAACCATGGAAATCCACCATGATGCGCATCACAAAACCTACGTATCGAAGCTGAATGAGGCTGTAGTGGGCAAGCCGGAAGAAAAACTGAGCTTGGCTCAATTGCTGGCCTCGGCCAGCAAACAGCCTGATGCTATCCGCAACAACGCTGGTGGCCACTGGAACCACTCCTTTTTCTGGCAGATTCTGTCGCCGAAAGGTGGCGGCCAGCCTACTGGTGGCTTAGCGGCAGCTATAAATAAGGATTTCGGCTCCTATGAGAAGTTCACCGAGGAATTCACGAAAGCTGCTACCGGCCGTTTCGGTTCCGGCTGGGCTTGGCTGATCCACGATAAAAAGGCGAACAAGCTGATGATTACAAGCACGCCTAACCAAGACAACCCATTGATGGATCTGCCCGGCGTACAGCGGGGCACGCCTATCCTGGGCCTCGACGTGTGGGAGCATGCCTACTACCTCAAGCACCAGAACAAGCGCCCCGAGTACATCAAAACGTTCTGGAGCGTAGTGAACTGGGGCGAAGTATCCAGCCGCTACGACGAGTCGCGCAAAGGCTAAACCCTGCTTTGGGTCATACAAAAAGAGCCCCTCCACAATTGGAGGGGCTCTTTTTGCGTGTAATAAGAACGTCATGCTGAGCGAAGTCGAAGCATCTCGTGTGCTGAGGTTGTGGTAGTACTTACTACACTAGCGAGATTCCTCGGCAAGCTCGGAATGACGGCTTTGCTTATTCAATCCGGCCGTTGCGGATACGGACATCGGCTTTGGGCTCTGGCTTTTTGACCATTGTACCGAAAGCCCCTTTCTTTTCAAACGAAGCAATAACTTCGTCCTCCACCGGGGTACGCTGCACAACGGGGTTATTGGCCCAGAATTCGGGGTCGTACTTGATGGCCTTGATGGCCGCCAAGTCCCGGTCCTGCACACTCACGCGGGCATAAGGAATGGTAGTAGGCTTGGTGTTGGTGTCGTAGAAAAAGGTAAACGACGAGACAGTAAGCGGGGTCGACTGTTTGCCACTGACCAGATCGGCGGCCAGGTTCACCTTCATATACTCCAGCGGAGCCACTGCCACGGCCGGGTCGTCGTTGCGAAAGGCCATTTCGATTTCCAGCTTCGTGTTGCGGAATTTCTGGTTGGGGTTCGACGTGGAGCCCGTGAAATTGGGCGACTTCATATGATAGCGCACCACTTTATAGGAGTCAATATCAATCCAGATGGTGCCCTCCGAGCGGTATTTAGTCAGTTCGGGGCGGGTTTCGAAGTCGATTTCCGCAATGCCGCCTTTAGTGCTGTCGGCGCCTGAGACAATGCCTTTCAGCTCCAGCAGGTAGTTTTTCACCACGTTGGGGCTGAGCAGCGCCAAAGACTTGGTGGTGTCAGCATTGGCGTCGTAGAGGCCATAAGACTTCGTGTAGAGCGAGAAGTTGCTGAAGTTGGTCATGCTCGGAACCGCCGCATAGCGCCCCTGCGCAATGGCAGTACCCTCGATGCGGGCGTTGCTGGACTTCACATTCCAAACCACTTCCTGCAGTTCCGTGGGCTGCTTATCGATGCGAGTGAGCTGGCGGTAAAAGGCCTTACCGTAGAATTTCTGGTCGTAGTTGGCCTGCATCTGGCGGTAAGCACGGTCTACAAGCTGAAACGGGTAGCTACCCACTTTCACTTCAGGTAGTGCTACTGCGGCCGTGGCGAGGGCTAGCTTCAGCGGCTCCGAGGCGCTAGTCACCCGAATCGTATCCTTCAAGTGGCCTAACTCTGATACCAGCAGTGTAACCGGCAGCTTGGGTACGCTTAGCGTGAATTCGCCATCGACGTTGGTGGTAGTGCCGAGAGTGGTGTTGCGCACTACCACACTAGAGAAGGGCAGCGTCTCGCGGGTGTCCTTGTCGATGACGGTGCCGCGCAGCTGTATCTGGGCTTGTGCTACCTGCACAAGCAACAGCGCGGCCGTAAGCAGGCCTACTGGCCGGCTCAGACGGCGAAGGGAAAAGTCGAAGGAGAAGAAGGAGCGCAGAATCAAAGCGGCCGGGGTTGAGGTGAAACGATAAACCGGACAGCTATAACGCCGCCACGGCCCGCAGGCATATACCACACCGCAAAAGTAGGCCCACTCTGCTCAACGCCGCCAGATTTTCCCTAAACCACCTCCCACTTTTCGCTTGGCGGCAGTCCAATCCGCTTTCAATTGAGCTATTGATAGGAGCCGACTTGGCACTTCGGCTTGGCTGAACTGGCCTTGGCGCTACCAGCAGCAAGTACTACCAACGAGCAGGAGAGTTGACCTTGAAAAGACATAGAAAACCGGAATTATATGCCTCTATACCAGAACTGTGCAGGGAAGTTCGGCAGAGCGGTTTGGCTACTCTTGTCAGGCAGTCACGGCAGTCAGCCATGCTGTATCTATCAGTCCTTTCCACCAAATCCCACCATTTATGCACACAACTACTCTGCCGCGGCGTCGTTCCTGGGGGCGGCTGGCGCTGGCCTTGGCGGCGCTATTGCCTCTGGCCACCCAGGCGCAAGCCCAAACTGTCGCCTTCCCGGGCGCGGGTGGCTTCGGGCGCTTTGCCACCGGAGCCCGGGGCGCGGCCAATCCCAGCGTCTACGTCGTTACGAACCTCAACGACACTGGCCCTGGCTCCTTCCGCGACGCCGTGAGCCAGCCGGGCCGCATCGTGACGTTTGCTGTAGGCGGCATCATTACGCTGCAAAGCAACGTGCAGGTAGCTCCCAACGTGACCGTGGCCGGCCAGACTGCTCCCGGCGACGGAGTGGTGTTCTTTAACAAGCGCATCACCTTTACCGGCTCCAATAACACCATCTGTCGCTTTTTGCGGGTCCGGCTGGGTGCTACCGGCAACTCCGGCAACGACGCCTCCGGCCTCGCCAATGGCTCCAACATCATCCTCGACCACATGTCCTTTTCGTGGGGCATGGACGAGGTATTTTCCATTAACTGGGACGGCAAAGGCACTGCACCAGATAACATTACGGTGCAGAACTCTATCATCGGGCAGGGCCTGCACCGCGCCAACCACTCGGCCGGCGGCCTGATTCAGACGCCCGACGGTGGCAAGGTGAGTTTGTTGCGCAACCTCTACATCAGCAACAAAACCCGCAACCCCAAGGTGAAGAGTGTCAATGAGTTTGTGAACAATGTGGTGTACGACTGGGGCAACGGTAACCGCCTCGGCGACATTCCGAACTACGGTTGGTCGGGCGACGCCTACATCATGGGCGGCTCGGCAGGCGTGTCGGAGGTCAACATCATCAACAACTACTTCGTGGGTGGCCCGCTTACACCGCCCAGCAAAACCACGCCTTTCTCGCGCGGCACCGGCACGTTCAACCTGTTTGGCAGCGGCAACTACTTTGATAACAACCGCAACGGCGTGCTGGATGGTACGCTGGTGCCCTACGACACAGTCGGCTACCCTGGCATTGCCGACACGGGTTTCCGCACCCAGCCCTTCTCCTACCCTGCCGCCGCCAACCCGCTGACGGCTGTGCAGGCTTACCAACAGGTGATAGACAGCGCCGGGGCTACCTACCCGCGCCGCGACCAGGTAGACGGACTGATGATTGACGAGGTCCGTTCGCGCGGCACGCAAGGCTACTATGTGTATACCGAAGCCGATTTGCCGTTTACCAACGGCGGCCTTGGCAACGTGTTTGGGGCACCGTCCCGGCAGGATTCTGACGCTGATGGCATGCCTGACGCCTGGGAAGACGCGCACGGCCTCAACAAGAACAACAAAGCTGATGCCGTGGCCTACAGCACCACAGCGCCGGCCTACCTGAACATTGAGGTCTACGTTAATTCGCTCATCAAAACGGCAGCTCCGGCCTTCGTGCGGCCCCCATCGGGCATGGAGCTGGCGGCTACTTCCACGGAAGTGCCCGCGCCGGCCAGCCAGGTAGTGTTAAACTGGCTCGACAACTCTCCCAACGAAACCAACTTTGTGCTGGAGCGCTCCGCCGATGGCGTCACCTATACCGCCATTGCCCAGCCGGCCGCCGACGCTACCACCTACACCGACAACGCCGGCCTCCAGCCCAACACCACGTATTCCTACCGTCTGAAAGCCGTGACGTCCACCGAGGAATCCACGTTTGCAGTGGCATCCGTGAAAACGCCTGGGCTGCCCTCAGCCCCGACTGTGGCCGTCACGCCCAGCCCCACCGACGCATTTCAATACGCGGAAATAACCAACGGGAACCTCACCCTGAAGTGGACTGGCAGCACCAATACCACCACCTACGCCGTGTATTTTGGCACCAGCCCCAGCACGCTTACTAAGCGCACCGATGTGCCGTATGCGGTGGCGCCTTCATACCAAGTTACGGGCCTCAGCGAAAACACTACCTATTACTGGCGCGTGAATGCCGTGAATGCCCGCGGCACTGCCGAAGGTGCTGTGTGGTCGTTCCGAACGACAGGGGCCGTGGTACCGCAATTGGTGGGCCACTGGGGGTTCGATGAAACCGCCGCCGACGGCACCCAGATTACCGACCAGTCGAGCTTTGCCAACCACGGCGTGCTGGGCCTTGATGACGACAACCAAGACATTCGGGTGGCGGGCAAAGTGAACAACGCCCTCGATTTCGCCACTGCCGACCCCAACCTGTATGTGGTCAGTATTCCGAACCAGGACCAGCTGTACCTCGACCGCAACTCTTTTTCGCTAGCGTTCTGGATGAAGGCTGACCCAGCCACATTGCCCCAGACCAACAACGAAAGTGCCTACTTGCTCTGCAAAGGCTCTATCACGCGCAATGCAGCCACCGGCGCTACTGGCAAACGATTTGATATCGAGTTTAAGAACCGTCAGCTGCGTTTTGCCATCGACGACGACGTGAATAAGGACGAGCTGCAAACCGACGGCACCGTGTTCTATTCCGGCCAATGGGTGCACGTGGTGGCCATCCGCGACGTGCCGAATAAGAAGCTGCTAGTGTATCTGAATGGCTCGTTGGTGAAGGAAATAGCCACGAAAGCTAACGGCATCGGCGAAAACTCTGCCCTGATTGTGGGCAACATCGGGGAACTAGAATTCCTGACCGGCACCAACGCTCCTGCTCCTTACAAAGGCCTGCTTGACGAGTTGAAGGTGTTCAACTACACGCTCACACCTCAGGAAATTATTCAGTTGCGCCACTCCGGCCCGTTGCCGTTGCAAGCATACAACCCCTCACTGGCCCCCAATGCGCTGGTCGAAGGATTCGGTAATGTGAACGTGGCGTGGCAGGGCGGCTACCAGACCGATGCTTACAACGTGTACGCCGGCACCGATGCTAGCAACCTGAGTTTTGTGGCCAATGCGCCGCTGCAAAGCCCCGCCTACGCCTTCTCGAACTTGACGGCCAATACCACCTATTTCTGGCGCGTGGATGCCGTGAGCAGCCTAGGCACTACGCCCGGCGAGGTCTGGTCGTTCCGGACCGGCAACCCTAAGGGCCTGGTGGCGCACTACCAACTCGACGAAACTACCGGCACCCTGGCTCCCGACGCCAGCCTCTACCAGCACCCCGGCACGCTCACGGGCCTCACGGGCAGCCAGTGGCTACCCGCCGGCCGGTTTGGTGGCAGCCTCGCCTTCGGCACTCCTGCCAGCACTGGCGCCATCGTCGTACCTGATGCCCCGCAGCTCCGCTTCGACCAGAACTCGTTCACGGTATCGTTGTGGGTGAAGATTCCGGCTAACACGTACACGTCTAGTACCGCCAAAGACACGTACCTGTTCCACAAAGGCACGTTTGAGGCCGGCACCGGCAAGTGGTATGGCCTGCAGCTACGCGACGGAGTCCTGACCTTCTCCATCGACGACGGCACCACCAAAACTGACGCGGCCGTACGCGTAAGCGCTGCGCCTTATACCTTCTTCAATGACCAGTGGCAACACGTAGTGGCCATCCGCGACGTGAGCACCAAGCAACTGCGCCTCTACGTGAACGGTACGTTGGCCGCCACCAAGGCATATACCACTGGCACCATCGGCAAAAGCAACGCCCTGACTTTGGGCAATTCTGCTGAGAACAAGCCCTACCGCGACCAACTGGATGATGTGCGGCTTTTCAACTATGCCTTGTCGGACACCGAAATCAACGACCTCACCAAGCAGGCCCAAACCATCACCTTCGCCGCGCTGCCCGCTTACCTGTTGGGTGATGCTGATGTTGTGCTGACGGCCACCGCTAGCTCCGGCCTACCCGTCGGCTACGCCAGCTCCAACGAAGCTGTGGCAAAAGTGGTGAATGGCACCCTCCAGCTTCTCGGAGCCGGGACGGCCACCATTACAGCCAGCCAGCCCGGCAACGCCACCTACCTGGCCGCTGCTCCTGTTGTGCAAGTGCTGACCGTAGCACCGCTGTTCGTGCAGATCAAGCACCAGGACGGTGACAACCACCGCCTCACTAACAACGCCATCAAGCCTAATCTGCTGCTGCTCAACGACGGGCCGGTGGCGGTGCCTTACCCCGAACTGACGGCCCGCTACTGGCTGACTGCCGAAAACGACGCAGGCCTAAATACCTTCATCGACTATGCGCAGTTGGGCACCGGGCGCGTGCAGCTTCAGTATGTGCGCCTGCCCCAGCCACGTACTGGTGCCTACGGCTACGTAGAATACCGCTTCACGGCCGCGGCTGGCACACTGGCGGCGGGCGGCAACTCGGGAGCCATCAACTCCCGCTTCGCCAACCAGGACTGGGCCGACCTCAACGAAGCCGACGACTACTCTTACCAGAATGCCCCGGCCTATACATCCAATGAGCACGTAACGCTCTACCGCAACGGACGCCTGGTGTGGGGAACTGAGCCGGCTGCCGTGGCTCCAGTTACGGCCGTGCAGGTGCTGGCTTCCAACCGGAACAACCGCACCACCTCGAATAGCATCAGCACCCACCTCAATGTCAGCAACACCGGCAACCAGCCTGTAAACTACGCCGACCTGAAAGTGCGCTATTGGTTCTCCGCCGAGGGCTCCGCTGCCCTGCAGTATGCCCTCGATTATGCCAAGCTGGGCAATGTCAGCCTCACTGGCAGCTTCCAGCGCCTCAGCCCGGCCGTGCCCGGCGCTGATGCGTATTTGGAGCTGGGCTTCGCGCCTACGGCTGGCAAGCTCTACCCGCTCAGCAGCACCGGCACCGTGCAGTACCGCATCAACAAAACCGACTGGTCCAGCTTCCAGGAAGCCAACGACCATTCGTACCGCCCGGCGGGCCCACTGGCTGAAAATGACCACATCACGGTTTACTACCAAGGCCAGCTGATTTACGGAGTGGAGCCGGCAGCTGCCGCCTCGCGCACCGTGGCCAACACGACAGCAACGACTGAGCCTGCTGCTACCGAAGCACTGGCCGTAGCCGTGCCCGGCAACCCCGTAACCGGTGACAACGCCACTGTAGAAATCCGGGGGGTAGCCGGCCAGCCAATAGAAATCATGCTCTACGACTGGCAGGGACACGTGCTGGAAACCCAGCGCGTAAATAGCGCCGCGCCGCTTCAGCGCCAAGCCGTGCCACTACGCGGCCAGCGCTCCGGCGTGTATCTGCTGAAAGTGGTATCGGGCAAGCAGGTACAAACTGTACGCATCATGAAGCCCTAGGCTACCGCCTGAAGCGTAAGCTACCTTTCTCGAAACACCAGACTGCCCGTGGGTCCTGCCTACGGGCAGTTTAGCGTTTGGCCCTATACACTCCCCTGCTACAAAACAGAGGGAGGCGCCTGCCGCTTCAATAGAATTGGGTGCGGGCCTTGTTCGGAGGGGGTGCCGTAGCCGCTGCCGCGCGTCTGGCCTTGCCAGCAGCTTCCTATTACGGTGTCGCAGGAGTTCAAAATCAATACGTGCGAATTGGGGTTGCTGCTGGAAATCAGGGCGACGTAGGGTTCCGGAAAATCCCGCATTTCCACACTCCAGTTTCCGGAAGAAGCCGAATCAAGAGTTGGCAGCGTAGTTTTCCACGTGTACCGTCCGTCGGCCCCAAGGTGCAGGTCAAATCTATAGCCGGTTCCAGCAGACAGCGTATCCGTAGTAGTTGCCTGGTACCAACCCACGCACTGCTGCGTACCCTGGGCGTCCTCAGCATCCTCCTGCCACTCCTGATAGGCCTGCGTACTGAACGAATAGACTACCCCATACAACCAACTGCCGGCAGGCAGCAGCAACAGCACCCCGCCAACAGCTCGCAGCCAGTTCCCCGAGTTGCCCTGTTTTTGGCGCAAACGAACCAACATGCGCACCCCGAGAAAAGCCAGCCCCAGCAGCAGCAATACCCCAAGCGCCTGCACTAATTTGACAAGACCATTGACCAGATCAAGGGGTCCGGCATCCAGTAGAAGCATTGCTACAGTGGTAGAAGTATAAAGGTCCTAGTTAGGGGAAAGAATCGTATTAAGTGCAGCTATCAGCCGGCAACGCCACCAACAGGTTGGCCTAGATAGATTTTTCTGCTTCCGGCAGCAGTCCATGCAGCATTCCGCCAGTGCATCCTGTCAATTACCGTAAATTCGCATCCCCACTAACCACCGTATCTATCTTGTCTTTTCCCCGCTTCCTCCCGTTCCTGTGGCTGCTGCTGGTATTGTTGAGCCTTCCTGATGCTTCAGCCCAGCGCCGCCGGAAACCAGCCGCCAAGAAGAAAACCAGCCGCACCGTAACCCGGAAGCCGGCTCCCAAACCTACCGCTAAAGCGCCTGCCAAGCCTGCAGCAGCCAAAGCCACTGCAAAACCAGCACCCAAAACCCGTAACCAGCCCGTGCCCTTTGCGGCCCAGTTGGCCAGTTCGCGGTGGGTTGATTCGGTGATGAAAACGCTTACGCCCGACCAGCGGGTGGCGCAGCTGTTCATGGTGGCCGCCTACTCCAACCGCAAGCGTATCGACGAAGACTCCATCACGGCCCTGATTCAGCAGTATGGCATTGGGGGTATCGTGTTTTTCCAGGGTGGGCCGGTGCGGCAGTCGCGCCTGCTGAACCGCTACCAGGCGCAGAGCAAAGTGCCGCTGCTGGTGGCTATGGACGCCGAATGGGGCGTAGGCATGCGCCTCGACAGCGTGCAGCGCTTCCCGTTCCAGATGAGTATGGGCGGTATCCGCGACAACCAGTTGATGTATGATATGGGCACTGAGGTGGCCGCGCAGTTTAAGCGCCTGGGCATGCACGTCAACTTTGCGCCGGTGGTCGATGTCAACAACAACGCCGCCAACCCCGTCATCGGCTACCGCAGCTGGGGCGAAGACCGGCAGAGCGTGACCGAGAAAAGCTACCTCTACATGAAAGGCATGCAGGATGCCAACATCCTAGCCGTCGCCAAGCACTTCCCCGGCCACGGCGACACCGACACCGACTCACACCTGGCCCTGCCTCTACTCCGCATTGACAAGAAGCGTATCGATACGCTGGAGCTGTTTCCGTTCCGCAGCCTGATGGCCCGCGGCCTCGGCGGCATGATGGTGGCCCACCTCAATATTCCGGCGCTTGACACGACCGGCATGCCCAGCACGCTGTCCAAACCCATTACCACGGGCTTGTTGAAGCAGAAAATGGGTTTCGAGGGCGTGGTATTCACGGATGCTATGAACATGAAAGGCGTGATTTCAAAGTATCCGCCCGGCGACGCCGACGTGCGCGCCCTGCAGGCCGGCAACGACATTCTGGAGTTCAGCAAGAACATTCCGCTGGCCATCCGGATGGTACGCGACGCCATCAATGCAGGCCAATTGACACAGGAATCCATTGATGCGCGCTGCCGCAAGATGCTGGCGTTGAAGCAGTGGGCCGGCCTCGACAAGTACAAGCCCATCGACCTGCGCAACATCACCCAAGACCTCAATACACCGCACGCCCAGTACCTGAGCCAGCACCTTACCGAGCTGAGTGTGACGGTGCTGCGCAACCAGAAAAATCTGCTGCCGCTGCAGCGCCTCGACACCCTGCGCCTAGCCACACTCACCATCGGCACCAAAGACACCACCGATTTCCAGCGCATGGTAGCCGACTATGCCCCGGCCCGCCACTTCTGGATTTCAGCCACCCCGAGCCTCGACGAACTGACCCGGATGCGCGAAACGCTGAAGTACTTTAACACCGTGCTCATCGGCGTGAACAACCTCGGCCGCCTGCCGGCCACCAACTTCGGCGTAACCTCGGAAACCAACGTGCTGCTGCACGAGCTGGGCAGCCAGGGCCAGAAGCTCATCGTGTCGGTGTTTGGTAACGCTTACGCCGTGGCCAAAATCCGGGACCTGGACCGCGCCGATGCGGTGGTCTTGGCCTATCAGGAAAGCAAAAACGCCCAGGACGTGGCCGCCGAGGTGATTTTCGGCGGCGTATCGGCCAGCGGCAAGCTGCCCGTGACCGTGAGCGACAAGTACAGCTACGGCGCCGGCCTCACCACGCAGGGCGGCACCCGGCTGCGCTACAGCTTCCCGGAGGCCGTGGGCATGAACAACAACCTCGAAGCCCGCGTGGACTCGATTATGAACGGCGCGGTAGCGGCCAAGGCCTTCCCCGGTGGCGAGGTGGTCATTGCCCGGCGCGGTGTGGTGGTGCTGCGCAAAAGCTACGGCACGCACTCGTTTGCTGATGCGCCCGCACAGGCCGGCAAGCCTAGCCGCCCCGTCCGCAACACCGACCTCTACGACCTGGCTTCGCTGACGAAAGTATCGGCGGCGCTGCCGGCTCTGATGCGCCTACAGGATCAGGGCAAGTTCAACCCCGACATGACCATGGGCCAGTTGTTTCCGGAGCTGGTAGGCACCAACAAGCAGGACCTGAAGCTGCGCGACGTACTTACGCACCAGGCCCGTCTGAAGGCCTGGATTCCATTTTGGCGCGACTACGCCAAGCCTCGCGGCTTCTTCAACGCGCTACTCGGCAAAAGCCCCGAGGCCAAAGACGTATCCACCACCCAACCTGTGGAACTGAACCGCCGCTACTTCCGCCCCGATTCGTCGGCGCGCTTCCCGCTGCCGGCTGGCCCCAACCTGTGGGCCCGCCAGGACTTTCCGGAGCGGATTCTGAAAGCTATTGGCGAGTCGCCGCTGAATGAGAAGCCCGGTTACGTCTACTCCGACTTATCGTTTATTCTGTACCCGCGCTTCGTGCAGGCCGCCAGCGGCAAGCCCCTCAACCAGTTCATCACCGACGAAATATACCGGCCGTTGGGAGCTACCTCGCTGGGCTACAACCCCACCCGCCGCTTCCCGCTCAGCCGCATCACGCCTACTGAGTACGACTCGCTGTTCCGCCACGGCCAGCTACACGGCACGGTCCACGACGAAGGTGCGGCTTTGCTCGGCGGCCTCTCCGGCCACGCCGGCCTGTTCGGCAACGCCAACGACCTAGCTAAGCTGGTGCAGCTCTACGCCTGGAACGGCAAGTACGGCGGCCAGCAGCTCCTCAAGCCCGAAACCATAGCCGAGTACACCAAGTGCCAGTTCTGCCCCGATAACCGCCGCGCCCTCGGCTTCGATAGGCCTGCCGCCAATCCGACCGTAAATTCGGCCAAAAGCGTGTCGCAGCAGAGCTACGGGCACACGGGCTTTACGGGCACCTATTTCTGGGTTGATCCGAAGGAGGAGCTGACCTGCGTGGTACTCACCAACCGCGTGAACCCAACGCGCCGCAACAACAAGATTTCCGAGCTGAGTGTGCGCTCCGGCGTGCTGCAGGTGGCACTGGAAAGCGTGCGGCAGCCGCAAAGGCAGGAAATAGAAAGCACGGTTCCGAAGGAGAACTAAACAAATGACTCACACGGACAATCCAACTCGACTTTTGCCGGAGTTTGAGTTTGCGCGGGTGGGTCATTCTTACACCCGGCACGTTATCTGGTCACTGTGGTCTGACGGAGTACGTTTGGCGGCACCCGGCGAACCGGAACGATGCCGGGCTTACGCCACTCTTACCACAATCCGCCTATTTACAGTGCCAGTAAAGAATGCGGAAAGCGTCTTCCATTGCGCCATTACCTTTCAAGACGGCCAGACCTTTGATTTTACCAATTATAGAACAATAGGTCCCGGCCAGTTCGAGCCCCAGAATGCCGGATATCGTGCTTTCGTTGAAGTGCTGTTGCGGCAGGCCAGTTTACATGCGCCTGACTATAGGGTGATGAGTGGGCACAAGCCAGGACTATATATGGCGACGAAGGTGGCAGCCGTTGTATTAGCACCCTGCTTTCTGGCATACTTATATGTCGCTTGGCAGCGGAACGACTTCTCGCATGCGTTGGTGAATGTTGGCTTAATTATGACTCCATTGCTAGCCATCCTTGGCAGTACTCCTAAGCAGTTGTCTCCATCTGATGTTGCCTCCCAGCTTCCGGCATCATAGGCGCGTATCCCTCCGCGGACCTCTGCGAGAAAACTCCTAGCTTACTGGCTCCCCCCAACTACTCTCCCATGCTAGGACTCATGATGCAGGAGCCGTTGCGTATCGCTGGCCTCCTCGAACACGCTGAAAAGTGGCATGCCGATACCGAAATCGTGAGCCGGCTGGCCGAGGGCGGCATGCACCGCTACACCTACGCCGGGCTGGGCACGCGCAGCCGGCAGCTGGCACACGCCCTGGCGCGCCTGGGCATCCGGCGCGGCGACCGAGTGGGCACGCTGGCCTGGAACACGCACCGCCACCTAGAGCTGTACTACGCCGTGTCGGGCAGTGGGGCCGTATGCCATACCATCAACCCGCGCCTATTCTTTGAGCAACTGGTCTACATCATCAACCACGCCGAAGACCGGCTGCTGTTCTTCGACCTCACCTTTCTGCCGCTAATAGAAAAGCTGGCCTCTAGCTGCCCCAAGGTGGAAAGCTGGGTGCTGATGACCGACCGGGCCCACATGCCCGAGAATACCAGCCTGCCCGACCTGCGCTGCTACGAAGACCTGCTGGCCACCGAAAACGACCAGTACGAATGGCCCCGGTTCGACGAAAACACGGCCTCCTCGCTGTGCTACACCTCCGGCACCACCGACCAACCCAAGGGCGTGCTCTACTCGCACCGCTCCACGCTGCTCCACAGCTACGCCGCTTCCTTGCCCGACTGCTTTAACTGCTCGGCCCGCGACACGGTGCTGCCGGTGGTACCTATGTTCCACGTCAACGCTTGGGGCATTCCGTATATGGCACCGCTCAATGGCTGCAAGCTGGTGCTGCCTGGCCCCGGCCTCGACGCCGCTAGTTTGTATGAGTTGTATGAGACGGAGGGCGTTACGTTTACGGCCGGTGTGCCTACTATCTGGTTTGGACTGCTGACGTTCATGCGCGAGAAAAAGCTACAATTCAGCACCCTCAAGCACATGATTGTGGGTGGCGCTTCTTGCCCTCCGGCCCTGCTCAAGGCCTTCGATGAGGAGCTAGGCGTGAACATCCGCCACGCCTGGGGCATGAGCGAAACCTCGCCCCTGGGCACCGTCTGCACCCTGAAACCGCAGCAGCTCAGCCTCTCCGAAGACGAGCAGTTCGCCATCAAGACCAAGCAGGGGCGCGCCATTTTTGGCATTGATATGAAGATTGTGGATGACTCCGGCCAGGAACTGCCGCACGATGGTGTCGCCTTCGGCGACTTGCTGGTGCGCGGTCCGTTCGTGGTGGCTGAGTATTTCCGCGCCAGCCACCCCGGCGAGCTAACTGCCAGCGGCTGGTTCCGCACCGGCGACGTAGCCACCATCGACCCCGACGGCTTCATGCAGATTACCGACCGCTCGAAAGACGTCATCAAGTCGGGTGGCGAGTGGATTTCGAGTATTGAACTGGAAAACCTGGCCATTGGGCACCCGGAGGTAGCGGAGGCCGCAGTAATTGGCGTGCCGCACCCCAAATGGAGTGAGCGGCCGTTACTGATAGTTGTTCGGAAGTCTGAGGCTACTGTCAGCAAAGAAGACCTGCTAGCTTACTACGAGGGCAAAGTGGCTAGGTGGTGGGTGCCGGAAGCGGTAGAATTTGTGGACCAGTTGCCCCATACCGCTACCGGAAAACTGCTAAAAACTCAGCTCCGCAAAGATTTCGCGGGGTATTCCTTTCCAGGATAGAGCATTGCTCGAAAAGCCTGTCATCCTGAGCAGCACGAAGGATAAATACTTGTCATCACACCTTGATAATCACACCCTTCTTATACATCACCCATAGCACACCCAGCCAGATCAATACGCACACCAGCGCGCCAGCCAGCGAGGCATTTATCGGGCTGAAGTAAGGGGTGAAAAACGTGTTATAGAGCCAGGCCCGCAGCGTCACATCACCCACTTTGATCAGGTTGAGGGTTTTGGAAACAATGGCCGAGAGGAAAAATACGGTAATGGCATTCACGCCATAAACCAATGCCGGTTTAGTCCAGAAGCCGCGCCAGTTCTGCACGTCGCAGAGCCAGTAGAGCGTGGCCAGCGCCGCTACGGACAGTCCGCCGGTATAGAGCACGTAGGAGCTGGTCCAGAGGCTTTTGTTGATCGGAAACCAGCCGTTCCAGATAAGACCGAGCACTATCAACAGCCCCGCATCCACAAACAGCCACACTACTTTGGTGGCCGGCTCCACATCCTTGCGGCGCAGCCATTGCCCGGTCAGCAGGCCCAGCAGACCAGTACCTACGGCCGGCAGCGTGCCCAGTAGCCCTTCCGGGTCCCAGGTGCGGCTGCTTTTCCAGAGGTGATTTTCGGTGAACACCAGCCTATCGAGCCACGCGCCGAGGTTGGTACTGGCTTCCAGATTGGCCGCACCAAACCCGGGCACGGGTACCACTTGCAGCAACACATTGTAGAGCACCAGCAGAAACGCCAGCAGACCCAGCTGTTGCCGCCACGTGGTTTTCAGAAATACAATACCGCACACCAAGAACACCCACGAAATACGCGCCAGCACGCCAGGAATCCGCAACGTTTCAAACTCAAACTTCGGGTACAAAGCCCCCAGCAGCCCCAGCCCAAACAGGATGGCAGCGCGCTTCAGAATGCGCAGTATGGCCCGCCCGTGTGCCTCAGGCTGCTGCCGCGCCCCGTCTAGCGCATACACAATGCTCACGCCCACAATGAACAGGAAAAACGGGAAAATCAGGTCGGTGGGGGTGCAGCCGTGCCACTGCGCGTGTTCCAGTGGCGCATAGATGTGGGCCCAGTCGCCGGGGTTGTTCACCAGAATCATGGCCGCCACTGTGAGTCCCCGAAATACATCGAGGCTGATAAGGCGGCCGGGCTGCGAGGCTTCGGCCAGCGGCACAGCGCCCGTGGTTTCAACAGCAGATTGCGTGGTGGAAGTTGTCATGGCAGAGGGAAATAGCGCGGTAAGTGAACGGTGGGCTGTAGCAGCTGGCAGGGGTTAAAGCTAACAAAGCTCCCCTCCGGATGGTAGCCGGAAAAGAGCTTTGTATTACACCTTAACTTAGCAATGAAGCTAAATAGCTGGGTCTTCGGGCGTAGCAGTGTTGTTTTCGCGCTCTACCCGCGGATACGGATAGAAGTTGCGGTTGCGCTCAGAGCCGGCTCCCCCAGGGCCGGGCCGGTTGAAGCGGCGGCTGTCTTCGAGTCGGAAACCCTGAAAAGCCAGCTCTACTTGGCGGTTGCGGTAGATGTCGAGCAGAATAGCGTCCTGAGTAAGTGCCCCACTGTAAGCGGCCAGACCAGCGCCGGGAGGCGCGACAGGCAAGTTATTGGCCAGCACGACCGTCGCCGTGCTGGTGCGCACCCGGTTCAGCTCCGTCACGGCGTTGGGCAGGTCGCTTTTGCGGGCGTAAGCCTCAGCCCGAATCAGCAGCATCTCGCCGGCTACATACACCGGAATGGGCGCGGCGCTGGCAGTATAGAAGCCGGTGCCGCGGTTCTGGGTGGCCGTGGGGTTGGCGCGGGTGTAGAACGGAATGCGCCGGTCGCCGGCTTCGGGTACCAGCGCACCCGTCAGGCCCAGGTTCACATCGGTAGGCTCAAACACGTTGCGGTTGCCAAACGCCACTTCAAACAGCGGGTTGCGCGCTAAATCGTCAAACACAAAAACTGACCGGCTGGCCAGATCTACGCGGCCGGCGGCGGCAATGGCTTTGTCATAGTCGCCGGCCAGCAGGCTGTAGCGCGCAATCAGGGCCTGCACGGTGTTGGGCAGGTTGATGCCCCCAATAATCTTGCTATTGAAGTCAGCCGAAACGGGCGCGGCAGCCAGCTGCGTGGCAGCCGCTTCCAGTTGCGTCACCGCCGACTGCAGCACTTGTATGCGGTCAACGAATGGAGCGTTGGTTTGGGTGGCAATTGGTACCTGCTGGAAATATTGCGCCAGCGTGCCTAGTGCCAGTGCTCGGAAGATGCTGGCATAGGCCACAATGCCGCTCCGGGTGCCTGGGTCGGCAGCGTTGCCGGCGTTGGCCAGCACCAGGTCGGCGTTGGCGCGCACGAGCTGGCATTGGGTCCAGAGGTTGCGCACCACCCCGTTAAGGTTCGTGACATTGCCGGCACCGAGGCTGATGTTAAACTCCTCGATGTTGCCAACGTTAATCACCGTCAGCTCGCGGGTGCTCAGGCCCCCAGCCGCCACCGTGTTGTAGAGCGGGCTCAGCGCGCCGCCCGTGGTAAAGCGGGACTGTAGGCCGTTGCACACGGTAATCAGGCCATCGGAATTGGTGAGCACCTGCACGTCGCTAGCAGTGCTGGGGTTGAGGTATTCCTTGTCGCAGCTGCCCATCGTGAGCGACAGAGCAGCCAGTAGTAGCAGTATCTTTTTCATGGCAGAAAGCGAAGTAAAGTGGGAACCCAGGCGGCTAGAAGGTGGCCGCCAGCCGAACCTGGTAGGTGCGCGGAATCGGCACGTTGCCGAAGTCGATGGCGCGCAGCAGGTCGGAAGAGCCGCCCGCGCTGGTTTCCGGGTCGAAGCCCTTGTAGTCGTCCCACGAATACAGGTTGCGCCCAATCAATGACACGTTCAGGTTGCTGATGAATTTGCTGAACGTAGGCAGCGTGTAGCTTAGGGCGGTTTCGCGCAGCTTCACAAACGAGCCATCATCTACCCGAAACTCCTGGGTGTTGTACACGGCAAAGATGTAGCCGCGCGGCAGCTCGCCTTTCAACTCTTTTTCCGCCAGGTCGCCGAGGCCTACGCCTTGGCGGGTGCGGTAGTCAGCATTGAACACGTCCACACCTTGCACGGCATCCAGCAGCACCCGCAGCGAAAGTTTCTTGTACGTGAAATTGGTGCTGAACGAGCCGGTCCAGTCCGGGTTCGGGTTGCCGATAACAACGTTGGCAATGCTGGTGCCTTGGGCGTAGCTGGGTTGGCCATCGGCGTTGCGGGCGGGTGTGAAGCTCACAGCGCCGGTGCTCTGTCCGGTGGTGCGTTCATCCTGCGGGAATCCCTGCGGCGTCAGCAGTAGTGAGCCGTCGGGGTTGCGGGCGTAGGCCGAGCCGTAGAATACGCCTGCTGGCTGCCCATTAATTAGGTACACCGGCGCCCCGGTCACGTTATCAATCAACGCTGCCGACGAGCCTACCAGATCCACAATCTTGTTGCGGTTGCGGCTGAAAATGGCGGTGAAATCCCAGCTAAAATCGGCGGTGCGCACCGGCACTACGCTCAGCTGAACTTCTACCCCTTTGTTGGTGAGCCGAGCTACGTTTTCCACAATCGACGAACCGCCTCGCGACGGCGCAATCTGCCGGTCTACTACCAGGTCTTTGGTGTTCTGGTCGTAGAACGTGACGCCCAGCCCAATCCGGTCGTTCAGGAAGCCCAAGTCGGCTCCGACTTCCAGCTCGGCTACGCGTTCAGGCCGCACCCGTGGGTTGGCCAGTCGTGCGCCGGGCAGAAAGGTAGCGCGCCCCTGAAAGGCCACCGGCGAAAACTGGTAGAAACGGTCGTAGGAACCGATGGCCGTCAGGCCGCCGGCCTCGCCGTAGCTGGCCCGCAGCTTCAGCGAGTTGAAGGCTTTGGCGTAACCCGCGTTTTTCCAGAAATCCAAGTCCGATAGGACCAACGAGCCGCTCACTTTAGGGTAGTACTGGTTGGTTTCGGAGTCCGAGAACTTCGAGGACCGGTCGCGGCGGATGGCACCTGTCAGGAAGGCCAGGTTGCGGAAGCCGAACGTAGCCTGCGCGAAAATCCCGCTCAAATCAAACTGGTCCAACTCATAGGCAGAAGCCACCGTGGTACTAGATGAGCCGCTTACAGTAGATATAAACGGCGCCTGCCCCTGGCCCTGCGTGCGCACCAGTTCGCCGCGCAGATACTGGTAGCTGTAGCCGGCCAGCAGGGTCATTTTGATGTTCTCGGTGAACTGCCGCTCGTAGCCCAGGTTCACGTCGGAGTTCAGCTGCAGCACGTTGTTGTTGGCGTTGGCCGCAAAGCCGTTGGGGTAGCGCTGCAGCGGCAGGCCGGCCGTGGCCTGGTATGGGTAGGGCCGAATGTAGTTTTGGCCCGCCTGCGAGTAGGTATCCACGCCCAGAATGTAGTCGAGTGAAACTCCTTTAAATGGGGTCAGATTCACCTGCAGGTCGCTGATGGTGCGGTTGATGCGCTGCGTAAACTTCATGTCCTCCACCGTAGACAGCGGGTTGACGCGGGTGGGCTCCACGGCCAGCAGGTTGCCGCTGGCATCACGCCGGTTGATATCATAGATGTTGTTGGTGATGTTGACGGAGTTGATAGGGCTGTAGAACACGTTGCCGTTGGCCTTCTCATTGGAGAAGCTGTTGTTGTAGGCCACGCCCACCGAAGCCCGCGCCCAGTTTGTCAGGCGCTGGTCTACCCGCGCCCGCACGTTGTAGCGCGTGAAGTCCGTGCCATCAATGATGCCCTGATTCTTCAGGTACCCCACCGATACCAAGTACTGCGTCCGCTCGGCTCCGCCGGCAATAGAGGCGCCGTTATCGGTGCCGTAGCCGGTCCGGAAAATATCATCGAAATAGTTGTAGCGGGTCACGTCCACGAGGTTGGTGGCCAGCTGCGCCGTAGCGCCGGCCCGCGTAATGCCCGTAGTAGTGGTGCCGGGGTTGTTGGCCAGTTCCTGAGCAGTGGGCGCGCCAATGGTGTAGAGGCGTAGGCCTGTAAAGCCGAACTGCTTGCCATAGGTGTTCACCGGCACCGATTTGCGCAGCTCGTTCACGTTGAAGCTGGTGTACACCGATACCCGCGCGGCACCCGCCGTCCCGCGCTTGGTGGTGATGAGCACCACGCCGTTGCTGGCCCGAGAGCCGTATTGCGCGGCGGCGGCGGCCCCGTTGATGACGTTGATGCTGGCAATGTCGTTGGGGTTGAGGTCAGCCAGCCGGTTCTGGCCAGCGTTGGCCGACCCGATATCCGGCCCCGCTGCCAGCTGCGACACGTTCGTGCTGTTGTTGCTCACAATCACCCCGTCGATGACGTACAATGGGTCGGAGGAGCCGCGCAACGAATGGATACCCCGCAGCCGCACCGACATGGAGCCAGAAGGGTCGCCGGAGTTCTGCACAATCTGGGCGCCGGGCAGCTTGCCCTGCAGGGCATTCAGTGCGCCACCCGTGCCGGTCTGTTCCAGGTCGCGGGCCGTTACGGTGCTGATGGAGTTGCCCAACTCACGCTTGCTTACGCTGATGGTAGAGCCAATAATTACTACATCATCGAGGTTCATCCGGGCCTCGGTCAGGGCCACATCCGTAGTGACGGACGTGCTGCTGCCCAGCGTAAGGGGCCGTGTCTGGGTGCGGTAGCCAATAGTAGAGAAAGTGAGAGTGTAGCTGCCGGGCGCCATTTGCACGGGCAGCGTGTAGTTGCCATCGGTGTTGGTAGCGGTGCCGAGTGTAGTACCGCCCAGCAGCACGGTCGTGCCGGGTAGCCCCTGCCCCCGCTCATCCGTGACACGACCCTGCAGAGTATATAGTTGCCGCGTGCCATCGGTCGGCTGGGCCAACGCAGCGCCCCCAGGCAGCACGCAGACCAGAAGCCAACTCAATACCAGAGCCAGCCTCGAAAAGAAGTAGGTATTCCGCATAGCAGAAATGGGAAAAGGAGTGGGAAAAAGAGGCAATACCCCGTTAATATATAATATTTATAATTCAAATAGTACAAGCTATTACTTCCGATATTCTTCTACTGTAGCTCCCGTCTGGCACACTGCTAGCCCAACAGCGCTTGGATACATCTCCCCCCTGAAAGTCCAATAGTTCCTGTTGCTCGGCCACCGCTGCCTATTCTGAATAGAAACGGCTGTCTGACTTACCAGGATAAGTTATCCTGGCAAGTCAGACAGCCGTTTTCAAAGGCTTATTTCCTGCTACAATCTAATTAGCAAATTCTGTCAGAACTTCCACCGTACAAACGCCTCAATCCCTTCATACTCCGGCAACCCTAGCTGGTCGTAGATGCGGGCGGTGGTGCGGTTACGCTCCTCAGAGCGCTGCCAGAACTCGCGCTGGTCGGCCCCAGGGAAGAGTGGCCGGTCCTTCTGCGACTGGTGCTTGAAAATGGCCCGGCGCTTGCGCGTAAGTTCTTCGGGCGAGAGTGGCACGGCCATTTCAATCCGGTCGATGTCCCACTCCTGCCAGGCCCCGCGGTAGAGCCATACCCAGCAGTCATCGAGCCAGGGCGTGCCGGCGGCTTTGAGTCGCTGCACGGCCTGCATGATGGCGGCCAAGCATACCCGGTGCGTGCCGTGCGGGTCGGAAAGGTCGCCGGCAGCATAAATCTGTTGGGGCTGAATGCGGTTCAGTAGCTCCATCGTCAGGCGAATATCTTCGTCGCCGAGCGGCTTTTTGCGGACGCGGCCGGTTTCGTAGAACGGTAGGTCCTGGAAATGGGCTTGCTGGTCGGGGTCAAGGCCAGCATAGCGGCAGGCGCTTTTGGCTTCGCCGCGTCGGATGAGACCTTTTATCTGCTGCACCTCATCGGAATCGACTTGGCCTGGCTGCTTGTTTTTCAAAAAGTCGGCCACGCGCTGGTAGAGCGTTTCGGCGGGCTGGTCGTCGAAGCGGAACGCGCCGTCATAATCGGCTACGAACTCAGCAAACCGAATGGCTTCATCATCGAACACGGCAATGTTGCCAGACGTCTGGTACGCCACATGCACTTCGTGGCCCTGGTCTACCAGCCGGAGCAGCGTGCCACCCATCGAAATAACGTCGTCGTCGGGGTGTGGGCTGAAGATGAGTACCCGCTTGGGAAAGGGCGCGGCCCGCTCAGGGCGGTAGGTATCGTCGGCGTCGGGCTTGCCGCCGGGCCAGCCCGTGATGGTGTGCTGCAACTCGTTGAAAACGCGGATGTTGATGGCATACGCTTGGCCCGATTCGGCCAGCAGCCCAGACAGACCGTTTTCGTTATAGTCTTCGTCGGTAAGCTTCAGAATAGGCTTTTCGAGGCGGCGGGCCAGCCACGTCAGGGCTTTGCGCACCAGGGCTGCATCGTGCCAGTTGCAGACTTCGCCAGCCAGCCAGGGCGTTTTGCGCGGGCTCAGCTCGGCGGCGGCGGCTTCGTCCAGTATCACCTGCACGGCCGGGTGGTGCTGTAGGTAGGTAGCCGGTACGGTATCGGTCGGCTCGCCCTCCACCATGCGCTTTACTACCGCCGCTTTGCCTTCGCCCCAAGCCAGCAGCACAATATTGCGGGCCTCCAGAATAGTGCCTACGCCCATCGTAATGGCGCGGCGCGGCACGTTCTCCTCACCATAAAAATCGGAGGCGGCATCGGTGCGCGTGATGTGGTCGAGGGTGATGAGACGGGTGCGGGAGGCGGCGCCGGAGCCAGGCTCGTTGAAGCCAATGTGGCCCGTGCGTCCAATGCCCAGCAGTTGCCAGTCGATGCCGCCTACCGCCCGAATCTGCTCCTCGTAGTGGCGGCAGAAACCGGCTACCTGGTCGGCGGGCACAGTGCCGTCGGGGATGTGCACGTTCTCGGGCAGAATGTCGATGTGGTCGAATAAGTACTCCCGCATGAAGCGCACATAGCTCTGCAGCGAATCGGGCGACATCGGAAAATACTCATCCAGATTGAACGTCACAACATTCTGAAAACTCAGCCCTTCTTCCCGGTGCAGGCGCACCAGCTCCTCATATACACGCGTCGGCGACGAGCCCGTGGCCAGGCCCAGCACCGCCAAGCGTCCTTCGCGGGTCCGGTGCCGGATAAAATCGGCCAGTTCGCGGGCAATTGCCACGGAGGCGTGCTCAGAATCGGAGAATATCCGGACCGGAATGCGGGCAGTGGGAGGGCTGATGGCAGACATAGCGCAGGCAGTGGGTGGGAGAATAGGAAGCGCTGGAAAATTGGTGCTTTCGCCGGAGCAATCAAAACATAATTTCTACTAAACAAAATACCATATATAGTTGACTTCGCTTTGCAGGACTTCTAGCTTTATCCGCATCTTTGCCGCCCTTTTGATCCGCATTTTGCTCCTGGCCGGAGGACATGATAGGTTTTAATGTCATTCTGCCTTATTTTTCCTTATGAACGTCTCCCTTTTCTGTTGTTTCGGACTTGACCCGGAGCAGACGTTTTTCCGGCCGAAATCCAACTGCCACTAGCAGCCGGATTTCGGCCGTACGCATTTCACGCCTTTTCCCTCACCCCCAATCCCACTCTCCTATTATGAACAGACTCTACTTGTTAGCGCCGGCGCTGAGCATGGCCGCGGCCCTGCCGGGCCACGCCCAGCAGAACCTGCGCACCATCACGGGCACCGTGACGGCCGCCGACCGTACGCCGCTGCCCGGCGTAACGGTGCTCGTGAAGGGCACTACCACCGGCGCCAGCACCGGCGCCGACGGCCGCTACACGCTGCAGGCAGCACCCGGCAGCACGCTCACGTTCAGCTTCATTGGCTACACCACGCAGGAACGCGCCATCGGCGAGGACACCAGCATTGATATCAGCCTGAAGGAGAATACCACGGCACTGCAGGACGTGGTAATTACGGGATACAACATTCCGCAGGAAAAGCGGGACCTGGTGACGGCCGTGCAGGAAGTGAAGGCCAAAGACATCATCGACTCGCGCCAGACCAATATTGTGAATGCCTTGCAGGGCAAAGTAGCCGGCGTAAACATCACCTCGTCGGGCGGGGCACCGGGAGAAGGTGCTTCCATCGTCATCCGGGGCGGTACTTCGCTCGATGGCGACAACCAGCCGTTGTTCATCATCGACGGGATGATCATGGACAACTCGTCGTTTCAGGAAAGCACAGCTCCTGGTGGCGGCTCGCAGTTCAACGGTATTCTGGGCCGCTCGGTGGGCTCGCCCAACCGCGCTGGCGACCTGAACCCCGAGGACATTGCCAGCATGACGGTGCTGAAAGGCCCGGCTGCAGCGGCTCTGTATGGACTGCGCGCTGCCAACGGTGCCGTGGTCATTACCACAAAAAAAGGCACTGCCGGCCGCACCACGCTCAACTACCGCACACAGTTTTCGGTGGATGAGGTGAATCGCCTGCCCAAGCTACAGGACCAGTACGGCCAAGGCTCGAATGGCGTGTTTGACGCTACCACGCGCAACTCGTGGGGTGCCCGCTTCGCCGATGGGCAAGAAGTGTATGACAACCTGGGCAATTTCTTCCAGAAAGGCTACACTTACCAGAACTTCCTGAACATGTCGGGCGGTACGGAAAAGGCCACCTTCTTCGTGTCGGCTTCGCGGCTGGACCAGACCGGCGTAACGCCCGAAAACAAGTACGACAAAACCACGGTGCGCCTTTCGGGCAACGCCCAGCTCTCCCCGAAGCTGAACGTAACTGGTTCGGCGCAGTACCTCAACTCGGGCGGGCGCCGCACGCTGCAGGGCCCCGGCCTGCTCACCACAGCCGGTAGCTCGTCGGGAGGATTTTTGCTGAGCCTGTTGAACTGGCCTCGTAACGACGATGCCCGCAACTACCTGAATGCGGATGGCACGCGCCGCCGCCTGCTGGCCCCGAACAACGGCATCGACGCCGACGCCGATAACCCGTACTGGACTGCCCGTTTCAACCCGCAGACGGACCGCACCAACCGCTTCATCGGCAACACGCAGATCAGCTTCCAGCCGTTCCCGTTCCTGACACTGAGCCACAACATTGGTACCGACGTTGCCAGCTCGCATACCATTTCGGTGCGGGCCGTGGGCACCTCGCAGGCCAGCAACCAGAACGGTGGCATTGCGGAAACCGTGGGCCTGAACCGCCTGATTACGGCTACCACGCTGGCCTCTTTTAACCACACCATCAACGAAAACTTCCGCGGCTCCCTGATTCTGGGCAATACGCTGGAGCAAAGCCGCGACGAAGCTGTGGACTACACCGGGCTGGTGTTCCAGAACCCCACGTTCATCAGCATCAACAACACCGTCAACCGCAATGCCCTGCAACGGGTGTCGGTGCGGCGGCTGGTGGGCAACTTTGCCCGCCTGAGCATGTCGCTGTATGACCAGGTGACGGTGGAGTTGCAGGGCCGCTACGACATGTCGTCGACGCTGCCACGCCCCGATGAAAACAAGGTGTTCGGCAAGGGCTTCGGCTATGGCTCGGCGGCAGTGGGCTATGAGTTTACCCGCACGCTGGGCATGGACCAGAGCAATATCCTGAACTACGGCAAAATCCGGGCGTCGGTGGCCGAAGTGGGCCGCGACACGGGCCCGTACCGCGTGCTTTCGCCGCTCACCACCAACACCTACATCGGAGGCGGCTTCCGCAACGACTTCTTCGGCTCTAACCCGATTCTGAAGCCCGAACGCACCCGCTCCTACGAAGCTGGCATCAACCTGCAGTTCCTCAAGAACCGTCTGGGTCTCGATTTCAACTACTACTTCTCGCGTACCAAGGACCAGCTGATTGCGCCTCGCGTGAGCCAGGCTACCGGCTTTATTCTGCAGTACATCAACGGCGGGGTGGTAACCAACGAGGGCCAGGAAGTGACGCTGAACGGTACCCCCATCAAGAATGCCGGCGGCTTCACCTGGGACATCCTGGCCAACTTCTACCACAACACCAACCGTACGGAGTCGCTGCCTTCGCCGCTGACGGTGGTGTTCCAGTCCGACGCCTTTATTACCAACGTGCACCAAGGCGGCGCGTTTGTGGGCCGGCCCATCACAGGCATCGGGGCTTACGACTTTCAGCGGGTTACGGACCCCAACAGCCCCGACTACGGCAAAATGCTGATTAACTCCACGACGGGCTACCCCATTCCGGGTACCACGTTCATCTACGCCGGCAACCGGGCACCGCGCTTCACCACGCAGCTCACCAACACGCTCACCTACAAAGCCGTGTCGCTGAGCTTCCTGCTCGACTTCCGCGTGGGTGGCCAGGTGATTAACGGTAACGACCTGTACTCGACGAGCACCGGCACTGGTGTCCGCACTGCAGACCGCTACAAGCAGGTCGTGTTTGATGGTGTAGTGGCCAACTCGGACGGTACCTATACCCAGAACACCCGCCCTGCTGAACTAACCCAGGGCTACTACCAGAACATTCTGGGCGCGGTGGGTACGCCGTTCATCGAGGACGCGTCGTGGAGCCGCCTGCGCTACGTAACGCTGAGCTACAACCTGCCTACTTCACTGCTCGACCGGACGCATTTCCTGAAAGGCGTGGAACTCAATGTGACGGGACGGAATTTGGTGTTGTTGACCAACTACAGCGGTGCCGATCCTGAAACTGCAGCAGCCGGCGCCGGCGTACGTGGCGGTGGCTCCAACGGCTTCGACTACGGCAACGTGCCCGCTACCCGCGGCGTGGATATGGGTCTGCGCGTGACCTTCTAGGCCGCGCCTTTCAAGCTTTACGACTTCTTTGTTATGAAAAAATACCTTCTGTTTTTAGGGCTTCTCATCGGGGGAGGTGCTCTTACTTCATGCGAGAGTTTTCTCGACGTGAACGACAACCCGAACAACCCTTCTGAAGCAACACCGAACTTCCTGCTGCCCAGCATCATCAGCAACGGCATCCAGACCCAGATGTTCACGGCTCTGCGCACGCCTTACATCACGCAAAACGTGGTGAGCCGCACCGTAAACAGCGGCGGCAACGACCAGTACCGCTTCACCAACGCCCAGAGCACCAACACCTTCAACTATTCCTACTTCCAGTCGGGCGGCAACATTCCGCCCATGATTAAGGCGGCGCAGGCAGAAGGCTCGGTGTACTACGTGGGCGCTGGCAAAATCATGCAGGCCATGATTCTGGCTCACCTCACCGACATGATGGGTGACGTTCCGTATTCGGAAGCCTACCAGGGCGGTTCCAACTACAAGCCCAAATACGACTCGCAGGAGCAGCTCTATGCCACCATCAACCAGTTGCTGGATGAGGGCATCGTGGAGATGAGCAAGGACCCGAGCCAGAACACGCGGCCTCTCTACAGCACCACGCCTAGTGAGAGTGGCGACATTCTGTACAAAGGCGACCCTGGCAAGTGGGTTCGATTGGCTAACTCGTTGAAAGCCCGCCAGCTGCAGCACCTCACCAAGAAAGCCAGCTACGACCCCAACGCCGTGCTGGCCCTGGTCGACAAAGGTTTCCGCAACAGCGCCGATGACGCTCAGCTGCAGTATCAGACGGCCGTTTCTCCGCTAGCCAACACGACCAACATTTTCGGGACGACCCGCGCCAACTTTGCTCCGGCTACGTTCTCCTCGTTCTTCATCCGGTACATCAACGGCACTACGTTTCCGGGCGTTACGGATCCGCGCTTCGGCATTATGGCTCCTACCACCAGCACGGGTGCCGCACCCGGCGCCGGCACGCCCACTGGTACCAACCTGACGCCTGGCTCCACCATCACCGACTTTTATGCCAGCTGGTACGCCCGCGACCTGGGCTATTACGAGGTAATTACCTACCACGAGCTCAAGTTCATTGAGGCTGAAGCTGCGTTCAAAGCTGGTAACAAGAGCCGCGCCCTTACGGCGTATAAGGAAGGTATCCGGGCGCACATGGCCAAAATCGGGGTGGGAGGCAGCTTCTCGGCGCCTACCGTTACGTTCCCGGCTATCACGGCAGCTCAGATTAACACCTACCTCAACAGCGCGGCCGTGGCCCAGACCGAGGCGCAGCTGGCTTCGCCCAACAACCCGAATCTGCCGCGCGCCATCATGGAGCAGAAGTACATTGCCATGTTCCTGAACCCGGAGTCGTGGTCGGATATGCGCCGCTACGATTTCAGCTCCGACGTGTACGTGAACTTCCAGTACCCAACGGGTAACAGCGTGAATGCGGCCCTGGCCGGCAATGCCGACCCCACTATGCGCTTCCCGCGCCGGATGCTGCCGGGCGCTACCGAAACCCTCTACAACCCCGATGAGGTAGCCCGCATGTTTGCCGAAGCCGGTGCCACCACCAACGACGACTACATCGGAAAGCCGCTGTGGTGGGACCGTCCTTAAGGCGAAGTCCGGCAGTATTTTCTCTGGCTATTTTTCCTGAAGCACATGACCCCAACTATATTTTCCCGGGCTGCCGCCCGGCTCCTCCCCCTGCTGGCCGTGGTACTATTTGGCAGCTGCGACAAGGAGCTTGATAAATACTACACCGAAAGCGGGCCACAGTTCCCGACGTTCACAGCCAATGCCCTCGGCACGGCCACCAAGTACGCCAGCGGCGAGATAGTGCAGTTTGAGCTGCGCTTTGCCAAGCAGACTGACCCTATCAGCGAAATCCGCATTCTGCAGAAAGTAGAGCCCGCGCGCGACTCCACGCTGGTACAAACCATTCCGTACCGGCCGGCCTTTTCCCGCATCCGGCAGTCGGATACGCTGCTGGTGAACTACACCGTACCGGCCGGCCAGAATAAGGCCAACGTGCGCGTAGATGCCGTTGTGGTAAGCACCAACGGCCAGACCAAAACCCGCACGTTCAGCTTCCGCCTCGCCGACCCGAACCCAACCATCCGTCTGAACGCCTCAACCAACGTGACGGCTCCCGGCACCACCAACCCCGTGCCCGGCGACGTAGTGCGGTTCCCGGTAGTGCTCAATGAAGGCGGCATCAACACCGCCACGGCCATTACGGCTACCGGCACGCTACGCAAAGACCTCGACAGCCTGATTACCTATGTGAAGGTGGGCAGCGCGGCAGAGCGCCGCTTTGCCCGGCAGCGGGTACCCACGGCAGGCACCCAAAGCGGCGCGGGTACCACCATCAACGTGGACGTGACGCTGCCAACGGGCAGCGCCGGGCAGCCCGTAATTTTCCGGTTTGAGGTGAAGAGCCTGTACCAGGACCGGATTCCGCCGCTGGCCCCAAGTGTGCGCACGGCCTCGGTTACGGCAGCTACTATCACGCCGGGCACACCCACGGCGCTGGCGGCCCCCCGCACTGTCACGCTTAGCTTCACTGGCGCCACCGGCGGCGACCTGGCCGCTTACGACCTGGCTACTTTCGCGCCCGTGGCCGCTGCTGCTTCGGCGGGCACTAAGGACCTAGTCATCACCAGCACGGCTACTAATGCCGTGCGGTTCCAGTCGCTGAATGCTACGGCTACTCCCGCCGTTACGGCTACGCGCTTCGTGCGCCTGACCACCGGTGGCGCGGCTGCTTACACCAACGCCACGCTCAACAGCATCCGGCAGACGTACCTGAACACGGCCGCCGCCAGCCAGGTGACGCAGCTCGACAACATAGTGGTAGGCGACGTAGTCATTGCCCGCCTGCGCGGCCTCGACCAATACGTCATCTTCACCGTAACCGGCATCAACCGCACATCGGCTACCGATGTGGCCGTGACACTGGCCGTGAAAGCACTGTAAGGCTTTTGCTTTCTTCTTTCTGCACAACGCCGCTCCATTGGGGCGGCGTTGTTGTTATGTAGCCGCCTGCGCAAGTCTTTCTGAATCCGTAATTTTGAGGTATGCCACTTACCACCCGCATCAACGAAACCCTGGCCCGGCACGGCTTGCGCGCTACGCCCATCCGGCGGCAGGTGCTGCAGGTATTGCTGAGCAAGTCCTACGCGCTGTCCAGCAACGATATTGAGCAGGAACTGGGCGCCGAGGGCATCGACCGGATTACGCTCTACCGTACATTGCGCACCTTCGAGCAGCAGGGTGTTATTCACCGTGTCATTGATGCGACGGATATTATCCGCTACGCCTCCTGCGCAGTAGGATGCACCGAACATGCGCACTACGACAATCATGTGCATTTCAAATGCAACGCCTGCCAGCACACCTACTGCCTCAACCAGGTTTCTATTCCGCCGGTAGTGTTGCCAGGCCAGTTTCAGGCTGAGCGCAGTGACTACCTGATGTCTGGAGTCTGCAACAAGTGCCGGACGGCGTCGGCGTAGCTGCTCTCGGCGCGTGCAGTATACTTAGTCCCTATGCTTACACTTTCTTTTTGCCCTCTGTATCGGCTGTTGCTTTGCGGCGGCTTGATTGTAGCTTCGGCAAGTGGCGCACAGGCACAAACAGGGTTGGTTGGCCGGTGGTCGTTGCAGCAGATTGCCTTTGAGGCCCCTGCCACCCTCCCCGACTCGCTGCAGGAGCAACTGTTTCATAGCCCGGCCGCCGATACCAACATAGGTATAACGAATGGAGAACTGACGCTGATAGTGGAGTTCAAAGCTGACAGTACTTACACATACACCACCTCCCGCCGGGGCCGGACTGTGCATACTGAACAAGGCACGTATGGGCTGCGGCAGGGCAAACTTTACAGCCAGGCAGTTACCAAAGACAGCCCGCTGTTCGATGGCCAAAGCATTGTGCAGCTTACCCGCCGCAAGCTGCTGCTGCAAAGCCCAATTCTGGCGCCGGAACTGCAGGTTTTCGAGCAGATTCTCTATACGCGCCTTCCCAAAACGAGTAAATAGACCACAAGACTCAATAACGCAAAACGCCCAACCTAGCTAGGTCGGGCGTTTTGCGTTATTGAAATGAGCAACGGGCGTCTAAAGAATCAACCGCCAAACAGACGACCGAAAAAGCCGCGTTTTTTCGACTTGGTCTTCGTTTTGATTTTGGTCGTTGTCGTCGTTGTCGGGCGGGAGGCTGCCGGTTGTGAAGCCGCAGGACGCGGCCCGGGCACTGCCGCTGGCACAGTAGTAGTTGGGGATGTGGCTGGTGCTGCAACCGGCGCTTCAGTAGGAGCCTGCGACAGTATGATTTCGCCGGCCCGGCCCGTAGTGCGCACACTCACGGGGCGGCTTTCGTTGTGCAGCCTGTCAACGGCCGTCAGGTAGTAGGCGTAGGCCTGGCCCCGCCGGGCAGTGGTATCCGTGAAAACGAGGCCGGTACCGGCGCGAGGCCGCACCACAGCCAGAATACGGCGCGGGTCGTTCGGCGACGGAGTTTCCTGCTGCTCGAACCGGTACAGCACGTAGTAAGCGGCCAGGTCGCCGTCGGTGGCAGCGGGGGCAGGCTGCCAGGTAAGCGTGTTAGTGGGCAGCGCTGCCGTAAGTGTCAGATTCTGGGCCGGGCGGGGCGGCACAGCGTCGAGCCAGGGCATGGTAGGCACTAGGGCCGGATACCGGAACAGGTTCTGCCGAAGCGAATCGGTGGTGTGCATAGCATTCGTGAGCAGCGACTTAGCGCTGAAGAATACGCTGCCGCCTACTTCTGTGGGGAAGGTCCGGTTCAGGCGTACCTGCCGGGGCAGCTCACGCGGGTTGCGCCACGTGGTATCGGCCTTAGTGCTTTCCGACATGCGGTAGGCCCCGTGCCCGATGTAGAGGTGGCGGCCGTTGGCATTGCGCGCCCACCACTCTACCAGCACCGGATACTGCGCTACCCGGAAGTTGGAGCTCCAGTACAGCTGCGGCAGGATATAGTCGACCCAGCCTTGGCGCACCCATTCCAGCGCATCGGCATACAGCCCGTCGTAGCCCTGAAAGGCTTTAGTAGCTGAACCGTTGGGGTCGGTGGCCTGGTTGCGCCACACCCCGAAAGGCGAAATACCGAACTTCACCCACCGCTTAGCGCTCTGAATTGAGTCGTGCAGGTCACGGATGAGCACGTTCACGTTCTGGCGGCGCCAGTCAGGCAGAGCCAGGCCATCGGGATTGTACTGCGCGAAGGCCGCTTCGTCGTGGATTACCTTACCAGCTTCCGGATACGGGTAAAAATAGTCGTCAAAATGCACACCATCTATATCGTATCGGCGCACCACGTCCAGAATTACGCGGCTGATATACTGGCGCACCGCTGGCAGGCCCGGATTGTAGAGCAGCTTGCCTGAGTAGCGCAGAAACCACTCGGGGTGCTGCCGAAACGGGTGGTTGGGCGCCAGCCGCCGCGTCACGGAATCCATGCTGGCGCGGTACGGGTTGAACCACGCATGGAATTCCATGCCCCGGTTGTGGGCTTCTTCGATAAGGAAAGGCAGCGGGTCGTAGGCGGGGCTGGGGGCTTTGCCTTGGGTGCCGGTCAGCCACTTGCTCCAAGGCTCCAGACTGCTCTGGTAGAAGGCATCGGAAGCAGGGCGCACCTGCACAAACACGGCATTGATGCCGTTGCGCTGCTGGGCATCAAGCAGGCGGATATACTCGCGGCGCTGCTGCTCTGGCGTGAGGTTGCGGGCACTGGGCCAGTCGATATTTTCTACCGTGGCAATCCAGACGCCGCGCAGTTCCCGCTTTGGGGGCACATCGGCGGTGGCAGGACGGCAGGAAACGGCCAGCAGGCCGGTAATGAGCAACAAGAACAGGAAGAGGCGGCCAGCGGCAAACAATCGGGACATCAGCACAACAAGGGGGAATCAGGCCGCAAGTTAGGGCTTAGTCAACAGTGCGTTGCGCTTGGCAACTCCTATTCCGCTGATTTCCTGTCAGAATTTCTCCCTACCCTACAGCTGGAACCCAGCGCTACAGTTGCTCAAATGGCAGGTCGAGCAACGTAAAGTCGGCCCAGGCTGCAAAATCGAAGTGCCACCACTCACCGGGGTAGTTCACGAAGCCAAACTGCGCCATCGTCTGCAGCAGTAACTTTCGGTTGTGGCGCACTTCCGGAGGCACGGGTTCGTAGGCCGAGTGGGCGGCCGGCGTCAGCGCATCGAAGGCGGTGGGCATAGGTAGCGGCAGGCCGGTGTGCAAGTTTACCAACGCCACATCCACGGAGCAGCCGCGGTTGTGGCGGGAGCCGCGCCATGGCGGTGCGGCATACGTTTCATCCTGAATCTGCTCCCAAAACCGCACCGTGACGCTATAGGGCCGATACGCATCAAACACCAGCAGGCCCGCATCATGCGCAGCCAGCGCCGCTTGCACCTCGCGCAGCGCCTCGGCTGCCGGCCTTCGCAAATAGGCCGCAGCCTCGGTATACAGTGGCTCGCGCAGCAGATTATCGGCGGTAGCGTACCGAATATTGAGCTGCACCTCCGGCAAAAAAACCGCCAGGTTCAGTAGCTCATGTGCCGGATTGTGCTGCACCTGCTGGCGGTACTCTTCCACTTCCCGGACTACTTCCGGCAGTGCATACTGGGTGCTCATGGTGCGTCCTCGCCTCCCGGCTGATAGTTTAGCTGAAAGCGGCGCAGGTTGGCGGGGTGGCGGCGGGCGCGCTGCTGCTCGTAGCGAAGCACGGCCAGGCCCAGGTCGCGCAGAAACGGGAATCCGATGGTAGCGTAGTCGTACTGGTCGTCGTTGAGCACGCCATCGGCGTTGACGTAGATAACGGCACTGAGTAGGAATTCCACGCCCTGCGTAGCATCGGTCACGTAGGCATTGTCAATCAGGAAGCCGTAGGCCTGCCCAATCTTATTAAACACCCGCACACCCGGCGGCAGCGGCGCCAGCCCTCCCCCACCCAGCAGAAACTTAGCATACGAATCGGGGAAGTGGGCGGCATCGTAGCGCGGCTGCCAACTTTCGTGCGGCAGCATGGAGAGGTAGCGGTATAGAAACTGATAATCTATTTCTTCCAGCTGAAACCGTTGCTTTGCGGGCACCGACTCCGGGAACAGCAAAGTCCGCAGCACCTGCTGCTGCTCGGGCAAGGGAAAGTTGTTCTTGGTACCGAAATCCATTGGCGTTTCCACACGCTTCTCGCCTTGCA
This sequence comes from Hymenobacter sediminicola, assembly GCF_014250515.1. NCBI lineage: Bacteria > Pseudomonadati > Bacteroidota > Cytophagia > Cytophagales > Hymenobacteraceae > Hymenobacter > Hymenobacter sediminicola. The sequence continues at coordinate 1,424,790 of NZ_CP060202.1, read as the reverse complement.
TATACGCTTTGCCGATGCGAAAGTCCCGGGCGGCCAGTTTTGGCAGAGGCTGGTTGTTGTAGGCCGCCGGCTGCATGTAGAGCGGGCGCGTCAGCGACGTATCCGCATACAGCGCCAGCGGATTGGTGTGGCGCGAGCCGGGCTCCTGGTCCCCGACCGACAGGCGGTGAATGAGGCGCGTTTGGCGCAAGTTCAGGCGGCGTAGTTGTGCGTTCAGCTCCTGCTGGCCCACAAATTCGTAGAGCCGATTATAAGCATCATTGTCACTCACCAGCAATACCTTGCGTATGTAGTGCCCCACGCTGGCCCGGCCATTGGCGGCCGATGTATCCCGGTCCACCCGCGTCTGTCCGGCAAAAGCCGAGTCGATGCGCAGGGATGCGGCGGCCGTGAGGCCGGGCACTTGCTGGCGGATGCGGCGCACCTTCTGCAGGGCCAGCGCGGCCGCCGGCAGCTTCACGGTGCTGGCCGGATAGAAATACTGATTTCCCGAAACGCCATACCGGAACGTGCGAAAATGCGGCCGGCCCTGCACATCCCGGTTGACGCGGGTATAGAGAATCTGCACGCGGTATGCGGCCGGGTTAGCCAGAATGCGTCCGAAACGGGCAGTATCGGCATGGAGTAGCTGCTTGAGTGGGTTGCGGCCCGGCTGCGCTGCACCTGGCTTGCCTAAACCGAGCAGCAGGAATAGCAATGCCCCCAACAACCGCCGCTGCAACAGAAAACAGAGAAGCCTCATGTGCCGAAAGATAGAATCTTCCGGCACATGAGGCTTCAAAAGTGAGTGAACCGGTCAGCTACGCTATGTAGCTTATTAGTCGTTTTTCTTGGCGGGGGCTCCGTCAGCATCGGCTTCGGGGGTGCCTTCGGCGCCATTGGTTTGGCTGCTGTTGCCATAGTCGCCACGGATACCCGAGCCGTCACCCATGCTTTCCTGGGTGCTGGTGGCTTCAGGGTTGCCGTTGGCGTTGGAATCCGGGTCGGCTTGGCCAGGAATGCGGCCTCCCGTGCTGATGGAGTTGCCCTGGCGCTCCGCGTCAGTTTTCTGCGTAGGATTCTGATTGTCGGTCTGCGGGTGTTGCTGGTCTTGTGCCATCGGAAGAAAGGATAAGTGGGAAGTGGTGAGTGGTGAGTTGCGGTCAGGCGAATAGGTCTGCTAGGCTATACGCACCAGTTGGGAGCGGCGTTGGCCTGCAGCGTATGGTAGTGCGGCGGCTTTTTGCCAACTTGGGGGTTGGTTTCTGATTTATATCTGTCTTCTATCCCGGCATGGCCGCTTCCTCTTCTCCCGAATCGGAGTTTTTCACCCAGAAAACCGATGCCGAACTGCTGTTTCTTGCACAGCACCCCGAGCTATATCATCCTGACCTAGTAAACACGGCCCGCCGCGAGTTGCGCCGCCGCGGCCTCAACCCCGATCCGGAAGTAGAGCCTCAGCCTATGGGCACGCATCTGCCGCCCTACGACGATTCGGCGGAGCCGATGTGGTGGCAGCGGCCGGGCGTGTGGGTAGGCGTGCTGGCCGTACTGCTGCTGGGCGGCGTGCTGTACTGGAAAAGCATGAGCGGTAACCAAGCCCGGCAGGATGAATTGGCACAACAAGCCAAAACCGGCCCCGCAGTGCTGAAAACCGTGGAAACCCATCTGATTCCGTCCTTCGACTCGCTCACCCGTACCCAAATAGCGCAGGAAATGCGCCAGCTGCCCGCTTCCGAGCGCACCCTCGATACTACAGCTACCCGCAAATACCGGCTTCTTGCCGAACGGTACTGGAAGGCCGAAAACCAAACGCTATACCTACTGGACCGGGTGCACCAAGCCGCTCCCGACTCCGCGCTGCCCGGCCAGACCGTGACGGTGGTGGAAGAATGGCGCCGGCTTACCAAAGCATTAGTCTATGACCACGGTCTGACGCCAGTGCTGGCCGAGCGAATGGATGTAATGCGCCGCGGTGCCTATCTACGCATCGAACTGCTGCAAAGCATAAAGGGCCGGTTTGAGGACGGGCAGCCAGTCTACAACGAGTACCTAACCACCCTGCGAGACTCTGCCACTGTAATGCACGAGGCACTGCTGAGCCGCGAAAAATGGGCCGCCGGCCTGCGCCGCGGCACTTCTCTGTAGTTTCTGCCGGGAAGGCCGCGCAGGCAGTCTAGCTATATAGATACGTCCATGAAGTAGAGATTTTTCAGCAGGCTGCCTTTCAGCATATAGCCCAGCGGCAACAGAAAGGCGCAGATAGGGTGTGCCAGCGGCTGAATCGGGTCGAAATCCTCCGCCTCGACGAGCACTAAGCGGGGCCGGTACCGCCCAAAATCCAACGACTGTAGCACCGAAAGGTCGAACTCCTCGGCATCAATGGCCAGCAGGTCGAAGCGGGCGGGAGCGTTGCGGGCGGCCAGAATAGCGGTGAGCGAATGCGGCTGCACCTGCCGGGTCCGGGCTATGTGCTGCCCCTCCGCCAGATACTGCGGTACATACTGCAGGTCGGCGGTGGAAAGCACATTGTTGGCAAACTCCATATAATTGAGTGCCTGTGTGCCGTGCGCTACAAAAGCGCAAACTGCCTGGTCGCGTGGGCGAATCCGCTGGTATTTTCGGATCAGCTGCTCATTAGCGTCGATGCAGATGCCCCGCCAGCCGCGCCGATACAGCAGGAACGTGTTGGAGATGAACCGGGGCTCGTTGCAGCCAACTTCTACATAATAGCCGTTGTGCGTCACCAAAGGCTTCAACAGTGACTCTATGAGCCGGTCTTCGCCGGTGTAGCCGTAGCTCAGCCGCACACTACGGCCCAACGGCAAGCGCACCAGCCCTACCAGCACATATTTCAGGCTACGCAATGTCGAAGCGACTGGACTTGACCAGGTGAAGAACTGCCGAAAGCTCATCTGCACCTCCTTCAGTGCCAAGCCCGATTGTGTAAAGGAAGCCCGCGACCGAGCACTATGGTAGAGAGGATACGCCAAGTACCGTTGTGCTTGCGCACGTGCGGCAACGGCAAGGGATGGAAACATGTTAATGACAAAAAGGCGTACAACCAGTCCGCCAGGAGTACTATAAATCCCCAACAATATACCACAGGATTTTCAAACATAATATCAGAATAAGTAAACAATCTTTGATTCTGGCACCTATTCCCATCTTTTACTTTTCGCTTGGCCGCGGCAAGACCTGAGCTCAACTTTGCTTGGTCGGCCGCCAAATAGCAACCGCGGGTTGAGGCTGGCTATTCTGGCAGACTATACCAGCGCCTAGTGAGCATGGGACGGTTCTTGTGAGTTGCCGGAAGCCTAGTTTGGGCATTCCTGCCGCATGGAAACTCCTCCCCCCGGTCCGCTCGCCGACAAGACTGATGCTGAACTGCTCTACCTCGCGCAGCACGCGGCCCGCTATCCGGCTGCTATAGGCACGGCAGCCGTGCAGGAACTGCAACGCAGGGGCCTGATTCCGGATGAGTTGCCTAACACTGCGCAGCCCCACCCGCAGACGGTTTCCCCTCCCGATACTAATTGGCTTGAGCAAGTCACTCAGGTAATTCGGGCCATGCTCTGGCCCCGGCCCGGCTACCGTATCACGCCCTGGCTGCTGAATACTAATCTGGTGGTGTTCCTGATGATGGGGTTGAGTGGGGTTAATCTTCTCGCGCCAGCAGGTGCAGCACTGGTGGCCTGGGGTTCCAATGTTTCCTCTCTAACACCCCAACAACCCTGGCGGCTCCTGACCAGTGTTTTTCTGCACGGTGGCCCGGCACACCTGCTCCTTAATATGAGTGCACTGCTCCTGCTGGGTTTGATGGCCGAAAGCAGGGCGGGCCACTGGCGTTGGTTGTTGATTTATTTGTTGAGCGGCATCGGTGGCAGCCTGACCAGCCTTTGGTGGCACACACAGGGAGTAAACTCGGTAGGCGCTTCCGGCGCTATTTTCGGGCTCTATGGGCTGCTATTGGCCTTACTGCTGACTCAACGGACCACGCTAAGCCGACAGGAACGCGCCGGTATGCTGGGGCTGCTGCTTTATTTCGCGCTCAGTAGTCTGGTGGGCGGCCTCGAAGGCCCGGCCGGCACCGACAATGCGGCGCATATCGGTGGACTTCTCACCGGACTAGTAGCGGGTCTGGCCTCTGTTTTTGTGTGGCGCCCCAAATAGATACTCGCTTCTATCCATATTCAACATAGAATAATCAAGTATTTTTGCATCTCCGAAAGCAACCGGGTACTAGTCTGAAGCATCATTGGAAGGACAACCCATAATTTTCACTTCTCTTTTATACAATGAAAACACGCTTACTTAACCTAGCTGCTGCCCTGAGCCTGCTCACGGCAACCACCGTCTCAGCCCAGACTACCACTGTGCCCAATGGCACGCTCGATACCTGGATTACCCGCAGCACGCTGGAAGTTCCGCAGAGCTGGAGCACCATTGATGAGGCTATCAAAACGGTGCCCGTCTTTGGCGGCCTCTACACCAGCGTCACGACGGCTAAGGATGCAGGCAGCCGCACGGGGGCTTTCGCGGCCCGCATGGAAACCAAGCTCGACCCGTTTCTGGGGTCGTTGATCGGACCGGTTCCAGGTGGCATTGTACTGGGCAGTGTTGATGCAACGGCCATTGATATTGCGGGCAGCCGCGACGTAAGCGCAGTAGGCGGTTTGCCATTTACCACGCGCGCTGCCAGTATGCAGTTTTACTACAAACTCACGGGTGCCAATGCTCTGGCTGATTCAGCGTATGCGCTGGTTTCGCTGACACGCACGGTGGGCGGCAGCGTACAGACCATTGCCACTGGTAGCCTGCGCCTGCTGCCGGCAACCAGCTACAGCCTGGGCACTATCCCGCTGCAATACACCTCTTCCCTGGCCCCCGACTCTATCCATATTGCCTTTGCCTCAGGATTTGCGGTGGCCCCTACGGTCGGCACGGTGCTGGTAGTGGATGATGTGGTGATGAGCGGTACCGTGGCCGCCACCCGCAACGCTCAGCTCACGGCGGCACTCCAGGCATATCCTAATCCCAGCGCCTCAGGGCTATTCACACTGGCCGCTGTGGGCCACGACAACACGTTGGCCAATGCCTCACTTACCGTACTGGACGCTATGGGCCGCATAATACGGCATCAGCCTACTGCCCGCAACTCCGGCCCCCGTACGCTGGACCTTCGGGCGCAACCTGCCGGCCTCTACACGCTCCGGCTGGATACGCCTGACGGCTTTGCGGTGCAGAAACTATTGAAGCAGTAAACAACAAGACCTCTTAACAGACGAGCCCCGGCGACTGGTGAATACCAGTTGCCGGGGCTCGTCTGGGTTTTACAGAACATATAGTTACAAGCTGTAAATCACCCGATTATGTGATAATCGATACATAGCACAAGAGTTATATTTACAGTGTTCCGGTGGAAAGGCCGCCGGTTTCTCTGTCCTGACTACGTCTTACTGCTATGAAAAATCTGCTACTTCTTCTTGTGGTGCTGTGTTTCGGTGCACAGTTGGCCCAGCCCACCGTAGCCCAGAGCGTGCCCAACGCCAGCTTTGAAACCTGGACCACGCAGGCAGGCACCGAGTATCCGGCCGGCTGGCTTACTACGGATGCCATCTATGGTGGCCAGGGCATTCCGATTTCGCTGGGCACCGTCACGAAAAGTACGGAGAGCTATGCGGGCAGCTTCGCGGCCAAAATGGAAAGCAAGGCCCTTTTTGGAGTGACTTTTCCTTCGTTTCTGATTCTGGGGTCGCGCTTTCTTACTTCCAGCACTTTTGGGGTCGGTGGCATTCCGTACACGAGCCGGCCGGCCACGCTGCAGTTCTGGTACAAGCTCACGCTGGCCGCCAACGACTCGGCGGGCGTGTACGTGGCCCTGACCCGCGGTGGTGGTCAGGCAGCGCAAGTAGTTGGAGCAGGGGCATCTATTTTGCCCGCCCGTACCGCCTACGGTCAGATTTCCGTCCCGATTTCCTATGCCCTCGGTCAGGCTCCGGACTCGCTCCGGCTGTTCTTTATCTGTGGAACGGGGGGCGTTGCGACCAGTTCTGCCCTGTGGGTTGATGAGGTAGCCCTGACCGGTAGCGTGGCCGCACTAGCACCAGCGGCAGTAGCCGCGGCGCTCAGCGTTTACCCAAACCCCAGCAGTAACGGAGAATTTTTTCTGGCTTCTTTGTCCAACCCAGGGCTTGCTACGGCTCCCTGCCGGGTTTATGATGGCATGGGCCGGCTGGTATTCCAGCAGCAAGCAGCCCCGCTCAACGCGGCAAGCGGCCGGAGCGTAGATTTACGTGGGCTGCGGGCCGGCGTGTATCTGTTGCACCTCAGCACGCCCGATGGCCTGCTGACGCGCAAACTCCTCATTCCGTGACCGAAGACCTGCCTTCTCCCGATTCACAACCCGAAAAACAGCCTTCGCGCTGGCGTCGTGCCACCCAGGCTATGGGCCGGGCGGCACTGCTGCCGTTCAACACGGCCGGCTACCTCTATCGGACGGGGCAGGAAAACCGCCACTTCACGCTACCGGTTCTCAACGGCGCTTTCGGCGACCAGCTGGCCGAGCGCCAAGACCGGCGAGCCATTCAGATGAGTTTCCGCCGCCACAGCGCCGATGTGCCGGTGGCAGCGCTACGCTTGGAGCCGGCAGCAACCGGGCCCCGTAAAGTGGTAGTGTTTCTGCACGGCCTGATGGGCGACGAGGTGATCTGGCAGGCTGGTTCGCCGGACGGGTTGCGCTACGGGCCGCGCCTGCAGCAAGATACCGGCGCCATCTGCCTCTACGTGCGCTACAACAGCGGCCTGCACATCTCCCAAAACGGCCAACTGCTCAGCAACCTGCTCACCGAATTACTTCGGACCTACCCTGATGCTGTAGGGCCATTGACCCTGGTGGGCCACAGTATGGGCGGCCTCGTCATCCGGAGTGCAGGTCATTACGCTTCGTTGGAAGGGCTAAATGCCGCCGCCGGCAACCCGGAGCCAGCAGGCCCCGCTCACTGGCTCACACATTTGCAGGAGGTATTTCTGCTAGGTGTGCCCAATGATGGCTCGTTTCTGGAGCAGAACAGCCATTTTACGTCCGTAGTCCTGCGCAAAATAAATCTGCGGCCTACCCGCTTCATTAGTGGCCTGATTGATAAGCGTAGCAATGGTATCAAGGACCTTCGCCACGCCATTCTGGTGGATGAAGACTGGCAGGACCCGCACGCCGACGACCTGTTTCCGCCCCGCACGCTGGTGCCGCCGCTACCCGGTGTGCGCTACCACGTGCTGGTCGGCTCGTTGCTGAAAACCGCTAATTCTGCCCTGCACGACTACTTCGGCGACGGACTGGTAGGAGCCGGCAGCGCGCTGGGCCGCGTTTTCGGCGACCCGGGCCTGCCCCCGGAGCAACTCATCAGCACCCGCGTGTTTCCGAAGCTGCACCACGGTACGCTCCTTTCCAACCCCGAAGTGTACCAGTACCTGCGCGACCATATCTGATAAAAAACCGCCACCCGACCAGGTAGCCAGACGGCGCTTTGTAGCAGCCGGAAACGCTCTATTCTGCGGCGTCTTCCTTAGGAGTAGGCTTATTTATTTTGAAGTTGAAGCGGTAGCGCAGACCAATGCTACGGTTGCGCGTCAGGCCCGTCGGGTTGCCGATGATTTGGCGGTGCGTAGCGCCATCCACGTTCCGCAGAATGCGGTTGAAGCCATAGTCTCCGACGATTTCCAGGTGCTTTCCTAATTGGAAGCGCCCTCCCAAACCGGCCGATACGTACAGGTTTGAACTTTGCGCAGAAACAAATTCATAACTCACTTCCTCTTCACCTTCTATTCTTCTTTCCTCCAAGCTAGCCTTTGTGGTAACGTAGCTAATTCCTCCTATTACTTCTAATTTCAGTCTGTTGGAAGTGCTGCGGGTAAAGGCGTACCGGCCCGTCAGCGGAATGCCGCGCGAGTAACTATAGCTTCCAGTATATTCTCGCACTGGGGTACCGTCGAGTTTGGTACCGCTAGCAGACATTTTATACTCATTGTCTTCTATATCACGCCATCTACTAATTTCTATCGAAAACCGCTCGTTGAAATTTACCCCCACAGTAGGTTTCCAGGGACCAATGGTAGTTGAGTTGGGATAAACCGATGGAGATTTGTAGAAAATTTCATGCTTGGTATAACCATGAGCTCCTGCGACATAAAATTTATATCGGACAGGCGGCTTTGGTACCACTTGAGCATGGCTTATGGCTGCTGCCAGCAATATAATCCCTAGGCTAAGAATATTTTTCATGTATTCGATTAAAGCATTAGCCTGCTTTACTCCATGGCGTCTTCCTTAGGAGCAGGCTTATCTATTTTAAAATTAAACCGATATCGCAGTCCGATGCTATTGCTGCGCGTTAAGCCGGTTGAATTACCTAGCAATAAACGGTGCACATCAGGTTCCACGTTCTTGAGCACTCTGCTGAAACTAATGTCCCCAACTACCTCCAACCGTTTGCCGAACAAATACCTTGCTCCTACCCCAGTAGAGGCATATATGTTAAGTCCTTTCCCTTCGTTGTAACGATAAGCAATTACTTCTGGCCCCTCTGTTCTGGTTAGTTCAGCAACAAACCGATCAGACAAAAGGGTTATTCCTCCCAAAATATCTATATTAAAACGTCCTTTGCTTTTGCGATAAAGTGAATACCGCACCATTAGAGGCAATACCCATGATTGCCGCTTGTCATATAACTTGGTAGAAATAGAAAGGCCATTACCGTTTACTCCTTCCGATTCACTTTTGCTCTCTTCATTCTGAGCCATATAATGACCACCTGTTTCCAGCCTACTATTGATAGCAAGTCCGAATGATGCGCTCCATGGCCTTAGTAAAGTTGTGCTAGGCCATGCAGATGCTGAGCCTCTGTAAAATGCCTCATACCTATTGTTGGAAGCATTTATTCCAACATAGCATTTTGGAGTATCGTTTGACTTGTTCTTTTTGTTCAAAATCTGAGCGTGGCACTTAACCACGCCGCTTCCAATGGCAACCAGAACAATCAGAATATTTTTCATACACCAGAACGAATACATACCTACCTTTATTTATAGCACAGATATATAAATTTTCCTCCCGCGCTCTGATTCAAGTCAGTTGGCAACCGCTCCCAGTTTTGTGGAGGGCGAATCAGATCAGAATCGCCCGATAGAATACCGATTTCAATCGGAGTACCAGTAATTTTACTTTTATACGACCAAATATATGCTCCAAATGCTCCATTATTAAGATCCAAAGCATCAAAATACAAATACCCATAATCACTATAATTTAGCACATCATAATAATACAAACTAGGTGAGGGCGGTCTACTTCCTCCTGTTCTAACAGCAATACCAGTAAGTGGCCCTGACGAATATGGCCTATTCTGATGATATTCTATGCCATTTGCAACATCATCTGGCTTGCGGGTAAAAGTTAGAAATATATAATCTCCTCCTGCTTGGTCGTTCAGGTCAATGGGTATCCTCGTATACCCTGTCGGAGTGTTAGGAATTACACCACTGTTGCTTACCAGCTTCAAATCGTAAATATATCCGTTGGGGTTGTCTGGCCCGCTATAAGGGGACATGCCCTCCGTGCTTATAAAAGTGGGCGGCACTGAGCCGCCGCCGCCAGTACAAGGCTCCCCATTTACAGAGCACGGCGCATCAGAATTGAAAGCTATAGCGCCATTATCGGATACGGTAGCCTGGCGGTTCTGGGCGTTGTATTTGGGCCTGGTCGGGCGCGGGCCGTCACCGGCAAAGTCCAGACGAGTGTCTTTGCTTACATACTGACCCAACGGGTCTTTTAGTTGTCCTTGTGCTATCTGGTGCAGGAAAGAGGCCCAGGCCTTGTCTTTGGTAGGCTGGTCGAGCGCCGCCCCTCTGCTTATCTCTGCCTCAGTTGGCTGGGCTATGCTGGGTTCAGCCGGGTTTCTTTCCTTTTCACATCCTGCCAATACCCCTCATAAATAGGGCCAGAACAATACTTGCGTTTGCTTTCATACTTATAAATAAGATTACCCTGAGAAATGAATACACTCAAACCTACTGTATTCATTTAGCATTAAATAGGAATAAAACACTGAAAATGTGACTTGTATAATGCCGTTAAAAATTAAATAAACTCCGTATTCTACTCCTTCACATGGGCCATTATCCAGGAGTGCATGGCCTCCAGAGCGGCGGGGGAAACGACGGGGCGCGGCTGGCCGTTCAGGAGTGGCCATTCGGTGGTGGGAGCCTGAAACAGGTGGTTGGCACCCTCTATCTTTTGCGCCGTTACGCGCGGATTGCCCTTCAAGCCCTTTACCAAAATGTCCATGTTGGTCTGCCCTTCCACCATGTCATCGGCGGTGCCGTGCAGTAGCAGCACCGCGCTTTTGGCTTTGTCCAGCTCATCACGCGGGTCAAACCGAAGGTAGTAGCGGTACCAAGGCGAGGTAAGGCGGGCGGTGGCTGCCTGCAGGGCCTCCGGCGACAACGCTGGGGCATCCTGCCGCACCATATTGGCTACAATGGCCTGCGCCTGCGCGTTGTCGGCCGTGTTAGCAATGATATCGAGCATGGTGCGGCGGCGCTTGCGCTGGGCATCGAGGCGCTTTTTGTCTTCTACCCGCTGCCGCATGCGCTGTTGCTCCAAATAGGTAGCCACCTGAGCGGCATTGGAGCCAGCGGCGCGCAGCTTTTCGGCTTTTTGCTGCGCTTCCGTGAGGGCCTGCTCCTGCCGCCTCGCCAGACTCAGTAGCGCCGTATCGGGAGTGCCGGCACGCAGCAGCAACGATGGGCGCTGTTGGGTCAGCAGTTCGTTGCCGGGCAGGCCGGCGGCGGCCAGCGTCACTACAAAGCTGGGCGGTAGCGGCTGCGCGGCTGCCAGCAACGCTACGTTACCGCCCTCTCCGTGCCCAATCAGGCCGATGTGGGCAATATCGAGTAGCGGCCGGGCACGAAGAAACGCCAGAGCCGCCTGGGCATCCCGCATCCGGTCTTCGGTAGTCACCTTCGTTGAGTCGCCACCTGATTTGCCCGTACCACGGTCATCGAGCCGCAATACGGCCACGCCCCGGCGGGTAAGATAATCAGCGAGGTTGCCGAAAAGAGCAAAGTCGCCATACGGGGCATCCCGCGTCTGGGCATCCTGGTCAGAAAGCAGCACGACGGCCGGAAAAGGGCCTTCACCGGCTGGCACCGTGAGCGTGCCGGCCAGCCGGAGGTGGTCCGTAACGCTGGGCACCGTCACTTCCTCGACACGGTAGGGAGGCGGAAATTTAAAGGCTTTTGGTGTGGCTGCCGTGGTGGGCGGCACAAACAGCAGTGTGAGCGGCGTAGCGTAGCCGGGTTGCTGCCAGATGCCCAGCAATTGTTGCCCATCGGGAGTACGACGCCCCACAAAACGGCAGCCAGCCTGCTCCGCTTCGAAGATGAGGGTATCGCCGCGGGGAGTTACGGTCATGGGCTCCCGGTTTACTCGCTGCATGGGCACATCCAGCACCGCGAAACGGTTGCCGTCGGCCAGCTCCGTTATCGTAATCATGAGCGGAAGGCTACCGCCGGGCACCGTCAGGGCACCTTTCCACTGGCCTTCCAGCGAATAGCGGCCACTAGCCGGCGCTTGGGCACGGGCAGCCGTACCGGAAAGCAGCAGCAACAGCCCCAGAAAGCCACACCATGCGAAGGCAGAGTTCAACTTATTCATAGTGAAAGCAGATGGACAGAATGCGCGTCGGTTCGGCTGAGCAAGCTCCGACGGCGAGGATCAGGCCGCAAGTACGCCTGCTACCGGGCAGAGCTACCTAACAATTGGTCCGGCAGTCGGAAACTGCCGCCGAACCCGCTGTTCTACTCGCTCAAGCAATTTACTTATGGAAGCAATACCCGGTCGATGACGTGGACAATGCCATTGGTACACTGTACATCCGGAATTACCATACCGGACGCCGTAGCGTTGCTGTTTCCTTTCACGGTCAGGATGCCATCTGTAAATGCCCCGAGCGTGAGTTGGCTCCCGCCAGCAGTGGTGATGCGTGAATTCTCGGGCAACTCGGAAGTAAACTGAGCACCGGGTACCACATGGTTCAGCAGGACGGCCGTAACAGTGGCCTGGGGCAGCTTGCGAATATCAGCCGGCACGTCCAGTGCTACACCTAGGTCGGCACCCATGTTCTTGAAGGCCTGATCAGTAGGGGCAAACACCGTGAACTGTGGGCTACCGGGCGAGGCCGTCAGGACGCCAGCCAAGTTGCAATACAGCACAGCTTCCACTAAAAAGCCCAGCTCTGGCTTGGTGAATACCTGCGCATCCTTCAGCGCTACCGCCGACTGTACAATATCAGCCCCAGTAGCCAGCAGCACTTTATCTATCACGTGCACCGTGCCATTAGATGCTTTTACGTCGGTAGCCAGAATCTTCGAGCCGTTTACATAGGTGCTGCCGTTGCGGCTGATAATACGGCGGTTGGGCCCCAAAGCCGAAGGCGACGCCAAGCCGGCCTGCAGGGTAGACCCCGACAGTGTTCCGCCCGTGACGTGGTAGAACAGAGTGCTGGTCAGGAAGGATTTCTGCAGGGTCAGCAGGTCGGCCGCTGAGTTGAGGCCCAACCGGCCAAATGCCGTGTTAGTAGGGGCAAATACCGTGTAGTTGCCTTCGGCGTCGTTAGGATTTTTATTGGACAGAATATCCACCACTTCTCCCCGGATAGCCGCATCTTCCAAAATCTGGAAATCTGGATTCGCAACGGCAATGCCGGCAATGGTCGGATCAAGTTCTTCATTTTTCTGGCATCCAACCAAAAAAATGGCGCTTAACGCAAGGCTGCAAAGCCAGCTGGGTAAGGATTTTTTCATGTATCAACGGTGTGTAAGGCAGTATCAGAGCAGGTTTTTGGAACAGATTCGGCGTAGAAACGAAAATAAATTCAATCCGGATTTACCTCGTGGTAAATCCGATGCAACTGAGTAGTTCGTAGTTAGCGCCCGAACGGATTCTCATATCCGAACACCGGCATGGCGGTATTGTTTCTTGAACAATTTCCCGATGCTCTTGTCTACCTGTTTCCTGTACTACTGCTCCTTTATGCAACACACCTACCGTTTTCTCCTTGTCTTCTCGTTGCTAAGCCTGGCCGGTTCCCAGATTGGTCGTGCCCAAAGTCTGGTGAGTGGCTTTCTGCCAGGCAAAGGACATGGCTCCTTCGTGGTTTCCGGTACCGCAGAACGCTACCAAAGCGTGTATCTGGCCCCGGAAAAGATTGACCGGGTTCCTATTTTTGATCGGGTAGAAGTTACTTCTCTCAATCTGTATGGCAGCTACGGCCTCACCGACAAGCTGGAAGCCGTTATCAGCCTGCCCTACATTCAGTCGCGGGGATTTGCCGACGAGCAGGTGCTGCGCGACCAGAACTACGTGAACAAGCGTGCTGGCCTCCAGGACATTACCTTGCTGCTGAAAGCGAAGTTCTTCTCCAAGGAAATCGGCACCAACGTGCTGGATGTGTTGGGCGTGGTGAGCGGTAGCACCCCCATCAGCGACTACAAATCGAACACGGGCCTAGGCTATATTATTGCTATCGGCAACGGCTCCAGTAAGCTCTCCGGTCAGGGAGTCGTGCACCTGAAGACCTTGTCCGGCGTGTTTCTCACCGGACAAGCCGGCTATAGCCTTCGCGACAACAGTGCCCCAAATGCCTTCGTGGCAGAAACCAAAATCGGCTACGCTGGCCCCAGGCTCTACGTTGATGCGCTGGCTTCCTTTCAGAAGTCAGACAAAAGCGGCACCGACATTCTGCAGCCTGGCTTCACCGGTTTCTTTCCCGCCACCCGCGTCGATTACGTGCGTCTGGGCGTAAGCGCATTCCGGCCGCTGGCCAAGGGGTTTGGCCTGACGGTAGGCGCTAGCACCTACGTAGCTGGCCGCAATCTGGGCAAATCCACGGGTCTGTCGGGCGGGGTGGCCTACAACTTCTAGAGCACCGCCTCAAACGGTACGAGAAAGCCCGACAGCACAATGCTGTCGGGCTTTTTCGCAATATATCTAGCAGCATTTATCAGCCTACCACCAGCTCCGTAAACGTGGCGCTGATGTCGATGGCCGGAAGCGTCAGGCCGGTTTCGAGCGTAACTTCCAGGGCTTCGGCGGGCTGGCCGTCGGTGCTGTAGGCAGTGGCCGCGAAGGGCAGGCCATGCAACACCACGCGGTAGCGCTGGAAGCTGGGGTGGTAGTCGCCTTCGATGGCCTGCTGCAGTAATAGGCCCTTTTCGGTGCCGGTCACGGTGAAGCGGCGGGTAGTTTGCTGGCCGCTCTGGTAGCCGTAGCCTTCGCCGCCATCGTCGTAGAGCACGCTGCTTTCCTGGCCGGCTTTGAAATACACGTGCAGCGTCACTTCGTCAATCACCTTCTCGCCCACATACTGCTGCACGGGGTACATCGGAATAACCGCTCCGGCACGCACGAATAGCGGAATCCGGTCGAGGCCGGCGGCAGCCCACACTTCGGCCGCACCCGTGCGGGCTTCGTCGGTCCAGTAGTAAAACCAGTCGCCGCGGGGCAGATACATCCAGCGGCCATCGGCGCCGGCCTGCGTGATGGGACACACCAGCAGATGGTCGCCGAGCCCAAATTCGGCCATGCGCAGGTAGGTTTCCGTGTCGGTCTGGTCGAGGAAGGTGAGTGGGCGCAGCATGGGCGTACCCTGCGTGGTGTACTGCCAGAACGTGGTATACATGTAGGGCAGCAGCTGGTAGCGCAGCTCAATAAAGCGCTTGGCCAGCTCGGCAGCGGGCTCGCCAAAGCTCCAGGGCTCCTGGTCGCCATGGTCGCCGGAAGAGTGCGTGCGGAAGAACGGATGAAACGCGCCCAGCGCTACCCAGCGCACGTACAGCTCGGCATCGGGCGTATCGATAAAGCCGCCGATATCGGAGCCCACAAAGCTGAAACCCGAGATGCTCAGGCGCTGGCACTGGATGTTGGCCAGCCACAGGTGTTCCCAGGAGGCAATGTTGTCTCCGGTCCAGCCGGAGGAGTAGCGCTGGCCACCAGCGTAGGTGCTGCGCGTAATGGTGAAGGGCCGGTTGGGGTAGGCAAAGCGCTTCACGCCTTCGTTGGTGGCGCGGGCCATCTGCATACCATAGATATTGTGGGCCTTGCGGTGCGAGGTTGGGTGGCCATCATAGCCGAAGCGCACATCATCCGGAAACGTGCCTTTCTCGAACACGGCCGGCTCGTTCATGTCGTTCCAGACGCCTTTCACACCAATGTCTTCAATCAACTCCTTAAACAGGCCAGCCCACCAGTCGCGCACGTCGGGGCGGGTATAGTCGGGGAAGTTGCACAGGCCGGGCCATACCGAGCCCTTCATCAGGGGGCCGTCGCCGCGGCGGCAGAAATAGTCCTTTTCCAGCCCTTCGGTGAAGACGCGGTAATTGGGGTCTATCTTGATGCCGGGGTCGATGATGACAATGGTTTTGAACCCATCCTGGGCCAGCTCCTGCACCATGCGCTTGGGCTCCGGAAAGTGCGTGGGGCTCCAGGTGAAGCAGCGGTAGCCGTCCATGTAGTCGATATCGAGGTACAGGGCGTCGCAGGGAATCTGCCGGTCGCGGAAGCCCTTCGCTATTTCCTTGACGTTGCTTTCGGGGAAGTAGCTCCACTTGCACTGGTGGTAGCCCAGCGCCCACAGCGGCGGCAGCTCGGGCGGGCTCGTGAGGCGCGTGTATTCCTGCGTGACTTCCAGCAACGAAGGCCCGTAGATGAAGTAGTAGTTCATCTCGCCGCCCTGCGCCCAGAAGCTGGTGACGTCGGCCCGCTCGGCGGCAAAATCGAAGGAGGCTTTGAAAGAGTTGTCGAAGAACACACCGTGGGCAATGCGCTGCTGCAGCTCCAGATAGAACGGAATGTTCTTGTAGAGCGGGTCGGTGCCCTTCACGTAGCCGTAGGTGTCAGAGCCCCAGTTGGTGAAGCGCTTGCCCCGCAGGTTCATGTTGTCGGGCTTGTCGCCGAGGCCGTAGTAGCATACGCCGCCCTGCACGCCCTTGCTCATCTTCACGATGTCGTTGCCGGAATCGTAGTCGTACTCCCAATGGAAACCCTTTTCGTCCTGTAGCAGCGTGTTGCCGGACCGGTCGAGCACCCGGGTTTTCAGGCCATCTTTGCTGACGGTACAGATGAGGCGGTCGGTGGTGATGCGGTAGTGGTCGGGCCGCTCCCGGAACTCCAGAAACTCCGGCACGGTGCGGGCTGGCACGCCACCAGGGAAGGCATAGCTGAAATCGGGACCAAACCCAGTTTCCGTGGCGTAGCGAAAGCGCAGCACTTTATCGGTGATGACCTCAACACGCAGCTGAGCGCCGTTGTCGCATAGGAAAACGAAGTCGTGGCTTTCCTGCTGGCCTGCCACTATCTTACCGGGGAAGAACTCCTGTCTCGCTTTCGCGGCCAGGTCGTTCACCATATAGTTGTTTTCCTGAATAGTAGCGTCGTTCATGGAGGGCGTCGGTGTGGGCCAAACGAGGCGAGCAAAAAAAAGCCGGCGGTGCCGGAAAAAGCCTGCGTTAAGCCTGCGAAGGTAAAAACGAATCCCGCGAATTTTGCCTAACATTGACCATAGATTAGCCAAAACCGCCCTCAAGCACGTAATAATGCGGTTTTATTACTGCTCTGATTTCCTCATCTGCTTATGACTATTGCTCCGCTTAAGGTGCTGCTGCTAAGCTGGGACGCCCCGGCGCCTTCTTCGGAGGCATCTGCTGTTCCGGTCACTACGCCCACCCTGGTTGCGGCGCTGGCCCCCCACGCCGACCTCACGCTGCTGCTGCCGCACCTCCCGGAGCCCATGCAACTGTCTTCGAGAATTCATGCCACCGGCCTCGGTGACCTGACGGCCGCTGACTTGGCGCTGACTGGTACTGAGCGTAACGCGCTGCGCCTGGAAACCTGGCAGTCACCAGCTGCTCCTTACCTGGGCGCTTCGGTACCGGGCGGAGCGGGTGGTACTTTCGGCACGGCTCCGGCCGCGCCGTACGCGGGCAGCTCTGCACCAATACCGCAAAACCCTTCGGAAACAACGCCAATAGAAATAGCTACAACAGAACAGCCCACCAATGATGAACCTAGCCTGCTGCAAAACTCCGACGAGTTTGCGGCTGAGGCAGCGGAACCTGCGGCGCAGGAAGCGCAGGACCTGAGCCAGCCCGCTGACGACTTACAACCAGACACCATTCCAGCAGCGTCTTCGGCCGAACCCGCCGCCTCTGCTACGTCTGACGGCTTTCCGGTACCGGCAATCCGGCAATCGGTGCTGGACGTGGCCCTGACGGCGTTGCGGACGGAACCCACTGATGAAGCCGGGCTAAACTTCAAAGTCATTCAGTATGCGCGCTTTGCCACGCGGCTGGCGGCCAGTCAGGATTTCGCTGTTATTTATGCTTCCGATTGGCAGTCGTGGCTGGCAGGAATGGAAATCCGGCAGCTGACAGGCAAGCCGCTGGTGCTACACGTGCACAGCCTGGCCCAGGACCGCACCTCCGCCGCCGACCGGGGCTGGATTGTGGAGTTGGAACGTATGGCCCTGCGCCGCGCCGACCTAGTTCTGACGTCTTCTGCCAGCTTGGCCATGCGGGTGCTGGAGTTGCATGAGCTACCACCTCAACGCGTGCGGCGGCTTTCTTCCTCTGATGCTCAGAACCCCGACCGTCTGGCGGAGGCGATTCTGGTTGCTTTGCGGGAAGTAGCGCCCGGATTAGCCTGATGCAACATGAAGTCCGAAGAGTTTACGTTTGACTCCGAATTGCAGGCACATGGGCGAGGCGGGTGCTTCTGCCTGGTTCCAGCAGCCATTACGGCGGCGCTAGGCACTCGCGCACAACTACGGGTACAAGGCACTCTGAACGGCTACGCTTTCGCCTCCAGCATGGCTCCTATGGGCGGTGGGCAACACGCCCTGCTCGTGCACAAAGCCACGCGCGAAACGCTGGGGCTAATACCTGGTGATGCGGTGCACATCGTTTTTGCG
Source organism: Hymenobacter sediminicola (assembly GCF_014250515.1). Taxonomy (NCBI): domain Bacteria; kingdom Pseudomonadati; phylum Bacteroidota; class Cytophagia; order Cytophagales; family Hymenobacteraceae; genus Hymenobacter; species Hymenobacter sediminicola. The sequence goes on along the minus strand of NZ_CP060202.1, from coordinate 1,406,788 downwards.
CGAGACACCACCGAGCGAGTTGTAGAAGTTCCGCATGACTTGGCAGTGGCCTTGGCTGGCACTCCCGCTGCAGAGGCTACCTTTGCAGCCCTGGCTTACACGCACCGCAAGGAATATGCAACCTGGGTTGCGGAAGCCAAGCGGCCCGAAACCCGCGCCCGCCGGGTAGCAAAAGCCGTAGAAATGCTACTGGCCGGTCAGAAAATCAGCTGAGGCTTCCACTACCGGAGCGGCCCGGCTTTTACCCTTTTTCGTATGTCTGATTCTCAGGAACAGGTTTTTGACGCTGACCTAGAGCTGCATCCCTCCGATGGCGGCGTATTTCTTTTCGTGCCTTTCAGCGTGCCAGAAGTATTCGGCCAGCGCGGCCAAGTACATGTGCGCGGCACGCTTGATGGGTTTCCGTTCCGGTTGCCGCTTACGCTCGATGAAGATGGCCACCACATTCTGGCCGTGAACAAGCAGCTGCGCAACACCATCGGCAAGACCTGGGGCATGCCCGTGCATGTAACCATGATGCCCGATACCGACGAGCCCGGCTTCACGCTCCCGGAGGACCTGGCCCGCGCCCTTGACCGGACCGGACTGCGCGCCAAATTCGACCACCTAGCCTACCCCCACCGCCGCGAGTATGTGCAGTGGGTGGAACGCGCCAAAAAGCCGGAGGCCCGCCAGCGTCGCATCAACGACGTGCTGGATGGTGCTCAGGCGGGCCACAAGCTGAAGTAAACAGAGCAACAGGCAAGAGCCCGTCAGCCCGCACAATACGCGGACTGACGGGCTCTTGCCTGTTGCTACCAACCTGTTATCCGATACGCATCAGAACCAGCGCCGTGCGGCTCGTGACGTAGAGGCTGAGCTTGTCGATACCCTCCTCCACGAACGTTTCGTAAGTCAGCGACGTGTCTACGCGGTTGTGTCCGCCGAACTCGGGCGCATCGGTGCTGAGCAGGATGCGGTAGCGGCCGGAGTGCGGCACGAAAAAGTGGTAGTTGGGAATACTGTGGCTGACGTGGAAATTGAACACGAATACCAGCGGCCCCCGCTCAAAAATAAGCACCTGATTATCAGCATCAATATTGAGCTGATGCGCGGCGGGATGAGCCAGCAGGTGCTGCTTGCGGGCCAGGTGCAGCTGGGCGTGGTCGAAGGCGGCTAGCTGCTGAAACTTCAGGTCGGGGTTATCGGCGAGGCTCCACTGGCGACGCGCAAAGTGGTAGCTCCACCCATTGCCCTCCCGCGGAAAATCAACCCACTCAGGGTGCCCGAATTCGTTGCCGATAAAGTTCAGATACGCCTCACCGCCCAGGCCCAGCGTCAGGAGCCGAATCATTTTGTGCAGCGCTATGCCCCGGTCAGCTATGGCATCGGGGTCGTTGCGGTGCATGTGCTCATAGATGGCCCGATCGAGCAGCCAGTGCGCCAGGGTTTTGTCGCCTACTAGGGCTTGGTCGTGGCTTTCGGCATAGGCCACGGTCTTCTCGCCTACCCGGCGGTTAGTGAGCGTGTGCCACAGCTCGTGTAGGTTCCAATCCTCGTCGCGGGAATGCTTAAGCAGCTTAATCCAATAGTCGGGAATGCCCATACCCAACCGGTAATCAAAACCGATACCGCCCTCCCGAATAGGCCGGCAAAGTCCTGGTAGGCCGCTCATGTCTTCCGCAATCAGCAGGGCCCCTTTCTTCAATTCGTGCACCAGCATGGTGGCCAACTGCAGATAGAGAATGGCTGCATCGTCCGCCTCGGGACCGAAATACTGGTCGTAGGAGCTGAATGCCACTCCTTCGCCATGGTGATGGTAGAGCATGCTCGTGACTCCATCAAAGCGGAAGCCATCAAAGTGAAATTCTTCCAGCCAATAGCGCAGGTTGCTGAGCAAAAAGCGCTGCACCTCAGGCTTGCTGTAGTCGAAGAGCTTGGAATCCCAGCCGGGATGGTTGCCACGGGGCCCTGCGTGGAAGTACTGGTCGCCGGAACCATCAAAATCTGCCAGCCCCTCCGCTTCGTTCTTGACGGCGTGCGAGTGCACTACATCAAGAAGCACGGCCAGACCGCGCAGGTGGGCTTCGTTCACCAGATATTTCAGGTCTTCGGGCGTGCCAAAGCGGGAGCTAACGGCAAAGAAATTGGCCACGTGGTAGCCAAACGAGCCGTAATACGGGTGCTCCATGACGGCCATCAGCTGCACGCAGTTGTAGCCACCAGCCTGGATGCGGGGCAAAATCTGGTCGGCAAATTCGCGGTAAGAGCCGACCCGGCCTTCCTCAGTAGCCATGCCCACATGCGCCTCATAAATCAGTGGCTCCTTCACGTAGTTGTGCACCCGGAATTTCTGGTCAGTCCAGACAAACGGAATTTCGGGGCGCCATACCTGGCCGGCAAAATCGTGGGTCTGCTCGTCCTGGATAGCGCGGCGCAGCGTGGCCGGCAGCCGGTCCTTGGCTCCGTGCTGGGTGCGTACATGCACTTTGTAGCGGCTGCCATGCGCGAGGCGCTGCCCATACTCCTTGTCGGACAAAAACACTTCCCACACCCCATCGTGTTGGCGCTGCAGTGGCGTGGCGTGCCGGTCCCAGCCGTTGAAGTCGCCTACAAGGTACAGGCCTTCGGCGGCGGGTGCCCACTCGCGGTACCAGAATCCGCGGCGGCGGGCATCGTAGTTGAGGCCCAGATACTGATGCGCAGTGGCAAACTTGGCCAGCGAACCATGCTGCGCCTCAATGTCAGCTAGCCGCTCTTCCAGGCGCATCAGCCGGCGGCGGAGCACGGGTTCGTAGGGCGTCAGCCAGGGGTCTTGCTGCACCAAAGGCAAATGAGGCGTTTTCAGAGCAGGAATGAGCATTTCAGGAGGCATGGCGCGGGCGTTGTTTTCAGGCTAAAACTACGGATGTAACGCGAAGTAGGGTGGTAAGGGTAGACATATGTTGTCTTACCTTGCCAGTCATGAGAAGTTATTTTTATCCGTTGGCGCTGGCTTCAGTAGTTGCTTGCACCTCCACTCCACCCCAGACAGCCCCTGCAAGCACGAGCCTGGCAGCACCTATACCCGCGGCCACGCCCCTCGTGACGGAGAAGGCCATGGTGGTATCCGCGCACCCTGAAGCTACCCGGGTAGGCATTGAAATCCTACGGAAAGGAGGCAACGCGTATGACGCAGCGGTGGCTGTGCAGTTCGCGCTGGCCGTGGTGCTGCCAGCAGCTGGCAATATTGGGGGCGGCGGCTTTGTGCTCTACCGCGGCGCCGACGGTTCGGAAGGCGCGTTGGATTTCCGCGAAACCGCCCCAGCCGCCGCCACGCGCGACATGTACCTGGATGCGCAGGGCAACATCATTCCGAACCTGAGCACACTGGGCCACCGCGCGGCGGGCGTGCCGGGCACCGTAGCGGGCATGGTGGAGCTGCACCGCAAACTGGGCAAGCTACCGTGGGCCGAAGTAGTGCAGCCGGCCGTGGAGCTGGCGGCTACTGGGGTGAAGCTGACGGAGAAAGAGGCGGCGGGGCTCAACAATACCAACTTCATTACCACCACTATCGTCGTGGGTCAACATTTCGAGCATATTGAGCCTACGCCCGGCGTACGAGCGGAAATCAGTGTCCCCGAATTCAAGCAGGCTCCGAACACCTACAAACGGGCAGACCGCGCGTGGCAGGCTGGCGACACAATCCGGCACAAATACCTGGCCGCCACGCTCAGCCGTATCCGCGACTTGGGCAGCGCCGGCTTCTACGAGGGGCAAACGGCTGACTTTATCCTTGCTGAGATGCAGCGCGGCAATGGTCTGATTACCAAAGCCGACCTGAAAAGCTACCAGCCAAGGTGGCGCACACCGCTACACGGCAAGTACCGCGGCCACGTGGTGCTGGCGTTTCCGCCACCCAGTTCCGGCGGCGTGGCGCTGCTCCAAATGCTGCAGATGCTGGAACCGTACAACCTGCGGAAAGCCGGCTGGCACTCGCCTCAGGCTACGCACTGGCTAACGGAAGCCGAGAGGCGCGTGTATGCCGACCGCGCCACGTACCTCGGTGACCCAGACTTCGGAAAAGTACCCGTGGCGCGGCTCCTCGACAACAAGTACAATCAGCAGCGGATGACGTCTACCCTGCCCTACCGTGCCACAGCCAGCGCCCAGGTAACATCTGGCACAGGCCTGCCCGGCTATGAATCGGACCAGACGACGCACTACAGTGTGGTAGATGCGGCAGGCAACGCTGTGAGCTGCACTACTACGCTCAATGGCGCGTACGGCAGCAAAGTGGTGGTGGCGGGGGCCGGCTTTCTGCTCAACAATGAAATGGACGATTTCAGCAGCAAACCCGGCACGCCCAATGCCTACGGGCTGGTGGGTGGCACAGCTAATGCCATTGCGCCCGGCAAGCGCATGCTCTCCTCAATGACGCCCACTATCTTCACCAAAAACGGCAAACTGGCGCTGGTAGTCGGCACGCCAGGCGGCTCCACCATCATCACGAGCGTGCTACAGGCCAGCATCAACATCCTCGACTATGGCATGAACGCCCAGCAGGCTGTGGCAGCCCCGCGCCTGCACCACCAATGGCTCCCTGACCAGATTGATGTGGAAGCTGGTGCCTTGCTACCAGCCGCCGAAGACACCTTGCGGGCCCGTGGCTACACGCTGAAACCGCGCAGCCCTTGGGGCCGGGTAGAAGTGATTCGGGTGCTGCCCGGCGGCAGGTTGGAAGGCGGCGCTGACCCACGCGGCGATGATACAGCCGGCGGGTATTAGTAAAGCGGCGGGAGTTAGGCGCTACGCAGGAAAGGAGCATTAATTTCCCATACCATTTATCACCCAACTCCCGCCGCTTTGCTATGACATTTTCAGGTTGCCGGCTGCTGTAATCAGGGTCTGGCCAAGGTGACGCAGCTGGTCGCCGGTGCCGTCGTGGAGGTTGCGGGCCGTGAGGGACGTATGCTCGCCGAGACGCTGCAGGGAGGCCGCAATATTGGCGCGGTCGTCGTTTTCCACGAAGTTGCGCAACTCACGCAGCTCATTCTGAATACCGGTCAGGGCCGAGCCACCCAAGCCATCAAGTGCCTGAATCCAGTTATCAATTGATGCAATTCCTGCATCAGCCGGGTGTTTTTCGGGATGATTGAAAGCGTCGTAAATACCTTGAATGGTGTCTTCGATGCGGGCTGCGTGATTCATAAAAGCAAGGATTAGGGAGTGGAAGAAACTGCTACTCCGGCTTTACGCCGCCCGGCCTGCGGGCGTTGCGCATGGCAGCGGCCGGGCATTTTCAGGAAGCTGTGGCAGGGCTGTATCTTGCCCGCCCCAATGCGTCACTACCCGCTCTATGCCCACTTCTTTCCGCCGCGCCCTGCCTCTGCTACCGTTGCTGCTGTTGCCGCTGTTTACTGCACCCTTGTATGGGCAGCGCGCTACCACTGGGCCGCCCACGCAGGACCCATTTCGTCGGCCCGAGGCGGTGCCGGTCAGCATTGGTACCTATGAGTCGCATAGCTACCAGAGTGGCCTGCTCACCATCAGAAGCACTGAGGGCGGCACCCTGCGCATTCGGCCCTGGGCCGAGGGTGTGGTGCGAGTAGAATACTTCCCGGCCGGCACGGAAGTGCAGGATATTTCGTCCATCAGTGTCGTGCAGACGCCGGCCTTTCCGGGGGCTGCAAAAGCCGGCAAGCCGCGTGAAACCGATAGCGCGCTGGAGTGGCAGCCCTATGCTACGATGGGCAGCCTCAGCGTTGTGGTACAGAAAAATCCGTTGCGGGTAAGCTACCGGCGCGGCCCCGACACCCTGCTGGCTGAAGATGGAGGCGTATTTCAGCGGCTCACCAACGAAAACAGCGGTCCAGGTGGCACCGGCGTATCGTTTCGGCTGCAACCCGATGAGCACCTGTATGGCACCGGCTCCCGCGCCCTGCCGCTCGACCGGCGCGGCCGCCGCCTTACGCTCTACAATGAAGCCCACTACGGCTACCAGAACGGCGAGCCAACCCTGAACGTGAGCCTGCCCACCGTGGTCAGCAGCCGGGGCTATATGCTGTTCTTCGATCATATGGCCGCTGCCACCCTCGACCTAGGCGCGGCCAAACCTGACTTGCTGGAATACAGCAACGAAGACCTGCTCAACCTGGGGTATTTCCTGATTGCGGGTGACTCCTACGCCGAAATTCTGAGCCGCTACACCACCCTCACCGGACGGCAGCCGCTGCCGCCGCGCTGGGGTCTGGGCCTGATTCAGAGCCGTTTCGGGTACAAGTCGGATGCTGAGATGGAGCAGGTAGCGGCCCGCATGCGCCGCGAAAATTTCCCGCTCGATGCGTTGGTGCTGGACCTGTACTGGTTTGGCGGCACCCGGCAGCAGGGCGACCTAGACTGGGACTACACCAAGTTCAAACAACCGGTGCGGATGATGCGGCGGCTCGATTCGGTGGGGGTAAAAACCATTCTGATTTCGGAGCCCTATGTGATGCGCAGTTCCCGCAACGATACCGAAGTGCGCGCCCAGCAGTATGTTGGGACGCATCTGGATGGCTCTGCCTACACCGTGGAGTCGTTCTGGGCCGGGCCGGCTACCATTCTGGACATGTATAAGCCTTCCACCCGCGACTGGCTCTGGAGCTACTACCGCCGCCGCAAAGCCGAAGGCGTGAGCGGCTGGTGGAGCGACCTGGGCGAGCCCGAAAACCACCCAGATGATATGCGCCATGTGTTGGGCGGCACCCGGCAAGTGCACAATGGCCTGGGCCAGGCCTGGGCCAGCATTCTGCAGGAAAACTACACCAAAGAATTTCCGGAAGAGCGGTTGTTTAACCTGGCCCGCTCGGGCTGGGCTGGCATGCAGCGCAACTCAGTATTTCCGTGGTCCGGCGACATTAACCGCTCGTGGTCGGGCTACCGGGCGCAAGTACCCGTGATGCTGGGCATGGCCATGGGCGGTATCGGCTACATGCACTCCGATGCCGGCGGTTTCTGCGTAGGCCCCACCGACCCGGAACTGTACACGCGTTGGCTGCAGATGGCTAGTCTCAGTCCTATTCTGCGCCCCCACGGCGAAGGGGTGCCCCCCGAACCGTATTGGTGGCCGGAGCCTTATAAAAGCATTGTGCGCCGCTACACCCACTTGCGTTACGAGTTGCTGCCCTACCTGTATTCGCTGGCCTGGGAAAACAACCAGACCGGCGCGCCGCTGGCCCGCCCGATGAATTTCGGCAACACCTATGTGCTGCCCGAAGCAGTGGAAGCCACGCAACTCACAACGCAGCAAATAGCTTCTGGCTTTACTGCTACGGATGCCGCCTGGCAGGCTTTGCCCTTCAACTGGAACTGGAACACCACTGCCTCCAGCCGCTGGGGCAGCGAGAAACTACTGGCCAGAAAGAAGCGCGAGTTTGCCGCCGAGCACAGTCCGGCCCTGGCCAACATCAACGACCAATATCTACTGGGGCCGAGCCTGCTGGTAGCACCGGTGCTGCAGCCAGGCCAACGCCGCCGCAACGTGGTGCTGCCCGCCGGAAACTGGATTGATTTTGACACCAACCAGACGTATGCCGGCTCTCAGACCGTTGGAATAGCAGCCCCGCTGGCGCGGCTGCCACTGTTGGTGCGGGCTGGGGCCTTCCTGCCGATGACGCCCTACGTGCCCACAACCACCCAGTATCATTCTGACAGCCTGCGCCTGCGCTACTACGCCGACCCCGCCGCCAGCCGCACCAGCTTCACCTTGTATGACGACGACGGCAAATCGGCCCTCACGCAACGGACTGGAGCATTTGAGTTGGTGGCATTCAGCGGCACCACTACCCGTACTCAGGCCGATATTCGCATTGTACCCGGGGGCCAGGGCTACGAAGGCGCCCCGCTCTGGCGTAGCGTAGAGCTCCTGATTCCGCGTGTAGTCGCGGCTCCGGCCGCCGTACTGATCAACAACGAAACCGTGCCAGCTACTGAGTGGCTATTCGACGCTTCCACTGCCACCCTGCGCCTGCGTTTTCTGTTGGAGCGCAAGCCCGTCACGGTATCGGTGCGCGGCCTGCGCCTGAACACTAGCCCCGCCGCCGCCCGACCGGAACTCCTGACCCTGGAAGCCCCTGACAACCGCACTTTCAGCGGCCGGGTAGCGCTGCCCTACACGCTTCACGCAGCCAGCCAGCCTGGTCCGTTGCGCATTCTGGACGCTACCGGCCGCGTGGTGCGCACCCTCACGCTGCCGATCACGGAAGCCGGCTCCCACACGGTTGTCTGGGATGCTGCTGATGCGCAGGGCCGCCCTGTAGCAGGTGGCGTGTACTGGGCCGAGCTGGCCGGCCAGCGGCAGCGGCTGGTAGTGGTGGTGCAACAGTAATCCGTATACCGCAGGCGCCACTTCGCATGCTATTCTCCTACTGCCGCTCCGCTTCTGCCACTACATCAAACGTCAGCTTAAAATCGTTGCGAATGGCGTAGGAACCCAAATTCTGAAAGAAGCTAGAGGAATTGTGGTTTATCCCGAACTTGGTTCGGTCGAGGGTGGCAGTGCCCTGGATGCGCAGGCGGCCGTTGGCCTGACGCTCCACAGTGAGCGGAAACCGGACAGGCTGCGTGACACCGCGCACCGTAAGCTGGCCGCTGGCTACGCCCTGCCGTACTTCGCTCAGTACAAAAACGGCCACCGGGTATTTCTCCACATCGAAAAATTCCGGCCCACGCAGGTGTTCGGCCAGCTGGGCCTGCTCCTGCCGGATGGTGCGCATATCCACCTCAAAGCGGCCATTGCGCAGTGAGCTGCCATCGTAGTTGAATCGGCCGCGCTGGAACTGTATGGAGCCAGTAGGCGCATAGGTGCCTACCTCGGCATAGCCGGTCCAGCTGATGCGGCTGGCCTCCAGATTTACTAAGTAGCTGGTAGCAGCTGGGGGCGTGGCTGCCAGCGTGCAAAAGTGCAGCAGAATAAGGAAGAGAAGTTTCATCGTGTTGGCAGTCAGAAGAGGTGAGGCGGGCGGTTAGCGGACCGTCGATTCCGTTTCAATCAGGCCCATGCCTTTGTAGAGTTTGCCGGTTTTGTCTTTGGCCAGAATGTACCAGAGGGCGTCGCCACCATAGAGGCGCTGGGCATTGTCGGCGAAGCGGTAGTTTTTGGCAAACGTGTAGGTGCGGCCGGGCAGCAGACGGCCATCGGGGCACTGAAACAGCTCGGCAAACTCGGCGGGGGTTTCGCGCATGTTGGCCTGCCACCCGGCGGCGCTGTACCAGATAAAGCTGCCGCACTCCACCACTTCCAGCTCGCCTACTTCCGACCGAATCATGGTGCTGTGTTTCCACACGTAGCCGCCGGGCTTTTCCGGGTTGGGCTCAGGGTAGTTCGGGTTGGGCGTGTGCCAGAGCGTGAGGCCCACCGGCACCTGCCGGAGCTTGTCGGGCAGCACGCGGGTATGGTCGGCCCAGGCAGTGGGGGCTGGCGTTTGGGCCAGCAGCGGGGCAGCCGCAGTGGCGGCCAGAACCGCCAGAAGCAACAGGATTTTCATGAGGCACTCAGGGGTTGATGAATGACCCAAAGGTGCCCGCCGCAACCCTGCGAAACGCCCCGAATCTGGTATCGGGACGCCCTGCATCATGATATGGGCCTTATTCGACGCTTCTCAGGCAAGTATTCAAGACAGCCCTACCCTATTCCGGCGTTACCCGGTAGTCGCGCGGGGCCACGCCCGTGAACTGCTTGAAGATGCGGTTGAAAGTGGTTTTGGAGTTGAAGCCACTCTCGAAGGCAATGCCCAGCAGCGTCAGGCGCTGCGCGTCGGAAGTGGCCAGGCGGCGCTTCACCTCCGCCACCCGGTAGCCATTCACCACATCGTTGAAGCTCTGACCGAAACCGTTATTGACCGTGAACGAAATTAGGCGCGGGGCTAGGCCGGTATGTGCCGACAGCTCGGCCAGCGTGAGCGTGGGATTTAGATACAGCTGGTCTTCTTCCAGCGCTTTGCGGATGCGGGCCACTACCGCCGCATCGGCGGCTGGTGGGGTGGCCGCTACAGCCACTGATTCGGCTACCACTGTGCCGGGCTGGCTGCCAGCCGAAAGGTCCTCCAGGGGAGCGGCAGCTGGGGCCGTTTCGGCTTCTTCCGGCACAAAGCGCACGGCCTGCATATCAGCCTGCCGCAGCCCCACTACCCCAATCAGAAACACAACCACCCCCAGCACTTCTGTGGAGTAGTCGTACTGATAATACTTATCGAAAAACTCCCGCAGCACCACCTCCGCCAGCCACTGCACGCTCACTACGGCCACCAGCACCAGCAACACCCGCAGCCACTGCAGCCGCAGCTTCGACACTTCCGAAAAGTTGTCGGGCAGCCAGCGTTGGTAGTGCCGCAGCAGTTGCAGGCTCAGGCCCAGATACACGGTCAAAGACAGCCACGTGCCGATGAATTCCACGCGGTAAGTATAGGGTCGGTGCACCTGCTCCCAGAACCAGTAGCGGGTGGCGTAGGGCTGCAGCCGAAGCCCCCAGTACAGCGCGGCCTGCAGCAGCACCGGCAGAAAGTGCCACAGGTGCCGGGCCTGGAACCGGAAGTCGTGGTTGATGAGGCTGCGCACATAGAAGTACAGCAGCGGCCCGAAGGCAAACGAGTAGTAGATAGGCGCGAAATACCAGTTGGCATTCTGCCCGTAGATGCCGGACACCCGAAAAAAACCATCGAGCAGCCACAGCGCAATAGCCAGCATGAGCAGCGCTAAAAAGCGGTTCGGGAGTCGGTTGGCCGGGGCCAGCCATAGCAGTCCGGCCGCAAATACGGCCTGCGCCACCACAGCCAGCAGCACCACAACTAGCGGCGAAAAAGGTATCTGCATAAGGCAGGACGTGGGAAGCCGGTATCTTTGGCCGGCCCTGAAAAATAGCCGTTTCTTTCCGGTTCCCGCATGAAACAAAAGCTTCGCGAATGGCTGCGCCGCTACCTGCCCGCCGAGTTGCTGTCGGTGGTGGCTACACTGGCCGCGGCGGCCCTGGCGCTGCAGGCCACGCACAGCGGCCTGCAGGCGGCGCTGGCGGGCACCTGGGCCGGCAACTTAGCCTACTTCGGGTGGCTGTTGGGGCAGGATATGCTGCTGGCCCGCCGCACGTTGCTGGCCCAAGGCCGCCAATACACGCTGCGCACCTTCGGGCGCAACGTGCGGGCGCTGGCCGTAGAGTTTGGCCTAGCCGAAGTAGCCGATAGTTTCCTCATCCGGCCGGCCCTGCTATACTATCTGCCGCGCTGGCTGGGCAACTTCGCGGCGGGAATTCTGGTGGCCAAGCTGCTGGCCGATGTCACGTTCTATGTCCCGGCCATTATCAGCTACGAGCTCAGCAAAAACCGCCTCCGCCGCTTCGATAAGCCCTGACGGCGGTATCCGGCGCCGGCAGCCAAGGCCGAACGAGTTGCCCGAAATGTGCTATGTTGGTGCATGCTCCGTCCTTTCTCCCTGCTCAGCGGCCTGCTCCTGCTGGCCGCCTGCCAGCCGAATCAACCCGTCAGAACCGTTGCCGACTGCGACAAAACCCCACCGGCCGAATACACCATTCGCCACCCGGCCTGGGCCGATTCGGCCAGTATCTATGAGGTCAATATCCGGCAGTACACGCCCGAGGGCACGTTTCGGGCTTTCGAAGCACACCTGCCGCGGCTGCAGAAGATGGGCGTGGGCATTCTGTGGCTGATGCCGGTGCAGCCCATCGGCAAGCTCAACCGCAAGGGCACGCTGGGCAGCCAGTACTCCATCCAGGACTACCGGGCTGTGAACCCGGAATTTGGGACGATGGAAGACCTGCGCCACCTCAACCAGGAAGCGCACAAGCTGGGGATGCACGTTATTCTGGACTGGGTGGCCAACCATACCAGTTGGGACAGCCAACTCAGCCAGCAGCATCCGGAGTGGTTCACGCGCACCAAAGCCGGCGGGTTTCAGCCACCCGTGTCGGACTGGCAGGACGTTATTGACCTGGACTACAGCAAGCCTGAGCTACGCCGCTACATGCAGGAAAGCATGGCGTTCTGGCTCCGCGAAGCCGATTTCGACGGTTTCCGCTGCGACGTGGCCGGCCTCGTGCCCACCGATTTCTGGAACGACACGCGCCAGGAGCTGGAAAAAGTGAAGCCCGTGTTTATGCTGGCCGAGTGGGACGAGCTGTTTCCACCCACTTTCCTTAAGCCCGAGCAGTTCAGCCCTGACACGAAGCTACTGGAAAAAGCCTTTGATATGGCCTACGCCCTGCGTCTGCACGGCCTCATGGACAGCCTGGCTACCGGCAAAGCCCCTACCTCCGCCCTCGACAAATACCGCACCGCCGAAAGCCAGCGCTACCCCGGCTCAGTGTACCTGATGAACTTCACGTCTTCGCACGACGTGAACAGCTGGGACGGCTCGGAATATGAGCGGCTGGGCAAAAACGCGCTGCCGCTGGCCGTGCTGGCTGCCATGCTGCCCGGCATGCCCATGGTGTACAGCGGCCAGGAAGCGGCCCTGAAAAAGCGCCTCCGCTTTTTCGACAAGGACACCATTCCGTGGAACGACTACCCGCTGCAGGACTTCTACACCAAGCTGCTGCAGTTGAAAAAGCGCCACCCGGCCCTGCTCAATGGCGACGCCTGCGCGGAGTTTGAGGCCCTGCCCGCCAGCAGCAGCAGCGAAGTCTACAGCTTTGTGCGCCGCCGCGACGACAAGGCTGTGCTGACGGTCATCAACCTGGGCCGGCAGCCACACCAGCTGATACTGCGCACGTTGGGTCCGGGCAACTACCGGGAGCTGTTCAGCGGACAGGTGCTGCGGCTGGGCTCCGGCTCAAAAGTGCTGCTGCCGGGCCACAGCTACCGCGTGTATGAGCAGGTACCGCCCCCGCCCCGCAACGGCCTCTGGTAGCAAGCGGCTGATACGATCAGGACAGCACGAAACACTAGGTGCAGCCACCTTAGTTTCCGCCTAAGCGGGCTGGTTTGTCGTACACTGCGGAATTTATTCCTTCCATAAGCCCGCGTGCCTGTGTCCGATTCCGCTGTTCACCCCGATGCCCATCTGTTTCAAGTCCGCCACCCGGAATGGGCCGCCACCGCTACTATCTACGAGGTAAACCTGCGCAACTATACGCCGGAGGGCACCTTTCAGGCATTTGAGGCACACTTGCCGCGGCTGGCGTCTATGGGCGTCAGCATTGTGTGGCTGATGCCGATTCATCCGATTGGGGAAGTAGAGCGCAAGGGCAGCCTGGGCAGCCAGTATGCGGTGCGCGACTATTTCGGGGTGAATCCGGAGTTCGGAACACTCGACGACCTGCGCCACCTCGTGCAGGCGGCCCACGTGCTGGGTTTGCGTGTGCTGCTCGACTGGGTAGCCAACCACACCAGCTGGGACAATGCCCTGGTGCAGCAGCATCCCGACTGGTACCAGCACGATGCTGCCGGCCACCTGGTGCCGCCCGTACCCGACTGGACCGACGTGGTAGCTTTCGATTATAGCCACCCTGAGCTACGCCGCTACATGACCGACGCGCTGCTCTATTGGGTGCGCGAAGCCGACATCGACGGGTACCGCTGCGACGTGGCAGGCTTGGTGCCCACCGACTTCTGGGACGAAGCCCGCCTGGAGCTGGATGCCGTGAAGCCGCTGTTTATGCTGGCCGAATGGGACGAGCTGTACCCGAGCGGCGGCCTGAGCTGGGAACAGTTCAATTCCGATACCAAGCTGTTGGAAAAGGCCTTCAACATGACCTTCGGGCTGCGCCTGCACTACCTCCTCGACCACATTGCCGAGGACAAGCAGCCGCTCCAGGATATCGACATTTACCTGGCGGCCGAGCGGGCTAAATATCCGCCTTCGGTGTACCTGATGCACTTCACCAGCAACCACGACGTGAACAGCTGGGACGGTACCGAATATGAGCGGCTGGGCCCGCTGGCTCTTCCCTTCGCCGTTCTGACGGTGCTGCTGCCCGGTATGCCGCTGGTATATACCGGTCAGGAGGAAGCCCTGAACCGGCGGCTGGCCTTCTTCGACAAAGACCCGATTGACTGGCAGGACTATCCGCTGCAGGATTTCTATACGCGGCTGCTGCAGCTCAAGCGCCGCCATCCGGCCCTGCGCAACGGCGACACAACCAGCTGCTTCCAGCGCCTCCCCAGCCCCAACGAAGACCTCTACGGCTTCCTGCGCCACAAGCAAGACGCCGCCGTGCTCTGCGTCATCAACACCGCCGCCACGCCTCAGATGCTGCCGCTGCCTCCCGAAACCGCCGGCTCCTGGCAGGACGTCTTCGGCGATACACTGTTAGCCATCCGGGAAGGTGACCAGCTACCCGTGCCGGCCCACGGCTGGCGCGTGCTGGAACGGGTATAAAATATCTGTACGCTTGTCATCCTGAGCTTGCGAAGGACCTTTTCACGCCTGCACGACCATTTTTCTACCGTAGTAAGATCCTTCGCAAGCTCAGGATGACAGTTTTTATACCCTCTTACTTCCGGCCCGGCCCGTAGAGCACCTGCCCGTTGCGGAGGCCGGTGTGGCGGCCATTATGCACGGTGAGGCGGCCATTCACCAGCACGTATTCCATGCCCACTGAATATTGATGCGGCTGCTCGAAGGTGGAGCGGTCCTGCACGGTAGCGGGGTCGAATACCACGATATCGGCGGCGAAACCCGGGCGCAGCAAGCCTCGGTCCGTGAAGCCGAAGGTTTGGGCGGGCAGGCTGGTCATGCGGCGGATGGCTTCTTCCAGCGTGATGATGTGCAGCTCGCGCACGTAGCGGCCCAACACGCGGGCATTGGAGCCGTAGCCGCGCGGATGCGGCACGCCCTGCTGCCACACCCGGATGCTGGCATCCGACGCCACCATGTTCTGCGGATAGCGCATGATGTTCTGTACATCGTCTTCGCTCATGCCATGAAATACCATGCCCGCATCGTATTGCAGCACCAGGTCCAGCACGGTGGCGGCCTCGGCGCGGGCTGAGTGCCGGCGGCCGCGCAGTTTGTTTATCTCTTCGATGCTGCGGCCGTTGTAGCTGGTATCGGGCGGGAAGCTGGCCACTACGGCGTAGCTGAAATGCCGGAGCTTGCGGCGCTTCAGTCGCGCCAGCATACTGGCTTCTACGGCTTTGTGCACCGCCGGGCGGGCCAACCGGGCGCGCAGCGAGTCGCGGCCGTCGGCCTGCACATCATCTGGAAGCAGGGTGCTGAGCGAGGTAGAGCTGGCTGTGTACGGATACTGGTCGATGGTGACTTGCTGGCCGGCGCGGCGGGCATCCTCAATCAGGCGCAGCAGCGCATCGGTGCGGCCCCAGTTCTGCTGGCCGCCCAACTTGAGGTGCGAAATCTGAACCGGCAGCCCCGCCTCGCGGCCCACTTTCAGCGCCTCCTGAATGGCAAAGGTCACACTGTCGCTTTCGTTGCGCATGTGGGTGGCATAGAGGCCCTGGTAGCGCCCCGCCACCTGGGCCAGCCGCACCAGCTCGGGCGTGCGGGCATAGGTGCCGGGAATATAAATCAGCCCTGACGACAAGCCGACCGCGCCGGCCCGCATAGCACTGTCTACCAGCGTTTCCATGCGCTGTAGTTCGGCGTCGGTGGGGGCGCGGTGGGCGCGGCCCATCACCGCCTTGCGTACCGTGCCGTGCCCCACCAGCGAGGCCACGTTCACCGACAAATGGGTGCTGTCCAGCATATGAAAATAGCGCCGCAAATCGGGGCGTGAGGAGCCGCAGTTGCCAGTCACGACCGTCGTGACGCCGTCATAGATGAAATTATCGGCGGTAGGCTGGCGCACTTCGTCGTCTTCGATGTGCGTGTGCACGTCGATAAAGCCCGGCGCCACGGCCAGTCCCTGCGCATCCAGCACGGTATCAGCCGGATAAGTAGCCGGCAAGCGGCCCACGGCCACAATACGGCCTGCCCGGATGGCCACGTCGCCCAGTGTCCAGGTGTTGCCTGTGCCGTCATACAGGCGGCCGTTGCGGATAAGAATATCTGCCCGCTGGGTTTGCGCCCAAGTTGTTTGGGTGAGCAGAAGCAGCAGAACCAGGAATGCGTAGCGGGTCATAAACGAATGTAGCGCAAACGGGCATAGCGGCTGGGCCGTCTGTGGGCTGCTACAGCCACTGCAGCTCCTGCAGAATAGATTCCGTAATGGCGCGGCGGGCTCCCATAAACCGGTTGTTGGCAGCCTGCCCGCCCTTCGGCTCGATATTCAGGGCAAACAGCGCGGTGCGGCCATCAGCGCGCGTTATCCAGCCCACCAGCCAGCCATTATCGGGGTTGGTAGCCGACCGAAAACGCCAACCGGTTTTGCCATAGAGGGTGTATTCGGATGTTTTCTTGAGGATCAGCAGTTGCTTCACGGCCCGCTGATGCCGGGCGGCTACAGGTAGCGTTTCGGCGTGCAGGCGACGCAGAAAATCCACCTGCTCAAATTGTGAAATGCGCGAATTCCCATCGAGCCAGAACGTGTCGAGGGTGGCGGGAGCCACGGCCATGCGGCCGTAGCGCAGCCTCGGGAGCCACGCCCGGTACTGCTCCACCCCAATGCGGCGCGCCAGCTGCTGGTAGCACGGCACGCACGACACGCGCAGTGCCCGGCCGTAGCTCATATCCTGGTTCCACTGCGGAAATTCACGCGCCACCCCGTCCCATTTGCACAGGGTGGCGGTGTCGGGCAGGGCGCCGGTTTGCAGGCCAATCAGCGTATTAGGAATCTTGAAGGTGGAGGCCGGCAGAAACCCCTGGCGGCAGCGCGCCGGGTTGTAGGCCACAAACTGCCCGGCCGGCGCATCATACAGCAGGAAAGAGCCTTGCACACCGTATTTTTCGAAATGCGGCTGCAGATTTCGCTCCACTATTTTGGGTGCCAGCCGGGCGGGCGCGGCGGCTGAAAACAGCAGAACTAGGGTAAGCAGACAGACGAAGCGCATGCTTAAAAGTAGCTGCGTTATGCCACATTGGGGTACTTGGCTCTAAAAACGCTTCTTCTGCGCGGCCTCTCTTACCAAGCAGCACGTTCGTCTGGCGGCGACCATGTGGTTTCTAAGTGAGGATGAGCTACACGCTGCCTGAGCCGGTGCGGAGGCCAGCCCACTATACCACGCAGCACGATTGGCGTGCGGCCAGTATTTCCAAAGCGCCTAGCTTGCGGGCCATGCTGTAAACTACCGCGTTTCGGCTGCCGGCCCAACCCCTTCGGGTGTATTTCGGTTATGTACCTCTTCCGTACGGTACCGGATGTGGCACCTTTGCCAGACTTTAGTTCTTCTTTTTTCCTGATTTACTGTATGCAACATCGTGAACTGGGCCACTCTGGCCTACACATTGCCCCACTTGTATTGGGAGGCAACGTTTTCGGCTGGACGGCCGATGAAGCCGCTTCGTTCCGCGTCCTCGACGCATTTGTGGCCGGGGGCGGCAATGCCATTGATACGGCCAACGTGTATTCGGCGTGGGCGCCGGGCCACCAGGGCGGCGAGTCGGAAACGGTGCTGGGCAAGTGGCTGAAGCAGCGCGGCCGCCGCGACGACGTGCTCATTCTGACCAAAGTGGGCATGGAAATGGGTGACGGCAGCAAAGGTCTCGCCAAAGACTATATCCGGCGCTCCGTAGAAGACTCGCTTCGGCGCCTTCAAACCGACTACATCGACTTATACCAGAGCCACAAGGACGACGAGACGCTACCTGTAACCGAGCCGTTGGAAGCCTACGCCGAGCTTATCAAAGAAGGCAAGGTGCGCGCCATCGGGGCCTCCAACTATTCGGCCAGCCGCCTGCGCGAGGCTCTGGCAGCCAGCGAGCAGCACGGCCTGCCCCGCTACGAGAGCCTGCAGCCCGAATACAACCTCTACAACCGCGCCGCCTTCGAGCAGGAGCTGCAGCCGCTGATTCTGGAAAAAGGCCTCGGCGTGATTCCTTACTTCGGGCTAGCCTCGGGCTTCCTGACGGGTAAGTACCGCACCGAAGCCGACCTGAACAAAAGCATCCGCGGCAGCAGCATCGGCCCCAAATACCTCAACGACCGGGGCCGGGGCATTTTGGCTGCTCTTGATGCCGTGGTAGCCGGCCACGCTGGCAGCACGCCGGCCCAGGTAGCCCTGGCCTGGATACTGGCCCAGCCCGGCCTCACGGCCCCAATTGCCAGCGCCACCACCCCCAACCAGATACAAGAGCTGCTGGGCGCTGCCACCCTGCATCTGAGCCCCGACGAGGTAACGCGTTTGAACCAGGCCAGCGCCTAACCTGTAGCAATTGCGCCCGTTGCCTTTCTGGGCAATGGGCGCAATTGTTTGCGGAGTTTATAAACAAACTCCAGTCACAGCCCTGCTATCTGTGGGCACACAGCTGGCAAATTTTGTCGGTTGTAGCGCCAGATTAGCTATTTTTCATTCATCCACCTCCTCGGTCAGGCTTTTTAGTGCCGCCTGATACCTTTCCTCTCTCCTTTTTGCATGGCCGCTCCTATTACCTCTACTCTTCCGCCGCCTACCAGCACCTCGCCGGGCCAAGAAACCCCGCGCTATACCTCGGCGCTGTCGTCCTTGACGGTGCTTTTTTTTATGATGGGGTTTATTACCTGCCTCAATGATATTCTGATTCCTTACCTGAAAGCCGTTTTTACGCTCAGCTATGCTAAAGTAAATCTTGTCAACTTCTGCTTTTTCGGGGCTTACCTGATTATGGGTGTACCGGCGGGCCTGCTGGTGAAGCGCATTGGGTACAAGCGTGGTATGCTCGTTGGCTTTCTGGTGGCGGCACTAGGCTGCTTCCTGTTCTATCCGGCAGCGGCCGGCCGCACGTTCCCGCTGTTTCTGGGGGCGCTGTTCATTCTGGCCAGCGGGGTCGTGACGCTGCAAGTGGCCGGCAACCCCTACGTAGCTATTCTGGGCCCTCCCCAAACGGCTTCTTCGCGCCTGTCGCTCACGCAGGCCTTCAACTCGCTGGCGACTTTCGTTGCGCCGCTTATTGGCACGCGCCTCATTCTGTCTAATCTTCCCGATCTGCAGAAACTCACGCCGGCCCAAACTGCTGCACTGGATGTGTCATCGGTGCAGCTGCTGTATCTGGGAATTGGGGGAGTCCTGCTGATTATCAGCCTGCTGCTGGCGTTTCTGAAGCTGCCTCATATTGCGCATGCACCGGCGGCAGCCGGTGATACCAGCCGCGCTTGGAGCTACCGGCATCTGTTGCTGGGCTTGGTGGGCATCTTCACCTACGTAGGGGCCGAAGTTGCTATTGGCTCCCACATTGTCAGCTATTTGCAGCAGCCGGAGGTTATGAGCCTGAGTTCCGTGGAGGCTGGCTATCGGGTATCTTACTACTGGTTTGCAGCAATGGTCGGACGCTTTGTGGGTATCGGGCTACTTCGGGCTATCCGGCCCGGCCGCGTATTGGCGTTTAATGCCCTAGGAGCTGTTCTTCTGATCCTGATTTCTATCAACACGACCGGCCAGACGGCTATGTACAGCCTATTGGCAGTGGGCCTAATGAACTCCATCATGTTCCCGGTGATTTTCACTTTGGCCGTTGCGGGTCTGGGCCGCCATACCGAAGATGCGTCCGGTCTGCTCTCAGCTTCGATTGTAGGCGGCGCT
Organism: Hymenobacter sediminicola; assembly: GCF_014250515.1. Classification (NCBI taxonomy): domain Bacteria; kingdom Pseudomonadati; phylum Bacteroidota; class Cytophagia; order Cytophagales; family Hymenobacteraceae; genus Hymenobacter; species Hymenobacter sediminicola. Next base: position 1,387,232 of record NZ_CP060202.1, on the reverse strand, counting down.
ATCATTCCGCCTTTGTTCGGACTTATTGCGGACAGCACCATCAGCGGCGGCGGTATTCACGCCCTGCGCTGGGCCTTTGTGCTGCCCGTGCTCTGCTACATCTACATTCTCTGGTACGGCCTGAAAGGCCATAAGCCCGCTACTACCTAGCGCCTCGGCGCGTCCGCCCCACCTACTCTCACTCAACACGCTGATTTCCAATACACCGCAACAAGCTCCAGCCTGTTGCCTGCTACTGCATTGCCTTTTATTTTCTCTCAGTTTCTATGGTCCGCTATTGCGTTTCTGCTTTTTGCGCGGTGCTCCTCTCCCTGGGGCTGGGTACCAGCTGCCAGTGGCTGGCGCCGGCCGTTCCGGCAGCCGCACCCGCTACGGCCGGCAGCACTGTGGCCTTTTGGCTCACGAATCCGGATAAGTCGGTGCTATTCCAGCAGCAGGCGGGGCTGGCCTGGGGCACAGCTGCACCGGCTAGTGGCAGTGCGGTTATTGAGGTGGATGAGCAGCAGACCTACCAGACCATCGACGGGTTCGGCTACAGCCTGACCGGCGGCAGCGCGCAATTGCTGCATGCCATGGCCCCCGCAGCCCGCCAAGCCATTCTGCAGGAGTTGTTTGCCACTGACGCAGCCAACATCGGGGTGAGTTACCTGCGCCTCAGCATTGGGGCTTCCGACCTCGACGCCGCCGTATTCAGCTACGACGATTTGCCGGCGGGCCAGACAGACCCTACGCTGGCCCGGTTCAGCCTCGCCCCCGACTTGGAGCATCTGGTGCCAGTGCTAAAGGAAATTCTGGCCATCAATCCCGACATCAAACTGCTTGGCTCACCCTGGTCGCCACCGGCCTGGATGAAAACCAACAACAGCTCTAAAGGTGGCAGCCTGAAACCGGAGTTTTACGATGCCTACGCCCGCTACTTCGTGAAGTATATCCAGGGAATGAAGGCCCAAGGTGTACGCATTGATGCCATTACGGTGCAGAATGAGCCGCTGCACCCTGGCAACAACCCCAGTCTGCTCATGCTGGCCGAGCAGCAGGCAGAGTTTGTGAAGCTGCACCTGGGCCCGGCTTTCCGGGCAGCAGACCTCGATACGAAAATCATCATCTACGACCACAACGCAGACCGGCCCGACTACTCGCTGACCATCCTCAACGACCCGGAGGCACGCCAGTACATCGACGGCTCGGCGTTTCACCTCTACGCTGGCCCTATAGAGGCGCTGAGCACCGTGCACAATGCCCACCCCGACAAGCACATCTACTTCACGGAACAGTGGGTTGGCTCGAAGAGTCTGTTTGCTGAAAACGTGCCCTGGCACGTACGGACGCTCCTTATCGGGGCGACGCGCAACTGGGCCCGCACCGTGCTGGAGTGGAACTTGGCCGCCGATCCGCAGCAGAATCCGCATACGCCGGGCGGCTGCACCGAATGCCGTGGCGCGCTTACTATTGCGGGCAGCACCGTAACCCGCGAAGATGCCTACTATATCGTGGCACATGCCAGCAAGTTTGTGCGGCCCGGCTCCGTGCGCATAGCGTCCACGCTGGCGCCGACGCTGCCCAATGTGGCCTTCAAAACACCGGCTGGCCAGCAGGTACTGCTAGTTCAGAATGACGCCCGCACGCCCCAATCCTTTCACGTGCGCTACCACGGACAGGTTTTCACCGCCACCCTCGGGGCCGGGTCCGTCGGGACCTACGTCTGGTGATGCGCGACTTTGCAACGGTTCCTCTCTCCCACTTCCTGTTCCTCCTCTCGTATGCAAAATACCCTCATTTTCCTGGTGCTGGCGTCCTGCATCAGTACGGCCGCCTTGGCTCAGCCAGCAGCTCCCACTAAATCCTATTCGGCAGCGGGCCGGCAGGTGCAGGTATATACCACGGCGGCCAACACGCAGCTGCGCATGGCCGCCACGGATAAGCTCACGTTTCAGCCGCAGCCGCAACCTCTCGAAACGCAGCCGACCGTTTTTGTAGACCCAACGCACACCTTCCAGACGCTGCTTGGCATTGGCGGAGCCATGACGGACGCCGCTGCCGAAACCTTTGCCAAACTCCCAAAACCCCAGCAGCAGGAGTTTCTGCAGGCCTACTACAGCCCAACTGGCGGCATTGGCTACACGCTGGCCCGCACCACTATCCATAGCTCCGACTTTTCGAGCGGCAGCTACACCTATGTAGCGAACGGCGATAAGTCGCTGAAAACCTTCAGCCTCAAGCACGATGAGCAGTACCGGATTCCGTTTATCAAGCAGGCACAGGCGGCAGCGGGTGGCAAACTCACAATGTATGTGAGCCCCTGGAGCCCGCCGGCCTGGATGAAGGACAACAAAAGTATGCTGCAGGGTGGCAAGCTCTTACCGGAATTCCGCCAGACCTGGGCCGACTACTACGTGGCTTTTATCAAGGCGTATGAGAAGCAGGGCATTCCCATCTGGGGCCTCACGGTGCAGAATGAGCCCATGGCCAAGCAGAAGTGGGAGTCGTGCATTTTTACGGCAGAAGAGGAGCGCGACTTTGTGAAGGGATACCTCGGGCCCACGCTCAAAAAAAACGGCCTCAGCGACAAGAAGCTCATCGGCTGGGACCATAACCGGGACCTGATTTTTCAGCGGGCCGCCACCCTCTTCGACGACCCCGAAGCCAGCAAGTACTACTGGGGCCTGGGCTTTCACTGGTACGAAACCTGGACCGGCAGTACCATGCAGTTTGAGAACCTGCGCCGCGTGCACGAAACCTACCCCGACAAAAACCTGGTGTTTACGGAGGGCTGCGTTGAGAATTTCAAATACGAGCAGGTGACCGACTGGCGGCTGGGCGAGCGGTACGGCAACTCGATGATCAACGACTTCAACGCGGGCACCGTGGCCTGGACCGACTGGAACGTGCTGCTCGATGAAACCGGCGGCCCCAACCACGTCGGCAACTTCTGCTACGCGCCCATTATCGGTGATACAAGAAGCGGCAAGCTTATCTACACGAACAGCTACTACTACATCGGCCACTTCTCGAAGTTCATCCGGCCCGGCGCCCGGCGCATTGCCACCACTTCCAGCCGCGACGTGCTGCAGACCACAGCCTTCCTCAATACCGATGGCAAAGTGGCTGTGGTGGTCATGAACAGCACCGAAAAAGAGCAGCCGTTTCAGCTCTGGATGAAGGGCCAGGCCGCCCAGACCATCAGCCGGCCCCATTCCATCATGACGATAGTGGTGAACTAGGACACCTGCTTTTCAGGAATGGAATGCCGGTGCCGGGTGCTTCGCACGCTGAAGGCATAGCATCCGGGCAATGGATGTTACCGCTAGTCGCCGAGCCGCAAAAAGCGGAATTCACTGTCCAGATGCCTATTTTTCGGGCTTCAACTTCTGCTGCTTATGCTACCTGGCCTGTTGCACGTCCACCACATTGCCATTATCTGCTCCGACTATGCCGCATCGAAGCACTTCTATACGCAGGTGCTGGGCCTGCACATAGTACGCGAGGTGTACCGCGCCGAGCGGCAGTCTTACAAGCTCGATTTGGCCCTGAACGGACAGTACATCATCGAGCTGTTTTCTTTCCCGGAAACGCCCCCCCGCCGCAGCCGGCCCGAAGCAGCCGGCCTACGCCATCTGGCCTTTGCCGTGGCCGATTTGGATGCTGCCGTAGCACGCTTCGATGCGCTTGGCATTCCCTATGAGCCAATCCGGACAGATGAATTCACGGGCCGCCGCTTCACGTTCTTCTCCGACCCCGACCAGCTGCCGCTGGAACTGTACGAGGCCACCGAGCCGCAACTGTAGCAGCTGTTTCGTGGGGTCTACTTCATGGGGTCCACGGCGCGGGCATCTACCACTGTATTCTGGCCGGACGTGAACAGCCATTTGCCATTTTTCTTCACAAACACCATCGTCCCCATTTCATCGGCGGCCGGGTTTACATTGAAGCCGCGGTTCACGCCGTCGGGCGGGAAGAATTCGCCTACATGTGTTACCACGCTGGCAATGGCTACATCGGGCGTCACGAACCGGATGGTGGTGCTTTTCTTCTCAAAAGGCACATTCTTGAACATGTCGCGCTCCTCGAACATAGCATGAAACGCCTTGCGCATGGTTTCGCGCCCTTTCCAGTGCATACCCACAATGTTCACCCAGCTGGCATCTTCGGTAGAGTTACTCAGCAGCACATCAAAATTCAGCTTCTTCGTGTTGGTGTCCACGGCCATGTAGCCGTCCAGAATCTTGTTGATTTGCGCTTCGTCAGTCTTGGTTTGGCCGTAGGTGAAGGTACTAAGAGCAAGAAGGGGCAAAAGCAGGAGCCGTTTCATACGAAAATTGAGTGTGGTGAATAGTACCCAAACCTAGGCGGTACGGCCGCCGGCCAGGTAGTAAAAAACCGACATTCTGCTACTGCCTGCTCTCCCAGCGCTGCCCGGGCAGCAGCGTGTATACCCGCTTAGAGTCTGCGGCATCAATGGTGAGCAGCGTGGGCGGGGTGACACCGGCAAACTCTCGGCAGTCGCGCACGAGGTGGCGGTAGTCGGTGTAGCCAGTGCGGAGCGCTACACTCAGCCAGTCCAGCTCCGGATGGTGGTCTTTGAGCCGAAACGCGTGACTGAACCGGCTGATGCGCGAGAACAGCTTGGGTCCCATGCCCAGCCGCTCCCGGAAATTACGCTCAAACTGCCGGGCACTAAGGCAGGCAGCGTCGGCCAGCCAGTCGAGCGGCGGCACGGTGCCGGGTTTCAGCAGCAAGGGCAGCACCGCATCAATGGGCCGCTGTGCCACCCGTATTCGGCGGGCCTGCCGGAGCAGAAACGCTTCTACTAGCCCAATCATGTGGTCGTAGGTGGCCGCCGGGTCGCGGAGTTGCTCCCGCACCTGGCGCAGTTCGGAGCCAAAAAGCAGTTCGCTTTCCACGGGCAGGTCAAACAGCTCCGTCATGGGCGTGCCCAGCAGCCGGTGCAGCCCGCCAGGCCGAAACGCTACGCAAATCACCAAATGCTCAGGCGAAAAGCACAGGTCGACCCGCGTTACCTGAGGCCCCACTACGATGCTATCCGGCGACAGTACGTGGCGTTGTGAGCCATGCTGGTAGTTCCAGACGGCCCCGCGCGGATAAAAATACAGGCACTGCTCAGGAGCGGGTGGAAAAGGCTTCACTACTGCCTGTCCGTGCGCCGGATAGTGCACATGCACCAGCATGTAGTGCTGCACCAACGAAGCAAGCTCCGGAGCTGGCGGATAGAACTTGCTGAACATATACGGATAGCTTGGTTATACTGAAGATAGCCAGAAAGGCGCAGCTAATATGCAGAATACAGGATGCGCTTCCGCGTCGGCCGTGCTACTTTCGCCTGTTTCTATTTGCCACTGCTGCTCCTATGACCATCCGGGTTGCCACGCCTCACGACCTCAATGAAGTATACCGCCTCTGGTGCCTGCTCATGGACCAGCATCAGGCCTACCATCCGGTTTTTGGCTACCATCCCGAGGCTGAGTTCAAGCTGAAGCGCATGCTGCGTGAGCGGCTCACCGAGCCGTACACCCGCATTTTTGTAGCCGATGCCGGCCCTGATGGCTTGGTGGGGCTGCTACTGGCTACCTACCAGGTAGGGACCAGCGCCATGCACTTTTTCCGGCGCGGCTACATTGCCGAAACCATTGTGGAAATGCCCTACCGCCGTCGAGGCTTGGGCCGGGCGCTGTTCGGGGCAGCCAAAGCATGGCTGCTGGCAGAAGGAGCCGACCATCTGGAGCTGCAAGTGGCCTTGCAAAACCCGGCGGCACTTCATTTCTGGCAGGCGCAGGGGTTTGGCATCACTACACACCACCTGGTGCGGCCCTTGTTCCACGGCCCACCAGATCAGCGCGAATACTAACTGTACGCTATGCTGTTGCGTTAGGGAAGGCAATAGTTTCCCTTTTAGTACCACGCTATGCTTTTTGCCGCTACCGTTCAGCCGTTTGACTGGAACCGAATTTTACTTTCCGAGGATATTCCGCCGCTGTTTCTGCTGGAAATAGCTCTTCGCTGCGTCCTGACCTATTTCATGATCCTGGGAGCGTTGCGCGTGACCGGGAGGCGGGGCGTACGGCAGCTGTCCATCTTCGAGCTCAGCATTATTCTGGCCCTCGGCTCAGCTGCCGGCGACGCCATGTTCTACGATGATGTGCCCATGCTGCACGTGGCGGTGGTGTTTGTCGTGGTGTCGGTTCTGTATCTGCTCTTCAACCGGCTCACGGAAAAGTGGCCGTGGTTCAGCGACTGGCTGGAAGGTGCGCCTGTGCTACTTGTAGAAGACGGCGAGATTCAGCTTCGCAATTTCAACAAGCAGAATTTGACGCAAAAAGAGTTGTTTGGCGAGTTGCGCCAGCGGCAGGTAGAACACCTGGGCCAGGTGCGCCGGGCCTACATCGAAGCAACCGGCGACATCAGCGTTTACTTTTTTGATGATGCTGATACCCAGCCGGGCTTGCCCACCTGGCCCGAACGCCTAAAACAGAGCACCCGGCGGGTAGAAACGGATGCTGCTTACGCCTGCGCCTGTTGCGGCCACGTGCAGCAACTGGCCCGTGGCAGTGCAGCCCACTGCGCCGTATGCCACCACGATGCCTGGATTGAGGCCTGTGCGGCTAAGCGGGTGGCCTAGTTCGCGCCAACCTTGTTTCCACAGTTATAGAAGGGCCGAGCTTTTTCGGCTTTCCTCCCTTTTGGCGCTGCCTGTTTCTTCTCAGAATGATGCCATTTTAACCAGGCACCCAGAAAGCGGCTGGCACAATGCCCCAGTACCAGCCACGTCAAGTTCGGTGGGATGCTTAGCAATTCCGCCCGATATTGCCCCCACTATGCCCGAACCAACGCAGCCGCTTCCGTACCTCATCATTGATTTCGATAGCACATTCACCCAGGTAGAAGGCCTCGACGAACTCGCCGATATTGCTCTGGAAGGCCACCCCAACCGGGAGAAAGTGGTGGCCGAAATCCGGGCGCTGACGGACCGGGGCATGAGCGGGGAGCTGAAATTTTCAGAGTCGCTGAAGCAACGGCTGGCGCTGCTGCCAGCGTACCGGCGGCATCTGGCGCCGCTGGTGGCTCGGCTCAAAGGCAAGGTTTCGGAAAGCATTGTGCGCAACCGGGCCTTTTTCGAGCAGTTTCCGGGGCGCGTGTATATTGTGAGCAGCGGCTTCCGCGAGTTCATCGAGCCGGTGGTGGCCGAGTTTGGCATCGGGCCCGATTTTGTGCTGGCCAACACCTTCACTTTCGATGCCGAAGGCCGCATCACCGGCTTCGACCCAGAAAACGTACTCAGCCGCGACGGCGGCAAAATCGAGCAGCTCCGTCGCCTCGACCTCAGCGGTGATGTGTACGTGCTCGGCGACGGCTACACCGACTACCAGATCCGGGAAGCTGGGCTGGCCAACCGTTTCTACGCCTTCACTGAAAACGTAACCCGCGACGCCGTAGTGGCCCGCGCCGATGAAGTGCTACCTACTTTCGACGAATTTCTCTACCAGAATAAGCTTCCGATGACGCTTTCCTACCCCAAAAACCGCATCAAAGTTCTGCTGCTTGAAAACCCCGATGCCCGCGCCGCCGAACTGTTCCGGCAGGAAGGCTACCAGGTAGACACTGTGCCCGGTGGCCTCGACGAGGACGAGTTGGTACAGCAGATTGAGGGCGTCAGCATTCTGGGCATCCGGAGCAAAACCCAAGTGACGCCCCGTGTGCTGGAAGCCGCCAACCGCCTGATTGCGGTGGGCGCATTCTGCATCGGCACCAACCAGATTGACCTCACGGGCTGCATGAAGAAGGGCGTGGCCGTGTTCAACGCGCCCTTCTCCAATACCCGCTCGGTGGTGGAGCTGGCGCTGGGCGAAATTATCATGTTGGCCCGCCGCATCCCGGAGAAAAGCGCCAAAATGCACGACGGCGAGTGGGACAAGTCAGCGAAAGGCTCGTTTGAAATCCGGGGCAAGAAGCTGGGCATCATCGGCTACGGCAACATCGGCAGTCAGCTTTCTGTAGTGGCCGAGGCGATAGGCATGCAGGTACTCTACTACGATGTGGCCGAAAAGCTGCAGCTCGGCAATGCTACTAAGTGCCGCACGCTGCCGGAGCTGCTCCAGCAAGCCGACATCGTGACGCTGCACGTAGACGGGCGCGCCGCCAATACCAACCTGATTGGGGCCGCCGAGCTGGCCCTGATGAAGCCCGGCGCGCTGCTGCTCAACAACAGCCGCGGCCATATTGTAGATGTGCCGGCGCTGGCCGCCGTGCTGCGCTCCGGCCACCTGGGCGGCGCCGCCGTGGATGTGTTTCCGTACGAGCCCAAAACCAACCAGGAAAGCTTCGAAAGTGAGCTGCGCAGCCTGCCTAATGTGCTCCTGACACCCCACATTGGCGGCAGTACGGCGGAGGCGCAGCGCAACATTGCCGAGTTTGTGCCGGAGCGCATCATGCAGTACGTAAACAGCGGCAACACCCAGCAGAGCGTCAATTTCCCCAACATTCAGCTACCTGAACAGCAAGCCCACCGCCTCATTCATATTCACCACAACGTGCCCGGCGTGCTGGCTCGCATCAACAACGTGCTGGCCGAACGCCACGTCAACATCTTGGGTCAGTACCTGAAAACCAACGAGCACATCGGCTACGTCATCACCGACATCGACAAGGAATACGAGCCGGAGGTAATCGGCGAGCTGAAGCAGGTGGAGCACACCATCAAGTTCCGAGTGCTGTACTAAGCGCCCCTCGTATGCCCATCCGCAGCCTGACTTCCCGCCAGCTTTTTATCGTCCTATTGTATGCTACTTGCGGCTTTTATGGGCCCGTGTCGCTATTTCTGGGGCTTCTCTCGCTGGCAGACGTGGTGCCGGCCCGACTGAATGAGCAAGAGTACTATGGGCTGAAAGGCTTTGTTATCTACCTGTTGTTTGCGCCTTTCGTCATTTTCATTCTCACTGTCTCTATCTGGATTTTTGTGGCTCCTGGCTGGAAGCTTGCTCGGATTGTATTAGATAAATTCAGTCCTGTTAGCAAGCTGGTTTCGGAGTAAACCAACTTGCTACTCTACTTGTTATAGCCCTGTCATTGCTCCTTGCGGAGCATAGCAGGGCTATATTTCTATTCGCGCACCCTCCTACTCATCCCACCCTGCATTCCCCTTGTACCGCTCAAACCGAATGCGGCCGAAGTCACGAGGTGTTTCTATGTGGGTTTTCGCGCTGTCAGGGTTAGAGGCATGAAAACTGTCGCCTCCGGCCCGGTGCAGGTACCAGTGGTGGTCGGTGGGGTTATACTTGAACGTGATGATGTGAGTCCAGCGCCACCCGCTGCCACCATAATGCTCCACTGAGAAGTAGCCGTTTTTGATAGTCAGGCCTTGGTACGGGTCACCCATCATACCGCCACACTCACTGCACATTACGGTGTTATCGTTGCGCGCCGCCAGGATATACTGGCCCTGGGCGTTGGCAGTGAGTAGCAGTAGGGGCCGGCGGGTTTCGCTGCCCTGGTTATCAGCAGTCAGACTGTCTAGTACCAACAGCTTGTCGGGGTAAGCGTCGCGGTTCAGGTCGCCGGTTTTCATATCGAGCAGGCGGTAGCCAGCCGGCACAAACTGCCGTACCAGCGCCGCCGAGTCGGGAGTAGCAATGGGGGTAGCGGGCTGGGGTTGGGTAGCCGGCGCCGGCGCTTTTGCAACGGGTGTGGTCCTGGCGGCTCGTGCTTCCGCTACTGCTTCTGAGTCTGATTGGCAGGCTGGTACACACAGCAGACTCAGTGCGGCGCTCAGCGCCCTGGCGAAAGAGGAAAGAGTGGTAGACACTTGATAAAATCGGATTGAGTATAGAGCAAATTCCGTTCAACAAATCAGGATAAACTATTGACTTAGCGGCTACAGCCGTTCTCGCACCTGCGTCAGAATGCGCTCCATTTCGGTACGGACGGGTGCGTCGTTGCCGGGCAGGTTGTTGTTGAAGAAGCTGAAGGCCACCAGCCGGCCCGATTTCGTGCGGATATAACCGCACAAGTTATGGTTGTTGGTGAGCGTGCCGGTTTTGCCCCACAGCCACGTCCGGCCCGCCACCGGGCGGTAGCGGCGGCGCAGCGTGCCCTGTCCCCCGCCGGCAGCCAGCAGGCTCAGCAGGCGCGCTTCGGGCGTTTCCTGATGCAGCTTGAGCAGCAGGCCCGTCATGGTGCGGGGCGTCACGAGGTTGAGGCGAGAGAGGCCGGAGCCATCTACCCAGCGCGGCACATCGGGCAGGTCGGCCAGAAACAGCTTCTGCATCACCCGAATGGGCCGGATGGCGCTCAGCGAATCTAAGCCGAGGCGGCTGGAACACAGCAGCAGCAGCTGTTCGGCCAGGAAATTGTCGCTCACGCGCAGCAGGCGGCGGTACAGCGAATCGACGGGCAGCCCGCGCACCACCCGCACGCTGTCCTGGGGGCGCAGGCGGAACGGCACCACGCCCACAGGGCGCCGCAGCGTGTCCTGGAGCAGCTGCTGGAGCAACGCAGGACTGGTACGAAACGGCGTTTCATCCACCCATTTTGTGGTGCTTGGGTACGCGAAAAAGCGGTTTTCCAGCTCCGGCCGCCTTATATGGTCGTCGCCGGGGTTGGGCGTACCGGCGGCTACGGCCTCCGTCAAAGGCAAAAAGAAGCGGGGCGCCACGCGAGGCAGCGGCTGGCTGGCCTGGCCGTAGAACCGCACCGTGTGCCCGTAGATAGGAAACGGGCCCCGCTCAGGCTGGAAATAGTAGTTGTAGTCGTCCCAGGTCCAGCCCGGCCCGTAGGCGCTGACACTGGGAATCACGGCGTAGAACAGCTTTTCGGGGCGGCTTTGCAGGAAGGTGAAGGCGCGGCGGCTGGGTACGTCGCCGTGTAGCAGCGTAGGGTCGCCGGTGCCCCAGAAAATCAGTGAGTCGTGGCGCACTACGTAGTGCAGGCTGGGCAGCGAGTCGCCGAGCATGTGCAGGCCCGCATATATGCTAAATAGCTTCATGGTGCTGGCCGGCGTGAAATACTTGTCAGCATTCAGTTCATACAACTTCTCGCCGGTGGCCGCATCGGCCAATGCCACGCCCACATGGTGCTGGCATAGTACCGGCGAAGTAGTTATCAGCGTCTCCAGCCACGCCGGATTGACAATTCGTGGTGCCGCTACCGGCATCTTCTGGCCCCGCACAGGCACGATATGCAGTAAGAAAAGCCCCACAAGCAGTGCGCGGCGAAAAACAACAAGGAACGGCATCAAAGGGAGGCTAGCAGGCAAAAACTCTCGCAACTTGGGCAAAAGCGCGGCCCTTTTCAACTTCCGATGAAAGTAAGCTCGTCCTTGTTGACTTGGTGCAGGATACTACGTTGTTGCGGCAGCGTTCCAAATCCGGGCTTCCGGCAACCTGGCTCTGGCGCCGGAAGTATGGTAGTGCATACTCGCTACTTATTTTCCGTTTTGTATGTCCATCACCAATGAACTGTTGAACACTGTGTTGCGCCACGCCAGCCAGGAGGTTTCGCGCAAAGAGTTTCTGAATCTGGCCGGGCGCGGCCTGGCCGTGGGCGTAGCGGCCGGCTCACTGGTTAGCTGCCAGTCGGATACGCCAAAGGCCAGTGCGGGCAGCACGCCCACCACCGGCACGCCGGCCTCGGATGTAGATGCGGCCACCGTATATGCGGCCCCAGATGGGCAGAAAGTCCCTTCGTCGGAAGCCGTGTCGCCGCCGGCCAAGGTGCCCGCTGGCCTCGACAAGCCCATTGAGCTGGAAGCCTGGAAATCGGACGTAGACCCCAAATCAGGCCCCACCCCTACCCCGCTGCCGCCCGACAAGCGGGTGGGCTATGCGCTGGTGGGCCTAGGCCACCTCACACTGGAAGAGCTGCTGCCGGCGTTTGGCGAGTGCAAAAAATCGAAGCCGGTGGCGCTGGTAAGCGGCTCGCCCGAAAAGCTCAAGAAAGTAGCGCAACAGTATGGCATCAAGCCCGAAAGCTGCTACAGCTACCAGGACTACGACAAGCTCAAGGACAACCCCGAGGTGCAGGTGATTTACATTGTGCTGCCCAATTCCATGCACGCCGAATACACCATCCGGGGCGCGCAGGCCGGCAAGCACATCCTCTGCGAAAAGCCCATGGCTAACTCCTCTCAAGAGTGCCAGGCCATGATTGATGCCTGCAAAAAGGCGAACCGCAAGCTCATGATTGCCTACCGCATTCAGTACGAGCCCTATAACCGGGAGGTGCGGAAGATGCTGCGGAGCAACAAGTTTGGGCCGGTGAAATACATCCAAGCTCAGAATAGCCAAAGCTCTGCCAACCCCGACCACTGGCGCCACAAAAAGGCGCTGGCTGGCGGCGGCGCCCTCCCCGACATCGGCCTGTATTGCCTGAACACCAGCCGTTTTCTGCTGGGCACCGAGCCCACGGAAGTATCGGCCTATATGCACAGCACGCCCGGCAACCCGCTGTTCAAGGAAGTAGAGGAGCTGATGTCGTGGCAGATGCGTTTTCCTGGCGGCATCACCGTCGACAGCATCACGCACTACAACACCCACGATTCGCGCTTCTACCGCGTGAGTGCAGAACGCGGCTGGATGCATCTAAACAATGCATACGCCTACCAGGGTCAGCAACTGCAGACTTCCCACGCCGAAGGCCCGGCCAAACTACAGAACCAGATTACCATCCCGGCTAAAAACCAGTTTGCCGCCGAAATGGACCACTTCTCCGAGTGCGTCATGGAAGACAAAAAGCCCCATACCCCCGGCGAGGAAGGTCTACAAGACCAGCGCATCATGGAGGCCATCTACCAGTCGGCCCGCGAAGGCCGGCCAGTGAAGCTGTCTACTGTAGCTGGCGAAGACGTATTCCGCGGCCCCGAACCGAAACAGGCTTAGTCTACCCTGTTTATAGTTGTATTTCGCCCCGGCAATCATCTGTTTAAACAGATGATTGCCGGGGCGAAATACTTATTGCAGCAGCGTCTCCCCGCTCAAAAAGCCGTTTCGATGAGGTTGTTATTCAGGAAAGCTGCGGCTTTGGAGCCATTGGCAGCGGCCATGGCCAGTTGGCGCATCGGCGAGCTATTGTCGCCGGCAGCAGACACACCCTCCACCGAGGTTCGGCCAACTTCATCAGCTTTGATGAACCCCTGCTCGGTCAGGGCGCAGCCTAGTTGCTGGTGCAGCGTGCCGGGCAGTGTAAAAGGCACACGGGCATATAGCGCATTAAGCGGCTCGCGCGTGCCATCCGCCAAACGCAAGTGGTGCAGTTGACCGGCTTCGTGCTCCATTTCCGTCAGTGGCGTTTCTATAATGCGAATACTGTGCGCCTGCAACTGGCGTGTTTGCTCCGCCGATAATGTAGAAGGCCCATCCGTGAACAGGCGCAGGTCAGGAGTCCAGTGCTGGATGAGGCGGGCAAACTCAAACCCGACGTCCCCGTTGCCCAGCACGCCCAGTGACTGGCCATGCACTTCAAAGCCATGGCAATACGGGCAGTGCAGCACCGAAATACCCCAGCATTCGGCAAACCCAGGCAAATCGGGTAATTGGTCCTGGAGGCCAGTTGCCAGCAGCACCCGCTTACTCCGGAAAGTCCGGCCATCATCGGTGGTCAGCTCAAAATCAGCCGCGTTCTTCTGAGCCTGCACGACAGATGCAGTGTGGAGCGCAACGGTTGGGTAGGCCTGTAACTGCGCGCGGCCGAGTGCCAGCAGTTGCGCCGGGGTTTCGCCGTCGCGGGTGAAAAAGTTGTGGGAATGAGGCGTCTGGCGGTTGCACGGGTGGCCGGCATCCAGCACGAGCACCCGGCGGAGCGCACGGCCCAGCGTGAGGGCGGCACTCAGGCCCGCTGTGCTGCCGCCTACAATCACTACATCAACAATTGAATCAGGCTCCATCGGGGAAAGGCAACAGGTGAGGCTTCGGAGAGTCCGAGACAAATATATGCAACCTTGTTGCATATACAAGATTATCAAATCTGCACCTTGGCAATCTTCCTCGCGCGTAGCACAAACTTTCCTGGGCGAGGCCGGAGAATCCCGCTAACTTTGTTTCCCGTTATGCCAGACCGAACCCCCACTTCCACGGCTGCAACGGCCAAGTACATTTTCGTGACCGGAGGAGTAACCTCCTCCTTAGGCAAAGGCATCATCTCGGCCTCCCTGGCCAAGCTGCTGCAAGCCCGCGGCTTCCGCGTCACCATCCAGAAGTTCGACCCCTACATCAACATCGACCCGGGCACGCTCAACCCTTATGAGCACGGCGAGTGTTATGTAACCGACGACGGGGCCGAAACCGACCTCGACCTAGGCCATTACGAGCGGTTTCTGAACGTACCGACCTCGCAGGCCAACAACGTCACCACGGGCCGCATCTACGACCACGTCATCACGAAGGAGCGCGAAGGCGCCTACCTCGGCAAGACCGTGCAGGTGGTGCCCCACATTACCGATGAAATCAAGCGGCGCATGCTGCTGCTGGGCCAGACCGGGCAATTCGACGTCGTGATTACCGAAATCGGGGGCTCGATTGGCGACATTGAAAGTCTACCCTTCGTGGAGTCGGTGCGGCAGTTGCGCTGGGATTTGCCCGAAAACAGCTCCCTCGTGATTCACCTCACGCTGCTGCCCTACCTGAAGGCGGCCGGCGAGCTGAAAACCAAGCCGACCCAGCACTCGGTGCGCGATTTGCGCAGCGCTGGCCTGCAGCCCGACATTCTGGTGTGCCGCTCTGAGTACCCGATTCCGGCCGAGATGCGCCGTAAAATTGCGCTGTTCTGCAACGTCAACATCAATTCTGTTATCGAGAGCCTCGACGCCGACAGTATTTACTCGGTGCCGCTGCTCATGCTGAAAGAGCACCTCGACGAGCGGGTTATCAAAAAGCTGAAGCTGCAGGGCGGCACGGCCCAGCCCGATCTGGACGTATGGAAGGAATTCCTGGGCCGCCTGAAAAACCCGACCGAGGAAGTAACCATTGCGCTAGTCGGCAAATACGTGGAGCTGCCCGACGCCTACAAGTCCATCATTGAATCGTTCGTACACGCTGGTGCGCATAACGAGTGTAAGGTGACGGTACGCAGCATTCAGTCGGACCATCTTAGCGCCGAAAACGTGGCCCAGCAGCTGCACGGTGTGGATGGTGTGCTGGTAGCGCCGGGCTTCGGTGAGCGGGGTTTCGAGGGCAAAATTGCGGCCGTGAAATACGTGCGCGAAAACAACATTCCGTTTTTTGGTATTTGCCTGGGTATGCAGGTGGCGGTGGTGGAGTTTGGGCGCAACGTGCTGGGGCTACAGGATGCTTCCTCTACGGAAATGGATGCCCAAACGCCGCACCCGGTAATTGCCATGATGGAGGGCCAGAAAACTGTGACCCTGAAAGGCGGAACGATGCGCCTAGGCGCCTACGACTGCGAATTACGCCGCAACTCGAAGGCGGCCAAAGCCTACGGCCGCAACCACATCAGCGAGCGGCACCGCCACCGCTACGAGTTCAATAATGAGTATCTGAAGCAATATGAAGCCGCCGGCATGATTCCGTCGGGCCTCAACCCCGAAACCGGCCTGGTGGAAGTGGTGGAGCTAGCCAACCACCCGTGGTTTGTGGCCGGGCAGTTTCACCCGGAGCTCAAAAGCACCGTGCAGAACCCGCACCCGCTGTTTGTGCGCTTCGTGAAAGCCGCTATTCAATACCGGAAAGGGTAGTTGGGAACAACCTAACCATCTGTCATCCTGAGCAAAGCAGGGCCTTATTCTGTTAGAACGGCAAGCATAATAGCGGCTCGCTCTTGCATTATAAGGTCCTTCGCTTTGCTTAGGATGACAGGTGGTTTGCATTTAATCCGCTGCCCAAAGCGCCGACCTACAATTATTAACCTGACAAACCCGACCTTTGTGGCAGCGTTGCCGGATTTTTGCGGTCGGCGCTGCTCACGCATTCCTTGTTTGCCCTCATTTTTACCTGAATGGACAGAAATTCAGCAACTGGCCTGTTTCTGATAGCAGCCTTGCTCCTCGTCTACCTGTATTTCTTCAAGCCCGAAACGCCCAAAGAACTACCGGCCGACAAGCCTACCACGGCGGCCAGCACCGCGCCCGGCGCCACTCCTGCTACGGCCGCTGCCCCCTTCGATTCAACTGCTGCGGCCCGCACGCTTGGTGCTTTTGCCGGCGCCGCGCAGGGCACTGCCCAGCAGGTGCAGCTGCAGAACGACAACGTGGCTATTACTTTCTCCTCGAAAGGAGGCCGTGTGGAGGCTGTGCGCCTGAAGAACTACAAGACTTTCTTCGGCAAGCCGCTGGATCTGCTGGATGCCCAGAGCGCCCAGATTGATACCCGTTTCCGGACTATCGGTGGTCAGAACGTGCGTCTGTCGGACTTGTATTTCCAGCCCGGTACGGTGCAGCCATTTGCCGAAGGTGACAAGAAAGGCCAACGCCTAAGCTTCACGGCCAGTGTGGCCGGTGGCCAGATTGAGGAAGTGTATACCCTGGCCGATGGCTCCTACGAGCTAGGCTACGACCTGCGTTTCACAGGTCTGCAGCAGGCTATGTCGCAGGAGCCGCTCACGTTTACGTTCGTGGACCGCGTGCGCCAGACTGAGCAGGACCTGAAGCAGAACCGCAACCATACCACCATCAACCACTACTTGGCCGCTGATGACCACGGCGCGTTGGCGGAGGCCTCCGAGAAACCGGAGGAGGTGACTATCACGGAGCCGGTGAAGTGGGCCGCCCACAAACACGACTTCTTCGTAGCTGGTATCATTGCCAACGACAAGTTTTCGAATGGTAAGTTCAACTCTACCGTTGACCTGAACGACAGCACGTTCATCAAAACGCTGAGCACCACGCTCAGCATTCCGGCGGCCGATGCGCAGCAGGGCAAGGCCAGCTTCCGCTACTATTTCGGCCCGAACTCGCTGCCTATTCTGAAGGATGTGGCACCGGGCTTCGACCGGAACGTGTACCTAGGCTGGGGGCTGTTCCGCTGGGTAAATCAGTTTGTGGTGCTGCCCGTGTTCCACACCCTGGAGCAGTTCATCAGCTCCTACGGCATCATCATCGCGCTGCTAGTGGTACTCATCAAGCTCGTGACATGGCCTCTGACGTACAAAACGTACGTGTCGCAGGCTAAGATGAAAGTGCTGAAGCCGGAAATCGACGCCATCAAGGAGAAGGCCGGCGACGACCAGATGAAGGTGCAGCAGGAAACCATGAAGCTGTACTCAAGCTTCGGGGTGAGCCCGCTGAGCGGCTGCGTACCCACGCTGCTGACGCTGCCCATCTTGTTTGCTATGTTCCAGTTCTTCCCCAACGCCATTGAGCTGCGGCAGGAGCATTTCCTGTGGGCCAAGGACTTGAGCACCTACGACGACCTGATTAAGCTGCCCTTCACGGTGCCATTCCTGGGCAACCACATCAGCCTGTTCACGGTGCTGATGACGCTTTCGACGCTGCTGATGACCTGGCAGAGCAATCAGATGAACCCGGCCGCTATGCAGGGCCCGATGAAGTTCTACAGCTACCTGATGCCCGTGATATTCATGTTTGTGCTGAACAGCTTCGCGGCCGGCCTGACTTGGTACTACCTCGTTTCGAACCTGGCTACGCTGGGCCAGCAGGCTCTCACGCGCCGCTTCGTAGATGACACGAAGATCCGGGCGCAGCTGGAAGCCAACAAGGTGAAGAACAAGGACAAGAAGCCTTCAGGCTTCGGAGCCCGCCTCCAGGATGCCATGCGTGCCGCGCAGGAGCGCGACGCCCAGCCACGTTCGGGTGCTGATGCCGGTACTTCAGCCTCCGTGGAGCCCAAGCCCAAGAAGCCAACTCGTCGCTCTTAGGCTGCCTGAATCACAAAAAAAGCCTTCCGCATGCTGTGGAAGGCTTTTTTTATTTTGAATATTCAGAAAACGTTGATTTGGTCCGCTTTTTGGAAATTGCGGCTCTGTACCTCTTTTCTCTCCTTACTATGCGCCCTTTTCTACCCCTTTTTCTGTTGGCTCTGGGTGTAGGCACGCTGCCAGCCTGCACCGTTAATTACTACGTGCCGGCCGGTACCGAAACCGCCACTACGACGCCCGCTCCCCGGCCGCCCCGCTCCCGCCCGCAACGGTATCAGCCGCAGCAAGGCACTGTGCGCTGGGAATCAGCACCAGTAGTCAGTACACCTGCTGCGCCTACGCGCCCCCCTGTTTCGGCCCCTACGTCTCCTCCCGTGCGTACTGCACCACCCATTCGCACGTCCCCCCCAGTTCGTACCTCGCCTCCAGTTACCACCGGCCCGGTGCGTCAGAACCCAACGGTACGCCCCCCGGTGATTAACCCTCCGGTAGCTACGACTAAACCCGTACGCACCGTTCCGGCTCCTGCTACTCCCTCGCCTGCACAGCCTGCCGGTACCACGCCCACCCCTGTAACCAGCCAGCCCACCGCAACCACCGACGGCAGCCTGACCACGGCACTCCCGGAACAGCCTGCTAGTCCGGTAGCCGGAAACGGCAAGGTCTTGGCCGTGCAACCAGAGCAGCCTGTTACGACTACGGGTGAGGTAAAGCCGCCTAAAACGATTTCCTCGCCAACCACCGCAGGCACCAGCCTGCCAGCCGATGAAGTACCAGTAGCGGAGCCGCAGAAAGAGCCCAGCATTGTTTTCACGAAGACACCCTGCCTGGGCACCTGCCCGCATTACACCGCCACTATCTATCCTGATGGCCGCGTGAGCTACGAAGGGTTTCGCTACGCACCAGTAGAAGGCAAGCGTGAGTTCAGAATTTCGCTATCCACAGTCAACACCATTCTGGCTCAGGCGCGGGAAATCAACTTTGCAGACCTGAAAAGCAGCTACTCTGATGGAGCCACGGACCTGCCTTCTACTACTGTCACTATCCGGCAAGCCGGTGGCCCCACCAAAAAGGTCAGTGTAGAGTCCAGTGAACCGGCCGAACTAAAAAGCTTCTTCCGCTACATCGAGAAACAAATTACCGACGGGCTAGGCGTCACAGCAGACCAGTAGCTGCTATCTGTCACCAAACAAATGCTACTCACCACAAGAAAGGCCTTCGTGCCATTTGGCACGAAGGCCTTTCTTGTGGTGAGTAGCATTTGTCCTTTCAGAAAAGCAAACCCAACGAGCAGCTACTCTTTTCGCACCCGCTCCAGTACCAGTTGGTTCATGGGATTAGGCGTGAGGCCTCGCACGTTGTTTTGGGTGAGACGCACCACTTCGTCGTAGTACACGGCCACTACAGGGCACTCTTCCACCACAATGCGGTCCATCTGGCGGTACAGATTATAGCGCTTTTCGGTGTTCTGTTCCAGCTTGGCCTGCTCATAGAGCCGGTCGTAGGCAGTGCTCTTGAAGTGCGTTTTGTTCGGGCCCGCAGGCGCGAAGTTCTTGCTATAGAATAGCGCCAGATAGTTTTCAGCGTCGGGATAGTCGCCGAGCCAGCTGCGGGTGAAGAAGGCGGCACGGCCGTTGTCAATCAACTCACCGTGAGCCGCGCCCTGGTTCACGTCGATTTCCACCTGAACGCCCACTTCGGCCCACTTTTTCTGGTAGTACTCGCAGTATTCCTTGGTTTCGGCCACGGTGCTCAGGCGTAGCTTCAGCGGCTTGCTAGGTCCGTAGCCTGCCGCTTTGAGTAGCTGCCGGGCCTTTTCGGGCTGGTAGGTGTAGCCCGGCACCAACGCAGGACTGAAAGACGGCAGCGAAGCCGGCACAAAGCCCGAATTGCCGGGCTTGCCCACGTTGTTGAGGAAATAGGCCAGAAACTCCGGCTTGTTCAAGGCATAATTCAGGGCTTGCCGCACGCGCTTGTCGCGCAGGGCGCGGCCGGTTTCGGCGTTGTCGCCGCGCAGGTTGGCGGGGTCCTGCTGCATACCCAGGTACTCGGTGTTTAGGTAAGGCACTTTCTGGAGCTGAAACTTGCCCCGAAAGTCTTCCCGCACCGCGCCATCAGGGTACAGAATAAGGTCGCGGGAACCACTACGGATGCCACTCAGGAAATCGAGCTTGCCCTGCATAAAGGTCAGAAACTCGGTTTTGCGGTCCTGAATGAAGCTAATCTGCACCGCATCGAGGTAAGGTAGTGGCTGGCCCTGGGCATCTTTCTTCCAGTAGCCGGGGTTGCGGTGGTAGATAATGGCGTTGCCCTCGTCCCATTCTTTGAATACGAACGGCCCGGTGCCTACCGGATGTTCTCGGAAGTCTTTGCCGTACTTCTGCACGGCCTCGCGCGGCACCACGTAGGCATACGGCATCGTCAGGATACCCAGAAACGGGATGAAGGGCTCCTGCAGATGAATACGCAGCGTGGAGTCATTTACGGCCACAAAGCACGTATCCGACGGCTCTCCAGCGGCTTTTTCCAGCACTTTGCCTCGGAAAATCCAGCCGCCAGGACTGGCTGTTGGGCCATCGAGCAGCCGCTTAAAGCTATACACGAAATCCTGGGCCGTAACGCGCCGGCCTTTACCGCCTGCAAACGCCTCGGCATCATGGAAGCGCACATTCGGCCGAAGCCAGAACGTATACGTCTTGCCATCGGGCGAAATGTTGTAGCGGCGCGCAATGCTGGGACCGGGTTTGAGGCTATCATCAAGCTCCACGAGGCCGTTATAGAGCTGGGTCACGGCCCAGGTATTGGCCTGGTTGCGGGCAAAGGCCGGGTCCAGCGACGTCAGGCTTTCGGGCTGATTGTAGCGGAACACACGGCGGGCATCGGTAGCCGGTGCGGGGCTTTGGCACCCGGCCAGCGCCGTAAGCAACAGGAAGACAGGTGCAGCAGCCAGGCGCGAAATCGGAAGCATGGGAAAGGCGGAATCACGTATATTTGTGACAAAGGTATCCGGTCTGGCCGTTGTGCTGGGTGCCGGACCACCCGCTTTCCTTTCTTTATGCGCCTTACTTACTACGGACATTCCTGTTTCCTGCTCGAAACCGGCGGCAGCAGCGTCCTTTTCGACCCCTTCATCCGTCCGAACCCGATGGCCAAAGACGTTGAAGTGGATAAAATTCCCGCTGATTTCATTCTGCTCAGCCACGGTCACGCCGACCATGTGGCCGATGCCGAGGAAATTGGCAAGCGCACCGGTGCCGACTTTGTGGGCATGGCGGAAGTAGTGGGGTGGTTCGGTAAGAAAGGCCTCAAAGCAACCTATGGCATGAACCTGGGTGGCACCCTGAAGCTGCCCTTCGGAACAGTGAAGATGGTAGCCGCGGCCCACTCCAGCTCTATGCCCGATGGTTCCTACGGTGGCCTTGCAGCCGGATTCGTGGTAGAGGCAGAAGGCAAAACCTTCTACTACGCCGGCGATACTGCCCTCACCTATGACATGAAACTGCTGGCCGAACGCCATTCGCTCGACTTCGCCATTCTGCCCATCGGCGACCATTATACCATGGGCATTGACGATGCACTGACGGCAGCCGACTGGACAGGGGCGCCCAAAATCATCGGGATGCACTACGACACCTTCCCTCCTATCACCATCGACCAAGCCGAGGCGCGTGCCAAAGCCCAGCAGGCCGGCAAAGAGCTAGTGCTGCTGAAAATCGGCGAAACCATTACTTTGTAAGTTGTCAGGTGCCCGTTGCTGGGCGTAAATGTGTTCTATCGGAACACGCACACTCAGCAACCGATTTGCTAGCAAACAACTGATAACTACCATCTGACAATTAACTGAAATGGGAAAAATCATTGCGGTAGCCAACCAGAAAGGTGGCGTGGGCAAGACCACTTCCTCGATTAACCTCGCGGCTTCTTTGGCTGCGCTGGAATATCGGACCTTGCTGGTAGATGCCGACCCGCAGGCCAACGCCACTTCCGGCGTAGGCTTCGACCCGAAGGATATTCAGAACAGCATCTACGAGTGCATGGTGGACGGCATTAATGCCCAGGACATCATCCTCCAGACCAACATTCTGCCTCACCTCGACCTGATGCCCTCCCACATCGACTTGGTGGGTGCCGAGGTGGAGATGATTAATCTGCCTAATCGGGAAGAGAAGATGAAGGAGGCCCTGCGCCCCCTCGCCGACCAGTACGATTTCATCATCATCGACTGCTCGCCTTCGCTGGGCCTGATTACGGTGAATGCCCTGACGGCCGCCCACTCGGTTATCATTCCGGTACAGTGCGAGTATTTCGCGCTGGAAGGCCTGGGCAAGCTGCTCAACACCATCAAAATCATTCAGAGCCGCCTCAACGAAAACCTGGAAATCGAGGGCATTCTGCTCACGATGTATGACGTGCGCCTGCGCCTCAGCAACCAAGTGGTAGAGGAAGTAAAGCTGCACTTCCAGCAGCTCGTGTTCGACACTATCATTCCGCGCAACGTGAAGCTCTCAGAGTCGCCGAGCTTCGGCATTCCAGTCATCCTGCACGATGCGGAGAGCAAAGGCAGCATCAGCTACCTCAATCTGGCCCGAGAAATTGTGGAGAAGAACGTGGAAGCCGCTGGCACTACTGAAGCAGCCGAGGACACAGCAGCGTAAGCAGCTTATTGTCATCATAGATAAAGCGGCCAACGGAATTCCGTTGGCCGCTTTTTTATCATGTAGTTATGACGTTCAACTAGTAGCTGGCTGGTACTCTAACCAGTTCCTTACCTGTTGAATACCAGCCGTACACGTGCTTACCCCCTTGCTGAACGGTCAGCGCATGTAAAGTGTTCCACGATTATTTATGCATCGTGGAACAAAATACCCTGCCCTTCCACGGCGTTTGTGTATTTTTGAATCCCGCTTTCCGGCGCTGGTGTCGGCAGGCAGATTGCAGGTATGTCAGAGAAGCAAGAAGAGAAATCCGTTCCGGCTGCGCTTCCCGCAGCGGCAAAGCGCAAAGTCGGTGGTCTGGGCCGTGGCCTGAATGCCTTGATTGAAGGCAGCTACGAGAAAAAGGGCGACCGGCTAGGTCTGGTTCCGCACCCGGTCAACTCTGTGGGGTTGATTCCGGTTGGCCACATCGAGGCCAACCCATACCAGCCCCGCACCCATTTCGACCAAGAAGCCCTCCGCGAACTGGCGGAGAGCATCAAAATTCAAGGCATCATTCAGCCCGTAACGGTGCGCCAGACCGGCACCAACGCCTACCAGCTCATTTCGGGTGAGCGGCGTCTGCAGGCCTCCAAGCTCGCCGGCCTCGATACCATTCCGGCCTATATCCGGAAAGCCGATGACCAGCAGATGCTGGAAATGGCGCTTATCGAGAACATTCAGCGCGAAAACCTCAACGCTATTGAAATTGCCTTGAGCTACCAGCGCCTCGTGAGTGAGTGCAACCTGAAGCAGGAAGAACTAGGGGACCGGGTGGGCAAAAACCGCTCGACGGTCACCAATTACCTGCGTCTGCTGAAGCTGCCACCCGATATCCAGATTGGCTTGCGTGATACGGCTATCAGCATGGGCCATGCCCGCGCCCTGATCAGCATTGAAAATGCCGAGCAGCAGTTGGCGTTGTTTCACCGGATTGTGGCCGAGGAACTGTCGGTGCGGCGTGTGGAGCAACTGGTACGTGCTGGCCTGAGCCCTGTCGACAAGCCTAATTCGCCGGAAGCCAAAACTGTACAGGAGGATACGGTAGCTATTCCGGTAGCGGAGTTGCGCCGTACGGAACGCCACCTCACCGAGCGTTTTGGGAGCCGCGTGATGGTGAAGCCAGGCCCTCAGGGACGTGGCGAAATCAAAATAGCCTTCGACTCAGTGGAGGATATGCAACGCATCCTCCATATCCTGCATCCTGCGTAAAACGTCCCGATGAATCTGCGCTTCCGCCTTTCGAAACTAGCAGCGGCTACGCTATTGGCGTTGCCACTGGCAGCGCAGGCCCAAACCACCGATACGGGCGTAGCGCCAGCCATTGTCACGGCCGGGCCAGATTCGGCCCGCGTGCGTACGCCCGTTGTGCCCGACTCCGTACGGCGCACGGCACGGCTATTTGGCATGAAGATGACCAAGCCCGCGAAAGCCGGGTTGCTGGCGGCCTTGCTGCCCAGCGCAGGCCAGATCTATAACCATCGGTGGTGGAAGCTGCCGCTGGTATATGGTGCGGTGGGTGGCACGCTCTACGGCGAAATTCACTACCAGAAGCTGTACCGCGGGTTTGCGGATGCCTACAACGCCCGCACCGACGGCGACCCAACGACTTTTAACGAAGTAGAAGGTGACAATGGCACTGTGGGCCGCACGAATGATTATGTGAAGCGCGGTGTTATCGTGTACCGCCGCCAGCGCGACTCCTTTGTAGCCTGGACGGCGCTGGCCTATACCATGCAGATCCTGGATGCCGTGGTAGACGCTCATCTGCGCGACTTTGACATCAGCGACGACCTGAGTCTGCACTGGGACCCGACCCTGCTTCGCATGCCCACTGCCGCCGCTACCCCAGGAGTTGGCCTTACTCTCACGCTGAAATGAGTTGTAGGCTGTTAGTTGTCAGGATGCAGCCAGTACATGACTGACAGCCACTACCTCAACAACCTGTCCTGTAACTAACAACTTAACATGAAGCTTTTGCTGATTGGCTACGGCAAAATGGGCCGTGCTATTGAGGCCCGTGCCATAGCACGTGGCCACCAGATTGTCGGCATCATCGACCCCGCCCACCCCGAAGTCACTATTGCAGACTTTAGCCCTGCCACGGTGGATGCAGCCATCGAGTTTACGCATCCTGATGCGGCCTTTGCTAATGTGCAAGCGTGCCTGCGCCAAGGGCTGCCAGTGGTGTGCGGCTCTACGGGCTGGCTACACCACTTTCCGGAGGCCGTAGAGTTGTGCCAGCAGACTGATGGGTCGCTGTTCTATGCCTCCAACTACAGTGTGGGGGTAAACCTGTTTTTCCACTTCAACGAGTACATAGCGGCCAAAATGCATCAGTTTGGTGGCTATGATGTGCAGGTGCGCGAAATCCACCATACGCAGAAAGTCGACCAGCCCAGCGGTACTGCCCTTACGGCGGCCGAGGCTATTCTGCGCCACTTCCCTGCCAAAACCATCTGGCGCAACGAAGAGGCCCAGCAGCCCAATGAACTGGCTGTACTAAGTGAGCGAACTGGTCAGGTTGTCGGCACTCATATCGTGACGTACTCCTCGGATGCCGATTCGCTGGAACTAAAGCACGAGGCCCACACCCGCGACGGATTTGTGGACGGAGCCCTGCTGGCAGCCGAGTGGCTTCCTGGCCACCAAGGCGTGTTCGGGATGAAAGACCTGCTGGGGCTCTAGTACCGACTCGCCCAGATTCTTCTGCTCCCAGAAATACGGGCTGACTGCGTAGCAGCGTTAAGCCACTATATTTACACTCCGGCACGAGCAGACGCTTCTGCTACAATTTTTGCCTCCATCATTATGGCCGTACAACAGTCCTGGGAAGAACGCATGAAAGCGGCTTCCGCCTCTACTAAGCCCCTTGAAAAGAAGAAAGGCTTCTTCCGGGAGTGGGGCGACGCTATTCTGTTTGCTGTCGTAGCGGCCACGCTCATCCGCTGGGCCACTTTCGAGGCCTATACCATCCCAACACCGTCGATGGAGGACTCCCTGCTGGTAGGCGACTATCTGTTTGTGAGCAAGCTGCACTACGGTCCCCGCACGCCTCAGACGCCGCTGCAGATTCCGCTCACGCACCAGACGCTTTGGGGCACGGGCCTCAAGAGCTACTCCGACCTGATTCAGCTGCCGAGCTACCGTCTGCCGGGCTTTTCGGAAGTAAAGCGTGGCGACGTGGTAGTGTTCAATGTGCCCTTCGAGAGCCAGCACCCCGCCGACCTGCGTACCAACTACATCAAGCGGTGCGTGGCCACAGCCGGCGACGTCCTGGAAATCAAAGACACACAGGTGTTCATCAATGGCAAGCCCATGACGAACCCGCCACAGAGCCAGAACCGCTACTTCCTACAGGTACCTCAGCCGAACGACGACCTGTACAAGGCGTTTCAGGAGCAGCACGTCACCAACTTCAACCGGCCTGATGGCAAGCCGGAGCCGCTCTTCGGTACGCAGGAACCTACATTTATGATTGATGCTACGGCTACCACGGCTGACTTCTTCCGCAAGCAGCCTTACGTGAAGGCCGTAGTGCAGGACAAAGCTGTACCGGGCCAGGCTGAACCGGATGTATTCCCGAACAATCCTGATTATCCGCAGAGCACTCCGGCCCCCATCAACAACTGGAACAAGGACAACTTTGGGCCGCTGCAGCTACCCAAAAAGGGGCAAACGGTACAAATTACGCCTCAGAATACGCCCATCTACCAAAAAATCATCATGCGCTACGAGCATAATGAGGGCGTGACAATACAGAACGGCGTACTGCTGCAGAACGGTCAGCCGCTTCAACGCTACACCTTCAAGCAGGACTACTACTTCATGATGGGCGACAACCGCCACGACTCGCTCGACTCCCGCTACTGGGGTTTCGTGCCCGAAGACCATATTGTGGGCAAAGCCGTCATGATTTGGATGTCGGTAGACCCGTATGCCGATGCCTTCCACAAAATCCGCTGGAACCGCATTTTCAACACCATCGACTAGGCTTACGGATTCCGTACCTAAGCTAGAAACACAACAGGCTTGCCACTCGGCAAGCCTGTTGTGTTTCTAGCTTAATCTAAGAAGCTATAGTGCCTCTTTCCCTCTGCCAAAGACTGGCAGCCTTGTGGGCTACCATTGTATGGGTTGCAACCCTTTCTGCTGAAGGTATGCGTTGGTTTTGCTGAAGGGTCGGGAGCCGAAGAAGCCCCGGTCGGCGGCATAGGGGGAAGGATGCGCCGCTTTTAGGATGAGGTGCTTTTTGGCATCAATCAACTCCGACTTTTTCTGGGCATAGGCTCCCCAGAGAATAAAGACAACGTGGTCTTTCTGTTCCGAAATTTTCTGAATAACGGCATCCGTGAATTGTTCCCAGCCTCTTTTCTGGTGGCTGGCCGGTTCGCCGGCGCGCACCGTGAGAGTAGCATTCAGGAGCAGAACCCCTTGCTGGGCCCACCGGTCGAGGTTACCATTGGGAGCGGGCGGAGTTTCGGGAATATCGGCCTGCAGTTCCTTGAAAATATTCTGGAGCGAAGGTGGCGTACGGATTCCCTCCGCTACCGAAAAGCTCAGGCCATGTGCCTGTCCTTTACCATGGTAAGGGTCTTGGCCCAGTATCACCACTTTCACCTGATCAAATGGGCAGGCTTCGAAAGCATGGAAGATATTCGGGCCGGGTGGATAAACCGTGGCGGTGGCGTATTCACCTTTTACAAAAGCAATAAGGTGCTGAAAGTATGATTTCTCAAATTCGGGTTGCAAAACCTTGCGCCAGCTTTCTTCTATCTTTACATTCATCCTGCGGGAAAATTATTTTGCGGATTTGGCAGACCATAACTGGTGCCGGTTGCGTAAATAAACCAATTTCTGCCCTCGCCTGTTAGTCCCACCCACACCGCACAGTAGCCATGAATACGACCACTACGCAGGGCGTCACCGTGAGCGTCACCACGAACTATCTGCCCGACTATTCCAGCCCCGGCCAGGAGCATTACGTTTTCGCGTACAAAATTGATATCCGCAACAACGGGGAGTACACCGTGAAGCTGCTCCGTCGCCACTGGTACATCTACGATGCCAACGGTGTGGTGCGCGAAGTAGAAGGCGAAGGGGTGGTAGGCCAGCAGCCAGTACTGGAGCCCAGCGAGTCGCACCAGTACGTATCGGGCTGCAACCTGAAATCGGGCATGGGCAAAATGCGCGGCACCTACGAAATGGAGCGTGTTGTCGATGGTACTGTTTTCACGGTCGAAATACCTGAGTTTACGCTGGTGGTTCCCTACCGCCTCAACTAGCATCCTGCTTTTCTTGTCAAGAACGTCATCCTGCGGGTCCTGCACTGTGTGTAGAATCCGCAGGATGACGTTCTTTGTAGCTACCTAATTCTGTTCCCTTGCTTTTTCAGGCTCTCAGCTACGTTCGGTTTTTGCTTCGTTCGGGGAATGCACACGGCCTGCACTCCCCATTTGTCTTTGGGCTGTACGCGCACGTCATCAACCACGACGGGCAATTTTCGGCCTTTGCAAGCATTGAGCAACGGCGGCAGCAGTTGCAGCGCAGCAGCCAAACCATTCAGGTGCGTGACTTTGGGGCTGGCTCTCATACGGGCGCAGGCCACAAGCGCCGCATTCAGGATATAGCCCGCACCGCTGCCAAGCCCCCAAAACTGGCGCAGCTGCTGTTCCGGCTTGTTAATCATTTCCAGCCGCGCACTGTACTGGAACTGGGTACTTCGCTGGGTCTCACTACCTCCTATCTAGCCTCCGCCGACACACGTAGCCGCGTACTCACGTTTGAGGGCTGCCCCGCCACAGCAACCGTGGCCCGCGAAACTTTCACGGAATTAGATCTGCACAATGTTGAGTTGATTGAGGGCAACCTCGACGAAACACTTGCTCCTACCCTAGCCGCTCTAGGCGTTCCGCTCGACTTTGCCTTCTTCGACGGCAACCACCGCTATGAGCCCACGCTACGCTATTTCGAACTGTGCCTCGCCCACCGCACTGAACGGAGCGTGTTCGTGCTGGACGATATTCATTGGTCCCAGGATATGGAGCGCGCCTGGAACGTTATTCGGCAGCACCCGGAGGTACGCCTGACTGTAGACTTGTTCTTTGTGGGCCTCGTGTTTTTCCGTCGTAACCAGCCCAAGCAGCACTTCCGACTCCGCTTCAACAATGCGCTGGACAAAGTTTTGGAGCGTACCCGCCGCTTATCGGCGTAAGCGGCCGAACAATAAACCAATCTTGTTTTACTATTTTTTTTAGCAAAACAAGGCCACAGAACAAACCTAAATACCATATTGCTAGTATCTTTGGCAATACGTACGGTTGTCACCCCGCCAACACGGCTGCTTAAAAACAGCGAAGCCCGTGCTGTAACACGGGCTTCAGGATAAGAAGGGTGTTTTGGCCACCCTCAAATCCATTGGTCATGGGTACGAGACGTGCTGATTTGGACGGGCTTCGTTTTGAATGCTCCATCCAAATAACTACAGCTTTTGCAATGAAAGTTGTAGCTGCTTTGGGCGGTGTGGGAGGAATTTTCCTCCTATTTGGCCCTTAGCGGAAACGGTAGCAGGGGGCGCGTGCTCTCTGCTACTTTTGTTTCCAACGTAACAAATATAGGCTTTGTTTTGGAACGAATTGCAACCACTTGCAACCGTGCCGCAAGGCCTAACGCACCGCTTCCCGTACCCGAGTAAGCTTCACGAGCAGGTCCTCTAACTTGTCAAGAGAAAGCATATTAGCGCCATCTGATTTAGCGGTAGCAGGCGTCGGGTGGGTTTCTATGAATAAGCCGTCGGCACCTACGGCAATAGCGGCTTTGGCAATGGTCTCGATAAGGGCCGGCTGGCCACCTGTTACGCCGCTGCTCTGGTTGGGGCGCTGTAGTGAGTGGGTCACATCCATTACGACGGGTACGCCGAAGTCGCGCATAGCGGGCAGGTTGCGGAAGTCAACTACCAGATCAGAATAACCAAAGGAATTGCCGCGGTCCGTCAGGATAACGTTGTTGTTGCCAGACTGGCGCACTTTATCCACAGCAAACTGCATAGCCTCGCCGTTGAGGAACTGGCCTTTCTTAACGTTTACCACCTTACCCGTTTTGGCCGCCGCAATCAACAGATCTGTCTGTCGGCATAGGAAGGCCGGAATCTGCAGCACGTCTACGTATTCAGCCGCCAGCGCCGCCTCGTCCGACTCGTGAATATCGGTGACGGTAGGAACCCCCATTTCGCGGCCTACTTTCTGCAGGATACGCAGTGCCTTTTCGTCGCCGATGCCGGTGAAAGAATCGAGGCGGCTGCGGTTGGCTTTGCGGTATGAACCCTTGAAGATGTATGGAATCTGGAGCTTATCGGTCATATGGCGCACCTTTTCGGCGATACGCAGGGCCATATCTTCGCCTTCAATCACGCAGGGGCCCGCCATCAGGAAAAACTGGCCGGAGTTGGTATTGCGAAAATGAGGCAGGGTATTGGCGAGGAGTTCGAGCATGGAGGTGGTGCTAATGGAGGAGCAGGCGCCGGAAACGCCTGCGCCGGTGATATGGCAAAGGTAACGAACGGATACCGCCGCTGCATTAGACTACTCTAGTGGCGGCAATAGTTACGCTTTCCGCTTCAAACAGATAAATAACTCCCTGTCTTGGCGTGGGCTAAGCGAATTATAAGCCGTGTCGAAATGCTTGAAATCAAAATACGGCTCGAAATAGGCACGGTATTCCTCACGTGTGCCACCAAATGGTGGCTCCGCTACGGGTCCAAAATCCGTTTCGAACAAAAGCCCCATCAAGGTTCCACCGGGCCGCAACAGAGCAGCACACTGCTGGGCATAGGCAGCACGAAGGTGGGGGTCGAGGGCACAGAAAAAAGTCTGTTCCACCAGCAGATCGTAAGGTGGCAGGGCCGGCAGCGTAAAGAAATCCTGGTGGAGCAGATGGGCAGCGGGAAACCCGGGCACCTGCTGCTGTAGGGCAGCCAGCGCCTCAGGAGCTAGGTCGGCAACATGCACCTCAGAAAAACCCAATTTGTGCAGGTATTCAGCTTCATAGGCTCGCCCGGCCCCGGGAATCAGGATACGTCGCGCATCGGCGGAACCCATCTGATCAAAATAATCGCGCAGAGGTGGCGTTATGCTGCCAGTATCCCAGCCGGTACGGCCAGTGCTGTAGCGGCTGCGCCAGTAGTTTTCATCAAACAAAGCATCGGGTTTCATACGCTTCTCGTACATTTCTTTCGGTCAGCAGGCAGCTACCAAAACCAGTTTTGTTTTAAATTTTCGTTTGTTTGTGTGCAAAGGTAACGCACGCACCGGCCCGCCGGTCTTCATCTAACCCCGCTCGTAATGGAACAAAATCCTAGCCCAGAACCCCGGAACAACAGCCGTATCCTTCTCATTGTCGCACTTTTTCTGGTGCTGCTCGGTATCAATGGCGTACTGTACTGGATGAACCGGCAGAAGAATGCGGAAAATCAACAGCTCACGACGCAGGTACAGGAAAAGGATGATCAGCTGAAAACCCAAATTACTGAGTTCGAAAAACTGAAGGCAGATTTCGAGCGGCAAAGCCAGGAAGTGCAGGCAATGGGCCTGTCCAACGACTCGTTGGAGGCCAAAATTGCTTCCATCAACGCTGATTTGCTGAAGCTACGCTCGTTTAAGGCTGGTAGCTTCTCGATTAAAGAGCAGCAACGTTTCAAGCAGCGCGCGCAGAACTTTGAAGCCCAACTGCGCAAGAAAGACGATGAAATTGCGCAGCTCAAGGCTGATAACGAAGCACTGTACACAGAAACGACCACGCTGAAGGAGCGTCAGAATAAACTTGCTGATACCATCACAACAATTGCTCGTTCCAATCAGGAACTGAGTGAAAAAGTGGCAGTAGCGTCGCGCCTGCAGGCCGAAAACATTCGGGTAGGCGTGGTGAACTCGCGCAACAAGGAGAAAGACGACGACGACAACGAGTTCAAAGCCAAGCGTGTCGAGAAGGTCAAAATCACCTTCAACCTGGCCCGCAACGACGTATCGCCGAAGGAAACCAAGCAGATTATGTTGCGCCTGATTGAGCCTGATGGCGCTGCTCTGTATAACCTGAGCACTGGCGGTGGCACCTTCATGATTGATGGCTCCGAGGCGTTCTATACTGCCAAGCAGGATATTGTGTATGACAACAGTCGCCAGCCGGTGCAGTTTCTCTACGCCAAAGGCGCGCCCTACAAAACCGGCCTGCACACCGTAGAGCTGTACGAAGGCGGCGTAATGATTGGCAAAACAACATTCACGTTGAAATAACCAACTGGTTGCGAAACACAAGTTCTGCTTCGTACCTACTACCAAACAACAAGGCCCGGCTATGTAACCGGGCCTTGTTGTTTGGTAGTAGTTCAGGCGGGATGTCCGCCTGGTTAGGCTCCTAAGGATGCTTCAAACTCATCGAGCTTCCTGATGGTGTTTTTGATGTCTTCGGTAAAGAGCACTACAATAGAGCCAGGTTTGGCGGTAGCCAATACATGGTCGATGGCCTCCATCTCGTTTTCGATGTAGGTGATGGGCAAGTCAGGCACATCAAGCCGCAGGCCTTTTTCCATGATTTCCTTGAGCTGCTCCTTCGTTTTTCCACGCAGGTCGCGGTCCTGGCGAAGCACTACTTCATCGAAAATCTGGCCGGCAATTCGGGCAAAGCTCAGCGTATCCTCGTCCCGACGGTCGCCGAGGCCCGACACGACGCCGACTTTGTGTGTGGCTTCGGTAGCATTCAGAAACTCGGCAAATTTGCTGATGCCGTGCGTGTTGTGCGCATAGTCCACAATCACCTCAAACTGCGGAAACTTATAGAGGTTCATGCGGCCGGGCGTTTTTGCGGCCGAAGGCACAAACGTGCGCAATGCCTGCTTGATGTCGTCCTTATCGAAGCCGTAGCAATAACAGGCCAGCGCCGCCGCCAGCGAGTTTTCGATGTTGAAGGTGGCCCGCCCGCCAAACGTAATCGGGAATTCGGCGGCCCGGTCTACGCGCAGCTTGTAGCTGTTTTTGTAGATGGAAATGTAGCCTTCCTCATACACAGCCGCCAGCCCGCCATTTTCGGCGTGTTCCCGGATTCTAGGGCTGTGCTCGTTCATGCTGAACAGCGCCACGCGGCAGTCCAGCTTCTCGCGCATGGCGTATACCAGGTCATCATCGGCGTTGAGCACCGCCCAGCCGTTCTTGCGCACCGTGCGGGGCAGTACGCCTTTCACGGCGGCCATTTCCTCCACGGTATAGATGTCGCGCATGCCAAGGTGGTCGGCCGCCACGTTCGTCACAATAGCCACGTCGCAGGTGTGGAACCCTAAGCCCGAGCGGAGCATACCGCCGCGTGCCGTTTCCAATACCGCAAAGTTTACTGTTGGGTCTTTCAGTACGAACTCGGCGCTCTGGCCGCCGGTACAGTCGCCGCTTTGCAGCTGCACGCCTTGTATGTAGATACCGTTGGTCGTCGTGAAGCCGACTTTGTAGCCTTTGGAAGCCACAATGTGCGCCAGCAGCTGCGAGGTAGTGGTTTTGCCGTTGGTGCCCGTTACAGCGAAAATAGGAATACGGGCCGTGGCACCGGGCGGGAACAGCATATCAACTACCGGAGCCGCCACGTTGCGGGGCAGACCTTCAGTTGGTGAGATATGCATCCGGAAACCGGGGGCAGCATTCACCTCAATAACGGCGCCACGCGTCTCGTTCAGCGGAATAGCAATGTCTGAAGTCAGCAGATCAATCCCACAGATATCAAGGCCCACAATGCCGGCCACTCGCTCTGCCAGCAGCACGTTGTAAGGATGCACCAAGTCCGTTACGTCGGTGGCGGTACCACCGGTGCTGATATTGGCTGTGCTTTTCAGATACAGTTCCTGACCGGCTGGCAGCACACTTTCTAGCGTCAGGTCCTGGTTTTTAAGCAAGTCCTGGGTGTGTTGGTCGGCTTTGATGCTGGTGAGTACCTTCTCGTGGCCTACACCCCGGCGCGGGTCCTCGTTTACCTTATCAATTAGCTGCTGAATAGTGCTGCTGCCGTTGCCGATAACGGCAGCTGGAGTACGCTTGGCGGCGGCAATGAGCTTGCCGTTCACTACCAGCATCCGGTAGTCGTGGCCTTCTACAAACTGCTCTACAATAACGGCACGGGAATATTTCTGGGCTGCTTTCAGTCCTTCCACCGCATCATCCCAGTTCATAATGCGAATCGTGGCGCCCTTACCGTGGTTGCCGTCGAGCGGCTTGGTCACGATGGGAAAGCCCAATTCTTCCACGGCATCACGCAAGCCATCCTCCGAATACACGGTCGTGCCATTGGGCACGGGCACCCCGGCATCCTTGAGCATGGCTTTGGTGCGGTTCTTATTGCCAGCTACCTCTACTCCGGCGTGCGAAGTATTGCTGGTAGTCGTGGCCCAGATGCGCTTCTGGTTGACGCCGTAGCCCAGCTGAATGATGTTGCTGTTCTTGAGCTGGATGTACGGAATATTGCGCGAGGCAGCCTCCGAAACAATGCTCCAGGTGCTGGGGCCGAAGAACTCATCTTCCCGGATTTCATGCAGTTCATCTACAATGGGCTTCACGTTCACGGACCGGCCATGGCACAGGTCGTCCACAAGCTGCACAGCGGCTTCGGCAGCCATACGGCCCGCGCGCTCTTCCTGGTAGCTGAATACCACAAACTCCACGCCTTCCTGGTGGGCAGGGTACGACTTACCCCAATACACGGGCATACCGGCCATACGCTGCAGGGCCAGCGCTACGTGCTGAATGACATGGCCCAGTGGCTCTCCATCGGCTAGTTGGTCTTGGGTGAGAGGAGGGTTTTTCAGCACCGACTTTTCAGATTCGGCAGGTGCCGGGCGTCCCAGTTCCGGCAATAGTTTCGGCAGTTGTTCGGCTAGCGTTGACACCCCATTTGACCACGTTTCGGCCATATCCTGCATATCCACTTTCAGTACAATCAACTTGTAGTGTTTGACGGACCAGTAGCTGGGCCCGCGCATTGTGCGGAGGTCAATAATCTTCATATGGAGGAGGAAGTGGAAACTAAGTCGAGCGGATTGTACGCCGGAGTTAAATGTAGGGATTTGAGCCTGTAAAGCCAGCACGCCTGTCATTTTGCGTTTTGACGCCCCAGTTCTGCTCTTCGCTCACACGCTCAACCATTTATATTCTGCTGTCGATGATGGGCGGTCAGATAAAAAAATGCGGCAGCGCGCTTACGCAGCAAGCTTTCTGGTCAATGCCCGGTCTGTGCAGCCGTGGAGGTAGTCGCCCGATACCCTAGTTACCCTGCCAGCATGGCCCCTAGGAGCACTTAGCAAAAGTGAGACATTACCGAAGTACGCTGTGCGCATTACGTCCTAATCAGTACCAGCGACCCTGCTATGATGAGCCCAGCTCCCAGCGCGGTCTGCCACGTGAGTTTCTCTCCCAGAAATACTACCGACAGTACAATGGCCAGCGCCACGCTCAGCTTATCAACCGGGGCCACCTGCGAAACCCGCCCGAGTTGCAGCGCCCGGAAGTAGAAGACCCACGAAAGCCCCGTAGCCAGTCCTGAAAGGCCCAGGAAAAGCAGGTTGTTCCGCGTGAGTGTGTGCACCTCTGACAAACCACCTCGGAAACAAACGATGCTCCAAGCGAGTATCAGAATCACAACGGTACGGACAGCCGTGGCCAGATTTGAATCGACTCCCTTAACGCCGACTTTAGCCAATATGGCCGTCAGGGCGGCGAAGAAGGCAGAAAGTAATGCGTACAGCCACCACATAGCGTCGCTGGAAAGGAGGAACAGTGTAAGAGGCCCTGTAGGCGTGGACTAGCGTAGCTGCCAGACCATGCCCATTGCCATTCCGCCGCCGGGGCCCGGCACCCACGTAGGGTTAAAACTCATGCCCTCCGGCAGACGCGGCTTGCGGCCCCACCGGTTGCGGTGCGTAAGGTAGCCGACGTGCGCCGACAGAATGCCCATCCCGGCTCCTGCTACCACGTCGCTTTGCCAGTGCTTGTTATTAATCATGCGTAGGGCTGCTACGCTGGTCGCAATAGTGTATGCTCCCACTCCATACCACTGGCTTTTGTCGCGGAACTCATTGTGTACTATACTGGCTGCCAGAAACGCCTGAGCCGTATGGCCCGATGGGAACGAAAGGTTATCGGAGCCGTCGGGGCGGGTTTCCCGTGTGAGATTCTTTATCGCAAACACAGTGGTGAGCATGAATATCTCGCTCTTCAGCACAACCAAGCCCACGTTGATTCGGTCGTTACGCGTCTCTACTCCGGCCAGCGCCACCGCGCCCAGCTCTAGGTAGGGCGCGATAATTAAGATGTCATCCAGCCGGGTCCGGTAGGTTGGGAACAGCTTATGAATGTCGCGGTTGGCTTGCTGGTTGGTATAGAATCCGCCCCCGTTGAAAGTGTATGCCCCGTAGCCAATAAGCACTGCCGGCACTATGGTAGCTTTCACCACTTTGCTTTTGTACCACGGCTGCTTCACGGGCGCCGAAACACCCGCTGGATTCTCAAACTTTCGCAGAGTGTCTGTCGGCGTCGGGGTGTCCTGTGCCTGGCAATACGTTAGTGGAGTAACCGCCATGGTCAGCGCCACCAGATACCCATACAGCGTAAATTTCATTAGCCGCTAGTCCTGAATTATTTCCGCAAAACACCTCCTATCGGGGGCCCTGATTACTCAGCCAGGAAAGTCATGTACGCAGAATCCGGGCGGAGTATCTAAAGGAGCAGTGTAAAAGCGCTTCACTTCCCTCCTACTCCGCCAGTGAATGCCCGAAAAAACAGCCGTAAATCAAAAGACCCGCTACAAGCACTTGTCTTGCAGCGGGCCTTGAAACGAAGAGGTGACGAGCGGATTCGAACCGCTGTAGGAGGTTTTGCAGACCTCTACCTAGCCACTCGGTCACGTCACCAGTGGTTTGGGGATGCAAACATACGGCTTAATCTGAGTTCTGCCAATGCCACCGGCCAGCTTTTCATGCTATGGCCGGTAAGTTACTGGGATAGTGCGGAAAAATTTCTGCACCCACTGTATATGGTTTGGCCCATTGGCGCGCTGCATACGCACAAAGAAGGCCCCGACTTGCGCCGGGGCCTTCTTTTACGCTAACGATTGACAAAGCTTAGGCTTTCTCCTCGTCTTTTTTGTTGGTGTCGTCGCTCGACAGGGCGTTTTTCACGCTGTCAACTACGTCACCGGCAACTTCTTTAGCTTTCTCCACGATGCCGGAGTGCGAAGCGGCTTCTACAGCGTCGCCAGCAACTTCCTTCACCTTGTCGATAGCGGCCGAAGCAGCGCTGGTTACAGCGGCTACGATACCACCTTCGGCAGGAGCTTCTTCCGTGGCCGGAGCCTCAGCAGCCGGAGCCGCTTTCGTCGACAGCTTCTGCTCGCCAGCCTGGCGCTCATTGCCCATCATCTTGTCGCGCAGTGCCGACAGAGCATCCAGGTCACCGAGGGTCGACTTTTCAGCCGTTGTGGGCTTCTTCAGGTCGCTCAGTTTGCCTTCGCCTTGTGCAGCAGCGGCACCACCGGCCGGCTTCTTCTTCGTGAACTTCGAAGCGCGGCTATCTTCTTCTGCCTGCTGGTTGTACACGGCATTGTGCGACAGCACGATGCGACGGTCATCCTTGGAGAATTCGATAACGCGGAAGTCCAGCGATTCGCCGTTCTCAGCCTGCGAGCCATCTTCTTTGGCCAGCGACTTAGGATATGCGAAGCCTTCGATACCGTAGGGTAGCTCGAGAACAGCGCCACGGTCGGTTTTCTCCGTGATGGTAGCCTTGTGCACCGAGCCGGGAGTGAATACCGTCTGGAACGTATCCCAAGGGTTTTCTTCCAACTGCTTATGGCCCAGGGCCAGACGACGGTTAGCCACGTCGAGTTCGAGAACTACTACGTCCAGACGGTCACCCACCTTCACTACTTCCGAAGGATGCTTGATCTTCTTGGTCCACGACAGGTCCGAAACGTGCACGAGGCCGTCCACACCCTCTTCCAGTTCAACGAACAGGCCGAAGTTGGTCAGGTTGCGCACCAGACCGTTGTGGTTAGTACCTACGGCGTACTTCGTGCCGAAGTCGCCACGGGTCCATGGATCTTCGCTCAGTTGCTTGATGCCGAGGCTCATCTTGCGGTCTTCGCGGTCGAGGGTCAGGATCTGAGCCTCTACTACGTCGCCCTGCTTGATGAAGTCCTGCGGGTTACGCAGGTGCTGGCTCCAGGACATTTCCGAAACGTGGATCAGACCTTCTACGCCAGGGATGATTTCCATGAACGCACCATAATCGGCAACATTCACGATACGGCCTTTCACCTTCGAGCCAACGCCCATGTCGGCGCCGAGCGAATCCCATGGGTGAGGAGTCAGTTGCTTCAGACCGAGGCTGATACGCTTCTTGGCTTCGTCGAAGTCCAGAACTACGATGTTCAGCTTCTGGTCGAGCTGCAGTAC
This sequence comes from Hymenobacter sediminicola, assembly GCF_014250515.1. NCBI lineage: Bacteria > Pseudomonadati > Bacteroidota > Cytophagia > Cytophagales > Hymenobacteraceae > Hymenobacter > Hymenobacter sediminicola. The sequence continues at coordinate 1,349,231 of NZ_CP060202.1, read as the reverse complement.
TTCGCTCGGGTGAGCGATGCGGCCCCACGAAATGTCCGTGATGTGCAACAGACCGTCTACGCCACCAAGGTCGATGAACACACCGAAGTTGGTCATGTTCTTGATAACACCCTCGAGGATCTGGCCTTTTTCCAGGTTGTTGAGGATGGCTTCGCGCTGCTTCTCGAGGTCTTTCTCGATGAGCACTTTGTGCGAAACTACCACGTTGTCGAAAGCGGCGTTGATTTTCACCACTTTCACTTCCATGCGACGACCTACATAGATATCGAAGTCACGGATAGGCTTCACGTCGATCTGCGAGCCGGGCAGGAAGGCTTCTACGCCGTCCAAGTCCATGATCAGACCGCCTTTGGTGCGGCGCTTTACTACACCTTCGAGAACGGTATCGTTCTCCAAAGCGTCGTAAATAGCTTTCCAAGCCTGCTTGATTTTCGCCTTCTTGCGGCTCAGGATGAGCTGGCCGTTGGCATCTTCCTGGTCCTCGATGAATACCTCTACCTCGTCACCGATTTTGAGGTCGGTCAGGTCGCGGAATTCGGAGAGAGGCACCAGACCATCGGATTTGAAGCCTATGTTCAGAATTACGTCGCGGTCGGTGATACCAACTACGGTGCCTTTGATTACTTCTTCCTCCTGGACAGTGGTCAGCGTTTCGCTGTACATCTGCTCCATCTCGGCGCGCTGCTCAGCGGTATAGTTACCGCCGAAGCTGTTGGCTCCGATATTGTCCCAGTCGAAGTTGTCTACTACTTCTGCCATGATATTAGCATTGGCCCTCGTGTACACGTCCGGCGCAGGGCCCGCCTCCGGAACGCGTTTTTGTTTGATACACAGCGCAAACGCGCCGGCCCGCCACCCTGGCGGGGGCGCAAAGATACGGAGTTTGGGGCAGGATTGCGAGAAGCTTATGTGCTACAATTTCGCGGTATTCAAAAACGCCGGATTAATACGCACTGACTTCTGAATCTCTGCTACCGTTTCCCAGAAGTCTTTTGTGTCTTTCCCACCGAAATGAGCCACCACTGTTCTATAAGGCCCCGACCACTTAGTTGATACGTGGTAATAGTAAGGCATTGTACTATCTACCTGCCTGTAAGATATGCTGGTGTACTTGTACCCCTGCCTATTTTCAGAAATAGTATCCCCTATAATGCAACCAGGGTTCTTCTCTTTTATCCCAAAAACTTCATCCTTACTGGAAGGAACGCTTACTACTCCTCCTGGGAAGATCATCACTGTAATCCTAACGCCAGCACCGTTCTTAATTCTAAATATCTCCTCATATTCACTTCCAGAGCATATTTCACAATCAGGCGGAAAAACCGATAATACTTCATGTGACGACCAGCTTTGTGGCAATGACAGCTTTACTTGTCCAGAAGCTATTTCGACTGCTTTTTTGGGCTCCAAATTATGGTCACAACTAGTTGTGACCATTAAGCTACCCCATCCCAAAATCACCCTTAGGTGTGTTCGCACGTTTACCATAAAAAAAGAGTCATATTGCCATGACTCCTAAATATAGTTCTGTTAGCTACTCTAAGCCCGCCCCATCTGGCGCAGAAACGCCACGTGCGAGGCCACGGCGTAGCGCATCTTCGGGTACTCGTTGTAGGCCACGCCGTACTCGCCGCATACCTGCTTGAGGATTTTGCTGATGGCGGGGTAATGGACGTGGGAGATTTTGGGGAACAGATGATGCTCGACCTGGAAGTTGAGCCCGCCCACCAGCCAGCTAATCAGGCGGTTTTCGGTAGCGAAATTGGCCGTGGTCTTGATCTGGTGGATGGCCCACTCATCTTCGAGCTTGTTGGTGGTTTCGTGGGGCATTGGGAAAGCCGTGGCTTCTACGGTGTGGGCCAACTGGAATACAAGGCTCAGCACCAGTCCGGCGAAGCAGGTGGTAACGGCGAAACCGGCCAGCCAGCCCAGGAACCCGACCATATAGATGGGCACCACCACATATAGCAGTAGATTGAACACCTTGAAGCCCCAGAACACCAGATGGTCGGAAAGGGCCATTTTCTTGAGCGGCATGTTCCCGATTTTGCGCGAGAAGTACTTCTGGTAGTCCATCACGAAAATCCAAGAGATGTAGAGCATGCAGTACAGCAACCAGAAGTACAGGTGCTGAAACCGGTGCAGCGCGTGGCGCGGCTGGTCGGGGGTCATGCGCATGAAGGGCCGGATATCGATGTCGTCGTCGTGGCCTTCAATGTTGGTGTAGGTGTGGTGCACGAGGTTGTGCTTAGCGTTCCACATGTAGCTGCTGCCGCCCAGCACGTTCAGCGTGAAAGCAGCGAAATTGTTCAGCCACTTATACTGGCTGAACGAGCCGTGGGCCCCGTCGTGCATCACATTGAAGCCGATGGCGGCAATGGTACCGCCAAACAGCACGCATTCCAGCAAGGCCCAGGCTGTGGGCGGCGTGAAGAACACGAGGTGCACATACAAGCCCACGAAAGCCAGAGCCAGCAGCACAGCTTTGCTGAGCAGGCTAAAGTTGCCAGTGGAGGCCGTGCCGGCCTGTTCGAAATACTCGTTGATACGACGCTTCAGGTCAGCGTGGAAGGACCGCGGGGCGGCAAATTTGGGCAGTGCCATACAGGAAGGGAGTACACTAGTGGCTCTGGGCCGCCAAAGTGGCCCAAAGAGTGCCGTAGCTCACCTTTCGGCAGACACAGCCGGCTCCTGCACCTTGCCGGAACCGTACGCTACTAAAAAAGGAAGGCGCCGCTGCCGGAAACCCAAACGAATGGGTTTATCCGTCAGCGACGCCTTACAGGAGTCACTTGGTTAAACGGGAGCGGCGGCTATAAAGTGCAGCTTCCGGCTTTTATTTCCGGCCCAGCTCCCGCAGGTGCGCTACATGCGAAGCCACCGCATAGCGCATCTTGGGGTACTCGTTGTACTCGACACCGAACTCCTGGCAGGCCTGCCGAATGATTTTGTTCAGGGCTGGATAGTGTACGTGCGAGATGGTCGGGAACAGGTGATGCTCGACCTGGAAATTGAGGCCACCTACCAGCCAGCTGATGACTTTGCTATCGGTAGCGAAGTTGGCCGTCGTCTTGATCTGGTGAATTGCCCACTCGTCTTCGAGCTTGTTGGTAATTTCATCGGGCATCGGGAAGGCCGTGTGCTCTACGGTATGCGCCAGCTGAAACACAATGCTCATCGTGAAGCCTACTACCGTTGTGAATACCATAAAGCCAAGCAGCCAAGCCACAAAACCAGTGGTATAAATGGGCAACGCGACAAACAGGAACAGGTGCAGCGCCTTGAATCCCCAGAACACGCCCTGGTCGGTAGCCGTCATTTTCTTGAGCGGCATCTCCCCTACTTTGCCTTTGAAATACTTCTGGTAGTCCATGAAGAAAACCCAGGCAATGAACAGCAGCGCGTAGAAAAACCAGAAGTACAGATGCTGAAACCGGTGGAAGCGGTGGCGCGGCTGCGTAGAGCTCAACCGGAGCCAAGGCTGCGCGTCCAGGTCGTCGTCGATACCGTCCACGTTGGTGTACATGTGGTGGATGAGGTTGTGCTTCACGTTCCACATGAAGCTATTACCACCCAGCACGTTCAGCGTGAACGAGGCAAACTGATTCACCCAGCGCTTTTTGCTGAATGAGCCGTGAGCCCCGTCGTGCATCACATTGAAACCAATGGCCGAGCCAATCAGGCCCAGCAGTGCGCACTCGGCCAGGGCCAGCCAGGTAGGCGGCGTCAGGAACACGAGGTGCACATATACGGCCACAAAGGCAACCGTCAGGATTATGGCTTTCGCGAACAGGCGGGTATCACCGGTGGTAGCCTTGCCGGCTTCCTGAAAGTAAGCGTTGGTACGGCGCTTCAACTCTTGGTGGAATGAGCGGGAGGCCGCGAATTTGGGTGCGTGCATGAAAAACAGTAAATGGAAACTTCCGGTAAATATACCGCTTCTAAAGCCGGTTCACCCGCAATTAGTGCCATACGCCTTGATTATGTACAACCGCAATGACTACAGGAAACTATACTCCCGCACAATGGCAGTCTACGGCCGCGTCACCTCTCCCCCACTGGGCACGGGCAGGCCAGACTTTAACAGTGGCTGCAGTTCCGACAGCGGCACGAACAAACGGATTTCGCCCTGCGCGTAGGAGGCTACTTCGTAGGGAGTATAGATGAACGTAGCGCCGCCGCTGGTCAGGAACACGTTGCGAGTAACAGGCATTTGCTTCACGAACAATGTCTTATCCAGCGGGGCATTGGGGGCCAACCGGAAAGTGCGACGGGCGGCATTATCGAGCAGCGTAGTGAGCTGTGCTTTGGTGCCAGCCCGGAAAATGTCGTCGTAGCGAAGGCGGCGGCCCGTGCGGGTATCAAAGGTGGCGACTGTGGTACCGTACAGGCCGTGCGCACCGCCGGTATAGCTGTAGTTGTAATAGCCAATGCTAAGCAACGGAGCCTGGTTCCAGAGGACATGCATGAGCTGCTGCTCATCATAACGAAGCCCGATACCAAATTCTGGCGAAGTCGTGTCGCCGGGCGCGGGTTTACTGGCGGCAGCATCTTGGCGGTAATCGGTGGTGTAGCGCTGCTTCTGCTGGCTCCATAGCTCCTCCAGTTGCGGTACTGCCTTGGTGTCTACGGTATCGTCGCGGAGGCCACGCAACAGGTTGTCGCGCAACGTAGCCTGAGCCGTGGCCGACGTGCCACCTACAGGCAACACGGCCAGCATACGCTGGTGTGCATAGGGTGTGCCTGGTAGCTCGGGGAAGGCCGCTACCGAATCGATGAAATAGCGCGAATTCAGCTGCATGCTGCCAGCTGGCTGTACCTGGCGCAGCCGTACGGGCCGGCCGCCTACCGTTCCCAGCAATTCAGTGCCCTGCAGCTTGAGCCGCCACGCAATACTAGTGGCATAGTCAGGGCCGGCGTGTTCAGGGGTGCTGTCGGTGAGCTTGATACTATCAGAAGCTGTACTGGTTCCGCCGTAAAGCTCAAACGTATGGCCATCGGGGCCGGCGTAGTTGGCGGCCAGGCCCGTCGATTCTGAGTCTCCGCTGCTGGTCCGAGGCCACGCCTGCAGCTGCAATGTGATACTGTCGGGACTGCCGGGCAGCACGCCCCGGTACTGCCGATACCACGCACCCGGCGAGTCACGGGCCACACTTGCTGCAGACTGACTGTCCGGTTTGTCCGCTGGTGTAGTGGCAGCGCCAGATTGGGAATCGGAGTTGGACTGGCAAGCTACCAGCCAACTACTCAGCAGTAGCGCCGAAACTCGGGCCGAAGCTCTGGGGAAGGCAGAAATGAAACTCATCTGGTCAAAGGAAAGGAATTTGGACGTTGGGTACAAAATATTGTGCATTAGCTATCCGTAGCCGTTCTGTGGCGTATGTACAGACATCTAAACGCACACAGCTAACATTCACTTACCTATGAGCTACATCAAGGCAGGCCAAGACGCTAATGGCCAAGAAATCAAACTACACTACACTGACCAAGGCAAAGGCGCGCCTGTAGTCCTGATCCATGGCTGGCCCCAGAGCCACGAAGCCTGGACCTACCAACTCGGTGAGCTACCGAAACATGGTCTGCGTGTGGTAGCATACACCCGGCGCGGATTCGGCAACTCGTCGAAGCCGTTTGAAGGCTATGACTACGACACGCTGGCCGACGACCTGAAAGCCGTGCTCGATACGCTGGACCTGCAGAACGTGACGCTGGTGGGCTTCTCGATGGGTGGCGGCGAAGTAGCCCGCTATATGAGCCGCCACGGCGGAGCCCGCGTGGCCAAAGTGGTATTTGTATCAGCCGTGACGCCTTATCTACTCAAAACCGATAACAACCCCGACGGTGTAGATAAGTCGGTTTTCGATGACATCCAGAAAAACATAGCCAAGGACCGGTTCGATTTCCTGCAAACCTTCGGCAAGCAGTTTTATGGCGAAGGCCCCCTGAGCAACCCCGTCAGCAAGGGTGTCCTGGATTGGTCGTTTGGTATGGCTTCACTCGGCTCGCACCAAGCAACAGTAGCCTGCGGCCATGCGTTTGCCGAAACCGACTTCCGCCGCGACCTGGAAGGTATCAGCGTGCCCGCCCTCGTTATTCATGGTGAAGACGACAAAACAGTGCCCATCAAGAACAGTGGCGACCGAATGAACCAGCACCTGAAGCACGCCACCTATATCACTTATGATGGTGCGCCACATGGCCTGTTCATCACCGAAAAAGACAAGCTCAACCGCGACCTGATTGACTTTGCAACCAGTGGCACCGTCAGGAGCGGCGAGAATAGCTAGCGGATTGCGTTCCGCCTTCACAAGAAAAGCCCGGCCTCTTACTTTCAGAGGCCGGGCTTTTCTTGTGAAAAAACACCTATCAGGGCTGCTCAAACGTTAGGCCAAGTCGGCGCTGACCATAGTCAACTACGCTGATGGCGTAGGTGTATTCCCCGGCTGATAGAGGCGACATGCCCACGTAATCAATTGGAGTCAGCTGCCAACTAGTGCCATCCAGCACCACCCGAATAGCCGCCGTGCTGTAAGCGGAGGTAAAGGTTTTATAGTCGGAGCTTTTGCCGGCCTCTAGCGGGCCGTAAGCTCTGGTGCCTCCCAGAGTTGAGACATAGACACTATCATACCGATACTGGCTGGTATTCTTTACCCGAATGCTCACTGCAGGATCTGCATCGGAGTTTTTCTTGCAGGAAGCAAAGCCAAGACAAATCAGGCAGATAAGGAGAACTAGCAGGCTGTTTTTCATGGAGGTAACGAATGATTCTGCTCTAGGAGGCTAGTTCTGCACTTACGGTTGCACGGCTGCTGTTTTGCAGAGCCAAAATTGGGCTCAGGCACCCCACAAAAAAGCCGGCAATCTATAGCTCCCGGCGTCAGTGGTTAAGATAGGCGTGCCAGTTTTGGTCTATAGTGCCAGCACTCAGCTTCAGAAAGCCCGATAAGGTGGGCTTTTTGGGGTGTTGCCTTATCGTGAGGCCGGCCTCCTGCGGGGTGCGGTGCCCTTTGGCATGGTTGCAGCGGGCACAAGCCGTCAGCAGGTTGCCCCAGCTACTGTCGCCGCCACGGGAGCGGGGTAGCACGTGGTCCAGGGTCAGGTTTTTGGTGGAGCCGCAATACTGGCACTCAAAATGGTCCCGCTTCATAATGTTGTGGCGGCTCAGGGCAATGCCTTTGTAGGGCACGCGCACGTAGCGCTGCAGCCGGATGATGCTGGGCTTAGGATACGTTGTGCTAACGGTGCGCAAAACGCCGTTTTCTGAGCGGGCTATCATCTCGGCTTTGTCGAGAAACAGCAGCACGAAAGCTTTCTGTACACTGCACAACGTAATGGCGGTATAGTCGCCATTAAGGACTAAGACTTTTTGATCCATACGCGCTTAGGAAGGAATCATCGGGTTCAGCGAAAGCTAGATGATTCTAAGCGCATTAACAACAGCTCAGGAGTTTAGTTTCTGGCTGTTAGCTGTTGTATCCGGCACGTTTTGGCGGCCGACTTAGTCCTCGGCCAGAATCCGCTTGATGAGCCGCAGCTTGTGGGTGTACTTCTGCCGGTCGCGGTTGAAAATGCCGTTGTGGTCGAGCGGATCAATCCGGACTTCGCCGCTGGCGTGCAGAATCTGCTGGTCCTCGAGTAGTAGCCCTACGTGCACGATGTTGCCATCTGCATTGTCGAAGAAAGCCAAGTCGCCGGGCAGCGTCTGGGCCACGAAATGTACTGGCTGACCCAGATCAATCTGCTGGCGGGCATCGCGCGGCAGCTGCACCCCAATCAGCCCGTATAGCTGCTGCATCAGCCCCGAGCAATCAATACCAAACAGGCTTTTGCCACCCCACAGGTAGGGTGCTTTCAGGTACGTCAGGGCCATTTTCTGCAACAGCCGCAGCCGCTGGTCTACGGGGCCGTGCGGGCCGTGGCCGTTCTGGGGGTTGGTAGCGGCGCCGTTGTAAAATAATTGCTGTTCACCCAGGCGCAGCGTCATGCCATCAAAAAACGGCAGCCGGGAGCCCAGCTGCACCGGAATACGCGTGTTGGGGCAGCTCACTATCTGCACCACATCGAGGGTGCGCGGGTGGTCCTGCGCCTGCCACGCCGCCATGTACTCGCTGCTCACAGGCGTGTGCTGCTTCACATCCATCCAGCCCACGTACTGGTCGGCAGCGGTTTTTACCTGAATCCACTGGCCCTGCACAAGCAAAATGGAGTAGCACTCACCAAAAATGAGCTGCGTAATAATTTCAGCCTTATCAGTAGGCTCAGCGCGCACCGGCACAACACTCAGGGCGCAGATTCCGTGTTCCAAAGGAATACTTAATGATAGTGAGACGACAAAGGTGGCAATTCGGGGGCAGGAACGAAACTACCACTTCTGGCAACAGTTGTAACCGGCCGAGAATGGTGCCTAATAGTCGCGGGCACGGTCCATTTCGCGCTTCTGGTCTTTGGCTTTCAGGTCGTCGCGCTTGTCGAATAGCTTTTTGCCTTTGCCCAGCGCAATTTCCACCTTGGCGAAGCCCCGGTCACTGACGAACATGCGGATCGGGATGATGGTGAGGCCCTGCTCCTGGTTTTTGTTGGCCAATTGCTTTAGTTCCCGCTTGTTGAGCAGCAGCTTGCGGGCCCGCATGGGTTCGTGGTTGTTGTATGTCCCTTCGGTGTATTTGGCAATGGTTACCTGATTGAGCCACAGGCTGCCGTCGGAATGGAAGGTGCAGAAGCCATCCTGCAGCTGCACGCTGCCTTCCCGGATGCTCTTGATTTCGGTGCCCTGCAGCATGATGCCCGCGTCATACTTGGCCAAGAACACATATTCGTGGCTGGCGCGGCGGTTCTGAATATTGATGCGCTTGGGCGCGTCGTCTTTTTTGGAAGCCATAAGAAAAGGAGCCGCCTGACCGGCGGCGTGAGCAGGATTCGCAAATGCGGCCGGCAAGGTTGCGAATTAATCTACGTAAGAATAGCGCTACGCATCATCAGTTCTCCATCTACACCAGCTTCAGGCGCGGGTCGGAACTAACGAGCTGAGTGGCAAAGTCGCCGGCCTGGTACTGAAACTCGGCGGTTTTGGCCACCATGCCGGCATTGTCGGTGCAATACTGGAAGGCCGGAATAAATACTTGCCAGCCCTGCACGGCGGCCTCGTCCTGCAGCGCTTGGCGCAGACCAGAGTTGGCCGCAACCCCGCCCGCCAGCGCAATCTGGGTCAGGCCGTTGTCGGCGGCGGCGCGGCGCAACTGGCGCAGCAGCGTCTGGATGATGGTGTGCTGGATGCTGGCGCAGAGGTCGGCGAGATTCTGCTGCACGAAATCCGGGTTCTGTGTGGTTTCCTTTTTCAGGAAGTAGAGCACGGCGGTTTTCAGGCCGCTGAAGCTGAAATCGTAGCCGGGCATGGCCCCTACCGGGAACGGGAAACGGGTGGGGTTGCCTTCGCGGGCCAGCTTATCGAGGTGGGGGCCGCCCGGATACGGCAGGCCGAGTAGCTTGGCCGTTTTGTCGAAGGCCTCGCCGGCCGCGTCGTCAATGGTCTGGCCAATGATTTCCATCTCCAGCGCCGACTTCACGACGACCAGCTGCGTGTGCCCGCCGCTTACGGTCAGGCACAGAAACGGAAATATTGGCCGGGGCTCTTCAATAAAATGTGCCAGAATATGGGCCCGCATGTGGTTTACGGCAATCAGCGGCTTGCCCAGCGCCAGCGCCAGCGTTTTGGCGAACATGCCGCCCACCAGCAACGAGCCCAGCAGGCCGGGGCCCTGGGTGAAGGCTATGGCGTCGAGGTCGTGGCGGGCAACGCCGGCTTTTTGCAGGGCGGCATTCACGACCGGAATCAGGTGCTGCTGGTGGGCGCGCGAGGCCAACTCGGGCACCACACCGCCATATTGCTCGTGCACCTGCTGCGTGGCCACCACGTTGGCGCGAATTTCGCCGTTTACTAGCACGGCGGCCGACGTGTCGTCGCAGGAAGATTCAATTGCCAGAATAGTGGGATGATGCATGGTACTTAGTTGGAAAGCGGCAGCAGAAACAGCTGCAAAGTTCGTTTAAAACCAACAACCTGGGTAGGTTGGTTTGCGAAAGACGCTGTGTTGTAGTCAACCCGCAGGCCCATGGCTTCGTTCTTGCGGCAACCGCAGCCCGGTCGTTTGCATCTGTGCAGGCAACTGCCAACCCGTATCTTCGCTCCCATATCTTCTTTTTTTCTGCTGCCGTGCCACGTTTCGTTTCCATTCTGCTGAAAGTGCTGCTGGCCCTGGTGCTGGTAGTGGCCCTGGCGGTGGTGGGCGCACTGGTGGCCTTGCGCGTGCCCAGCGTACAAACGCGCCTGGCCCAGGAAGCCGCCGAAATCCTGACCGATAAGCTGGGCCAGAAGGTGATAGTGGGCCGGGTAGATGTGCGGCCTTTCTCGCGGGTACTGCTAGAAGGCATCCGGGTGCTAGACCGGCGCGGCGAGGAACTGTTCAGCGTAGGCCGGGCTGATGCCGATATCAGCCTGTTCAGCATCTTCGACCCCAGCCACCTGCACGTAGGCAAGCTCACGCTGGAAGAGCCGCGCTTTGCACTGGTGACATACAAGGACCAGCCCGATTCCACGAACCTGTCGGAGTTTCTGAGCGCCATCCGCCGGCTGGTGGGGCCTTCTGACACCACGAAGGTCAGCAAGCCCTTCGACTTCAAAATCAACGCTATTGGCCTGCGCAATGGGCGCTTCATCCTCGACGACCGGCACAAGCCGCGGGAGCCGTACTACGGCCGCTCGATGGATTACGCCCACATGCAGATTGACAGCATCTATGCCGATTTCTCACAAATCTGGCTGCGCGGCGACACCATTCACTCCCAAATTGACGGGCTGCGGGCTGTGGACACACCATCCAATACCCGCCTGCGCGAGCTGACGGCCAACATGACCTATGCGGGCAAGTTCTGGGAATTTGCGGGCCTGAACCTGCGAATCGGCAACAGCCAGTTGCGCAACTATCTGCGCTTCGAGTATCAGCACTTCCTCAATTTCGCCGACTTCAACGACTCGGTGCGAGTAGTGGCGCGGCTGGATCCGTCGCGCATCTATTCCGACGATATTGCGCATTTCGCACCGCAGCCATTCATGCGCGACCTAAAGGAGACCGTGCTGCTTTCGGGCGAGGCCAAGGGCTATGTGAAGAACTTCACGACCAAAAACCTCGACATTACCTACGGCAAAAACACGCGCGTCGTGGGCAACATCAACGTGGAAGGGTTGCCCAACCTGAAGGAAAGCTTCGTAGAAATGCGCCTGCAGCCCTCCGTGATTGATGGCCGCGACATCCGCAAATACATTCCGGCATCGGGCTGGCCCTACGTGCAGCGGCTGGGCATCGTGAAGCTGAAAGGGCAGTTTCTGGGCTTCTACAACGACTTTGTAGCCAATGGCTCGTTCCAGACCGCGCTGGGTTCGGTGGTATCCGACGTCAACCTGAAATTCAAGAACGACCCGCGCTACTCGTCCTATGAAGGCGACGTGCGCACCACCGGCTTTCAGCTGGGCAAGCTGCTGGGCCAGGAGAATGTGGTGCGCGACGTGACGTTTAATGGCCGGATACAGGGCGTAGGATTCACGCCGGAAGGCGCCCGCCTAACAGCCAATGCCACCATACAGAGTATCTGGCTGAACGGCTACCGCTACCGCAACATCACGACCAACGGCCGCTTCAGCCGGGAGTCATTTACGGGCAAAATTGCCGCCAACGACCCTAGCCTGCAGTTCGATGCGGATGGTACCATCGACCTGAACAAAAAGCGCCAGGCGTTTGACGTGCGGGCCCGCATCCGCCGCGCCGACCTACGGGCGCTGGGCCTAACGAAACAGAGCGTGGTAGTAGCCACCACCGCCGATGTGAAGTTTCAGGGCCTGACCCTGGACGCGCTGATTGGCCGCATCAAGCTGCGCAACTCGCGCGTAGGCTATGCCGGCCGCACTGTGCTGGTGGATACGCTGGACGTGGTGAGTGAGCGGACAGCAGCTCAGCGCCGACTGGCCGTACGCTCGGAGGTACTCAACCTGACGGCCACCGGCAACTTCGATTTCACGGAGGTAATCCGGAGCACGCAGGTGCTGCTGACCGAGTACCAACTCAACTTCGAGAGCAACGACGCGGCTATTGCCGACTATTACCGCCGCAAGCGGCAGCGGACTATTCCGGAGTACGCCATCGACCTGGACCTGTATCTGAAAAAGCCTAATCCGATGCTGCAGCTCTTTATGCCAGGGCTGCGGGTAGCGAACTACTCGCGCATCGACGGCTCGTTCCGAAACGGGCAAACGTCCATTCTACAGCTCGGCGGCAGCTTCGATACGCTGGTAGTAGACAGCGTGCGTACCTACCGCACGGCCTTCGAATTCAACACGTCGAAACTGCCCTACCGGCCCGAAGTGCTGGCGCAGGCCAACATTACGTCGGAGCGGCAGGTGCTGCCGGGGCTGGGCCGCACCGAAGGTTTCTACGTGGAAGGCGTGTGGGACCAGGAGCGCATCAACTTCTCAACGGCGCTGGCCCAGACTAATACTACTAATAAAGCCCAGATTAACGGCGCGCTTTCCTTCCTGCCCGATGCGGTGCAGGTGGTATTCCGGCAATCGGGTGTGAACCTGCTGGGCAAGGACTGGACGATTGCACAGGACAATTCCGTCATTATTTCGGGCAAAGGCAAGGAATTCGACATTCAGAACCTGAGCCTAAGCAATGGAGCGCAAAGTGTAAGTGCACAAGGATTTATCTCCCAAAATTCTGCCAAGCAGCTAAAGCTGACGGTGAAAGACCTGGAGCTAGCGACCCTTACTTCGCTCACTACCCAGAACATGACGGGCCGCGTGAATGCCGAAGGCACCGTGAGTGGCGTGTACGGGCCGCTGGCCATCAACTCCACACTCACCGTCGATTCGCTACACTTTGATAATGTCCTGATTGGCAACGTGCAGGGCAAAAGCAGCTGGGACAACCGGGCCAGCCAGGCACTGGTAGACTTGGATGTGCTGCGCGACGGCAGCCGCGTGGTGCGGGTGGCAGGCACGCTGGCCCCCAACCGCAAGGACGACCAACTCAACCTGACGGCCGTGCTCGATCAGGCTCCGGTGAAACTGGCTGAACCGTTCCTCAAAACCCTGTTTCGCGACTTGGGCGGCACGGCCGTCGGGACGTTGCGGCTGGCAGGGCGCTTCAGTCAGCCGCACCTCACGGGCACCATTGATGTGAGTGACGGACAGCTCACGTTTATCTATCTGGGTACCACCTACACCTTTGCCGACCGGATCCGGTTTACGGACGACCGGATTGCGCTGCGCGACATCAAGGTGAAGGACCCGCTGGGCAATTCTGGTACCGTCAACGGTGACATTTTCCACGACGGGTTCAAGAACATGCGGCTGGCACTGGAGGCCTCGTTTCGCAAACTCCTGGTTCTCAATACCACCCGCAAAGACAACGAGCTGTACTTCGGTACGGCCTATGCTACCGGCACAGCCCGTGTGAATGGCCCCTCTGACAACTTGGTAGTGAATGTGCAGGCTAAATCGGAGCCCGGCACACGCCTTTCGCTGCCACTCGATAATGCCGCCCGCGCCGAGAAAGCCAGCTACATCCGTTTCGTCAACCGCAACCTCACCGACACTGCGCGCACGCCTATTCCGGTAGGGGTGCAGGAAAAAGTAGACCTCTCGGGCATCCGGCTGAATATGAACCTGGAAGTGACGCCCGATGCCTATGTGGAGATTCTGCTCGATGAAAGCACCGGCGACGTTATCCGGGGTACGGCGGCGGGCCGGCTCCGTCTCAACATCGACACCCGCGGCGACTTCAACATGTTCGGGCAGATTGAGATTGTGCGGGGCGCCTATAATTTCACGCTGCAGGGCCTCGTCAACAAGGAATTTGTGGTGCGACCGGGCGGTACTATTTCCTGGAACGGCGACCCGCTGGCCGGCGAAATGAACGTGACGGCAGCCTACACCCAGCGCACGTCCCTCTCCCCTATCCTGGCCAGCAACAGCGCCGTTGTACCCGTCACGGCCGTTATGAACCTAACCGGTCCGCTGCTACTACCGGTTATCAAGCTGAATCTGGAGTTCAACGACATTCCATCGTCGCTGGAAGGCGACTTGGTACCGTTTCTGTCGTCGTTGCGGAACGATGAGCAGGAACTGAGCCGGCAGGTGTTCAGCCTCGTGGTATTTAAGCAGTTGGCTCCTGCCGCTTCATTGTCATCGATTACCTCGTTTCAGGGTCAGAACAACGCGTTTGGCAACAGCCTGGGCCAGATTATCAGCACCCAGCTCGGCGCTCTTACTTCGCAGCTCGACCCCAATCTGGAAATCAGCTTCAATTTCAACGGTATCTCGGCCGAGCAGCTCCAGGCGCTGCAGGTGCGCCTGAGCTACTCCTTTCTGAATGGCCGGCTGCGCGTAACGCGGGATGGCGGCTTCAATAACGGGGTCGTGACGGATGCCACCACGGGCGTCACGACGTCTGTGAACAACAACGCGTCCATCATCGGCGACCTAAGCCTAGAGTACTACCTGCGAGCCGACGGCAAGTTCCGGGCAAAGCTGCGCTACGAAACGACTCCGCGCGACCTGATTGGGTTGAGCAACGGCCAAAACCAGGCCCGTGCCGGCGTTTCGCTGGTACACACGGAGCAGTTCGACTCGTTGGGCGAGCTATTCGCCCGCAAGCACCTGCGCCGCCGCGAGCTGAACGCCCGCAAAGCCCGCGAAGTCCTGAACGTAGATGATGACCCCCGGACGAATATGTGAGGTGGGATGAGACGAGAAAGCACCTAATACGCAGACCAAATGCTGCACGGCGTTCTTTCTCTCATTTACCTTCACTCCTTTGTTACCTTTGCCCTTCTATGGCCCAACCCCGCCCGACCCGCAAGAAAAAGCTAGGTAGCTACCCCCACACAATGGTGGTGTTCAGCATCACGCTGGCGTTGCTGGTTATTGGGCTGTTTGGGCTGCTCCTGATTCATGCACACAAGCTCTCCAACTTAGTGAAGGAGAACATTGAAATGCAGGTTTATCTGGAACGTAACCTGCCCGCCACGGAGCTGCTGCGCCTGCAGCAGGACTTCGCCCGCAAGCCCTACATTGCCCAGCGCGACGGCAAGGCACAGGTGCGGTTTCTGTCCAAGGAGGAAGGTGCGAAGCAGTTCATCGAGCAGACTGGCGAGGATTTTCAGCATTTTCTCGGCGACAACCCGCTGCGCGACGCATACATCCTGAAAATCAACGCCGAATACTCCGATTCGCTGCAGATGGGCCGTATTGAGCGGGAACTGAAAGCCGAGCCGGGCGTGCATGAAGTCCAGTACGTGCAGAGCCTCATCAGTTCCATCAACCAGAACGTGCGCAAGCTGAGTCTGGTGCTGCTGGGGTTTGCAGTAGTGCTGACATTTGTCGTGACGGTGCTTATCAACAATACAATTAAGCTGGCCCTGTTCTCGCAGCGTTTCCTCATCCGAAGCATGCAGTTGGTAGGAGCTACTCCGTTTTTCATTCAGCGCCCGTTCCTGAACCGCGCCACGTGGCAGGGCCTGGCGAGTGGCATTCTGGCGGGCCTGCTGCTGCTGGCACTGCTTCAATATGCCTACCTGCAGGTAGCCGACCTGCGTGTGCTCCGCGACGACCGGCTCATAGGCGCACTGCTGCTGCTAATGGTGGTACTGGGGTGCGGAATCGGCTTCCTGAGTTCCTACCGTGCCGTGCGCAAATATCTGGGCATGTCCTTGGATGATCTGTATTAACTGATTTCGAACATACTTCTCCACGCATCAGGCGCCGCGCTGCTCAGACTGATGCTCCTTGCTTTGCTACTTATGGAACCTACTTCCTCCCAAACACCCCGCTTCGCCTTCGGGCCGCGCAACTACCGCCTGATGTTCCTGGGCATTGCCGTACTAGCGGCCGGCTTCATCACCATGACCCTGGATTCTGCTGACTACGGTGAAGGGTTTTTGGGCATCACGCTAGGCCCTATCCTGCTGATAGTTGGTTTTCTGATTGAGTTCTGGGCTATTATGGCCAAGCCGCAGGCCACCGCGCCGGTGGCGCAGGATGCGACTACCCGCGACACGCTGGCCCAACAGCCTGCGCCGGCGGCTCCTGTTGCCCCTACTGCCCCTACATACAAGCGTTAAAAGCGCGAAGCCTATGCTTCATGCTCCACTGAACAGCCGCAACTAGGCTGGTTCTATCCACCTCGTGCAACTACGTGCGAAGCAGGCGCTTTGCGCTACTTT
Organism: Hymenobacter sediminicola; assembly: GCF_014250515.1. Lineage (NCBI taxonomy): Bacteria > Pseudomonadati > Bacteroidota > Cytophagia > Cytophagales > Hymenobacteraceae > Hymenobacter > Hymenobacter sediminicola. Next base: position 1,332,956 of record NZ_CP060202.1, on the reverse strand, counting down.
TTACCCATGAACTACTGGTACGCCCTGATCCTGGCCATCGTCGAAGGCCTGACGGAGTTTCTGCCCGTGAGCAGCACCGGCCACATGATTATTGTAGCCAACCTGCTCGGCATCGGGCAATTGCCCTTCACCGAAACCTTCATCACCTCTATTCAGCTGGGGGCCATCCTATCGGTCGTGGCGCTGTACTGGCGGCGCTTTCTGCAGAGCTTCGACTTCTATGTGAAGCTGTTTGTGGCGTTTTTGCCGTTTGGCATTCTGGGTTTCCTATTAAAAGATGTCATTGAGGAGCTGCTGAAAAGCGTGACTGTAGTGGCCGTTTCATTGGTGGTAGGTGGCGTGGTGCTGCTGTTCGTGGATAGGTGGTTTTCGAGTCCGCGCAAGGAGGTAACCACACCCAGCCTGCCGCAGGCGTTGCGCATCGGGCTGTTTCAGTGTCTGGCGCTGGTGCCCGGCGTGAGCCGCTCGGCGGCCACCATCGTCGGCGGCCTGGCTCAGGGCTTCGACCGTCGCTCGGCCGCTGACTTTTCATTTCTGCTGGCTGTGCCGACCATGTTTGTCATCACCGCTTACCAACTCTACAAGACCTACAAAATAGCGGCTCCCGGCGCCGATGATATTAAGCTGCTGCTGTTCGGCAACGTTGTGGCGTTCATCGTGGGCCTGCTGGCGGTGAAGTCGTTCGTGAATTTTGTATCGCGCTTTGGTTTCCGCGCTTTCGGTTTCTACCGCATCATCGTGGGCGTGGTCATTCTGGTTATGATTGCGCTGGGCATTCCTATGCAGCTCATCTAATACCATGGATACTCCCCGCTCATTTGATTTCGAAGCCGGCGAAGTGCTGCTCCTCGATAAGCCACTTACCTGGACTTCGTTTGACGTGGTGCGCAAGGTGAAGAACACGCTGCGCATAAAGAAAATCGGCCATGCCGGCACCCTCGACCCCTTGGCTACCGGCCTGCTGATTCTGTGCACCGGCAAGAAAACCAAGGAAATCGACCAGATTCAGGCCCAGGAAAAGGAATACACCGGCACCTTCCGCCTCGGCCAGACGACGCCCAGCTTCGATCTGGAAACGGCCGTAGATGCTGAGCTGCCGTGGGAGCACCTCACCGAAGACGAAATCCGGGCGGCCACCGCACCATTCGTGGGCCAGATTGCGCAGACGCCGCCGCTGTTTTCGGCCGTGAAAGTGAACGGCGAGCGAGCCTACGAGGTGGCCCGCCGCGGCGACGAAGCCGAAATCAAAAGCAAGCTGGTTACCATCCGGGAGTTTGAAATCACGCGCATTGCACTGCCCGACGTGGATTTCCGTGTCACCTGCTCCAAAGGCACCTATATCCGCAGCCTCGCCCGCGACTTTGGTACCGCGCTGGGCTGTGGCGCCCACCTCACTAAGCTGGTCCGCACCCGTATCGGCGAGTACCGTGTAGAAGACGCCCTAACGATGGAAGCCGTGGAGGCCATGCGCCCGCCGCGCCCGGAAGGCGAAGCGGAGCGGCCCCGCCGGCAGCGGCCACAGCGCCCCGAGCGGCGGGCCGGGCTGGAGTTTTTCAACGCCAACCAAGCCGACGCCTCTGCTCCGTCTGATCAACCGACGCCTTCTCAGTAAGCAAGTGGTTGGGATTTACGGAAAATGCGGTTTGTTTAGACTGATCTGGGGACTTGCTGCCAGCCCTGCGCCCACTGCCTGAACCTGCTTCCACGTTTTACTATGGTTACGTCCCGTTTGTACCCATTGCTGCTTGCTCTGCTACTGTGCGGCCCTCGCACTTGGGCGCAGAACACAACGCCTGCTACCAAAAAGGCCCCTATTCAGCCAGTTCCAACTATCCCAGCCCGGGAGGCAGCTCCATTGAAGGTCCGCTTCGAAACGCAGGACGTGACCAATTTCTGGCGGGCGTTTGATGCGGATGCGGCAGGTATGCCCGGCAATCTGTTTGCTACGCTTTACTGGCAGCCTGCCACGCCGGGCACCCGCATTCTACTGGAGAAAAACGGGCTGGCCAACGCCGATTCGCTGCGGGCCGTGGTGCGCCGCCGCCGCGCCGACTACCTCCGTATTCGGGCCAGCTCTGAGCGGATGGCTTCGGCCGTGCCCGCTTGCCGAGCCACCTATCTGGCACTGAAAAACCTGTATCCGGCAGCCACTTTTCCGCCCGTCATTTTCGGCATAGGAATATTCGGCGTGGGAGGCAATGCCCAAGCCGTAGGGTTGCTGCTAAGCGCCGAAATGAATGCCCCCGCCGACATGCCCGCACTGGCCGCACACGAGGCCGTGCATCTGCAGCAGAACATTCCGTACAAATACCGCATCCTGCTAGAGCAGTGCCTGATTGAGGGCGGGGCCGATTTTGTGGCAGAGCTGGCCTCAGGTCGCATCGTAAAAACGGAGCCATATGAGTACGCCGTTGGCCGCGAAAAGCAGCTGTGGCAGGAGTTTGCCCGCGACCAGAACCTGGGCGAAAATGACAGCTTCGCGAATTGGCTTTACGGAGGTGACCGACCGGCCGGCCGGCCCTCCGATTTGGGTTACTACATCGGCTACCAGATTTGTAAGGCCTACTACAGCCGCGCCACCGACAAGCGCCAAGCCGTACACGATATTCTCAACATTGCCGATTGCCGGCAATTCCTGCAACAAAGCCACTACGCCGGCCAGTTTCGGTAGCGGCCTTCGCCTTTCCGTATGCTCATTGTTCACGATCCTGCCGAATTTCCGTATTTATCGAATGCCGTAGTAACCAGCGGCACGTTTGATGGCGTGCATGTAGGACACCAGCAGATTCTGCGGCGCCTGTGTGAGGTGGCAACGCACAGCGGCGGGCCGGCCGTGGTGATTACCTACTGGCCGCACCCGCGGCTGGTGCTGGGGCCGCCGCCTTCCCACCCCGAAATGCTGGCGCTGCGGCTGCTTAATACCCTGGACGAGCGCGCGGCCAAGCTGGCGGAATTTGGCGTTGATTATCTGCTGGTCGTGCCTTTCACCCGGGAATTTGCGGCCTGGACCTCGGAGGAGTACATTCAGAACATTCTGCTGCGCACGGTGGGCACCAGCAAACTGGTCATCGGCTACGACCACCGCTTCGGCAAAAACCGGGAGGGAGGCTTCGACTACCTGCGCCAGAACGCGGACCGCTACGGCATGAGCGTGGAGGAAATTCCGCGCGAAGACGTGGACGCCGTGGGCGTGAGCAGCACCCGCATCCGGCGCGCCATCGAAAGCGGCGACATTCTCACGGCCAACCGCTACCTCGGCTACTCCTACCCGCTCACGGGCATGGTGGTGAAAGGCCGGCAGCTGGGCCGCACTATTGGCTGGCCCACGGCCAACATTGTGTGTGAGGAACCACTGAAGTTGACGCCGGCCCGCGGCGTGTATGCCGTGATGGCCACTACGGCCGCGGGTACGCACCACCCGGCCATGCTCAATATTGGCGTGCGCCCCACCATCGGCGGCGACTTGGCCCAGACCGTAGAGGCGCACCTGCTCGACTTCGACGGCGACCTGTACGACCAGCCGCTGACGGTGGAGTTTGTGGCCCGCCTCCGCGACGAGCAGAAATTCAACGGCCTCGATGAGCTGAAAGCCCAACTGGCGCTGGATGCCGCTGATGCCCGCCGCCACCTGATAGGCGGCTAAGCAGCCACTACACCTGCCATCCGGAGCGACGACGCAGGACTTTCTTCCGCTGAAGCAACTCGTTCAGTCGTGGGAGAAGGTCCTGCGTTGCCGCTTGATTCGCGGAAGTCTTCGGATGGCGGGCGGTTTTCGTAGTTCTCTCTACCTTTCCGCTCCCAAACATCCCACCCTTCCTATGATCAATAAAGTAGTAGCCGGCCCGGAAGAAGCCCTGCGCGGCCTCACCGACGGCATGACCCTCATGCTGGGCGGCTTCGGCCTATGCGGCATTCCCGAGAACAGCATCCGGGAAATTCTGCGCCTCGGCGTGAAAAACCTGACCTGCATCAGCAACAACGCCGGCGTCGATGATTTCGGCATCGGGCTGCTGCTGCAGACCCGGCAGGTGAAGAAGATGATTTCCAGCTACGTGGGCGAGAATGCCGAGTTTGAGCGGCAGCTGCTCTCTGGCGAGCTGGAAGTAGAGCTGATTCCGCAGGGCACGCTGGCCGAGCGGTGCCGGGCCGGTGGCGCAGGTATTCCGGCATTCTACACGCCGGCCGGCTACGGTACGGAGGTGGGCGAAGGCAAGGAAAGCCGTGAGTTCAACGGCAAGATGTACCTACTGGAATCCGCCCTGCACGCTGATTATGCCTTCGTGAAGGCCTGGAAAGGCGATACGGCCGGCAACTTGGTGTTCAAAGGCACGGCGCGCAACTTCAACCCCATGATGGCGACGGCCGGCAAAATCACGGTGGCGGAAGTAGAAGAGCTGGTGCCTGCCGGCGAGCTGGACCCCAACCACATTCATACGCCCGGCATTTTCGTGCAGCGCATTTATCAGGGCCAGCACTACGAGAAGCGCATCGAGCAGCGCACGGTGCGCGCCTAGCAATAAATCAGAACGTCATGCAGAGGCGCAGCCGAAGCATCTCGCGTGCTGACGTTGCAATAGTAATCCTGTGTCAGCACGCGAGATGCTTCGCTCCGCTCTGCATGACGACCTCATAAAAACCCACTATGGCACTCGACAAACACGGCATTGCCCGGCGCATTGCGCAGGAAGTACAGAACAACTCTTACGTCAACCTGGGCATCGGCATCCCGACGCTGGTGGCCAACTATATTCCCGAAGGCATTAACGTGGAGCTGCAGAGCGAAAACGGGCTGCTGGGCATGGGCCCTTTCCCCACCGACGCCGAGGTAGACCCCGACCTGATCAACGCCGGCAAGCAGACCGTAACCACGCTGCCGGGCTCCAGCCTCTTCTCCTCCGCCGACTCGTTCGGCATGATTCGGGGCGAGCATGTGGACCTGACCATTCTGGGCGCCATGGAGGTTTCCGAAAACGGCGACATTGCCAACTGGAAGATTCCGGGCAAGATGGTGAAAGGCATGGGCGGCGCCATGGACCTGGTAGCTTCCGCCAAAAACATCATCGTGGCCATGCAGCACGTAGCCCGCGACGGCAGCAGCAAGCTGCTGCCAGCCTGCACCCTGCCCATCACTGGTCTGCGTTGCGTGAAAAAGATTGTCACGGAGCTGGCCGTCATTGACGTGACGCCCGACGGATTTGTGTTGCGCGAGCGGGCACCTGGCGTCACGGTAGAGCAGATTCAGGCGGCTACTGCCGGCAAGCTGGTCGTGCGCGGCGAAATTCCGGAAATGACGGGGGTGTAAATCAGTAAATGGTGATTCACTCACCTGTCATCCTGAGCAACGCGAAGGACCTTGTCACGCCAGAACGATTCTGTTCAGCGTGACAAGGTCCTTCGCGTTGCTCAGGATGACAGACAGTTTTTTGTGCCTCACTTCAGCCGCCGGAATGCCTGGGCCAGAATACGCTCGGCGGCTTCGGGCGTGAAGTGGGAGAAATACTTGCGCAGGTGCGCCAGCGCGGCAGGCGCGCTGAGGCCGCCGGCCTGTACGGCCTCAGCCAAGTGGTCAGCCAGCGTATCGGGGTGGCTAGTGAGAGCTGGAAACTCGTGGCGGGTTTTGTAGCGGGCCAGAATATCGACGCGGAGCGTGGCCGGAGCCCCCGGAATCTGGGCCAGCAGCCGCTCCATCACCAATTGCACTTCGTCCATGAACAGCGTGCGCACCAGACCGGGCGGCGTAGGCACGGCCTGTCCGGCAGCCGCAACAAGCAGCACGGCCGCCGGCATATCGGGGTGCCAGCGGCTAACATCGGGCGGGGCACAGAGCCAGGCCGTGGGCGGAAACCCCTCCGGCTGATTGAGCAGCCGGCCCAGGGTCTGAAGGCGGCGTTCTTCAGGAGGAAGCATACTGCAAGGTACGACGCAGAGGCCGGATGCGGCGACTAGTGGGCCCAGGTGCTATATTCGGGTTCCTGATATTTTCCGGCGCAATTCCTTCTGTTATGCTGCAACGCTACCCGCTTTTCCTGTTCCTGCTGCTAGCCGGTGCCGTCACGGCCCGGGCTCAGTCGCCGAATATTACCCGCGCCGATATGCCGGTAGCTACCGATACGCTCCGTCAAAGCACGGCGGCGCTGGTGCTGCCGGCCGGTGCGCCGCCCCTGACTCAGCGCGGCGCCAACCAAACTTGGAACTACAGCACGTTGGTAGCTACCGCCCAAAATGTGGCTCGCTTCACTACTGTTCCCAGCCAACCGCTGTACACGCTTACCTTCAATTCGCTCTTCAGCGGCAGCAACCGCGCCACCGTAGCGGCGCCGCAGAGTGTGCCGCTGCCGCCGGGCTTCTCGCTGCCCATCACCGACCCCTACCAGTTTTTCAACGCCTCGAATGCGGACTTTCGCTCTGTGGGCTATGGTGGCACGCTGGCGGGCACGGCGGTACCTGTCACGTATGCCAGCGCTGCTCAGCAGGACGTTATCTACCGGTTCCCGCTCAGCTTTGCCAGCGCCCCGGACTCCAGCAACTCGTTTTTCAGCATCAACGTGCCGGGCACCGGCTACCTGAGCCAGGAGCGCAAGCGGGTGAACAAAGCAGATGCCTGGGGCCGCCTCACCACGCCGTTCGGCACGTACCAGACGGTGCGTGTAGTGAGCCGCATTGAGGACCGCGACAGTATTTCGGCGGGCGGCATCAGCCAGGGTTTTGAGTTGCCTATCGTGCGCGAATACAAGTGGCTGGCGGTAGGCCAGCATGTGCCGCTGCTTACCATTACGACCACGCAGGTAGCAGCGCAGGAAGTTATTTCGGCAATAGAATACCGCGACATATACCGCCGTCTGGGTGTGCTTGGCACCAGCAGTCAATTGCCCGAATCGGCGCTTCGCTTCTATCCCAATCCGTCGGGGGGCACGGCTCCGCTACACCTGCTACTGCCCGCAGCTGGTGCTACTACTATCACCGCCACCGACCTGACCGGCCGCCTTTTGTTCTGCCACACGCTGCCGCATGCTTCCCGCGAAACGGAGTTGCCCGCTACACTGTTCGGAGCGTTCCGGGGTGTGGCCCTGCTCCGTGTGCAGACCGAAGCCGGCGTGGCCGTGCGGCGCGTGGTGCGCGAGTAGCGCAGCCGGAAGCAAGCTACCGAAAGCCCGCTTCGTGTTATCTGCGAAGCGGGCTTTTTCTGTGCCAGTCTTTTCCACTGAGCCTTTTTACCATCGAAGTTGTTGTGCAGCCGTAAAGCAGGCAGGCCCGTTAAGGGCCCTATCTTTGCGCTTCTCCTCACGAAACTTCCTTTCTGATTCATATGGCAACGAGTTCCAACGGTAAGGCGGGCGGCGCACATGGCAAGAAAAATACGCTGCCAGGCATGCCCCAGACACCCGAATTGCTGACCCCTACCGCTATTCCGGCGCATAAGCTGGTACTGCGCACCCTGAAAAGAGTTGATTTCAAGGCCGTGAAGGAAATCATGGACAAGGTATACTCCAACATGGAGGGCGCCTGGGCCCAGGACGAATACAACGCACTGCTGAAGAAATTTCCGGAAGGCCAGATTTGCATTGAAGACAACGGGCAGGTGGTAGCCGCGGCGCTGGCCATCATCGTGCAGTATTCCGACTTCGGTGACCGACACACCTACTCCAAAATCACGGGGGGCGGCAAGTTCAACACGCACAACCCCGACGGCGACACGCTCTATGGTGTGGACGTGTTTGTAGACCCGGAATACCGCAGCCTGCGCCTGGGCCGCCGCCTCTACGATGCCCGCAAAGAGCTGTGCGAAAACCTGAACCTGCGCGCTATGGTGGCTGGGGGCCGGATTCCGGGCTATGCGGCTTACGCCAACGAAATGACGCCGGCCAAGTACGTGGAAATGGTGCGCAACAAGGAACTCACCGACCCCATTCTCACCTTCCAGCTCTCCAACGACTTCTACGTCCGCAAGCTTATTCGTGGGTATTTGCCCTACGATTCGGAGTCGAAGGCCTATGCCACGCTGCTGGAATGGATTAACGTGTACTACGATGAGGAAACCGACAAGCTGATTGGCAACCAGAAATCGAACGTGCGCATTGGCATTGTGCAGTGGCAGATGCGTGCTACCAAAAACCTGGAAGACTTTTTCCAGCAGATGGAATTCTTCGTGGACACCGTTTCGGGCTATAAGGCCGACTGCGTGTTGTTCCCGGAGTTTTTCAACGCGCCCATGATGGCCCTCACCAATGAGGAGTCCGCCTCGGTGGCTATCCGCTCGATGGCGGCCTTCACGGAGCCCATCAAAACCAAAATGATGGAGCTGGCCGTGAGCTACAACATCAACGTCATTGCCGGCTCGATGCCGCTCTACGACGATGGCAAACTCTACAACGTGAGCTACCTCTGCCGCCGCGACGGTACCGTGGACGAGCAGTACAAGCTGCACGTTACACCCGACGAGGCCAGCTACTGGGGTATGCGCGGCGGCGACAAACTACGCTGCTTCGACACAGATTTCGGCAAAATCGGTATCCTGATCTGCTACGACGTTGAGTTTCCGGAGCTTTCCCGCATGCTGAGTGATGAGGGCATGAAAATCCTGTTCGTGCCTTTCTGGACCGATACCAAAAACTCGTACCAGCGCGTGCGGCTTTGCGCGCAGGCGCGGGCCATTGAAAACGAGTGCTATGTGGCCATCACCGGCTCGGTAGGCAATCTGCCGCGCGTCGAGAACATGGACATTCAGTATTCGCAGAGCGCCGTGTTCAGCCCATCAGACTTTGCATTCCCGCACGATGCTATTGTGGCCGAAGCCACGCCAAACACCGAAATGACCCTGATTGCCGACCTGGACCTGGACCTGCTGAAGGACCTTAATACCAGCGGCGCCGTGCGCAACCTCCGCGACCGGCGCAAAGACCTGTACTCGGTGAGTTGGGTGAAGAAAACGGAGCGCGACGACGAGTTGCTGGCCCAGGGCGAGGAACGCGTTATTAAAACTCCCAGCCGCCGCAAGGCACTGCCTGCCAGCTAGCACGTAGTCTTACTGATTCTTACCAAACCGGCCCGTCAGAAACGACGGGCCGGTTTCGTTTTGTGTAGAATTTGGGACTTACGGCCCTGCTCGCCGGTTTTTGCTTAAACTGCGCCCCCCTAACGCCACCTTTCATCTTACTCTCTTTTATGAAACGCGTCCTAATTACCGGGGCCAACCGGGGCCTGGGTCTCGAACTCACCCGTCAGTCGTTGGAGCGTGGCGACATGGTATTTGCCACCAGCCGTCGTCCCGAAGCCGCCACCGACCTACAACACCTGGCCACCCAGTACCCCGGCCACCTCACCCTCGTGCAACTCGATGTGACGGATGAAGCCAGTATCCGGGCCGCGCACGAGGCCGTGAAAGTAGTAACCTCCAGTCTCGACCTGCTCATCAACAATGCCGGTATTTATCCGGGCATGGGGCCGGAAGACCCCGAAAACCAGCGGCTGGGCCAGTTCACAGCCGACGGCGCACTGCAGGTATTGCGCGTAAATGCTGTGGGCCCGCTGTTGGTAGCCCAAGCTTTTCTGGATTTACTGCGTGCCGGCAGCAAAGCTCGCATTCTGAGCCTTTCCTCGGGGCAGGGCTCGTTGGAGTGGAAAGCCTCCGGCGACCCATATCACTACAGCGCCAGCAAAGCCACCCTAAACATGTATATGCGCGCCCTGGCCGCTGAAATCGGGCAGTACGGCGTATTGTCTATTCTGGTGGATCCGGGCTGGGTACGTACGGGCATGGGTGGTAGCGCCGCCGCCCAAGACCCTGCCGTAGCTGCCAAAGGCATCCTGCGTCTCGCCGACCAGCTGCACGCCGAGGAAAACGGCAGCTTTGTGACGTGGCAGAACCAACATGTGCCGTGGTAGCCTTGCGCCAGGCACTTTGCTTTTCACGTCCATAAAGAAGGGGCCTGCTACAGCACAGTAGCAGGCCCCTTCTTTATGGATGTAACTCTTGAATAAATGCCCGGTTCGGGGGCTATATGCCGGCAGAGCTTAGCCTTGCAGCGCTGCCAAGTGGGCATGGTCACGTATGACCGTGCGCAGAAAGGCCTCGTCGGGTAGCTGCGTCTGAATGCCTGTGAGGGATTTTACTTTTGCGGCCACCTCGTTCAGCAGCATGTAGTTTTCGCGCTCCAGCCCTTTAAACAGCAGCTGCCGGATAGTTGCAACATCATGGTCTTGTAGCTGGGCGGCCTGCGGAAATACCACCACGTAGTCGGGGGACGTGAAGGCTGGCGCCAGCGGGCCGCCGCTCTGGCGCTGGCGCGTGCTGATAACCGTGGTACCCGCCGCTAAGTCACCGAGGCGCTGGCCCCGGCCGTTAACCAAAATCACGACCACCGCTACCAAACCGTTCATGGTGCTAATGTCCACGATGCGCAGAATCCAGCGTAACAGGTAGTCGCCAAGGGTAGGTTTGGTGCCGTCCAGCCGCATGACTCTAATGTCGCGCGCTTTCTTCCCCAAGCTCTGGCCATTGAAGTACAGCTCGCACAGCAGGTCGTAGAACACGTACGTTGCCCCCACTACTACGCCAACGAGCACATAGAGCGTCATGTTTTTAATTCCCAGCGCCGCTATGAGTAGCACCCAGATGATTGCCCAGGCACCCAGAATCAGGTAGTCGATGATGGCCGCCAGAATTCGTTCGCCCAGGCTGGCGACTTCGTATTCAAGGGTTACGTTTTGGGCAGTCTGAACGCGGATAGTGCTCATGAGCAGGCGGCGCGGCGGGCAGGCCGGCCGGAATTTAGGTAGCAAAAAAAGAGGCGGGGCCGGAAAAAATACCCATCTTCGCCGTGTTCGGCAAGGCCGCAAATTACGGGTTCTGCCCGCATTTCAGTTACTTCGCCGGCGCATCTTATCCGTTATTTCCCGCCGCTTTTTCTACCCGGCCAGTTCTATATGCGCGAAGCGGTATTTCTGCGGCTCAACGAGGCCAAATGGAAGCAGTACGAAAGCCAGCCACCCGCCGGCCCCGACGAGCTGGCGGCCCGCTTTGTAGAGCTGACCGACGACCTGGCCTACGCCCAGACTTTCTATCCCGCCTCGCCTACTACCCGCTACCTCAACGACCTGACAGCCCGCCAGCACCAGGCCATCTACAAAAACAAAACAGAAAGCACGGGACGCTTTCGGCACTTCTGGCGGCAGGAGCTGCCGCTGCTGGTAGCGTGCCACCACCGTACGCTGGCCGTGTCGCTGGTGCTGTTCACGGTATTCACGCTGCTGGGCGCGCTTTCGGCCGCCTACGACGACACGTTTGTGCGTGTGGTGCTGGGCGACGCGTATGTGAATAAAACGCTGGAAAATATTGAGCGCGGCGACCCGATGGCCGTGTATAAAGGCATGAGCGAAACGCCGATGTTTCTGGCCATCACGGTCAATAACATCTATGTGGCGCTGGTAGCCTATGCGCTGGGCGCCACGCTGGGACTGGGTACCGTATGGGCCCTGTTTCGGAACGGCGTGATGCTGGGCTCATTTCAATACTTCTTCTACCAGAAGGGCGTGCTGCTGCCCTCGCTGCTTACCATCTGGATACATGGCACGCTGGAAATATCGGCCATTGTGCTGGCCGGCGGTGCGGGCTTCGTAATGGCGCGCGGCATCTTGTTTCCGGGCACCTACTCTCGCGCTGTTGCCTTCCGCCAAGCTGCCCGCGACGGTCTGAAGCTGGCTATTGGGCTGGTGCCTATCTTCATGGTAGCTGGCTTTCTGGAAGGCTTCGTGACGCGCCATACGGGCATGCCCGTGTGGCTGAGTGTGGCCATTATTGGTTCTTCCGCAGCATTTATTGTCTGGTATTTCATTCTGTATCCCCGGCAGCTCATGGCCCGGCTGCGTGCTCATTCGGCCAACCCTTCACCTGCATCTTTCTGAGCGGCCGGCAGCAGCCCGGCAGCTCATCACCTAATCAGCGCAATACGCTATGCCCGCAAAATTTACCCACGAAGCCGATTTTCGCCAAGAACGAGATTTTGGTGCCAAAATCGGGGCTACGTTCGAGTTTCTGGGGGCGCACTGGCGGCCGCTGGGCAAGTGCCTGCTCTATTTTGTGCTGCCCGTTTCGCTGCTGATGGGCATCGGTCTGGGCCTGGTCATGAACAACATGTTCGACCTGATGGGAGCCGCGCAGAGCAATCCGAAGGCTGTTGATCCGGCGTCCATGTTCGGGCCTTCTTACTTCTCCGGGCTGGGTCTGGCTATGCTGGGCGGCCTGCTGGCATTTATCATGCTGATGAGCACAGTGTATGCCTACGTGCGCCTGCTGCTCAATTCTGAAGCAGCCGCTGCCCCGACGCCCGCGCAGGTCTGGCTGGAAATCAAAGCCCGACTAGGCCGGATTTTCGCCGCCTTTGGGGTGCTGGTACTGGTGTATATGGTGGCTATAAGCCTGTTTGCGGGCCTGGTCGCGTTGCTGGATGCCATGGCGTTCCTGCTCATGCTGGTGGTGGTACCGGCCCTGTTCTACCTGTCTGTGCCGATAACGCTGTATTTCCCGGTGCTGCTGCTCGAGGACGGCGGCCTGCTACCGGCGCTGCGCCGCAGTTTTTATCTGGTGCAGGGTAAATGGTGGTCTACTTTCGGGTTGCTGCTCGTCGCCGGTATGATTCAGGGGATGCTCACCATCGTGTTTATCCTGCCACAATACGCCGTTATGTTCGGCAAAATGCTCAAGGTGCCAGTGCTTGGGTCCGACGCCATGGGCATGATGGCACAGTGCTTTTACACTTCCGGCATTCTACTCACCTATCCTATTTCACTGATAGCGCTGATATTCCAGTATTTCAACCTAGTAGAGCGCAAAGAAGGACTGGGCCTGCGCAGCCTCGTGAACAGCCTGGGCAGCGGCCCTGCGCCCGTGGCCTACAACCAAGCCTACCGCCCCGATGAAGAAGGCGAATACTAGTTTCTGCGCTCTGTCTCTTATTTTGACCTTGCTTTCTGCTGGCCTGTAGCCATTGCCTCATCTTGTGTTTCTAGTTCTGCTTTTTCGCCGATGCCGCGTAGCGGTGCTGCTGGTGTTGGTGGCCCTGGCCGCCATGCCGGCCGCCGCGCAGCGCCCCCGCAACGCAGCCGCCACCTACCCGCTGCCGCCCGACCGCACAACGCCTGTGACGCTACGGCGCCCAGCACCCGAGCGGCTCCGGGAGTTTCGGCAGCAGCGCGAGTTTCAGTACGTGGAAGTGAAGAGCGAACAAAGCAGCTGGGACCTGTTATGGGCTCGGTTCTGGCATTGGCTTTCCGATTTGCTGGAAACACGCCCCGGCAAGCTGGTTTGGAAATACGGCATCTGTGTCGGGCTGGTAGTGGCGCTGGTGTATGTGGTGCTGAAGCTGATGCAGGTAGATCTTACCCGCGCCTTTGGCCGCAGTCCGCGCCCGGTGGCTCTGGCTTATGATGTGCAGGCCGAGGACATTCATGGGCAGGACTTCGAGGCCTTGCTGGCCGCAGCCGAAGCAGAAAACAACTACCGACTGGCCGTGCGCCTTGGCTACTTGCACGTGCTCAAGCAGCTCGCTGACCAGAGCCTCATCCGCTGGCAGCCCGACAAAACCAACCACGACTACCTGTTTGAACTGCCCGCCGGCCCGCTGCCCGATGCCTTCCGGGAGCTGACCCAGCAGTTCGACTACGTGTGGTACGGGGAGCACGACGACCTCACGCCCGCGCACTATGCCCAGGCCCGCGCCACCCGGCTGGCCTTCCAGCAGCTGCTCCACACCGGCCGCCGCGCCGCCTGATCCACTTCGCACCTATGACCACTTTTCGCTGGTATCTGCTCGGGTTGGCGCTGCTGTTTGGGGCCTATGTGGCCGTAGAGTACTACCGGCCCAAACCGCTCGACTGGACACCGACCTTCCAGAACAAAGACAAAATTCCTTACGGCACCTACGTGCTCTACGACGTGCTGCCCGACGTGCTGGGCGTAGCGAAGCGCGATGTAAAGCAGGTACGGGTGCCTATCTATAGCCAGATTGAGGGGGAGGATGAGACAACGGTGGCCCTTGCCGATAGCGCTGCCGCCGATACCACGGAGGCGCAGAGCAGCCAGCCCGATACCATAGATCCTGAGCCAGCTACCACCAGCCCCGAAGAGGTGGCCACCGGAGAGGCCGACTACATGGCGGGTCTGGCCGAGTCCGGCTTCCCCAAATCGACTTACATTTTTGTGGATGATGCGTTTGAGCTGAGCGGGTCCGATTGCCGCTCGTTGCTGCGCCACGTGGCCCGCGGCAACGACGTATTCATTGCCGCCGAGCAGTTCGACGCGCATTTCGCCGATACGCTGGGCTTCCGCACCGCCCCTTTCGTGAATCGCCCACGCCTGAAGGGGGCTTCCGCAAATACGCTGCTGAAAGATTCTACCGTGTTTCGGCTTACCAACGCAGCACTAGCACGGCAGACCAAGCGCCGGAATTTCAGTCTGCCCGCGCTGGGCACTTCCTACCGCCTCCTGCCTGACAGTGCGATGCCCGCCACCCTGCTCGCCGCCGATACAGCCGGGCGGGCTGTGCTGGTGCGTATGCCGCACGGGAGGGGACACTTCTACCTCTGCACCGTGCCGCTGGCTTTCACCAACTACTTTGTGCTGCAGCCTGCCACCTCTCCTTTCGCCTTTTCGGCGCTTTCGTATTTGCCGGCCGGCCGCACAGTATGGTGGGACGAATATCAGAAACAGGGGCGGCAAGAAGAGCAGACGCTGTTGCGGGTAGTGCTGGCCCACGATGCGCTGCGCTGGGCGTTGTATCTGGTGGTACTTGGGGCGCTGCTGTTCGTGGTGTTTGAGGCCCGGCGGCGGCAACGCGTCATTCCGGTATTACGGCCGCTTCCTAATACTACTCTCCTTTTCACGCGCACCATTGCCAGCCTCTACCGGCAGGGCACCAGCCACCTGCCAATTGCCGAGAAAAAGGTCGGTCTGTTTCTGGAGCATTTACGGACTCGGTTTCATGAGCCTGGCCTTGACCTGAACGATGAATCTGCCCGTGAACGACTGGCTCAGAAAGCCGGTATTCCTCGCGCTGAAGTGGATGCACTAGTGCGTCGCATCAACTATCTGCTTACTGCTCCACAGGTGACGGACGTTGAGCTTCTGTCGTTGAATAAGGCTCTTAACGAATTCCGAAAAGCGGCGTCTTAAACAGAATTGCATTATTCTGCAAAATTGAATTTTACCGTTTTATAACTATTCCTATTTTATGTACAGGAACACCATAAACAGCATATCAACTAAAGTATTTCAATAAAACTATGAAATTATTTACTGTCGACTTTCCCCCTACGCTCGTCCTTTTTGCTTTTGAATTTCAAGATGGAAAATAATCTAAATCCTGACGCGCCGGAACTACAGCCAGACCTGACGGCCCCCACGAGTCCGACCACGACCGGCACTCCTGACACGGCCGCCCAAACCGTGCCCGCTCCCTTCACTTCCCGCACCGACCTTAGCCACCTTGGCCGCCACGCCGACGCCATCCGGCAGGAACTGAGCAAGGTGATAGTGGGCCAGCAGGCCCTAGCCGAGCTGCTGCTCACCGCCATTTTGGCCGACGGGCATGTGCTCTTGGAAGGCGTTCCTGGCGTTGCTAAAACGCTTACCGCTAAGCTGCTGGCTCGCACCCTAGAAGTACCCTTCAGCCGCCTGCAATTCACCCCCGACCTGATGCCGTCTGACGTGCTAGGCACCTCAGTTTTCCGACCGAACAAGGCAGAATTTGAGTTCCGGCCCGGCCCTATTTTCGCCAGTATTGTGCTGATTGACGAAATCAACCGCGCCCCGGCCAAAACGCAGTCGGCGCTGTTTGAGGTGATGGAGGAGCGGCAAGTAACGCAGGATGGCACCCGCTACACCGTGCCGGAGCCGTTTATGGTGCTGGCCACGCAAAACCCCATTGAACAGGAAGGCACCTACCGCCTTCCAGAAGCCCAGCTCGACCGGTTTCTGTTCAAGCTGAATGTAGGCTACCCAACCGTGGACGAGGAAATAGCCATTCTGCAGGGCCACCACGCTGGCTTTGGTGGCACACCACTGGAGGCAGTGCGCGCCGTACTCACGGCGGCCGACCTGCGGGGCCTGCGCGAGCAGGTGCGCCGCCAGCATGTGGAGCCCAAGCTACTTGAGTACATTGCCCGCGTAGTAGGCCAGACGCGTGCCCACAAGGGCCTGTACTTAGGCGCTTCGCCCCGGGCCTCCTTGGCTCTGCTCAACGGTGCCAAGGCGCTGGCCGCCCTGCGTGGCCGCGACTTCGTGACCCCCGAAGACATTCAGTACCTAGCCGCACCGGTGCTCCGCCACCGCATTCAGCTCACACCGGAGCGCGAAATGGAGGGCCACACCGCCGATGATATTGTCAAGCAGATTCTGCAGCAGATTGAGGTTCCCAGGTAGCGCGCTGTCATTGCGAGCAAAGCAATGACAACACTAGCAGACAGCATGAAATCCTTTTTCCTTACCCGCCGCTTCTTCCTGCTGCTCACCATCCTGATTTTGGGGCTGGTGGTGGCCTTTTTTCTGCCGGGCTGGCTGGCGCCGGTGCAGGTGGCACTGGGGCTGTTGGTAGCGCTGGCTGGGCTGGATGTGCTGCTGCTCTATGCGCCGACCAAAAACGGGGCTGGGCACGTGTTTGGACGGCGCGTACTGGGCGATAAACTTGCTAATGGCTCCGACAACGACATCAGCATCTACCTCGAAAACCACTACCGCTTTCCTATCCATACCGAAACCATTGATGAGATACCACATCAGTTTCAGCGGCGAGACGTGTTGTTTCGGTCGTCTATTGCGGCTGGCGAGACGCAAATAATTCGTTACCAGCTGCGGCCGGTGAAGCGGGGCGAGTATGAGTTTGGGGCCGTGAACGTATACGTGGCGTCGCCGCTGGGACTAGCGCGGCGGCGGTTTCGGTTTGATGCCGCTCGTACGGTGCCCGTCTATCCGTCGTTTCTGCAGATGCGGCAGTATGAGTTGCTAGCCATCAGCAACCGCCTGACAGAAGTGGGCGTCAAACGTATCCGGCGGGTAGGCCACAGTCTGGAATTTGAGCAGATTCGGCCGTATGTAGCCGGCGACGACACGCGCGCTATCAACTGGAAAGCCACGGCCCGCCGCGCTACCACCGGCTATGCCGCCGATGCACTGGTCGTCAACCACTACCAGGACGAGCGCGCCCAGCAGGTATACTGCCTCATTGATAAAGGCCGGGTGATGCGGATGCCGTTTGAGGGCCTCAGCCTGCTCGATTACGCCATCAATGCCACGCTGGTAGTGAGCAACATTGCCATCATCAAGCACGACAAGGCCGGCCTGATTACATTTTCGCACCAACCCGGCACCGTGCTGCCTGCCGACCGACGCGGCGGCCACATGCGCAAGCTGCTGGAAGTGCTCTACCGCCAGCGCACCAAGTACCTTGAAACCGACTATGAGCGGCTCTATATCAGTGTCCGGAACAACATCCGGCAGCGCAGCCTGCTGATTCTATTTACCAATTTCGAGACACTTAGCGGTATGCAGCGCCAACTGCCCTACCTACGGCGCATGGCCAAAGACCACCTGCTACTGGTGGTCTTCTTCGAAAACACCGAGTTGCGCGAGTTTCTGGACGCCCCCGCCGAAACTACCCAAGACGTCTACAACCAGACCATTGCCGAGAAATTTGCGCAGGAAAAGCGCCAGATTGTGCGGGAGCTGAACCGCTACGGCATCCATGCGCTACTCACGGCTCCGCAGCACCTGACGGTGAATACCATCAACAAGTACCTAGAGTTCAAGTCAAGAGGCTTGATCTAGGGACTGGCTTCGGCTTCCTGCTTGCAGACTGTGTTAGTCGTCGAAAGCTTCCAGCCGGGCGTTGTCCAGCAGCAGGTTGGCGGTGGTGCCGTAGTATAGGAATGTGATGGAAACGTTATCGAAATCAGCTTGGGGCGGGCGCATGTCGAAGTGCAGCGTGCGGGGCCAGGCGGCGTCTAGGGCCCGTTGCAGGCGCACGGTTCGCTCTTTCACAACCTCACTGCCGCGCCGGAACCGCACCACGTATTGCGTCATGCGGCTTACGTCTGGCTCTACTTGGTCGGCGCGGGCTTCGGCGGAGGCGCGCACCCACTCAAACTGCCCGGGCCGGGCCGGAACTACCCATTCGGTACTTTGTGGGTGGGCGGCGTCCAGCGCCAGGGAACAGCTACCCTGCAACGCCGGCGTCCCGCACAGACCGGGCGCGGGCTGCTCAAACTCCTGCTGCCACAGCACGCGGCTGTTGAGCGGCGTGCCCGTAAATTCGGAGTTGCTATCAAGCAGCAGCGCGGTTTCGGGCGGCACCTCGTAGCGGAACAAGATGCGCCCGAGGTAGGCACGGGTCATATCGCCGGCTACAAGCAGGCCGTGGCCCCCGGGAATGGCCATCTGCGTGAGCCAGAAGCCGTAGGCGCAGCCCAGCACGGCCAGCACGCCATAAGCCGCAGCCCATACCGGACGGGCCAGCAGCCAGCGCAGCGCGGCAGCCATTGGCCAGGCCAGCACCGCGTAGCTCTGTATCATGGCCCGGATGCCCAGCCCGCCGCCGTAGGTCCATTCGTCCCAGGCAAACGTCACGTACGTAAACATCACCGTGTACACGAGCAGCGCCCAAAACACATCCGGATGCTGCCGGCGCAACGGCCAAAACCCTACCAGCGCCGTCAGCAGAAGTGGCGAGTAGGTGAGCCAGCCGCTACGGAAGCTAAAGATGCCTTCCCACAGATGCGGCTTTAGCCAGCTAAACCCCTGCTCCTGGTAGCTGTATACTATCCAGTCGCCGGTGGCGTAGTGCCAGTAGAAAAGCTGGATGCTGAGCAGCGCTGCGCCGGCCAGTCCGGCCGCCAGCAGCAGTGGCCAATGTTGCTGCCAGAATGCCAGCCGGCTGCGCAGCACAGCCCGGTCGAACGTAAGCCCCCACAACAGCACCAGCAGCAGCGCCAGAATTTCGGTGGGGCGCGTCAGGGTCATCAGGCCCACTATTGCCCCAATGCCTATGGCCCGGCCCAGGCTGGGGCGGGCGTAGAAGGCAGGCGTCAGCAGCAGCAGCACAGCGTACCAGAAAAACAGCCAGCAGTGCGTCATACCGGCGTGGCCGGCTCCGCTGTAGGTAAGATAGTTGGTACCCAGCAGCAGAATCAGCAGCGTGAGAGCCGTGGGCCACTCGCCGAAGCGGGGCAGCAATGCCCGCCGCACCAGCCAGAAGCTCAGCACCGAAATCAGTAGGCTCGCCAGCTTAATGGCCAGCTGATAGGGCGGCGAAAACCCATCGGCGGGAAAGCCCAGAGGCGCGGCTACGGCGTGGGCCGCCAAGAAAAACGGCAGCTCCTGCAGGGCCAGTCCAGCCGGATACTTCATCACGAAATTACCGCTACCCTGATGCCGATAGGCCTGGTAAAAGTCTGACGTAGGGGAGTAATCTTTCAGCAGCTGGTCCTGGAAGTTCAGCTCACGCAGGTCGTGGTGCACGAAAATGGCGGGCAGGTAGAGGTAGTAGCCGGAAGCGTCCCAGTTGAGCACCGGCGACGTGCGCCACACCTGGGGCGGCGGATAATACCACCAGGATAGTACCAGCAGCAGCACGGTAGCACCCCAGGCGGCTATCCGGGAAGGAGAAGTCATAGACATAAAAAAACAAGCGCGCCCGTACTAAAACAGCACTTACTGGCACCGGCCCGCAAATTGCGGAAAAGTAGCGCCCAGACCAACCATCCGTTAATTGCCGGCCCGTGGCAACGCCGCAGCCTCCGGCACGAATGCTGCTTTATGCCACCCCCGATGCGTTGTACCGTATCTTTCGCTCCCACCCCACCCTACCCGCGTATGCCATTTCGCTTTCCTGCTGCCTTGTTTTTGCTGTGGCTCTGCGCCGTTTCGGCGGTTGCTCAATCTGCCCCTTCCACCCGCAACCTGATGCCGGTGCCGACTTCGGTGCGCTGGGGTTCGGGCAGTCTGAGCTGGAAGCTACTGCTGAAACCGGAGCTGCAAGGCCCTCTCGATGCCGACCTGACGGCCGCCGTGCTGCGCACACTCGTCCGGTTGCACCGCAACGCGGGCAGCGGTATTGCCCCAGCCGGCGCCGTGCCGCTCCAGATTCGGTATGGCAGCATCGGGAAGCCCGAAAACAACGATGAGGAGCGGTATAGTCTGCGGGTTACCCCTACGGGCGTGCTGATTGATGCGCCCACCAGTCTGGGCGTGCTGCGGGCACTGGCAACGCTGGAGCAGCTGCCACAACCCGAGGGGCGCCACTCGGTGCTGCCCGAAGTTGATATTCAGGACCAGCCGCGGTTTGCGTGGCGCGGGCTGCTGATTGATGCGTCCCGACACTTCATGCCGGTATCCGTGATTAAGCGTAATCTGGATGCCATGGCCGCCGTGAAACTGAACGTATTTCACTGGCACCTCTCCGACGACCAGGGCTTTCGGGTGGAAAGCAAGGCGCTGCCGCGCCTGCACGAGGTGAGTGGCCAGCACTACACGCAGCAACAGGTGCGCGACGTGCTGCGCTACGCCGCCGCCCGCGGCATCCGGGTGCTGCCTGAGTTCGATGTGCCCAGCCATACTATTGCCTGGATGGCGGCCTACCCGCAGCTGGCCTCCAATGACTCTATCTACGGTGTGTACCAGAGCTGGCGCACCTCCAACATGGCTATCGACCCCACCAAAGAAAGCACCTACGAATTGCTGGACACGCTTTTCGCGGAAATGACGGCCCTTTTCCCCGACCCTTACTTCCACATCGGTGGCGACGAGAACGACGGGCGGCAGTGGCGCAAAAGCCCGCGCATCATGCAGTTTGCCCGCGAAAAAGGCTACCTGAAAGCCGATGGCAAAACCCTCGACAAGCATGCACTACAGACGTATTTCAACCGCCGCGTGCTCACTATCGTCACGAAGTACAACAAGAAGATGGTAGGCTGGGACGAAATTCTGGGGCCGGGCCTGCCGCAAAATGCCGTTATTCAAAGCTGGCGCGGCAAAAAGGGCCTCTACGATGCCGCCAAGGCCGGCAACCCGGCTATCCTGTCCAGCGGCTACTACCTCGACCTCTACCTGACAGCCGCCAGCAGCTACGCCACCGACCCGCTGCCCGCTGATGCGCCTCTCACCCCAGAGCAGCAAAAGCTGATTCTGGGCGGCGAGGCCACTATGTGGGCCGAGTTTGCCGACAGCGTCATCATAGATTCGCGCATCTGGCCCCGCGCCGCGGCCGTGGCCGAGCGGTTGTGGTCGGCGCGCACAGTTACGGATGTGCCCGATATGTACCGCCGCCTCGCCGCCGTTTCTGGGCAGCTGGAAGGGCTGGGTATGCAGCACCGCAAAGCGCCGGCAAAGCTGCTCCAGCAGATGGCCGGCCCCGACCCGGCCGCACTAGCTCCCCTACGCACGCTGGCCGATGTGCTGGAACCCGTTAAGGAGTATAAGCGCCACTTCCAGGGCTTCACTTACACGCCCCAGACCCCGCTCACCCGCCTCGTGGATGCGGCCCCAGCAGAATCGGATGGGGCGCGGCAGTTTGGCTGGCACGTAGATTCGCTGCTGGCGGCCCGTCCCACCAAAACGGCGGCACTGCCCCGCACAGCCGCCACCCGCGCCCGCCTCAAAGACCTGCGCGAGCAGCTCACCCTGTGGCAAACCAACGACACCCGCCTGCAGCCGCTGCTTACCACTTCGGCTCCACTTACAGAATACGCGCCGCTTTCCACGCAATTGCGCCTGCTGGCTACGCTGGGCCTGGAGCGCCTCACGCAGCTGGAGCGCGGCACGGCTCCTTCGGCCGCATGGTTGGCTGCTGCCAAAAAGCAGCTGGAAGCCGCCAAAGCACCCGCCGGGCAGACGGAACTGGCCGTAGTAGCCGGGTTCGGGAAACTGCTGCAGTAGGCTGCCTCTGGTACCACAATAAGTGCGGCACGCATTACTGACGGGCTGTTTATTGTGTAGCTACCTGCTCGGCTTGGAGGTAGCGCTCCAGTGCCGCAATGGTGGCTACCGGGGCATTTAGGTGAGGGTAGTGCCCGGTGGTATCGAGGATGCTGAGGGTGCTGCCGGGCAGGTGTGCGTGCAGGTAGTGGCCCACCACCGACGGCGCCACCGAATCGTGGGCGCACTGCACAACTAGGGCGGGCACCTGCAGTTTGGCCAGCTCGCCCCGGTAGTCAGACAGGAACGTGGCGCGAGCAAACTGGCGGGCCACGGCCGGATCTACCTGCGAGAAGCTGGCCAGCACCTCGTCAAGCAGCTCGGGACGCATATCGCTGCCCACGATGGACGGCACCATGGCGCTGGTCCAGTTGAGGTAGTCGCGGTCCAGAAAGCCGAGTAGTTCCTCTAAATCTTCGGGTTCAAACCCGCCGATGTAGTCGCCGTCATTGAGGTAGCACGGTGAAGCAGCTAGCAACACCAGCCGCTCGAACAGCTCCGGCTCCCGGATGGCGGCCAGCACCCCAATCATGCCGCTCACCGAGTGCCCGACATACACCACTTTGGGCAGTTGCAGCTCCCGCAATAGGTTCAGCAGATCCGTGACGTAGCCATCGAGGGTGCGGTAGCGCGTGAAGTCGTAGGCGGCTTTGTCGGAGCGGCCGGCTCCTACCAGATCAAAGAGCACCACCCGGTAGTCGGCGGCGAAGGCCGGCGCCACATAGTTCCACGCCAGTTGATCGGTGCCAAAACCATGAGCGAATACTAGTGGCTGTGTACCAGCACCGTAGGTAGATACATGATGACGAAGGATAACATCCATAGTGGTAGCGCGCTGAATAGTCCTTTTTCCTCCTTTGAGCTGCAGGCTTGGCCAGCAGCAAGTCAGGCGGTTAAAAGCCCACGGTGTGTACGGTTAGGCGGTAGGCAATCTAAAATTGACGAGTTTATACACTACACCAAAATTTTTCCCAACACAGCACAGCTTTCCCATTTTGGGTCTACTTGGTTAGCCTGACTGGATTACAGCATACAGAGTACACAAAACAGGCAGCCGGGCTACCTGAGTTGCCAGAGCAACCACCTCGCCAGCTTAAAACAGCACCGAAACCTGCATGCGGCCGGTGTGCACTACGTTCAGGCCATTGGCTTTGCGGCCGTCGTAGCTGAGGCTGAGGTTGAGGCCGTTGCTGAGGCGCTGCTCGGCGTTCAGGTTCCAGGTGAAGTTGGAGCCGGGGCGCAGCGCATTCAGGATTTCCAGGCCCACCACCGAGTCCTGGTTGCCGTCGAAGGCGATGCGCACGTAGCGCGTGGTGGCCGTGATGGTGCGCTTGCTGACCTGGCTGATGCGGGTTTCAATGCCCAGCTCATCGAAGATGCCGCGGGCCTCGTTTTCGGCGTTGATGGGCGTCACGTTGTTTTTGTCGGTGCGCAGGTAGGTGCCCGTGAAGCGGAGCGTGCCGCTGGGCTGGTAGCTGATTTCGGGGGCCACCTCATACACCAGCACCCGGTAGTTGCGGTTGGCGAGGTAGTCGGAGTTGTTCTGCCGGATGCTGCGCGAGGTGGTGAGGCGCCCCGTAAACGAATGGGCCAGCGTGCGGCGCAGCAGCAGGCTCTGAGCCGCCAGGTTGCGGATATCGGAGCCCTGTGTGAGCAGCACCTTCTGCTGGCTCTGCTGCACAGTCAGTTCGGCTCCGAAAATGGGGTTGGAGCGGTTGAAGTACACCGTATTGCGCAGCAGCTTATTGAGGCTGAGCAGCAGCGAGTCTTCGGTCTGGAACGCAAACGGGTTCAGGCGGGCTGAAAGGCTGTTGTCGATGGTGCGGCTATCGAGCGTGATGCTGCTGATGGCCGAGAATCGGGCCGCCGCCGCGCGCCAGCCGCCGGCGTCGCGCCAGGTGCGCGGGGCGTTGGTAGTGAGGCGGTAGCTGAACCGGTTGCTGTAGGCAATCAGGTAGTCGTCGGTGGGCAGATACACCTTGATGTGAGTGCGGTACACGGCATCCGAAGTGGGCGCCTCGAAAAACTCGTCCCGGTCCTGAATGCCGTTGAAGGGCGGAGCGTCGCCGCCGTAGTAGTGCGTGCCCTGCCCGTTGGCCACCGTGATAAACGAGTAGTCGCGCTTCAGCTCCCGGCCCGTTGCCACGGAGTAGCTCAGCTCCGACCGAATCTGGTTTTGCAGGAAGCTGGCGTTCCAGTCCAGCTTGGTTAGCACGGTGCGCTGGCGGGCACTGTCGCGGGCGGCCAGGTCGCGGTAGGTGGCCAGCACGGCTAGGTCCTGGTTTTTGCCGAGGCGAGTAGTCAGCGTGCCCTGCCAGGTCTGGGCGGTGCTGCGCTGCCGGATTTCGGTCTGCTCCGGGTTGGGCGTCTGGTCGCGGCGGTAAGTGTAGTCGGCCCGGAAACGGGTGCGGGCCGAGTCCTGGCTCTGGATGAACACGTTGTGCTCGTCGAAGTAGTTGGCCGAGGTGAGGGAGTCGCCGGAAGGCAGCGCCACGCGGTTTTTGTCGAAGCGATAGGCGTAGCCCGGCACCACGGACCCGGCCACGTAGCGCGCCGCCGCCTCGCCCCTCGCCCACCTGGATTCCTTGTTGCCGGCCTTGGAGTTGAGCAGAAATAAACTGCCGCGCAGCTGCACGTCGCCAATCTGGCGGGCCGCGTCCAGCCAGTGCTGCAGCCCGCTCACTTCCCCCGACCGGAAACGGCGGCTGAGTCGGTAGTTTACGGCGTTGTTTTCGTCTTTGGCCGCGCCCACCGCAAAGTTGAGAATGTTATCGGCGTGGGCTTCGCGGCGGGTGGCGTTGCCCTGCACGGTGCTGGTGGTGCTCCAGTTGCGGTCGAACTCGATGTCCCGGAACCGGTCGACGGGCGCGAAGGCGCGGCTGGTGTACTCGTAATCAAGGGCGCTGCGGAAGCGGTAGTCTTTCAGTAACCCCAGGCCCAGCAGGCGGCGGTCCTGCACCACGTAGCCCACACGCATGGCCCGGCCTTTGTCGGAAGAAGGAGAAAACCGGTTCAAATCCAGGTCCGACACGGCCAGATCCACGAACACCGACGTGGTAGAATCCACCTGAAAGCTGGCCCCGGCCGACACAATCTGCTTCTGCAGCGGCGCGGGCAGCAGCCGGATGGGCGCGTACCGCCCCCGCTGCACGCCGTTCAGGGGCTCAATGTACTCGTACACCCGGCCATTGGCGCTGGGGTACGTCGTGCTCAGGTTATAGTCGCCTTTGCCGGCTCCCACGTCCGTAAACCGCACGTTGAAAACCTCCCGCGTCGAGTCGGGCGGATACGTGAATACGTCCACGGGCAGGCCGTTTACGGTGCGGTTTTCACGGTTGTAGAGCACCTGGTTGCGGGTGTACTGCACACGCTGGCCGCCGGGCGTAGCGGCCTGGGCCACGTTGCCGGGCAAGTCGCGCAGGGCCACCCGGTCGAGGCTGTCGAGGAGCAGGTTGGGCGAGTTGTCGGGGTTGTCGGCTTCGCGGTAGAAGTTGCCGTGCACCGCCAGCCGGCCCACCTGCTGGTAGTGGCTCAGGTGGTAGAGCGAGCGGGCGTAGTTGAAATCGGAGTACTCGAAATCAATCTTGATGCGCGAGTTGCGGGTAATCAGGTGCTGGGGCGAAAACGTCACCTCGGCCTGGTTGTAGTCGATAACGTAGTCGTTGTCGAAGCCACGCGTCAGCAGCCGCCCATCCAGATATACCCGCTCGGAATTGGCCAGCACGATGATAAACTGCTCACCGTTAGGCCCGCGCAGCCGGTACGGCCCCTGCACGTTCTCAATGGGCGCCACATCAATGCTGGCAAACTTGCCCTTGGCCACGCCGCCCGCCACCGTCGTAGATGAGCGGATGGGTCCGAAGCGCCCCTTCTCCTCCGAGGAAATAGTGCCGGAGGTACCCGGCGGAAACGGGGAGCCCGACGCCGCGGGCGGCAACACGCTGCCCGGCGCGGTAGACTGCGTGGGCGGCTGGCCGCCGTTGGTGATGGTAGTGGTAGTGTAGGTGCCCGGATTGACGCCGGGGTAGCTGGGCAGCGGCGTGAGCTGCGGGGTCGTGAAACCGCTGAGCCCGCCCGGCGTCTGGCCCAGGTTCACTTCCAGGGCCGCGCCCTGCACGTTTTTGTAGAAGCGCAGAAAGTAGTCGGGCTTGTTGCGCAGCACCACGTCGCCGGCCGTCAGGTTCCAGCGCGGGCTGGTGAGCGTGATGTAAATCCGGTCGAATTCCTGGAGCTGCTGGGTGTTGCCTTCGGGCTGGAACGGCACGCTTTGGTCGCTGATGGCGGCCGTCAGGTTGATATTGTCGGTAAGGCGGCCTTCGAGCTGCAGGTTGAGCGAGGAGTTGACAAACACGTTCTGCGCGTTGCCGAAGCTGATGCCGCGGGCCAGATTGCCGGTTTTGTTGATGCCCGGCGTGCTCAGAATCTGCTCCTTTACCGCAAAATCTTCCTGCCCGAAGCGGCGCTGCGGAAAATCGGTGCTGTCGAGCAAACGGCGCGGGCGGCGGAACACCGGCGCGGCCAGCCGTAGCGGCAGCACCCGGTAGCACACCAGCACCGAATCGAGGCCGGGCACTATGATGTCGGGCTGGCCGGGCTCGGGGCTGGGCAGGCGGCGGCCCGGCTGCACCAGCCGGTACCGGTCGGTGCGGCTGTCGTAGCTGACGGCGCGGCCCTGTATACTCACCGAGGAAGGCACTACGGTCAGCGTATCGTTCAGCGCAAAATCGGTGGTGTCGCGGCCCGGCGTGAGGCGCACCCATACGCAGCGGCGCGTGTTGGGCGGGGTTTCTGCACGCTGCTGCGCCCACGCTCCGGCCCACGCCAGCACACACACCAGCAGCAAGCCAAAGCGCAGGAAGCGGTGCGGAAAGCTGCTGATCATTGAAAGTCTTTATACCCGGAAGGTTGCCCGGCTCCACAACGTAAGAAGCGGCGCAATTCGTGCCGCCAAAAGTACCGCTCTGCGTCGGCTTGTTCCCGCGCCTTATCCGGCCAGCGGCAACTCGATGTAGAACGTGGTTCCAGTGCCTTCCTGCGTCTCAAACCAAATGCTGCCGCCGGCACTTTCGATGCCTCGCCGGGCCACGGCCAGCCCAATACCAGAGCCGGTAGCTTTGGTGGTGAAGTTGGGCACAAACACCTTCTCCCGCACTTCCTCGGCAATGCCGGACCCGTTGTCTTGGATGCTGATACGCACCCGCCCTTCGGGCCGGATTTCCAGCTGCGCCTCAATCTCCGGCCCACGGCCGTCCGGCACCGACTGCAGCGCATTGATGAGCAGGTTATTGAAGGTGCGCACCAACAGGCTTTCGTCGGCAAAGACGGTAGCGGGCGTTTCTTCCGCTGGCAGCTGCAGCTGAATGCGGGCGTCTTGGCGGCTGCCCTGGTGCAGCTCCACACAGCGGCGTAGTACCGAAGCCAAGTTCAGCCGCTCGGGGCGCATGGCGGGCAGGTTGGTGAAGTTGCTGAACGAGGTGGCAATGTCGGTCAGCACGTCAATCTGGGTGATAAGTGTCTGCGATACTTTGCCAATCAGCTCCTGAATGTTGGGGCGGTTGTCCTGGATGGCGCGCTGCAGAAACTGCAGGCTCAGCTTCATCGGTGTCAGCGGGTTCTTGATTTCGTGGGCCACCTGCCGGGCCATTTCGCGCCAAGCGGCTTCTTTCTCCTGCGCCGCCAGCTCCTGCTTGCTCTCCTCCAGCTTCAGCAGCATGGCATTGTACTCGCGCACCAACAGCCCGATTTCGTCATTCGACTGATAGTCGAGCATTTCATTCTGGCCCGTGAGGGTAGTTTGCTTGAGCTTTTCGGTGAGCAGCTTCAGCGGATCGGTCAGCACCCGAGAGGCCACGAAGGTGAGAATCAGGAAGAAGATGAACATCACCGTGAAGATGTTCACCAGGGTCGAAATCAACTCGATAAGCTTGTTGTCCAGCTCTTTCTCTGAATCGAAGAACGGAATACCCACGTACCCCAGCACCCGGCCCGCCTGTCCGGCCTCTTCCTCCGGGGCGCGCAACGGCAGGTACAGCGCATTGAACGAGAGCGAGCCGGCCCGCTCAGTTAGCAGTACGCGCGGCTGCGTGCGTTCCTTCAGCGCTGCTACAGCCTGCGGGTTCATCAGGGTACCCAGCAACCCCGACTCGAAAATGATAGGCTGGCTGCTGACCAGCAGTTCGCCGCTGGCATCGTAGAGGTTGAGGTCGGTTTCGGTGAGCGAGGACACGTTATCGGCCAGGTCGAACAGCGCGGCGCGGCCCATGGAGTCAGTGAGCAGGGCGCGGTTTTGCAGCAGGTTTTCCTGCACGGCCCGGCCGCGCCGCTCATAGGTGCGGCGCAGGTCGCGCTTGTACGACGACGTAACCTGGCTGGCCGTCGCAATACTCACAATCACCAGCGGCACCAGAATGCCGAAGTTGAGGAAGAGCTGAATTTTGGTGCTGAAGTTGGTGCGGAATATCTCCAGATACTCGCCGCGCACCAGCAAGTACAGCCCAATGCTGAGCAGCCAGAAAAACGTGTGCAGCAGAAACAGGAACGAGAAATTGGCCAACCAATCGGTGAAGCTGTAGTTGTCCGTCGTCACGACCACCGTGCGGTGCTGGGCTTCGTCGCGCACGGCCAGATGGTGGTAGCGGCCCGCCACCAACCCGGTACGGTAGAGGCGCGGGTCGTTGTACTGGTGCGGCAGCAGGCGGTTCACGTAGTCGAAGTCTCCTTCATTGTACACCAGCCGGTCCTTTTCGAAACCCGCATAGCTCAACTCAGCCCCCAGGCCAGGCTGAAAGAACTTCTGGTCGACGAGCAGCTCGGGCACTACGCTGTACGTGGTCAGCTTTTTTAGTGTGAGCTCCAGCAGCACGGTACTAGACCCATTGGTTGGAGCCGGCACGGCCACAAAATCGACGTAGCGGCGGGTGCTGAACGAGTTGCTGCCGCGCACCAAAAACAGGTTGAGCTGATCGGTGCGAGTAGCATTCTTCAGCAGCCGGCTGCGCGCCTCCGACAACGATTCGGCCCCTAGCCCGGCGCCCAAAGGGCGACCGGCCGGGTCGAAAAGCGAAACTGTTATTTCATACTTGTCAAAATAGTCGCGCAGGTAGTGCTTGACTATCTTCTGGCGCACCACTTCCGAGCTGGCAAACGGGCTGGCCAGTAGCGTCCGGATGAGCGGATCGGCCGCCATTTCACGGGTACGTTCCGTCAGCAGAAATTCTCCTTGCAGGTCGTTGTCCACGAGCAGGTTTCCGGCAAGAGTCTGCTTGTTGATGACCAGCTGCCGGTCGAAGTGCTCGAACAAGGCCAGCGCCCCAACCGCCGAGCTGATACCCAGCATCAGGAAAATGAACAAGTATACTTGATACGGCACCACTGCTGCCACGCGCCGCAGCCCCATCAGGCGCAGCAGCAGCAGAAACCACAGTGTAATACCCACCAGCAGCACATGCACCTGGCCCAGCGCAATACCAATCGGCAGGAAAAGCAGGGCACTCAGGCCCAGCCCAAAGATGCTACCCCGCTTGGTTTCCGGCCGCACCGCCGCGCTGAACAGCTGCGCCAGCATATAAAACCCCACCAGGTAGGAGCCCGTGTGCAGCACAATAGCGAGGCACAACAATAGCTTAAACCCCGATACCGAAATATCTTGGGTGATATCGAGAATGATCTGGGAGTTGTTGAAGCTATTGGAGTAGAACTGAAACAGTAGCTCCAGCAGCCAAAAAAACAGCACGCCTGCCACCGTGGCTACCCCAGTGCGCTGCCCCGAGTTCTGCAGCCGCTCCACCCATCGTGTAGGATTGTAGCGCCGGAACAACCGCTGCACGTAGTAGGCCCCCACGGCCAGCAACAGAGCGTTGATGAGCAAGTCACCAAGAGAAGGTGAAAGCCATGAGGCCGCATACACTCGCGGATCGAAAAGCGGCAATTCGATAAAAGAGAACGGCAAGCCAAAGTGCAGCAGCACTGCCCGCAATAGCACCAGCGGCAGTAGAAGTATTGCTGCGCCTGCCAGCACCCTGTTGGCTCGGGCTAATTGCCGCGCCCAGAGCAGCCAGCACCCTAGATAAAAGCCAAACCCAAGCAGCATCAGGGCCATTGGCAGATACTTGCCGGTAGCCGGATTGAGTTGCAGGCTTTCCAGCGAAAACAGGTAATTGCCTTCGTCAGAGTATAGCTTAGGCAACCCGGCACGTTGCCCGCTGGTTACCAGCCGTACATTCAGGCCCCGGAATAGTGCCTTCTCTGAGCCGTCGCGCAGGTAACGGTTACTGATACCATAGCCTTTTTCCAACGGCACATAGGTTAGCACGACATAAGGCCCAGCCGCATGCCGCAGAGCAATGTAGTGCCCAAACTGCATGGTCACCAGCTTCTCCGTGAAGGGCTGCCCAACGTGTTCCGGCTCGGGACGGGTAGTGTGGTCTGACCAATAGAGTAGCTGCCCGTTGCGGTATACAAAGCAGGGATATGTCGTTTGGCTGACTAGTCTGCCAAAATTCAATTCACCCCGCTGCGCCTCCGCTGTTATTTCAGTGGCTTCCTGCTCGGCAGTCAGTTCGGCATTAGTTAGCAGCTTTTGTAGCCGGTTCGCGTCGGTACGCAACAGTAGGCCGGGCGTCTGACCATAACGGTTGCTCAGGTAAGCTCCCGCAAAGCATAGAAGAGCAGCCAGCAGCAATACTGGTGGTAGAAAGCGGGCTAACTTCAACAGGAATGAATTTGAACGACACCACGCGGCCCCGTAGGAACCAGTACCCAACAAAAATGCCGCCAATTGGCGGCATTTCCTAGTTATCGAACTTCTCTATGCTGTGGTGAGGAAGCGTAGCGGCCAAGTGCGGGTCGTAGGTGATTCCGCCGAATAAATACAGCATCACAACCCGCGCGTAACGGAATAACAATGGTGTGAGAGCCACTACCACAGCCGCCACACTCGTGATATACACCCAGACCGGTGGATCGTGGGCCAAGTAGAACAGCAGAATTCCTGTCAGGAAGACTATAGCCGTGGAAAAGCCGTAGCTGATGTACATGGCGCCCCAGTAGAAACCCACTTCCGGCTCGTAATGCTGCCCGCACACCGGACAGCTTTCATACATAGCATCGAACTTGGTGAGGTGCAGGGCAGAATACCGAAACAGCGGGCCCCGATGGCAACGGGGACACTTCTGAGCCAGCATAGCCAGCACCGACCGGGAGGCGGCCATTACTTGCGCGCCAGCTTCTTCGCTTTGGTGTTGCGGTACCAGAAGTAGCCTACCGCTCCTACCAGCAGGTAGGGAATAGCAGCCATATACAGAATACCTTTATTCAGGCCCGAGAAATCGTAGCCATCTTTCTCTGAGCGAGCCGATTCTACCTGGGTTTTGCACATAGTGCATTGCGCCGCCGCCGTGCGAGGCGACAGGCTAAACAGAATACCCAGAACAAGGGCAAACAGCGCAGTCAACACAACCTTTTTCATATTTCTTCAACTCCGTTTGAACACGAATGGTTTGCGCATTCTCTCAATAAACGGGGGCTTCCTACCCCGCTCCTATTTCCTGCACCACTTAGCTGCTTAGGTGTAGTAGGGTGAAATCATGAAATACACGATAACGCCCGTAACTGACACGTAAAGCCAGATAGGATACGTCCAGCGAGCAATACGGCGGTGCTTCTGAAACTGCTCAGTAAGTGCGAAGTAAAGCGTAAACAGCACCAATGCCACCGTTACGGCAGCCAGCAGAATGTGCGTAATCAGGATGAAGTAGTAAATCGTCTTGATTAGACCTTCGCCACCAAACTTCGTACTGGGAACCTGTGAGTGGTAGGCCACATAGGATACCAAAAACAGAGACCCCATCAGGAAAGCAGAGCCCATCATGGCGCGGTGCTTGGCCACATCTTTGCGCCGGATGAAGTAGTAGCCAGCCATCAGCAATACAGCTGTCAGCGAGTTGAGCACGGCATTTACGGCCGGCAAAGCCTTCACCTGTGCTCCTTCAATCCGGAACACATTGGGGAAATAGTACAGAACAGCTACCGCAATGGGAATAACTGCGCCCAGCACAGCCGCCAGTACTTTGTATTTGGTGCTACCAGGGATAGAGGCAGGACTATTCGTGTTCATAGGTGTACAACAGCACGTTGATTTCCGTCATCAGACGTTCAACGTCTTTGGGTTTCATTCCGTCATAGATGCCTCGCACACGATGTTCCCGGTCTACGAGGTACAGATTCTGGCTATGCACTATGCCTGGTCCGGCCCCACTGGGAGCATCGAGTCGAAACTCTTCCGTAGCTAACCGATACAATGCGGTTTTGTCACCGGTCAGGAAGAACCATTTGCCGGCAATTGCGCCATATTGCTCGGCATAGCGTTCCAACACCGCTACGGAGTCGTGGGCCGGATCAACGGTATAGGATACCAGTTTCACGCGCGGCTCGTGCCGGAATTTTTCCTGTACCCGGGCCATCTGGCTATTCATGCGGGGGCAGGCACCGGGGCAGGTGGCGAAGAAGAAGTTTGCGACATACACACCGCCGCCCACATCCTGCTGCGTAATCTCTCGGCCCGACTGTGAAGCAAACCGAAAATCAGCCAACTGGTGAAAAACAGTATCGCGCCGCCACTTTCCTTCCACCAGTGTCGAATCGACACGGTCGGGCAGGAAAGTGGGCAGCGCGTAACGGTTGGTGCCGAAAGTGTACAGAAACACGAAAGCCAGCACCGGGACCAACAGAATGAGGCCCAACAACAGGACGTGTTTGGGCCTCATGCAGTTAGTTGAATACGTTCCAGAACGAGTTCTGGTAAGAACCCTCGGTAATCAGGGCGATAAGCAGCCACACCAGCAGTGCCATCGGAATGAGGATCGTCCAGATCAACGATTTCACTTCATGCTTCAAGTGCATGAATTCAGCCACGATAAAGAAGGCTTTGAAAATCGTGAGAACAATGAAGATAGAATTACGAAGCGTGCCCGGATCCATCAGGAATACGAACACAAATTCGAGGGCCGTAATACCTACCAGAACAAAGAAGGTTTTCCAGATCCAGCCGGTATTCGGTTTTGGAATCTCGCCGGTATGTGTTGTATGCTCGGTGCCTACGTGATTAGCCATGGTGCAGGAAGTAACTGAGGAGCGGAGATAAAACAACGGCTTAGCCAGCCGCGCTTACCTAGTCCGCTACCCGTGGAATTATACGAGGTAGAAGAAGGTGAAAACGAACACCCATACAAGGTC
This sequence comes from Hymenobacter sediminicola, assembly GCF_014250515.1. Lineage (NCBI taxonomy): Bacteria > Pseudomonadati > Bacteroidota > Cytophagia > Cytophagales > Hymenobacteraceae > Hymenobacter > Hymenobacter sediminicola. The sequence continues at coordinate 1,299,766 of NZ_CP060202.1, read as the reverse complement.
TACAAAGTGCCAGTACAGGCCAATTTTCTCTACCATCTCATAGTGGCCGCGCTTCTCGAACGTGCCGTTGGTAGTAGCAATGAAAGACCAGACCAGCAAGCAGACGCCGGAGAATACGTGTGTGCCGTGGAAACCCGTAATAAAGAAGAACAGGTCAGCGAAAAGAACCGGGCCGTACTGGTTGACAGCCAAATTGGCGCCATAAACGGTAGTACCGTCCAACATCTTGGTTCCTTCCTGAGTACCATGGATAAAGTGGCTCCACTCCCAAGCCTGCGAGCCAAGGAAAGTAGCACCGAACAGAATCGTCCAGAGCAGCCATTTCTGCACATCCTTCTTGTCCATGCGGTGGCCAGCCTCTACGGCCAGTACCATCGTCACGGAGCTGAAGATGAGAATCATCGTCATCAAGGCCACAAAGCCCAGCGGTACGCTCTGTCCGTGCAAGCCCGGGAAACCGTCAAACACTTTATCCGGAACGGGCCAGTAAGCCGTCGAAAACTCGAATACTTTGCCGGCAGCAGCATCAAAAGCTGGATAACGGTGACGGATCAGGCCGTACGTGGTCAGGAAGGCGGCGAACGTGAAGGCGTCCGACAACAGGAAGAACCACATCATCAGCTTGCCGTAGCTGGCCTTGAAGGGCTCATTGCCTCCGTCCCAGTTGCCGCTACGCGGCCGGTCAGCGGCATCGACAGAGGTGAGAGGCTGCGTCGTGGAAATGGTGGACATAAAGTGCGGGGTAAGACGAAACTAGTGGTTCAAAAGTAGGAACAAATACAGGTACAACCAAAGCGCGCCGAGGAAGTGCCAGTAGATGGTGCAGTTGGCAATAGGCATCATTTGCCGCGAATGCACCTGATAGCGAAGTGTTTTCAGGTAGGTTTTTACGAGAAAAATCAGCCCGGTGATGAGGTGAAAACCATGCACGCCCATCAATACATACACAAATGAGCCAGAAGGGTTGGCATCTACGCCCCCAAAATATGTCCGGCCAGCCACTAAATCACCCCAAGAAAACCACTGGCCTGCTAAAAAAGCGAGGCCCAGGAGAACTGTTAGGCCCATTGCCAGCTTCACACGGCCCAGTTCGTCGCGCTTAGCCGAGGCATACGCCCACTGCATGGTCGCGCTGCTCAACACAATCACGATAGTGTTGTACAGCAGGCTGATTGGCAGGTCGAACTCGCGCCAGTTTCCTTCTTCACGGCGCACAATAAAGCCGCTGGTAAAGGCTGCAAACATCATAATGATGCTTACAATCATCAGAATCAGGAGCAGCCGCATAGGATGCAGGCCGGTACCGGGTTCTTTTTCTTCCAAAGTTTCTACGCTTTGCATAGGTTTCAGGCAATGGGATACCAACTACGTAATGAGTACTGGTATACCGGGTTACAATTTATCGAGAACCAAGGCTATCTGCACAATGGGCAGATACAGAAAAGAGCCAAACATGATGCGCATGGCGGCCTTCTTAGTGCAAGTGCGCATCAGGTAAAAGGTTTGCATCAGGAACAAGACGCCACACACTACCGCAATCAGAGCCGAAGTTTTACCTGCCATACCAAACTGCAGAGGTAGCAGGCTCAACGGAATCAGGAGTAGTGTATAAGTCATGATCTGAAAAGCGGTGCGCAGATCCTTGCGGCCCGGTGAGGGCAGCATCTTGAATCCGGCGGCACGGTAATCATCATCCAGAACCCACGCAATAGCCCAGAAGTGCGGAAACTGCCACATAAACTGAATTCCAAATAGAATCCAGCCACCAGCGCTTTCTGCGCCCACAAGGGCATTGGTGGCTGCCACCCAGCCAATAAAGGGAGGCAGGCCACCCGGAATTGCGCCCACAAACACGCAGATAGGAGAAATCTGCTTGAGCGGCGTATAGATGAAACCGTACAGGATGAGCGAAATCAGTGACAGTGCCGCGGCCAGTGGATTGAAGCAGTAAGCCAGCATGGCTAGCCCCGCCCCTCCCAGCACGACTGCAAACACCCAAGCCTCGGGTACGCTCAGAATACCCAATGGCAGCGGCCGTTTAGCCGTACGCTTCATCAGTTTATCAAGATCTATCTCATAGATCTGGTTGATGGTGTTTGCGGAACCGGTAACCGCTAATCCACCTACCATTACCAGCAATGCGCGTCCCCAGTCAAAAGCCTGAGCGCCCAGCAGGTAACCAATAGCGCTGGAAAAAGCTACGGTCAGTGCCAGCCGAAACTTGATTAACTGGAAATACGCCCTGGCTTTGGTCATTAGGAATAGAACAACACGGACGGCGGAAGGACTCCAAACCGGGCCGCAAAGTTACGCAACAACGCTCGTACTACCGGCCTGAAGCCCAGCTTTCGTCTGGCGCTTGTAGTGAATGATGGTCAGAAACTGAACCCCGAACAATACAGTTGCAACTGTCAGGTGCACGGGCTGCACGGCTGCGGGCAATGCGAAGTAGGCTAGCACCATTCCCGCTACTATTTCGATGCCTAGCAGCACTAGCACAGCAGCGGCTAGCCGCTGCAGCTTGATGTTACGCGTCGAATACAACTGGGAAGCAACGTAGAGGTTCGATAACAGCAGCACGATGGAGAATGACCGGTGGAAGTAGAACGTGCTACCTAGTTGCTCTACCCACCCCGCACGGTTTGCGTAGCTGGCAGCTGATGCCACTACATCAACCTGCTCCCGCACCTGGGTGCCCAGCATAATCTGCCCAAACGTTAATAAAAGGGCAACCCATAGCCAGAACGTTAGACGGACTTGAGGTGTAACCTCAATGGTTCCACTTGGCTGTTCACTGGCTAGTTGCGAACGGTCTACGGCATAGATAAGCAGTGCCACAATAAGCAGCGCTAACGCCATATGCACCGTCACCATTTCTGGAAGCAGGTTGGTGGAGACTACCAAGGACCCCAGCCAGCCCTGAAATCCGGTTAGCAGAAAGGATGCAAACGTGAGCCAGAACACTACCGGGTCGCGACGCCAGTAAGGCAAGGCCAGCACCACCGCCAGAAAGATGAACACGCCAATTAGTGCCCCAAGCAGCCGGTTGACATATTCAATCCAGGTTTTAGTAACGTTAAAATCAGTTTCTATGAACTGCGTAGGGTGCGCAAAAATCTGAGCGGCTACCTCTTCGAATCCAAGGCCACTCAGAGTTTTAGCAATGCGCTGGTTCTTCGCAACTCGCTGCTCGGTATAGATTTCCTTGTAGTTGGCCGGGAGTTGGCTCACATCCGTAGGCGGCACCCAGGTTCCGAAGCACTTCGGCCAGTCCGGGCAACCCATTCCGGAGCCTGTACTCCGCACAATACCTCCTACCAGAATCAGCAGATATACTGCCACAACGGTCAGGATACCAAAAAACCGGAAACGGCTTACAAAAGCAGGTTGACTCATAGATACTTGTTGCACATGTTTCTCTGGCGCACTGACTTTAGAACGTCAGGCAGAGCAATGACAGCGAGGACTTTTAAGGGCATAGTAATACTCTTCCCGGGAGTTTCTGTGGGTGCACAATGAAAACGGGCCGCCGTATGTACAGCGGCCCGTTTCAGGGTTGTTGCCAGATGGCGGTTACTCCATTTCGCTCTCGTAAGGCAGATTCGAGGACTGCGTTTTCGAGAAAGGCACGTTCTGAGGAATGAAGTCCTCTTCAGCACCAGGCTTGCTGTAGTCGTATGGCCAACGGTACACAGCTGGAATTTCGCCGGGCCAGTTGCCGTGGCCAGGGTGTAGCGGCGTAGTCCATTCCAGAGTCGTCGAGCGCCAAGGATTCTCGGTAGCACGACGGCCGCGGAAGATGCTGTAGAAGAAGTTGAAGATGAATACAAACTGAGCGAAGAACGCCAAGATTGCAGCAATAGAGATGAACTTGTTCAAGTCAGCAAACTGGCTGAAGGAATCAAAACCAGTCCAAGCGTAGTAACGACGGGGGAAACCGGCAATACCTACGTAGTGCATTGGCATAAACACCAAGTACACCCCAATGAACGTCAACCAGAAGTGGATGTAACCGAGCTTCTCGTCCATCATACGACCGAACATTTTCGGGAACCAGTGATACACACCAGCAAACAGACCGAAGAAGGCCGAGCTACCCATTACCAAGTGGAAGTGAGCTACCACAAAGTACGTGTTGTGCATTTGGATATCGAGGGCCGCGTTGCCGAGGATAATACCCGTCAGACCACCCGAAATGAACAGCGACACAAAGCCAATTGAGAACAACATAGCGGTAGTGAACCGGATATTACCCCGCCACAAAGTAGCCAGCCAGTTGAACGTCTTTACAGCGGAAGGCACCGCAATAATCAGCGTCAGGAACATGAACACCGAACCCAGGAAAGGATTCATGCCGGTCACGAACATATGGTGAGCCCATACAACGAATGACAGCAAGGAAATGCCCAGCAGTGAGCCAATCATAGCACGGTAGCCAAAAATTGGCTTACGTGCATTAGTAGCCAGAATCTCCGATACCATACCCATAGCAGGCATAATAACGATGTATACTTCTGGGTGACCGAGGAACCAGAACAAATGCTGGAAGAGCACTGGCGAACCACCCGTGTGGTTCAAAGCCTGTCCGGCGATGTAGATATCCGAAAGGAAGAACGAAGTGCCAAACGAACGGTCAAAAATCAGCAGCAAAGCAGCCGAGAAAAGCACCGGGAACGAAAGCAAACCCAAAACAGCCGTCAGGAAGAAAGACCAGATGGTGAGCGGCAGCTTGCTCATGCTCATGCCACGAGTACGCAAGTTGATTACGGTTGTGATGTAGTTAACACCACCCAGCAACTGCGACACAATGAACAAAGCCATGGACACGAGCCACATTGTCATACCCATTCCCGAACCAGGAATAGCCTGCGGCAAGGCGCTCAGCGGCGGATAGATTGTCCAGCCAGCCGAAGCAGGACCAGTTTCAATGAACATCGAGCTGAACATGATGATGCCCGACACAAAGAAGAACCAGTAAGACAGCATGTTCATGAAGCCCGAAGCCATGTCACGAGCTCCTACTTGCAATGGAATCAGGAAATTCGAGAACGTACCTGAAAGCCCCGCGGTGAGCACAAAGAATACCATGATGGTACCATGCATAGTCACCAGAGCCAGATAAAAGTCCGGGCTCAGCTTGCCAGCTTCAATCCATTTGCCAAATACCGGCGTCAGCCACTCCATAGTAGCTTCCGGCCAGCCCAGTTGCAGACGGAATAAGCTGGAAAGTGTGCCGCCGAGAATAGCCCAGAAAATACCCGTTATCAGGAACTGTTTGGCAATCACCTTATGGTCCGTGCTGAACACGTACTTGAACAGCCAATGCTGGTCGTGGTGATGGTCGTCGTGGTGCAAGTGCTCTTCGTGCGAGATGCCCGGCTCGGTTACCCCGACACCGCCTTGCACTTGAGTGGAAAGATTAGCAGCCATAAAAAGCGTTGATTAACTGCGTTGAATTAGAGCGAAGCTTTGGTAGCGGGCGTAGCGACGGCAGCGGCAGCCTCTTTCACAACCAACTTTTCCTCTTTCTGTTTGAAGGAAGCCAATACATCTGGATTCTGCTCCGAGAACGACTTCTGCTGAGCATACCAAGCCACGTAATCGTCCGGCTCATCTACCACAATGTTCAGTTTCATGGCAAAGTGGCCACGGCCGCAAATCTGGTTGCAGGCTAGCTCGTAGTTGAACTTCGGGTTGCCGAGTTGTGCACGCATCTCGTCGGTAGTCTTGGTAGGCGTGAACCAAAACTTGGTAGGCATACCTGGCACAGCATACATCTGTACACGGAAATGTGGCATATAAACAGCGTGCAACACGTCGCGCGAGCGGATCTTCAGCAACACTGGATGACCCTTGGGTACATGGATTTCACCAGCAACAAAGTCATCCAAACCGCTTTTATCCGTCAAATCAAAGCCAAATTCGTTGGTAGCATCAATTAAGCGGTAGTTCACAACACCCAGCTTCTGGTCGGTACCGGGGTAGCGCACAAGCCAGTTGAACTGCTTGCCCATTACTTCCAATACAACGGAGTCCTTAGGAGCGGGACCAGTGATGCGCGTCCACTCTTTCCAGCCAGCAAACACCAGACCTGCCATTACGATGGCGGGTATCACCGTCCAGATGATTTCGATTTTGTTGTTGTGCGGAAAGAAATAGGCACGACGACCTTCCTTATGCTGGTATTTGTAGGAGTATACAAACAAAGCAACCTGAGTCAGGACAAACACGATGCCGATGATAATCATCGTAGTCCAGAACATCCGCTCCGTTGCGTGGCCGTGGACCGACGCAATAGGAGGATTCATTTTGTTGAAGTTGTCGCCGAACGACCAAGCGAAGGCCGCACCACCGATGATCATAAACAGGATCATCAGCACCGCATTGACGCGGTTGCTCATCCCGAAGTCTCGGGCGGAGCTGCCCGAGAAAATCGAGGTCAGGATCTGGAGGCGGAACAGCAAGCCGAAAACGACGAGCAGCAACACCAACACCAGCAGAATACCAAGAGCAGTCATTAGGTAAAGGAAGAGGTGAGATTTGAGAGGTCAGAAGTGAGATGTTGTTATACCGTTCAGTCTAACTTCTCACTCCTCAATACTCATGTCTAAAATTAGGTGGTATGATGTACGCTCTCGTCGAGGAACGGATGATGCAGCGGCACCAGCGAAGCTTGCGCGAGGCGTTTGGTCATCAGGAGCAAGAAGCTTCCCAAAAACACCAGTGCAACACCGAACTCAATGATGAACCCATTATTCTCCTGCATAGTTGCAGGCATGATCATCAAATAAAAGTCGAACCAATGGCCAATGAGAATGGCAATAGTTACAATCTTGAGCATGATCATCTGACGCTTTGCATCACGCGTCATCAGCAGCAAGAATGGGAAGACGAAGTTGATGAGCAGATTGAAGAAGAACAGCCAAGTATACTGACCATTGAATCCACCGAGACGCTGGTTGAAGTACACGGCTTCTTCCGGCAAGTTGGCATACCAGATTAGCATGAACTGCGAGAACCATACATAGGTCCAGAAGATGCTGAAGCCAAACATGAACTTACCCAGATCATGCAGGTGTCCGGCCTGTACCCAACGCAGATAGCCAGCTTGCTTCAGCAGGATGGTGCATAGCGTAGTGGCCGCAATGCCCGAAACCCACCAGGAAGCGAATACATACCAGCCGAACATCGTCGAGAACCAGTGCGTGTCGATTGACATAACCCAGTCCCAGGCCGAAATAGACGAGGATACCGCGTACAGAACAAGGAACAAGGCCGATACATTGATGCACTTGTGGAAGTATTCAGTACCGCCATTCAGATCCTCAGCCAACGACAGGTCGCGAAGTCTCTTGGTGAAATACGCCCATATGCCAATAAAGACAATCATGCGGCCCAGATAGAATCCCAGATTCAGGAAACCTGATTTGCCAGCAATGAGAGCGTCGTAGTTTGCATTGCCCTTTTCCATGATACCCGGCATTGTCCAGTGGAAAATGTCGTGGTTGATGAGGCCAATGCAGAAGATAACTACCATCAGAATGCCACCGGGCACTACCCAAGCACTCAGTGCTTCGTTTACACGCTTAATCAGTACTGACCAGCCTGCATAGGCAACGTACTGAATAGCCATGAACACCGTCCCGATGGTTGAGACACCCGTGAAGAACACGTTGTTGTGCCACAGGCTTACGATAAGGCGCTTGAGCCAAAGCGGGCTGCCATGATGACCAGTGCCTTCATGACCGGCACCAGCCGCGCCATGAGCAGCAGCTGCACCTTCATGATGCTCCCCCCCGATGTTGAGGTAAGCGACGATTAATCCAACGACCAGCAGTAATACGCCAGCCAGGATAATTATCATGAATTTTTTACGAGTACCGGCTGAAACCTCCAGGTATTCCGCCGTAACGCCTTCATGTTGCGTCAGAGTTGCCATAGTGGATTAGTTAGCGGTTCCGTTACGTGCCTGGTCTCCTTGGCCCGGAGTTTCCGAAGCCTTATCTGCTTGCGCCTCTTGAACAGGCGCCTGCGTTTGCGTATCAGTAGTTTGCGTAGAGTCAGCTGCAGTTACACCAGCACTCGAAGCGCCTTTTGCTTTCAACAAGTCAGCAGCACCGTCGGGGCCTTTGCCTTCTTGAAGTACACGCACGTACATGGCAATCTTCCAACGCTCCTCGGGGTTCACCTGCGAACCATGTGGCATCATGCGGCCTTTGCCCCACTGAATGACATGGTAGACGTGGCCCTCGTTCATGGTTTTGTAAGCGCCTGCCGAGTAATTCGGCACACCCTTGAACTTGATGCCTACCGGCCCTTGGCCGTCGCCTTGCTCGCCATGGCAATGCTGGCAATTACGCAGGTACAATGCTTTGCCCTCCTCCAAACTCTCTTTTGAGTAGGAATACGGATTGCGCAATGTGGTTTCAGCAGTTGCTAAATCCTCTTTGGCGATGTGCGAATAATAGTTGGCTTTTCCACGGGCAACGGTACCCACTACTGGAGTGCGCTCATTGATACCCATCGGATTGACCGTATTGGCATTCACTTGCCGAAGCGGATCGTACGGGATAGACTCGTACATCTCCGGCGCGTACTCAATGCCAGGATCATCGGCGCGGTTGCAGCCGGTGGTCAGCACCGAGGCAAACAGGATTGCCGACGCTTGCAGACCTAGTTTCAGCGAATGCGTCATTAGAATTTGGTCATTTCTTTTTCGTTCACCTCCGAGGCGCCATTGGCGCGCAGCAGCTGCGTCAGATGGTTCAAGTCGGTCTTGTCGTTCAGCTCAATAGCCACTACAAACTTGTCATCTGTAGAGCGCACATCCAGAACTGGCGTTTTCCAACGCGGATATAGCTTGCTGATGGTATAGAAGGTAATCACCATGCCATGGCAGCAGAAGAATACCGTCAACTCGAAGGAAACTGGAATGAAGGCAGGCAGCGCAATGTGCGGCTTACCACCGATAATCATAGGCCAGTCGAAACCGAGAGTATAAATCTGCAGCCACAAAGCGAAGCTCAGACCAATGACCCCATAAAAGAAGGCTGCGATAGGCAAACGAGACCGTTCGATGCCGAGTGCATCGTCCATGCCGTGAATCGGGAATGGTGTGAAGACCTCGTAGATTTTCACGCCCGCTTCGCGGACGTTTTCAACGGCGTGCAGCAGCACGTCTTCGTCTTCGAAGATGCCGAGGGCGAAGCGCTTAGTCATGCTTATCGTAGTTTACGGGAGCCGAAGCCGGCACACCATGGGTGGCAGTTTGAGGAGTAGCGTGGTTTGGGTCGTGGCCGGTGTAGGTCGGGCCGTTGTCCACGGTGTATTTCAGCACCGATTTCACTTCCGCCATGTTGATAACAGGGAAGAACTTAGCGAAGAGCAGGAACAAAGTGAAGAACAGACCCAGCGTACCAACATAAATGCCGATGTCGATGATAGAAGGCGAGAACATAGCCCAGCTCGATGGCAGGTAGTCGCGGTGCAGCGAGGTGACGATAATTACGAAACGCTCGAACCACATACCGATGTTCACGATGATGGACAGCACGAAGGTAGCCGGGATGCTGTAGCGAATGCGACGGAACCACACCAGCTGAGGGGAAATAACGTTGCAGGTCATCATCGACCAATAAGCCCACCAGTAAGGACCAGTAGCACGGTTGATGAAGGCGTACTGCTCAAACTCTACTCCTGAGTACCACGCAATAAAGAACTCCGTGATATAAGCCACCCCCACAATGGAGCCAGTTACCATCATGATTTTGTTCATGAGGGCAATGTGTTCCAGCGTGATGTAATCTTCCAGCTTGAATACTACCCGCGTGATAAGCATCAGCGTGAGTACCATGGCGAAACCGGAGAAGATAGCGCCCGCTACGAAGTAGGGAGGGAAGATAGTAGTGTGCCAGCCGGGAACAACCGAGGTTGCAAAGTCCATCGATACAATCGTGTGTACCGAGAGTACCAGTGGCGTAGAAACACCAGCCAGAATCAACGACACCGTTTCGTAGCGGCTCCAGTGTTTAGCCGAGCCTTTCCAGCCCATGCTTAGCAGCGAGTAAGCTACTTTGGCAATCGGACCCTTAGCCCGGTCACGGATGGTAGCGAAGTCAGGAACCAGACCTGTGTACCAGAACACCAGCGACACGGTGAAGTAGGTCGAGATGGCGAAAACGTCCCAGAGCAGCGGCGAGTTGAAGTTTACCCACAGCGAGCCAAAGGTATTCTGCAGTGGGAACACCCAGTAAGCCAGCCACGGACGGCCCATGTGCAGTACCGGGAACATAGCGGCGCAGATTACGGCAAAGATGGTCATTGCCTCGGCTGCACGGTTAATAGAGGTCCGCCACTTCTGACGGAACAGCAGCAGAACTGCCGAAATCAGGGTGCCGGCGTGGCCAATACCCACCCACCATACGAAGTTGGTGATGTCCCAGGCCCAGCCTACGGTTTTGTTCAATCCCCATTCACCGATACCGTACCAGAGGGTGCGATAAACGGAGTAGAAGAAGACGCCAAGGAAAAAGAGGGCCACGGCCAGAGCGGCCATCCAACGGATGTTGGGAGCGGCCTCAACCTGGCGGCACACGTCTTGGGTGACGTCGTGGTACGTTTTCCCCCCGGTTACGAGCGGCTCCCGTACAGGCGATACGTGCTGCATAGTGTTTGGACTTAATGGAGTAGATGGGGAGGGCTACCAGATGGTGGACTAAGTAGCCCTCCCCTATGGCTCAGTTTCTAGGCGTTGCGAACTTCTTCCGTGTTACGGATTTTGGTTAGGTAGGTCATGTTCGGCTGCACGTTGATGGCGTCGAGTACGTGGAAGGCACGCTCTCCGTCTTCACGGCGCAACAGTTTCGACAGGCGCGACTCTGGGTCACGCATATCACCGAACACGATGGCCTGTGTAGGGCACGACTGGGCGCAAGCCGAAACAATCTCGCCATCCTTCGGACGACGCTTTTGCTTCTTAGCTTCCAGCTTGCCAAGTTGGATACGCTGCACGCAGAGCGAGCATTTCTCCATTACACCACGGGCACGAACCGTTACATCTGGGTTCAGAACCATACGGCCGAGGTCGGTGAACATGTGGCCGTTTACAGCTTCGAACTTCTCATTAGAGTAGTATGAGAACCAGTTGAAGCGACGCACTTTGTACGGGCAGTTGTTAGCGCAGTAGCGGGTACCAACGCAACGGTTGTAGGTCATCTGGTTGAGACCTTCCGAGCTGTGCGTAGTAGCGAGTACTGGGCATACCGTTTCGCAGGGAGCGTGGTTGCAGTGCTGACACATCATCGGCTGGAAGATGACCGAGGGGTTCTCGGAAGGGTCTTCCATAGCCGCGTAAGTATCCAGCTTGCCTTTCGTTTCGAAGTCGGCTTTGCTGGCATCCGAGCTGTAGTAACGGTCGATGCGCATCCAGTGCATCTCGCGGCGGTTGATGACCTCCTGCTTGCCTACTACGGCCACGTTGTTCTCCGCCTGACACCCTACCACGCACGAGCCGCAGCCGATGCAGGAGTTGAGGTCGATGGCCATACCCCAATGGTGATTCTTGTACTCGTAGTCCTGCCACAAGGACACCTTGTTCGGCTTTTGTGGGCCGTCGGGGGTCGAAATAGTTTCGTACTCGGTTACTTCCTTCGGGTTTTCGCGGTACTGCTTCAGCGTCGACTCCTGCACCACCGGCTTGCGGTCCATGATGGTGTGGTGGGTCTGAGTCTGGGCGATGGGCGAGGTAGCACCGGTTTTTTCCAGCGTTACGGAGTTGGCGTACATGATAGCGCCGTTGCGCAGCACAGCGAAGGGCAGCACGTTCTCTCCTACTTTGTCTGCAACTTTGCCAGCTTGCGTGCGACCGTAGCCCAACGCAATAGCTATGGAACCTGCAGCCTGACCCGGCTGAATCAGCACAGGTAGTTCGATGGATTTACCGTTGGCCGTAACCTTCAGCACGTCGCCCTGCGCCCAGCCTTTTTCTTCGGCCATTTTGCGCGGCACAGCCACATAGTTGCCCCAAGTAGCTTTCGATACTGGGTCGGGCAGTTCCTGTAGCCAAGGGTTATTGGCTTCAGTGCCGTTACCGACACCCACTTTCTCATAGATGCAGAGCTCAACTCCTGTGAACTTAGGAGCTGAATTGATGGCGCTAATTGCTTCAGCAGCACCCATTGCAGCACCTACCTGGGCAGCCGGAGCTGCCAAAGCTGAGCCTGCAGCAACCCCATCGTGTACTGCTTTGTCCCATGCTTTTGCATCAGAGCCGGTTACGGCTTTCCACTGCGCGCGCAGGTAGTTGTAGTAACTAGTTGGACTGCCTGCCCAAGTCAGCAGCGAGTCTTGTGCTTGGCGAGTAGCAAACAGCGGCGAAATAGCAGGCTGCGCAAGGCTCAGGAAGCCACGCTTCGGCTCGTAGTCATTCCACGATTCCAACCAATGATGGTCAGGAGCGGCGTAAGTACAGAGCGAGCCGGTTTCGTCTAGGCGGTCATTGAGCGAAATGGTGGTTTTCACCTTGCCGCCTTTCAGCGCCTCGCCCAGTTGCGCACCCATTGGGTGGTCGAACACCGGATTGGCGTTGTAGAAAATCACGGCACCAACTTGGCCACCGATGATATCCTTTACAGCGCGCTCCATACGAGCGTCGTCGCCTTGGCGCACCATAGATGGAGCTGCTACATCTACTGCAGCACTACCAAGTGACTGGTTGATGGCTGTGACGAGAGCCTGAACAGCTGGGTCGTTAGAGCCCGATACTACCAGACCACGGCTACCAGCTGCTTTCAGTTCAGCGGCAGCTTTCTTCAGTTGGGCACTGCCAGCAGCACCACCTCCCACTACTCCATTGTACAAGGCTACAGCCGTAGCACCCATTTCCGAAGGCTTCACTGGCACGCGCACATCGGCATTGGAGCCGGTCAGCGTGAGGGCGCTTTCGAATTGGAAGTGGCGCGACATAGTACGCTTGTCGCTGCTCACCTTGCGGTTAGCAACATACTGACGAGCAAACTCAACCGGCGAAATCCAAGTACCAAGGAAGTCAGCACCCAAGCTCACAATCACATCAGCCTTGCTGAAGTCGTAGCTTGGGAGTACTCCACCATTGGCACGCAGCAGGCCCGATGCCGAATTCACGTCGTACATGACATGCTCGGTGCCGGGGTAACGCGAAGCAAACTCCGCAATTACTTTCTTAGTGCTGGGGCTGATGATAGTCGGCGACACGATAACTGTGCGGCCAGCGCCAGCCAGCGCCGTGCGAATTTCCTGATCGACACGGTCTTTCTCTGCTTTCTTGCCTTTGATAGCGAAATGCTGCAGACGAGCACCATCGTACAGGCTCAGTACCGAAGCTTGCGCACGAGCCGACAGACCACCACGCGTAATGGGTGACTCCGGATTGCCTTCCAGCTTAATCGGACGACCCTCGCGGGTCTTTACCAGCACACTGTTGTAATCCTGACCGTTGAAGTAGGTCGAAGCGTAGAAGTTGGCAATACCTGGGTCTACTTCTTCTGGCTTATTCAGGTACGGAATAGCCTTCTTGATTGGGGTTTCGCAGCTGGCGAGGGTGGCAGCGGCAATGCCGAAGCCCATCAGCTTGAGGAAGTCGCGGCGCGGCGCTACCGTAGCGTCGGAAGAGCCATAGGTTTCCTTCACCGGCAAGAAGTCTGCAAACTCTGTGAATGCATTCTTCACGAACTCCGGCGAGTTCTCCAGTTCCTCAATTCCCTTCCAGTACTTAGGCGACTCTTGCATCGTGTTTTTGGAACTTAGGGTCTCAGAGACTTAGGGACGTCGGATTCTGATATTCCAACTAGTCTCTAAGTATGCTTTTAAAGGGTTGGGGTCTTGAGAGGCCGGCGTCAGCAAGTGGTCTGAGTGCCGGCCTTTCAAGACCCTATATGGTTAGTAGTGGCACTTCGAGCACTCCGTGCCGCCGTTCGACGATACCGTAAACGGTGCAGCACCGTTGGCGCTGTCGTGCAGCTTCACGAGGTTATTGTAGTAGCCGTTTCCTTTCGTGTTGAGCGGCGTTTCGCGGTGGCAGTTGATGCACCAGCCCATCGTGAGCGGCGAATACTGGTACACCACTTCCATGTTCTGGATAGGGCCGTGGCAAGTCTGGCACTCGATGCCACCTACTTGGGTATGCTGCGAGTGGTTGAAATACGCCAAGTCGGGCAGATTGTGCACGCGCACCCACTGAATGGGCTGCTTACGCTCAATTGCACGGTAGATTTTCTTGATTTCCGGCGACTCTGTCTTGATCTGCGAGTGGCAGTTCATACAGATGTTGGCCGAAGGGATGTTAGCCGACTTGCTCTTGTATACCGAGGTATGGCAGTAGGCGCAGTTGATCTGGTTTTCGCCAGCGTGCAGTTTGTGCGAGAAGGCAATCGGCTGGGTAGGCTGGTAACCCTGCTGCAGGCCCACGCCCATAGCGCCCTGCACCGAGGTATAGAGCACCGCCAGCACGAACACCACGCCAGCAATACCGCGCAGAACCGGCGACTTATACAGACGGGTCCAGTCGGTACGGGTTTCCAGCACTTCTATATCACGGCCGTCGAGGTCCTTGCGGCCACGCAGCACGTCCTTCATGATGTTGGCAATGATAACCAGCGTCACCACCAGCACAATCAGCACCACAACCAGCACGATGAGCAGGATGTCCATGTACTTGGCATCACCACCGGCAGTACCATCTACGGCAGCGTTTGCGCCATCAGCAGGCTTAATGCCAGTATCAGCACCAGGAGGGCCTACAATCTTGCCTTCTTCAGCCGTTACATACGCCAGAATGGAGTTAATCTCCGTGTCGCTCAGCTGGAAGCTGGGCATCTGCTGCTTTTGGTACTGGTTGTAGATTTTCACGGCGTACTCGTCGCCGCTGGCTACTACTTTGCTGGAGTTCTTGATCCACGGAATCAGCCAAGAAACCGGGCGGCGCTTAGTGATGCCAGCCAGTGCCGGGCCTACCACCACATCATTGATGGCATGGCACTGGGCGCAGTTGCCTTTAAATAAGGCATCACCAGCGGCAATGGCAGCGGCGTCGCCACCGCCAGCGGCAGGAGCGGCCGCCGTGGCGGGAGTGGCGGCAGCCGTAGCGCCGGGTACCACACCTTCTTTGCTCACAGCAGGAGCCGCTCCCACGTCCTGAGCCGAAGTGTTGCCAACGGCAGCAAACGTCAGGAAGAGAGCAAGAAAGAGGCGGGAAAGGGGACGAAGTCGGATGCTATTCATAGCACAGGTTGACTGAAAAAAAGAAACGCGGGGGGTGCTTCAAGGCCACAAATGTAGGTTGGGAAACCCAGAGAACAAACCCGCTTGGGCTAATTTTCGCCCATTTGGCCTTGCTTAGAAACATTCTAAAATCAAGCGACGACTGCTGCTCAGCATAGTGCTGTCCTGCAACGATACCCATTTGCTGCTTCCATCAACTACTGATTTTATTGCTTTATAAAGCAACCACTCCTAATAGTACTAGGTTTTGCTGATTGAGAGCCAAGTTCTTACCTGCTACTATATTCTATCTATTTATAGCTAGGCCGTGTGGTGCACAGGAGAAAAATCGTATCTTTGCCGGCTCATTGAGTTTTTTCACACAATAATTTTCACCCCGTCGTAATGGAAGTCAGAAATTACGAGACGGTCTTCATTTTGACTCCCGTTCTGAACGAGAGCCAAGTGCAAGAGACGGTCGAGAAGTTCTCGCAGGTGCTTAAGGAAAATAGCGCCGACATCATCAACACTGAAGCTTGGGGCCTCAAGAAATTGGCGTACCCGATTCAGAAGAAAAACACCGGCTATTACTTCCTTGTGGAGTTCACTGGCACGGGCAACATTGTAGACACGCTGGAGCTTGCGTTCCGTCGTGACGAACGTATCATCCGCTTCCTGACCACCGTTCTGGACAAGCACGCCGTAGCCTACGGTGAGCGTCGCCGTAAAGGCGAAATGAACCAGCAGAAAGCTAAACAATCGGAAGCCGTTGCCTAGTAAGCCTAAGAAGATGAGTCTCGCCAACGAACGTATCCACAAACAGGATACCCGCAAAAAGTATTGCCGCTTCAAGAAAAACGGCATTAAGTACGTTGATTACAAGGATCCGAACTTCCTGCTGAAGTTCGTGAACGAGCAGGGCCGCATTTTGCCCCGCCGTATCACGGGTACCAGCCTCAAGTTCCAGCGCAAAGTGGCACAGGCCGTGGCCAAAGCCCGCCACCTGGCGCTGATGCCTTATGTAACCGACTCGCTGAAGTAACCCCCCAACCGTAGTACTGATATGGAAGTAATTCTGAAAGACGACGTAAAGGGCCTGGGCTACAAGAACGACACCGTAACGGTGAAGCCCGGCTTCGGTCGCAACTACCTGCTCCCGCAGGGTCTGGCTGTACTAGCCGACAAATCGAACAAGAAAATTGTAGCCGAGAACATTCGTCAGGCTGCGCACAAAGCCGACAAAGTGAAAGCTGATGCGCAGGCAGTAGCTGACAAAATCGGTGATGTAGTACTGGATATCCCAGCTAAAGTAGGTGAGAGCGGCAAAATTTTCGGCCGCGTAACCACGCTGCAGCTGGCTGATGCTCTGAAAGCAAAAGGTATTGACGTGGAGCGCAAGCGCCTGTCGTTCGACCAGGATCCCAGTTCGGCTGGTGAATACACCGCTACTGTGGACCTGCACCGTGAGGTGAAGCACAAAGTGCGTTTCAACGTAGTAGCTGAATAAGCAACTACGCTTCTGGAAAGGCCCGGCTGTTTGCGCAGCCGGGCCTTTTTTTTAATCCTGTGGCAGTCATTTACTCGTATCTCCGGAATGAGGTGCTATTTCGCGTACGTTTGGTTGAACCAACGATGTTGAGTAGGTTGCCTGTCCGTTGGCCCAGTTTCGGCCCTATCTTCTAGTAATGTTTCGTACTGAATTACCGCTTGTCCCGCATCCGCAACAGTTACCGCTTTCGGCGCGAGTACTGACGATAGGCTCTTGCTTTTCGGACAGTATTGGTAGCCGCTTAGCTTCTGATAAGGTTCATACACTGGTTAATCCTTTTGGTACGGTCTTCAACCCGGTGCTGGCTTGCCGCTTGTTGCGGGCCGCGGCCGGCGAAGACATGGATTGGCAACAGCACCTAGTGGAGGCCCGGGGCCGCTGGCAGAGCTATGATTTGCACGCTACTGTAGGTGCTGACTCGCCGGTAGACCTGCTACAGCAGGTACAGCAGCTTATTCGTGACACAGGCGTTTTTCTGGCCACTGCTGATGTAGTGGTACTCACGCTGGGCACCGCTTGGGTGCACCGTCTCAAAGAAACCGGGGAGTTGGTCAGCAATTGCCACAAAGTACCGGCTGAGAAGTTCGACAAAGAACTGCTCACTCCGGATGAGATTATCAATGCGGTAGCAGAAACCCATGCCTACCTGCGGTTGCGCAATCCTAAGCTGCGCTTTGTGCTTACTGTTAGTCCGGTGCGGCACGTAAAGGATACGCTGCCACTGAATGCCGTAAGCAAATCGGTGCTGCGTGTGGCCTGCCACTACCTCAGCGAGCTGCTGCCAGATGTGTCATATTTTCCGGCCTATGAACTGCTACTTGACGATTTGCGGGATTACCGCTTCTACGCCGAGGACATGCTGCATCCTTCGAAAGTAGCGGAAGACTACATCTGGGAACGGTTTGCGCGCACCTACTTCGATGCAGGTTTTGGCCGCTTCCGCAAAGAGTGGGAGACTATACGTTTGGCCTTACAACACCGGCCCCTACACTTAGCATCTCCGGAGCATCGGCAGTTTCTGGAGAATACACTGGAAAAACTGGAGCGCCTTTCGGCTCAAGCCGATGTGCGTATGGAGATTCTGGACGTACGCCGCCAGATTGAGAGCTTGCCGGAACCCAAGCAGGCAGAACCTGAAGTGGAGGACAATGAGGAACGGATAGATATAGGTGAAGACGCTGAAGTCTATATGCCTGCTCCTCGCCGCGCTACAGTAGTGCAGAAACCAGAAGAAGTAGCTGAGGAAATCGAGGAATACGAAGAGTTTGAGTCGATTTCTGAACCAGCAGAAGCTGAATCTGAGGATGTGTACGCGTCTGCTGAGGCTGAAACCGCAGAGCTCCTTGATGAGGTTGCACCAGCGAAGAAAAAGCGTCGTAGCCGCGGAGGCGCCAAGCGTAACAAGAAGAAGCACGCTGCCCGCCTAGCCGCCGAAACTGCTGCATTAGAGGCTGAGGACGCAGTTTCCTTATCAGTGCCTGCAACTGACACAATTGGACCAGAAACTCCTGTGGTGCTACCGGAAGCGCCAGCCGTTGTTATTTCAGCCAACTCAGATCTGCCGCTGCAAACGGCTATGGAACGGCGCAAGCGCAATTCCCGTCGAGGTGGCCGGGGCCGGCGTTCAGCCGACATACCATCGGGAGAACAGAACGTTCTGGCCGAACCGGAATCGACACATCCGGAGCCAGAGGCAACTGATTTTCAGCAAGCCACACCTTCGGAACCACAGCCGGCATCTGCTGATTCTTATCCAGCAGTGCCTTCGGCAGGTGGAATGACTGATGACAGTCTCAGCCCCGAAGCCGGCCACAACCGACGGCCGGAGCGCACAGGCCGCTCTGCTAGCGAGAAACGTGCTGCTGCTTTACGCAAGCCGCACCGTGCTTCTTCGCGCACAAAACCTTTATACAATAGCGACGCGTCCACTCCTGAGCAGGCTGATACGTCGGCTTTACCTACTCCACCCGTAGCGGAAGCAGTAGCACCCGCAGTATCGTCAGCAGCTTCTGCGGCTTCAGGCACTTCATCCATACCAGACACGAAAGGCACAGGAGCATCCGGGCAGTTGAGCGCTACTGGCAAAGCAACTCGTGCTGACCGGCCTGCCCGCTCGCAGACCAAGCCTGCTACACCTGCAGCTACAACGGACGTAGTTTCCGTTGAAGCAGCATCGGAACCAGTGGCTGTAACGCCAGCGAAGCCAGCAAACAAACCGCGGCGGGCGGCGGCTACATCCAAAGCAGCTCCATTGGCAGCGGCAGTTCCTGCTCTTGCAGAAGCCACCCCACCTCTGGCAGCGCCAATACCGCCAGCTCGCAAGTCCCGAGCGAAGCCTAAAGCCGATGTTCCGGGCGCGCAAACACCCGTTGTGGCGGCTGCACCAGCGAAAAAGCCACGTAAGTCAGCTGCTACTACCTCCACTACAGCAGAACCCGCTGTGGAAAAGCCTGTAGCACCCAAGCGGCAACGGCCGCCACGCCGGAAATCAGCAGCGTCGGACCCACCTGCGGAAAACGCGTAAATAATTTTTCAAAACCCGGCCCTAATCGGCCGGGTTTTGTTTTTCAAGTCAGATTCAGTTGCCACCTCAGCGCTTGTTCCTGCAACTCACTGTTGTGCCAGCGAGTTTTACTTCGTTTGTGCAGTCCAACAGCGCGTCAGGACGTTTTCAAAGCTTACGGCCTAATATAGCCTTCACACATTGCTTGCGCTGAGGCTGCGGAGCCAGTGCCGCGCTGTGCTATCTTTACTTTTCGCTTCCAGTCCGATTTCCTTTTGAGCCTTACGTTCGACTTTGTTCAACCGCAGCCTGAGCCGGCCGCCGACCGTGTCACGCTCTTCGCCGACGTGATTCTGCCGCTGCCACTGCCCAAGCTGTATACCTACCGCGTGCCCTTCGAGCTGAACGACCAGGTCGTGATTGGCGGGCGCGTGATTGTGCAGTTTGGGGCCAAACGGACTCTGAGTTGCATTGTGGCTGCTGTGCACGAAACGCCGCCAAAAGACTACCAGGCCAAGTACATTCTGGAGTTCATTGATGACTCGCCGGTAGTAACGCAGCCGCAGCTCAAGCTTTTCCGCTGGATGGCCGACTATTACCTATGCACACTGGGCGAGGTTATAAACGCCGCGCTGCCTGCCGCTCTCAAGCTTAATTCCGAAAGCCGCATCCAGCTGCACCCCGTGTGGATGAACACCGACGAAGCAGACCGGTACCCACTGAGTGAGCAGGAGCAGAAAGTAGTAACTACGTTGCTCGATGGTGAAGAAGGCAAGTCTATGACGTTCACGGAAGTAGGCGACGTGCTCGGCATTGCCTCCTTTCACAAGGTCATCAAGAGCCTGATGCACAAGGATGTCATCTTCTTGTTTGAGCATCTGGCCGATAAATACTCGCCGAAAGTGGTGAAGAAAGTGCGGCTGGCCCACCATTTTGTGGCAGAGGCAGCACTGGAAGGCCTATTTGCGCAACTGGCCAGCAAGGCCAAGCAGCTGGATGTGCTGATGCGCTACCTGCAGAAAGTGCCCGTGTACCAGAACGAGCACGCCAACCACGCAGGTATCGAAAAAGCCTACCTCACGTCGGCGCCGCACCTCTCCCCTTCTGCTGTCAATACGCTCATTAAAAACGGCGTACTGGAACAGTTCGACCAGATTGTGTCGCGCTTTCCGCTGGACGATGCCACGGAAGCTAACATGCACTTCAAGCTCAGCGAAGCGCAGCAGACGGCTCATGACGACATTCTGGACCAGTTTCAGACCAAGGACATTGTGCTGCTGCACGGCGTGACGGGCGCGGGCAAAACGGAAATCTACATCGAGCTGATTAGGCAGGCGCTGGACGGCGGCGGGCAGGTGCTGTATCTGCTGCCCGAAATTGCCCTCACCGCCCAGATTGTAACCCGCCTGATGCGCGTATTCGGCTCGCGGCTGGGCGTGTACCACTCCAAATTCTCCGACAACGAACGGGTGGAAGTATGGAATGGCGTGCTTTCGGGCCGCTTCCAAGTGGTAGTGGGCGTGCGGTCCTCTGTGTTCCTGCCCTTTGATAATCTGGCCCTGACCATTGTGGATGAGGAGCACGAGTCGAGCTACAAGCAGTACGACCCGGCACCGCGCTACAATGCCCGCGAGGTGGCCCTGATGATGGCCAACTTCCAGGGCTCGAAAACGCTGCTGGGCTCGGCCACACCAGCTGTGGAAACCTATTACCAGACCCGCGCCGGCCGCTATGGCCTCGTGACGCTCACTAAGCGCTATGGCGAGGCCGGTTTGCCGGAAATTGAGCTGGTGGACACCCGCAAAGCCCGCGAAAGCAAAACGCTGCTCAACCATTTCACGCCGGAGCTGATGGCCGAAATGGAAAGCAAGCTGGCCCAGAAGGAGCAGGTAATTCTATTCCAGAACCGTCGTGGCTATGCCCCTTTCATCAACTGCCTTGACTGCGGCTGGATTCCAAAGTGCACGAACTGCGCTGTGAGCCTGAGCTACCACAAGCAGGCCCACGAGTTGCGCTGCCACTATTGCGGCCACCACGACCGGATGCCGGTGCAGTGCCCAGCCTGCGGCTCGCGTAACGTCAAAACCGTGGGGTTTGGCACCGAGAAGATTGAGGACGACCTGAAGGTGATGCTGCCCCAGGCCAACGTGCAGCGCATGGACCTCGACACGACGCGCGCCAAAAACGCCTATCAACAGATTATTTCCGACTTCGAGCAGCAGACTACCAACGTGCTGGTGGGCACCCAGATGGTGACAAAGGGCCTGGATTTCGCCAACGTAAGTTTGGTGGGTATTATCAACGCCGACTCAATCATTCATTATCCCGATTTCCGGGCGCACGAGCGGGCTTTCCAGATGTTTGTGCAGGTGAGCGGGCGGGCCGGGCGCAAGGGCAAGAAAGGCAAGGTCATCATCCAGACTGCCGACCCACAGCAGGTCATCTTCGACAAGGTGATGCGCAACGACTACTTGGAATTCTACGAGTATGAGATTACGCAGCGGCGCGAGCATGGCTACCCGCCGTTTATGCGTATCATCCGGCTCACGGTGAAGCACATGGACCAAGTACTGGCCGAGCGGGCAGCTATTCTGCTTACCGGCGAACTTGTGGCCCGGCTGGGCCGCGAGGCGGTGCTAGGGCCCGAAGCGCCTTATATCTTCCGGATTCGCAATTTTTACCTGCAGGAAATTACCATCAAGCTTAGCCGGGAGCATACAGTACTCAAAGCCGCCAAAGCCGATATTCTGGATGCCATCAACAACATCCGCGACCAGAAGGACTACAAACAGGCGCGCTTCGTAACCGATGTCGACCCCATGTAAGGCGACTTGGGCCAGCAGTTTTACTTGGCCTGGGCCGCTTTTCGCTCAGCTCGCAGCTTTTCTTTCGCAAGGCGACGCGTGCTGTTTTTGCTCTTGAATATGATAAGTGGGACACTGAGAATCATAGGAACCAAACCGTAAGCAAATAGGGCCAGCCCGCCCCAGCCACCTATGCTAATGCCTGCAATCAACATACCGGTACCCAACAGGAGCAGGATCACACCAAAAATATTGGCGGTACTGGTCCGGGTGTCAGCTGCCTTGATTTGCTCGGCCGTTGGGCCAGTTGCTCGTTGCCGAACTAGGCTGGTATCAGGCCTGGACAGAAAGACCGGCATGGGTACGGGTAGAGCAGGACGTTGGTGGCTAATAGACACAATTTCAGTATCCGCGTCGGGGGTTGGCAGCGAAGCACTTAATTCCGGCGGCACAGAATAAGCCGCTGGCACGTTACGAATTGGTGCTACTGTGGCAGCAGTGTGCTGTGGACTATCCGGAGCCGATACATAGCTGGCTGTAGAGGGCAAGAGAAATACAGGGCGGGCACTCTGGCAACCGGCAAGCAGCAGAACGGCCAAGAAGTAGCCACTCAACCCAGAATAGAGATTCATAGATAGCAGCAATGAGTTGCGGCAAGAAACGCTAATTCAACCAGAGTAGCATCTTGCTACCTGCTCCGTTACGAAAAGACTAGTAGGAAACAAAAAACCCCGACCATATCGGCCGGGGTTTCTATCGTGGCAGTCAGCCTAAGGCTAGACTTCGTCGAGGAGCCAAAGGATGATGAAGATCAGGCCGATAATGGAGATGATACCACCAATCAGGCCGAAAATACCGCTGATACCGCTCAACAGGGATATCAGCAGACCTACCAGAATCAGGATGATACCTGTGCGCAGGTAGCCACCAATTTTGCTGGTTTCGGCAGTTTCGTAGCGCTGCTTGAGCTGTGCTTTGCTGGCTAGTTTGTCGAGCTTTTTGGTCACTTTGCTAAAT
This sequence comes from Hymenobacter sediminicola, assembly GCF_014250515.1. NCBI lineage: Bacteria > Pseudomonadati > Bacteroidota > Cytophagia > Cytophagales > Hymenobacteraceae > Hymenobacter > Hymenobacter sediminicola. Next base: position 1,276,659 of record NZ_CP060202.1, on the reverse strand, counting down.
GCAGCACGCTCTACCAGATTCAGCTTGCGAGGAGCAGCACTAGTAGCTGCAGGCTTAGTTGCTTTGGCAGAAGCTACTGCCGCGCTTTTAGCAGCGGGAGTTGCGGCTGGTGTAACAGCCGGCACAGCGGCGGGGGTTTCAGCAACAATATTTTTTTCTTCTACAGGAGCCGTTATTACTTCTGCAGTGGCAATTTCTTCTTGCTGTGCAACCGGAGCTGGTGCGGGCTTAGCCGTGCCATGATAGGTGGCATGGTACGGCGAAGTTTTGGGCAACATGGCATACTCGGCGCGGTTGCAGCTGCTGGCACTCAGGGCAATGGCAGCAATGGCAGCCAGCTTGGGCAGGTGGTGGAAGAGGTGCTTCATAGAAGAAGAAAAGGTTGGTGAAAACTGTTCAAACGAGCTTTGTACGCGCCAAATTAGAACAAGGCGGAAAAACCAGCGCTGTTTGTTGCTTTTTTAAGCTTGGCAAAATGAATTCTGGCTGCTCTCGTATAGCCGGTCCGAACCCTTATGTTGGCTAAGATGTTGTCGAAACACGGTTTATTTGCATCTGTGCGTATGATATCTTCTTCCTTTCTCCAGGCGTCGGTGATGCTGGTGTTGCTTTTGCCCACGGCTTGCACCCAAACGCCTATGGAAAGCTCGGCGGCACTTGGTGCCGACCGACATCTGTCCGACCAGTCTGTGGCTCCTGACACCAGTGGCTACCGACTGGCGGCTCCCCAAGACCCCAATGGTATCGGCAAGTACTACCAGGGGCGCCAGATTGCGCACGTAATGGGCCACGAGGGCGCCGACTGGCTGGAGCGCAACGACCGGCAGGAAGAGGAAGGCACCGACATCCTGCTGCGCGAGCTACAACTGAAGCCTACGGATGTGGTAGCCGATATAGGCGCCGGCACCGGCTATTTCTCTTTCCGCATCAGCCCGCTGGTGCCCAAAGGCAAGGTGCTGGCTGTCGATATCCAGCCGGAGATGATAAAGTATTTGCGCGACAACAAGGAGCAGAATAAAGCGCCTAACGTGGAACCTGTGCTGGGCACTGTGCAGAACCCGAATCTGCCGGCGGGCGGAGTAGATCTGGTGCTTATTGTTGACGCGTATCATGAGTTTGACCATCCGCGTGAGATGATGCGGGCCATCAAAGCGGCTCTGCGCCCTGGTGGTCGGTTGGCGCTGGTAGAATATCGGGCCGAAGACGTGAATGTGCCCATCAAGCGCATTCATAAGATGAGCGAAGAACAAGCTCGCAAAGAAGTGCAGGCTGTGGGGTTGGAGTTCGTGGAAAACCGCCAGACACTTCCGCAGCAACACCTCCTGATTTTCCAGCGCGCAAAATAGTCTGTGACTGTACCGCCCTTATTAATAGCCCCCGATACATCCTTGTACCGGGGGTTTGCGTTGGTGCAGCATCCAGCTTTTCTGGAGTTGGCCGCTATGCAATGGAAGGCACCTTCTACCTTTGCACCCATGCCGACCTCATTGCCCGCTGACCCACGCCAGCTTTCTATCCACGACTACACCTACCAACTGCCGCCGGAGCGCATTGCCCCGGAGCCTCTACCCCAGCGTGACCAGTCGCGCCTGCTCGTGTACCGCCAGGGCGTCATCCAGGACCAGACATTTCAGGGTCTGCCGGCAGAGTTGCCCACTGATGCGCTGCTGGTCTTCAACGATACCAAAGTGGTGCGGGCACGGCTTTTCTGCCACAAGCCCACAGGTGGCCTGATTGAGTTGTTTTGCCTCGAGCCCGTAGCACCGCACCGCGCTATAGAGCCTGCTATGCAGCAAACTGGCGAGTGTGTCTGGAAATGCCTGGTAGGCAACGGCAAACGCTGGAAAAGCGGACCTGTGACGCTGGAGTTTACGGCACAGGGCCATGCCGCCACACTCACGGCTGAGCGGCAGGAAACGGCCGATGGCTATTCCCTGATTCGCTTCCGGTGGGAGCCGGCGGCACTGCCGTTTGCAGAAGTATTGCGCGGGGCCGGCCACCTTCCGCTCCCCCCCTACCTCAACCGCGAAGACACTGACGTAGACGCTATACGCTACCAAACAGTGTATGCGGCGCAGGAAGGGGCCGTGGCCGCCCCCACAGCCGGCCTCCACTTCTCCAACCAAGTCTTGGCTGACCTCGCGCAACGAGGCATTCAGTCGGTTCGCGTGACGCTGCATGTAGGAGCCGGCACTTTCCAGCCCGTGAAGGCCGACCGGATGGATGGCCATGCTATGCATGGAGAGCCTATTAGCATATCGGCGGCAGTACTGCGGCAGCTGCTGGCTCATGCGCCACGACCTATTGTGGCAGTGGGCACCACCAGCCTACGCAGTCTGGAAAGCCTATATTGGCTGGGAGTGCAGGCGGCGCAGGGGCAGCTTACTGGTGATATAGTGCCGCACGTAGGCCAGTGGCAGCCCTACGAGCCCGGTTCCAAATTAGCCACCGCAGCTTCATTGCAGGCATTGCTGGACTTCATGCTTGAGCAGCAGCTTGACACATTGCATGCCACCACACAGCTGCTCATTGCGCCGGGCTACCGGTTCAGGGTTATCCAAGGGCTGATTACCAATTTTCATCAGCCAGAAAGCACGCTGCTGCTATTAGTGGCCGCATTGGTAGGCCCCGGATGGCGACAGGTGTACGAACATGCTCTGGCTAATGGGTACCGTTTTTTGAGTTACGGCGACAGTTCGTTGCTGCTGCCATAGTGCTGCACAAGCCGGTTTGGCAACCAAATTTATCAGCGCCGTATAAGGCTCAGGTTGTTTTATAACCTCTCTTGATATCTGAACTCATGAAAAAGATGCTCATGCTGCTTGCTGCCGCAGCCTTCTCTACCGCAGCCTTCGCCCAGGGTGATAAAGTAGTTGTCCGTGATGAAACTACTGGCGCTAAAACCGAAACCTCCGTACGTGACAATGGCACGGTGAAAACCGAAACCCGCACCGGCCGCACCGAAGCCGGACAAAAAGCCTACAACACGAAAGAAGACGTGAAATACGCCGGCAAGAAAACGGGCCGCGTCGTTGAAAAAGGAGCGAAGAAAACCGGCAGCGCCGTGAAAAAAGGCGCCAAAGCCGTGAAGAACAAAGCTGAAGATGTAGTAGACTAGTCTATCACACTTCCATAAAAAAGGCCCCGCTGAATTGTCAGCGGGGCCTTTTTTATGGAAGTGTGATCTTCCGAAACCTTAGGCTATTGGCCCACAAAGAACAGTGCGTTTCCGAATAACAACTTCCCTCCCTGCCAGAAGCCCCGGAACAAGGGGTTATCGGCAAGGTAAATGACCTGGCCCCGGCCCATATCCTGCGCACCCAGCACAAAAGTATCGTTGAGCTTTCGGCGGGCATTGCGGCCGGCAAACCCGGCGGCATAGTTGTCGCGCTTGAGCACGCCTACGTTCCAGCCTCCTTCGCCTAAGAAGCGGTAGTTGAGCGTATCACGAATGAGGGCAAAGTAAGTGCTGCCATAGCCAAAGGCCAACGGGTGGGTATTGTCGAGTAGTACGCGGTAGACGCTACCCTGCACCCGCTCCCCAATCTGTTCCCGCTCGGCATTGGCATAGGGCTTGAGCAGGCGGTAAGGGTCGGCTTTGCGGGCAGCGGTGCTGTCGGCGGGCTTTCCTTTCAGCAGAAAATCTTTCTTGCCCGACAGGAAAGCCGCCGCGCCTTCCATTGCAATCAGGCGGCCACCGCCGCGCACCCAGGTTTTGAGGGCTTCCAGCTGCCGCTCGCTGTACACCTCCGAATAGTCGCCATCAGGCAGAATCAGTACATCGAACTTAGCCAGCGGCACCGAAGGCAAATAGTCAGTACCCAGTACAGTCACCGGATAGCCAATCTGCTGCTCGAAAAAGTGCCAGACCTCACCAAAAGCAGTTGGCGAGACACCATTGCCAGCCACCACCGCAATGTTGGGCCGCGCCACGTTGCGCACATAGCCCGAGCCGAGGTCGGCGCCGGAGGTAGAGAAGCCCGACTGCACGGCCCGTACCATCACGCCAGCCGAATCGGCCTGGCTCCGGATTAACTGGTCGAATTTTGGTCCCAACGCTTCGTTGCCGTTGCGCGTGATGACGAGCGTGCCCGGCAGGTATTTCTGCCCTTCCGACTCGAAAGCCCGGCCTGCAACGCGCACCTTCACTTTCTGCTGCAGTAGCCGGCTCAGGAAACGCACATCCTGCAGATTATTCCACCGGGCCACATACGCGTATGGCTGGCTCAGTGCGGCCGATGAGGCGGCGACAACAGTAGGCGTATTGGCGGCCTGGCCGTTGGCCGCTATCCGGTCTTTCAGGGCGTAGGCTTTCAGCCCGAATGAATAGGGAAGCGCCCACGCGGTGATGTCGTAGGTAAGCGAATCTTCCAGTGCGGGTCGTGGCTCAAATAGCACCTTCACCAGTGTTGATTTGGGCTGATACATACTGATGACCACATCCTGCGCTTCTACCTGTACCGTTTCTTCGCGGCCCGCAAAGTAGTTGAAGCCCCGCAGGCGCTGGCGGCGCGGCGCATAGCCAAACTGAATCTGCTGGCGCTGCAGATACTCCGTGAAAGCGCGCAACTGGCCAGGGTCGCCGGAACCAGCCACCACGTACGACTTATAAGCGCCACGCGGAGCCGTGCGGGCTTCATCAAAGTATTTCTTGAACTCCTTAACCAACTCCGTTTGCCGCTCCGAAGCGGCCCGAATGGTAGCCAGACTAGCTGCGTGGTGATGGCTGATGCGTTGGGCCAGCGTCAGGGTGTCACCGTCGGACTTGGCATAGCGCACACCAGCCCGGCCGGAGCCACCCTGCTCGTAGGTCATGCCAATGGCGCCATTGAAGGATGGGTACGTGTCGCCGTAGCTGGGGTAAAACAGGTCGTAGGTTTCGCGGGTGAAATAGAGCCAGTTGTTTTTATCAAACACGGCGCGGTTATAATCCCCGATAATGCCCTGAAACTTGCGCTGGAAGTTGGTAATGTCCTCGTGGAAAGGCTTGGCCGCCGGCGAAAAGTAGTACGGGTCTTCCGGGCCCATTTCGTGAAAATCGGCGTGCACCTGCGGCAGCCACTGGTTATAGAGTGCCAGCCGTTGGCGGCTTTCCTGCTGCGTCTGCCAGGCCCAGTCACGGTTCAGGTCGAAATAGTAATGGTTGAAGCGGCCGCCGGGCCAAGGCTCCCGGTGCTCCCAGGCGTAGGGCGAGGCATTGGGCACCTGGGCCCGCACGCGGTTGTACCATTGCACGTACCGCTCATGCCCGTCGGGGTTCACGCAGGGGTCCACGAGTAGCACGGTGTGCTGCAGAAACTGCCGGGTTTCCTGGTTCTCCGGATTGGCCAGATCGTATAGCACCTGCATCACGGCTTCCGACGACACGGCCTCATTGCCATGAATGTTGTAGCTGAGCCAGACTATGGCGGGAGCATCGGTGCGGGCAGTCCCGCTGGCCAAACCTGCGAGGCGCAGGTTGTTCTGTCGGATATCGTCAAGACGGGCCAGATTTTCGGGGGTACCAATCTGCACTACCTCCAACGGCCGGTTTTCGTAGGTGCTGCCGTAGGGCTGCACCCGCATCCGGCCTGCGGCATGAGCCGCTACATGCTCTACATAGCGTAGAAGCGTGGCATGCGGTGTGAAGCGGCTTCCTAGCTCATAGCCCAAAAATTGAGTGGGTGTCAGCAGCGGTCCGGTTTCAGTAGCAGTGGTTTGCGCTTGTACTGGCGCCGCACTTCGCAGCAGCCAGAGTAGCGCCACCATCCCCAGATATGCCCGCCAGGGCCTACAGTAGTATTTGTTTCTCATCAGACAGGCAGTAGATCGAAGACGAAAGGTAAGCAGGCGGCTGCCGTTTGCCCAGACGCCACCGTATCTACTTCTTAGCTGTGGCCCGAACAGCAACCGCCAAATTGGACCACAGCAGCCACGAATACAAAAGGCCCATCAGAAGCATCTGACAGGCCTTTTGTATTTTGTGATAGGCTAAAACCGCGCTACGTTGCTGTAGTCGAAATCCTGACTCTCCGTTTCCTTCTCCCGCACTTCGTACAGCACATTTTCTACGATACCCCGGCCCAATAGGCTCAGCCCGGTATTGAACACACCCAAGGCTAGGGTGCCGGCCGCTACCCATTCGCCGGTTGGTGCGCCGCGTTCCTTTTTGCTGGCAGCCCATTGCACAAGGCAAGTACCGAAACCAACAACCACCAGCCCGGCCGGGGCGAATAGCAACCACTTTTTCTTATGCGTCATGGCAAGGAGGAATTTGAGAGCAGAGTGAACAGGTAGGGCAAACGGGAAACTCAGGCTGAGTCGCACTAGAGAGCGTACGTTCCAATCGTACCTTTGCCTTCTAGGGTTTCAGAAAATTACTGCTTCCCGTCGGATTTCCTCTCACTATCAGCCGCTGGCTTTCACAAAGCCGCCTGTTCGCCGCCTTTTCTGCTGTTATGTCTGCCTACGAAGAACTACTACGTGAAGCCTTTAGCCGGGTAGCTGACCCTGCCCGCTTCCTGACGCCTTCCACACTGGTTGCCTACTCCGATTTCCAGCGCGCCTCCGCCAACGACCTATCGTTCCGGTTTGAGCGAGTGCGCCTGGGCACAGCCATGAGCATTCTGCAGCTGCTGGCCGACCTTGGCGACCATGACGACAGCCGCAAAGTAGTGGAAGCCCTACACCGTGCCCTTCTGGCTCGTTCCATCAGTGAAATAGATGCCGTGATGCACAAAGAGGCTAAAGCATTCGAACGGCTTTACACGAATCTTTACGTGAACGAAGAAGGCGAACTGCTGCTCAACCTCTTCGAACGCACCCTCGATGCTGACTCGCAACCGCTTATGGACAGCACAATTCAGGAGGCTCTGCAGTTGGCCCTCGAGCTGGACTTCACCCGCGACGACGAGGAAGACGAAGACTAGCTTCTGAATCCGGTTTTCAGGCTGGCTTCCGCCCTACTGGCTATATTGGCCGGCCGAGTGTTCGGCACGCCTACTGTTTTGGTATGGCCATCATTGGGTTTGCCCGCCCGGTCTACTTACCTTTACTCTGGTTGGCTTTATTCCTATCTAGGCGTCATCCAGTACCAGCCGCCCCTTTTCCGCCCCCGAATGTCTACCATTCACTACTTAACTACGGCTGCCGAAGTGCAGCAAGCTGCGCACACACTCGCCGCTGCCCCACGTATTGCTATCGACCTGGAGTTTGATGACATGCGGCACCGCTACGGCCGTAATCTGGCTCTGATTCAGGTGTTTGATGGGCAAACAGTGTACCTCATCGACCCGCTGCCGCTCACCAATCCGGCCCACGACTTGGAGCCGCTTTGGGTTATTCTGCGCGAGCCGGCGGTAGCCAAGGTCTTTCACAGCTGCAAGTCGGATATTTTGCTGCTGGATGAAGTGTACGGCGTGCATGTGCGCAACATCGTTGATACCAGCGTACAATACACGCTGCTCGGCGAATCGGACAACAACATTTCCCTGGGACGCCTTATTCAGGCCGAGTTGGGGCTGGAGGTAGATAAGGGCGAGCAGAAGTCTAACTGGCTGAAACGTCCGCTCACAGAAGCACAAAAGCTTTACGCCGCTAACGATGTGCTGTACCTGTTTGAGCTGACGGACCGGCTACGCGACAAGCTGGTAGCATTGGGGCGCCAGCATTGGGCCGATGAAGAAAACGCTGCTCTGGAAGAAGTGCGCTACAGCCGCGACGAACGGCCTTACCTGCGCATTGCGGGCAAATACCGCATCATGCCGCAGGAATTGCCGCTCTTCCGCGACTTGTATCTACTGCGTGACCAAGTAGCCCGCCAGCTCGACCGGCCGCCTTACATGGTATTTGCCAACGACCGGCTTTCGGAGCTGGTACGCGACACGCCCCGCAACCTCAACGACTGGAAGGCCGCCCGCGGCCTGCATCCGGAGCTAAAGCGCCCACCGTATCTGGAGCAACTCTCGGCCCTTTCGCCTGAGAACTTTGTGGCGGTGCCCGAACCAGCCCAAGCCGGTGAGCAGCGCCGCTTCCCGTTCCGACGGCGCCTCAGTGGCGACAAAGCTGCCCGTGCCGATGCTCGTGAGCAACTCCTGCTACAACTCAAAACCCATATCACCGACGACATCAACGGCTACGTCGCCAACCTGGTGTTGTCTAACCGCCTCGTAGCCGATATCATCGAGCTGGGAACTGAACAGGTGCTGCGTCCCTGGCAGAAAACCATATTGCAGGAAGCCACTGAGCGCCACGGCCTAGATTATCAGCAGATAGCTACTCCTTTCTAACTGGTGATTTTTGCGGACTAGTCGAATTTCGGCGACTATTTGTCTACCGGTTAGTTGACGAGTTGACGACAGAAAAAGAGGCTTGTCGTTTGGCAAGCCTCTTTTTCTGTCGTCAGAATCAGCGTTCTAAAACTGTGCTTCCTCCGTGCTGCCGACAAGGGCTGCAGTGCTGGTAAGGTTGCTGGTTACCACGTTCTGCACGGCATCGAAGTAGCCGGTGCCCACAAAGCTCTGGTGCTTTACGGCCTTGAATCCGTGCTTCTGCAGCGCAAACTCGCGCTCCTGTAGCTCCGAGTAGCCAGCCATGCCCCGGTCGCGGTATGCCAGCGCCAGCTCAAACATGCTGGTGTTGAGCGCATGGAAGCCAGCCAGCGTAATAAACTGAAACTTGTAACCCATAGCGGCCAGCTCCTCGCGGTAGGTTTCCATCTGCTCCACGCTCAGTTTGGCGGCCCAGTTGAAGGAAGGGGAACAGTTATATGCCAGCAGCTTACCCGGGAATTTCGCGTGAATGGCATCGGCGAACTGGCGGGCCTGCTCCAGGTCGGGGTGCGAGGTTTCCATCCAGATGAGGTCGGCGTAGGGCGCATAAGCCAGGCCGCGGGCAATACCGGCCTCCACGCCACAGCGCACCCGGAAAAACCCTTCCGACGTCCGCTCCGCTTCCTGCAGAATGAAGGGCTGGTCGCGCGGGTCCACATCGGCCGTGAGCAGGTCGGCGGCATCGGCGTCGGTGCGGGCCACTACCAGCGTGGGCACGCTCTGCACATCGGCGGCCAGGCGGGCCGCTACCAGCTTATTGATGGCCTCCTGCGTGGGCACCAGTACCTTGCCGCCCAAGTGCCCGCACTTCTTCGCCGACGACAGCTGGTCCTCGAAATGCACGCCCGCCGCGCCGGCCTCAATCATCATCTTCATCAGCTCAAACGCATTCAGGTTGCCCCCGAAACCGGCCTCGGCATCGGCCACAATCGGCACTAGCCAGTGCACGTTGCCCTCGCCCGATACGCTCTGAATCTGGTCGGCGCGCAGCAAGGCGTTGTTGATGCGCTTCACCACGGCCGGTACGCTGTCGACGGGGTACAGGCTCTGGTCGGGATACATCTGGCCGGCACCGTTGGCGTCGGCCGCCACCTGCCAGCCGCTCAGGTAAATAGCATTCAGGCCCGCCTGCACTTCCTGCACGGCCTGGTTGCCGGTGAGAGCCCCGAGGCCGGCCACGTACTCCTCGGTGTGCAGCAGGTGCCACAGCCGCTCGGCTCCCTGCCGGGCCAGCGAATACTCAATCTGCACCGACCCCTGCAGCTTCACTACATCCTCGGCCGAATAAGGCCGCTTAATTCCTTTCCAGCGTGGGTTCGTGGCCCATTCCTGCTTAATGGCGGCAATGCGTTCCTGCTTGTTCATGGCAATAGAAGATTGTGCAGACCTGAAACAGGCCGCTGGTTGGAGAAAAAAAAGAAGGGAATAGGATAGCCGGCGCTAAAGGCAAGGCGCTGCCCAGCCGGCCCGAAGCCAGTTTTGAAATCGGGAAGAAGGAAAGAAAAGGTGCGTTGAAGTGGCGCTCCTGCCCGCTAGCAGTAGCAGACCTTCCGGCGGGCCCCCACGGCACGGTTCCGGATGCCGTAGCGCAGGGCCAGGAGCACCACTTCCAGGCGCAGGTCCTTACGCCAGCTGCTCGTAGGCCGGCACGGTCAGAAACTCGATGAACGTGGGGCTGGTCACGAGCTGGTCGAAGAGGCGGGTGGCTTCGAGGTAGCGGCCGGCGGCGTAGCGCTCCTCCCCTACCAACGCCTTAATTTTCTCTAGTTGCCCGGGCACCAGGCTACGATACAGCTCCACGGTCACGGGGCGGCCATCATCGAGGGTGGTGCCGGGCGTGTGCAGCCACTGCCACACCTGCGCCCGGCTGATTTCGGCAGTAGCGGCGTCTTCCATCAGGTTATAGATCGGCACGCAGCCGTTGCCACCCAGCCACGATTCTAGGTACTGCACGGCCACGTCGATGTTCAGCTTCAGGCCTTCTTCGGTGATGTGGCCCTTGGGCGCACGCACTAGGTCTTCGGCCGTCACAGTCAGGTCTTCGCGCTTGTTGGCTATCTGGTTGGGTTCGGGCATCAGCTCATCGAACACGGCCAACGCCACCGGCACCAGGCCCGGATGGGCTACCCAGGTACCGTCGTGGCCGTTTTTGGCCTCCCGCACTTTATCCAGCCGCACCTTTTCCAGCGCGGCTTCATTTGCCTCAGGGTCGTTTTTGATGGGAATCTGGGCGGCCATGCCGCCAATGGCGTGTACGCCGCGGCGGTGGCAGGTCTGGATAACGAGCTGCGAGTAGGCGGCCATAAACGGCACGGCCATCGTCACCTCAGCGCGGTTGGGCAGCCGGAACTCGGGCTTGAGGCCCAGCCGCTTGATGTAGCTGAAAATATAGTCCCAGCGGCCACAGTTGAGGCCGGCGCTATGCTCGCGCAGCTCATACAGGATTTCGTTCAGCTCGAAAGCGGCCGGCAGCGTCTCAATCAGCACCGTGGCCTTGATGGTGCACTTCTGCATCTTCAACGACCATTGCGCAAAGCCAAACACGTCGTTCCAGAGGCGCGCCTCCAGATGGCTCTCAATTTTGGGCAGATAGAAGTAGGGTGCGGTGCCGCGGGCGCACAGCTCGTGGGCGTTGTGGAAGTAATACAACCCGAAATCGAACAGCGAGGCACTAACCGGCTCCCCATCTACCAGCATGTGCTTTTCCAGCAGGTGCCAGCCACGGGGACGCACCATCAGCACGGCCGTCTGCTCGTTCAGCTTATACTCTTTGGCCGGCGTGCTCAGTGAAATGGTGCGGCGCACGGCGTCGCGCAGGTTGCGCTGGCCTTCTACCACGTTGGCCCAAGTCGGCGAGTTAGAATCTTCCAGGTCGGCCATAAATACTTTGGCCCCGGAGTTCAGCGCGTTGATAATCATTTTGCGCTCTACGGGTCCCGTAATTTCCACGCGGCGGTCCTGCAGATCTGCCGGAATAGGTGCTACTGTCCAGGGCTTTTCCCGGATCAGGCGGGTTTCGGGCAGAAAGTCGGGCAGCTTTCCGGCCTCGAATTCCCGCTGCCGTTCCTCGCGGCGCTGCAGCAACGCCCGGCGCGTATGGTCGAAGCGGCGGTGCAGCTCGGCCACGAAAGCCAGCGCCGATGGCGTCAGGATTTCAGCAAACTCCGGCGAATACTTACCCGTGATTTTCACGCGCTCCGGCGTCAGAAACTGGGGTGCGGCCACGGCCGGCTGGGTATCAGTAAAAGGCGACATAGAACTGAGAAGGTGAAAGTGACCGAAAAGGAACTGCCTCGGGAGGATGCATCAAACATACATCAGCGAATTTTATCAAACAAGCGAATTTTCGCTAGTTTTTATAAACCCTTGATTTTGCGTTGATTTGCGGGGTTGTGCCTGTATCAGTCTCTGAAAGCTTTTGAATTTTCGTTCCTTGTAGCAAAGCTGTTCCTACCACAACTACTAGTGCTCAGCGCCTCTGTTTCCCGTTTGTTGTTCCTCATGCGTGCAGTCAGCTGCACGTCCTATTGCTTATGCTAAGCCACAGCCAGGTTGTCCGGTTGATATTTGGATTGAAACTGCGCGAATTGCGCCAGGAACGCGGATTTACTCCCGCTGAGTTGGCCCGCGCCTGCGACGTATCGGTATCCTACCTGAATGAGATAGAGAAGGGCAAAAAGTACCCGAAAGCCGATAAAATACTGGGTTTGAGCAAGGTACTGGGCGTTAGCTACGACCAGCTGACTTCCTTGACGCTAAGCCGGCGGCTGGAGCCGATTTCGGAGCTGCTGCAGTCGGATCTGCTGAAGGAGTTTCCACTGGAGATGTTCGGGCTGGACCCGTTGCGCATCGTGGAGCTGATTGCCGATGCGCCGGCCAAGATGAACGCCTTCATCAGCACCATCTTCGAAATAGCCCGCAACTACGAAATGCGCCAGGAAAGCTTCTTTCTGGCAGCGCTGCGCTCCTACCAGGAAATGCACGACAACTATTTTGAGGAACTGGAGCAGGATGTGCGCACTTTCTGCGGCGAGCAAAACCTTAATACGCAGGCCCCCTTCGATACCCGGCAACTGGAACGGGTGCTGGTGGAGAAGTATGGCTACACACTCAACCGGCAGAAGCTGGCCGAGTACGCCTCATTGGGACGGCTCCGGTCGGTGTTTCAGCCCAAAACCCGCACGCTGCTGCTGCGGCCGGGCCTGAGCAAAGCGCAGGAAGCCTTCGTACTGGGCCGCGAAGTTGCCTTCAATTACCTCGGCCTTAAGGAGCGGCCCTACGTGAATGCCACCTTCCCGGTACATTCGTTCGATGAGGTGCTCAACAACTTCAAGGCCTCCTACTTTGCCGGCGCGCTGCTGATGGAAGAAGAAAGCCTAGTGCGCGACCTGCAGGACTTTTTCGGGCAAACCACCTGGCAGCCGGCCCGCCTGCAAGCCATGCTCACGAAGTATGATGTGTCGCCGGAGATGTTCATGCAGCGCATCACCAACCTGCTGCCACGCTATTTCGGTATCCAGAGCTTGTTTTTCCTGCGCTTCGACCAGCCTGATGCCGAAGCGGCATACTTGCTGAGCAAGGAGTTGCACCTCTCTCGCCTGCACAACCCGCACGGCAACGAACTGCATGAGCACTATTGCCGCCGCTGGATTGCCATCTGGCTGATTCAGGAGGCCCGGCACAAGGCGCAACTTGAAACGCCTGCTTTCAGTATGGGTGCCCAACGCTCGCGCTACCCCAACGAGGACGAGTACCTGTGTCTGTCGTTGGCGCGGGCCGGGGCCCCTGGCGAACCGGCCGTGAGCGTAACCGTGGGCCTGCTCTGCGACGATAACCTGCGCCAAAAAGTGCAGTTCCTCGATGATCCGGCCATTATTCAAAAGCGCGTTAATGAAACGTGTGAACGGTGTTCCATTCCGGATTGCGAAGTCCGGGCAGCACCGCCCGTGGAAATAGCGCGCCGCCAGCGCCAGCGCGAAGCCGCCGACGCTATTGCGGCATTAGTGAATGGCGGCTAACTGGCCCTGGGTATAAGGGCGTAGCCTCCTTCCCAAGTTTTCACAACCCGCTCAAACGGCTGCCCTCCCCGGGGTAGCCGTTATCTTTATGGCGTTGCCTTACCTGCTTATCCTGTTCATTTGACTGTTTCCGCTCGTTCCTCTGTTCGTCGCCGTGTAGTACTTTGGCTCTTGATTGTGCTGCTGCTGGCTGGCAGCGCGGCGCTGTATGGTGCATGGCGCGTGCTGTGGCAGCCCAATGTGGCCGAGTCGCCGTACGGTCCGGCTTACCTCTACATCCGGACGGGCGCGGGCTGGCCGGCAGTGCGCGACTCGCTTCGGCGGCAGGAGTTGTTGCTCGATCCGGCTACGTTCGAGTGGCTGGCAGCCCAGCGCGACTATGCCCGGCAGGTGAAATCCGGCCGCTACCGCCTGGAAGCAGGCCTCAGCAACGCCGCACTGCTGAATATGCTAATGGCTGGCCGCCAGGAAACGGTGGCCTTTACCCTCGATGCGTTTAAATACAAGCCCCAGCTAACGCGCCAGATCAGCCGGCAGCTAGAAGCCGATTCGATGGAACTGCGCCGGCTGCTGCAGGACAATGCGTTTCTGCGCCGCCGCTACCAGCTCGATACCACCACCATTCTGACCCTGTTTCTGCCCGGGCCCTACCGCTGCTTCTGGAACACCTCGGCCCGCACGTTTCTGGATTCGGCGGCGGCCACGCACCAACGGTTCTGGACGGTGCAGCGCCGGCAGCGCGCCGATTCGCTGGGCCTTTCGCCCGTGGAAGTGCACATACTGGCCAGCATTGTGCAGCGCGAAACGGCCAAGAAAGAAGACAAACCCCTTATTGCGGGCGTGTATCTGAACCGGCTGCGGCGCGGTATGCGCCTGCAGGCCGACCCCACGCTGCTCTGGGCTATTGGCAACTTCGGCGTGAAGCGCGTGCTCAACCGCGACAAGCTCGTGGACTCGCCCTACAACACATACAAGCACAAAGGCTTGCCACCCGGCCCCATTACCTCGGCCAACCGCCAGAGCCTGAATGCCGTGTTGCAGCCGGCCGCGCACCGCTACCTATTCTTTTGCGCGCGCCCGGACCTAAGCGGATTTTCCGATTTCGCTGAAACGTACGCCGACCACAAGCGCAACGCCCGCCGCTATCAACACACGCTCGACAGCCTGGGAGTGAAGCGGTGATTTGCTGGCGTTGGTTACTCCTAAAGCAGAGCCGCTTTTCACCCACTTAATACCTCAATTACTTAATCACTTAATCCCGCCATTGCGCTACCTTTGCGGCCTATTGTCCGAAACCCAGCCTGCATGACGCGTCGTTACCTTTTTTCTGGTTTACTGTTTCTTTCGATGTCCGCCACAGCGGGCGGTTTCCAGTCGGGGCCGCAGAGTGCGCGGCTCCTGGGCCTGGGTGGGGCCAGCACTGCTTACACCCGCGACATTGCGGTGATGTACTACAATCCCGGCGCTATCGGGCACCTCGATTCGCTGATTCATGTGAGCGTGGGCGGAATGGGCACAGCACGGCTATCTTCATTTGTGGGCACCGACTCTAGGCGGCAGACGCGCCAGGAGCTGGAGCCGCAACCATCGGGCTACCTCTATGCGGCAGCGCGGGTGGCTCCCAAGGTGAGTATAGGCCTGAGCGTGAACCAGCCTTTCGGCTATAAAACTACTTGGCCTTCTGATTGGGAAGGGCGCAGTGTAGTGCAGGAATCCCGCCTCTCCACTGTGTATGTGCAGCCGACGGTGGCATACCAGATCAACGACAATTTCAGCGTTGGAGCCGGGTTTATTTATGCCTACGGCGACTTGCAGCAGCAACGGGCCCTGGGCCAATATGACGACCGGAGCGCCCAGGCCCGATTTGAGGGTAGCGGGAGAGGCTACGGAGCCAACATCGGACTGTACGGCCGCACCGCCGATGACCTCTCGTTCGGCATCAGCTACCGTACACCGGTCACGCTGAAAGTGGACAATGGCCAAGCCGCATATTCGGGTGTTCTGGAACGCGACGCCGCCCTCTACCCTGCTTCCATGGGCTTCCGGACCGACATAGAATTGCCTTCTACACTGTCGGTGGGTCTGGCGGACCGCATGACCAAAAACCTGCTGGTCACCTTCGATTTCAACCTGACCAGCTGGAGCCGCTACGATTCGCTCAACTTCGAAATGGATAACGCAACCCGCGTAACAGCTGGCCGCCGCTACGAAGATGCCATGGCCTTCCGGGTGGGCGCAGAGTACACGGCCACACCCATTCTGACAGTACGAGCCGGGGTGAGCTACGACGAAACTCCCGTCCGCGACGAATACATCAATGCCGACCTGCCCGATGCCAACCTGCTGGGTGGCTCACTGGGCCTAACCCTCGCCATCAAGCCTAATCTGCTTCTTGATATGGGCTATAGCTACTCGCAGGGCGGTGAGCGGCGGGCACGCGTCAATATCTCGCGCGACGTTGTCAGCAGTATTGATGGGTCCTATCGTACGGCTGTGCACACGGCGGCAGTAGGTCTTTCATATTCGTTTGGTGGCCGCGCAACGCGCGCTGGCCAGTAGTAGTCCGGGCTGAGGCTCGTTTCCATCTCAATCTAACGCCTGCCTACCAGTGCGCAACTTCTCCTTCTCTTTCGGCCGTGTAGCTCTTCCAACCGTTGCTACGGCCCTGCTTACGTTCGTTGGCTGCTCGCCTGATCAGACTGAGCCGGCTCCCAGCAGCGGCAGCCTCAACCTGACCTGCTACCTCGCCGTTGGCGACTCTTATACGGCCGGCTTCGCTGATGGCGGCCTCACGCGTCAGAGCCAGACGTACTCCTACGCCAACATGCTGGCCAACCAGTTTGCACTGGTAAATACGGAAGCAGAATTTTCGCTGCCTCTGCTGGAGGATGGCGCGGGCACGGGCTATCTGACATTGGTGGGTCTGCAGGATAATGGGTTGCCCATTACACGCAAGGTTCCGGCCGCTACCACACTGGGGCGCTTCATCAATGTTGCCGGCTGCAACGGAGCCGATACGGTATACCAATACCCGCGGGCTGCTACTACGCTGCCCCAGAACCTGGGCGTACCGGGCCTGCGCCTGACGCAGATTGCAACGGCAGGACTTGGCAATGCGGCAAATCTGACCCGTGTAGGACTATTCAATCCGTATTTTGAGCGTATTCTGCCAGCCAATAGCAACAGTACGTATCTGCAGGTAGTAACGACGGCCAGCCCCAACGCTACGTTCTTCACTTTCTTTGCGGGCCTCGATGACATGCTGCCCTATCTGCTGAGTGGTGGAAGCTGCGGTCCGCTGCCATCGGGTAGCACCATGGCCCAGAACGCCGGCCAGCTGCTTACGCAGCTAACCGCCAACGGCCGCAACGGGGTTATTGCCCTGCCTCCGGCCCTGACGACACTGCCCCTACTGCGACTCAGCAATGGCGTGGCCTTGCAGGAACGCCTACGAGTCAGCTCCAACCGTCCGACCTACACGCTCTACGTTCGGGCATTTAATGGCGCACTACAACCAGTGTCCAACGACGACTACATTCTGCCGGCTGGTCAGCGCCGCATTGGCCGTCTGGAGTCGGTGACGGGCGCTCCGCAGACCGTGCCTTACGGTGACGAGCAGAACCCTATCAGCGGCAGCGACGTGCTGGACTACATTGAGTTTGCACGCATCAACGGGGCCATGACGCTTTACCGCGACGAGCTGCGGACCCGTAACCAGACCACCTTCAAGCAGCCGCTTATTGATGTGAACGACGCGCTGTTTCAGCAGGTAGCGGACCAGATTAACGTAAATGGCGTGTTGTATACGTCGGAGCTGGTACGTGGCAACTTCTACTCGCTTGATGGTTATTCGCTCACGCCGCGCGGCAATGCGTTGTTGGCTAACACTTTTCTACGTGTCATCAATAGCACATACGATGCGAATATCCCACTCCTGAATGTCAATAACCTTCCGACCAAAGTAAACCCGTAAGCGCGGCACCTTTGTTTGGCAAAAGAAGCGCGGCTCCTGAAGGTGCCGCGCTTCTTTTTTACCTAGTTGGCCGGCTGCTCTACGGCAAACGGTACAGGCGCAGCTGCACCGAATCGAGGCGGGCCGCACGTTGCCGGGCCAGGGTGGCGCTGTACCCTAAGCCCGTATACTCCGAATGCTCCAGGAAAAGCAGCGGCGAAGTCAGCAGCGGCTCAGACCAGGTTGCCAACGGAGTGTAGTGTGCAAGGGAAGTAAAAGGAGCTGCTCCGGCCACGCGCCAAGCCGCATCGAGCAGCACGAAACGATACCCCTTCTGCCTCAGCTCCTGCAGTTGTACGTCGCTCATGGCAACCGCTACCGTATCCGTGTCCTGCAAAAACGGGCGTAGGCCCAGGCTAACAGTACTGGCTATCCGCACGCGGCCACGCTGCTGCTGGTGTAGCCAAGTGGCTACCTTTCCGTAGTGGGTAGGCAGGTACGCATATATTTCCTGCTGCACCCGGTATAGGTTGAAGCCAGTAGCCAAGGCAGCTACCGTTCCCAGTATCATCGTGCCAGCCAACCCGAACCGACTACGAAGTGCCCACCGTAGTAGCAGAAACGCCAGCATGTAGAATAGTGGGTACGCCAGCAGCAACCCACGGGGCGCCTTCAGCAGCAACGACATTCCTAGCAGAAAACAGCTGGCCCATACCGCCAGATACCAAGCAAGCGTTAGCCGTAGTAGCTCCCAACGCCGCCCGTAGCGCCACCCCAGCCACGCCACCCCCACTGCCAGCACAGGCAGCACTACCGGCGACTCAAAGTCCCAGAGGAAGCGCAGATAATACAGTCCGTCGAAGCGCAGATGACCGGCACGGCCAGCGGCGTTGCTGGCTCCCGGAAACACCAGATTGTAGTACACTGCTTCCCAACGGTACCAGGGCACTCCACCTGCCATTCCCAGTAAGCCAAGCACAGCGTAGGGCGCCAGCAGCACCGCCACTACGCGCCACAGCGTGCGAGGCTGCCACAGCAGCCGGCCACCGTACAGCAACTCCAGCAGCAGCAGAATTGGGAGTGTCAGCAGGAATTTATAGTTGATACTGAGGCCTAGCGCCAGCCATACTGCTGCTTGGACTATTGTTGTAGGGCTAGGCTGCTGCAGCCGCTGGTAGTGTGCCCGCAATAGTCCCACAAAAAGCAGCAGACTCCAGGAGCCGGCCGTAAAGTCGCGTCCGGAGAAAGTAAGGAACACCGAAGTGCCCGCAAAAAGTAGCAACAGCGCCGCTTCCCACGCCGCCAAGCGGACTTCCCGGGCCACAAACTGCACCAGCCAAGCCAGCGCCGCTACGGCCACCAGCGCATTCAGATGCTGAAACACACGATAGTCGGCAGTGAACCAGGCGACAGGTGCATACACCAGCGAAAAGCCCGGGCTGCCGTGGTGAAACAGGTTCTGCAGGTTGCCAGTAGCTACTTCACGTACAATCTCCCAGTTCCGTACCGAATCATAATCAGGCAAGGCAGCCAGCGTGAGGCCGTGCAGGCGCACCACTACAAGAGTTGCCAGCGCCAGCAGCGGAAGCCAGAAAGCAGAGAAGCGGGAAACTAGTTGCACAATCAAAAGCGGCAAGAGAGGCTGCAAGATGCTAGTTTTACCCGTGAAGAAAGCCAGCGGAAGCCTTGGCGCTGCTCGCTATATACTCTGATTTCCTCTTATGCGCACTGTTATACAGCGAGTCAGCAACGCTAGCGTCACCGTAGAAGGCCGCATTACCGGCCAGATTGGCCCCGGCCTGCTGGTGCTGGCCGGCTTCTCTCCTACTGATACATCCAGCTCACTCGACTGGATGGCGCGGAAGCTCACGCAGTTGCGCATTTTTTCCGATGAGGAAGGCAAAATGAACCGCTCGGTGCATGATGTAGGTGGGCAGGTGCTGGTCGTCAGCCAGTTTACGCTGCTGGCTGATGCCCGCAAAGGCAACCGCCCCAGCTACATTGGGGCCGCACCGCCACCTATTGCTATTCCGCTCTACGAGCAGTTTGTGCGGCAACTGGAGCAGCTACTCGGTCAGCCGGTTGCTACCGGCGAGTTCGGGGCAGATATGCAGGTTCAGCTGCTGAACGACGGTCCCGTCACCATTGTACTGGACTCACCGGAATAACGGCTTAATGGAATAGCAAGCTTGCCGCTTGGTTATCCTCGTCTATACAGAAGGCGCTGTCAGAATTTAAAACCCTCCAATCTACCACCATGACCATCGAAGAAGCTCAGCAAACTGTTGACCAGTGGATTCAGACGACCGGCGTCCGGTATTTCAACGAGCTAACCAACATGGCCATGCTCACGGAGGAAGTCGGCGAAGTAGCTCGCATTATTGCCCGGCAGTATGGTGAGCAGTCCTTCAAGGAATCGGATAAGGACAAAGTCCTGGCCGATGAACTGGCCGACGTGTTGTTCGTGGTTATTTGCCTGGCCAACCAGACCGGCGTCGACCTGACTGAAGCCCTCCGGCGCAACCTTGCCAAGAAAACCATGCGTGACGCGGACCGCCACCGCAACAATGAGAAACTACTTTAGGCAAAGCAGCCGCTATACACATCAATCTGCCATTCTGAGCAGCACAAAGGATGACTGTGTAGCGTGCTACAGCAGCTCAATCCGACCATTCTGGAATACGGGCACGATGTCGTAAACATCCGGCCGCACGCAGAACTCCATGTCTTTGTGCGACTCCAGGCTATTGAGGCGACGCACATGCGACGATTTGAGCAGGTAGCTTGCCACATCGGGCGCCGCAGTGTGCCACAGGTCGAGAGCAGCTAGTGTAGCGTCTGAGTCCGTTGTATCGAAGGTATCGGCGAGACGCGCGGCCAGCGCTCCGGCATAGAGCGTGTCTTCGAGGCAGAACTTGCCCTTCCACCCGGCGCACACCACCACTATATCTTTGTTCTGTTGGCGCAGAAACGCTACTACTGCCGCCAAGTTCAGAAACGCCCCTACCACTACCGTATCGGCCGTCTGCGACAGGTGCAGGGCACGGGTGCCATTGGTAGTGGTGATGGCCACCTTGCGGCCGCGCACCAGCACAAGGCCATCCAAGTAGCCGAAGGGCGAGTTGCCCAGGTCTACACCTTCTGCCTGCCGCCCATCACGCTCGGCGGCGGTTAGGTAGCCGCTGGCAGCCAGCGCCCGGCATTCGGCCAGCTCGCTTACCGGTACCAAATGCGCAACACCTTGTGCCAGCGCTGTCACGATGGAAGAAGTGGCCCGCAGAATGTCTACCACCACGGCCACGCGGCCGGTCAGGTTGTAGAGAGGCAGCAGCTCCGGTGAGAAGCAGATATCAAGAGTCGGCATGCGAAAACTGAGCGAAGAAAAACTGTCATCCTGAGCAGCGCGAAGGACTTTCTTACGTGCAAACGATACCTATTGAAACGGCTCGTGCTGACGTAAGAAGGTCCTTCGCGCTGCTCAGGATGACAGTCAGGATGACAGTGTAGATAAATGACAGTAGAGAACTGACGACAACAAAGCCGGTTGATGCTTACGCCTCCTCGGTGCCTTTCACGAAAGGCAGTTTCACAACTGTGGCCGGCAGTTGCTTGCCGCGCACCAGCACAAAAATCTTGCTACCCGGCGTGCTCAGCTCAGTTTTCACGTAGCCCATCCCGATGCCTTTGCTCAGGCTAGGCGACTGGGTGCCACTCGTCACGTCCCCGATTTTTTCACCGGCTTCGTTTACCAGCTCGTAGTGGCCACGCGGAATGCCGGCCCCGTCCATCAGGAAGCCTACCAGCTTACGCTCTACGCCAGCTTCTTTTTGCTTTTTGAGGTTATCGGCGTTGGTGAAGTCTTTGGTGAACTTAGTAATCCAGCCCAAGCCAGCTTCCAGCGGCGACGTCTGGTCGTCGATATCATTGCCGTAGAGGCAATAGCCCATTTCCAGGCGGAGTGTGTCCCGGGCACCCAAGCCAATGGGTTTCAGGCCGTAGGGCTGGCCGGCTTCCATCACCTTGTCCCACACCTGCTTGGCATATTGGTTGGGCACGTACAGCTCGAAGCCACCCGCACCAGTATATCCCGTAGCCGAAATAATGACATCAGGAGCCCCGGCAAACGTACCCTGCACGAATGAATAGTACGGAATACTGCTCAGATCTGTGTCGGTGAGGCCTTGCAAGGCGGCCTGGGCTTTGGGCCCCTGCACCGCAAACAGGCTGATTTCGTCCGAAACGTTTTTCATTTCGGCGCCATTGGTATTGTGCTGGCTGATCCAGTTCCAGTCTTTGTCGATGTTGGAGGCGTTGACAACCAGCAGGTAGTCCTCATCGGCCATCTTATACACCAGCAAGTCATCCACGATGCCGCCTTCTTGGTTGGGCAGGCACGAATACTGGGCTTTGCCATCCTGCAGCTTGCTGGCGTCGTTGCTGGTCACGCGCTGAATCAGGTCAAGCGCATGCGGCCCGCGCACCCGGAACTCGCCCATGTGCGATACATCAAAGATGCCAACCGCGCGGCGTACCGTGTGGTGCTCGTCGAGGTCGGAGGAGTAGCGCACAGGCATATTGTAGCCGGCAAAAGGCACCATTTTGGCACCTAGCTGCTGGTGCACATCATTCAGGACAACGGTCTTGAGAGTTTCGCTCATGGGAAGAACTGTGGGAGTAGTGGTGGGCCGGGGAAGTTGGCCCGGCGAAATTAGCCATTTCCGCGCGGCACTATGCATGTAGTATCTTTGCTGGGCGTATGCTTTTACTTTTTTTATGCGTGGCTGCTTGCAGAGCGGCCGGTACGCCGTCTGACCGGGACGCTTCCTTCTGCTATTTTACTGTATGACTGACGAACTGAAGCAGGATTTTGAATCCGGCATGGTGAAGCATTTGCTGTTCAAATCCAAGCTCCGCTCCTACCTCTATGGCAGCGGCATCAGCCAAGGACCCATCCGCGACCCGCACCAGTGCAATTTTGGGCACTGGATCCGGGACCGAGCACTGGGCCCCTATAAGCACCTGCCTGAGTCGCACGAGTTGGACCGGCTGCATATTCAGGTGCACGAAGAAGCCAACCGCCTCATGGACCTGCACAAACAGGGCCGAACGGATGCTGCTTTGGCCGGGCTGCCGACCATCGACAGACTGGCCGAGCACATTACCCAGTTGCTGCAAACTATGGAACAGAAGCTGCGTACGGGTCACTGAGTTATTCTGCTTGCCCACCCTGTTGTTTAGCGCATGAAGCTGAAGATTTCTACGAAGCTGTTTGCTGGTTTTTTGGTGATTTCGCTGCTGTTTGTGGGCGTGGTAGTCGTCAACTACCAGCTTTCCCGCAAAGTGCTGCGCAATGCCCGCCGGGTGCAACTCTCCCAGCGTACGTCGGCCGAAGCAGCTACGCTCATGCGCAACATCGTGGATATGGAAACCGGCTTCCGGGGCTACATGCTCATCGGCAAGGAAGAAGTTCTGGAGCCCTACCACCAAGGCGAGCGGTATTTGCTGGGGCATTTCGAGCATCTGCTTACTACGCTGGAGCCCTCGTCTGGGCAACGGGCACGCATTGTGCGGGGCCGGCAGCTTTTTCGCGAGTGGCTCGACTATTCGCACCTGCTTGTGGGCGAGAAGCGGGAAGCACGCCGCCGCCTGCCCAACCAGGCCGGCTTGCAGGGAGTAGAGCACCGGGCACTGGCCGAGAGCCTGCAGGGCAAGCGCCTCATGGACCAGATTCGGGTGTTGTTTGCGGCCTTCGACCGGGAAGAGCTGAAGCTGCGCGAAAAGCAGGCTGTCAAGCTGCAGCAGAGTATCCGCGAAACCCGCCAGATTTCTATTGGCATCACGCTGCTAGCTATTCTGCTCGGGCTGGTATGGGCCGCGTATGTAGTCCGCCTCATTGGCCGCCGTATTCAAACCATGGTTTCGATGTCGGCGCGGATTGCGGCGGGCCACTACCACACCCAGCTGCATGAGACTGAGGATGACGAGTTGAGTGAGCTGGCCGCGTCCCTGAATCAGATGGCCATTACCATCAACGGCAACATCAACCAGCTGGAACGCCGCAATCAGGAGCTAGACCAGTTTGCCTACGTCGTATCACACGATTTGAAAGCACCATTGCGGGGTATCGAAAGTGCTTCGCGCTGGATTGAGGAGGATATGGGCAAGGATACTCCGCCCCACATCCGAGAATTTCTGCTTCTGATGCGCCAGCGTGTGCGCCGCATGGAGCACCTCATCACGGGCATTCTGGATCTGGCCCGGGTAGGCCGCGCCGCCCAGGCCGACGAGCCAGTGTTTGTGCGGCAACTGCTGCGCGAAATCATCGACTCGCTGAGTCTGCCAGATGGGTTCGAAGTGGAGCTTCCCTTTTATCTGCCAACCCTGGTCACCAACCGCGTGCAGCTTCAGCAGGTGTTTACCAATCTTATCAGCAACGCTGTCAAATATCATCATCAGCCCGAAGCGGCGCTGTTGCGCATTGGGTGCGTAGAGGACAAGGACTTTTTCACGTTTTCTGTCGCTGATAATGGCCCGGGCATTGCGCCGGAATATCACGAGCGGATTTTTGTCATTTTTCAGACGCTGACGGAGCGCGACACGCTGGAAAGCACTGGTGTAGGCTTGGCTATTGTGAAAAAAATAGTGGAGCGGCAGGGCGGCACCATCCGTGTCGAATCGGAGGAAGGCAAGGGTGCTACGTTCATTTTCACATGGCCTCGTCAACCTCGGCCAGTGCCAGAAAAACGCAACACTGCCACTATATCGGCACCAAAATCGACCTCTGCCGTATAGCCTAAGCCAGCAGCTTGCCTGCCTGGGTTACTTTTATCCACTCAATCCGCACCTGACATGCCCAGTATTCTCTTGGTCGAAGACGACCAGATGGACATCATGAACGTGCAGCGCGAACTTCGCAAGAACAACGTCGACGTACCGCTGCACATTGCCCGCAATGGCCGCGAAGCCCTTAATATGCTGCGTGGCGAGGCTGGACAGCCTAAGATAGAGCATCCGAGCGTAGTGATGCTCGATATTAACATGCCGCGTATGAACGGCCTGGAACTGTTGGAGCAGCTCCGCTCAGACCCGGAATTTGTCAGCCTGAACGTGTTTATCATGACAACCTCCGATTTGGATTCGGAACGGCTGAAAGCGCAGGAACTGGCTGTAAGCGGCTATATCATCAAGCCGCTCAGTTTCGATAGTTTCGGGGAAGGCGGCACTACCGTCGATGGTTTCAGCCTCTTTCTAGACCTGCTGAAGATGAAAGAGTAGCGAGCAACGCCTCAAAGAAAGCAGAACGCCGGCCTGTACTTTGTACGGGCCGGCGTTCTGCCTTTTACTCTATTCACAGCAACCGAAAGCCCATACGGTGGTGTTCGGTAGGCCCATGCTGCCGGATAGCGGTGCGGTGGCGAGTAGTAGGATATCCGGCATTTTGCTCCCAACCATAATGTGGGTAGAGCAAGGCTAGCTCACTCATACGCTCATCCCGAAACGTTTTGGCCAGGATGGAGGCTGCCGCAATATGACGGTAATGCGCATCGCCTTTGATGAGGCAGGTGTGCTCCAGACCAGCATATGGCCGGAACCGGTTCCCATCAACAGCCAAGTGGCTCGGGCGCACAGCCAAAGCATCGACAGCCCGGTGCATGGCCAAGTAACTGGCTTGCGCAATGTTGATAGCCGCTATTTCTTCGGGCGAGGCCTCAGCAACCGCCCAAGCCACTGCTTCGCGGCATATATCGGCGCGCAAGGCGGTGCGGCGGCGGGCACTGAGCTGCTTGGAGTCGTTGAGGTAAGCCGGTGAGAAATCAGGAGGCAGAATGACGGCGGCGGCGAAAACAGGACCAGCCAGGCAGCCCCGGCCGGCTTCATCGAGCCCCGCTTCGAGCGGAAGACCGGTATGGGAGGCGAGCAACATGCGACAAAGATAGCGCCAACAGATACCCCGCACACAAAAAGGCCTCCCCGGTGGCCTTAGCACCCGGAGAGGCCTTTCTAGGTAGTATCTAAAACAATATTACAAGTATCTATTTGTGGCTGCCAGCAGCAGAACCGTCGCTGGGGGGCGTTTCTCCACGGCGCAGGCCTTGCTTGTCGCGTGGTCCTTCATCAAGCTCTTCGTCCTCATCGGAGCTCACATATACGTTGCTAATTGGCCCGAGGCCGTTGGTCTGTACGCTCAGCTCCGATTCGGCCTGCGCATGCTTAAGATTGAACAGCGGGTCGCCGGGCTGGGCGTTGTGATTCTGGCTAGACTGGTTTTTGGGTTGGTTGGCCATAGAAAAACAGAACCGACCGGAAGGTGAACGGTCGGCTTTGAAATGGTACGGCGCAGCCGGGCGGGAGGTTGAAACAGAATCTTGGCGCCTCCAGTTTTTCAGCCTCTAAAACGCAAAAAGACCGTCGCATCCCGCAACGGTCTTTTTAAATACGGTGCCGGTTGAATAAGTAATCATCCACCCTACTCCTAGCATCAATCCGGCACGGTGTAAGAGAGGCCTTCCTTTCCACAAAACGCCCTCACACCTTGTATTGATGAAACAAAGCTACTCACAACCAGAAGTTTGCCCCATTTTATTTGGCCAACTGCCTATTTCTGCCGACCAATCTGCCACTTGGCCCGATGGATGCCCAACCCCCGCGGCCTTATCTTTACTTTTTACAGTTTGCTCTTCTTCTATTCTGCATGCGCTACCCTGACGATTCGCTCGACGAAACTCACAACCCCTGGCAGGTGCTCAGCACCGAAGTCAAATACCACAACCCCTGGATCAGTGTCCGTGAAGACCAAGTCCTCAACCCGAGCGGTGGCCGGGGCATCTATGGCGTCGTGACGATGAAAAACAAGGCACTGGGAATTGTGCCAGTTGATGCGGACGGCAATACGTGGCTGGTGGGCCAATACCGCTACCCACTCAGCGAGTATAGCTGGGAAATTCCGATGGGCGGCGGCCCAGTAGAGTTGGACACGCTGGAATCGGCGCAACGTGAGTTGCGCGAGGAAACCGGCCTGCTGGCCCGCCGCTGGACCAATATTGCGCGCCTGCATACTTCCAACTCCGTGACCGATGAAGAGGGGTTCGTATTTCTGGCCGAGGACCTAGAGTACGGCGAAGTAGAACCCGAAGAAACCGAGGACCTACGCCTCTGGAAATTGCCGCTGGCCGATGCCGTGCAGATGGTGATGGACAACCGTATTACGGATGCCGTGAGTGTGGCGGGGTTGCTGAAAGCGGAAAAGGTGTTGGCCAGCCGCAAACAATAAGAGGGCATAAAACAGCCTTTCCCTCTTAAATATCGCGCTAGGCTATTGTGACTTGCACGCCCCTAAAACCAGTAGTGTCCTGGCGCGCGGCCTTACAAGTCCGCCACTTCAGCATTTGAATTTTACCTTTGTACCCATGCGGTACCTTCTGCGCTACATCGGTCATCGGCTTTACACCACGTGGGCCACGTTCTGGTTCGTTATGCCCTTTGTGGTAACGTATCCGCTGCAGCTGGCTCTAAGCAAGAAACCGCAGTGGCACCGACACCTGCATACCCTGAACCGCTACTGGAGTAAGCTGTTCATTTTTATGTGGGGCATGCCGGTAGAAACGGTGAGGAAAAACCCGCTGCCTGCTGGCCAGCCCTGCGTATACGTGGCCAACCACAGCTCCTACATCGATATTCCGCTGCTGTTCCGCACGATTCCTGGCTGGCTCAACATCATGGGCAAACTCTCTCTGGCCAAGGTGCCGGTCTGGGGGCCTATTTTCGGGCGGGCCTACATCACCGTCGACCGGGACAACGCCATCAGCCGGGGCCGGGCCATGGTGCAGGCACGCCGCACGCTGGAAGCCGGCCGCTCAGTGGTTATCTTTCCGGAAGGCTCGATTTCCAAGAAACCCGGTGAGGAAATGGGCGAGTTCAAGGATGGGGCTTTTCAATTGGCTATTGCTACCGGCGTCCCCATCGTGCCCATTACCATGCCGCTGAACCACCGTTTCATGCCCGATGTTGACGGCCTGCGGGTGCGCTACTCGCCGCTGGCCATCACGCTACACGAGCCGATTCCAACTACTGGCCTTACTGCCGCCGACGCACCCGCGCTCCGCCAACGTGCCCACGACGTTATTGCCAGCGGTTTTCGGGCCACAGCCAAAGGCATTCCGGAACAGAGCAGTTGGCGGCGGCCAGTGGCAGTTCCAGCGGTAGAGCAACCGGCTGCAAAAAAAGAATCTGAGTTGGCCAGCTCCAATTCCTGATATTTACTTCTAATTCTTTCCTCAACTGTGAGCACCGACATAGCCACCCTGCGCCAACTGGCCCACCTTTCCCGCCTCGAACTCGACGAATCCAAAGAGCAGCAACTGCTTGGCGAGCTGAACAAAATTCTGGATTGGGTAGACCACCTGCGCCAGCTCGACACTACCGATGTGGAACCGCTGGTCCATCTGTCGCACGAAATCAACGTATTGCGCCCCGATGAGCCGCAGAACACGGTGAGCCACCAGGAAGGCCTGCGCAACGCGCCGCGTAAGGATTCCGATTATTTCCGCGTACCAAAAGTGCTGGAATAGCGTCAAGTGCCGGTTTCTCTTCCTGCTCCTCGCACCACCCTGTGGCGCAGCCCGTTGTGGCTGGGCCTTTTTCTGCTGACGGCGCTGGCTGTGCTGTTGGCCATCTACCATTACTTCACTGGCGACGACGCGGCCTTGCCCGTGGAGGCGGTAGCCCAGCTCAAACCAGTGCCTACTGTGCTGTCGCAGGTACGGGTAGGCGTGGCGGCACTGCCGGTACGCGTGAATGGATATCTACTTACCCAAACCCACGACTTGGTGGGGCCCTACGTTCGGCCAGAAGCGGCTTATGCCCTGTTGCTGCTGCTGGCCGGGGCGCTGGTCTATTTCCTGACTGTCGTCAGCACGCTGCCGCGTATGGCGTTTGTGGCAGGCATGGCAGGGCTGATTTTCCTGCTCATGTCGCTAAATGCTGATTTGCTGGGCATTTTCAATTCTCAGCACCAGTATTTCCTGATCCTGATGCTGCTGGTACTGGGGCTGCCAGCCTACGCTTTCCATGCTTTTTGGGAGACTATACCGCTGGGTCGCCGTCTGCTGGTATTCCTGGTGCTGGTGGCCGGGCTGGCTGCGCTGTTGCTTTCCCGGTCCGAACTGCCGCTGGAGGCTACTGCCCTGCATCTGGCCAGCTTCACCACGAATGGTGGGGCTATTATCACGGCCCTCTTGGTGCTGTGGGTAGCAATAGAGAATATCAACGGGCTGTTATGGTTTAATACCCAGGCCGAAAACCCGGGCAGCCGCTTCGGGCTGCTGCCATTTGTGCTGGCGAGCCTACTGTATCTGGGCACGCTGGGCTTGTATCTGTGGAACGGCGGCGAGCTGCTGATTCTGCCGGGTGTTCACCTCGACCCGCTGGTTCTGCTGCTGCCTGCCGTGGCTATCGGGTGGCTGGGGCTGCAGCGGCGCGAGGCGTCTTACGGCGACTGGCTGCCTTACAAGCCCGGCGCGGCGTATCTGTACCTGGTGCTGGTGCTGCTGGCAGCGGCCTTTGTTGGCTATGCCTTCGCCACCGCCAACGACCCACTCCTGCTGGCGGCCCGCCATTTTACGGCGTTAGCACTCTTCACTTGTGGGCTGGCATATCTGGCGTATATCCTGCTCAATTATGCGCCGCTCATCCGGCAGCGGCTGCGGGTATATCGGGTGGTATATGCCCCGCGCCGGTTGCCATTTTTCATCGTGTATGTAATCGGAGTTGGGGCTGTAATAGCGGTAGATCTGCGCAACAACACCGAAACGGTGTATCAGGTGCAGGCCGGCTACTACAACAACCTCGGCGACCTGACCCGCCTACAGAGTGAGCTAGAACCGAACCGCGACGCACTAGCCCTGCTGGCGGAGCGCTACTACGCCGAGAGCGACATTCTGGACGAACACAACCACAAGGCTAGCCTGGGTCGCGCCGCGCTGTATCGGTTCCGGCTGCAGCGTCAGAATGAAATCAATATTCTGCGCCGGGCCCTGAGCAGGCGGCCATCCGAAAAGATTTCCCTACGCCTCGCCTCGCTCTACAACGAGCCTACTGACTTCTTCGACCGGCTGGCCGCGTTGCGGGAAGGACTGAAAAGTGCGCCTACCAGCGCGCGTCTTAACAACGACCTCGCTCATCTCTACTCCCGCTCCACCCTCTCCGACTCAGTAAACTGGTACCTAAACCGGGCCGAAGCCGCTGACCCAGGCAGCGCAGTAATCCAGACAAACCGGCTGGCTTTCCTGCTGCAGAACAAGCAATTCAGCGCAGCACGGGAATTGGTCCAGGCCACCCCGACAGAAACCGATGCGGCTTGGCAGAGCAACGTACTGCTGCTAGCTCAAGAAGCCCCTACCGTAAAAGTAGAGTTACCGAAGCTGCCTGCACCTGATTCCGCGGCCAACCTGACTGTGCCAGAGTTTGCACGCCTTTACCATGCTGCTCTGCGCCGGGCTACAGCCCACGATACTACGTACCTACTGGCTCTCACGAAACTGGTGCAGCGGCCCAGCAACGAGTCGTATTTCGAGCAGCTAACGTTTCTGCAAGCTCTGACGCAGCACTACGGTGGACAAGCCATGCCTGCGCGGGTCACTTTGGCCCCTCTCATGGCCGGCAACACACTCAGTGCGGCTTACTACCAAAACCTGGCGGCGCTGTGGCTACTGGAAATGCACGCGCCCGGCGCGGCGGCTACCGGCTTCGCCGCTGCAGCCCGCACCGGCCCCGGCTACCCCGAAGCCCGCCTGAATCGGGCGTATGCTTTGGCTTTGAATGAGCAGCTAGATTCGGCGCAAGCAGAAGTGGCAGCCGTTGTGAAAAGTCTCGACTTGGCTTTGCTGCCCGTGGCGAAGTCTTTGCAACAAGTGCTAGCCGCGAATTTCAACAAAGATTACCGGGCTTTTCAGGCTAGCTCCGACTCGTTGAAAGCGCAGTTTCTAGTACTGCGCGGGCAGCAGATGCTACAAGAGTTAGACGGATATAGTTGGTACGGCTATTATATCGAAAAAATAGCTTCTCCTACAGCCTACGATGTGGCATTGCTAGCCCAAGCTGCCCGGGTGGCAAGTATTCACGCCCCGGAAGCAGCCGGCATTTTGAAAGCTCATCCGCTCCGCACTTCTGCGCCCGACTTAGCTTCGCAGCGCAATATCGTGTATGGGCGGGCGCTGTTGGGCTGCGCAGCCCTGAGCCCTACTTACTTTAAGAAACTGTCTACCCTGCTGGATTCGGCTACCTTCCTGCCGGCCGAGCAACCCTACCGCCTCTACCTGCAAGCCGCCTTGGCCGACTACCGCCAGCAACCCAAACAGGCAACCCAGCTCTACCGCCGGCTAACCCAGGAAGCTCCTTTCCTGGAAACCGGAATGCTGGCCGCCGCTGATTTCTATACGCGGCAACAAGACTACCTGGGAGCGTACGGCGCGTTGCAAGCAGCCCTGGAGGTCAGTCCGGAGTCTGTACCGTTGTTGAAGGCGTATGCGCTGGCCGCCATACCTGCCGGTTTGAGTGAATATGCAACGGCGTCGCTGGACAAATTGCGCCCATTGCTTTCCCCGGCCGAATACGCTACCTTTCGTACACTGTATGACGCCCGTCGTGCCGCTCAGGCTGCGGCGGCCGCCCCCTGGAACTAACCCGGCCCGGCTATGCTGAACCCCGTTATCGACACCCACGACATCTCGAAGATGTACCGCATGGGCACCGAGGAAATCCATGCCTTGCGCTCGGTTACCATCACCATCCAGCGCGGCGAGTACGTTGCCTTCATGGGTCCTTCCGGCTCCGGTAAGTCTACGCTCATGAACATCGTCGGCTGCCTCGACACGCCTACCGGTGGCCGCTACATTCTTAATGGCAAGGATGTAAGCCGCATGACCGACAACCAGTTGGCAGATGTGCGCAACAAGGAAATCGGCTTCGTTTTCCAGACGTTCAACCTGCTGCCCCGCGCCACCTCTCTCGATAATGTGGCTCTCCCGCTCATCTATGCGGGCTACAGCAAGTCGGACCGCGAAGAAAAGGCCATGGCTGCACTACGCAGTGTGGGCCTAGCCGAGCGCGCCAAGCACCGCCCTAACGAGCTTTCGGGTGGTCAGCGGCAGCGCGTGGCTATTGCCCGAGCCCTTGTTAACGACCCCAGCATTATTCTGGCCGATGAACCTACCGGTAACCTCGATACCAAGACCAGCCACGAAATCATGGACCTGTTCGAGGCTCTCTACGTGAAAGGCAACACTATCATCATGGTGACCCACGAAGAGGATATAGCCCGTTACGCCCACCGCATTGTGCGCCTCCGCGACGGACTGGTGGAATCCGACCAGGAAAACACGGATATAGCCACGCACCACGAGCAGCTAGCCAAGTAGTTTCGGCTGAGGCCTGTATTTTACGTCATCTGCGGCACTTGGCCGGGCGTCTCCCTTTTGCTTGATGTGGTAGCTTTGCCACGACAACAAAGCGGCCGACGCCCGCCCGGCGGCGCAGATGACGTTTTGCTTTCGGTCTGTTTCTTCTTGCCTGATCTGCTTTTCATGAAAATATATACCAAGACCGGCGACAAAGGCCTTACCTCCCTTATCGGTGGCACGCGTGTTCCGAAGTCTAGCCTCCGCATCGACTGCTACGGAACCGTTGACGAACTTAATTCCTACATCGGCCTGCTACGCGACCAGGATGTGAATGCGCCGCGCCGCGACCTGCTCAAAGAAATTCAGGACCGGTTGTTCACGATTGGGGCTTCCCTTGCTTCCGATCCGGAGAAATCAAAGATGAAAATTCCGGATTTGCATGAGGCTGACGTAACGCTCTTGGAAGCCGAAATGGATCAGATGAACACGCATCTGCCCGAGTTGCGCGTGTTCATTCTGCCCGGCGGCCATCAGTCGGTATCGTTTGCACACGTGGCCCGGTGTGTGTGCCGCCGCGCCGAACGACTGGTAATTGAGTTGCGCGAAACCTCATTTGTAGCCGACTTGGTAGTCATGTATCTGAACCGACTCTCCGATTATCTGTTTGTGCTCAGTCGGCAAATGGGCCACGACCTCGGCGCAGAAGAAGTGGCATGGCAGCCTCGCATGTAGTTTCCAGCCGGCTGTAGCTATTTCCCGCTACTTGAGGTGCTGCATACTCCGGCACTCAACCGCCTTTTACCTGCTCCCGTTTCAGTACCACGCTCTGTCCTCTTTCCCCAAATTCCCCATCCTCCTTTTCTCCTTTCTATGCTCGACACCGTGACCATCCGGACCCAGCGTACTTCAGCTTCTCGTCTGCAACACCTAGACCCCGAACATATTGAGTTCGGCAAAATCTTCTCCGACCACATGTTTGTGGTCGACTACCGCGACGGGGAGTGGCAGGACGCGCAGTTACTGCCCTACGGCGATATTTCCGTAAGTCCTGCTAATTCGGCGCTACATTACGGGCAGGCCATTTTTGAGGGTATGAAAGCCTACAAGAACGCCGACGGTGACATCACGCTATTTCGTCCTCACGATAATCTGCACCGTCTCAATGCCTCGGCCGAACGGATGTGCATGCCCCAGATTCCTGAAGAACTGTTCATGCAGGGACTCACCCAACTGATCCGTCTCGATGCCGAGTGGGTGCCTAATACCCAAGGCAGCGCCCTGTACATCCGTCCGCTGATGTTTGCCACGGATGGTTTCATTGGCGTCCGTCCATCAGAAAACTACCGCTTGTTGATCTTCACCTGCCCAGTGGGCCTCTACTACAGCAAGCCGCTACGGGTACGTTTCGAGGAGAAGTATGTGCGGTCAGTGGAAGGTGGCGCTGGCTACGCCAAAAATGCCGGTAACTATGGCGCTGCCATGTATCCTACCAAACTGGCCCAGTTGGAAGGCTACAATCAGCTCATCTGGACCGATGCCTCGGAGCATCGTTATGTAGAGGAATCCGGCACCATGAATGCCATCTTCATCCTTGATGGTAAGCTGATAACGCCTGAGCTTAGCAGCTCTATTCTGGATGGGATCACGCGCCGCAGCGTGCTACAGCTGGCCCGCGACTGGGGTATGACAGTAGAAGAGCGTAAAGTTTCGGCAGTAGAAGTAATGCAGGCCCTTTCAGAAGGCCGCCTGCAGGAAGCATTTGGGGTAGGTACTGCAGCTACCATTGCGTCTATTTCCGTTATCGGCTACCAAGGCCATGACCACGAACTGCCTACGCCCGGCGAAGATGCCTTCTCACTGCGTGCCGGCGCCACGCTACATGCTATCCGTACTGGCCAGGCCCCTGATACACATGGCTGGATGGTGGTGGTTTAAGCGCCTTACTCTTCATCTAAATAACAAGCAGCCGACTCCTGATGGGGCCGGCTGTTTTCTTTTACCGACCTTTACATTTTCCATTTTTAACATTCACCCATTAACCTTTCCTAATGACCCACGACCAGGTGAAGGAATTGAAGGGCCGCGCAGAGGCCCTGAGGAGGTATCTTTGACTACGATAACCGCAAAGCCCAAGTACTAGCCACTGAAGCACAAACTACTGCTCCCGACTTCTGGGATGACTCCAAAAAAGCCGAGACTGTACTCCGAGAAATCAAGACTGTGAAGGTCTGGACCGACGATTACGAAGCTGTAGAGCAAGCCGTCAGCAACGTAGAAGTGTTGTTCGATTTCTACCGCGAAGGCGAAGCTACCGAAGCCGAAATGGAGCAGGAGTTCAATACTGCGCAGCAGGCTGTAGAGCAGCTTGAATTCAAGCGTATGCTCTCCGACGAAGAAGACCAGCTTTCAGCCATTGTCGAAATAAACCCCGGCGCTGGCGGCACCGAAAGCCAAGACTGGGCCGAGATGCTCATGCGCATGTACATCATGTGGGGTGAGAAGCATGGCTTCAGTGTACGCCAGGTGAGCTACCAACCCGGGGAAGGCGCTGGCATCAAGTCGGCTTCTCTGGAGATTGACGGGCAGTTCGCATATGGCTACCTCAAAAGTGAAATCGGAGTGCACCGGCTCGTCCGCATGTCTCCTTTCGACAGCAGCGGGCGTCGGCACACCTCCTTTGCTTCCGTGTTTGCATACCCGGTCATTGACGACACCATCAAAATCGAAATAAACCCAGCGGACATTAGTTGGGACACTTTCCGGGCTGGTGGAGCCGGTGGGCAGAACGTAAACAAGGTGGAAACGGCCGTTCGACTCACGCACGCCCCGTCCGGTATTATCATTGCCGTACAGATCGAGCGAAGCCAGCTCATGAACAAGGAGCATGCCCTCCGGATGCTCAAGTCGCGTCTATACCAAATTGAGATGGATAAGCGCAATGCTGCCCGCGACGTAGTGGAAGCCGGCAAGAAGCGCATCGACTTCGGCTCTCAGATACGCAACTACGTTCTTCACCCCTACAAGCTCATCAAAGACCTGCGTACTGGCATAGAGCGCACCGATGTGCAGAACGTACTGGACGGTGACCTAGACGAGTATATCAAGGGGTATCTGATGCA
Source organism: Hymenobacter sediminicola (assembly GCF_014250515.1). Taxonomy (NCBI): domain Bacteria; kingdom Pseudomonadati; phylum Bacteroidota; class Cytophagia; order Cytophagales; family Hymenobacteraceae; genus Hymenobacter; species Hymenobacter sediminicola. Next base: position 1,241,865 of record NZ_CP060202.1, on the reverse strand, counting down.
AAATTAAGCTCCTTCCGGCATATTCTGTGCTTATTGGATAACCTTAACAAAAAAGAGGCTGTCGATATCGACAGCCTCTTTTTCTAACTTATAGTTCTGGAATACTAGAATTTATCCCAGAATAGTTTCGTGCCTACAACGTCGCCACCAATAGCGGAAGCAGCTTCGCTATAGTTAGCACCGTTGATGTTTTGCTCAACAACGGGGTACAACAGGCGTACTGGAATAACCGAAATGGCGGTTGCCGGAGCAGTCAGAACAGGAGTGTCGAGTCTTCTCCACTCTTTCCAAGCTTCGGTAGGCTGGTTATACAGCGCAATCCACTTCTGGTAACCGATTTTCTGCTTGTAGTCGCCGGGAGCAGTAGCATAGGCTACACCTGGCTGAGCCAAGTAAGCGGTGGCTTCAGCAGCCGTGCCACCCCACTCCAGAATAGAAGCAGTGATTGCAGCATCATAATGCGAAGCTGCCGTGCCAGTGAAGCCACTGTAGCCACGGGCAATTGCTTCAGCAATCATGAACTCAACCTGAGCATACGACATCAGCACGCCAGGCAGCGTCTGAACGCGCAACTTAGCTCCGGGGAGTGAGTTGGTGCTCTTGCTGTTGGTCGAACCGTAGTTGCCGCCGGTGAAAGAACCACCGTTAGTAGCTGGGTTGAAGTAATCGTTCAGACGTGGGTCAACAACGCCACCCGATACCGGACCATCCGTGCCTTTCAGACGGTTGATGAAGAAGCTGGTACCAGCAAAGTCGGTACGGCCGCTTCTAACTAAGTCTTCGTACAGCGGGTTGGTGTTCGGGAACGTACCGTTGAACGTCAGGTCAATAACGTCAGCATTCGAAGCCAATACTTTACCAACCGTCGACTCAGCCAACGTTTTAGCTTTAGCTGGGTCCACATCCGCTAGCGTCAGAGCCATACGGAGCTTCATCGAGTTGGCAAACTTGATCCACGAAGCAGTGCTACCACCGTTGATCAAGTCGTTAGCTCCCAAGCCAGTAGGCGTAGCAGCAACGAATTGACCAAGTGCTACGTCCAGACGAGCAATCAGGTCAGAGTAGATAGCTGCCTGATCGTCGTACTTAGGACGCGAGTTAGCGAAATCAAGAGCCTGGCTATAAGGGATATTGCCGAATGTCTCTACTAGAACAGTCCAGGTATAGATTTCCAGCACTTCAGCTACAGCCGTTTGGTTAGCCTTTGTGGCCGCGCTCAGGTTAATGTCAGCAGCAATGTTGGTTTTTGCTTCACGCAAATCACGGATCACATCCCGATAAAGCGGGTTCCAGAAGTTAGCTGGAATGTTACGGGTATTGAGGTCATACCGGCTCTCCGTAGGATAGTCGGTAGCAGCCCAATACTGCACGTAGAAGCGGAAAGGGTTAATGTTTACGTTCGTGCTGACAACAGTACGAACCAAGTTGCGCTCTGCGTTGGCAATGAAGCCAGAAGCAAGCGCAGATGTAGGGCTTTTCGGATCGACATTGTAGTCGTCGTCCAACGAGCCTACGCAAGCGGTTGTCAGCATCAGAGCGGACGCACCTGCAATAAGTAGATTTTTCATGATTGATTAGAAGCTAAGACGAAGATTAGCACCGAGGGTGCGAACAGCAGGGTAAGAGCCCGTCGAGTAGCCTTGGCCGAAGTTGCCCGAGCTAACTGCGTCCTCTGGGTCAGCGTAAGGAAGGTTTTTGTTGATGATCCACAGGTTACGACCTACGATGGAGAAATCAACACCTTTCACACCACCTATTTTGGATACCAGTGTTTTTGGGAAAGCATAGGTCAGCGACACTTCGCGCAGTTTCACGAAGCTAGCATCGTATACGAAAGCAGCTGCGGGGTTGTGCGTAGTACCGTAAGCAGTTGAACCATCTTCCGTGCTGTTGTCAGCACGAACGGTGTTTACCGAACCGTCAGCTTGTACACCTGGGAAGATAACCCCACCACCATCGTCGAGGCTGTTGCGGGAAGGATTGCCGAGGTCGTTTAGACCAGCAGTTTCTGGGCTCAGGCCCGTATCCAAGCCGTAAGAGCGGTCAAGCGAGAACACCTGGCCTCCGTTGCGGATATCAACCAGGAAGTACATCGACAGACCTTTGTACGACACCGTGTTGGAAATACCAGCCGTCCAGTCTGGGTTAGGGTTGGCAATTTCTTCGTTGGCAGTGGCGCTCTTCACGTAGTAACCGTCTTCGCCAACTACTTTCTGGCCATTCAGGTAAACGAAGTTAGAGCCGCGGATGCTGCCGAATGGCTTGCCAACAGTAGCGTTGCTGGTTACACCGCCCTGATAGGAAGCAATTACTAAGTTATCCGTGCCCTCGTAGAGAGAGATAACCTCGTTCTTGTTTTTCGTCCAGTTGGCGTTGATCGTCCAGGTAACGTTGTCATTCCGAACTGGCGAAACGAAACCGGAGAGTTCTACACCACGGTTACGAACGTTACCGGAGTTTACGTAGCGGAAGCTGTAACCGGAAGCAGTCGAAACGTTAACCGGAATGATCTGGTCGATGGAGTTAGACTGGTAAACCGTTGCGTCGAAACCAAGGCGCGTCTGTAGGAAGGCCATTTCCAGGCCAACTTCGCCGCTCTTAGTACGCTCAGGTTTCAGGTCCAAGTTGTTTTTCGTGTTCGGAACAGAGAACAGTGCTACAGAGCCGAAAGCAGTAGGCTTGTCGTACGAATCCGATACGCTATAGATAGGAGCACCTTGTCCAACTTCAGCGTAGTTACCACGAACCTTACCATAAGACAACCAAGGCGCTGTTTCCTTAACCAACTCAGAGAATACAAAGCCCAATGCTGCCGAAGGGTAGAAGAAAGCATTGTTTGCTTCTGGCAGCGTCGACGACTTGTCTCTTCTTGCGGTCAGGTCCAAGAACACCATATCTCTAAAGCCGAATGTGGCACTGGCAAACAAACCATCGACAGCACGACGGAGTTCCGTTTCCACAGGTGGAGATATAGCGGATACGCTGTTAGACAGAGTATACAGTTCCGGAATTACGAGGCCACCATTGGTAACAGCCCGTACGGAAGTAGAATTTTCACGACGCAAGTTGGCACCAATCAGACCTTTGAAGTTCAGGTTGCTGGTGATGTTTGCCGAGAAGTTACCAATGAGGTCGAAGTTGGCCTCACGGGCGTTGCGGTTGTAACGGCCATAGCTAGGTACACCTACCGAGCTGAAAGCGTACCGCTCTTCCTGCAGTTCGTCGTAGGTATCGAGCGTTACCCGACCCAGTACGTTAAACCAATCTGTGATTTTGTAAGTCGCGGCAACGTTGCCGAACGTACGATACCGCGAGTCAGTTTCGAAGCTCTTCGCGCGGGAGAAGTAGGGGTTGTTCCAGTATTCAGCGCTCGAAGAAGTTGGGCTTGACAGGTTCCAGCTCGCGTTTTGGTTCTGGAAGTTGTAAGCTTCTTCCTGCTGCTTCAGGTCGACGTTCGTCTGCCACCACTGCCGGAAGTTCGTCATCAGGTTTTCGCTGGTTGCACCGCTGTAACCGGTACCATAACGGCCTTTGCCGGATACCTGCGAGAAGTTAACCGAAGCGCTGGCCGTCAGGCGGGGCGTGAGGTTCAACGAGCCTGCGAAGTTGACGATGTTCTTGTTTACCTGGCTATTTGGCAGGACACCTTTGTCCCGAACACTGTTGTAACCAAGTTTGAAGTAGCCATTGTCGTTACCACCATCCACGTTGATGCTGTTATTCAGCGTTACAGCGTTCTGGAAGAAGGTAGAAGGGTCGTTTTCGGCTGCTACCCAAGCAGTGGCTTTGCCAAAGTTTGCAGTGCCCGGAACGAAAGCATTCCACTGATACACTTGCAAATTCGGATCGAAGCGTGGGCCGTTGGAAGCATCAGCGCTAAGCTGCACTACGTTGTCCGGCACACCGTCACCGTTTACATCAATTTCGTCGAAGTAAGGGCCATAACCGGCGCCATACTCTTTCTGATACTTGATGAATGTGCTCTTGTCGATTTTACCGCCGGTGATACCCGCGTTGATCGTAACACCCAGTCCTTTACGGCCTTTTTTGGTCGTAATGAGGATTACACCGTTCGATGCCCGCTCGCCGTAAAGCGCAGTAGCGGCTGCACCTTTCAGTACAGTCATCGATGCAATGTCATCGGGGTTAACGTCAGCAGCAGCGTTACCATAGTCATAACCGCCGCCACCAGTTTGCTGGCCGGTAGTGTTCGTATTGGCATTGCTAATCGGCACACCGTCCACTACGAACAGAGCCTGGTTGTTACCCGTGATAGACTTCGTGCCCCGGATAACTACGTTGCTCGAACCGCCCAGCGTGTTGCTCTGGCGTACGTTCAAGCCGGCTACTTTACCCGACAGACCGTTGATGAAGTTAGGGTTACGTGCAACCGTAATCTGCTCTCCTTCTACTTGGGTAGCAGCGAAGGGCAGCGAGTTGCGAGTACGCTCCTGCCCCAGGGCAGTAACTACTACTTCGCTCAGTTGCTTGGAGTCAACGGCCAGGGCAACATTGAACGAGTTTGAGCTGCCGATGGGCTGCTCAGTAGTGCGGTAGCCAATAAAGCTGAATACCAGAGTCGAGGCCGAGGCCGGCACGCTTAGGGAAAAAGATCCATCAGCGTTTGTGGATGCCCCTACGGACGTGCCTTTGACCAGCACGGTAACCCCAGGCAATCCTTGACCATTGGACGAGTCAGTAACTCGTCCCGTAATCTCGCGGTTTTGCGCCGCCACCTGCTGCACCAGGATAGGCGAGGCCAAAAGCGCACTCAAGAGAATCTTTCTCATGTAGCTGTGTTTGGTGAGTGAAAATTGAGTGAACGGAAAACGTTAGTGCCAAACCTAGCGAAAAAACTCTTAAAAAGGGTCTTTCGCTACCATATTTTCAATATAAGGTGTCCTTAATATAATGAAAAAATATCTAAGATTATGTGTCTAACTCCTTATACCTACCCCATTGCTACCTGACTTTCAGTTGTTTTTGCCCTGATAGCCACTATAATTGTCCTGCTTCACGCATTTTTCAGTATTTTCCGCCCGGTTTTTCTACTCACCTATTTTTTCACCACATGAATAAACTTTTACTGCTGGGCCCTCTGGCGCTTACAGCTGTAGTGCAGCAGGCAGTGGCGCAGAACAGAACCATTTCCGGCAAGGTTACAGACCGAGCAAATGGCCAAGGCCTCCCAGGTGTTACAGTACTTGCGAAAGGCACTACCACTGGCACTTCCACCAATGCTGATGGCGGCTACACACTCGACGTACCATCCTCTGTTAATACACTCTCCTTTAGCTTCGTAGGCTACTCCACAATTGAGCGGCCTATCAATGGCACCGTAATCAATGTTGGGCTGGAAACCGACGCCAAGCAACTGAGCGAGGTAGTGGTTTCGGCACTGGGTCTGAAAGAAAACAAAGACGAATTGGGCACCTCTACTTCCCGTGTGACGGGAGCTGCGGTAGCCCAGTCTGGAGAAACCAGCGTAATTACTGGCTTGTCGGGTAAGTCGTCGGGCGTGTCTATCACGCGTTCCAACGGTGACCCAGGCGCGGGTGCTTACATTCAGATTCGCGGCCAGAACACCATTAATGGTGAAACGCAGCCTCTGATTGTGATTGATGGCGTTCCGATGTTCAACACCTCGTCGGGTGTGGGCTCGCAGGGCACCACGACAGCAGGCGTAGCCCAGCAGTCCCGCCTGAACGATATTAACCCCAACGACATTGCTTCAGTACAAATTCTGAAAGGGGCTGCAGCGGCTGCCCTGTGGGGTTCGCGCGCTTCCAACGGGGTAATGGTTATTACCACCAAGCGAGGCAATACCGAAGCCGGCAAGCTGAGCGTAACCTATGGGGTAACGTACTCAGTTGACCGGATTTCCTATAAGCACGATCTGCAGGATAAGTACGGCCAAGGCAACAACGGCGTAGCTACCACAACCAACGTGGGCTCCGTAGACCCAGGCTACACTTGGGGCGACATTATTGCCAACCGTAGCGGTGCTGCCGATGGCGTGAACATGAACGGGGGGTATTTCGTGGCCAACAATGGCAAGACCTACTACCCTATCACCCAGAAGAACAGCCGGGAAACCTTCCTGCAGCAGAACTTCGACCAGGTGTTCAACACCGGTAGCTTCCTGGAAAATAACCTGAGCCTAAGCGCGGGCAACCGGGAAAGCAACATTTTCGTGAGCCTTTCCGACCTCAATCAGAAAGGTATTATTCGCTACAACTCTGACTACCGCCGCTCTACTGCGCGTATCAACGCAGAGAAACGCTTCAACAAAATCGTGCGTCTGGCCGGTACATCTACCTACAGCCGTGTGTCGTCTAACCGGATTCAGCAGGGTTCGAATACGTCGGGCCTGTACCTGGGTCTGCTTCGCACCTCACCCGACTTCGACCAGTCGGACTACATCGGCACGTATTTTGGCGCGAATGGTGACGTTGGAATCAACCGCCAGCGTGCTTACCGTAACCAAATTGGGCAGCTGCCAAACCCAGGCTATAACAATGCCCTGTGGACGATTCAGCAACAGAAGAACCCGAACGTAGTAGACCGTTTCATCGGCTCTACTGAAGTTGGCCTTGATCCATTGCCTTGGCTGAGCTTCACGGCCCGCTTCGGCGCCGACTTCTATTCGGAAATCCGTCGGGACCTGTACCCTATCAACTCGGCAGAAAATGACGGTCTGGGTTCGGCTTCAGAAGAAAACTATACCGAAACCCAGCTCAACACCGATATTTTTGCCCGCGCTACTCACTCGTTCAGCGAAAAGCTAAGCGGTACGCTGTTGGTTGGCACCAACTTCAACCAGCGCACAGAATACAACTACGGTGCTACCTACGGCCGTTTCATTCTGGACGTACGCGACCTGAGCTTCTTCGGCAACGCCTCCTTCGAGAACACGCAGGCGTTCGACTACGAGTCGAAGCGCCGCAACTCGGCTGCTTATGGCACAATGAACTTGGTGTACAATGAGCAACTGTTCTTGAACGCCAGCGGCCGTTTGGAAAACTCTTCCACCTTCGGTCCTGACACCCGCAGCCTGTTTTTCTACCCTTCTGTCGATCTGGCGTGGCAGTTCTCTAAACTGCCTTTGCTAAGCGAAAACCGCATCCTGAGCTTTGGTAAGCTGCGTGCAGCCTACGGCCGGGTAGGTCTGGAGCCACCTATCTATGTAGTGCGTGACATCTATAGCTCCGCTTCCAGCGGCGACAGCTACGGCGTAATTGCCAATCCAGCATCGTACAATGGTTCGTTTGGCCGTAGCTCGGTGCGTGGCAACTCCCAGTTGAAGCCTGAGCGCAAAGACGAAGTGGAAGGTGGCATTGACCTGCGTTTCCTGCAGGACCGCATCACGCTGGGTGCTACCTACTACTACAACGTCAACTCAGACCTTATCGTGACGCGCCCTACGCCTGCTTCAACGGGCTACACCAACGAATGGGCTAACGCTGCTAAGATTGAGAACAAAGGTGTAGAAGTGGACTTGAGCGCCGATGTTCTGAAACTAGGTGACTTCACTTGGAACGTTGGTGGCAACTGGACCCGCAACCGCAACAAAGTACTGGACGTGGCTGGCGCAGAGTCTATCTTCCTGGCTGGTTTTGTTGGCACTTCGGCTCGCGTAGTAAAAGACTACCCATTCAGCGCCCTGTGGGGTGGCAAGTTTGACCGCGACGACTCCGGCAACCTACGTCTCGGGGCCAATGGCTTCCCACAGGCCGCTGCTACGGAAGGCGTTATCGGTGACCCAAACCCAGACTGGCGTTCAGGCATCAACACAACGCTTAGCTACAAGGGCCTGCGTTTGTATGCGCTGGTAGAGCGTCAGCAAGGTGGCGACATCTGGGCTGGCACCGAAGCCATCCTGCGCAACTTCGGCGTATCGAAGTTTACGGATGTAGAAACTACACTTTCGGCTGAAGAAGCTCGCAACACGCGCGTGTACCCGAGCGGCAATACCGCCGCTTCGTTCTACGCTAACTCAGCCAGCACCAACCCAGATGGCTCGGTTACTTTCCGTGGTACGGTAGGCAACTTCGGCGCTGGGCCAGTTGCCCTGAATGAAGCATGGTACCGGGGTATTGGTGGTGGGTTCGGCAATGCATCCGACCAGTTCATCCAGGATGCTACTTGGATGCGTCTGCGCGAACTGACGCTGGGCTACAACCTGAACTCAGAAGGCTTCCGCAACCTGACCAAACTCAGCAATCTGGAAGTTACCCTGACCGGTCGTAACCTGGTTCTGTGGACGAAGGAATTCAAAGGTGTGGACCCCGAAACCAACCTGACGGGCCAGAGCGCCGGCCGTGGCCTAGAGTATTTCAACAACCCTGGCACGCGCTCCTTCCTCGTCAGCCTGCGTCTCACTTACTAATCATTGCTAGTTTCGAGCACTCTGCTTTATGAAAAAGCCTTTTAAATATACTTCCCTCCTACTGCTGGGCTTGGGCCTGTCGTTAGGCTCTTGCCAGGATTTTGTCGATGGACTGGATGTAAACCCTAATGCTCCTGCCTCGGCTGATGCCCAGAATATGCTCCAGGGCGTAGAGCTGGCCGATGGCTTGATTCATGAGGGCGAAGCAGCCCGTATCTCCGGCATGTGGACTGCTCAGTTCACGGGCTCCAACCAGCAATACATCAGCATCAACCGCTACGAGGTAACGGCTGGCAACTTCGACAACGTTTGGTCGACGATATACATTGACGTGGCAACGCAAAGCCGCATTGCGGCCGCCCGTGCGCTGGAGGAAAAGAACCAGCGTCTGGCAGGTATCTTCCAGATTCTGGAGGCGCATACCATGGGCACCGCAACCAGCCTGTTTGGCGATATTCCTTTCCGCCAAGTAGGTGACCGGCTGAACTTCCCAAACCCCACGTACGACCCACAGTCTCAGATCTACAGCGACCTGCAACAACAGCTGGACGCTGGCATCGTCAACGTAAATGGCTCTGGTGGTGCTCCCCGCGACCTGTACTACCAGGGCAACCCAACGAAATGGGTGGAAGCAGCCAACACGTTGAAGGCCCGCTACTACCTCCACACTAAGCAGTACGATCTGGCTCGCCAGGCAGCTCTGTTGGGCATTAGCTCCACATCGAACGATATGCTCATTCCGCATAAAGAGTCTGATGGAGCAGAGAACTTCTACTATCAGTTCAACTCCGAGCGGGTGAGTTACCTGACCGGCTACGGCTCGTATGCTGCGCGGCTGCTTGATCCGGCCCGCTCTGGCCAGGCAAACAACCGCAACAATGCCAAGACAGATGAGTCTGGCCGTTTCGGCTACTTCTTTACGCCGTCGTTTTCGTCCACCCAGCCTGATAACTATGAGTTGTTGCCCAACTCCGGGTTTTCAGATCCATCAGAAGACTTTCCGCTTATTACCTATTCGGAAACTCAGCTGATTCTGGCCGAGACGTATGCCCGTGCCGGCGACCTGAACAATGCATTGACAGCGTTGAACAATCACCGTGGTGCGTTGGCGGTTAAGTACTCCGGTTTCGGCGGCCGCTACGACGACTACACGCTGGCTGATATTCCGGGTGGTGGAAACCAGGCTAATATGCTGCGTGAAATTCTCACGGAGCGCTACGTAACGTTCATTGGCCAAGTAGAGCCTTACAATGACGCTCGTCGCACGAATAATCTTATCGGACTTCCCAATAAAGGCACGGGCAGCACGCTCCCCCAGCGTTTTCTATACTCGCAGTCGGAAGTGAATACGAACACCAGTATTCCACGCCCGATTCCAGAATTGTTCGCAAAAACAGAAGTAAACCAGCTATAGACCTGCTATACTGGCTTTAAAAAAAGCTCTGGCTGTTTCAGCCGGAGCTTTTTTGCTGTTAGTGCTATTAAATCAATATTAAAAAACGGCAGGATTTAATAGCACAGAATACGCATCTATTTGCATTTCAAAAAGCCGATATAACAAATTGACCAGAAAACTGCAGGAGTATTAAATTTCCATTAAAGACTTCAACCCTTTACTGAAAAAACTGCATAAAATATTCCTCCCAAATAGTATTCTATTTTTTACGATAATTGCTGTTGCTGTTGTAAATTCGGCTTTTAGATACCCTCGTACTGATGACTATTGCATTAGTTGGGCGTCTGAGATGCAGCTCTTTCGTCTCTTTTCATTTTTTTCACTCACCTACATGCAAAAAACAATACTCTTGAGCTCTTTGCTCATGGCTTCCGCTCTGCAGGAGGTATCAGCCCAGAACCGGACTATCTCCGGCCGGATAACGGACCGCCAGACTGGCGAAGGTCTGCCGGGCGTTACGGTACTGGTGAAAGGCACTACGAACGGTATTTCCACTAATTCGGACGGCACTTACACGCTCAGCAATGCGCCGGCAACCGGTGGCACGCTGGTATTCAGCTCCGTTGGCTATATCAGCCTGGAGCGTCCTATCGGCACTGAAAATGAGTTGAGCATTGCGCTTGCTCCCGACACTAAGCAGCTTAGCGAAGTAGTAGTTACTGGTTATGGCACGCAGGAACGCCGCGACCTGACGGGCGCTATTACAACCGTTAAAGGTGAGGCTATTTCCAACCTGGCTACTCCTAGCTTCGCACAGCAGCTGGCTGGTCGCTCGGCTGGTGTAAACGTGCAGACTCCTTCGGGCCTGCTCGGTCAGCAGCCCCGCATCCAGATTCGTGGCACGAACTCGATTTCCTCGGGCTCTTATCCTCTGATTGTAATTGATGGTCAGCCGGTTTTCACTGGCAACACCAGCGCCTTTGCAAACGGCTCGAACCCACTGGCTGACATTAACCCAGCTGATATTGAGTCGTACGAAGTTCTGAAAGATGGTTCGGCAACCGCTATTTACGGTTCGCGCGCGGCCAACGGCGTAATCCTCATCACTACCAAGCGTGGTCGTGAGGGCAAAGCCAATGTTACGTACGATACGTACATAGGCGTCGCTCAAACGCTGAAGCGCTATGACGTACTTGGCGCTGAGGACTTCATTACTATCAGCAACGAGAAAGACCGTAATGCTGGTGGCACCGGTACGCTGGCGGCTCCGTTTACGGATGCCAGTGGCAACACGGTGAGCACTGATTGGCAGGATCAAATTTTCCGGACTGGCTTCCAGCAAAACCACATTGCGTCGGTTTCGGGTGCTACTGGCAAAACCAACTACTACTTCTCCGGCGGCTACACCGACCAAACGGGTGCCATCAGAAGCAACTCGCTTCAGCGCTTCAGCTTCCGCTCGAACATCGACAGCGAAGTGAAGAAGTGGCTGCGGGTGGGCATGACGATGGGTTTGACCCGCACCCGTACGTTTGGCCTGAACACCAGCACCAACGGTCTGTCGAGCAACATTGCCGGTGCACTGGCTCTGTTCCCGAACGTACCAGCGCGTAATGGTGACGGCACCCCGTACGTAAATGCTGCCGGCATCATCGGCCAGGGCAACAACACGGCAGGTATTGCTTTCAACTACCCGAACATTATTTTCCCGCTGGAGAATAACATTTACCGCTCCATTAGCTACCGCATCTTGGGCAGTGGTTATCTGGAAGCAGAGCCTGTGAAAAATCTGCGCCTGCGCACCACGCTCAGCACCGATACTCAGCTTCAGGATGACTTCCAGTTCCTGGATCCGCGCCAAGGTGACGGCCGTGGCGTCAACGGTTCGGTGTATCAGCTGTTTGGCCCTAGCATCCGTTGGAACTGGATCAACACAGCTACTTATAGCAACATCATCGGCACTGACCATAAGGTCAATGTCGTAGTTGGTACGGAATATCAGAAATCTGCTTTCTCGTATTACAACGCACAGGGCACAGGTATTTCCGACCTGACTCTCGGTCAGAACGGCATCATCAGCTCTACGCTCGCTACGCCTACTATTGGTGGTGACTACGTGGAAAACGGTCTGCAGTCATACTTTGGTCGTTTGAACTACTCGTTCAAGGACCGGTACCTGTTGAGTGCTACGTTGCGTTCAGATGCTCTGTCGTCCCTGCCAGAAGATAACCGTCGTGGTACCTTCCCTGGTGGCTCGGTCGGCTGGCGTATTTCGGAGGAATCCTTCTTCAAAGGCCTGGGTCTGGCTTCGACCTGGACGGACTTCAAAATCCGTGCTTCGTATGCTCGTGTAGGTAACGTGGATATTGGAAACTTCCCCTACGTTGGTGCCTACTCTCCTGCTCAGTACGCTTCGCAGGCCGGCATTACTTACGGGCGTTTCGGTAACAATCAGCTGAAGTGGGAAACTTCTAAGAAAACCGACTTTGGTGTTGACTTGGGCTTCTTCGGTGGTCGTATCAACCTCAATGCAGACTACTACCGCAACGACGTTGATGACCTGATTCTGGCTGTACGTACGCCATTGTCGCTGGGTGTGCCGAACAACAGCTACAATGCCAACATCGGCTCGATGTACAACCAAGGTTTCGAGTTTACGCTGACGACGGAGAACATTCGGAAAGAGAACTTCACCTGGTCGTCTACCTTCAACCTTTCTACCAACAAAAACGAAGTAACTGCCCTCAACAACAATGAGGACATTATCGACACGTATAACATCACCCGCGTAGGGGAGTCTATCGGTTCGATCTTCGGGTACGACTTTGTAGGTGTTAACTCGTCAAACGGTAGCCCGATTTATACCAAGGCAGATGGCTCGCTGGTTCAGGCCAGCACCAACTCATCCGGTGCCTTCGCTGGCCGCTACTACGCCTACGACCCAGCTAACCCAGGTGCAGCTTTTGCAGCAGCAAACGAAAGAACGCTGACGGTAGCCGACAAAAAGATTCTTGGCCAGACTAACCCGAAAGTATTCGGCGGTTTCGGTAACACGGTGACCTTCATGGGCTTCGACCTGGATGTGTTCCTGCGCTACAACTACGGCAACAAGATCATGAACGTGACGCGCCAGCAGCTGCTGCGCACGGACTTCCTGAACAACAGCACCGAAATTCTGAACCGCTGGCAGTCACAGGAGAATCCAGGTGATGGTCAGACTCCACGTATTGCGTCCGGCACCAGTGCTTTCGTAAACCAGGATAACAACGCTTCTACCCGCTTTGTAGAAGATGGTGGTTTTATCCGTTTGCAGAACATTACGCTGGGCTACACTATCCCAACTCGTTTCGTAACGCCCATCAATCTGAGCCGGGTACGCATCTTCGTACAGGCCCAGAACATAGCTACCATCACGGATTACAAAGGGGTAGATCCTGAAGTGAATACCAACTTCACCAACAACCGTCAAGCTGGCGTCGATTTCAACAGCAACCCGCAGCAGCGGGTATTCACGGGTGGTCTGAACGTTGCCTTCTAATCCTTTGTCTTTACTGCAACGATGAAAAATCTTTCGACAATTTTCACTCATAGCCGCCGGAACGTACTGGCGTTGGCTTTCCTTTCAACCCTAGGACTGGGTGCCTGCGAGGTTACAGATCTGCAGCCGCAAAACCAGTTATCAGAAGCAGCGGTTTTCACTGATCCGGCCCGTATTGCTCTGGCTGTGGCTGGTGTGTACGATGCTGCTCAGTCGGGCTTCTATGACCCACTGACGGGTGGTGCACTGGCCGTACGTGGCTATCCTTTTGGTGCTGCCGCCAATGCGCTTGACGATGCACGTGGCGAAGACGTTTCGGACATGGCAGGCTTCTTCAGCCTTGTTTTTGTCAACCAGATTACGCCTTCCAGCCCGAACGTTGTGAACATGTGGTCTAACTGCTATGCAGTGGTCAACAAGGCAAACGTGACGATTGATGGCGTGCGCCAAGCTGCAGCAGCAGGTATCATCACGGCCGAAGTTGCTCAGGTGTATGAAGGCGAACTTCGCTTCCTGCGGGCCTTGGCTCACCACGAGCTGGTTATCCACTTCTCGCGCCCTTACACGGACGGCAATGGCTCAAAAGCTGGTATTCCTTACCGTGACGTTCCAGCTAATACCATTGCTGGTGTTAACGCGGGCCGTTCGCAGGACCGGGGTACAGTAGCTGATGACTACACGAAGATGCTGGCCGACCTGGATTTTGCTGAAAGCAACCTGCCTGCTACCCGTACAATCACGGGTGCAGCTGCCGCTTCCGCTACCCGGGCAACAAAAGGTGCCGCTATTGCGCTGAAGCAGCGCCTGCGTTTGCATCAGGCTAACTGGGCAGCAGCAGCTACGGAAGGCACCAAGCTTATCTCCGGCACTTCTGCTCCCTTCACCAGCCCTATTGGAAGCTACGCACTGGCAGCAACCCAGCGGGCTGCTTTCCCAGGTGGTGCAGCCGCTACGGCTGAAACCGTATTCTCAGTTGAGAACCGCTCGGACGACAACGCCGGTGTAAACGGTGCCCTTGCCAACGTATATGGCTCTTCGGCAACCCCAGCAAACGGTGGTATCAACGGCCGTGCACTTCTGGCGGTGAGCCCCAACCTGTACAATGCTCCGTTCTTCACGTGCGGCGACCTACGCCGCACCGTCATGATGCAGCAAGACGGGGTTCGTCCGGCTTATGTACTGCGTAAGTACACTGACGCTACTACCAGCTCTGACTTCGCCCCTATCATTCGCTACGCCGAAGTGCTGCTGAACCAGGCAGAAGCTGTTGCTCGCACTGGCAACGATGATGCCTTGGCTCTTCGCTTGCTCAATGCGGTACGCAACCGTTCGGTAACCACTGCTGCTGATCAATATGCTGTAGGTTCCTTGACCGGCCCAGCCCTGATTCGCGCGATTCTGAATGAGCGTCGGGTTGAGTTTGTTGGTGAAGGCAAACGTTGGGGTGATATTTCGCGCCTGTCGCCTGACGCCACGTATGGCCCAGGTGGTATTCCTGCCAAGTTCAACGGCCAGGTTTCGGGCCAGGTAACACTTGCTCGCTATGCCTGCAACAACGGTGCTACGCTTGCTACACCTTCTGTTTCGGCAGTTCCTTACGCCAGCACGTTCTTCCTGTGGCCTATCCCAGCCATCGAAATTGCGAACAACCCTACACTGGCAGCTCAGCAAAACCCTGGCTACTAGTCGTAGATTATTACCAAAAAAGAACCCCGGCCAAGTTGGCCGGGGTTCTTTTTTTATGCAATATCTGTGATGCGAAGAACTACCTGCTCGTTGTCCGCTGCTGATTTCTGAAGCCAAGAGATTATTCGCTCAGCGGCCTGATCTGGCTCTACTAAATGCCCTTCCTGTTTTAGATTGGCAAAACGCTCAGCATCACTAAAATCCTCAGGGTTAGCGCTACGAATGTGCTCCTGCATTCCTGTATCCAGCACTCCGGGCGCAAGGCTACGGATCCGGATACCGCTGCCTCGTACTTCCTGCTCCTTTTGGGCTGTAGCGGAAAGAGCATCAAGCGCAGCCTTGGAGGCGCAATAGGCTGCCCATCCATCAATAGGGCGCTGGGCGGCACCACTGCTGATATTAAGGATAGTGCGCGGAATACCGGACTGGCTCCCATAAGCACTCAGGAAGGTATTCATGAGCATGGCGGGCGCAATAACGTTGACATCAAATACGAACTCAAAATGCTCGTTCGGCAGCGCGCCCACATACCCAATTTCGCCCAGCACACCGGCATTATTGATGAGCGTGATACTAGCGGCATCGGGACGGGCCAGAAATACTTTAAACAGGTTGTTCTGCACCGCCAGCATATCAGACAGATCGAGGGGCTGGTGCTGGTACCGCTCGTGCTCAATGGTAGCATGCCGCGACACGCCCAGTACGCTGGTGCCGGGCTGGCGTAGCAGGCCTTCGGCCAGTGCTTTCCCTAGCCCACGGCTAGCCCCGGTAATGATGTAGTAATGCATAGGCAGGAAAGAGGAAATAGTGGAGAAACGGATATACCGGGATACGATATAACGCAAAAAGAAGCGGCCCCAGGCCGCTTCTTTTTGTTTTGTAGCAGATGGCATGAACCAGCTTGCTGGTTACAGAATGTACTGGCTCAGGTCCGGGTTACGAATCATACTTTGCAGCCGTTCATCCACAAGTTCACGGGTAATGAGGATATGCGCGTTGGGCCCGATACGGTCCGGCACATCGAACAGGATGTCATTCAGCAGGCGGCTCATGACCGTGTGCAGACGACGCGCGCCGATGTTTTCTACTTCCGAGTTCACCTCAAACGCAATTTCTGCCAGCCGCTCTAGAGCCGCATCATCGAAGCTGAGCACCACGTCCTCGGCCTGCAGCAGGGCTTCGTACTGTTTGGTGAGGGCATTTTTTGGGTCTTTCAGGATGCGGAAAAAGTCGTCCTTGGTGAGGCTCTGCAGCTCCACCCGAATCGGGAAGCGGCCCTGCAGCTCCGGAATCAGGTCGGAGGGCTTGGCGACGTGGAAGGCACCGGCGGCAATGAACAGGATATGGTCGGTGTTGATGATGCCGTATTTGGTACTCACGGCCGAGCCTTCCACGATGGGCAGCAGGTCGCGCTGCACACCTTCGCGGCTCACATCGGGGCCGCTGCCACCTTTGCCGCTACGGCTGGCCACCTTGTCGATTTCGTCGATGAAGATGATGCCGGCATTTTCGGCGTTGCGGATGGCTTCGTCTTTCACCTCATCCATGTCAATGAGCTTGGCGGCTTCCTCATCAAGCAGGATTTTGCGGGCCTCAGCAATCGTGACTTTGCGCTTGCGGGTCTTCTTAGGCATCATTGAGCCCAGCATGTCCTGCAGGCCGGCCATAGAGGCTTCGTCCATGCCGGGGGCGCCACCAACCAAGCCGATACCGGGCGCGCCCTGCTGGACTTTTATCTCAATTTTGCGGTCATCCAGCTCACCACTGCGGATCTTCTCCCGAAACTTGTCGCGCGTACGCTCATTCAGCTCGTAGTCGGAGTCGGGCATGGCACTGCTGTCGATGGTGGTGCCGAAGCCGGCCGTTGACTTTAGGCCTCCCCCACTCACAGGCGGAATCAGGGCATCCAGAATCAGGTCTTCTACAGCCTGGGCGGCCTGCACCTTCACTTCTTCTTTGCGGCGCTGCTTCACTTGGTTCACAGACTGCTCCACCAGGTCGCGCACCATACTTTCCACGTCGCGGCCCACGTAGCCTACTTCCGTGAACTTGGAGGCCTCTACTTTCGTGAAGGGGGCGTCGGCAATGGCGGCGAGGCGACGGGCAATTTCGGTTTTACCCACGCCCGTCGAGCCAATCATCAGGATATTGTTGGGTACGATTTCGCGCTGCATGTCCAGCGGGGCGTGCAGGCGGCGCCAGCGGTTGCGCAACGCAATGGCCACGTGGCGCTTGGCATCGTATTGGCCGATGATGTATTTATCGAGTTCGGCCACAATTTGGGCCGGGGTCAGGAACGTTTTGGAATCGAGCATGGGTAGAAAAAGATGGGTAGCCAAGGTACTATGGCGGCCACAGAAAAGTTGGGCTACACAACCAATAAGGTACAACGCCCCTATGGTGCATAACCAGTCTTGCGGCTTTCAGCCCAGACAGTGCCCGCGCAGCAGCTATCAGCCTGCTACTGCTTTTTTACAAAGAGCGTGTTGAGGTTGCGCGCTACGGTGAAGTAATTGGCGCCGCCGCTGGCATGGATACCAGCACGCGTGTAATCGAGCTGAAACTGGCTGATACGCAGCATAACCCCGAACGAAATACCGGCGCCGCCAGCCGTATTATCGAGGCGCAGTTCGCGGCGTTGCAGATGGTTATAGCCCAGGCGCACGTTTAGGTTCTGGCCCAGCAGCAGCTCACCTCCAACTGCAAAATGCCGCGCAATTTTATCACCTAGGGTCTTTTTCTTGACGATAGGCTCCCCGTTCTCGTCTAACTGGCCGCGCTGGTTAGGGTCGAGATATACGATGTCGAGCTGCTGCAGGTGGTGGGCCGTGATGGAGAAGCGCAGCGGCATGTGTTCAGGCTTGATGGTAGCCCCGATCTGCACGTCCAGTGGCATGGGCTCCCGGCTGGCCCCGGCATATGGCTTGAGTTGGTAGCCAGCATTTTTTACTGCTAGTCCTACTGTAAAGTCCTGCTCCGGATGCTTGAACAAGGCGCCTACATCGGCCAATAGCCCTACTGAGTGGTTGCCGCTGATGCCGGACACAGCCAGCTTGGCCGTGCCGCCCAGCGTGAACGGCCCCTGCACGTAGGTGTACGTGGGGCCGGCTGCGTACTCATTCACCGAAAACTCGCCAAGCAGATTGCCGGCCGCGTCATACTGGTCGAACTTGCCATAGCTGAGATAAGTGAGGGAGAAACCCAGGCGGTTTTTGGCGTCGTCCTGCTTCGGCTTGAAGACATAGGCGGCCGTGCTCTGCTTGATATCGGCCAGGTAATCGACGAACGTGAGGGCAAGGCGGCCGTCCATGTCGGCGTTCAGCAGCGCGGGGTTGCTGAGCATCATGGTTGGGTCAGAGTCGCGGGCTGATACGTTGACACCACCCAGCCCGGCTGCTCGTGCGCCCGGCGGCAGATTCAGAAACGAAAACGTCTGCTGGCCGCCAATTTGAGCGAAAGCCGCTGGTGCTCCCCCCAAGCCTAGGGCAACGGATAAGGTAGCAATAACACGGCAGTGTAGCAGTCGAATCATGGGGGTCTAAGATACAGCGTTTAGCAGGTAGTTGCAGGCATAAGACGCCAGAAACCGCTCTTTATTGTGCAGGTCGCACTCTACGCGCGTACCAGGCCACCACCGGTGGCGGGCGTCTTCTGGCGCGCCTGAACGGGCCCGCCACCGGTGCCAGTACACTGCGGAAGTTCCTGAACTCATCCGGCACAGGTGTCGGCAGGCTGCCGGCTCGCCCGAACTACCCCGCCACCGGTGGCGGGGTAGTTCGGGCACTACCTGAGCAGACTGGCACCGGTGGCGGGTACTACTGCACTTCCACGCTGGGCACGGGGGCCAGGGGCGCTTCATCGCGCACAACCAGCTTCATAGGGTGCGCCACTTTCTCATCGAGCAGGGCTACGCGCAGCACGTCATCTACCCGGTCGGCGTAATGAATAGTGAGGTCCTTGATGTATTCCGGCTGGATTTCCTCAATGTCCTTGCGGTTTTTTTGGCACAGAATCACATCCTTGATGCCGGCGCGCTTGGCGGCCAGAATCTTCTCTTTGATGCCGCCCACCGGCAGCACCTTGCCCCGCAGCGTAATTTCGCCGGTCATGGCCAGGTGGCTGCGGATTTTGCGCTGCGTAAACACCGACGCAATGCTGGTGAAGATGGCAATGCCGGCGCTGGGGCCGTCTTTGGGCACGGCACCCTCGGGGAAGTGAATGTGCAGGTCGTACTGGTCGAAGAGACGGTAGTCGATGTCCAGCTCGTCGGCGCGGCTACGCAGGTAGCTCAGGGCCGTAATGGCCGACTCTTTCATCACGTCGCCGAGTTGGCCCGACAGCGTGAGCTTGCCCCGGCCCCGGCTCAGCAGACTTTCGATAAACAGAATGTCGCCGCCTACGCTGGTCCAGGCCAGACCCGTCACTACCCCGGCGGTTTCGTTGTCTTGGTACTGGTCCCGGTCGAAGATGGCGGCCCCGAGGATGCGCGTAATGTCCTTGGGCTCCAGCGCAGCGGGATATTCTTCCTTCATGGCTTTGCTCTTGGCAATGTTGCGCACCACGCCGCCTAGTTTGCGCTCCAAGCTGCGTACGCCGCTTTCCCGGGTGTAGTCGTCAATTACGCGCTGTAGGGCAGGCGGCGTGATGGTCACGTCCTTGAGGCTGAGGCCGTGGTCGGTGAGGAGCTTGGGCCAGAGGTGCTTTTTGGCAATCTGCGTTTTCTCTTCCAGCGTGTAGCCGGTCAGGTCGATGATTTCCATCCGGTCACGCAGGGCGGGCTGAATAGTATCCAGCGAGTTGGCCGTAGCAATGAACAGCACCTTCGACAGGTCGTACTCCACCTCCAGGTAGTTGTCGGTGAAGGTGGAATTCTGCTCAGGGTCCAGCACTTCCAGCAACGCCGACGACGGGTCACCGCGGAAATCGGAGGCCAGCTTGTCGATTTCGTCGAGCACGATAACCGGGTTGGAAGCGCCGGCTTTCTTAATCTGGGCGATGATGCGGCCGGGCATGGCCCCCACGTAGGTTTTGCGGTGCCCCCGAATTTCGGCTTCGTCGCGGACGCCGCCAAGGCTCATGCGTACGTATTTACGGCCCAGCGCCTTCGCAATGGAGCGCCCGAGGCTGGTTTTGCCCACGCCGGGAGGCCCGTATAGGCACAGAATCGGGGCCTTCAGGTCCTGCTTCAGCTTGAGCACGGCTAAGTACTCGATGATGCGCTCCTTTACCTTTTCCATGCCATAATGGTCCTGGTCCAGGATTTTGCGGGTGCGCTTCAGGTTGAAATTGTCCTTGGTGTACTCAGCCCACGGCAGGTCCAGCAGAAACTCCACGTAGTTCACGCTGAGCGGGTACTCGGCCGCCTGCGGGTTCACGCGGCCCAGCTTGTCCAGCTCTTTGGCAAAATGCTTGGCCACAGCCTCCGGCCATTGCTTAAGCTTGGCCCGCTGCCGAAACTTGTCAATGTCCTGGTCAGAACTGTCGCCACCGCCCAGCTCATCCTGCAACACCTTAATCTGCTGGCGCAGGAAATAGTCGCGCTGCTGCTGGTCGATGTCGGTGTGAACCTTGGTGTGAATTTCGTGCTTGATTTCGAGGTGCTGAATCTCCTTCAGCATCAGTTCCAAAAGCATGGTGCCGCGCTCCACGCCGTCGTTGATTTCGAGCAACTTCTGCTTTTGCCCCACTTCCACATTGATGTTGGAGCTGAGGAAATGCGTCAGAAACGACGGCGACTCGATGTTGTCGAGGGCTACCTGAGCTTCCTGCGGAATTTCGGGGTTCAGCTTGAGCATCTTGGCCGCCGCATCTTTCAGCGAGGCTACCAGCGCCTTGGTTTCTTTCGAATTCTTGTTGGGGAACACCTCCGGCGCGTAGCTCACGCGGGCCGTCAGGTAGGGCGTGTGCTGTAACTCTTCCTCAATCTGGAAACGCGACTGGCCCTGAATGATGATGGTAGTATTGCCGTCGGGCAGCACCAGCAGCTTCAGAATCTTAGCCATGGTGCCCACCTGATACAGATCGGCGAGGCTGGGGTCGTCGTGCTGGTTGTTTTTCTGCGCCACTACGCCCACAATCTTGTTGCCGCGGTAGGCCTTGCGCACCAGCCGGATGCTCTTCTTGCGTGTAACCGTGACGGGCAGCACCACGCCCGGAAACAGCACCGTGTTGCGCACAGGCAGCAACGGCAGCGTCTCGGGGGCATCTTTCGGATCGAGGGGCTGGTCAGGGTCGGTGGCTACGATGGATACTACTTCGGCAGAGTCGTCGGTCATCAGCAGGAAGGGCGAAGAAAAGGCAGCAGGGATAGAAGGCATATACGGAAAGCAGGGCGAAAAAAGCGGAAGTCGGTGCCAGAATGACAGACTTGCGGCCAAGAGCCCGGCCCGCAACCGGGCATACTTCCGAAGATACGTGTTTGACAAGCGCCGTGCCACCTCGCTTACCGACAACCTTCGGGTGCTGGCACCGGCCAGGGAGGCATACGGCCCGGCCACTCCGGCAGACTGCCGGACATGCACGGGTATACCTGAAAATTCCTATTTTTGACGTCCCGTGCCGCCCCCGGCCGGCTTCGGTGTCCTATTGCGCTATGCTTTCCTCGTTACGTTCGTTGTTATTGGTTCTGTTGGTGTTGCTGCCGGTTGTGCTTTGGGCCCAGCAGAAGCCCGGAGCCCCCCTTCGCCAACGCAAGCTTACTACCCGCTCGGTGCGCCAACTGCGCCTGCGGCCTGATGCAACACCGGAATTCCCGAACATCAACCGCGTGGCCTTCTATCAGAATAAGAAGGAGTTGAAAGCCATTCAGAAGGCCGAAAAACGCAAAAACTGGAACCAGGCCCGGGTGCTGCTGGAGGCCTACGTAGGTAAGTTCGGCATCGAGAATTTCTACAAGAACACCCAGATGCTCTGGCGCCTGGCCCAGCTGTGGGAAAAAGCCGGCAACGAAGACCGCGCCAAGGCTTACTACCGCCTCGCCCTCAAGCACCATCGCCAGGACGTCAAAAAGATTCAGCTGTATTACGACTCGCTGGAACAGAAAACCGCCGACCTCTACGTGCCGCTCAAGGTGTATTATGAGTTGGTGGAGTACCGGAAAAATATAGTGGCCTTCCGGCCGCCCAAAGGGGTGCTGACCACCATGGGCGACGCCATCAACTCGCAGGCCGAGGACTATGGGCCGACGCTAAACCCCGATGCGAGCATGCTGCTGTTTTCGTCGAAGCGCAAAGTGCGCGGCGGCATCAAGCAGGTGGTGGACGAGGACCTGTACGTGTCGCGGAAGGACGGCGACCTGTGGACTGATGCTGAGCCGCTGCCCAAACCCATCAACTCGCCCTACAACGAAGGCTCGGCCTGCTTCACCCGCGACGGCAAAACCATCTATTTCGCCCGCTGCGAGTGCCCCAGCTGCCACGGCAACTGCGACCTGTTCACGTCCACGTTCAAGGACGGGCAATGGTCGGTGCCTAAGAGCCTAGGCACGCAAGTCAACTCCTCGGCCTGGGACTCACAACCGACCCTGTCGCGCAACGAAGACACGCTCTACTTCGCCTCCGACCGGCTCGGCGGCTTCGGCCTGTCGGATATCTGGTACACGTACCGTGGCAAAAACGGGCAATGGGCTAAAGCCGAGAACATGGGGCCGGTGGTAAACACGCGCGAAAGCGAGGTAAGCCCCTTTTTCCACCCGCTCTACAACGTGTTGTACTTCTCGTCGCGCGGGCAGTTGCTCAACTACGGCGACTTCGACATTTACAAGACCTACCGTGTGCAGGGCCGCTGGCAGGAAGCCAAGAACATCGGGCCGCTGGTGAATGGCAAGGGCTCGGAGTACTACTTCACCATCGATTCGGAGTCGAAGGACCTGTATTATGCGCGCTCTGAGGAAAAGGACATGAAAAACCTGGACCTCTACTCCTTCCCGCTGCCCATGGAAGCCCAGCCATTGGCTACCACCCACGTCGAGGGCACGCTGGTGGACTCGGTGAGCAAAAAGCCCCTGGGCGGCATTGTCACCATCGTCGATACCGATAATGGTATTGAAGTAGCGGCCAAATACCTGCGGCCTGATGGCTCGTTTGACTTCGATTTGATTGACGGCTCGCACTACGTCATGATTATCCAGAGTCCGGACTTCTTCAGCGTGGAAAAGAAGTTTGAGCTACAAGGCGACACGGTGATGAAGCTCATGACCAACTCCATCGATTACGGGCTGCCGCTCATTTTCCAGAATATCGAGTTCGACCAGGACAAGTCGCACATTCGGACTTCTATGCAGCCCATCCTCGACCGGATTGCGCTGTTTATGGTGGACCACCCGACGTTCCGGCTCAGCATCACGGGCCACACCGATTCTAAAGGCGACCCGGACTTCAACGAGCGTCTCTCGCAGGACCGGGCCGAGGCTATCCGCAAGTACATTGAAACGAAGGGTAAGCTCAAACCCAACCGCATCGAGAGCTTCGGCTATGGCTCTACCAAGCCGCTGAAGGAGGAAGTGACGCCGGAAGACGCCAAAACCAACCGCCGCGTAGAGTTTCGCCTCATCAAGCCCGATGATGACAAAAAAGACGCTGGCAGCGGCGGTGCCGACTGGAAATAAGCAGCTAGTTGGCTGTGGCAACTATGCAACAAGCGCCTGCTATCTGAGTAGCAGGTGCTTGTTGTTTTTAAGTCATTAGGCGAGAGTTACCAACTCAGCTTGTGTGTTTCCTCGCCGTCGCGGAAGAGTTGGCTTTGCTTTTTGCCACCGGCTTCCACGTTCACTATATTCATCTGGTCCGGGAAAACATCGAGCAGCAGCGCGTTGCGTAAGGAGAAACCCGTGATGGGCCGCGCCACTTTTAGGGTGCAATAGAGCCAATACGCGTCGCGCTCCTTTTGCATACCCAGAAACTGCAGCGGCAGCGTTTCGCCGGGCTTGGTGCTGAAAACCAGGGAGCGGCGTAGCAGAGCGGTGGTCAGCTGCGTCACGAGCGGCTTCGGCGACTGGTCGAGGCTGATGGCAGTAGGCTGCCCCACCGACAGCGCCTTTTCAAAGTCATCAGTGAAAACCTTCAGGGCCACTTCCAGCTGCTGTTTGGCGGGGTTGTAGCGCACATCCATGATGCTGGCGTGATAGGCATGCGCCCAGGCCAGTAGCGAGGCCAGCAGCAGAAAGGAAAGCAGAAGCGTCTTGCGAAACATAAGGCAATGCGTAAGGAAAGCGCCCGTCTGGTACTACAATCGTGCCGCAGGCAGCAGAACGCCCTGCGGCAACACAACTGGCGTATTGTAAGAGAACATCCTGACAGAAGATTCCCGGCCGCCAGCACCGGTTCCGGTCCGGCTGCCACAAAAGTAGTCTGCTTCTTTACCTTTGCGCCCGGCAGGTGTGCCTGTCTGGCCCAGCCACTTTGGGCCGGCCCCGCCACCGCACTACTTCCCGACACTCCAATTTCGCCTCTATACCTATGGCCTCCGACGCAACTACTTCCATTCCTGCCATGATCATGCACCTGGGTTCCTACCAGGCTGCCGTTGATGCTAAACTGCAGGAATTCAACGCCAAAAACTTCACCACCGGCTTCTGGCAGAAACAAGCTGATCTTTGGGTGCAAGACGAAGCCGCCCAGCAAAGCCTGCGCAGCTTCATGGGCTGGCTCCGGGTGGCCGAAACCATGCTGCCCCGCGTTTCTGAGATTGAGGAATTTGCCAAAGAAGTGAAAGCTGCCGGCTTAAAGCACGTCGTGGTGATGGGCATGGGTGGCAGCACCATGACGCCGATTGTGTTCAAGCAGGCCTTTGAAAAATCGGCAGATGGCCTGCCCCTTTCGGTGCTGGACACGACGAATCCTGCCTCTGTGCGCGAAATAGAAGAGTCGGTACCGCTGGCCGAAACGCTGTTCGTAGTAGCCAGCAAATCGGGTACTACGGCCGAGCCACTAGCTTTCGGCGACTATTTCTACGCCCGCCTGAAAGAGCTAAAAGGCGACAAAGCCGGCGAAAACTTCGTGGCCATTACCGACCCCGGCTCCAAGTTCGTGACCCAGGCCACTGCCGAAGGATACCGTCGCATCTTCCTGAATTTTGCCGAAGTAGGCGGCCGCTTCTCTGCTCTCTCCTACTTCGGGCTAGTGCCAGCCGCACTCTACGGTATAGATATCAAAACCCTGCTGGAACGGGCCATTGGCATGATGCGCGCTACCGGGTCGGAAGGCCAAGTGGAGCAGAACCCCGGCCTGGAGCTGGGTGTAGCACTGGGCTTGCTGGCTCAGGAAGGACGCGACAAGCTGACCTTGGTAGTACCTGCCGGCCTCAGCGACTTTGGCTTGTGGCTGGAGCAGCTGGTAGCGGAAAGCACCGGCAAGGAAGGCAAGGGCATCCTGCCCCTGGCCGGCGACCCGCTCAATGGCCCGCAGGTGTACGGTGCGGACCGCGTGTTCGTGTACGTAGGCTACGAGAACCAGCCCGATGAGGAAAACCGCCGCAAAGTAGCTGCTCTGCAGACCGCTGGGCACCCCGTCATCACCATTCTGCTACACGATGCACTGGACCTGGGACAGGAGTTTTTCCGCTGGGAAGTGGCGACGGCCGTGGCCAGCGCCGTGCTCGAAATCAATCCTTTCGACCAGCCCAACGTGCAGGCGGCCAAAACCGCTACCGACCAGTTGATGAAGGTGGTAGTAGAAAAAGGCGCATTGCCTCAGACTAGTACGCCGGTACTGCAGGAAAACGGCCTTGACTACTACACCAGTGTTTCGGGTGCCGATGCGGTGGAGGTGCTGCGCAATTTCTTCGGGCAGGCGAAGGCCAGTGACTTCCTCTGCATTCAGGCATACCTGCAGGAAAGCCCAGCCGTGAACAAGGAGTTGGACGAACTGCGCGCCTTGGTGCAACAGAAGAAGCATATTGCCACGGCTTCGGGCTACGGCCCGCGCTTCTTGCATTCCACTGGCCAGTACCACAAAGGCGGCCCCGACACCGGCCTGTTCCTGCAAATCACCACCGACCACGCCCAGGACCTGCCGCTGCCCGGCCGCCCCTACACGTTCGGTACGTTCCAAAACGCCCAGGCCGCCGGCGACCTACAAGCCCTGCACGACTACAACCGCCGTACACTACGCGTGCACCTTGGCCAGGCCGGCGAAGAAGCTGGCGTAGCTACTCTGTTGGCAGCCCTGCGGAAAGCACTGGCGTAACTTTCGGTACAGACAAAAGAAAGGGCCTGACGATACCGTCAGGCCCTTTTCTTTGCTGGCATCTGATAGGTCAGTATTCTTTTCTTGGCCTAGCGCCCAAAGTCATCCTGCACCCGCACGATGTCGTCTTCGTCGGATGGGTTGGTAGCGTCTGTGTGCTGCCAGATTTCGGCCAGCACGCCCCAACCGCCTAACCCTACAAGGCGGTGCCGCTCACCTTGCCGCAGCGTAATCAGTTCGCCGGGCTGATAGGTTTTCACCTCTGTCTCTTCATCAGTAGAGCTGGTAACTACGCCTACGGGACCTTGCACCACGCGCCAGATTTCGGCGCGCCGGTGATGGTATTGCCAAGAGAGGCGCTTTTCGGGAGCCACCAGCAGAACCTTAGGGCTCAGCTTGCCCGAAATGCGCAACTCGTCCACCGACATATTATCGAAATACGCAT
Source organism: Hymenobacter sediminicola (assembly GCF_014250515.1). Lineage (NCBI taxonomy): Bacteria > Pseudomonadati > Bacteroidota > Cytophagia > Cytophagales > Hymenobacteraceae > Hymenobacter > Hymenobacter sediminicola. The sequence continues at coordinate 1,215,228 of NZ_CP060202.1, read as the reverse complement.
CAGCAAAAGCCTGGGCCTGGCTTTCGTCAATTACGAAAAAACCGCCCCAGGGACGTGTCTGATCCTGCTTGTCAATATTGAAGCCAAGCTGGCGAAGCTGCTGCTCCGTCTGCTGGAACAGCTGCGCTTTTTGCTCGTCGAGAGTATTCATAGAATAGGGAGAAAGAGGGGATTATGGGTGCAAGTTCCGAAAAAACAAGAAGCCCGGCTGCTACCTGCTCTTTGGCGGGTGGCAGCCGGGCTTCAGGCAAGCAACTTTAGATACCGATTTTCTTCAGGAGCGGATTGATAATGAGCACGAAAGCCATCAGCGACAGAAGCAGCATCATGCCCACCTTCTGCGCATTCTCCAGGAATTTATCAGAAGGCTTGCGGCCGGCTATCATTTCATAAAGCAGAAAAATAACGTGCCCGCCATCCAGCGCCGGAATAGGCAGCAAGTTCATAAAGGCCAGCACCATAGACAGCATGCCGGTCATGGTCCAGAACCAGACCCAGTCCCAGGTAGGGCCGTATTGCTGCGCTATTTCCCAGGGGCCACCTACCGATTTGCGGAAGGAAGCCTCACCTTTGAAAATCTTGCCGAAAGCGGTAATCTGGTTGGTAATGACGCCAAATGCCTTGTTCGTACCTACCGGAATGGACTGCGCAAACGAATAGTGGCGCACCGACTCGTGCAGCAGCGACTTGGGAAAGAAGCCCAGCTTGCCCTCCTCATCTACGGTAATATCCAGTGTTTTCAGCGCGCCGGCGCGCTCCACCACTAGCTTTACTGGTTTGCCAGCCTTGGCCAGCAGATCCTGCTGAAACTCAGGAAAGAACTCTACCTTTTTCTGGTCGAGCTGCACAATCCGGTCATCGGGCATCAGGCCGCCTTTGTCCGCAGGGCTGCCAGAATTCACCGTTTTCACGGCAAACGGGTTGCGAGGCAACACAAACCGCTGCTGGCCCTGCTCCGAAAGCCGGTCGATGAAGTTGGCCGGCACCGGCACGTCCACGAGTTGGCCCTGGCGCTCTACCGTATAGAACGAGTTGGAGCCCATCATCACCTCCGGATTGTACACCTCATTGAACTCGGTGAACGGCCGGCCGTTGATTTTCACGATTTTGTCGCCGGTGCGGAAACCCATTTCCTCTCCCAGCTTATTCGGCAGAATGCCGTAGCGCACTTCTGAAGCCGGCAAATAGCTTTCGCCCTGCGTGTAGGTGAGCAGCGTGAAAATGATGATGCCGGTGATGACGTTCATGATGATGCCACCAAGCATCACAATCAGGCGCTGCCAAGCTGGTTTGGCCCGAAACTCGTTGGGTTGCGGCTCAGCGGCGAGGCTGTCGGCGTCCTGAGTTTCGTCGATCATGCCGTGGATGGCAACGTAGCCACCCAGCGGAAACCAGCCCAAGCCGTATTCTGTCTCGCCGATTTTCTTCTTCAGCAACGCAAAATTGAGGACGTTGGGCAGCGGAAACAGGAAGTCGAAGAAGATGTAAAACTTATCGACCCGGATTTTAAAATATTTGGCGGTTGCAAAGTGTCCGAACTCGTGCAGACCAACCAAAATGGAAAGGCCCAGCAACATTTGCCCGGCCATGATGAGGATTTCCAAAGGGAGGTAATTAGGTGATTAGGTAATAAGAAGCGTGCAAGGAACCGAAAACAGGCGCTACAGTTGCCTTGCCTGCCGCTCTAGGTTATACTAAACGCAACAGCTACAACCGCGCCAGCCGTTCCTGCGCTACCCGACGTGTCTCCTTGTCAGTTAGCACATAGTCGTCGAGCGACGGATTGGCAAGGTACGAAACGCGGCTCAGGCACTCTTCTACCACCTCCGACATTTGCAGAAAACCTACTTCGTCGCGCAGAAAAGCCGCTACGGCTACTTCATTGGCGGCATTCAGAACGCAAGGCGCATTGCCAGACTGGCTCATGGCCTCGAAAGCCAGCGCCAGATTGCGGAAGGTGCTCAGGTCGGGCTGCTCGAAGGTGAGTTGCGGATAATCGAGAAAGGAGAAGCGCGGAAAGGTGTTGGACAGTCGTTGCGGATAACCGAGAGCGTACTGGATAGGTAGTTTCATGTCGGGCAGGCCGAGCTGGGCTTTCAACGAGCCATCCTCAAACTGTACCAGCGAATGAATAATGCTCTGCGGATGCACCACCACATCAATCTGGTTGTCGCGCAGCCCAAACAGCCACTTGGCCTCAATTACCTCCAGGCCCTTGTTCATCAGTGAGGCCGAGTCGATAGTGATTTTGGCGCCCATATCCCAGTTGGGATGCTTGAGCGCCTGCGCCTTCGTCACTTCCGCTAGCTGCGCGCGGCTCCGGCCCCGGAATGGCCCACCAGATGCCGTGAGAACAATTTTCTCAATTGGATTCTGCGTCTCGCCTACCAGGCACTGAAAAATGGCCGAATGCTCCGAATCGACGGGCAGCAGCCGCACGTTGTGCTCCCGCACCAAATCGGTGATAAGCTGACCGGCCACCACCAGCGTTTCTTTGTTGGCCAGGGCAATGTCTTTGCCAGCCCGGATAGCCCGCACCGTGGGCAGCAGCCCGGCGTAGCCCACCATAGCCGTCAGCACGATGTCGGAGTCGGGGCGGCCGGCTACATCAGCCAGGGCTGCGGCGCCGGCCAGCACCTCCGTTTCGGGCTGCCCTGCCAGAGCGGCTTTCACGGTTTCATACTTGGCCTCGTCGCCGATGACCACGGCCGCAGGCCGGAACTCGCGGGCCTGCTGCACCAGCAGCGCCGCATTGGACTGCGCCGACAGCGCCGTGACAGTGAAACGGCCCGGCTGGCTGCGGACTACATCAAGCGCCTGGGTGCCAATGGAACCGGTAGAACCGAGCAGCGTGACGCGTTTGGGGAATTCGGAGGGCATGCAGGATGAAAAGAACCGGGGCGGAAATAACTCGGCGGTGAAGAGCAAAAGTACGGTGAAGTTCGGCTTCCTGCCATGCACAGCCCTATTTCGCGGCGCGGCACCGGCCATATTGTCCACACGGCTCCAAAACCGCGTACTTTGTGGTTCCAGCAATTCTTTTCTACTGTGTCCAGCCCCGCTCCCGCCGCCTCTTCCGCTGCCTTCGACAAAGCCCGTACTGGTTTGTGGGCCAGTCTGCAGAAGCATCTGCAAACCATTTATGCGGCCGAAAAGGAATTCCGAGCGGCTACGGCTTTCGCCACTACACTTCCATTTTCGGCCACCAGCCTAGAGCCGCAGCAGCTGTTTGAGTATCAGCAGCACCGCGCCGTACTGCGCGACCTGTTCGTGGATGAAACCACGCAACTCGATAGTTTGGTGAAGGCCGTGCGCCTCAAGAGCTACGAAGAAGACGAGAAAAAACAGCTGTTGCTGATGATTTTGGGCTACATGGACATTGCGGCCACCGTTTTTGAGCTTCTCGATACGCACCGCCCCAGCAAGCTCGACAAGGACGAAGAGTTAGAGGAAGCCAGTGCCCGTTTCGAGCGGGTCCGGAGTTTTGCTCGCCTCAATATTCGGGGCCTGCCGAACCTACTGCCCCGGCTATAGCTCCTACTCCACGGTCAGTACGCGGACTTGCTTGCCGTTGAATAGGGCCTCCTCCCCGGCCCGCTTGCCGGCCAGAGCCGCCGCTACCGGTGCCGCTGCCGATACAGCAAAATAGTCCTGCCCCTCCACGGTGAGCTTGCCGGCACTGATGCCGAGGTAGAATACGCCCATGTTGGTGTAGACCAGCGCACCAGGCCGCACTGTGTCGCAGGGCGTTTCAGGGCTGATGCGCTGCAGCTCGCCTTGTAGCTGCTGCGCCTGCCGCAGCTGCACGGTGTTCCGGTCCCGCTCGTTCTGGGCCATGGCGCGGCCGGTTTCGTACTTGTCGCCGGCGCTGCTCTTGGTCTCGCTGTTCGCCGATTCCTGCGCCGCCTGAATGGCCGCTTGGCAGGCATCTATGCGCTCCTGCACGTAGGCGAGGCAGGCGGTGTGTAGGCGGGGTTTTATCATACTTCTGAATCGGAGCAATACTAGTTATGTAACAACAAACAATCTGTGACGGTTGGCTATAGAACGATAAGCTGGCTAACGGAGCCAAGTAGTATATGTCTAGTTGATTCTGCGCTTCATAGTGAAGGTGTAGAAAGGTAGGCCAGCAGTGCCCATAGCGGCATTGGACCCATTCACCAGTTCGAATCCCTGCGCATTCAGCTTTTCCAGCTCCGCTATTACCGGAGCCATGTCAAACCGCTTGGCATTCTTCTCGCTTTCAAATTCCTTTTCTTCGGTGCTCTTCGAGCCAATAGTAGTACTGATGAAGTTTTTCTTGCCGGCCTGCACCACACTTACTATAGCATATTCCTCCGTGCGGGAGTCGGTGGTGCGAGTAGCGCCTGATTGTGAACCAAAAGCAGACAGACCGGTGAGTGAAACAGCTACGGCAAGTACGGAGAGAATAGTTCTGGTCATAACGAGGTAAAAGGTTGGTGCCCAAAGTAAGCAATGAAGTTAAGTTCAGTCCTATCAAGCGGCTTTCATTCTGGTCGAACTGTATATTTAATAGCCCTATTCCCTCCTGTATGTCCGCTGCTTCCTCTCCTGCTGCTTCGTCCGATTTGCTGGCAATGCAGCTACTCGCGCAAAACCCCAGCCCCATCCTGCACCTGACTGCCACCGGCGACGTGCAGTATGCCAATCCGGCCGCTGAGGCGCTCCTCCAGCAGTTTAGCCCCACAGAACGCCCCATGCAACTGCAGCGGCTGGCAGCCCTTACCTCTCCCGTGGGCCAGCCGTTGCCGGAAATAGTGCTGGCCGGCCAGTATTTCTCGGTAGCGATGGTACCGGCCGCCCATGGCGCAGGCACGCTGTACCTCACCGATGCCACAGCCAGCTACCTCAAAGACCAGCGGGCTTTTTTCGAAACGGTGTTTCATCATTTGCCTACCGGAGTTGCTATTTTCGACGCCCAACACCGCTTTCAGTACGTCAATCCTGCCGCTATTCGCAACGCGGAAATTCGGGAGTGGATTATCGGCAAGAACAATTTCGAGTATTGCCTCCACCGTAACCACCCCCTGGACATGGCCGTGGAGCGGAAGAGGCAGTTTGAGCGGGCCGTGCAGCAGCGGGCCGAAGTAACGTGGGAAGAAACCATTCAGAGCCCCACCGGACCGCGCCACTGGCTACGCCTCTACCATCCTGTGTTCGGGCCTGATGGGGAATTGCGCATGCTTGTGGGCTCCAGTGCCGACATTACGGACCGCTACCTGGCCGAGCAGGAGCTGGAACGCGCCAAGCAGGTGGCTGAAGCCTCGGTACGCGCCCGCGAAACGTTTCTGTCCAACATGAGCCACGAAATCCGGACGCCGATGAACGGGGTGCTGGGCATGGCTGGGCTGCTGGCCCGCACCGAATTGAGTGCTCAGCAGCAAGAGTACGTGAGTATCATCCGCAACTCCGGCAACCACCTGCTCAGCGTGCTGAACGACGTGCTGGATGTGGCCAAGATTACGTCGGGCAAGCTGGAGATGGAGCACACGCCCTTCGACTTGGCCAACGTCATCCGTATTGCTACCCAGACGCAGGCCTTTCGGGCCACGGAAAAAGGCATCCGGTTTCTCCTGCACCCGCTGCAGCTGCCGGCCCAGCCCGTTCTCGGCGATCCGCACCGCCTCAGCCAGGTACTGCTCAATCTGCTCAGCAACGCCATCAAATTCACTCAGCAGGGCGAGGTGGCGCTGCTGGTCCGCTGCCAAGCCGAAACCGAATCGGCCCTGACCGTGCAGTTCCAGGTAAGTGACACCGGCGTGGGTGTGCCAGCCCACAAGCAGGAAGCCATTTTTGACAGCTTTTCGCAGGCCTATGCCGATACTACTCGCAACTTTGGCGGCACGGGTTTGGGGCTCACCATCAGCAGCAGCTTGGTGGAGCAGCTGGGCGGCAATCTGGTGGTGTGCAGCGTTCCGGGCGAAGGCAGCACGTTCAGTTTCAGCCTGACTTTCGCCAAAGCCGCTGCAACCCAAGCAGTGCCGGATGCGCACTCCCTGGCCGCTACCGACGCCGAGTTGGTACGGGGCTGGCGCGTGCTGCTGGTAGAAGACCACGACATAAACCGCCTGCTGGCGCAGCTGGTACTGGAACACTACGGCGTGCTGGTTGATGCGGCCATCAGCGGAGCTGCCGCGCTACAGCTATTCGAGCAGCACCGCTACGAGTGTATCCTGATGGATATTCAGATGCCCGACATGAGCGGCCTCGACGTGACAGCCGCTATGCGTCGCCATACGGAAGCAGCCCGTGCTACTACGCCCATCATTGCTTTTACGGCCAATGCCTTCCGCGCCGATAATGAGAAATATCTGGCCGCCGGCATGGACGACTGCATGACCAAGCCTTTTGACGAGGCCGAACTGCTGCGCAAGATGCTGGCACTGCACCGGCCGTCCAATGCGGCGGCTCCTCTCTTCGACCTAAGCGACCTGCACCAGATGGCGCACGGAAATCCGGCTTTCGTGCGGCGTATTCTGGAGGCATTTATGCAGCAGACGCCGACACTGCTGGCTCAGCTTGAGCAAGCCGTTGCCGCCGCAGCTTGGCCCGCAGCAGCAGCATGCGCCCACAAGCTCAAGCCGTCTTTGAAGCTGCTACGTTGCCTGAAACTGCTAGAGGCCACGCAGCTCCTAGAGACGAAACCGGCAACGGAAGCGCATAAAAGTGCCGCTCAACACCTCATTAGCACGCTTCCTAGGCTACTGACGCAGCTACAGAAACATTTAGCTACTGACGCTATGCCCAACTGATGCCGGGCCGGACGATGGTTATTGAGCTGGCGTTGTGGGCGCTGGGTGCAGCCGCTCGGCCACGCGCTGCACCGCCTGCCCAAACCGCTCGTAGCTGAACGGCTTCACCAAGTAGTCAACGATGCGCAACTCAAAAGCATCCCAGGCAAAATCTTCGTGGGCGGTAGTGAGAACCACCTGCGGCGGCTCGGGCAACAGGCGCAGCATATCCAGCCCATTCAGATCGGGCATTTCCACATCCAGAAACAGCACATCTACCCGCCGCTCTGTACTAAAAAATTCCAGTCCTTCTACGCTTCCCGACAACGTAGCAACCAGCTCCAGTTCGCCTGTCAGGGCAATGTAGTGCTCCAGCGTAAGGCGGTTGATGTCGTCGTCGTCGAGAATAGCACACGTAAGGCGCGGCACAGTGGCACTGGCAGCTATAGCAGGAGCAGGCATAAGTAGATGAGTGCGAGGCAGAGTATACCAGGCAAAATACAACTAATATGGCAATAGTATACTACCAGCAACGGCAGGTAGAGGCAGCATGTTTTCTTGCTAAATAATGAGCTGCAATATTCCTTCGGCCACTTCCCGGTCGTTGCTCAGGCGCGGCACTTTGTTCTGGCCGCCGAGCTTGCCCAGGCTCTTCATATAGCGCTGAAAAGCGCCAGCAGGTAGTGGTGTAAGCTGCAACGGAGCCAAGATGTTGCCGGCCAGCAAATCGTCGTAGTACACGTTGCGCTGGCGTAGGCCGGTATCTAAGGCAGCGGCAAAGGCAGCGAGGTCGTGTGGTGGTTGGGCAAACTCCACGAGCCACTCGTGGCGGGACGGTACGGTGGGGTCATCACTAACGCGGGGTGCTACCGTGAATTCCACTACTTCTACTTCGGGGTGCTGGCGCATGGCTTCACGCAGAGTTTGCTCTACTTCTTCACCGATAACATGCTCGCCAAACGCCGAAAGGAAGTGCTTGATGCGGCCCGTAACGACCACCCGAAACGGATATTTACTGACAAACCGCACTGTGTCGCCGATGCTGTAGGCCCACAAACCCGCGTTGGAAGTAAGCACCAAGGCATACTGTTGATCCAGCTCCACCTCTGCCAAGGTGAGGCGCGGCGGGTTTTCCTCAAAAAACCGCTCCGCCGGAATAAATTCGTAGAAAATACCGGCGTTGAGTAGTAGCAGCATGCCGGGGTTGCCGGGTTCATCCTGAAACGCCAGAAAGCCTTCGGAAGCCGGAAACAGTTCTACGCTATCCACGGGCCGCCCAATGGTGTCAAACAGCTTCTTGCGGTACGGCTCAAAGTTGACGCCGCCGTACACGAACAGGTCGAACTGCGGAAACACCTCCCCCACCGGCCGGCCAGTGCGGGCCACAATCCGGTCGAAATACATCTGCACCCACGGCGGAATCCCGGAAATCAGCGTCATGGGCTGGTGGATGGTTTCCTCTACAATCCGGTCCAGCTTGGTTTCCCAGTCTTCGATGATGTTGGTCGGGTAGCTGGGCAGCTGGTTGCGGCGCAGGTAAGCCGGCACGTGGTGGTTGGCAATGCCCGAAAGCCGCCCCGTATGAATTCCGGCTACCGTTTCCAGCTCTGGCGAACCAGACAAAAAAATCAGCTTGCCATCCAGAAAGCGGCTGTTGCCGGTGCGGTGCACGTAGTGAAGCAGCGCGTCGCGGGCGCCGTTGATGTGGTTCGGGATGCTGTCCTGGGTGATGGGAATATACTTGGCGCCGCTCGTGGTGCCGCTGGTTTTGGCCAAATACAACGGCTTGCCCGGCCATAGCACATCGGCTTCGCCGGCTTTCACGCGGTTGAAATACGGGCTCAGTGCCTCGTAGTCGCGCACCGGAACCAAGCGGGCCAGATCTTGGGCGGTGCGGGCGCCGGCTAGGTTATGGTCGCGGCCGAAGGCAGTGCGGGCACCTTGCTTCAGCAGCTCTAGTAGCACCTGCTGCTGCGTGCCAATGGGGTCATATTGCCAGCGGGCGTACTGGCGAGCAATGTAAGCGGCCAGCGGCCGGCTCAGAACAGATTTCAGACCCATGCGGTAAGAAGCGGAGTTGTGGGTCAGTAAATGTAGCCGCTATTGGCGTATGCGTTGCTCACAGCAATACCGACCTCGTCTGTGCGCAACATAGCAAGCTGACTTATGGTATAGCCAGATAACTATTCACCTCACTACTTCACCCATGATCAACCAACGTGGCAATGCCGTTTGGAACGGCGACATCAAAGGCAGCGGCGAAATTTCAACGCAGAGCGGCACCGTGAAAGCGCCTTACTCGGTAGGCGCTCGGTTTGAGGGCCAGAAGGGCACCAACCCCGAAGAACTCATCGGCGCGGCCCACGCCGGCTGCTACACCATGTTCCTGACCAGTATCCTGACGAAGGATGGTAAACAGGTGAAACAGATCCGCACCGAATCAAAAGTGACGCTGGATACCTCGGGAGAGGCACCCAAAGTGGTGAAAATTGCCCTGACGACGGAAGGCGAAGTAGAAGGTGTGTCGCAGGAAGAGTTTCAGCAATACGCTGAGAAAGCCAAAGAAAACTGTCCAATTTCGGTACTACTAAAGGCGGTGCCGGAAATGGAGTTGACTTCGGCTACGCTGAAGTAGCGTATAGTCAGTGCGTCACGCCAGCAGCAAAAACCGGCCGCGCCGTGTGCGTTGTCGGTTTTTCGCTTTCTTTGCCTTTTGTTGCGACCATTACTGCCGCTATGCCTGCCAACTCTACCCGCATTCGTCTTCAACCCGCCAATACGTCGCGCATTCCGTTCTGGGGGCAGATTTTCATCGGCACCATCTGGATTGTTTACACCCTGGCCCTGATTTTCACCGACAGCGGCCTGAACGACATGCACTTCCTGCATTACGTATTTCTGATTTTCAGTGTGGTGTATCTGGGCTACGTGTTGGTGCACAACGCGCCGGTTTTCGGTACGCAGAGCTATCTGGAGTTCACGCCGGGCTACATCGTCCACAAAGCTGGTCTGTTCCGGCCCAAGCAGGTATTCGCAGCCGAAAGTATCACGCGGCTGGAAATGGCTCCTCGCCAAGTGCGAGTGCACACCAAAGACGACGGCACGTATGCCCTAAGCCTGCGCGAAGTGCGCGGCCGCAAGCGCAAGCGCCAACTGATGGAGCAGTTGCGCACCTTCGCTATCAAGTATCAGATTCCGCTGGTTGATGCACAGGCTCCGGCCTAGCCCTCAGCCCAAGCCCAACAAAAAAGCCTTCAACGCTGCGTTGAAGGCTTTTTTGTTGGGTTAACACGAAACTATTTGCCGGCGAACTTCTTGCGCAGCTCCACAATCTGGCCGCGGAAGCTCTTGTCGGAATCAATCAGGTCCGATACCGTTTGCACCGAGTGAATCACGGTGCTATGGTCGCGGCCGCCGAAGTGGTGCCCGATGCTTTTGAGTGAGTGACTAGTGTGTTCCTTGGCGAAATACATGGCTACCTGGCGCGCCGTTACCACTTCCTTCTTGCGGGTTTTGGCTTTGAGCAGGTCCAGCGGCACGCTAAAATACTCGGCGCAGGTCTTCTGAATGAAGTCGATGTTGACTTCCGCCTCCACTTCTTCAATGATGTGGCGCAGCGCCTGTTTGGCCATTTCCAGGTCAATTTCGCGGCGGTTGAGGCTACTTTGCGCCACGAGCGAAATCAGCACGCCTTCCAGTTCGCGCACGTTGGTGTTCACGGAATGGGCCAAATACTCTACCACCTGCGGCGGAATATCGATGCCATCCTGCTGCATCTTGTTCTGGATGATGGCCATCCGTGTCTCGAAGTCGGGGCTTTGCAGGTCAGCCGTCAGGCCCCACTTGAAGCGGGAAAGCAGCCGGTCTTCCAGTCCCACCAGGTCACGCGGGGGACGGTCCGAGGTCATCACAATCTGCTTGCCAGCCTGGTGCAAGTGGTTGAAGATGTGAAAGAACATCTCCTGCGTTTTGTCTTTGCCGGACAGAAACTGTACGTCGTCCAGAATCAGGATATCCACCAGCAGGTAGAAGTTGGCGAAGTCCTGCACGGCGTTGGCCCGCAGACTTTCGATGAACTGATTCGTGAACTTCTCCGCCGATACGTAGAGCACGAATTTGTCGGAGTTGCTGGCTTTGATGTGGTTGCCGATGGCCTGCACCAAGTGGGTTTTGCCCAGGCCCACGCCGCCGTACACCATCAGCGGGTTGAAGCTGGTAGTGCCGGGCTTGTTGGCCACAGCAAGGCCCGCCGAGCGCGCCAGCCGGTTGCAGTCACCTTCAATGTAGTTTTCGAAGGTGTAGCTGCCATTCAGTTGCGAGTGCAGGTAGTTCCGGTCAATAGCTTTGCTGGCCTCGAAGGGGTTGCGCAACATGCCCGAAGGTGCTGGCGCTGCCGCGGCTCCTGCCACATGTCGCGCCGAAGACGACATGGGGCCGGCTGCCAGCGCGGCGGCGGGCGTAGCCACGGCTGCCGGGGCCGCAGCCTTGCGGGCCGTAGGCAGGTTGAGCGTGCGGGGCTGGTTCTGGCTGTTACCCTGGTCCACCACGATGCTGTATTCCAGCCGCCCGTCGGGGCCCAATTCTTGGTGAATAGCGCGTTTGAGCTCCTCTACGTAGTGTTCCTCCAGAAATTCGTAGAAATACGTGCTCGGCACCTGAATGATGAGCACGTTATTCTGCAGGTGCACAGGCACGATGGGCATGAACCATGTCCTGAAGCTCTGCTCACCAATATTCGCTTTGATGACGCGAAGGCAATTCGCCCAGACTGTACGGCAATCCTTCAGCATCAATCAGTTAGTTACGAAATCGAGAGGTGTGTATGCAGAATAGAAGAGGCGCGAACGGGCCCTAGCAGGGCCCGTTTTTTCCAAAGGGAGACAAAAATGTGGAAAAGTCAGGAGAGAAAAAACCGTTTTGCCCCTTGTATTTGTCCCGCTTTTATCAGGCTACCCGAACAGGCACCACCGAAGCCGCCGCCACGCTCGGACGGCGGGTGCCGCGTTCAAATGAGTAGTCGAGACGGCCGAGGTTGATACCCGACCAGCCCACTTGGTTGATGAGGGTCTGATGACCGTTCGAGCCCGCCACCACATCCGGCTTCGGCAGGAACGTATGCGTATGCCCGCCCAGTATCAGGTCGATGCCGGGGGCGCCGGCGGCCAGCTTAAAGTCGTCGAGCTTGGTGCTTTCGTATTTGTAGCCCAGGTGCGAAAGGCAGATGACCAGGTCGCACTTTTCCGGACCGCGCAGCTTAGCCACCATATTTTTGGCAACCATGATGGGGTCTAGGTATTTGGTAGCGCCGAAGTTTTTGTCGGATACCAACCCGGCCATTTCGATGCCGATGCCAAACACGCCGATGCGGTGCCCGGCTTTCTCAAACACCTTATACGGCTGAAACTTGCCAGCCAGAATGGTGTCCGAAAAATCGTAGTTGGCAATCAGGAAAGGGAAGCCGGCGTGAGGAAGCTGCTTCTGCAGACCCTCCAAACCATTGTCGAAGTCGTGGTTGCCGAGGGTGCTGGCATCGTACGCCATCTGGGTCATGAGCTTGTATTCCAGCTCGCCCATGAAGAAATTGAAGTAGGGCGTGCCCTGCCAGATATCACCGGAATCGAGGAGCAGCACGTGCGGTTCCTGTGCCCGAATCTGCTTGATGAGGGCTGCACGGTGTGCCATGCCACCCAACCCAGCCCATTGCGCCGCATTGTCCGGAAATGGCTCGATGCGGGAATGCATGTCGTTGGTATGCAGAATCACGAGCCGGTCGGCTTTTGCTTCGGCGGCGGCGGGCAGGCTCCCGAGGCCCAGAATACCCAGGCCAGCGGCTCCTACGCCAGTGTGTTTGATGAAGTCGCGACGATTCACTTCGTTGAAAGTAGCTAAGTGAGTAACTGTGAATAAAGCGGCAGTAACAGAACAAGCTAACTGAAAATCTGATTGTTCAGCGGCTCTGTCAGGCTACTTTACGCGCCCATCTACCTTCGCCTCCACGGGCCGGCCAGCCGCAGTCAGCTCCCTGATGTGGTCGGCAATGGCGTTGCGTAGCAGTACACCGGTACTGCGGGGCTTGATGCTTTTGAAGAACGTCAGCTGGTCGCCGCCACCCGCCAGGTAGTCGCTGATGGCAATGGTGTACATTCGGTCCTGCGCAGGGTTGAACTGCTGCCCGTTGATGCGGATATCAGTGGCTTTGCCTTCTGGCGAGGCTACGTAGGTAGCTCCCGAAACCGGCATCTTCACGCGGGCTGCATAGTCGAAGAGTTGCTGCACCACGGCACCGGACACATCCAATATTACCAGCTCATTCTCAAACGGCATCAGTTCAAACACCGAGCCCATGGTGATGGAGCCGGCCGGCAATGGGGCACGAAGGCCTCCGTTGGTCATCACGCCCAAATCGATGGGCTGGCCGGTTTCGCGGCTGGCGCGGCTGCGCTGCAGGTCGGCCACAAAATTCGCCAGCGGCGACTCTCCGGAATTTTTGGTGATGGCCACGGGAGCTGTGCCGAGCACGGCGGTCATTTGCTCCGTGACGCGCTGGCGGTAGGGTGCAATAGTGGCCGCAACTGAGGCATCATCGGCCAAGTCTTTGCCTACCAGTTGGGCCGTAACGGGGGCCAAGTGAGGCTTGGCAACATAGGTGGCACGCTGGCAGGCCGGGAACAGAGCCACAGCCGCCAGCAGGCTAAGCGCGGCCATCCGGGAACGAAGGAGTTGCATCAGAATAGGTGAGTAGCGGACCACAAAGGTACTCCACCTGCCTGACAATTTGGCCAGGCCGCTCCACCACAGCCCATGCAGAACGGGCCGGGCCCCGCCCAGCTTCCGGAAATCCGGAAACCTTGACGATGCCCGGCCCGCAGCAGCCAGTACAGGATTTAGAGGGTTTTTGCGCTATTTCCCGAACGTGTAGCCGGCCAACAGGCCCAAGCCGCGCGCACCAGACAGTATTTTGGTAGCTTGAGAAGACCCATCGAACCATTCGGCGCGTGCTTCCAACTGCAGACTGCCGACGTTACCCGTTGGAATGGATATACCTGCTCCCAGCAGGCCACCGAAGCCAGTGGTGCGCATCTCAATTTCGCGCGTATCGGTACCGAAGCGGGGCACTTCTGTCTCGACGCGGGCATCAGTCTGCGTCTGTAGAGTACCTACTAGGCCGGCTTGCAGATAAGGCCGCACGCCACCCTGCAGAAATGTGTAGCGCACCAGCAGCGGCAGCCTAATAGAAGTTATATTGACAACGGTATGCCTTTGTGCCATTTGTCCTCCAAGCAGGCCGCCACTCACCAACCCCTGATACGTTTTTTCATACTCCTGTTTCACGTAGAGCGCCTGCACCACTGCCGACAGCTTGTGATGAAAAAAGCCGGGCTGTACGACTAGGCCTACCCCGAAAATAGAACTGCGGGCCGCTTTCAGCTCCGTTTCCGTTTCATCATACCGCTGCGTAAGCGTTGACTGGTAGCTGCCTCCCAGCACAGAGACGCCCACTTTAGTCCGGGTTTCCGGTACGGAGTACTGCACACTGCCTCCGGCGCAGGTATTGTAGTCGGAGAAAAGCTGAAGTAGCTTCTGCTCCCTCAGCTCCATGTTCACGATGCTGGCCTGCACTTTCGGGCAATCAGACATTAGGGCAGCCAGTTTGCTACGAAACGGATATAGCCGTTGCATCGTCTTGGTTTCGCGGCCCACAGATTGGTTGTAAGCCATTATGGTTGTGTCGCGCTGCACCAGGAGCTGCAACGGGCCGGTGTTCTGGCGGCCGGCGTAGTACGCTTCCCGGTCATCGGCCTGCACCGTTAGGTAGAGCGAAGCATTGCCCAGCGCCAGCACCTGCAGAAACGCTTTTTCAGCGGTAGCGCCTGGCAGCTGGCGGCTCTGGTAGTTTCGGCCACCGCTAAAGCCGTAGCCTTGCAGTTGCTCGGGCTGATATTCCGTGACGGTGGTAGTGCTAGCCGGGCGGAAACGGCACAGCTTGCGGTTACGCTGCTCACTGCGGTAGTCTACCTCGCCGCGAAGCGTGTCGCCGGAGGGCTGCAGAATATAGCCGGGCTTAAAATTAGACTGGGCCAGCGCGGCCGGGGCGACCAGGCAAAGGGCTGGTAGCAAACGAAGAAAAGTACGCACGAACGGTGGTAGAAAGGGATAAACTAAGGCGCAAGGTAACCAGCCGGCCCGGTAGCAACACAACCCTGGCGGCTGCTTTTGGTGGATATAGCTGCGGTAGTGCATCTAGTCTTGCCGAAAAAGGAATCAGCCCGGCTTTATGGGGTTCGGTACCGCCTTTCCCTCCTGATCCGGTATCTTTAGCACGCCTGTTTTCTTCCTATCCCACCAGTGCCTAGGCTATGTCCGATACGCCGCGTTCCGCGCCCGTTACGTTTTCAGAGTTTGAACCCGTCACTACTGCCGCCTGGCAGGCCCGTATCGAGCGGGACCTAAAAGGCGCCGATCCGGCGACGTTGCGCTGGGACACGCCCGACGGCTTTGCACTGGAACCTTTCTACCACCGTGAAGCTCTGTCGGCACTGGCAGAGCAGCCGGCCCCGCAACTGCACGCTGGCACCGGCAACCACTGGCGCAATGTGCCTGTCTACCACGTTCCAGCCCTCAGCAATGGGCACGAGGCCATCCACAGGGCGGCTGATGCCTTGACCCGTGGGGCGGAAGGCGCCCACTTTGTGCTGGCGGATACTACGTCGTTTGATGTTGGGTTTCTGCATCAGCACCTCCCCCTCTCCGACACTTTCATCGGCTACACCGTGACTGCCGCACCGACCGAATTGGTGCGGAGCCTGCTAGCCACCGGCACATCGGAGTTGCGCGGCTTCCTGCAGTTCGACCCCGTTACCTGCCATATGCCTGATTTGCCGGGCCAGCTACGCGGATTGCGCGAAGTGCTGCGCCTGACCCGGGGCATGGCCGACTTTCGGGGCCTGACGCTGGATGCTGCCTACTTCGGCAACCGGGGCGCTACGGCCTCGCAGCAGATAGCCTTCGCGCTGGCCACAGCCGCTACCTATCTCAGCGAACTGCCCACCGACGACCTGACCGTGGCCGATGTGGCAGCGGCTATGCGCGTGCACACCGCCATCAACCCCAATTACTTCTTCGAACTGGCGAAACTGCGGGCGCTTCGGCGGCTGTGGGCTACGCTCGGCCACGCTTACGGCCTGCCCATCGAAGCAACCCAAGTGCCCATCGTAGCCG
The DNA here is from genome assembly GCF_014250515.1 of Hymenobacter sediminicola. Classification (NCBI taxonomy): domain Bacteria; kingdom Pseudomonadati; phylum Bacteroidota; class Cytophagia; order Cytophagales; family Hymenobacteraceae; genus Hymenobacter; species Hymenobacter sediminicola. Next base: position 1,199,257 of record NZ_CP060202.1, on the reverse strand, counting down.
AAACTGCCTCTTGGAGCCAGACCACGCTCGATTCGCATACCAACCTGCTGCGCGTAACCACCGAAGCCATGAGCGCCGTGCTCGGCGGGGCCGACGTGTTGAGTGTACGTCCCTTCGATACGCTGTTTCAGGAACCCAACGATTTTTCTGACCGGCTGGCGCGCAACCTCTCGGTGCTGCTGCGTGAAGAAGCCGGCCTCGGCACCGTCGCGGACCCAGCCGCTGGCTCCTACTACCTCGAAACCCTCACCGACCAACTAGCCCGCGAGTCTTGGGCGCTGTTTCAGCGGCTGGAAGCAGAAGGCGGCTTCCCGGCGGCGTTGCCACTGGCGCTACGGGAGCTGCACCAGGCAGCGCAAGCTCAGTTCCGGCGCATTGCCAACGGTGAGCAGGTAGTGGTAGGCACGAACCGTTTCCAAAACGTGCGGGAGCAGTTCGAATTCAACCCCAAGAAGCTGCTGCGCAGCCGCGAGTTCGACTCTACCCGAGCCACCTACCCCTCCGAAGTGCTCCGCTTGGCTACTACCCTACACTTTGAGCGGCGCGAGAAGAAGAAGAAGCGCGCCGCCGTGGTGCTGCTGGGCTCACACACCAATCAGCTCATCGTAGAGTCGTTTTTGCGGTTGCTGCCTGATGCCGAGCAGCCGGACCTGCGCGAGTCCCATCCGGAAGGCACATTATCGGTGCTGTTTTCCTCTTCCGAGGAAGCCACACTGATGTACGCCACGCCCGAGCAGTTCGGGCGCCTGTCGCGCTACCTCTACAAACTGCCCAACGAAGTGCCCTTCGTGCCCCCGGCCCTGCTCACCGCCGACCTGGCAACCATGCAGGAAGCCGTGCGCGTGTTCGGCTTCAAGGAATTTACCGTGCAAGGCTACAGCACCGAAGATGTGCTGGCGCGCCTGCAGGGAAAAAAGTAAGTTCTATATAGGCCCTCTGTCATCCTGAGCGGAGCGAAGGACCTTATCACGCCTGAACGCCCCTCATCCGACAATGCTCAGGATGACAGCTAGCCCCACCATCATGAAACCTGACTTCTCCCAGATAGCCTATAACGACGCCCCGCTGCCCGCTACCCCTGCAGCACCGGAAGCGGCCACCGTCACGCCCGAAGGCATCCAGCTTAAAAGCCACTATACCGCCCACGACGTGCAGCACCTCGACCACCTCGGCTTTGGGGCCGGCGTGGCACCCTATCTGCGCGGGCCCTACCCTACCATGTACGTCCAGAACCCCTGGACTATCCGGCAGTACGCGGGTTTCAGCACGGCCGAAGAATCCAACTCCTTTTACCGCCGCAACCTGGCTGGCGGCCAGAAGGGTCTGTCGGTAGCCTTCGACCTGGCCACGCACCGCGGCTACGATTCCGACCACCCCCGTGTGGTAGGCGACGTGGGCAAAGCCGGCGTGGCCATCGACTCAGTGGAAGACATGAAGATTCTCTTCGATGAAATTCCGCTCGACAAGATGTCGGTGTCTATGACCATGAACGGCGCCGTGCTGCCGGTGCTTGCCTTCTATATCGTAGCGGCAGAAGAGCAGGGCGTAACGCCGGAAAAGCTGGCAGGCACGATTCAGAACGACATTCTGAAGGAGTTTATGGTGCGCAACACCTATATCTACCCGCCCGCCCCGAGCATGCGCATCATTGCGGATATCTTCGCCTACACGGCGCAGCACATGCCCAAGTTCAACAGCATCAGCATCTCCGGCTACCACATGCAGGAGGCCGGCGCTACCGCAGACATTGAGCTGGCCTACACCATTGCCGACGGCCTGGAGTACGTACGCGCCGGACTGGCGGCCGGCATGACCATCGACCAGTTCGCGCCGCGCCTTTCCTTCTTCTGGGCCATCGGCATGAACCACTTCATGGAAATTGCCAAGCTCCGGGCCGGCCGCCTGCTGTGGGCGAAGGTCCTGAAGCAGTTCGAGCCCCAGAACCCCAAGAGCCTAGCCCTGCGCACCCACTGCCAGACCTCCGGCTACTCGCTCACCGAGCAGGACCCCTTCAACAATGTGGCCCGCACCTGCATTGAGGCGCTGGCCGCCGCCCTCGGGGGCACCCAGAGCCTGCACACCAACGCCCTGGATGAGGCTATTGCCCTGCCCACCGACTTCTCGGCCCGCATTGCCCGCAATACCCAACTCTACCTGCAGCACGAAACCGACATTACCCGCGTCGTGGACCCTTGGGGCGGCTCCTACTACGTCGAAACCCTCACGCATGAGCTGGCCAACAAGGCCTGGGCGCTCATTCAGGAGGTAGAAGAGCTGGGCGGCATGGCCAAAGCCATTGAAACCGGCCTGCCCAAGATGCGCATCGAGGAAGCCGCCGCCCGCAAGCAGGCCCGCATCGACTCGGGCAAGGAAATCATTGTGGGCGTGAATAAATACCGCCCCAGCGAGGAGCAGCAGCTCGACGTGCTCGACATCGACAACGCCGCTGTGCGCGAGTCCCAGATTGCGCGCCTCACCAGCATCCGCAGCACCCGCGACACTGCTGCCGTGCAGGCCGCTTTAGAAGCCCTGACCGAAGCAGCCCGCTCCGGCACCGACAATCTGCTGGCGCTGGCCGTAGTGGCCGCCCGCCACCGCGCCACGCTCGGCGAAATATCCGATGCGCTGGAGAAAGTATATGGCCGCCACCAGGCCACTATCCGCGCCATTTCAGGCGTGTATTCTGCCGAAATGGACTACAACGAAGAGTTTGCCAAGGCCCGCGCCGCTGCCGATGCCTTTGCCGCCAAGGAAGGCCGCCGACCCCGCATGATGGTGGCCAAAATGGGCCAGGACGGCCACGACCGGGGTGCGAAAATCATTGCCACCTCTTTTGCCGACGTCGGCTTCGACGTGGACATTGCCCCGCTGTTCCAGACCCCCGACGAAGTAGCCCGTCAAGCCGCCGAAAACGACGTGCACGTAGTGGGAGTCAGCAGTCTGGCCGCCGGACACAAAACCCTGATTCCGCAGCTGCTCGCCGACCTCAAGCAACTGGGCCGCGAAGACATCCTCGTCATTGCCGGCGGCGTCATTCCGTCACAGGACTACGAGTTTCTCTATAACGCGGGCGTGGCCGGCGTCTATGGCCCCGGCACCGTCATTGCCGTCGCGGCGCAGGAAATTCTGGAGAAGCTGGGAGAGTGAAATTTGCTTACAATCTAATTAGCCCTTCTTCTATATGAGTGAATCAGAACAAGCCTTGAATTTAATTGAAAGCATATTATCCGCTTTTAACATAGATGACAAAGGAAATAGGACTATAAAACTATATAACTCAAAAGGAGAGACAGACAAAAATGATATAATTAGAAACTACATGAATGGTATAGACAGAGGCTTCCTAGTAGAAGGAAGTGCTGAGAAGCAACAATCATTTGTTTACATAAGCATCCCACAGCAATTTATTGAAAATAGTGCTTTAGAAGACATTCTAGATAGCATAAACTCTTTCATGAGCGTTTGTGGTTTCGAGTATAAGTCAGAGGAGGAACCTGTGTGGGGCTCTTTTATTCAAAGCCTGATTTTTTGGACGAAGAGACCCAAGACACAACGAGAAGTACACGAGATATACAACAAAGGCAAAGCTGCACTTGAAGCAAATTATTTAGGAAAGCCAGTGGCCGAGTCGACTGCACAACTATCTAATGCAGCGGCACAATTAATAGCAGCTTGCCAAAACGTTGATGAAATAGTTTTGCGTACAGGTGCTTTGATTTTGGTAAAGGCTATTATAGATGGCAGAACCATTATGAGTGTTGAAACTATCTCACCTCAATTAATGGCTCATCTTGATATGAACCCAGGTCTGCTCAGAGACCCAAGGTTGGTGTACTATTTCTTAGAAAATCTTCCAGCTGTATTAAAGTCAGAACCTAGTCCAGAGCTTCAGTTCGGCGGTTAATTTTTTTACTTGAAAATACATTCTTCCCTCTCCCATGCAAATAACCCCTGAAGACCAGGAAGACGCCGACATTGATTGGTTTGCCACCGACACGGACGGGCATATCCTGCACGTAGCGTCCGGCGGTGGGGTGCTGCCGGCGTCGGTGGCGGCATCGGAGGAGGTGCTGCTGGAGCTGCACCAGTATTTCCTGACCCTACCCGAACCCGCAGCCGGCGGGGCGCAGGCTACCTCCGACACTCCTGTTGGCAGTTCGCCCGGCGCCGTCCGCTATGCCCGCCGGGGCCTCTACTCCTTCGCCAAAACCCGCCTCCACGAGCACACCGACCCGCACTACTACGTGGTAGCTCGGCCGCTGCACCCGCTCACAGTCGCAGAACTGCCGCCACATATTGCCAGGCTGCTGCGCCGGACTCAGCTTCCGGGTTCTGTGGTACACCAGACCACGCTTGACGTCTCGACTATCTTGTAACAAAAAAGGCCTGCTATCAAGCAGGCCTTTTTTGTTGGGGCAGCGTGTGCTACACAGCTGGTATTGCGGTGTTGCGGCGCAGCATCCCGTCGAGGCTCCAGATGCCTGCGCCGTGCGCCCAGATGTAGAAAAAGATGAAGCAGTAGAGCACGGCCGTTTCGCCCTGGTTCTGGATAGCCAGCGGGCCGTTGGGCGCGTGCGCCATGAAATATGCCACGGCCATAGTGCCGCTGGCCAGAAAGGCCACGGGCCGCGTGAACAGGCCCACTGCCACCAGCAAGCCGCAGGCCAGCTCCAGCACGCCGGCCAGCCCCATCAGCGAAAACAGCTCGGGTGCCGGGTGGCCGCCATCCGGCAGGCCAAACAGCTTCTGGCTGCCGTGCTGGGCATACATCAGTCCGACCACCACGCGCAGCAGGGCGAATACATAGGGCGCGAACCGCGCAACAGAATCGTTCATAAGGAAAAGCAGGAGAATGATAAGGGAGACAGAGGTAGCTAAGCAAGTAGCGGAGCGGGAGCTACGCCTGCCTTCTATTCGGGCAGCACTTTTAGGGCTTCGTCGTTGCCCTGCTGAATGGCCAGGTCGCGGGCGGAAAGGCCGCGCACGTCGCGCAGGGTAGTGTCAGCGCCGGCTTCGAGCAGGATGGGCACGATGTTGTGGCGGCCAAACAGCGTAGCAAACATGAGGGCCGTGCCGTCGTTGCCGTTGCGGGCATTCAGGTCGGCACCGTGCTGAATGAGCAGGCGGGCAATGTCGGGGTAGCCCTTGAAGGCCACACCCATCAGGGCCGTGTTGCCGCTGGCATCGTGTACGTTAGGGTCGGCGCCAGCTTCGAGCAGCACCTGCGTGGCCTCCAGGTGATTGTCGTAGGCAGCCAGAATAAGGGCCGTGAAGCCGCGGCCGTTCTGCGCATTCACGTCGGCTCCTTCGGCCAGCAGTTGCTTTATAGCAGCTACGTCGCCGTTGCGGGCGGCATCATACAGCAGGTCTTCGGGGCGGGATGAAGTAAAATCAGACATCAGCGGGAGAAGTTGGATTGGGAGTGCATACGCAGGAAAGGCCCGTGGAAGTTGCGGACGACACCCCGGAAGAAAAACAGCCGGTGACTCAGACAAAGCCCTGCGCTGCCGGTTACGTACATTCCTGAAACCACATCCTCTTCTCATGGATTTACAACTCACGGGCAAAACTGCCCTCATAACGGGCTCCACGGCTGGCATAGGCTTAGCTATAGCGCAGCGCCTGGCTGCCGAAGGGGCCGACGTGATTCTAACGGGCCGCACCGAAGCCCGCATTGCAGAAGCCCGTACCGCCATTCTGCAGCAGACACCCGGTGCCACCGTGCGCGGTGTGCCGGTAGATTTTGGCCGTCCCGAGCAGGTACAGCACTTACTACTGGAAGTGCCTACGGCAGACATCCTTATCAACAACGTGGGCATTTTCGAGCCCAAGCCTTTCGCGGAAATTCCCGACGAAGACTGGCTGCGCTTTTTTGAGGTGAATGTGATGAGCGGCGTGCGCCTTTCGCGCCAGTATTTCCCGCAGATGCTGGAGAAAGACTGGGGCCGCATCCTGTTCATTTCCAGCGAATCGGGCCTGCAGATTCCGGCCGAAATGATACACTACGGCACCACCAAAACCGCACAGCTGGGCGTAGCGCGCGGCCTGGCCGAGCTGACTGCCGGTACCGGCGTTACCGTTAACTCGGTGCTGCCCGGCCCTACGGCTTCGGAAGGAGTAGAGGAGTTCTTGAAGCAGCTGGCCGGCGAAGGCAAGACCCGCGAAGAAGCCGAGCACGAGTTTTTCCGTGACGCCCGCCCCTCCTCGCTGCTCAAGCGTTTCATCACCCCCGACGAAATTGCCAATATGGTAGCCTACCTCTGCAGCCCGCTGGCCGCTGCCACCAATGGTGCTTCGGTGCGGGTAGATGGCGGCGTGATTCGGAGCATCGGCTAGAAACAAGCCGCCCCCTAGTATCAGAACGTCCTGCAGCGGCACCGCTGCAGGACGTTTTTTGTTAGCCCGACCATCTAAAATAGCCACATAACGACCACCGTGAGGACCAGCAGGAGGCTACCGGCTACAGCGGTGTTCACGCGGGTTTCGGGGGCTCGGTTGGGCAGCACGCCCACCACTGCCACCAGCAGCAGCAAGATGGGCAGAGCCGCCAGTGCCCCACCGTATACGCCGGTCCCGTACGGCTCGAACGGCGCCGGGCCCTCCGGGGCGCGGGGCGAACTGACACGCCGCACCACACCCAGCAGTGGCGTCCGCCACACCGTCAGAAACTCGCCTTCGCGGGCGCGGGGCGCTTGGGCACTGTGCAGCCGGAACTTGGTAAGCGGGGTTTGAATGTCGTAGCCCACCTGCGGATTAGAGGCCGAAGCACTAATGGAAACCAGCTGGCGGCTCAGTACCAGCTCGCCCGGCAGCTCACGCAGGGGCAGCACCCGGTCGAGGGCCAGCAGCAGGCAGAAAGCCAGCAGCGCCCAGTTCAGCCACCGGGCCACCGGGGCATAGCGCTCCATGAGGGCCTCCATAGCCGACAGTTGCCGGGCCGGAGCCGGCTGCTGGCCCAGGAGCTGGTCGTAGGCCCAGCGGCGGCGCGGGTCGGTCAGAATCTGGAGGCTGCCATAGGCTTCCTGCAGCCGTTCGTTGAGGGCCGGGTCGCGGGCCGCGCGGCGGTGAATACGGGCGTGCAGGGCGCGGTAGGCGGCTTCTATTTCGGCCACCGAGGCCGTGGCCGGCACTCCCAACAGGCGGTAATAGTTCTGCATATCCGGGTCAGCTAGATCAGGTGCAAAATACTCGAACTAAGCACATAACAAACCAGAACTGCGGTGCTTTATTGTGCGGCCGTTATTCAGCGAAAAAAGCGCCGCCCACTACCGGGACGGCGCTTTTTCGGTAGCAACGGGCGTGCAGCCTCAGGCTAGTGCCAGCGCGGCCGGTGCAGGCTGCCGGTGGCGCTGGTACCAGAGCGTAAACGCCACGGAAAGCCCAATGGTGAGCACCCGGAACACATTGGCCCACACATTGCCCAACGCCGTGTCCGACACTTCAAACAGCATCCACCAAGCATTCATGAAGACGTGCAGGAAAACGGGTACCCACAGGTTGTTCCAGCTTTTGTAGAGCCAGCCGAACCATACCCCGCCGCTGAACGTGACGGCCAGCACACCGGCCGCCGAGGCCAAGTCGTGGCTTTGGTAGAGGTGGCCCGTAGCGAAAATGCCCGACTCGATGAGGATGGTGAGCAGCCACGGGAACCTTACTTTCCGGTAGAGCTGCCCAAACAGGAAGCCCCGAAACAGCGTTTCTTCGCCCAAGCCCGCCCACAAAGCGCCCCGCACCAGATTGCCCGCCACCACCGGCCCGGCCAGCGTCGTTACCGGAAACAGCGCCATATACCCCAGCAGCATAGGCAGCGTGCAGACCAGCCCCATCAGCAGACCAGTGCCTACCGAAGCTTTCCAGCCCAACTCTGGCAGCACCCGCCGGAAGCCATAGAGGCCCGCCAATGCCAGCATAGGGAGCCCCAGCCACCACAGCGCCATATACAGCGAGTAGGCTACCGGGGCCAACTGCCCCGGCACTACGCCCAGCAGCGGATTGATGAAGCGCGGACCATATACGGCCAGCAGGAATGTAGCAAGGGTAACGGCGGCAACCACAGCGGGCTTTTTCATGGTGCGGAGGAAAAGCGGAAGAACTCCCCAAAAGTGCCCGCTCACCCCGCCAGTTGAAACCGGAATCTGCCGAAGCGCCGCCAAAAGACCATGAAGTACCCTGATTTGGGCATGGGCTGAGCACTGAGGCTCCGTCGGGCTATATCCCGGGCGTGGCATTTCCGTTAGGAGGGCATGCGTGTTTCTTTCCTGCCGATGAGTTTGCTGTGTCTGTTGCCGGTGGTTGCCGGGGCTCAATCTGCACCGCCAGCTCGTATTCAGGACCCAAACCGGAACGTATGGCTGGCCTGGTTCAGTGATGCCCGCCTGACCAAGCGCTGGGGCCTGCACACCGAGTTTCAGCTGCGCCGCACCCACGGCCTGCGCGACCCGCAGCAATATTTCTACCGCGTGGGCGCCAACTACCACGCCACCGACCGACTGACACTGACGCCGGGCTACGTGTACCTGCTCTCGTTGCCCTACGGGGACTTTCCGGATGCCAGCCGCACCCACGAGCGGCGCTTCTACCTGCGCGCCGACCTTGAGGATGAGTTGGGTCGCCTGCAACTCACGCACCGCTACATTCAGGATTTTCGCTGGCTGCTGAACCCTGGCGAAACCAGCTATGCCCGCCAATACCGCTCCCGCTACCGTCTGCAATTGCAGTTTCCACTTACTGGTCCTAAAATCGAGGCCGGCACGCTATACGGGCTGGCTTCTGACGAAATTTTTATCAGTTACGGTTCCAATGCGGCCCGGCTCTTCAACCAAAACCGGCTATATGGCGGCCTGGGCTACCAAGCAACAGAAGCGCTGAGCCTAGAAGCCAGCTACCTCCACCAAACCGTGCAGCACGACGACGGTGTGGTGTTTGAGCAGAACCACGCGCTGCAGATCAGCGTGAATTTCAACCCCGACTTTAGAAAGCAGAAAGGCCAATAGCCCGCCAAACGACGCACGCGGCGCTGTCTGGCGGGCTACTGGCCTGCAACTAGCTAGGGCTAGTGGGGCTGGCTAATGCAGCGGCCGGCGCTTCACGAGGCCACCTTTCGCGTCGCGCACACTACTCATCACCACAAAAGCCTGTGGATCAATCTTGTCGATTTCGTCGGTGAGGCGCGTCACTTCCAGGCGGGTCACGACGGTGAAGATAATGTCGAGTGTATCGAGCTGCTCGCCGCGGGAGCCGAAGCCGCGCTTGCCCAGGTAGAGCGTGGCGCCGCGGCCCAGTTCCTCGGTTATCATACGCCGGATATCGTCGGAGAAGGGCGAAATGATGGTAACGCCGGTGTATTCCTCAATGCCTTCAATGATGAAGTCCATGGTTTTGGCCGCCGACAGATACGCCAGAATGGAATACAGCGCCGTGGTGATGGAGAGCAGCGAGGCCGCTACCGCGAAGATGATGATGTTGAACACCAGCACAATGTCGCCGACACTGAGCGGGGTTTTCTTGCTGATGTACACAGCCAGAATTTCGGTACCGTCGAGCACAGCGCCACCCCGAATGGCCAGCCCGATGCCGGCCCCCAGGAAGAAGCCCCCGAACACCGAAATCAACAGCTTGTCAGTAGCCAGCACCGGAAACGACACAACCAGCAGCACACCCGCCAGCGCCAGAATGGCCAGCAACGTCCGAATGGCGAAGCCGCGCCCGAGTTGGTAATACCCCATGATGATGAACGGGATATTGATCAGCACTATCAGCACTGATAGGGAAAGGCCGGTCAGCTGGCTTGCCAACAGCGAAATACCCGTGACGCCGCCATCAATGAAGTCGTTGGGAAGCAGAAAGCCTTTCAGGCCGAGGGCCGCGCTAAAAACGCCGGCGGCCAGCAGCCCCACCTGCACCAGGCGGCGTTTCATGCTCACCGGACCCGGCGCGGGCCGAGCCGCAAACGGCACCGGCGGGCCGGGCAAGGCAGGCACTGCTGCCGGCTTGAAAGGAAGGGTATCAGGAAGAACAGAATCTAAAAGGGACTTATTGGAGGGCATAAAATCGGACTGTTTCGGAAAGTGAGGAGAAACGCACAGCGCAGCCGGGCAGCCATAGCTGCCGGGCACGCTGTAGCAGTGGCAGCACAGCTTTTGATAGCCGCTGCCGCCACTAAAACATGCTCGTAGCAACCGAAAAGTCAGGGAGCGTTGGGAGTGAGGGCCAGCAACAGCCGGCGTGCCTGTTGCAGCCGGGGCTCGGCTGGCGCTGAAGGCAGGGCGGGCACCATTGCCGCCGGATAATAAGAAAGCTCGCTATACGGCAGTTGCCAGGGCAATTCTGCCGGGCAGCCAGTACAGGTAGTTGAAAAATCGGTGGTAGCGGGGGCCAGCGCATCCAGCTGCAGCCCTTCTGACCGGTGCAGCGTAGCCGGAGCAACATGGTGGCCTTCGGGCGTTACGGCGTGGCGCGTAACTGCTTCCCCCGCCTGTTCGGCCAGCGCACGGCCGCTCGCACCGCCCAGCAGGAGCAGCAACAGGCACCAAGCCCGCACAAGCGACGATATGTAGCAGAAACCGGAAGACATGTAGGAGAAGCGCCCGTGTAGAGGCATCTTAAAACAACGCCCTGAGCCCCGCAAAGTTCACGATTTTGGCGCTAAGGCATGCTATAGCAGGCCGATTTACCCCACTGCTCGCACCAGCCGCCGACGCAGCCAGGGCCATGTAGCAGCGCCTACTGCCAGATTCACAAGCCAGGGTTTGCCAGCCAAGAAACGCATGATACGGTAGCGTCGGGCTAGTTCGCGGCCGATGTGGCGTTCTACCTCCCGGGCATATTCCGCCAGACACTCCGCATCGAAACGGCCGGCCTGAAAGCTGCGCTGTGCCTGCTGAGCGGCCAGTATGCCACTGTGCACTGCCTTGTCGATGCCGTGGCCCTGCAGTGGGTCGATGAGGGCGGCAGCGTCGCCGCAGAGCAGCCAACGAGCACCGTGTACCGGGCGGGCGGAGCCACCCAGTGGCAGCCCGAATCCGGTAACGGGCGTGAGCTGGGTGGCAGTGGCAAAGCGTGGAGCCAGATGCGGATGCTCGGCCAGCAAATCCTGCAACACGTCTTTCAGATCAAGCCGCCGGGCAGTTATTTCTTCTGACAGTGCGCCAAACCCGACGTTGTACACACCATTGCCCACCGGAAACACCCAGCAGTAGCCTGCCTGAAATTCGCGCAGAAAATAGAAGTCAGAGGTGTTTTCAGGAGCATCGGCAACACCCTGGTAGTATGCCCGCACCGCCGCACAGTGATACGCCCGGTTGAGGCGAGCTGACGGGGCCAGCTGCCGGTATACCACAGAGTTGGCCCCGTCGCAGCCGATAACCAGCGCCGCCCGCAACGGCTCCTGCGCCGGATCCGTGGGCCAGACCGTGACACCGTCCGCGTCGGCCTCGACTTGCCGGATAGTATACTTTTCCAGCACTTTGGTGGCGGTATGGCGGCGCACGAGTATCAGCAGCGCATCATCGAAGTGCAGGCGCGGGCTGTTGAAAGCCGGATTGTGCCACTGAATGCGGAGCGCCCGGCCATTGGGCGCCAGCATACGGCTGAAGGCTGTATCGGCGCGGTGAGGAGCCAGCAGCTCCTGCAGTTCGGTGGCATATGCTGGGTCGAGGCGGGCCAGATGCTTAAGCGTAGGGCTGGGAATGGCGTCACCACAGATTTTGTCCCGCGGAAAGCTGGCCTTGTCTAGCAGTGCCACCCGCAGCCCACTGCTAGACAAGGCCAGCGCGCAGGCCGTACCCGCCGGGCCGGCCCCAGCAATCAGGACGTCGTAGTGATGAGGATGGCGCGAAGTAGACACTGCAAGCGAAGGTAGTGCGCTGCTACGGCATGTCGAACACAGGGCACTGCATCAAATGAAAACCAGCGTACATGAAACCGGTATTTCACGCCGCTCAGCCCGCTATGAGGCGAAGTAACCACGCAGTAAAATATTGGCTAATCCCTATCTTTCAGGATGAGCCGTTTATACCGTCTACTCCTGGCTGGCGCCCTAGGACTGCTACTGTATTCCTGCGCGCCCACCGCCCATATCCAACGCTTGGACGGCTCCCGGGTCAGGTCCGAAGAGCTAACCCGGCGCATCCAGCAAATCACCGATTCGGCGCAGGTGCATGGGCTGGCCGTAGCCGTGTTCAACGATAACCGCACGGTGTATACGCATGCTTTCGGGGTGAAAAGCACCGCCACCAAAGAACCGCTGCAGTTTTCAACGGAATTCTATGGTGCCTCGCTGAGCAAAGCGGTATTCGCGGTACTGGTGATGAAGCTGGTGGAGCAGGGCCAGTTGGCGCTGGACGTACCGCTGCAGCACTACCTGCCCAAACCCATCTACGAGTATGCGCCCCGCACCCGCTGGCACGACGACTACTCGGCCCTGCGGACTGACACGCTGTACCGCCGCATCACGGCCCGAATGTGTTTAACCCACACCAGCGGCTTCGCCAACTGGCGCTGGGACGAGAAGGACGAGAAGCTGCGGGTAAACCGCCGGCCCGGCTCGCGCTTCAGCTACTCGGGCGAAGGACTGGTGTACCTGCAGGTGGTGCTGGAGCACAAGCTGGGCCGTCCGCTGGAAGAAATGGCACAGGAACTGATTTTTCGGCCGCTGGGCATGCAGACTTCCAGCTACCGTTGGCAGCCGCAGTTTGAGGCCAGCTATGCCTTCGGACACGACACAAAAGGTACCGTGCTGGAAAAGGACAAAGACAACGAGCCCCGCAGTGCCAGCACCCTCGAAACCACGCCCGAGGACTACGCGAAGTTTATGGAAGCCGTGCTGCAGCGCAAGTTGCTCCGGCCCGCATCGTGGCAAGAGATTTTCCGGCCCCAGATCCGCCTGCGGTCTGTGCAGCAAATGGGCCCGCTGGCTCGCAAAGACACCACCTTCTACGACCACCTGCAACTGAGCTACGGCCTGGGCTGGGGGCTGCTCCAGTCGCCATATGGCACCGGCGCTTTCAAAGAGGGCCACGGCGACGGATTTCAGCACTACTCCATCGTGTTTCCTGAGCAAGGAATCGGCGTGCTGCTAATGAGCAACAGCGACAATGGCGAAAGCGCCTTCCAGAGTCTGCTACACCTGACTATTGCCGACCGTTTTACACCCGTAGAGTGGGAAAACTACACGCCCTACACCAAGCGGCGGCAGCCCTAGTCCACGGCTTCGCGCAGAAACTCACAGAACGGCTGCAGGGCCCGGAACGCGGCAGGCACGTAGGCATCAAGGTCCAGTTGGTGCACGGTGGCATCGGGCACTTGGTGGCTTACTACAAAGCTTTTGTGTTTGAGCAGCTCTACATCCGGATGGTCGGTGGAGTATCCGGCAGGGGCTTTTTTGAGCTTTTCGCCGCTGAGGCCCGCGTAATATTGCCGGAATGCGGGCGCCCGCAACACGGCGTGCAGGGCCGGGCCGTTGTAGTCGATTTCCTGCCGAATGCGAACCAGCTGTTCTTTTTCCGGCACATAGATTCCGCCGGCCATCATTGTTTGCCCATGCGGGCCGAGCTGTACATAGTAGCCGGGCCCGGTACCCGCTTTGCCACCACCCGAGAAATAGGCGCTGAAATGGGTTTTATAGGGACGCTTATCGTGAGAGAAACGCACGTCGCGGTAGATGCGGAAGAGGCACTTTTTGGGGTCTAGGCCGGCCAGCGTGGGGTCGTTGGCGGCCATCTGCTGCAGCCAGCGGGCTACGGCTACCTCAAATTCCTTGCGAAGCTGGTCGTAGGTGGCTTTATGCGCCTGAAACCATTCCCGTTCATTGTGCAGGGAGAGTTCCTCCAGAAAGTTAAACAGCAAAACAGTATTCATGCAGCAAGCGAAAGGCAGTGCCGGAGCACCTATGAGGCGGCGAGTATAGCCAAAGTTTGGAAGCCGGCCGCTACTGCTTGCCCCGCATTTCTTGCTGGCGCATGGGCATGGCATCAATAGTAGAAAACAACGTGGCTGGCGGGAGCGGCCGGGTCTCGCGGCGCTTCACGCCGCCATCTTTCCCAATCAACACAGCCGTGAACCCGCCAGCCGCCACGCCCAACCGTTGCGTGAGATACTGTTTGTCGGCGGTGGAAAGCTGACTGATGATGACTTCGCGCACCACCAAGTCGCGCGAGTCCAGGCCGGCGCGCACAGGTTCCAGGAGCTGCTGCTGGCGGCGTAGGTCGGCATCATCGGGGGCGGGGGCACACAGTAGCAGCACGCGTTTCTGCCATTTGCTTGCTTTCAGCAGTGCCGGCACCGACTGGCCAGCTGGCCCCTGTTGGGCTTGCAACACGGAGGCCAGTATAAAGCTGGCTATAAGCATACTGAGCAATACATACATGCGCATGGCAACGGCTGTTGAGGAAAGCATTCTAACGAGTTGTAGGCTGAGCGGGTGAGCCGGCTGGGCCACCCGGCAATACCTGCTCCAGCCACTCAAACACGGTTTGGTAGGCCATAGCCCGCACCTCAGGCACCGACAGAAACAAATCGTGGAGGCCGCCGGCAACGGGAGTTACTGTTACGTTGGGTCCCAGCCGCGGGGCCAGCTCCCGGATGTGCGCCACATTGAGCACAATATCAGAACGCCGAAAGTCATCGGACCAGGTGCGGCCCCACGCGGTGCGGTCGGAGTGCAGCACCAGTACCGGCATCACAATCTGCAGGCCCCGACGCACTTGCTGATGGCCTTTGCGGATGGCGCGCAGCCAACCGGCATTCACAGAAAACACGCGGTTAGGCTTCCAGCCCAGATCATAGTCCCACTGGCCCCGGTAGGCGCGGTGCAGACTTAAGCCATAGGTATCAGGCAGGCCAGAAGGCACGGGCAGGTTAGGCCACACGGCTCCCAGTCTCGTGAGCCATGGCACAGCCAGTAGCTTGAGCGGTGGCTGATTCAGGTCCAGAAACGGGCTGTTGAGCACCAGCGCCGCCAAGCCGGAATCTGTGCGGGCGTTGGCATAAAGCGCAACAATAAGCCCACCGGTGGAGTGGCCGCTGAGTACTTGGGTCTGCGCTCCTTCGGCCCGCATTACGGCCAGCGCCGCATCCACATCCTCAAAATACTCGGACAGATTCCGGACGTTATTAGGCCGCTGGTGTGGCAGCAGAGCACGGCCGTATTTGCGCAGATCTAGCGCGTAGAAGCGGAAGCCGTGGGCAGCGTACTGCTCGGCCATTTCCCGCTGAAAAAAGTAGTCGTTGAACCCATGCACATAGAGCACAGCTCGGGTGGTGGCTGGTTGCACCCGGTAGCGCACCAGCACGGCCCGCACGGCACCTTCGTAATCAGGTGGCTGAGGGAGGCTGCGCTGCTCGAAGTCGGAACCCAGCGGATCAGAAGTGTAGGTATCGGGAATGGAAGGGGAAGCCATGCCGGCAATACGCAAATCATGCACGATTGGGCATAGTAGGCAACAAAGTGGCTTTGCAGACTGCAAACAGACACAGAAAAAAACATACGCTATATACCCCACACCCTATACTAAGCCACGGTGCGGCCCCGTTTATTGCTCACATGAGGCCGAAAGGCGGTTTTCAGGAACCAGCCCGGCCCTCCTACTCTCCCCATCTATGCGCTTACTTGCTCTGCTGGCTGCGGCCCTGCTGCTGACGCTCTGTGTCCCTGCCTCAACGACGCTTGTGCCCGACCCGGCTTTCCGGCAGCAGCAGTTGCGGTTTCCGCGGGTGCGGGCGGCATATGGGCTGCATCAGACCAGCCTGCACACGCTGTTGCGCCGCCATGGCATCCGACCCGAACGGCTGGAGCTGTTCGTGCGGGCCTTCAAGCTGGGGCGGCGCGTGGAAGTATGGGGCCGGGAGCAGGAAACTGGGCAGTTTGTGCTGCTGCGCACCTACCGGCTGGCGGGCACGTCGGGCACGCTGGGCCCCAAGCGCCGCTCCGGCGACGGCCAGGTGCCGGAAGGATTTTATAGCATCAACCGCTTCAACCCTGACAGCGAGTATCACCTGTCGCTCGGCCTCGACTACCCCAACGCCGCCGACCTGCAGCACGCCACTCCTAACCCCGGCGGCGACATATTCATCCACGGCTCCAACGTCACCATCGGGTGCCTGCCCATTACCGATGCATGCATCCGGGAGTTGTATGTGCTGGCCGTGGAAGCTCGCGCCGCCGGCCAGGCCAGCATTCCGGTCCATATTTTCCCGTTTGAAATGACCGCCGAAAACCTGGCCCGCCGCGTTGGCAGCCCGCACGCTGCATTCTGGCAGGGCCTCACTGCCGGCTATCAGTACTTCGAGGACAACCACCAACTGTTGGTAACCGGAGAGGTGGTGAAGCTGTGAAGCAGGGGTGCCAGCCAGAAGTACCATCCGGCAAGGCCTACCCTCATGTAGCCTTCTCCGTACCTTTCGGGCATGGCGGCTTCTCTTGATGACTTACCAATTCCGAAGAACCTGCGCGACTCTGCCGTGCTCGTTCCAGTGTTCCGCGACGCCACGGGTGAGCTACAGCTCGTGATGGTGCGCCGCAGCAGCTTCGGTATTCACGGCGGGCAACTGGCGTTTCCGGGCGGCAAGCACGAGCCCAATGATGCGTCCCTGCTGGCTACTGCTCTGCGCGAGGCGGAAGAGGAAGTGGGACTAGCTGCCAACAACGTGGAAATTCTGGCGGAGCTCCCTCCCATAGCTGTGCCCACGGGCTTCCGTATTGCGCCGTTTCTGGGCCGTATCAGCCGGCCGGAGGTGTGGCTGTGGCAGCAGCGCGAAGTAGAGGAAGTGCTTGAGATTCCGCTCCGCCACCTCGCCGACCCCAGCCAGCATACCGAGGAAGACTGGCAGCTGGCCGGCTGGCCTACGCCCCGTCGGGTACCCTTCTACCGTGTTGCGGGTGGCCACAGCCTGTGGGGCGCCAGCTACCGCATCATTCAGCCCATTATCCAGCCTTTGTTGCAGGGGCATTGGCCCGTGTAGCACCAGCACGTTTCGGCTGGCGCCCATCCTGCTTCCGCACTTATTGCGCCGGGTAGTACCGGCTGACTGCTCATTATATATACATTTCAGCATATAACAATTGTACAATCCGAACAAAAGCACTGGATTATAGGCTAGGTCCTGGTAGAGGGCGGAATTATTCCTGCAACTTGGGCGTCTTCTCCCCATTCTTTCACTGATGAAGAAGGCATCCTTGGCAGTTACCAGACTACTCCTGATTTGGCTTGCCGTGCTGGCAGGCACCACGCAATCCAGCACAGCGCAGCAGGCTCCGCCCCGGCGCGTATCCGTGAACGTAGAGCAACTCCGGCAGCAGCTCACAGCTACCCCAAGTACCAGTGCCCGCCTCGGCTCCGTTGCCGCTTATCGGGTTATACTGCCCACGCTACAGGGCTCCCGCGCCTTTGTACTGACCGAAACCCATGTGCTGCCTGCCGCCGATGCCGCTGCCCGCCGACGCCTGCGCACCTATGTAGGCTACGAGGAAAATACCCCGGGCCACCGGGTGTCGCTGGTCCTGACGCCCCGCAGCCTAACGGCCCAGCTGCTGGCCGGGTCGGAGTCGGCAAGCCTGCGGCCGGCAGCCGATGGCACCGGCTACGAGTTGCAGCAAACGCCGCCAACTGGTGGGCCTTGCGGTACGCTGAGTCCGGCCGGCGACGTGCTGCGCCCCGAAAACTTTTCGTCGATGCCGGCCCCGTTCAGTTTCGGGACACAGCTGCGGCGGCTCCGTTACGCCATTCTGGTAACGCAGGAATACTACGCCGCCAATGGCAACTCAGATGCTGCTGTGGAGCAGGCTGTGGTAGCCGCCATGAACCAGATGTCGGGGCTGTATCTGCAGGAACTGTCGGTGAGCTATGAACTGGTAAAGCCCAACGGCGGCACCTACTACTTCTCGGCTATGACCACGGCCACCCTCTCCAGCGGTGCTGCGGCTGCGGCTGGGCGCCTGCGGGAGCAAAACCTGGGCGAAGTGGGAGGCTTTATCAATGCGCGTTTCACGCCCAGCGACTTTGATTTGGGCCATTGTTTCCATAACAACGGCGGTGGTGTCGCCTACGTGGGCATCATCTGCAACAGCACCTATAAGGCCCAGGCGTGGTCGGGGGTGACTACTAGCGGCTTCCAGCAGGTGTTGGCGCATGAAATGGGGCATCAGCATGGGGCGGCGCACACCTTCACGGGGCCTTGCGGTAGCCAGACGGCCGGTAGCAACTTAGAGCCCGGTGGCGGCGCCACCATCATGGCCTACACCGATGTATGCGGCACCCAAACCCTGCAGAATGTGGTAGGCACCGAAGCTGACCATTTCAATACCCGGTCTTTGGACCAGATGCGCACCAACCTGCGCAATGCTGCCTGCCCAACCGTTACAACCAACGCCAACCAGCCTCCGACTGTGAATGCCGGCGCCGACTATGTGATTCCGCGCAATACACCCTTCACGCTCACGGCTACCGGCGCCGACCCCGACGGTGAAACGCTGACCTACACCTGGAATCAGTTCGACTACACGCCCAACACGCAGGCTCTGGGCACTATTGCGGGCATCAACGGGCTAGCTGCCATTGACGACCCCGAGGCGCCTCTGTTCCGGCCTCGGCCACCCCGTACCACGCCTTCCCGCACCTTTCCCGACCTGCGCTACGTGCTAGCCAACAGCAACCAGCCCGCCAATCGCATCGGCGAAGCATTGCCCAACGTAGCCCGCGACCTGCATTTCGTGGTGACAGCCCGCGACCAGCGCGCCGCCGGTGGCACCTTCTCCACCGACAACGTGACGCTGACTGTAGCGCCTACTTCCGGACCGTTTGCCCTCACTACCCAAAACACGGCTTCCCTTTGGATTGGTGGGCAGCAGGCTACGGTTACGTGGTCGGTGAACGGTACCGACCAAGCTCCTATCGGTGTGAGTCAGGTGCGAATCAGCCTTTCTACGGATGGCGGGCAGACGTTTGGTGTACTGGCCGCAGCGGCGCCCAACACCGGCTCGGCGACTGTAACCGTTCCGAACGTGACGACCAGCCAGGCCCGCATCCGGGTAGAGGCGGTGGGCAATATCTTCTTCGATATCAACGACGCTGACTTCCCCATTGCGCCCTGCACACCTATTGCATCTCAGACGCTTCCGGCAACTCCCGTCACTGCAGCAGCTGGTAATGCGGCCCTCAACCTGACCCAGCAGGGCTACAGCTTGACCGAATATGCGGGGATAAATCAGCTAACGGGCACCATCACCGCTACCGACCCGGCCACCAACCTGACAGACTATAACGGCAGCAGCTGCACACGCTACAGCAACGTGACCTACTACGATGCGCACGTGTTTGTGCCATCGGCTACGGCTTCCTATACCATAGCTACACCCATTGGCTTTTCAAGCATGGTATTACGAGTGTATGACGGCAGTTTCAATCCCGACGACCCTTGTGCCAACCTGCTGGCCGATAACTACACCGGTTCCACGGCCCGTAGCGTTACTGTTTCGCTAACTGCCGGCCAGTCCTACACGTTAGTGGTGTCCAATTTTGGTGGAACACCCGCTGCTGGCAGCAGCTACAGCGTAAGTTTTGCTACCTCCCCTGCCGGAGGCACGGCTTATGCGCCTCTCCAAAGCCTCGGCTATGACTACCAGTATGTGGTGGTGAATACCACGACCAATCAAGTTGCACAGGTAGCGCCCACCGCCGATTTGCGTACGCTGCCCGCCGGCACCTATGACGTGTATGGCTTCCTTTTCCAGCGCGACTATGCCGTGAGTGGCCTGCAGAATGGCACGCTTGGCGGGCTGCAGGCAGCCCTGGCCAGCATAGCACCCTGTGGCCGGCTCAGCACCAACGCCCGGCGCGTAACTATCACCGGCACATCGCCTCTTCCAGTGGTGCTCACCACTTTCACGGGCCGGGAGGCGGGCATAGCCAACGAACTGCAGTGGCACACGGCTTCGGAGCAGCATGTGGCTTACTTTGAGGTGCAGCGCAGTTCCGATGAGCGGAATTTCAAAAACCTGGGCCGGGTAGCCGCCACCAACAGTGCAAGTGCGCACAAGTACACCTTCACGGATGCTATGCCACCTGAGGGCATGGCCTACTACCGCTTGCTTATTCAGGATACCGATGGGCAGGCGGCTTATTCAGGCGTAGTAACGCTACAACGCAGCGGCCAGAACCAGCCGGCGCTTCGCCTGGCTGCCTATCCCAATCCGGTTCCGGCGGGCGGCACGCTTCGGGTGCAGGTGCAAGCCCGGGAAGCGCAGACAGTAGAACTGACTGTAGCCGACGCGCTGGGCCGAACGGTAGTGCGGCGCGGCGTGGCGGTACCGGCCGGCACCTCCCTGCTGGCCCTGCCCGAGGCTCAGCAGTGGCACGGCCTGTATCTGCTGACAGTGCAAGGCGCTACCGGACAACACCAGCAACAGAAAGTAGTACTGGAGTAGCCCAGGTATCTTCTGAGAGTCCGACTTTTGGCGGCTGCAATCCGGCAGAATATCGTTTTGGCACGAAATTGCGTTCTGACCAGCGACGTACTTTCCGAATTCTATGAAACGACTTTTGCTTCTGCCCCTGCTACTACTGTTGCTACTGCCTAGTGCAGCACGCGCGCAGCGTGAGCAGTCCATCTGGTATTTCGGCCAGCAGGCTGGGTTGAGCTTCCCGGTGGGAGGCGCCGCCCCTACCCCGCTGCTCAACAACAAAATGACTACCTACGAGGGCTCGGCGGTGGCAACCAATGCCCAGGGCCAGCTCCTGTTCTACACCAACGGCGAATACATCTTCAACCGCCAGCACGCTGTCATGCCCAACGGCCGCAAGCTGATGGGCTCCAACTCCAGCACCCAAAGTGCCCTGGTAGTGCCCGACCCCGGCTCCGGTAACGTGTTCTACGTGTTTACGGTGGCCGCACAGGGCACCAGCAACGGCCTGCGCTACTCCGTAGTGGACATGACCCGCGAAAATGGCCTCGGCGACGTGCCCCGCGCCAACATGCTGCTCATTACGCCGGTAGCAGAAAAACTTACGGCCGTACGCCACCAAAACGGCCGCGACGTCTGGATTGTGGCGCACCGCTGGAATTCCAACGCCTTCGTAAGTTTCCTTATCACAGCAGAAGGGGTGCAGACCAAGCCCATTATGAGTAACGTGGGCAGCATGCACGCCGGCCCCGGCCGCAACGCCATTGGCGCCATGAAATTCTCGCCCGACGGCCGCAAGCTGGCCGTAGCGCTGTGGCGTGAGGCCAACAAGTACGAGGTGTTCGACTTCGACCGGAGCACTGGCCTTGTCAGCAACCCCAAAACCTTTGCTCCTTACCCAGAAGCGTATGGTGTGGAATTTTCGCCTGATGGCAGCAAGCTTTATGGCTCCAGCAACGGCGAAGGTGGCGGCCAGGCCCAGATCTTCCAGTTCGACCTGAAAACCGGCGCCGCTACGGTCGTGGGCAAGTCGGCGAACCGCAAAGTGGGCTCCCTGCAGCGCGCTCCTGATGGCAAGATTTACATTGCCCGCGAGGACAACCAGTTTCTGGGCATCATCGAAAATCCTAACGCCGAAGGCACCGCCGCCAAATACATCGACGACGGCCTGAAACTGGGTGGCCGCCGCAGTAAGCTAGGCCTGCCAAACTTCCTTACCGAGCCCGGCAAGTAGCTGGTCAGCACAACTCCCAAATTGCCCATAAATCAAGAACGGGCCGCCTGCGCGAAATGCAGGAGGCCCGTTCTTATTTGAGACAAGGCATGCCGGATTCGGTGACTCTTACCTCCTTCGCTTACCCTATTTTACCGTCCCGATTTTGAAGCGGAGCGTGCCCATGGCCACGGAGGCGTAGGGCCGCTCGTCGCTGAGCAGGCCGCGCAGGTCGCGGGTACCAAAGCCCAGCTCGTAAACTTTTGTTGCAATGGCAAAGCCCACGGGGATACCCATGCCGTAGCCTGCTCCCGACGTGACGCCTGTGCTGAGCCGAATCCAGCTTAGGGGCTTCACATCCAGCGCAACGCCATAGAATGCTGCGGGAATATTACCGGCCACATCGTTCAGCGGCATCGTTACATCGGCCCCCACTTCCAGGCGGCTACCTACTCTGATGCCGGCTCCCGCCCGGAACTTGGTGGGCAGGCTGGCCTTGCGCTCCTGCGCCGGCTTGTACTGAAACAGACTGTCGGTACCGGAGGCAAAGATGTCAGCCAATTCGGAGAAGAATTCATAACTGTCGGCACCGTTGGAGCGAAGCCGCTTTAGCTTCTGGTCGTTGGCAGTGAGCAGGTTTCCTTCCCAGGTCATTTGCCCTATATCCGTAACGGAAGCGCCCAGGCGCAGTTTTTTGCCAACTTCCGCTGCTATGCCCACATCGTAGCCGTGGCCCCGGCCTACCGGTTGCAGCAGCTTGTCGGTATCTTTCTGCAGGTTGAAGCTGGGGTTGTTGACGACGCTGCCATAGTCCACATTAAACTGCGGCGACAGGGCGCTATAGGCTTCCAGTTGCCCGTCTTTGGAACGCACATCTACCACGCCTACACCCTGGATGTACCGGTAGCCCGCCCCCACCGACAGCACAAACGCGGGCAGGCTCAGCACCTGGCGGCCGTAGGCAAGGTTATATTCATTGTAGGCCGCCATCTGGATGGACGTACCCTCGAGCACCTCCGATACGAGAGGCGCAGTGGCCGGATTGAAGTTGGCGGGATAGATGGGAGCATCTTTGCCCAGCCACAGCAGCTCGGCGGTGTTCTTGTTGAGGCCCAGGTGGGTGGTGACACGCTGCCGGCTGCTAAATGCAAAACTACCCACCATGGGCAGCACTACCGAAAATGCAACCGGAGTGGCATCAACGTTGAGATTGAGCACGTTGTCGGAGGTGAAGGTGCGGGCCATTTCCTGCTTCTGGGCCATGTTGAGCTCTTCGCCCGAGTCTTCGATAAACTTGCGTAGCTGCGTGCGCGTCAACGCCTGGGACCCTACTCCCACGCCAACTTCGCCAATGGTAAAAGCTACCCGCGCGTTGTCATTGCGGCCCAGGTTGGCCGGGTTGATGCCAATGGCCTGAAAGTCGGTGACAAAGGTGGTGGCGACGCCCCCACGGGCTACATTCGAGAAATTCCCCAGCTCGGTTTGCGCCTGCACAGCGGCGGTGGTAGCAAGAAAGAGTGATATAAAAGAGGCAACGGTGCGGCAGGACATGCGTGGAGCTTTAGTATGAATTATTCCACAACAAATAGACCCCAATTCGCACGACACCACAATACCTACTTCTAGGTATTCTTGCTTTCCTATATTTCAGGTTAGTTACTATGCCCTATTTGCACGGCACACATAGCAAAACCCACCTACCGGTCTGGTCCATGCTCTATGAACCAGACTGGTAGGTGGGTACAGTGGTAGCCGAAATGCTGTCTTAGCGCGCCCGGCCAATCTTGAACCGCAGCACACCCATTGCGACGGAGTAGTAAGGGCTACTGTCGGAAATGAGGCCTACTACGTCGCGGGTGCTAATACCGGCCTCGTAGTGCGCAGTGGAGAAGGTGATGCCAAGCGGCACGCTGGTACCATAGCCGGCCCCTCCGGTAACGCCGGTGCTGAGGCGCACCCACGAAACCGGTTTGAAATCAAGGCCCAGGCCTACCAACGACGAATTTATATTTCCTGCCACCTTGTTGAGTGGCACGGCCGCATCGACGCCTGCTTCCAGTTTTTCGCCGAGCTGCACAGAAGCGCCGGCCCGGAATTTGGCAGGCAGCGTTTCTTCCTTCTGCTTGTCGGGGTTGTAGGTGAAGACGGCATCGGAACTGCTTCCAAACAGCTGTGATGCTTCCTTGAAGATATTATAGGTATCAACCCCGCCGGACGTTACTTTCTTCAGATTCTGGTCATTGGCGGTCAGCACGTTACCTTCCCAGGTCATGCTACCCAAATCGGTAACCGATACGCCGATGCGCACCAGCTCGCTGATTTCTGCCGTCAGGCCCAGGTCGAAGCCGTGGCCGGAACCCACCGCCTTCAAGCCGCTGCCGGTGCGGTAGTCGAAGTTGGGACTGGTCGTTACGGTACCGTAATCCACTTTGAACAGCGGCGACAGGGAGCTGAAAGCATTTACTTCCCCGTCCGTTATGCGCACATCGAGCATGCCAATGCCCCGGATATAGCGGTAGCCTACCCCAGCTGACAGCTTAAATCCGTCTGTGTCCAGCACTTGCGCGCCGTAGCCCACGTTGTACTCATCGGTCCATTGCAGCTGCAGCTCGGTGCCTGCCAGCGCCGCCGAAATCATAGGCGCTTTGGCCGGGTCGTACTGCCCGTTGGTCTGGTAGGTGCTTACCTGGTAGATTTTGGCGTTGGAACCGTTGAAGAGCACATCCGATGCCGTTTCGTTCAGGCCCACATGCCCTACCACGCGCTGGCGGTTGCTAAAGGCTACTGCCCCAATTGGCAGCGTAATGGCTAGGCCTACTGAGGTAGCCGCTACATTCACATTGAGGGCGTTGCCGTTGGTGAAGCTGGCCGTCAGGGCGGTTTTGTCGGCTGGAGTCAGCTGGTCTTCGGCATGAAACGCTATGTTTTTCAGCTGCGTACCGGTCAGCGACTGAGAGCCGGCGCCCAGCCCCAGCTCCAGCAGACCGAACGTCACGAGAGGCTGGTTTTCCATCTCCCGGCCCAGGTTGGCGGGATTAATACCCAGCGCCTGATAGTCGGTAACGAAAGGTGTGGCGACGCCGCCGCGGCCGGTAGCCGTGAAGCTGCTCAGCTCGTTCTGGGCCCGGAGCCCGGTACTAGCGCCTAGCACCAAGGCAATGGCGGCGGCAGATAAAGAGTAGCGGTTTGCTTGCATAGCAGGAAAGTGAAAGCGAGAATAAGACCAAGACCTGTGATTATACTTGGCCAAATGTAGCATTATGAGGTAGTTTGCACGCTCCTTCTTTTTCCGGCCCCACTTTCACTGGTCGGCTCCTTCCTGCTGCATGGCCAAGCGTTTTTCCGTTTCCGAATACACCGACGGCATCCTCAGCGGCAACCGGGTGTTGCTTAGCCGCGCCATCACGCTCGTGGAAAGCACCCTGC
Source organism: Hymenobacter sediminicola (assembly GCF_014250515.1). Lineage (NCBI taxonomy): Bacteria > Pseudomonadati > Bacteroidota > Cytophagia > Cytophagales > Hymenobacteraceae > Hymenobacter > Hymenobacter sediminicola. The sequence continues at coordinate 1,174,223 of NZ_CP060202.1, read as the reverse complement.
CCTCCGACCAGCAGCTGGCCCAGCAGGTGCTGGACGTGGTATTGCCGCATGCGGGCCGGTCGGTGCGGGTAGGCATTACGGGAGTACCAGGCGTAGGCAAAAGCACATTTATCGAGGCATTGGGCCTGCATCTGGTACAGGAAAAAGGCCACCGGCTGGCGGTGCTGGCCGTAGACCCTAGCTCTCAGCGCAGCGGCGGCAGCATCCTCGGCGACAAAACCCGCATGAACCTGCTGGCTGCGCATACCTCAGCTTACATCCGGCCTTCTCCCGCTGGCCGCAGCCTAGGGGGCGTCACGCAGAGCACGCGCGAGGCCATGGTGCTGTGCGAAGCAGCCGGCCACGACGTTATTTTTGTGGAAACCGTAGGCGTGGGGCAGAGCGAAACGGCCGTACACGGCATGGTCGACTTCTTCCTCCTCCTAATGCTGGCCGGAGCCGGCGACGAGCTGCAGGGCATCAAGAAGGGCATTATGGAAATGGCTGATGCCGTGACCATCACCAAAGCGGATGCCGGCAACGAGCAGGCCGCCCGCCGCGCCCGCGCTGAATATCAGAACGCGCTGCACTTGTTTCCGCTGGCTCCCAGCCAATGGAGCCCGGTCGTCACGACCTCCTCGGCGCTTACCGGGCAGGGGGTGCCGGAAGTATGGGAAGTAGTGCACCGCTACGTGCAGCAAATGCAAGAAAACGGGTACTTCCAGCGCCGCCGCCAAGAACAGAACCTGCACTGGCTTCACGAGACTATCCGGGAAGCGCTGGAGGCACGCTTTTATGCTCGCCCCGAAGTGGCGCAGCGGCTCGCTGGCCTGAAAGAGCAGGTGATGGACGGCCGTAAATCGGCGTTTGGAGCGGCCGAGGAATTGCTGGGGCTGTAGCCGCTACACCCGTTTCGGGCGTAGCGCCAGGTAGTCGAGGTAGTAGAGGATTTTGACCGACACTGAGTTGTTGTGCGGAGTATTGATGGTGTTGTTGAGGTTGTTGAAGTAAAGCGGCGTGGCTTCGTTGGCCTGCAGGAAATTGGTGCCGGCATTCTTCCAGACGATGCTTACCTGCGAGCCAGGCGCAAACCACCACGAATACACAGCATCAATGTTGAAGGCGTTGTAGGTGTTGTCGCGGTTGCGGGTGTAGTCTATGCGAGTTTCCTCGCCTCCGGGACGTAGGTGGGTGAAATCCTTATAGCGGACGTTGCTGGTGTAGTGGCGCAGGCGCAGCGTCAAGGACATGCGGTTATTGAACGTATACGCCCCCGATACCACACTCGCTACCGTCACAACCTGGCGGCGGCCCAGCAGCACATCTACCGGGTCACGGCCGAGCAGCGCGTCGCCACCCAGGGTGCGGATGACCGCCGTGTCGAGCGGTTCGCCAGAATCGAGGCCGCCATTCACGAAGCCAATTTGGTTGCGGCTCATATTCCAGTCGAGGCTGTAGCGGAAGTTGAGCTTGTTGTTCACGCGGTAGCGCGGCGAAATGCTCAGGCCGTAGCCAACCCGGCCGGAACGGTCCAGCCGCGCATCTTCCCCGTACACCCGAACCCCACCGTTGGCGTCCCAGGCAAGTTTTTTGCGGTAGTCGGTGGAGAAGTAGCCGCCCACGTTGGTGCTGCCGGGCACGCGCACATAGTAGGTGCCCAGCGGTTGGATCCGCGGCTCGTAGAAGTCGTTTTTGGCCGGGTCGAAGTTTACGTTGAAGCCCGCGCTAAGGAAGCTTTTGGTGAACGTGGTGTTCATGCCCGCCGAGATGTTGAAATCCTGGTAGCGGGTGGGCTTGTAGAGCAGTGTGTGCGTGATATTGCCCCACGTGTAGAGGTTATTGACCTTCCAGAACGGCTTGTACTTGTTGTAGTTGGCGTAGAAACTCTGGGAAATATTGTTGTTGCCGAACAGAATACCCAGGTCGTTGGGATTGTAGGTATTCGACTCGATACCCTGGTTGAAGCCCCACGTGAAGGCCCCGCTGATTTTGCCGATGCCAACCAAATATTTGTAGCCGTTTTGGTCGTCAATCTGGTCCTGCTTCCCGAACACGTTGCCGCGGCGGCGCGAATACACCAGCCGGCCATCCACGGCATAGGAGTTCTTTTTGTTGGCAAAGCGAAACAGGCCGCCCGTCACGTTGGCATCATAGGTCTGGCCGGCGCGCGTAACGTTAGTGTTGATGAGCGAAACGTATGAGTTGTTTTTCAGGCTCTGGTCGAGCACAACGATGTTGTAGTTGCTGAACGGCTGCGTCAATACCTCGCGCTCCTGGCCCGTTTCGGTGTGGCGCACTGTAGCGTATACATCGTTGCTCAGTGCATTGAATATACCTACGCCCAGCCCCTTGCTGGTCCGGCCCGAAACTTTGGTGGCATTCAGCAGGCGCGTATCGGAGGGGTTGCGCACCAGTTGCTCGTTGTCGGCCAGTGTCACATCGTAGAAGCCGATGGGTGTAGCGCCCACTCGCCGCGAGTAGAACAGGTTGCCTTTATTGAAAAGCTCAGTGCCTTCGGTGAAGAACTGCCGGTTCTCGTTGAACTGCACCTCAAACGGCGAGAGGTTGAGCACTTGGTTGTCGCTCTGCACCTGCCCAAAGTCGGGCACGAGCGTGGCATCGAGTGTAAAGCTTTCATTGATACCCCACTTGATGTCGGCCCCGCCATTGAAGCTGGTAGTAGTACGGCGCGTGCCGGCCTCATTGAGCGGATTGTGGTTGACGTAGCTCGACACGTAGGGCGTGAGCGAAAGGCGTAGTGGAGGTTTGATGTCGCGAACGCCCTGCAGCACGCCCCATTGGTTCACGAAGCCATCAATGGCGGGTTTCACCTCATTCCAGAAAAACGCCTGGTTTTCCTTTTTGCGTTGGCGCATAAAGTTCAGGCCCCACTGCTGCTCGGGCTGGTTGCTGAAGCGGATGGCCGAGTACGGAATCCGCATTTCCGCAATCCAGTCGGTGCCTTTGATAGCCGTGCGCGAGTCCCAGACGGCATTCCAGTTAAAATCCTCGCCGCCGGCCGGCGAATAGCGGCAGTCCATCTGCACGCCGCCGGTCGTCACGAAAAAGCCGTAGCCGTTGAGCTTGTCTTGGTAGGTATCGAGGAAGATGCCGATGAAATCGGTGTTGCCGAAATTGTCGCGCGGGGTCAGCTCCCGCAGAATAGAATCGGCACTGATGTCGTGCATCACGGCCCCGATGTAGAGGTTGGCGTCATCGTAGAGGATGCGCACTTCGGTGGCGTGCTTCTCGGGCGGGCCAGGGTTAGGGCGGTTCTGAATGAACTTGGTGGCAATGGGCGCCTGCTGCCATGCAGCCTCGTCCAGCTGTCCGTCCAGCTTAATGCTTTCTGTGATGCGCACGGCCTGCAACTGCTTTTTGGGGGCCAGGGTGGTAGCTACCGTAGTGGCGGAAACAGCCGGCGCCGGCTCCTGCGCAAAAGCCGGAGAAGCCAGCAGCCACAGGCTAGCCAGCAGGAGAAAAAAGAGCAAATGGGGGCGCATCACGACAAAACGACGGGAGGAAACGTGTACCAAACGGTGGAAAGAATAAGCAGACGCACGCCAGCCGGAACGGGGAATAAACGGCACAAACGTGACCAGAAGGAAGCAGTCAGCCAGAGGGTATTTCGGGGCTGATTGGGCTAATAGATGCAGCGCGGGTTACAACCGTTGCTCAACCTGAATATTTGTTTTCGATAAAATAAAACCGGCCGCCGTTGCAGCGGCGGCCGGTAGGTTTTTCGGCACTTTACTCACTCACTGAAATCTGAATATTGCGGTTGGTTTTGCTACCGTTGGTGCTGGCCGGCACATCCAGCAGCTTCCGATATTTTTCTGTCATTTCTGCCGACTGCGGCTGGCCGTTTACGCGTAATCCGCTGTCGTTGAGCTGAAATTGAAAACTCTTCACATCTTTGCCGATCAGACCGTCCTTGCGCAACTCCTCCCGAATCCGGCCGGAATCGACGCGGGGCGGAGCCGGAGGGGCAGGCAGCGCCAATGGTGCCCGGGGCGCGCGGGGCGGCCGCGGGGGCATTGGAGCGGGCGCGCCAGGAGGTGGAGGTGGCGGAGGCATGTCGGAGCTGCTCATGGAAGTGTTGCTGCTCGATGACTCATTCACGGTGAAGCCTCCGGTGCTGCTCAGTTTCTGGCCTTTGCGCTGCTCATACAGTTTGAGGTACTTATTGAGCACGGCGGCAGGCTGCTTTTTCCCATTCACCGTGAGCGAGTTGCTGCGTAGCGAAAAGGTAAAGTTGCGGCGGTCTGTAATCAGCTTGTCGCGCAGCATTTCTGCTACCAAGGCTTCCCGCACCACTCCGCTTTTGGCAGCCTCGCGGCGTGCTGCAGAAGCGTCGCGGTGAGCTACTTCCATGTCGCGGTGGGCTGCTTCCATATCCCGGTGGGCTTCCTCCATATCGCGCCGGGCCTCCTCAGCATCACGCATAGCTTCCTGGCGGGCCTCTTCTGCGTCCCGACGGGAATCTTCCATTCGTTCGCGCAGCTCCATGCGGCGCTCCGTTACCCGTTCCCGTTCTTCCCGGATATGGGTGCGCTCCACTTCAGTTTTGGCATTGCGCTCCGCTTCGCGCAGGCCTTGCTCAGCCTGCTCCAGGGCCCGACGCTCGATGTCGCCATACGACTCGCGGCCACCGCCTTCGTTGCGAAACTCGAAGTTGTAGTTGCGGTTGCTCTGGCGGCGGGCAGCATCTACCTGCACCCGCACGTCGCGGCGGATTCGCTCCACATCCTGCTTCGACAGGCCCGGGGCTCCCTCGAAGCGGAAACTACGGGCAAAATCGTCGCCGAAATTGAAGGAACCGGCATCAGCGCCACGGCTCCAGCTGTCGGGCGCCACCCGAATTACTTCGGTGCGGGTCTCCGTCTTCTTGCCTTTCTTTTTCGAGTCGGCAGTTGCCTCTTCTACACGGCGGCCATTCACGTAGAGGTCCGTCAGCCGGCCCTTTTTATCCTTCTCGATAACCACTGTGCCGGGGCCACCACGCCGCGGACCGTTTTGGTTCACTATCACAACCCGCTCGGTACGGCTGTTTTTAGCTTTGCGCTTCTTATCGTCATCAGCTAGTGGCGCTACCACTGCTGTTTCTTCTTCCACCACCACTGGTGATTTGGGCAGCAGCGGAACGGCTGGCACCGTTTCCGGGGCAGCCTGAGCCGCAGCGGTTGCTGTGGAAGTTTTGCGTGTAGTGTCTTCTTCGGTCAGAAACGGTAAGCGCTGCAGGGAGCCTTCCATACTAGTGGGTTCTGCCGCCGGCTGCGGATCGGCGAGGGCCACGGCGGTGCTTAGCAACACCATACCAGCCAGCACTACACAGGCAGCCATGAAGCCTTCGGTGAAAGTAGGCGTACCACGCCCCTGCACCAGCCGCCGGATGCGGCCCAGCAGCGAGCCACTCGGCCCCATGGCCGACATGGCCAGGCGCGGCGCTACCTGCGGCTCCAGGCTCCGCTCGGCAAGGGCTGCCAGCGCGCGGGCCAGTGTCAATGGGTTGCCACCTACCAGCGCAGTAGCGTCGTCGTCGCAGCAGTTTTCGCGCTCTGTGCGTAGGCACGCCGACAGGAACCACACAGCAGGATGATAGAAGAAGAGGGTCTCCGCAATGGCCTGCAGCAGGTTCATGAGGTAGTCGCGGCGTGCTACGTGGGCCAGTTCGTGAGCCAGAATGGCTTCCAGATACGTCTGGCTCAGGCCCGTAGCGGTACCTAGCGGCAGCAGAATCACGGGGCGCAGATGCCCGACTACTAACGGGGCCTTCACCAGCGCCGATTCCAACAGAGCAACAGGGCGCTCCAGGCCAGCACGGGCGGCAATGCTTGCCAGCCGCTGCTGCCACTCCTCTGCCAAGGGCTGCACACGATAGTGGCGCAGGCGCTGCACATACGCCAGCCCACCCAGCAGGCGCAGGGTCATGGCCAGCAGGCCCAACAGCCATACCGCTACCAGTATCGGCAGGTTTTGGTCGAAGTAGTTGAGCCAAGCCTGCAGAGGGCCGGCCGGGGCAGTTGCGGCCGGAGCCGCGGCCAGTTCCAATGTACTCCCTGCGATGGTGTCAACCTCGCTGATGGTAGCAGATGCCACCACCGTACGGGCGGCGTAGTAGTGCCGCGCGAACGTAACGGCTGCCAGCCCCAGCATTACGACCAGTGCTACTGCCGATACGTTGTAGCGCACTGAGGCGCGGTGGCGGCGCAGCAACAGCAGTAGCCCAGCCAGCGCCAGCGCTACTACAGCCCCTTGCCAGAGTGAGTGGACCAGCGTCCAGCCCAGCGCACGTACCAGCGCGGGAGAAAGTACTTGTTCGAGCCAGTTCATTAGTTGTTTGCTTTTGAAGTGTCGTCCTGCTGATTTTCAATGTCATTGAGCAGGCTGCGAATCTGCGCCAACTCCTCCCGCGACGTAGTGCCGCTGCCCAACGCCTGCATCACCAGTTTCATGGCCGAGCCCCCAAAGGCAGATTCCACAAACCGGTCGAGCAGCAGGCCCTGCGTTTCTTCCTCCCGCACCGCCGCCCGGTAGATATGGGTGCGGGCATCATCTTCGCGTAGCACGAGCGTTTTGTCGAGCATGAGCTGCAGAATCTTGAGCGTGGTGGTGTAGCCAACATCACGCTTCTGGCTCAATTGGTCGTTCACGAACCGGACCGTGCTAGGGCCGTGCTGCCACAGTACCTGCAAAATCTCCAGCTCCGAATCGGTAGGCTTGGGAATGGGTTTCTTACTCATGATTGAAGGCTTAGCCGTGTTACGAATTGATTCGTATGTCAAACATATACGAAGCTTATCGTAGAAGCAAATTTTATCTACGATTTTTTTCGTAAGACTTGTACAAATGTAAAAAAGCTGACTTTAAAAGCCAGCTTTTTATATGATTATCAATACACTATCTAAAAAACCCTACTCCTGGTGAGTGTCACTGTCATTTCGGCGCCGTGTCAGCGTGACGCGGGCTCGGTGGCAGATACCTCCCAGCGGCGGGTTGAATTTTGATACGCTCACTTTTACGGAACGCACATGCGGAAACTCAATCAGAACCCGGTCTAGCACACGGTGGCCAAGGTGTTCGAGCAGGCGCGCAGGAGCTGCCATTTCCTCCGCCACCACGCGGTAAAGCACCTCGTAGTTTACCGTTTCATGCAGCTTGTCGGAGGCGCCGGCTGCGTGCAGGTCCGTCCGGATATAGAGGTCAACACCGTACTTGTTTCCGATTTTCTGCTCTTCGTCGTAATAGCCGTGAAACGCAAAAAACTCCATTCCTTCCAGTGCAATCTGGCCCATACGCTGTAGTAGTAAACTTGGTGAGGTATATCGGTAGCCGTGGCATACGGCCCAACCGCAAAAAACGAAAAAGCCTGCCTTAGAAGGCAGGCTTTCAGGTAAGCTGGTTAACTGCTGGGTTTCATGGAGCAGGAAAAACCAGAGCTAGATTTCATCGAAGAAAGACTTCTCGGCGGGTGCTGCTACCGCCATACCTGGCTGGCCAGGATGCGTAACGGGCGAAGGCTGATTGATTTCGGGGTGGCTAGGGCCTACTGGCCGGATATCAGGAGCTGGCGGCTCTACACGGGGGGCATCTGGCTCAGGCACCTGCGACGGCGCTGGCGGGTCGATGTGGGGAGCAGGCGAAATACCAGGATTTTCGGCTGGAGCACCGGGCCGCTCAATCTCGGGGCCGGGGGCATGAGCAGGGGCGCCGGGGTCGGGCTGCTGGCCGGGCTTAGGGTTGTAGCCGCTGGGCTGGGTTGCCGCAACTTTAGGTTCAGGCGCGGCGGATGCGGCCGAGCCGCCAAACGAAGCAGCCGAAGCACCAGCTACTGCCGCTACCGATGAAGTGGAAGTTGTATTGACAAACATAGGAGCATTGGTTTCGGGTGAATCGGAAGACTGTCGATTCACCTTTACGCTGGCTGCCCGCGAAAGGATGGCCGCCGTGCTGGCTTTGGGCCGGGCCTTGGCTTTCTCCACTTTGTCCAGCGCATCGGAGGCCAAGTGGTGCAGGTCGCGCACGAGGCCGTCGAGCTGGGCTTCGAGGCGCTGACACTCCTGCCCCAGGCCACTGACCTCCTTCTGCATCTCAGCCACCGTTTTTTCAGCCTGCTGATAGGCATCTTCCACTACGGCGCGGGCTTTCTGGCGGGCATCGGCCAGCAGCTGCTCGGCTTTCAGCTGCGCCTCCCGGATGCGCAGCTCGGCGTCGCGCTGGGCCTGCTCCGTGATGCTGTTGCCGGTGTCCTCGGCCGTTTTAAGAGTACGGTATAGGCTGGTTTCTACCTCGCGCATCTTGCTCACGTCCTGGGTGGCGTGGTCCAGTTTCACGCGCAGCTCGCGGTTTTCGTCACCCATCCGCTCCCACTGCTGCGAGAGAGTGAGCAGAAACGCCTGCACTTCGTCTTTGTCGAGCCCCCGAAAGGCTTTTTCAAAGGTCTTCTGGCGGATATCGAGGGCGGTGATTTTCATGGGCATGGGTAGCTAAAGGTGAGGAGCCGGAAGCTGGAACAAGGAAAGGCAGGCAGTTAAACAGACAGCGGCAACTGCGTAGTGGCTCGCGCCGGATTCTTGTGTGGCTCTAATGCCGCTGCTGCTGCGCTTCTGCTCAGGTCAGCTCCCAAACGGCCAGGCTCCGGTCGTCGCTACACGAAACTAGCCTATTCTGTCGTCCCGGCCAAAACAACTTATTCACGGAGGTGCCGTGCCCGGCGTGCCGCGCCTTGTCTACCACCCGCAGAAGGGCCAGGGTTTCGGCATCCCAGAGCTTGATGCTTTTGTCCATGCTGCAGGTAGCCAGCAGAGCGCCATCGGGGCTAAAAGCGAGGTGGTTGATGGTGAACAGATGCGCCACAATGCTGCGGTGTTCCGCGTAGCCAGCGGCCACATCCCAGGAGCGCAGGTGGGCGTCGCGGCCGGCCGTGAGTAGGTAGCGGCCATCAGGCGAATAGCCCGCCGTGAAGATGGAGTTAGTACCGCCTTCCCACTCCTGTTTCAGCTCCAACGAATCGGCATCCAGAAGGCGCAGGCGCCAGTCGGAGCCGCCTACGGCCAGCTCGCCCCGCTCCTCGTGCAGCGCCAGGCAGCGCAGGCTTTTGTCGGAGAGCTTCAGTAGGCTTTCCACCTTGAAATCAGTAGCCCGGAGTATGGCAAGCGTTCCGTCGCCGAGGGCCACGTATAGGCGCTGCCTGGCTTCGGAATACACCATGTCGAAGATGGCGGCCGGCGGTAGCGCGGTGGCAAATACCAGCTTTTTCTCGGCCAGATCAATTGCCTGAATTCCCTGAAAGTTGTGGCCGATGACGAGCAGATTTCGGTCGGGCAGGTGCCGCAGCGCGTACACTGAGTTTTCCACTTTCGCCACCAACGCGCCATCCTGCGCAGCCTCATCAGTGTGCCAGACAGCCACCATGCCATCGGCGCCGGCTGAGTAGAACGTATCGGCGCCGGACGTGCCGGCCAGGGCATACACACAATCGAGGTGGCCGGTAAGGGCGGCGAGCTTCTGAACCTGCGGGCGGTGGAGGAAGGGCATGGAAAAATAAATCTAGAGCGGCAAAGGTAGCAGTAGCTGCTGTGCGCCGCTTGGGAAGAATCTTATTCAGGCCGTGTGTTTATCCAAAACTGTTTGCTTTACCCCTCTCAAGTTCGGCGCAAGCGCCGGCAGCGCGCTACCTTTATCCATACACACTACCGACTCTGGCTTTGCCGCTTCATTCCCTCTCTCCTATTTCCAGCCAGGCGTTGCTGGGCCTGTGGCAGCTCACGGAGCCAATTGAGGCACTGTGGCCTCTGCTGCCGGACTTGCTGCACTACACCGCCCGCTTCCCCTATGGCCGCGACGAAACCCGCACCCGCCAGTGGCTGGCGGGCCGCGTGCTGGCCCACCGCCTGCTACAGGAGCTGACCGATATACCAGCTACCCTCAGCAACGACGCTAATGGCCGTCCGTTCTTCGAGCAGCTGCCAGAATTGGGCGTGTCGTTGTCGCACTCCGGCGAGTGGGTGGCAGCTGTGGTAGCGCGGGGCGCAGCCGTTGGCACAGATATTGAATTGGTAAGACCCAAAGCGCAAAAGTTGGCGCCGCGGTTTCTATCGGAAGCCGAACGGGCCGACGCCGGCAGCGAAGCAGTGAAGCACAGCTTATACTGGAGTGCCAAAGAAACACTCTACAAGCTGCATAGCCGCCGGGGCCTGGTGTTTAAGGAGCAAATTGTGCTCGACCCGTTTGGGTTGCGGGAGGCAGGTGTGTTGACGGGGCACCTGCTCCTAGAAAACTTCCGCAGCCAACACCAGATCCATTATCAGCGCCCAGCTCCCGATTACATCCTAACTTACACCATCAGTGAAACAGGTGGCTAGAAAGGCCCTGAGTCTGACGTTTTGCCGGACAAGCACGTATCCAACACAGCCACCAGCTTACCAACTCACCATTTCGCCTCCTATGTCTCTTCGCCGAATTTCCATCATTGCCGCTGCGGCGCTGCTGTTTTGCACGGTAGCCGCTGTGGGCGTGGCCCGTGCCCAGGGTAGCCGCACCGTGAGCGACTTCAGCCTGAAAAACAGCGCCAACGCTGATGTGGCCTTGAAAAGCTATACTGGTAGCAAAGCCGTAGTGGTGGTGTTTCTGAACCCAAGCTGTGCTTACTCCAAGCTGTACCAGAACCGCTTGGCGGCGCTTAGCTCGCAGTACAATGGCCGGGGTGTGCAGTTCATGTTCATCAATGCGCCCATCAACCTCGAAGCCAGCACCGACTTAGGCGAGGCCGAGAAGCTGAAAATCAAAGCCACCGCCGACCTACCCTTGCTCACCGACGAAGGCCAAAAAGTGAGCAGCCTGCTGGGCGCCACCAAAACGCCCGAAGTGGTATTGCTGCAACCTGCCGCCGATGGTTTTGCGGTGCGCTATAAAGGAGCCATCGACGACAACCCGCTGGTGGAAGGCGACGTGAAGGAACGCTACCTGCAGCAGGCCCTCGACAACGTGCTGGCCGGCCGACCGGCTGGCGTAGCAGACAAGCGCGGCGCCGGCTGCCTCATCAAGCGTAACTAAGCCGCCTGTCATTCCGAATCATCTAACGTCAAACGGCCTTCCTACTGCACAGTGGGAAGGCCGTTTGACGTTAGATGATTCGCTTATTCTTCGCCTTCAGGAGCGTCGGTGGCAGGCTGCTCTTCGTTGGTGAGGATAGTCAGCAATTGAGCCACTTCAGCCGCTTTAGCGGGTTCCTGCAGCTTCTCGAAACTAAGTTGCAGGTTGCGCAGGGCCCGCCGCAGAATGTCGAGGTGCGAGCAGGGCTCGTAGAAAATGTCGTTGGAGGTCAGGTTGAGCTGCGCGATGTAGTGCTCGATGTCGGTGCGGGTCAGAATGAGTCCGCGGTTGTAGCAATTGATGTAGAAGGACTCAATCAGCGGAGTTTCGGGGCGGTACGTCAGCACAAACAGGTTGGGCAGGTTCACGCCGAATACGGGCAGCTTGAGGCGCTGGGCCACCAACAGATAAATCACGCACAGCGTGAGCGGATTGCCACGCCGGGTTTCCAGCACCCGGTGCAGCATAGAGTTAGCCGGTGAGTGGAAATTCTGGGTGTTGGCCGCAAACTTATGCGCCCGAAACAACACATGGTTGAGCACCTGCACCTGCTCGGTGGGCAGCATTTCGGGGCGTAGCAGCGTCCAGACTTCGAAGCGCAGCTGCTCAATGGCGCGGTTGAGGCTCTGCAAATCAGCATCGGGGTACTGAAACGAGTTCAGCAGCCACATGCCTTCCAGCAGGTTTTCGCCGCCCGAGTCGCGCCACACGCGCAGGCGCTGCTGCAACCCCTCAAACTGCAGATGGTGAATCAGGTCTTCGAGGCGCTGCTGCTGCTGCGGGTCCAGGGTTTCTTCCCACGATTCTTCCAGAAACGGAATGATACTCTCGCCCAGCGTCTGGATTCTCTCCTGAATCTGCGGCGCGACTTCTGGGTCGTCGAGCAGGGAGATAAGGGCTTTGATTTCTTTGTTGGTCAAGAGAAGAGGTGCTTCGTACGGAGGTCAGGTTCAGCAAATAAAAGCAACCGACACGGTTTCCCGGCCCCGGTTGCCCAAAACTAACACGTTTAGCAGGCCAGATTGTTCAAATGCCACATCTGCAATACCTCTGAACCGTCATTCCGAGTATAGACAGAGCCGAAGCAGAGGAATGACGGTCAGAAGCGAAGCTTCGCTACCGCAGCAGATTCGTTTTGGCCAGTTCCAGAATTTCGTCGCCGCGGCCGCTCATGATGGCTTTCAGGGTGTAGAGACTGAAGCCTTTGACCTGGGCCGCCTCAATGGTGGGCGGCATCGACAGCTCGGCACGCTTCACCACGGCATCCAGAATCACGGGGCCGGGGTGGGCCAGCATGTCGGCAATGGCCTGGGGCAGGTCGGCGGGGTCTGCTACTCGGATGCCGCGCACACCGGCCGCTTCAGCGAGGGCCGCGAAGTTGGGGTTTTCCAGCTCGGTGCCGTATTCCAGAATGCCGGCCGCCTTCATTTCCAGCTCTACAAACCCGAGGCTGTTGTTGTTGAAGATGACGATTTTGACGGGCGTTTTCAGCTGTTTCAGCGTCAGCAGTTCGCCCATCAGCATAGCAAAGCCTCCGTCGCCAGCTAGGGCTACTACCTGCCGGCCCGGATATGTGAGCTGCGCGCCCAGCGCTTGGGGCATGGCATTGGCCATGCTGCCGTGGTTAAAGGAGCCAATCAGGCGGCGCTTGCCGTTGAAGCGCAGGTAGCGCGCTGCCCAGATAGTGGGTGTGCCCACGTCGCAGGTGAAAATGGCGTCTTCGGCGGCCTGCTCGTTCAGCAACCGGGCCACGTACTGCGGGTGCATACTGGTGTCGCCGGCCTCGCCGGTGGCTAGCTCGTCTAGGTCCTGACGGGCCTCGCGGTAGTTTTCCTGTGCCTTCTCCAAATGAGCCCGGTCGCGCTTGTGGTTGAGCAGCGGCAGCAGCGCTTGAAGAGTGGCCGCCACGTCACCGACCAGCCCTACTTCGATGCGGGCCCGCCGGCCAATGTGCTCACCCCGCACATCAATCTGCACATTGCGGGCTTCCTGCGGCAGAAACTGGGTGTACGGGAAGTCGGTGCCCAGCATGAGCAGGGCGTCGGCGTCCATCAGGGCATGGTAGCCGGAGGTGAAGCCCAGCAGGCCGCTCATGCCCACATCATACGGGTTGTTTGGCTCCACGTATTCTTTGCCGCGCAGGGCATGCACCACGGGCGCGCCCAGTATTTCGGCCACCTGCAGCAGCTCGGGGTGGGCACCGGCGCAGCCTGCCCCGGCCATAATCGTGACGCGGGAACAGGTGTTGAGCAAGTCGGCAGCGGCCCGCAGGTCTTCGATGGCGGGCACCAACGTGGGGCGGCTGCGGAGTACGGGCAGGCGCGGCGCTGGAGCTTCGGCTTTTTCGTGGCTAATGTCGCCGGGAATGACTAGCACGGCCACGCCGCGCTGCGTCAGGGCAGTCTGGATGGCTATTTCAGTAGTGCGCACGGCCTGGTCGGCTATACCAATCAGCTCACAGTAGGCGCTACACTCCTTAAACGTGTTTTCGGGGTGGGTTTCCTGGAAATACTGCGTCCCGATTTCGATGCTCGGAATCTGGGCCGCAATGGCCAGCACCGGCACGCGGCTGCGGTGGCAGTCGTAAAGGCCGTTGAGCAGGTGCGTGTTGCCGGGGCCACAGCTACCGGCACACACGGCCAGCGTGCCCGTCAGGTGCGCTTCGGCGCCGGCCGCAAACGCGCCGGCTTCTTCGTTGCGCACGTGTATCCACTCAATGCCGTCCCGCTTCCGGATTTCTTCGGTGATGCCGTTGAGCGAGTCGCCCACCACGCCATACACCCGTGTGACGCCGGCCGCCACAAGGGTATCTACTACTATTTCAGAAACGGTCTTCTTCGCCATCGTCTTCAGGTTAAGTCCGAAGGCTATACGATCCTACTACCGGTACGGACGACGCGCACCGCCACCAAGGGCCTCATACAAGCATAATCTACCGGCAACACGTAGGTCATGCGCCAGCCAGACCTTTGGGGCAAGTAAAGTGCTACACGAACATGGGTGGGTAGCAGTTGCTGGCGCAGAAAGTCCCGGCGGGTGGCCGGGACTTTTTTTGTTGTGGCAGCGACCATAACTGCCGAAGACAGGTATACTGCTATTGCTTGGGTGGTCCCAGATATTCGTCGGTGAAATGCGCCCGGTGCGGCTCCTGCGCAAACTTCTCGGCGTTGTAAGCGGCTGAATTTCCGCGCGGAATCGACAACGACTGCCATTGCCCCGCCTGCACCAGCTTCCCGATATACACAATCTGCCCCACGTGGTACGGGTAGTGCGCCAGCTGCCGGTTGATGGCCTCCGTGACGGTGTGCCCCTGATTGCGGATGTACACCGGCTGGTCCCAGTTGTTAGGAGTAAGCGAGTCAAGCGCCGCCAGCAAGCAGCTCCAGCCCGCTTCCCAGCGCGCCAGCACCTCGGCCCGGGTGCCCAGGTCGTTGTCGAACTCAGCCTCGCGCTGCCGCCAGGGCTTCTCGCCGTCGGTGGTCAGGAAGTCGGTCCAGCGGGAAAGCATGTTGCCCCACAAATGCTTCACGATGGTGGCCACGCTGTTGCTTTCGGCGTTGGGCTGCCAAAACAGGGCCTCGTCGGGCAGTTGGGCAAAGGTCTGGTCGCCGAGCAGCTTGTAGTATTCAAACTGCTTGCGGGCGCTGGTGAGGTAGTCGGTATCCATGAGGAAAGAAGCCAGCGGCTACAGTTACCGGTAAGAAGTGAGCAAAAACAACTGCATCCGGGCACTTCCACTGCGGAAGTGCTCCGAAACAATTGTATCCAGACACTTCCTGTGGGGAAGTGCTTGAAAATAAATATATCCGGCCACTTCCCATGGGAATGAGCTCCAATGTAATCGTATCCGGCCTCTTTCTCACCGGAACTGGCCCGCCCGCAAACGCAACGGCCCGCCGTACCAAGTGGTAGCGGCGGACCGAGTTATAGCGTCTCGTCGTTGCTGAGGTTGTTTAACGGGCGCGGTGCCGGTCGTTCAACGACGAGACGCGACTACGCGTCTCTACACCGTTCAGGCCTGCATGCTCACCGTCTCGGGCTGAAACGATACGAAGCCCCACACAATTTCATCGGCATTCACGGATTCGCGGCAGCCCCGACAGCAGTGCGTAGGCGGCGGTGATTTTACCTGCCCCGTTGCAGCCGGTCAGTCAGAAAGTAGAGGGTTTTTGAGAACTGATGCTAAATAATGACCGATTCATTCCAACTACTCGGTTTTTCAAACCAGTGGAGAATATTCAGAAATTGAATATCGATGGCTTTATCAGTTAACTCAACAAATTTTTCGGGAATCCATGCGAAGAGAATCCCTCCATTAGGCTCACTGTATGTGTTATAAAACCACGTATCGATTGGAGGCAAATCCCATTCATCAAAAAATCCACTCGTTTCTGGCTCAGTAGCACCATCAGGTATGTTTTGCCCATGCTCTACGACAAGTATTTTCCCCCGAAAAACATCACTATAACTCAGTTTGCCGGACACAGTATTTTTGAATTCAAGTTGCCTACAGAATAGTGTGACAAAAGAATCATGCAGATAAGGGTCCGATTTCTTGTTCCATTCAGCCCAAGGAATTGGCTTCTCATCAATGGGACCCGGCATATGAGCGAACCATTCACCGTCCTTACAAACCGGATTAATCGTGCTTCGCAACCCAGTCCATTCAACTTTTTCTTTCTGCTCTAGCTGATGTTGACAATAAGCTTGAGTTGACCGCAGGTTCGTAAGGAACTGGGATTGGTCGATGGTTATCATCAGGCTTTAATTTCTTAGGCCACTCATACCTGAATTACGCCCACGTTGTACGCCTTTTCAATGGGCGCGTGGTTGGCCATGCTGATGCCCTGGGAAATGACTTTGCGGGTTTCCAGCGGGTCGATAATGGCATCCACCCAGAGGCGGGCCGCGGCGTAGTAGGGCGAGAGCTGCTCGTCGTAGCGGGCTTTGATGCGGTCCAGCAGCTCCTTCTCGGCTTCGGGCGTGATGACTTCGCCTTTGGCTTTCAGCGAGGCTACCTGAATCTGGAGGAGCGTGTTGGCAGCGGCGGCCCCGCTCATCACGGCCAGCTGGGCCGTAGGCCAGGCCACGATGAGGCGCGGGTCGTAAGCTTTGCCGCACATGGCGTAGTTGCCGGCGCCGTAGCTGTTGCCAATGACCACCGAGAACTTGGGCACCACGGAGTTGGCCATGGCATTCACCATCTTGGCGCCGTCCTTGATGATGCCGCCGTGCTCACTCTGCGAGCCCACCATGAAGCCCGACACGTCGTGCAGGAACACCAGCGGGATGCGCTTCTGGTTGCAGTTCATGATGAAGCGCGCCGCCTTGTCGGCCGAGTCGGAGTAGATGACGCCGCCCATCTGCATAGCGCCCTTCTTGGTCTTCACGATTTTGCGCTGGTTGGCCACGATGCCCACGGCCCAGCCATCGATGCGGGCGAGGCCACAGAGCAGCGTCTGGCCGTAGAGGTCCTTGTAAGGCTCAAACTCCGAATCATCGACCAGCCGCTTGATGATGTCCATCATGTCGTAGGGCTTGGCGCGGTCGGCGGGCAATAGGCCCAGGATTTCGGCCGGGTTTTCCTTAGGGGCGGCGGGCGTTTTGCGCGAGAAGCCGGCTGTGGCGTGGCCGCCCAGCTTGTCGAAGATGTTGCGGATGTGCTCCAGGCACTCCTCGTCGGTGGCAAACTTGTAGTCCGTGACGCCCGAAATTTCGGAGTGCGTGGTAGCGCCGCCCAGCGTCTCGTTGTCGATGGATTCGCCGATGGCCGACTTCACCAAGTAGGACCCCGCCAGGAACACCGAGCCGGTGCCGTCCACAATCATGGCCTCGTCGCTCATGATCGGCAGGTAGGCCCCGCCGGCCACGCACGGGCCCATGATGGCGGCCAGCTGCACGATGCCCATGCTGCTCATCACAGCGTTGTTGCGGAAGATGCGGCCGAAGTGCTCCTTATCGGGGAAGATTTCGTCCTGCATGGGCAGGTACACGCCCGCCGAATCGACTAGATAAATAATGGGCAGCTTGTTTTCGATGCTGATTTCCTGGGCCCGCAGGTTCTTCTTGGCCGTAATCGGGAACCAGGCGCCGGCCTTCACGGTGGCGTCGTTGGCGACTACCACGCACTGCCGGCCCTGCACCCAGCCAATGACCACTACCACACCGCCGCCGGGGCAGCCGCCTTCCTCCTGGTACATCCCCTCCCCCGCAAACGCCCCGATTTCCACGGTTTCCGAGTCCTTGTCGAGCAGGTACTCAATACGCTCCCGAGCCGTGAGCTTGCCTTTGGCTTTGTGCGCCGCAATGCGCTTCTCGCCGCCGCCGAGCTGCACTTTTTCCAGCCGCTTTTTTAGCTGAAAGTTGAGTTGCTTAATGCTGTCTTCGTTTTTGTTGAATTCGAGGTTCATCTGGTGGGAATTGGGGAGGCAGAAGGCTGTCATTCTGAACTGATGAATGACAGAGGGGCAACAAAAAATCCGCCCCTCGCGGGGCGGATTCAAAGGTAAGAGGATTGCCGTTTGTGGGAGCACCCTACTTTATTGTCGTCTTGGTTTCGGTTTCCGTGACGGTACCATTGGGCTTCACGGTGGTGGTTTCTACTTCTTTCTTGGCTTTGTCCTTGCCGCCCCCGAACACCGAGAAATGCACGTAGCGCTTGGGGTTAGCCTGAAAATCGGTGAGCAGCGTGTTGGTGCTGGCAGCCGTGGCGTTGAGATTGTTATAGAGCAGCGTGTCGTTCATGAGCTTGCCCAGGGAGCCTTTCTGGTCGCTGAGGGAGCGGTTGAGCGTGGTCATGGTGCTTTGCGCTTCGGTCATGGTGGCGTTGAGCTTGCGCATGGCAGGACCTACCGGGGCATTCTTGAGCGAGTCGCTGAGAGTAGAGAAGTTGCTGGCAATCCGGTCGAACTTGGCGCTGGTCTTGTTCAAGTCAGCCGTAAGGCGCGCCATGTTGGTCGTTATTTCGTTGATGTTGCGCTGATTCATAATCAGCAGGTTTTTCAGCGCTTCAGTGCTGCCCTGGGCGTTTTGCAGTGTAGCCTGTAAGCTCAGGCGGGCGTCCTTATTCAGGAAGCTGTTTACCTTAATCAGCGTCGAATCGACGGTGCCGAGCACGGGCAGCGCCTTGGCCTGAAACGCGTCGGTAATGCTGGCCACGGTGTAAGATTTCAGGTCTTCGCCGCCATCATACACTTTTGAGTTTTTGCCCAGAAACAGGGTAATGGTTTTGGAGCCCAGCAGCGAACCACTCAGGCTGGCCACGGTCGAGTCGCCCACCACCACGTCCTTCTGCATCTCCAGCGACACGCGCACGCGGTTGGCCTGCTCTGGCATCAGTTTCATTTCCTTCACCTGCCCCACCTTGATACCGTTCAGGATGACCGGATTGCCGATGGTCAGGCCGTCCACGTTGTCATATGTGGCGAAGTACGTACGGTCTGAGGATAGCAGGTTGCTGCCTTTCAGGAAGTTAAACCCGAGATATAGCAACACTATGGCCACAATGCCCAACAGGGCCACTTTAATTTCTTTCGACACGGTGGTCTATCGTTGGAGGTGAAATATAGGAGAGGACCGGCTGCCAGGATGGCTTCCCAACGGGTTATTCCCCGTTCATGGCTTCCAACTCGTTCTTATAGTCGCGGAAAGCCCGGTAGATGCCCGAGGCCATATACGTCTGATTGGCCTTATCGTTCAGATACGCCTCTTCCTGCCGGTTGGTCAGGAAGCCGGACTCAATCAGCACCGAGGGCATCGTGGATTTCCAGAGCACCAGAAAGCCGGCCTGTTTCACGCCGCGCGAAGGCCGCCCCACCGTGGTCCGGAACTGCTTATCCACTTTCTGCGCAAACCGAATACTGTTGACGATGTGCGCACTTTGGTAGAGCGAAAACAGAATATGGCTCTGTGGCGAAGTTGGGTCGAAGCCGTTGTACTGCTCTTTATAGTTGTCTTCCTGCAGAATAACGGAATTTTCGCGCTTGGCTACGGCCAGGTTGGCGTCGGTTTTGTGCGGCCCCATCGTCCATACCTCGGTGCCATTGGCCGCCGGGCTGCTGGCATTGCAGTGGACGGAGATGAACAGGTCGGCGTTGTGCTTATTGGCGATACCTGCCCGGTCGGCCAGCTCCACAAACACATCGGTTTTGCGGGTGTATACAACCTTTACGTCCGGCATGTTCTCTTCAATCTGCCGGCCAAGCGCCAGAATGATTTTCAGCGCCACATCGGCTTCGCGGGCTTTTACGCCAGCGCAGCCCCGGTCTTTGCCGCCATGCCCGGCATCGAGCACCACGGTACGCAGGCGGTAGGCCAGCGGCTTAGACGAGAATTCAGGATGGGGTGCCGAAGATTCCGGCACCCGGGCAGCTGGTGCGCCGGAAAAACAGACCAGCCCCACCGCACACAAGGCGACAATATTCCGCACAGACTTCGTTAGTGATGGGCAGCGACGCGCTACCTTTGCAAACCGCCACAAAATAAACGAATAAAACTACGTGGCCGCACCTGAGCCCTTCCCTGACTATACGATTATGTTCTGGCCACAGTTTAGCTTGCCGGTTTGCCGGCCCGCAGTTGCGCTGCTGGCTCTGTTATGGCTGCTAGCGGCACCCGCTTTCGCCCAGGTGCCCACCCCCACCCGCCAGCCAGCTACGTCCGTTCCGGCCGATGTGCGCCGCCCGGCCCAGATTCTGCGCGCCGATACGGCCCGCTCCGGCCTGCAGCGCCCCCGTAGCGGCACTGCCGCCGATACCAGCGGCCTGGTGCGCCGCGCTCCTGGCGGCTCACCCGATTCTCTAAACGTAGCCGCTGGTGGCCGCAAAGGCAGTGTAGAAACTACTGTGAAATACGCCGCCAAAGACTCCATCCGGTTTATAGTGGGCGAAAAGAAGGCCATTCTCTACGATGCCGCCACCGTGGACTACGGCGAGATGAACCTGAAGGCCAACCTGATTACGGTAGACTACAGCAACAACCTACTCACGGCCGAAGGAACGCAGGACTCGACGGGCAAAACCCGGGGCCGTCCGGTGTTCAAGAACGGCGCCGAAACCTACCAGGCGGGCCGAATCAACTACAACTTCAAGAGCAAAAAAGGCAAGATTGCCGATGCCGTCACCCAACAGGGCGAAGGCTACGTGCACGCTGAAGTCATCAAGAAAAACCAGTTCAACGAAATATTTGGGCGCAACGGGCGCTACACTACCTGCAACCTGGAGCACCCGCACTTCTACATCAATGCCAGCAAGATGAAGGTGATTCCGGGGGAGAAAGTAGTAACCGGACCGTTTAATCTGGTTATCAGCGACATTCCTACCCCGCTGGGCTTTCTGTTCGGCTATTTCCCTTCTCCCAGCAAGAGCCGGGCTTCGGGCCTCATCATCCCCACCTTCGGCCAATCGACAGACCGGGGTTTTTTCCTGCGCAACGGGGGCTACTACTGGGCCGCCAACGACAATATCGGGCTGCGGGTAACCGGCGACATATACTCCGGAAACGAGCAACAGTTTGGTGGTTGGCGCGGTATGGCCGAAATGCAGTACCTGAAACGCTACCGCTACAATGGCCTGCTCAGCTTCGAGTTTTCGTCGCGCCCGGCCAACCAGATTCTGCAGCAGGATGGCGTGAGTGCTACCAACAACTTCCGACAGCCTCGCAAGCCCCAAACCATGTGGCTACGCTGGAACCACTCGCCCACGCCCCGGCCCGGTGGCGGGCGTTTCTCGGCCAGCGTAAGTGCCGGCAGCACCGACTACAACCAGCAGAACTCCTACGACGTGCGGCGCTACCTCACGCCGGCTTTTTCCAGTAGCATCAGCTACAGCAAACAACTGCGCAACGCGCCCATCAACTACTCTCTCAACCTGAGCCAGACCCAGAACACGGGCACTGGCACCATGAGCTTCATTCTGCCCGATGTGAGCGTGCAGGTGGCGCGGCAGTATCCGTACCAGTGGCTGGGCATCACGCCACGTGGCCGCTACTACGAGCAGCTTTCCTTCTCCTATTCGCTCACGGGCCAGAATACCGTCACGAACACGCAAAACGCACGGCAGCTTGCCGGTATTCCCCTTTTAGGTGGCACTACTACCAGTAGCGTCATTCCTATTAAACTCGACAACATTTCAAAGCTGCTTCGCAACTCACAAACCGGCCTGCGCCATGACTTTCAGATTCAGTTGGGCAGCATCAACTTCCTGAAACATTTGAACCTGACGCCTTCTATCAGCTATAACGAGTTGTGGTACTTCAAGAAGCTTGACTACAGCTACAACTCTGCCGCGCAGGCCATTCGTATTGATACTGTCGCCAGCTTCAACCGGCTTTCCAGCTATTCTGGTGGGCTCAATCTAGGCACCAGCATCTATGGCACACTGGTGCGCAAAGGCACCCGCAAGTTTCAGGCAATACGCCACAAGCTTACGCCCAACATCAGCTACCAGTTTGCGCCCTCCCGCAACCCCAACTATTACCAGTCTCTCAACCTGCCGCTGGGCTCCATCCGAGACGCGTCAGGCCGGGTCATCGACACGCGTATCTTTTCCCGCTATGAGGGCTTTCTGTATGGCGCACCTGCCGGGCAGCGCCAGAGCCAAATTAGCTTCTCGTTGCAGAATGCCGTGGAAATGAAGGTGCGGAACAGCAACGACACTACAGGCACCACTCCTTTCAACAAAGTCAGTCTAATTGATGGACTGGATTTCGGCTTTGGCTACAATTTTCTGGCAGACTCGCTGAAACTTACACCTCTGTCCGCTTCTTTCCGGACGCAGGTTGCCAAGAAGCTCAGCATCACAATGAGCGCCTCATTTGACTTCTATCAGCGCGACACTTCCGGCGTTGCAATTGATAAATATCTATTTGAGCAGGATAGCCGCCGACTGGCCCGCCTCACTACGGCTTCGCTGCAGATGAACTACCAGTTCAACCCGGCCGCGAAGCCGAACAAGAAATCCAACGTGCCGCGTGCCGTGGCTCCCGTCAACGACCCGGCTCTAGGCAATCCGAACCCGATTAATCCGTACGAGGATTATGTGGATTTTGAGCTGCCTTGGGAAATGACCACCGGCTTCTCCATGCTCTATGCCGACCCCGGCGTGCGGCCCACTACCATCCTCTACACCCGCCCCCGGGCTTTCACGTCGGCTTCGCTTAACCTGGGCGGCTCCGTGAAACTGACCAACAACCTGCGCATCGGCTACACCACCAACTACGACTTCATCAACAAAACTCCGGCCTTCACTTCGCTCGACATTTACCGCGACCTGCACTGCTGGCAGATTACGGGCAACTGGCGGCCATTCCGTGGCTACGGCCAGGGGTATTTCATCACTATTGCCGCCAAATCGTCGCTGCTGCAAGACCTGAAGCTGAACCGTAACCGCACGTTCCTGAACTACTAGCCGGTAGCAGCAATACATGGCGCGCGTCATGCAGAAGGCGGTATAAGTGGACTGTCGCCGGCTCTTTTCTGAAAAATCCGCAGCTTTGGTTTCTGGTGGAGCGTGTTTTGCGTCTCACCTCAGTTCAACAAAGCTTTTACCCAACCAAGACCTAAGCTCATGTCCCAGCACAAGGAAGTCAAGCTCGTGACCACGCACCAACTGCTGGCCATGAAGCAGCGCAGTGAGAAAATCTCCATGCTCACCGCCTACGACTTTTCAATGGCGACCATTCTCGATGGTGCGGGCATTGATGTACTGCTCGTCGGCGACTCGGCCTCCAACGTAATGGCGGGCCACGAAACCACGCTACCCATCACCCTCGACCAGATGATTTATCATGCCTCCAGCGTGGTACGTGCCGTGAAGCGCGCTTTGGTGGTGGTCGATATGCCGTTTGGCTCGTACCAAGGCAATTCATCGGAGGCGTTGCGCTCCGCCATCCGCATCATGAAGGAATCAGGAGGACACGCCATCAAGCTGGAAGGCGGCGCCGAAATCCGCGAGTCTATTACCCGTATTCTTACGGCCGGCATCCCAGTGATGGGCCATCTAGGCCTCACGCCACAAAGCATCTATAAGTTTGGCACCTACACGGTCCGCGCTAAGGAAGATGCCGAGGCCCAGAAGCTGATTGAAGATGCCATGTTGCTCCAGGAGTTAGGCTGCTTTGCTGTAGTTTTGGAGAAGATTCCGTCGACGCTGGCCAAGCAAGTAGCCGAGAAGCTCACCATTCCCGTCATTGGTATCGGGGCCGGCCCCGACGTAGATGGTCAGGTGCTGGTAGTACACGACATGCTGGGCATTACCAAAGAGTTCAAGCCCCGCTTCCTGCGCCGCTACGCCGAACTAGGTGACCTGATGAGCGACGCCGTGCAGCGCTACATTCAGGACGTAAAAAACCGCGACTTCCCCAGCAAGGAAGAAGCGTACTAAACCCAATGAGCAAGTAGCCGTGCGCAACAAACAATTGCCATTGATACGCACGGCTGCGCCGTTGCTCATTGCTCATTATTAATTGTTCATTGCCCCAAAGTGAATCGTCCGAATCTGTGGTCGGAACGGAAAGAAATTCTGTTCGAAGACAATCATTTGCTCGTCATCAATAAGCCAGCCGGCCTGCTCGTGCAGGGCGACGCTACCGGCGACGAGCCCCTTTCGGCCAAGGCTGAGGAATACCTGCGCTTCAAATACAAAAAGCCCGGCGCCGCCTTTGTAGGTGTAGCGCACCGCATCGACCGGCCCGTGAGCGGCATCGTTATTCTGGCCAAAACCAGCAAAGCGCTGAGCCGGCTGAATGAGATGTTCCGCGACAACAAGATTCATAAAACGTATTGGGCCCTCACCGGCAAGTGTCCTGAGCCTACCAGCGGCCACCTGACCCACTGGCTCGTGAAAGACCCTATCCGCAATACCACCAAGGCCTATCCGGAACGTCATGGGCAGGGCCTGAAGTCGGATCTGGACTTTCAGGTGCTGGGCCAGGCCGGCAACCGCTGGCTTATTCAGGTGAATCCCATTACGGGGCGTCCGCACCAAATTCGGGTGCAACTCAGCACTGGCCTTGGCACTCCTATTGTCGGCGACGTAAAATACGGCTTTCTATCTCCGCTACCCGACGTCAGCATTGCACTGCACGCCCGCCAGTTGCAACTGCAGCACCCGGTAACCAAGGAGGAGATGGTGTTTGTGGCTCCGCTGCCCGAAATGCCTCATTGGGAAGCAGCCCAGGCGTACTACTAAACCTCTAGCAGTACCAATAGCGGCGCCGACTGCAAGTGTGTTTCGCACTGGTAGTCGGCGCCGCTGCTTATTTGGTGGAGGAGTATATGAATAACATTTTGGCCTTTTATAGAGGCAAATTGCACTCCCGGCAAGCGTGGCAGTAGTTTTGTAAAACGGCTTCTGAACTAAACCCCGGCTTTCGGGCTTTTGCGCGTTAGAACACCAGCCGTTCCGGACGCTGCCTTTAACTATCCTTGCCCATGGCGATTCTCGTTTTCTTTGTTGCCCACTACTACTTGTCGCTGTTTACGCAGACGTTCTATCTGCACCGCTACGCCGCGCACAAGATGTTCACCATGAACAAGTTTTGGGAACGGTTCTTTTTCCTGTTCACCTACATCTGCCAGGGTTCTTCGTTCCTGTCCCCGCGGGCCTATGCGCTACTGCACCGCATGCACCATGCCTACTCCGACACGGAGATGGACCCACACTCCCCGCTATTCTCCTCGAACGCCTTTTCGATGATGTGGAAGACGAAGAACATCTATAACGATGTGCTGAACCGCAACTACGCTGCCGCCGAGCGATTCGAAGGTGATTATCCGGAGTGGAACCTGATTGAGAACATCGGTGACAAATGGTATTCGCGCCTGGGCTGGGGTACAGCGTACGTGCTGTTCTATATCAACTTCGCTACGGCATGGTGGCAGTATCTGCTGCTCCCGATCCACTTCCTGATGGGCCCGATTCATGGTGCCATCGTGAACTGGGGCGGCCACAAATACGGCTACCAGAACTTCGACAACCACGACCATTCCAAAAACACGCTGGCGCTGGATTTTCTGGCTTTCGGGGAGTTGTTTCAGAACAACCACCACAAGCTGCCCATGCGCGTCAACTTCGGCGTGAAATGGTGGGAGTTTGATCCGACGTACGTTGCTATCTGGACGCTGGACAAGGCCCGCATCATCAAAATCAAGCGCAAAGTGACGGCGCAAAAGCTGCAGGTAGCAGCCTAGCCATTCTTTTTTAAGCTAAAAAAGGCTGCCCGTGCGTACGGGCAGCCTTTTTTATGTACTCCTGTCGCGCCAGAGCCATTACTATCTGATTGAATCTGCGTGGCGCTTTCAATCCGCCGATTCTCTGCGTACCTTTGCGCCT
The DNA here is from genome assembly GCF_014250515.1 of Hymenobacter sediminicola. Taxonomy (NCBI): domain Bacteria; kingdom Pseudomonadati; phylum Bacteroidota; class Cytophagia; order Cytophagales; family Hymenobacteraceae; genus Hymenobacter; species Hymenobacter sediminicola. Next base: position 1,148,820 of record NZ_CP060202.1, on the reverse strand, counting down.
CACTTTCAACCAGACGCACGAGTTGCGTCGCTTAACCAACCCGGTTTATGGCAGTTAAAATCCGCCTCGCCCGTCGCGGCCGCAAAAAGGCCGCTCAGTTCGATATCGTTGTTGCCGATTCGCGCGCTCCGCGTGACGGCCGCTTCATCGAAAAAATCGGTACCTACGACCCCAACACGAACCCTGCCTCGATCAACTTCGATGGCGAAAAGGCTTTCGCTTGGATCATGAAAGGTGCTGAGCCTACCGACACGGTACGTGCTATGCTCTCTTACCGTGGTGTGCTTTACCGCAAGCACCTGCAGCTAGGTGTTATCAAAGGCGCTATTTCGCAGGAAACTGCTGACGAGCGTTTCACTTCCTGGAAAGAGCAGAAAGACGCCAAAATCGAAGGCAAGCGTACCAACATTGGTACGGCTAAGGACGAAGCCCGCAAGGCTGCCCTGGCTGCTGAGTCTAAAGTAAAAGAGGCTCGCGCTGAAGCTATCCGCAAGAAAAACACGCCTGCTCCAACGGAAGCTCCTGCTGCCGAAGGTGAAACGACCGACGCTGAAGCTCCGGCCGAAACGACGGAAGAAGCCGGCGCTTAATTTCTGGTGCCTGCCTAGTGATTAAGGAATTAGGTGATTAAGCAATGAAGAGTCTGGCCGCCTCGGCTGCCGGATTCCTCTTCCTTAATCACCTAATTCCTTAATTCCCTAATCATACCTCTCCATGACCGTAGATGACTGCTACCTGCTGGGCTCTATTGGGAAGCCACATGGCCTGAAAGGGTTTGTGGCAGCCTTTCTGGACGTCGACAATCCGGACTCTTACCGCAAGGTGAAGTCGGTGTGGCTGGAAATGCCGGCTACCCCCGGCAAGCTAGTTGCCTACGACATTGAAAAGCTGCAACCCCAGTCCAACGAGCGAGCTTTGCTCAAGCTCAAGGGCATAGACCGGATAGAAGAGGCTGAGCCACTGCGCAACGCCAAGCTCTACCGTCCTTTGCAGGAGTTGCCAGCCTTGGAAGAAGACCAGTTCTACTTCCACGATGTTATTGGCTATGCAGTAGTGGATGAACAGCTAGGCGAGCTAGGCACGGTGGAAGCATTCTACGAACTGCCGCAGCAGGATGTGCTGGCGATGCGCTACCAGGGTCAGGAGGTGCTGATTCCGGTAGTAGACGAGCTAGTATCGCACGCCGACCAAGCGACCCGGACACTGCATGTCAATCTGCCGGAAGGCTTGCTGGATGTGTATCTGACGCCTCCCTCGCGTGAGCGGGACGAGCCCGACGAGTTCGAAGAAGCGTAGCGACTCTATTCTGCCAAGCTATGCGTATCGATATCGTGACGTGCCAGCCGGATTTGCTGGTCAGCCCCTTTGCGCATTCCATCGTGAAGCGTGCACAGGACAAAGGGCTGGCCGAAATCCAGTTGCACGACCTGCGCCGTTACGCCATCAACAAGCACGGTCAGATTGATGACTATGTGTTTGGAGGTGGGGCCGGCATGGTACTGCGTGTAGAACCCATTGCAGCCTGCTTCGATGAGCTTTTGGCTCAGCGCAGCTACGACGCCATCATCTACCTAACGCCCGACGGCGAAACCCTACGTCAGCCACTTGTCAACCGACTGTCGCTGGCGGGCAACCTGCTCATTTTGTGCGGGCACTACAAGGGGGTCGACGAGCGGATTCGGCAGGCCTATATCACCCACGAAATCAGCATTGGCGACTATGTACTGAGTGGGGGTGAAATGGGCGCGGCAGTACTAGTAGATGCGGTGGTGCGGTTGCTGCCGGGCGTGCTGGGCAACGAAGAATCGGCCCTGAGCGACTCGTTTCAGGATAACTTGCTTGCACCGCCAGTATATACCCGGCCGGCGGAGTGGCGGGGCCAATCCGTCCCTGAGATTCTACTCTCTGGCAATACCCCCAAAATTGACGTCTGGCGGCACGACCAAGCTCTGGAAAGAACTCGCCAGCGCCGCCCAGATTTGCTTTCTTAAGCTGTGAAAGCCAAGACGCTGTGCGAAATAGCGGAAGGATGTTGCCTCTAGCACGCATATTCCTCACATTTCCACAGGTAGCAGATTCTCACAGTTGTAATCATCAAAACAGAGGGCTATATTTGCGCCTCTTTACCCGAAACCCCTCGGGCGGCGCGGCCGTCCTTCACAGTTTTTTCAGCCATGAGCGTACTACTCGATTTTATTCAGCAGGAATCCCAGGAGCGCCGCGCCAGCTTCCCCGCCTTTGCTGCCGGCGACACCATCAACGTCCACGTAAAGATTCGTGAGGGCAACAAGGAGCGCGTTCAGCAGTTCCAGGGTGTAGTTATCCAGCGCAAAAACTCCAACTCAAACGGTGAGACTTTCACGGTTCGGAAAATCTCCAACCAGATTGGTACCGAGCGTATCTTCCCCCTCCTGTCGCCAAACATCGACAAGATCGAAGTAATCCGTCGCGGTAAAGTACGTCGTGCTCGTCTGTTCTACCTGCGTGGCCTGTCGGGCAAAGCTGCTCGTATCAAAGAGAAGCGTCGCACGGTGGTTGCTACCGAAGCATAAGCGTACTGCTTGTCTATACAAAAGCCGGTTTCTCTCAGCAGAAACCGGCTTTTGCTTTTAACAGTAGCTATAGACCACACAAAAAAGGCGCCTCTGATGAGGCGCCTTTTTTGTGTGGTCTATAGTATTTCAGCTAGCTATTAGCAGCCGAATCCTGTTTCAAGTCCTGCTCAGCTGATGCTTGCGCACCGGATACCTGTTTGGCAGCAGCACTCAGTGCTTCGCCTAGCTTCACAACCCGCTCGGCGGTATTGGGGTTTTCGGCGAAAACGGCTGCTTTTGTCGTGTTATCACCAAGACGGCGCAACAGGCGCGACACCACATCTTTGTCGATGGCTCCGCCGTTGAAATGCGCCTTCAACTCCTGCATGTCTACCACTATCTGGTGCAATTCCGGGTTGTTGACATCTTTTAGATCTTCAATCCAGCGCTGAAAGTGGTTGTCGAGACCGGAACGGTCGGCTTCTTCCTGCAAATCACTACCGAGGATTTTTGCGGCGCCGTCCAGATGGTTTTGATGTTGGGTATCGTCTTTAGGCTGTTTGTGGAATGACATAGTCAGAAAGGTTAGCTCCCGGCCAGCGAGAGAATGGGAATACACGTGCAAACGCAGCCCTTTCCGGAAAGGTTATGAAACCGAAGCGTGCCAATACGCGGCAGACCCTTACTTTCGTTTCAGCGTATCGTTTCGCCTCTTGCTGCTGCATATGAAAAGTATTCTGGCCAGTTTCTGGCTGCTGGTTATGTCCGGGGCTGCGGTTGCGCAGTCTGCTCCCACTGCTACTCCCCAAAAATCGGCTGTTTACTGGCAGCAACAGGTGAACTACTCCATTGATGTAACGCTTGATGACAAGCAGCACCTGCTAACAGGCCGGGAAGAGTTAGTATACACTAACAACTCACCCGACGCGCTGCCCTTCATCTGGTTTCATTTGTGGCCCAACGCTTACCGCGACGACAACACCGCGTTTGCGAAACAGCAGCTACGCAACGGCAGCCGGAAGTTTCACTTTGCCGGACCAGACCAGCGCGGCTACATAGATCAGCTTGACTTTCAGGTGAACGGCCAACCAGCTAAGTTGGAGTTGGACCTGGCAAATCCTGATATGGCCAAGCTGACGCTGCCCCAGCGGTTGGCGCCCGGTGCCAGCATTACTATCACAACTCCGTTCCGAGTAAAGATTCCGGATTCATTTTCGCGCTTCGGGCATGTAGAGCAGAGCTACCAGATTACGCAGTGGTACCCGAAGCCAGCCGTGTATGACCGGAAAGGCTGGCATGCTATGCCTTATCTGGACCAAGGCGAGTTCTACTCAGAATTCGGCTCGTTTGACGTCCGCATTACACTGCCCGCCAACTATACGGTAGGCGCTACGGGTGTACTGCAAAACCCCGAGGAGCAGCAGCGCCTCAACCAGCTGGCAGCAGCTACCGCAACCAAGAAAGCCCAAGCCGATTTTGGCTCTGATTTATCGTTTCCGCTTTCTGCGCCCGAGACCAAAACCCTGCGCTATACCCAAGACCGGGTGCACGACTTTGCCTGGTTCGCCGATAAACGCTTCAATGTGCTGAAAAGCGGTGTTATACTGCCTTCAGGCCGCCAGGTTGATACCTGGGTACTCTTTACCAACAAAGAGGCCGAGAAGTGGCTCAAAGGGCTTCAGGACGTAGACTCGGCGGTGGTGTATTACTCCCGCTGGGTAGGCGAATATCCGTACAGCGCCGCTACGGCCGTGGATGGCGCTCTGAGTGCCGGCTCGGGCATGGAATATCCGATGGTGACCGTGACGCAGCCTTCCGCTATTGTGCATGAAGTGGGCCACAACTGGTTCTACGGTATTCTGGCTAGCAACGAGCGAGACTTTGCTTGGATGGATGAAGGAGTAAACTCCTACATCGAAAACCGCGTGGCGGAACGCAACGGCGGCACTGGCGGCTTGTTGGGCCTACCCACGAAAGGCGCCGGCGCCCGGGCCCTGACGCTGGACGGCTTGCCCAATGCGGCCGTCAACTCAATCCCCTACCAGGCCGTAGCCAGCCGCTCCCTCGATCAGCCAGTGAATAATTTCACTTCCGCAGAATACGGCAAGCTCAACTACGGCATCATTGTGTACAGCAAAACAGCTTCGTTGCTGCACTACCTAGCTTCTTATCTGGGGCAGGAGAAGTTTGATGAGGCAATGCATGCCTATTACGAGCAATGGAAGTTCCGCCACCCCTATCCGGAAGACATGCAGGTGGTGTTTGAGGCCGTAGCAGGTCAAAAGTTGGGCTGGTTCTTTCAGGATATGCTCAACGGCCAGCATCGATACAATGCGGTGCTCTCCAAGTCGAAGGTAGAAAAGGGGCAGCGCAAGGTGCTGGTCCGCAACGATTCGCCGGCCCCGTTCCCATTTCCGGTTGCGACGCTGGATGCCCGTGGCAATGTTCTGGAAACCAAATGGACCCAGCCGTTTGCCCGCACTGATGAGGAAGATGACGCCATTCTATGGTTCCGCAACGAGAATGTAGCGGCCGTGGTAGCCGACCCGGCTTACGTAACTCCGCAGCTCAACCGCCGCGACGACCGGCTGAAAACAACCGGCTCCCTCCGGGCCCTGGAGCAGATCCGGCTACGGCCGCTGTTCAGTCCGGAACGCTGGGACCAGGCGGCCATCAACTGGATGCCGGTGCTGGGCGCAAACACGTCGGACAAGTTCATGCTGGGCGCAGCGTTTTACAACAGCTTGGTGAACGTCAAGAAGTTCAGCTACCTCGCCATGCCCATGTATAGCTTCAACCAGCGGGAACTGAACGGCATCGGGATGCTGAACCTCAACATTCTGCCGGAGCGGGTGACGCGCCGCGCCGTAGTTGGGGTGTTGCTGCAACGCTTCGAGCGTTACCGCAAAGTGGAGCCTAGCCTTACACTCTCGTTTCCCCATTCAGCTTTCAATGCCCCACAGCATACCGTGAAATTGGCCAACACGGCCATCGACGACCAGGATGCCGGCACTACGTCCAGCATTCAGTCGGTGGAATACGGCTTGAAAGCTGGTAATGCCTTGTATCAATGGAACGTGAAAGGGGAATTCAACTACCTCACTCCCAGCCTGACCGATGACAACGTACGTACTTCTGCAGCACTGTTACGGGCTGAAGTAAGCTATCTGCGCTATTATTCGTCCAAGAAAAGCTTCTCGGTACGGCTGTTCGGCGGCAGTTTTCTCAACAAAACCAATGACGCGCCTTTCTACATTGGCCTGAGCGGCAGCCCTGATTACCGTCGCCAAACAATGTTCCTGGACCGCCAGCAGATTTCGCCTAGCCTAGCCGCGCAGCAACACCAGTTTGATGGCCGGGATGGGGCTTTCAAGGCCTATCTGCTCGTAGCTAGCAGACGCTGGCTCACCACGCTCAATCTGCAGGCCGATTTACCGGTATCTTCATTGGGGCTGTTTGCCGACTTTGGCCTTACCCAGGAATCTACTGTAGTCACCGAGAATGGTGGTGCCCAGCGCGCTTTCTATGATGCCGGTATTGCGGTGCCTCTGTTCAGCAAGCTGCTGAGCTTCTACTTCCCAGTTGCTGGCTCGCAGTATGCCAATGGCCTTCCTTCCAGCGGCAAAGATTTCACAAACCAGATTCGCTTCGTGCTTCGCCTCGACCAGTTGAGCCCCTTCCGACTCATTGACGAGCAGTTGGCCCAGTAGTCTTTGGAGTAATTCCATCCTTCCGTATGCGCTTCTCTGGTGGTGCTCTGCTTTTGTTGCTGAACAGCATGTTGCTGTACGGCTGCCGCACGGACATTGGGGAGCTGTCAACTTTTTCGGCAGAACGCAAGCTGCTGCAAGTAGTGGTAGAAATGCCGGCCGGTACCAACCACGCCAAGCGCTACGATGCGGCCAGCGGCAACTTTGTGCCAGAACGCCGTGCCGGCCTCGACCTAGTGGTGGAGTTTTTGCCCTGCCCCGGCAACAGTGGCTTCATCCCCGGAACTGCCGCGGGCCCTATTGGCTCGCCACCGCTGGCGGCCTTGGTGTTGGCAGAAGCACAGCCGAGTGGCACCGTGCTGGAAGTACTCCCCATCGGCCTGCTCACCCTCGACGACAATGGCACTATGCGCCCGGTAGTGCTGGCCGTACCTGCGCGCCCCAGCCAGCAAATTCTGCCCGAAGCTGACTCCTGGCAGAGTTTTATCAGCAACTACCCCGGTGCCCGGGAAGTAGTCCGGCAATGGTACCTGCACCTAGGCAGGCGCGGCGAAATCCGAATTGTAAGCTGGAAGGACGAAAAAGCGGCCGAGCAGCAGGTGCGAGCCGCCATGAAATAAAAACTGCACCCCAATAAGCTCACAAAAAAGCCCTACCGAAATCCGGCAGGGCTTTTTTGTGAGCTTGTGAATAGGGCAGAAACCTATTCAATCTTGTTCATACGCTCTTTCACAGCTTCCAGTGCTACGCGCATGTTCACAATGTCGGTGCGGGCAGCTTCCTGCTCTTTCAGGTTCAAGTCAATAAGGTTGTTGTACTGCAACAGTTCGGCGGCGTTCTGCGCCAGCTGCTGCTGAATTTCAGCCTTTTTCAGCTTATTCTTCTCGATGTCCTTCTTGATAGCATCCGACTTTTGAATCACAGCCATGTGGTTGTCCTGCGACGACACTAGGGAGCGTTCAGCCTGTGCAACCTGCACAGCAAGGTCTTCACGGTAAAGCATACGAGCAAAGTCCTTGAGGTATTTCTCTGCCGACTTCCACTGTACCGGCGTGGCATCTTTGCCCAAGTAAGCATTGCCCAAGTCAATTGACCACCACACCGACGTACCGGTTGGGGTAGCGTCAATTTTGCTGATAACCCGGATAGGGGTTTTGGAAATGTCCTCGATAACCACACCATCCATGGAGTAAACGCCTTTGTCGGCTTTTACTTTGCTGCCGAACTGGGTATCAAGCTGCTTTTTCCAGGATTCATCAACCCGCTTGCTGTCCAGCTGAATAGTCACTCGTTGGCCTTTACGCGGAATGCCTTTGATGGCCATTTCTGTTTCGTCGACGGGTGACTTCTGCGCGTAGCCAGCCACCGTCAGCACAAACATCAGCAGAGAGAGGAGTACGCCTTTTTTCATGTGTATGAAGTAATTAAAAGAAAGGGAAGTCTCAGTTATGTCCGGTTTTCGTAATCCGGCTCACCAAATTTAACTACAGTCCTATCATCTCGCTAGGCCGCCTCTCCTTTTTTTTACCCTAAGTTTACTTTTATTCAATAGGTTATATTATATATTGTTTAACTACAAATAATACCATTTATCAATTCGCATACCCCTGCTCCGTTCAGGAGCATATCTGCGTAGAACAAACAAACCTTCTGTCTCTCTGTTGACCTCAACTATGCCCGTAACCGTCTGCCGTAAAGAGCACTTCAATGCCGCCCACCGCCTGCACAATGCTGCCTGGAGCGACGAGCAAAACCAGCGTGTGTTTGGCAAATGCAACAATCCCCACTACCATGGCCACAACTACGAACTCATCGTTCGTTTGACAGGTGAGACGGACCCTGAGACAGGCTATGTCTATGACATGAAGCGGCTGAGTGACCTCATCAAACGCGAGATTCTGGATACCTTTGACCACCGGAATCTGAATTTGGATACGGAAGAATTTCGCCACCTTAATCCTACCGCCGAAAACATAGCGGTAGTCATCTGGAACCGGCTGCGTCCACACCTTGCTGCGCCGCTGGCCCTCTCAGTCACACTGTATGAGACTGAGCGCAATTTTGTAGAATACCATGGATAATGCCGTGCCCGTTCCGGGCAGCGACCTGCGCCCTGCCGACGCACATCTGCCCGCCGATTTACATACCCCGCTTCGAGCTGATGCCTTTGTGCTCAGTGATGAGGAAAAGATTGCGGGCATTACAGACCACTTCCGGGAAATCATGCAGTTGCTGGGCCTCGACCTTACGGACGACAGTCTGGCAGGTACGCCCCGGCGTGTAGCCAAGATGTACGTGCAGGAGTGGTTCCGGGGCCTGCACCCGGAGCACCGCCCCGATGTGCGACTGTTTGACAACCGCTACCAATACGGCCAGATGCTGCTGGAGCGCGACATTACACTTTTCTCCTGCTGTGAGCACCACTTTGTGCCGATTATTGGGAAGGCGCACGTAGCATATCTGCCCGGCGAAAACGTGGTGGGCCTGAGCAAGCTCAACCGGGTGGTGCAGTATTATGCCCGCCGACCGCAGGTGCAGGAACGCCTCACGCGCCAGATTGCGGAAGAGTTGAAGCAGAGCCTGCACACCGACAATGTAGCCGTGCTGATTGAGGCAGACCACTTATGCGTTATGAGCCGCGGAGTGAATGATACCAGCAGCTCCACGATTACGGCAGAGTACAGCGGAGCCTTTGGGACAGATGCCACCCTACGCGCCGAATTTTTGCGGCTGATAGGGAAATAACGCTGTTGGCAATTGCGCGTAAGCTGTTAGCTTTCCGCTAGGTTTTTGCACTGCCTCGTATAGTTTATCCTGCTACCCCCTGCTGCCCCTACAGCAAACAGCTCTTCCCCAATGTCCCGAAAAGTCCTCATCAGCGGTGGCACCGGCATGATTGGCACGCGCCTCGCCGAAATGCTCATTGATGCCGGTTACGAAGTGGCCCTGCTCAGCCGCAAGCCTGCAACCAGCCACTACCGTAGTTTCCGCTGGGACCCAAGTGCCGGCGTGATTGATGAAGCGGCCGTACGGTACGCCGACTATATCATTAACCTGGCCGGCTCCAGCGTATCGGAAGGGAAATGGACAGATGAGCGCAAGCGCGACATCATGACCAGCCGCCTTGGTGGCACGGCTTTGCTGGCGCGTGAACTGGCCAAGCCAAACCACCATGTCCGCACGTTTATTTCAGCCTCGGCCATTGGTATTTATGGCGACAGCGCCGACCGGGTAGTAAATGAGGAAACGCCCCCCGCTCCTGCCGATGATTTCTTGGCTGACGTATCGCGGCAATGGGAACTAGCGGCCCTTGATGTAGACAAGCTGGGGATTCGCACGGTTATTTCGCGCATTGGCATCGTGCTCAGCCCTGAAGGGGGCGCGCTGGTACCACTGGCCCGTACTGTAAAGATGATGGCGGGTGCACCGCTGGGCTCGGGCCGACAGTTTATGTCCTGGATTCACCTGGATGACCTGTGCCGGTTGCTGATTCAGATGCTGGAAGAGCCGCAGTGGCAGGGCACCTACAACGCCGTGTCGCCGCACCCGGTCACAAACCAGGAATTCACCGAAACCTTGGCCTCGGTACTTCACCGCCCGTTAGTGCTGCCCAAAGTGCCGGAGTTTGCCCTGAACCTGATGATGGGCGAGATGAGCGAGATTGTGCTGGCTTCCCAACGCGTCAGCGCCGAGAAGGTGTTGCGCCAAGGCTTCACGTTCGAGTATCCGCATCTGAAGGCGGCCCTAGAATCGTTTTACGGGGAGGAATAAGCAGCGTAGATGCGGATGCTTTTGCGAGTGCCGTTGGTATTTCTGCTGTTGCTGCTCACGCACTTTAAACTGCCAGCTGTACTACCGTCCCAACTTCGCCCTAGTTGGCAGGCACCCAATTAATCAGGAGCGGCTGCGCTTTCGGGGCCTTTCTGCGGTAGTTGCGGCCGTGCTGTTAACGGTCTTGGTTGCGCTCCGCCGGAGCCATTTCGCCGTCCTATGCAACCGTCAGCCGAAGAATAGGCTCCTGCCTATATGAAGAAAACCTTACTCCTGCTGGGTGCCACTGTGCTGCTTTCTTCGGCCACCTGCTGCCGTAAAGACAACGACATTCCGGAGCCGGCTGCCCTCCCCGCTGCTTGCCTGCTCGTGCCTGATCAGGGCATGTGTAACGCCGCCATGGTGCGCTATTATTTCGACCCGATAGAAAAAAAGTGTAAGCCCTTCACTTGGGGAGGCTGCAATGGCGTAGTACCGTTCGTTACGCTCCAAGAGTGCCTCGACTGCGGCTGTGAGCGGTAGAACTAACTGTCTATAAACTATCCGGTACCGCTACGGCGCCACTATTGAGGTTTTCCAGCAAATTGTCCACCACAATGGAATCGACTGGCTCTACGCGACGCCGTGGTGCTTCCGTGACGCAGACATACTTACGCGCAATCTTGCCAGGGTATTTCGGGAATGGCCCCATGGTGATGCCTAGATCCTGGTCTTGGTAGACTTTCTCCATGAATTTGCCAAAGATAGGCAGTGCTGTGCGGCCCCCTTCGCCTTGCTGTGAGCCCTGAAAGTGGATGCTCCGGTCTTCGCCGCCCACCCACACACCGGTCACGAGGTCTTTGGTCACGCCCATATACCAGCCATCGGAGTAGTTGGAGGTGGTGCCGGTTTTGCCACCTATCTGATTGTTTTTCTTCCACAGCTCGTAGTCCCACAGCGCCTGTGAAGTGCCGCCGGGCTCTTCGATGCCGCCTTTCAGCATGTAGAGCATCAACCACGCCGTTTCCGACGGAATAGCGCGCCGCTGTTTGGGGTCGAACTGCTTGATGACGTTACCGTTGCGGTCCTCGATGCGCGTTACAATCAATGGCTCCGACTGAAACCCCTGATTCACGAACGTGCTGTAGGCATTCACCATTTCGTACACGCTCACGTCGCCGCCCGAGCCCAGCCCAATGCTGGGCACCGACAGCAGCGGGCTCTTGATGCCTACTTTGTGGGCATACTTGGCCACGTTTTCCCAGCCTACCCGCTCCGTGAGTTGAGCCGTTACGGAGTTTACCGAGCGAGCCATGGCGTGCCGCAGCGTCATGTTGCTGCCGGTGTACTCACGGGTCACGTTGTCGGGCTTCCACTCCATGTTCTTGCCATTCTCCACATACTTGATGGTCACTCGCTCATCCCGGATTCGGTCGCAGGGCGAATAGCCGTTATCAAGAGCTGTGAGGTAAACGAAGGGCTTGAAGGTGGAACCAGCCTGGCGGCGGCCCTGCTTCACATGGTCGTACTGGAAGAAACGGTAATTGAGGCCACCAACCCAGGCCTTGATGTGGCCCGTGAAGGGGTCCATGGTCATCATGCCGGCGTGCAGGAAGTGCTTGTAGTACGCCAGCGAATCGAGTGGGGAAAGCAGAAGTGTAGTGTCACCGTCGCCTTTCCAGGTAAATACCTTAGTAGGATGTTTGGCATTGAGAGCCGCTTCCAACAGGTCGGGACGGCCTTTGTAGCGGGCGGCTAGTTCCTTGTATTGCTCCGTGCGCTTCATCTGGGTTTCGATGAAGTTGGGAATCTCCTTTCCATCCTCATCTACCCACGGATTGGAGTCCCGATTGCGCCAGAAATTGTCGAACTGCTTTTGCAGCCGTTGCATCCGGTCCTGCACCGACTCCTCGGCATACTGCTGCATCCGTGAGTCGATGGTTGTATAGATTTTCAGGCCGTCACGGTACATGTCGTAGCCGTTTTTCTCGCACCATGCATTCACAAACTGGCTTACGGCACCTCGGAAGTAGGTAGGCGGGCCATCAATATGCTTTTCTACCTGGTACTTCAGGGCAATAGGCTGCTGCTGCAAGCCAGCTACTTCGGCTTTGGGCAGAAATCCGGCCTGCCCCATACGCGTCAGCACTAGGTTGCGGCGCTTCAGGGCGGCTTCGGGATGGAAACGGGGGTTGTAGGCCGTGGGATTGTTGAGCATACCCACCAGCATAGCCGCCTGGTCGGCGGTGAGGCTGTCGGGCGAGGTGCTGTAGAAGGTTTTGGCAGCTACTTTGACGCCGTATGCCTTCGAGCCGTATTCAACGGTGTTGAAATACATCCGCAGAATTTCCTCTTTGGTGTAACGCCGCTCCAGCTCCACAGCGGTCAGCCACTCCTTGGTCTTACTGACCAGCGTGCTTACCACCGGAATATAGCCCAGGCCACCGCGCGTTTCGCCGCGGCGGGTGTTATACAGGTTTTTGGCAAGCTGCTGTGTGATGGTAGAGCCGCCGCCGCTCTTATTGCCGGTGATGACGCCGGTAGCAGCACGGGCCAGCGCCGTCAGGTCGATGCCGGAATGGTCGTAGAAACGGATGTCTTCGGTAGCAATAAGCGCCTTGATGAGCAGTGGCGACATCTTGCTCAGTGGCACTGGCACCCGGTTTTCGCGGAAATACTTACCGATAAGCACTCCATCGGCAGTATAGATTTCGGAAGGTTGCTCCACCTTCGGGTCCTCCAGTTCCTCCAAGCTCGGCGACTTGCCGAAGAGGAACATAAAGTTCATGCTGACCAAGATGGGATAGAGCAGGAAAGTACCTACGCCAACCACAAAAAGGGCCCAGAATGCCCGCGCCAGGCGGTTCGACCAAGGCCGGCGTGGCCGGGGGGTAGCAGGGGTTTTCGGAGCTTTCGGAGCGGACATGCAGGGTGGTTTGTTCAGCAGGCTTCCGGAGAAGCAGCCAAAGGAACCACAAATATACCAGATAGGTGCCGTGCAAAACAGCACGCCTCTGGCCGGCAGCCTGCCATATGCAGTCCGCTAACTATTTGCAATGATCTGTTCGGATGAGCTTACAGGGTCGCCAGCAAATCAGCTCCCTGGCCCGACCATAGCATCATGACGGAGAAAATGGCACCCAGCATCACCAGCAGCAGGAAGCTGGTGACGGGCACTACGCCTACTAGCCGCTGCCGGCGGACAGCCGCCGATGGGGCCCGTTCCTGCCAGGTAAGGATGGTGGCTAATGCCGCTACGGCTCCGCCACATACCAAAAGCACTATAAACGTAAGGAAGCACTGAAGCAACATAAACTACACTAGCAAAAGGTGGGGCAGGCCTAATAAGCGGGTCAGGTACTATGCAAGACCGGTAGAGCGGCCAGAAGGCTTCTCTGCATAACCATTTATTTTCTGCTTATCCCAACATTTTGCTGTTTTGTCCGTAGCGGCGGCACATTTCTGCCTACATGGCTTCTTACAGCAGTATCATCAGGCCTAGCGCTAGTAGTAGGAGCAACAGGCCAGTGGCACCAGCGGCGGCCAGATACCACAGCAGGCGCCAGCCCGAATGCTCCAGACTGCCTGCTACTCGCCACAGCCACCATACGCCCAATAGTGGCACAGCCAAGGCACAGGCCGCCGCCATGCCTCGTGCCACTTGTACTGCAGTAGGTGTATTAGGGAAAAGCTCTTTCTCCAGCTTGATACTGAAGAAAGCGCCCACAAGTAGGCCCAATACCCACCAAAGGGAAGTAGGCAGCAGCCTGAGGGCACGGGCGGCAAAAGCTTGAAGTTCGTTCATGATGAAGCGGAACAAGGAGAAACGCCCACAGGCTCTAACCGAAGAAACTGTCGCCATCAGCACGGGGCTCGAACTCGAATGACACTTGAGAAAGCAGTAGTAGCAACACCAGTATAAGCGCCTGCACAATCCCTATTAGGAGCAGTACAGCGGCACCCGCCCGCAGCACTCCACGCCAGGCATCGTCGGTAATGCGGCGAGCAGCAGCCTGCCGCATCAGGTGGCTAGCCAGAAATGGGAACAGCAGCATGCTCGGAATGCCAAGCCATAGAATCAGCAGATTAATAATCGGGAAACCGTAGCCTGGGGAGGGCAGCAGCTTGCTCGCGACGATACTCAGCCCGCCCAGCACCGAAACCCACCGGAACAGCCGCTCTGCTATGGTGGCATCGGCTGGCCACATCAGGTGGCGCCAACTCATATAGGCTGCGCGCTTTCCTGCGCCTCATAAAATCCTATCTGGTCGCGTAGTTGCTCCACTTGCTGCGTAGCGTATTCCGTGAGGCTCCAGTGGCGGACTGGTAGCGTGTGCCGGCCCCGGCGGAAGTGCTCCGTGAGTTCCGGCCACAACTCCGGCGTAAGCAGCGCTAGAGCCAGAAACCCGATGCAGGTAATGGAATAGTCGCCGTTGCCGAGCATAAAGGCTTTCAGCTTCAACTCGTCTTCCGGGGTCATATCATAGCCGAGCAACACATGCTTGAGGTCGTGATTTTCATAGTGAGGAATCAGCTGCAGATTGTAGCGGGCCAGGATGTCGGCTACGCCGCGGCCCAGCGTGCCGGGCGGCAACGCTTGTAACTGCGTCAGCTGCACCTTTGTGTTGTTGCAGCCATACAGGCGCTGAAAAATCGGAATCAGAAATGACGTGCGGGCGTGCTCGATGGTGGTGCGCGCCAGGCGCTGATACGGATTCAGCGAGGGGGTTTTGGGAGTAGGAAGCATGATTATGTAAAAGCTGGAAATGATACACGAAGCAATAGCCGAGGTCTGCGGCAGCAGGGCAGTCAGAGACCTTGGAAAAGCCCTTCGCTGGAACCGCTAAAAGCCACGGCTAGCAACCCGATAAACCCTAGCAGAAGCACCCACGCCGCATGAAATACCAGGCAGAGCAGCAGCACAAGGGTGCTGGTAGTATCGGGGCGCGTGCTTTTCCATAGTGGCCGGGTTGCCCAACGGAACACACTATAGTTGCTGCCCAGCACTAGTAGCGCGCAGGTCCAGTAACTGTATAAGACTTGCGCAACCAGCCGGTATTTTGGGGCTTCCTGGAGCGGCCACCAGTCCATATTCCACACCCACAGCACCGCGCATACGGCTACCAGTACACTCAGCGCATGTCCCGCCGAAGGCGCTCCTTGCGGCCGGGGCTGCCAGCCCGATTGCAGCATTTCATCTGGCACGATTTCCATAGAGCAGCAGAATTAGAGGCTAGCCAACGCCTCCGCTCCTTGCGGCGACCACAGCATCATCAGAGAGAAAATAGTACCCAGCAACACCAGCAGCAGCACGCTGGTAGCGGGCAGCACCGCACGCAGTAGGCGTAGGCGGCGCGAATCGGGGTCGGCGGCGCGCTCCTGCCACGTTAGCAGAACGGCCAGCGCTGCCACATCACCGGCACAAATGAGCAGCGCCACGAGAGTAAGCGAAAGTCGGAGAAGCATAGCTTGCGAGGAATAAATCAGGTGAAATAGTAGCCGGTTATTGTGCCAGTTCCTGGTAGGCCTGCCAGTCGGCGTAGTTGTAGCTAGGCCAGTTGCGGGCCTGCTGCGCGGCACGGAAATCCTGGAGGCGCTGGCGCAGGCGTTTGGCCGCTTCGGTAGGCTCCAGCTTGGTCCAGGTGCCATCGTAGATTTCGTGCACGAGCTGGCGCTGGGGCAGCACATCCTGGTGGGCGGCGAGTATAGGCAGCACCCGGTCGGGCATATCGAGCAGAAAGCCGTAGTCGAGAGTTTGCAGCTCGGGCCGCAGGTTGTAGCGCGCAATCCAGATTTCCCAGTTTCCCACCGCAAAGCCCAGCAGCAGCGCATATGCAGCCAGCGCATTCAGGCGCACCAGCGAATAGGCCGAGCGGCGCTGCCAGATTTTGAGCAGCACGGTTGCGAGACCAAAGAAGGTCAGCAGCAGAAAGCCATACACCCCGATGCGCTTATAAGCCAGCCCTGTGTGCAGAATGTAATAGTAGTTGCGCAGCCCCACCGACACGGCCAGTACGGCATTTTGCAACACCCATACCGTGGCCAAGGTGCGCAGCAGTGGTAGGCCAGCTTGGTAAAAGTTGAGGTTGCAACGGAAAAACCACAGCACAATGCCCATGGCCACCAGAATGCTCAGAATCAGCACATAGGTGCCCTCGTGCACAAATTGGGTGAGGTCGAAGCCGGGGGCAGGCTCGAAGCCAAACCACAGCCAATTGATATCAATGGCATTCACGGCGAGCAGTAGCACATTTACGAGCACCAGCAGGCTCAGAGCAATCAGGTACTCCTTGCGCAGATCAAGCGCCCGGAAACGTTGCTCGCGGAAATCGGGGCGGCGCACGGCAAAGGAAGCTACCCGGTCGCGCTGCCGCTGAATGAACTCGCCGAAGCGTGACTCACTATCGGCGAAATAATGAACCGGCACGAGTACCAGCGCGGCTCCGGTCAGGCACAAGCCCAGCAGGAAAAACAGCAGATGCGGCACCGAGAACTGTGAAAACAGCAGATCCAGCCACTTACCTACTATGTCCAGAACCTGACTGGCCGCGGCTTCATAGCGTGGATTGGCAATGAGAAACAGTACGTGAAACACACCCAGCGCCAGCAGCGGCACACCCAGCAGGCGGCCATAAAACCAGGCGCGGTTAGCGCGGCCTCCTAAGTTGCCTGGCAGCCGCAACAGGCGCAGCAACCCCGGTACCGCCTGCGCTCCACTACCCAGCGCGGTGCCCAGGGCATACACTACCAGTTTCAAATGCGGCTGGTTTACGTAGCCGAGCCACACCGCCAACGACGCCACACACGCCAAACGAGCCGCTCCGGAGCCATACCAAGCCACTGCTACCGCACTCAGCAACGTGCCGGCCAGCGTAAGCCAGAAGTATCTGGAGCGCCACTGCGGTGCATGCCGCGGCAGCCCGGCCAGCACTACTCCTACCACCAGCAGCGTGTAGAGCAGCATGTTCAGCGCCATCCGCTCGTGCCAGAACAGCAGGTCGAAGAGCACGGCCCCGAGCGGCAGCGCCACTTTCTGCAGAGTAGTAAGCGTGAGACGAGGCGCTGACAGTGTAGCATCAGGCGCAAATCGGGAGCCCGCAACCGGGAGGGAAGTATTCATTGCTCTGGGTATTAGATGATGTTTTTGATGGTTTCGGTAGTAAGCGGCAGCTAACTGGCCAATGCTTATTTGCAATTCAAAAGAACTTTGTATTTCAAAGTTAAAGGGCAAAAAAATTAGCTCCCCCCACGTAGAAGCTTTTCCAAAGCTGCCAAATGATCCTGAAAAGCGCCTTTGCCTTCCGTAGAGGCAGTGTAAGTCGTATTGGGTTTCTTGCCGACAAACTGCTTGCTGACCTGCACATAGCCTGCTTTTTCTAGTGCGGCTACGTGGCTGGCGAGGTTGCCGTCGGTGAGGTCGAGGGCTTCTTTAAGTTCATTGAAGCTTACAGCATCATTTGCCATTAGCACGGCCATCACGCCCAGCCGCACGCGGTGGTCAAAAGCTTTATTGAGCGTGTGAATGACGTGTTTCAAGGATGCTGATTGGTTGTCGATTGATAGTTGTCAGGTGCTGGGGGAAGGCTGTGGCTGAGCGACCATCTTCCGTCAGTACCTGCTGCGCATCATCCGCCTTATTTACGCTCGTAGCGGTTGTACATCAGCAAGCCGTAGCCAATGTGTCCTAGCCCGAACCCGAGCGCAAAGAACAACAATCCAGCCCCCGGCAGCAACATTGCAACCAGCCCAAGTGCTATCTGTGTGAGGCCCAGCGCCCTGATTTCGTCGAGAGTGTACTTGCTGGCATTGAGCAAAGCTAGGCCGTAGAACAGTAGCAGCCCCGGTATCACTAGGCTCACGGCCCCACGCACGAACAAAGCCAGGCAAAATAAGCCGCCCGCCACCAGCGGAATGGCCAGGCTGAGAGCCAAGCGGCGGCCCATGCTGTTCCAGAGCCCTGTTCCCGTCCGGCGGGCGCGGCGCAACGTGAAGAAAATAGCCACGGCTAGCGCTGCCCCAATCATGGCGGCGGCCAGCGCCATCAGGTAGGGCAGCACCAACGTGCGCTCCTGCTCGGTACTTTCCAGCAGCCGCAAATACCCCCGGTCGCCGTATTCGTGGCGCAGAAACCAGTGGCTGGCACCTGCCCCTACTAGAGCTACTACGCCTGCCCCTACCCCGCTCAGGCCGCTAAGCGAAATGAAGCGGGAGGAACGCTCCATAATGGCGCGAATCTCGGTGAGTTGGACTAATGGATCTACGGCAGGCTTCGTCATGTCTAAAAAGCACTTTGTATTGCAAAGCAAAGTAAAGTTTTTCGCCTTCGCAAGCACTAGCCTATATTTATTCTATGAAACCCGACTCCTGGACGCTGGCCAAGCGACACTTTTGGCTTTCGTGGTGGTGGGGAATGCTGCTCTTAGGAGCTATTTTCCTGCTTTTCTTGTCGTTTTACTACAGCACCAACTGGCTGTCCCGCTTATTCGAGGAGCTGCTCTACACGCTTGTTATTCTATTCCTGCTCGCCGGACTGCCGGCCTTACTGGGCAATCTGGTGCGGCTGCCGTTGATGCGCCGGGTGTTCCGTGAGGCAACTTCCACTGCCGGGCTGCTGCTCGGTACGGCGCTGGTATTCGAAGGAGCCGTAGCGGCTTTCTGGGGATTCTGGCAGTTGTATCGGCAGTCCGGCCTAAGCATTCCTTTCATATTTGACGTTCCAATAATGCAGCGAATGGAAGGTAGCCTAGTTCTGTTTTTCGGCCTGAGCTTGCCGTGGCTGGTAGCATCGGTGGCAGCGGCGTGATGGCTGGGCCTGAGCCAGGTGGGCGTGGCGCGGCGGGCCGCTGTCAGCTGGTAGTGGCCTATCTGATAGTAAGTGGCCCTTTTTTTGTGCTGGGTTGTCTTCAAGTAGTTTCCCTAACACATTCCCTACTCCTATAGCTGACATGCTTACCCGAATAGCGCGTACAACGTATTTCGCTCTTTTTGCCTTGCTTGGTGCCAGTAGCTGCAAAAAGGAAGAACCTGCTTCCCTGGAAGGCCGGTGGAATCTGACCAGTGCCACGCTGCACTACTATGATGGCGCCGACAAACGCATTTATGTGCAAAAGAGGACACCAGCCCCTTCTGTAGCCCCGATGGCCATAGCGTCTTCTTCCATAATTAATTATCACACGCCCGATACTCGCTATGCCCCGCTGGTGTTTGCGCAGCAAGGGCGCCAGCTAACCTTCTACTTTCAGGAAGGCGTCGGCATTCCGCTAGAGGAGCGTATTGTGCTAGGCTTATCGGAGAAAAGCCTGACCATACGCTGGCGGCATCGAAGCGCTGCAAACGGCACGTATGTTATTGAAGACGACTACTACAGCCGGAAATCCGGCTACTGAGGCCAGCAAGAGCTTTCTGGAATTCATCTGGCGGCTTGCTGTAGCGCACAGCCGCGCCGGTTGGGTTCTGCGTATGTTCGGGGGTGAAACTACGCCTCCAACTGTTCGAGTTTGAAGACCTACCTTGGTTCCCGGCTGTTGTGCGGGCCGGCATGATGGACTACCTGCGCTTCATGATTTCAGCGCTGGGCACCTACCAGCCTATTGTGCCACTGCTGCGCGAGGCCCTGTTGAAAACCGGCCGCGCGACTCACCTGCTGGAGCTATGCGCTGGCGCGGGTGGCGGCACCGAAGGCGTGTTGCGTAGTCTGCGCGAAAACGGTCTTCCAGATGCCCAAGTCACGCTCACTGATCTGTATCCCCAGCCGGTAGCCTGGCAGCTGCTATCGGCCCGCACTCCGGGCCTTTCTTTCGAGCCTGCAAGTGTAGACGCATTGGCTGTACCGCCCGAACTGGGTGGTTTTCGCACGGTATTTTCGGCTTTTCACCACTTCGCGCCACCGCACGCGGAGGCGCTACTGGCGGATGCCGTGCGGCAGCAGGCCGGAATTGGGGTATTTGAAGGCGCCGGGAAATCGTGGCTGGAAATTCTCCTGGCCTGGACCGTGCTGCCCGTCGCACAGTTGCTTATCACTCCCTTTATCCGGCCTTTTCGGCTCAGCCGACTGCTGTTTACCTATGTAGTGCCGCTCATTCCGCTGTTTACTATCTGGGACGGGACGGTTTCTATACTGCGCATGTATCCGCCGGAGCAACTATTGGCCCTGGCGCGCCGCGCCGATCCGGAAGGCCGTTTCGAGTGGCAGGCGGGCAAAGTCCGCCACACCTGGGGCCCGCAGGTAACCTACCTGATTGGGGTGCCAGCGAGTAATTAGTAATTGATAATTAGTAATGAGTAATTGGGGCTTCTTTGAAGCCGGGCACTGCGTCAGCAACTCCAAACGGGTTGCTTGGCCTGCTTGCTTCACCAAACCGGGCTTCATCCTCCCTAATTCCGCGTTGCTACTTGCTACTACCTAACTACCGCAAAGCCCTCCCGCTGCTGCGCATTCCGTTTTCTGTGTACCTAATGCCCATTTTCTGGTTTGGGCTGAGTGCCCTGCGGGAGCCGATTAGTGGGTGGCGGGCCGGAGGCGCGTTTGTGGTGCTGCACCTGCTGGCTTACCCGGCTTCTAACGGCTATAACTCCTACTATGACCGGGACGAAGGCAGCATTGGTGGTCTGCAACACCCGCCCAAAGTATCGGTGGAGCTGCTGCATCTGGTGTATCTGTTCGATGGGCTGGCCGTGCTGGGCGGCGTGCTCCTGAACCCGTGGTTTGGCCTGCTGGTCGCCGTCTATCTGCTGGTTTCGAAAGCCTACAGTTACGAAGGTATCCGGCTCAAGAAATACCCACTACTTAGCACGCTGGTGGTGGTAGTATTCCAGGGTGCCTTCACGTTCCTGATGACGCAGGTGGGCGTTGGGGCTTCCTGGGATGCCATTGCAGAACCTACCAACCTGCTGCTGGCCCTTGTGAGCAGCCTGTTTCTGTGCGGTTCCTACCCGCTTACACAAGTGTACCAGCACCAAGAGGATGCTCGCCGGGGCGACCGGACACTGAGTCTGTTGTTGGGTATCCGCGGTACGTTTGTGTTTGCAGCTATTGGCTTGCTCACGGGCGCGGCCATGCTGGCGTATGCGCTGTGGCTGCGCCAGGAAATCAGGCATCTGCTTATTTTTCTGGTGGCTACCGGGCCGGTCGTTTTTCTGTTTAGCCGCTGGGCCTGGGCGGTGTGGCGCAACCCATCTGCTGCCGATTTCGAGCATACCATGCGCATGAACCAAGTATCATCAGTGTGCCTGAGCGTGGCTTTTATTCTGATGCTACTCTGGTAACATGGCCGCCTCCTTCCCAGTTGCTACTCAACACAAATGAAGCAAACCGCGTATTGGCGGCAGAAACTATCAGCTCTGTCTTGCCATGCGTACCGCGTTACTTTTTCCGCTTTTCGGCCTGTTGGTTGCTTGCTCCACGCCCGATACGCGGCAGGCCCCACCAGCCTCCGCAACTACGCCCGATACCGTAACGCGGCTGGAGCCGATGGATACCGCCCGGGCCCGCGCCACCACACCGCAGTCCGATACGCTCAAAACCGTCCGTAGCCGCCATGTATTTTCTGCGCCGGCTTCTCCGGATGAATTTCGGCTGACGTTGCGCGGCAAGGACGTGCTAACCGGCGAAATCACCTTCACCATCACAGACGCTGCCGGCCAGGTTATCTTCCGCGAAATACTTACTCCTGCTGATCTGGAAGCCAGCATGGTGAATGAGATGAAGACACCAACCGTCACTCCTGCGGAGCGCGAAGCTTATATCCGGCGCCGCATGGATGAGTTTTTCGCCGAAAAAAACTTCCGCAAGCCCGCTCTGGCCGCCAAAGATACCTACCAGGAAGGCGGTGCTGACCGGGCAACGTGGGAAGATATCCAGAAACGTCCCGATGCGGTAGGGTTTGTGTATCTGGTAGGCAAGGAAGACCGGCGGCGCATTGCGTATTCGCCCCGCACCAAGCAGGTGGTGCAGCTACCCGGCCTGGGCAGCTAGGTAAGTTACCAGTTATGAAAAAGGCGTCTTCTCTACCAATAGAGAAGACGCCTTCTGTTTTGCAAGCGTAATAATTTACTCTGCCTGCTCTAGCGCCTGGCGAAGCCCTTCGGCAAACGTTTCGTACGGCTGATAGCCCCGCGCCAGTACATACCCTTGGCTCCCAACCCGCAGAATGGCGGTAGGAAACCCCTGCAACCCAATTTTTGCTACTGCAGCAAACTCTTGGCGTGTAGCCAGGGCGGTTTCCGGCAACGTGAGGCGACGCAGAAAGTCGGCCCCATCAACACCGTACGCCGTAGCTAGTGGCAGGTAGGTTTTCGGTTCGTTCAGGTCGGCCCCGTCGCGGAAATAGGCTACCTGGATGTCGTGTGCGAAGCGGGCCGTCTGGCTTTGGTTGAGCTGGCGAAACACGTTGATAGCCCAGCTGGGCGGCTCCGAGTCCTGCACGTAGCTTCCCTCCTCGCCCAGCGCCCGAAACGCAGCCCCGAACTCTACACCGGTAACACGCTCCACCTGCTGCAGCGCACCGCTGATATACTGCCAGTCGTGGCGGATAGGGCCTACCTGCTCGCCTAGCACCATGCCGCCGCACAGCACCGACACATCAAGCTGCCCCGCAAACTCCTGCTGCACCCGCTGTATCACCGGGCTCATGCCATAGCACCAGCCGCAGAGCGGATCAAACAGGTAAAGCAGTTCGGGACGGTCGGCAGGCTGGTGTTGGGGCATCGGAAATCAATTGTTGAAATGAGTAAACAAAAAACTGTCATCCCGAACAGCGCGAAGGACCTTACCACACATAACGATTGTCGCAATAACAGTTCGTTTTGTCGTGAGGTCTTTCGCTTTGCTCAGGATGACAGAATCAAGTAGGCAACAGAAGGTAATTACCCGTTCATAGCCAGCAGAAATTCGCTGTTGTCACGGGTACCTTTCATGCGGTCTTTGAGGAACTCCATGGCTTCAGCGGGCGTCATGTCGGCCATGAATTTGCGCAGCACCCAGATACGGCTCAGCTCTTCCTTGCTCATAAGCAAGTCTTCGCGGCGCGTACCGGAAGCCGGCACATCGATGGCGGGGAAAATGCGCTTGTTGGCCAGTTTGCGGTCCAGCTGCAGTTCCATGTTGCCAGTACCTTTGAATTCCTCAAAGATTACCTCGTCCATCTTGGAGCCGGTTTCGATGAGGGCGGTGGCAATGATGGTGAGCGAGCCACCGTTTTCCACGTTGCGGGCCGCCCCAAAGAAACGCTTGGGCTTGTGCAGTGCATTGGCATCTACACCACCCGAGAGAATCTTGCCGGAAGCGGGCTGCACCGTATTGTAAGCCCGCGCCAGGCGCGTAATCGAGTCGAGCAGAATCACGACATCGTGGCCACACTCTACGAGGCGCTTGGCCTTATCTAGCGCAATGCTGGCAATTTTCACGTGGCGGTCAGCGGTTTCGTCGAAGGTGGAACTGAGCACTTCGGCTTTCACCGAGCGGGCCATATCCGTTACTTCTTCCGGGCGTTCATCAATCAGCAGAATCATCAGGTACACCTCGGGGTGGTTTTCGCTGATGGCGTTGGCAATTTCCTGCAGCAGCACCGTCTTACCGGTTTTGGGCTGCGCCACAATCAGGCCCCGCTGGCCTTTGCCGATAGGGGCAAACAGGTCTAGGATGCGGGTGCTGTACTGGCTTGATTTGGTGGAAAGCTTCAGGCGCTCTTCCGCGAAAAGCGGCGTGAGGCTGCTGAAAGGCACCCGGTCACGTGCTTCTTCCACGGCCCGTCCGTTGATGGTCTCTACGCCAACCAGTGCAAAATACTTCTCCCCTTCACGCGGTGGACGAATAGTGCATTTCACCGTGTCGCCGGCTTTCAGCGAGAACTGCTTCACCTGCTGCGGCGCCACATAAATGTCGTCGGGCGAGGAAAGGTAGTTGTAGAACGGGCTGCGCAGGAAACCGTAGCCACCATCGGGCATCATTTCCAGCGTGCCCTCGCCCTCTATCACGATATCAAAATCGTTGCGGGGACGCTGCTGAGGCTGTTGTTGCTGGCCGCCTTCCTGGCGCTGCTGCCGCTGCTGCTCCCGAGCGGCGTAGCGGTCCTCACGGCGCTGCTCCCGGTCAGGGCGGTTGCTGTCACGCTCTGGGCGAAGGCCATCCCGCTCCGGACGGTCTGTGCGGGTCTGGTCTCGCAACGGGCGGTTTGGGTCCCGCTCTGGGCGGTCTGTACGAGGCTGCTGGTCGGGGCGTAACTCGCGCGGAATATCCGTCGGGCGAGCCACGTCGCTGCTACCGTTGCGCAGGTCCCGTCCGTCGCGGCCTTCCCGCTCACGGGGCTGGTCACGTAGCGGCCGTGGCAATGATTCCTGGCGCTCGGGGCGGAAAATGCGGGGAGCGGGAGCCGTTTCGGTGGCAACAGTTTCAGCAGGAACTGCTGTTTCTACTACATCAGCAACTACTTGGGCTGGTGATGCCACAGCAGTCAGCTCAGCAGCCTGGGAAGGCATAGCTGCGGCCGATTCTTCGGCAGCGCCGGCAATGCGGCTGCCACGGCCCGTATTCTCCCGGGTCCGGCGCTCAGGCCGTTGATATGGCTTTACCGGGCGCTCGGCAGCAACTGCAGGCTCAGCGGCTACCTCCGTAGCAGGAGCAGCAATGAGTGCGGGTGCCTCTACCGGAGCGGGTGCTACCAAGGGCTCGGCAATAGGTGCAGATGGCTCAGCGGCTACAGTAGCAGTTTTGGCGGCCGGCGCTTTGGCAGCGCGCGAGCGGACCGCAACGGGCCGTGGGGCCGGCGCAACCGCAACATCGGCAGCTGTTGTTGGGGCGGCTACGTCAGAAAAAGCCGGCTCCAGACGCGCTTTGGCAGCTGGTTTTACTTTAAGGGGAAGCTTGTCGGCAGGCAATACGGCCTGCTGATCGAGAATCTTATAAATCAGATCCTGCTTGCTTAATTTCTTGAAGTTGCCAACGTTGAGTTCTTCCGCAATTTCTTTCAGATCAGAAAGCAAACGGTCTTTTAACTCTTCGATAGTGTACATAAGGGCAATGAGGGGGAGGAAAAATCAGGCGGAAGCACAACCAACAGCGGCACATTGCCGCGAATGTGGCAATGCCCGGGAGCCGCAGCAGCGGCATTCAGCACGGCAGAGAATCGAAAAGGGTGGTAATGGGCGGGTGGTGCTGGAAAATAACCGCGGGCCGGACAGATGAAAATCATCGACGGGCCCGGCATCAGCAGCCGGCTTACTAGCGCAATGTTAGCGTAATACGGCCGAACTGCCAAACCGGAATACGGATTTTGCAGATTCTACGAATTTCAAAGTATTTGTTTCCCCTCCAATTCCTGTCTGGCAGACCCGGCAATGCGGAAAGTGGTTGGAGCGAGTGACTTGAGAACGAACGAAGGGAAGATTTGGTTGGCGGGGCCAGCAGCATAATTTACCGGCTGAATATACAGCAGCCGTAGAATCTGCGAAATCATTACTCTACTTTTGCCGTGTTACATCCTGCGTTTTCTGCCGTTATGCTGCAAGTTTCTGTCCTGAAAGAACACACCGAGGCCGTGCTGGCGGGCCTGGCCAAGAGAAATTATAAAACTGCCGAAGCCGACGTGCAGGCCATCCTGACGCTCGACCAGCGCCGGAAAGATCTGCAAACCTCCCACGACTCGGCTCAAGCGGAGGCGAACGAGCTGGCCCGGCAGATTGGGGGCCTCATGAAAGCCGGCAACAAAGCCGAAGCCGAGGTTTTGAAGGCCCGTACTGCCGAACTGAAGCAACACACCAAAGCGCACACCGAGGAACTGATTGAGGTAGAGAAAGAGCTGCAACAGACCCTCTACAAGCTGCCCAACCTGCCCCATAGCAGCGTACCAGCCGGTTTTTCGGCCGATGACAACGAAGTAGTGCGGGAAGTAGGCAATAAGCCGGAACTGTATGCGGCCGCTAAACCGCACTGGGACCTGATTGAGCAGTACGACATCATTGATTTCGCCCTGGGCAACAAGATTACCGGCGCGGGCTTTCCGGTGTACAAAGGCCAAGGCGCCCGTCTGCAGCGTGCCCTCATCAACTTTTTCTTGGACGAGGCACGTAATGCCAGCTACACAGAGATTCAGCCGCCGATTCTGGTAAACGAGGCCAGCGGCTACGGCACCGGTCAGCTACCCGATAAGGAAGGTCAGATGTACCACGCCACCGCCGACGACCTGTACCTGATTCCGACAGCTGAGGTTCCCATCACAAACCTGTACCGCGACGAAATAGTGCCCGTTGACCAGCTGCCCATCCGGAATGCCGGTTACACGCCGTGTTTCCGCCGGGAGGCTGGCTCCTGGGGTGCGCACGTGCGCGGCCTCAACCGCCTGCATCAGTTCGACAAAGTAGAAATTGTGCAGATTACGCAGCCGGAGAACAGCTACGAGGCGCTGGAAGGCATGGTAGCCCACATCGAAGGGCTGTTGCAGAAGCTGGGCCTTCCCTACCGCGTGCTGCGCCTCTGCGGCGGCGACATGGGCTTCACGTCCGCCCTCACCTTCGACCTGGAAGTGTGGAGCGCCGCTCAGCAGCGTTGGCTGGAAGTCAGTTCGGCATCGAACTTCGAAACCTACCAGGCCAACCGCCTGAAACTGCGCTACCGCACCGAAAACGGCAAACCGCAACTGCTGCACACGCTCAACGGCTCGGCTCTGGCCCTGCCCCGCATTGTGGCGGCCCTGCTCGAAAACAACCAGCAGGAAGATGGTATTCATCTGCCGGAAGTGTTGCACTCTTACTGCGGGTTCAGCAAAATCGGTTAGAATCTTATTCTCACCACTAGCTATTCGGCTTTCAGTAACAGAAAAGCGCCTCCCATTGGCAGTGGGAGGCGCTTTTCTGTTCGAAAGGATTTGTTGAATGGGAAGTAGCAATATGCCTACCATGTAGCCTCAGTACTCCGCCATTTGCTCGTCGACGTAGCACCACACCCACTGCTCGCCAAGCTCGGCGGAGGCAACTACCGGATGCTGGGTAGCATGAAAATGCTTGGTTGCGTGCTTGTTCTTGGAGTCGTCGCAGCAGCCGACGTGGCCGCACGTCTGGCATGTGCGCAGGTGTACCCAACGGTCGCCGAGGGCGACGCACTCGGGGCAGATAAGCTGATCCGGTACCAAGAGGTTGTCGGCATCAAGCGCCGACAGATGAGCACAAAGAGCCATATCAGTAAATTCTAGGCGGAAAAACCAGTATCGGCCGGCACCAGCCGCGTGACGATGCGCAGACTATTGGTCAGGGTTTTCTGCACCGGGCATTTCTGCGAAATGAGCTCGAGACGCTGGCGCTGCTCTTCGGTAAGGGGACCTAACAGGCGAAGTTCCTTCTGCACTTCTTCCAGCATGTGGCCGGGCTGTTCGCACTTTTCGCAATCTTGCTCATGCACGCGCTGGTGGCGCAGGCGCACTTCAATGCCCTCGAGCGGCCACTTTTTCTGGGTGGCGTAGAGGCGTAGCGTGATGGCCGTACAGGCCCCCAGCGCCGAAAGCAGCAGGTCGTACGGAGTTGGGCCCCGGTCTTGGCCGCCAACTTCTACGGGCTCATCCACAAACCACGTGTGGCGGCCGGCCTGCACATCGGCCAGCAGCGCCTCCGGACCGACTTTTACCAGTACAGATTTCTCAGGTGCCTCCAGCATAACTTAGGCCTGAGGCATGTTGAGTTTGTGCATCAGCTCGTCATTGATGGGTTCGGAGTAGGCCCCGAAGGCGCTTACCAGTAGCCCTTTTACTCCCTGGTTGGATTCAATAGCGTATAGCACGTTTTCGTCGCCTGGGTCGGTTTCGCCTTCGAAGCGGTAGACCTCACGCACCTGAAAATGCTGCGGGTACAGCTCCAAATCGAGGCCGGGGCAGTGCAGGTAGTCGTTGGTGAGGTTGAAATCTTGGTCGTAGCCGCGCTGCTGCAAGTCGTGCATGGCTTCGCTGAGGGTGTCGTAGGAATAAAGGCTCATGGGCAGAAAAGCTAAATCTGAAACAGAAGATAGCGCAATTCTACTATCTGGCATCCAGATTCAGTGCTAACCCGCCGAATTACGGATGCCTTAGCTACCGGCCATCGTGCGCGGGCGGCAAACCCAGATTGAATTGGATGTCGCGCATGCATTTGAAGTGGCCTTGCGGGCACTTCGCGTAGCCTATTTTAGAGCATGGCCGGCACGATAGGCCTTGCACCTCCAGCACCCGAAATTCGGTGCGGTAAGGGTACATGCCGAACTCGGGTACCGTGTTGCCCCAGATGCTGAAAATCTCCTTCCGAAATGCCGCCGCAATGTGCATCAGGCCAGTATCGTGGCTTACTACCAAGCTGGCCTGCTTCACTAATGATGCCGACTGATTCAGGTTGAATTTGCCGCAGGCATTGTAGATGACAGTGCTAGGTTGGCCGCCAGGTACTTGAGCCGGGAAGTAGTACGGACTATCTGGAATGCGGCCCTCGGCGGGTGGCGAAGCGGCGGCCCCCTTATCGAAAGCCAACTCGATGATGTGACCAGTACTCTCATCCTCAGGGCCACCGAGCAGCACTACCGGCCGCCGCAGCAACCCGCATAACTCGATGATGCGCTCTACGGGTAGCCGCTTGGTAGCGTGCTGCGCCCCAATAGCAAACGCCACGTAGCCGCGCTGAAATCCAGCTGGCAGCGCAACAGTGAGGTCTACTTCGTCCTGAGGCGGAATAAAATAATCCAGCCCTTCACCATCGTTTTTCACGCCCAACGGTGCGGCAGCAGCCAGGTATCGGTCTACGATGTGGATGGGCGGCAGCGTGTTTATTTTCAGATTTACGAGCAGCCATTTACGGCCGTTCAGCTTATCGAAGCTGGCCGACTTCACGCCCAGTTGCGCTTTGAGCAACGTGGTGCGCAGGTTGTTATGCAAATCCACTACGAAATCGAACTGCTCCGCCTTCAATTCAGCCACTAGCTCGCGTAGTGAGCCAGTGAGGCAATGTACCTTATCGACGTAGGGGTTGGCAGCCATGATGCCGCGGTAGCTGGGCTTGGTACAGAAATGCACCACCGCGCCTGACACCTGCTGCCTCACAGCCCGCACCACGGGCGTGGTCAGCACAATGTCGCCGATGGAGGAAAAGCGCAGAATCAGGATTTTCATGCGTCTCTCCTACCCAAACAGCGAATCCTGGAACTCCAGCGGCGGCTTGATATTGGCTTTGCGCTGGGCGAAATAATCAGCTACTTCCGCGGCCGTTTTGGCGTTGAAGGTCATCTCGCGGGTCAGCCCGCCTTTGCGGCCCATAAACACGCCGTAGCGCATATCGGCGTAGCCGTTGGTGTGGTGCGCGTCGGGATTGATACTAAGTTGCACGCCCTGGTCTAGTGCGTAGTGCACCCAGCGCCAGTCCAAGTCGAGGCGCCAGGGGTTGGCATTGATTTCGATGATGACGTTGTGCTTGGCGCAGGCGTCGATGATGGCTTTGTGGTCGAGGGGGTAACCTTCGCGGCGCAGCAGTAGGCGGCCCGTAGGGTGGCCCAGCATGGTGGTGTAGGGGTTTTCGATGGCCCGCAGCACGCGCGTGGTGGCTTTGCGCTCGTCCATTTTCAGGTTGGAGTGCACCGAGGCGACAATGAAATCGAAGGTTTCGAGCACCGTCGGCGGGTAGTCCAACGAGCCATCCGACAGGATATCCGACTCAATACCCTTGAAGATGCGGAACGGCGCCAATTCCTGGTTCAACTCATCAATTTCGCGCTGCTGCTGGCGCACCCGCTCCGGCTGCAGGCCGTTGGCGTAGTGTGCCGCCTGCGAATGGTCGCAGATGCCGAGGTACTCGTAGCCGTTGTCGCGCAGGAAAGTGGCCATTTCGCGCAGGCTGTGGCTGCCGTCGGAGTAGGTGCTGTGGTTGTGCAAGGAGCCGCGCAGGTCACTATCTTCCAGCAGATGGGGCAGCTTATTTTCGCGAGCCAGCGGCAATTCCCATAGGCCTTCGCGCAGCTCGGGCTCCACGTATTGCAGGCCGGCGCGCTGGTATATGTCCTGCTCTGAGGCAAATTGTTCCCGTTTCAGCCACTGGCGTAGCGTGGCGGGTTGGCCCGGCTGGTTTTCTTCGGCCAGCGCGCCGGTCAGGTGCTCCTCAGCCGCCGAGTTCAGCAGCAATTGATTTACGAAATCCTGCGGAGCCACCAGCAGCACTTCCACCTTCACGCCCGATGCTGTAGCCGTACCTCGCCACGCAAACGGGCCGCTACGGCGTGGGTCAGTAGTCAGGCCATCCAACGTATTGAGTAGCGCGTGCACAGCCGCAGGCTGAGTTGTGGCGGCCACGAGGGCTACATTTTCGATGGTTTCGAGGCGGCGGCGCACTTCACCAGCTACGGCGGCTTGCTCCACGCCGGCCACAGCTTGGAGGCGGCCCAGTAGGTCCTCGGCCAGCTCTTCGGCCTGCGGATACAGCAGCTTGCCGCGGCTCTGGTCCGTGAATTCGAGGGCCGCCAGAATAGCTTCCTGCGTTTTCTGGCCGAAGCCTTTGAGCTTGCTCACCTCGTCGTTCTGGGCGGCTTCGCGCAGCTGCTCGGGCCCTTCGATACCCAGTTCTTTCCACAGGCTGCGGATTTTCTTGGGGCCAATGCCTTTCACCTTCAGCAGCTCTACCACGCCAGGAGGCGTAGCGGCCAGCAGGCGCGTCAGTTCATCAAACGAGCCGGTATCGAGCATTTCGGCCACTTTGGCGGCGGCTGTTTTGCTCAGGCCAGTGCGGTCGGGCAGGCCATGCCGCTCGATGTCGGCCACCGGTACACTGAGCTGTTCCAGCGCGTTGGCGGTGCCTTCGTATGCCCGGATTTTAAACGGATTTTCTTCGTGCAGCTCCATCAGCTGGGCCGTCAGGCGGAAGGCACGAATCAGGGCGCGGTTGTCCAAAGGGGTAGAACGTGAGGGTGGCAAGGATAGCAGGTAAAGGTACGGGCAAAGTTGTAGCTTGAGGACGCAAAACTCCTGGCAGTTGTGGCAGCGTATACCATACCACTGGTTTCGCTGCTACTTTTGCCTGCCGTGGCCGGTAGTTGAGCCGGCAGTTTGTTTCACTTCTCAGCCTTGTACTGTATGCGTTTGTTCACTGTTTTGGCCGTGCTGTGCGTGGCGTTGCTGGCGGCCACTTGCCAACCCGGCACCAAAGCCGCTACCAAGCTCAAGCAGTTGGAGCGCACATGGCTGCACGCCCACGAAGAAGACCAGGGCGACGTGCAGGTGTACCGGCCCAATACGTACGCTTTTCCGCCCTCGCGCGGCCGTACGGGCTTCGCCTTTGAACACAATGGCATATTCACCCAGTTCGACATTGCGCCTACCGACGGCTTAGAAGGCCACAAAGGCACCTGGGCTGCAGAAAACGACCATACTCTGCGCATCTCCCTCGATGATAAGAAAGACCCCGACTATCAACTCGAAATTGTGTCGCTGGAAAACGATGTGCTGAAGGTGCGGCGTATAGAGAAGTAAAGAGCGGCTGGTGGTGGTGAAGCTGCACACCGTAAGTTTGCCTACTCTTTGTCTTCACTTCACTCCCTTCGTTTGAACTACTGGCTCGTCAAATCCGAACCTGAAGCCTATTCCTGGGCCGACCTTCTGCGCGACGGCGGCACCGACTGGACCGGCGTACGCAACTACCAGGCCCGCAACTTCCTCCAGCAGATGCAGCCCGGCGACTTGGTGCTCTATTACCACAGCGTAAGCGAAAAGCAGGTGGTGGGTATAGCCGAAGTAGCAGCCCCGGCCTCCCCCGATGCCACTGCCGAAGCCGGAAGCGGCTGGGTGGCCGTGCATCTGAAACCCCAACATGCGCTGCAGCAACCGGTTTCGCTGGCCCGTATCAAGCAAGATGAACGCCTCAACCAGATTGGGCTACTGCGCCAGTCGCGCCTGTCAGTGATGCCGTTAAAAGCCGCAGAATTCGATACGATTCTGGAGTTAGGCGCATAAGCTGGCGGCTGCGGTGTCGAGCTTGGTTTTTCCTGAAACCAGACGTGACTTTGCGCCTGCTTCGCCGTATCTTACTGAACCCTGTTGCGCCCACAGCGCAGGGCTGCGGTTATGAAACACCTCGTCCCACTCCTGCTACTGCTACTGCTATTTCTGGCGGGTACTGCCCGGCATGCTGATGCCCAGCAGAGCACGCCGGCAGAATCGGCCTACGCTCCTACGCAAGCGACCCGACTTGAACTACCGCTGGAACTGTACTCCAGCGACGTGAACGTGCAGCCTATTGCGCAGGACAGCAGCGTAGTAGTAATGGTGAAACAGGACGGCCCTGGCCTGCGGCACGATTCGTTTGCGCTGCAGAAATACGACTACCGCCTACAGCCGCTCTGGAATGTGGCGTTGCCGGTGCCTCATGAGTATGAGCTGCAGCAGATTTGCGCCGAGGGCACTACCGTTTACTCGCTATTTCAGTCGGATCATACGCAGCACCGGCTGTGGGTAGCCACCGTGGATGGTTTCGGCCGACAGCTACGCACATATGAGTTTGACACCAAGCTGACCCGCGAGATATACGATATAAAGGCCTTGGCCGGCAATCTGTTCGTGACCGTGCTCGTGGACAATCACCTGACTATTCTGCTACTGGACTTAGCTACCGGCAAGCATCAGTTTCTGCCCTCTGTATACGAGCCACTGCCTGCGCAGCTTTCCTTCTTGGCCGACTCGGCCGCTCAACGGGCCGAGTTTGTGATGAGCCAGACCAACGGCTACAAAATGCGTCTGCAACTCAAGCAACTGTCGGCGCGGGGTATGCTGCTGCGCTCCGAATTTGTGCAGGCAGAAAGTGAGCGGGGCCTGATTTCGGCCCAGATCAGTCCGGCAGCTGATTCAACTGCTGGCCGGTTGCTGGCCGGCACTTACACCCTGCGCGACCCGCGCTATTCTCAGGGCCTATTCGCGGCCGACCTTTCGGCGGGCGTTGCGGCCAACGGCTCGCGCCGTTCTCTGCGGTTCTATGATTTTGCAAACCTGAAGCACTTCTTCGACTTTATGAGCCCTGGCCGGGCGCGACGCCTGCGCCAAAAAAGCGAGAAGATGCGTGCTGCCGACCGGGTACTGCGCCTGCGCTACCGTACGCTCATCCACGACCTGATTCCGTTTGAAGATGGCTACGTAATGGTGGCAGAAGTCTATTTTCCGTATTACCGCCACAATACGTACGGTGGGCTGTACAACCCTAGCTACATGTACAACCCGTACTACTATTCTGGCTACGGCAATAGTAACTGGAGCCGGGGCAGCCGGGGGTTTGACGGCTACCGCATTACGCACGCGCTGGTCTGCGGCTTCGACAAGCGGGGAAATCTGCTCTGGGACAACACGTTTGTGCTGAAGGATGTAGTGCGCTACAACCTGAGCGAGACCGTACGCCTCTGCGTGCTACCCGATGGGCACCGCTTAGCTATGGCCTACCTCACCGACGACAAGCTGAACTACAAAATCATTGACCGGACTGCTCCTTCGCCCAACGACTTGCACGTAAATCTGAAAACGTCATCGTTGCCGACTGCGAAGGAGAAAGCCACTACTACCAGCAACGAAGGGCTTGTTACGTGGTATGGCAACCGGTTTTTGGCTTATGGGTACCAGCACGTACGGGCCGGCCATGCCCCCGACCGGGAAGTGTTTTTTCTCAATGCTATCGGGTTTGAATGAGGTGTAGCACAGCTAGCAGGCAGCACATCCTACGGAAAGCAGAATGGGGTTCATGGAAGCTAAGTAGCTAGACGCTGGTAGCCAAAATGCTGGAAACAGCGTTTAACATACCTCATTGTCTACGTTTACTTCTCTCCCATCACCTTTTCTCTCTCCAATCCTATGAGAATCCGTACGTTTCTGTGGCTGCCGCTGGTAGCCTTATTGCTGCTCGCAGGTTGCCGCGCTGCTGGCCCTGGCAATCCGGCCCGCACAGTCGCCGAGTTTTTCAATAAGTATGAGAACCGCTCCGGCTTTAAAGCCACCGACTGGAGTGCTGGCCTCACGACCCGTATCCTGCTGGGCCGCCTCGGCAGCCTGGGCGGCGAAAACGACCTCACGCAGGCCCTGTCATCAGTACGCAGTTTCCGGGTGCTGACATTTGCCCCAACCAGCAATAGTGCCGAAAAGCTGGTATCGGAAGGCCTGGTAAGCGAGGTAAACGGCTTGCTGGCCAATGAGCGGTATACGCCGCTGAGTGCTGGTAGCGACAATGTCCGCTATGCCACCCGGCAGCAAGGCGACCGGGTAACCGAAGTAGTTGCAACCAGCAGCGTTTCCGGTGTCCCCGACTCGTTCATGCTGATGTCTATCGGCGGCAATTTCACGCAGGAGCAACTGGCTCAACTGGTCAAGATCCTGCCGAATGTAGCCGACATGACTAAGTAAGAGTCAGCTTGTTTGACCTAGTAAAAAGGGCCGCTTCCTCATAAAGGAGCGGCCCTTTTCGTATGCCTGCTATCCGGTTGCAGTTACGCTTTCTTCGTCTCCGGCTGACTCTCTATACAATTCGCCACAGTGAAGACCAGCACAACAATTCACTCTGCTGTTGCCAACACCTAGAACCACATCTAGCGGCTCCGCAGAAAGAGCTAGGACAACCGCAAGCATAGCGCATTCAGGCTGTGCAGATGCAGACGAAGCCCTCTTCCAGTACTATAGGCGCACAAAAAAGCGGCCCGCTCAGAGAGCAGGCCGCTTTTAGATATAAGCTTTGTTCGGCAGGGCTTAGCGCTTGCGCGGAGCCGCTTTCTTAGCCGGAGCTTTTTTCACCGGGGCTTTAGCCGGAGCAGCTTTAGGGGCCGCAGGAATTTCAGGAGCTACACCGTATTTGGTTTCAGCTGGATTTGGGTCGCCGGGCAGGTACACGTCGAACTCCACGCGGCGGTTGATGGTACGACCGGCTTCA
Source organism: Hymenobacter sediminicola (assembly GCF_014250515.1). Lineage (NCBI taxonomy): Bacteria > Pseudomonadati > Bacteroidota > Cytophagia > Cytophagales > Hymenobacteraceae > Hymenobacter > Hymenobacter sediminicola. Next base: position 1,113,944 of record NZ_CP060202.1, on the reverse strand, counting down.
GTAGCGTTGTCGGCAATAGGCTTGCTTTCGCCGTAGCCATGCGACACGATACGGTCGGCGGGAATGCCTTTGCTCAACATGTAAGCACGAGCCGAAGCAGCACGCTCATCCGACAGGCGGAGGTTATAAGCATCGTCGCCTTTGTTGTCAGCGTGAGCCGAAATACCGAGGAAATAGTCTGGGTAATCGTTCAGGATCTGCACCAAGCCGTTGAGCGTGGGGAAGGAAATTGGCTTCAGCGTGGCCTTGTTGAAGTCGAACTGAATGAACTTCGTGGCTTCCTGGAGCTTTTTCTTCTCCTCTACTTTCATCTCGGGGCAGCCTTTGTTCGAGGCCGGACCAGGACGGTTAGGGCAACGGTCCTGATAGTCGGGAACACCGTCGCCGTCACGGTCGAGTGGGCAGCCATTGGCATCTACGGCCACGCCGGATGGCGTATTCGGGCATTTGTCGCTGGCATCTGTCACACCGTCGCCATCGGCATCCGGGCAACCTTGCAGCTCTGCTTTGCCGGGAGTGTCAGGGCACTTGTCGTCGCCGTCGCGCACACCATCACCGTCACGGTCGGGGCAGCCTTCCAGCGCCGCCAAGCCTTTCTCGGTGGGGCATTTATCCTGGTAGTCCGGCACACCGTCACCGTCGCCGTCAAGCGGGCAACCGTTGGCGTCTACTGCTACACCAGCCGGGGTGGCTGGGCATTTGTCTTTGCGGTCTGAAACACCGTCGCCGTCTTCGTCCTTCATTTTACCGAAGGCCACCGTCAGGCCGGCTGTATGCTGCAAATACCGGTCATCCCAGGCATCGTTGTCACGAGTTGGGTCACCGTCTAGGTTGGCCTTCAGCGGAATGTGTTGGCCCGTCTGGATGAACAGACCAACGCCATCGGCCAGCCGGAAATTGATACCAGCCGCCCCGAACAGATCGAAGTAGCTTTTGTCTTCAGCCAGATCCGTGCTTACACCATTCTGGTTGAAGCTACCCTCGCGGCTAGTGAAAGCCCAACCCGGCGCAGCCAGCAAATACGGCTGAATCACGGCATCCTCTTTCAGAGCCCAGCCATTGTTCAGCTTGAGTTTCAGCGCCAAGTTCACATTCACCACATTGGTGTTGAAGTTAGAACCGAAGCGCGAAGCGCTTTGCTCTGGCGTGCTTTTCAGCTCTACATACGCGCCGCTCAGGCCCAGGTCCAGGCCTGGCGTGAGGTAGCGGCTGAACGTGATGCCGGGGCCGTAATTATTGGCGCTCCAGTCCCAGTAGTTAGTACCGAAGTTGCCCTTATACTGGTAGGCGCTGCCGTAGAGGCTGATAGCCGTCTTTTTGTCGGCAGTCTGCGCCTGCGACGGCGCTGCCGTCAGCAGTAGCAGCCCCAGCGCGGTGCTGGTGGTTAGAAGGTGTTTCATAGTAGAAAGTGTGTGTGGAAATACTGGCTTGGGCCTATCAGGCGCCTAACTCAGTACGGGGTCCTATACTTTCTCTCTTGCGGTAAGGTTGTGATTAAACAGGATTCTGTTTTTCACATATAGCCTCCGGTAACTCTGAAAACAGACTAGGTCACTGTGGTTCAGCTACCGTTGGCACTTCCCAACGCCTTTTTGGCACTGGCAAAGAAAAAAAAGCGGCGAACCGTATGGCTCGCCGCTTTTGTGATAAATGGTGTCAGCTGAACTTATGGCTGCGGGCTGTCAGGAATGAAGAATTCGAACTGGAATTCTACCCGACGGTTCTGGCTCATATTCTTGGCTGACGTGTTTGGCGCGGCTGGCTCTCCTTCGCCACGGCCTTCCGTTACGATACGAGCCGGATTCACCTGCTTGCCAGTGAAGTAGCGCTTCACCGACCCAGCACGGCGCTCCGAAAGACCCTGGTTGTACTCATCAGTACCACGGCTATCAGCGTGGCCGATTACGCGCAGGCTGTACTCGGGGTGGTCTTTGAGGGCCTGTACCATCTTGTTCAGGGCCGGATACGAGCTGGACGTAATAACCGTGCTGTTGGTGCGGAAGCGGATAGGCTTCTCGAGTTGCTTCACGGCAGGGTCAATAGTCAGCGGGCAACCGTTGGCATCGACGCGGGCACCGGCCGGAGTGTTCGGGCACTTGTCCACGTCGTCTTTCACACCGTCATTGTCCAAGTCGAGTACCAGCGGGCAACCGTTGGCATCTACCTGGGTACCACGTGGGGTGTCGGGGCACTTGTCGTTTTTATCGGCTACGCCGTCACCGTCCGTATCGGGGCAGCCACGCAGAGCAGCCGTACCAGCTTGGTCGGGGCACTCGTCGTCTTTATCGGCTACGCCGTCACCGTCCCGGTCGGGGCAGCCGTTGAGGGCAGCCGTGCCAGCTTCCGTGGGGCACTGGTCCTGATAGTCTGGTACACCGTCGCCGTCGCCGTCTAGTGGGCAGCCTTTCTCATCCACCGCTACGCCGGCCGGCGTGGCTGGGCATTTGTCTTTGCGGTCGGGCACGCCGTCACCGTCTTCGTCTTTGGCTTTACCAAAAGCCACGGTCAGGCCAGCAGTATGCTGCAGGTACCGGTCGTCGAAGCTGTTATCGTCGCGGACCGGGTCACCGTCCAAATTGGCTTTTAGCGGAATGTGCTGACCCGTCTGGATGAAAATACCAACGGCGTCGCTGACGCGGAAGTTGATACCAGCCGCGCCAAATACATCGAAGTAGCTTTTGTCTTCGGCCAGATTAGTAGTTGTACCATTGCTGACGAAGCTACCCTCGCGGCTGGTGAAAGCCCAGCCCGGCGCAGCCAGCAAATACGGCTGAATCACGGCATCCTCTTTCAGAGCCCAGCCATTATTCAGCTTGAGCTTTAACGCCAGATTCACATTCACCACGTTAGTGTTGAAGTTAGAACCGAAGCGCGAGGCGCTTTGCTCAGGCGTGCTTTTCAGCTCCACGTAGGCACCGCTCAGGCCCAGGTCCAAGCCCGGCGTGAGGTAGCGGTTGATGCTGATGCCGGGGCCGTAGTTGTTGTCGCCCCACTTCCAGAAGTTGGAGCCGAAGTTGCCTTTGTACTGGTAGGCGCTGCCGTAGAGGCTGATGGCCGTTTTGCGGTCGGCAGTCTGGGCGTGCCCCTTTGGGGCCGCTGCCAGCAGCGTCAGTCCCAGGGCTAAGGTGGGAGTTAAGAGGTTTCTCATAACCAGAAGTTTTGGTGAACAGAACCTTCAGCGGCGGGCCCTGCCTCGTAAGGCAAAACCGCCCGGAAGTAGCATCCTATACCTGTTGAGCAAGCGGAAAGTTACTGTGCAGTACATCTGGTAAGCCCGAGCAGACTGCATTATTCCGCTTTGCCGGCACTCCTGCCAGCCACGTTTGCTGGCTGATTCCCAACTGCTGAGCTACGGCGAGACCTTACGCCACTACGTCCTTACTTCTCATCTGAAGCCTACCAAAACTTCCTGACTGAGTCCAACAAAAAAGCCGCTTGATTCAATCAAGCGGCTTCTTGCGAAAGTCCGGAGGCGTTATCGGGCGGCGCGCATCAGGCGCTCAATGTCGTCGGCTTCGAGCGGGATATTCTTCATTAGGTCGTCGTTGCCGGTTTTAGTGATGAGAATATCGTTTTCGAGGCGGATACCAAGGCCTTCTTCGCGGATATAAATACCCGGCTCGCAGGTGTACACCATGCCCGGCTCGAACACGCGGTACTTGGCGCCTACATCGTGCACATCGAGGCCGAGATAGTGCGAAGTGCCATGCATGAAGTATTTTTTGTAGAGCGGTGCGGCGGGGTCCTGGTTCTTCACGTCCTGCTCGTTGAGCAAGTCTAGCTTAATCAGCTCTTGCTCCATGAAGCGGCCCACTCCGGCGTGGTATTCTTCAATGCTGTTGCCGGCCACAAGCTGCGACGTGGCATACTTCATCACCCGCAGCACGGCCTCGTACACGTCGCGCTGGCGCTTCGTGAATTTGCCGTTTACCGGAATACTGCGCGACAGGTCAGCGGCGTAGTTAGCGTATTCGGCCCCGAAATCGAGCAGCATCACGTCGCCGTCCTTGCATTCCCGGTCGTTCGACACGTAGTGCAGAATGCAGGCGTTAGCCCCGGAAGCAATGATGCTGCCGTAGGCTGGCCCGCGGGAGCCTTGGCGCAGAAATTCGTGGAAGATTTCGGCCTCAATCTCATACTCCATCACGCCGGGCTTCACGAAGCCTAGCAGGCGGCGGAAAGCGTCGCCGGTGATGTCGGCGGCTTTCTGCATCAGGCGGATTTCTTCGGCACTCTTGATGGCACGCAGATGATGCATGATGGGAGCCACGCGGCGGTATAAGTGCAGCGGGTAGGCCTCCCGAATCCATTTGATGAAGCGGGCGTCGCGGGTTTCGACTTCTACTGTGGCCCGGATGTGCTCATTGGAGTTGAGAAACACGTTTTCGGCCTCGTTCATAAGGGCTGGCAGCACCGATTTGAACGACTCCAGCCACATAATGGTGGGCACACCAGACTGCTCGCGGGCTTGCTCTTTAGTGAGCTTGTAGCCTTCCCAAACCAGAATATGTTCGGAGGTTTCCTTCAGGAACAGAATTTCGCGGTGCTGGGGCAACACGGCATCGGGGAAGATGACGAGGATGCTTTCTTCCTGATCGACGCCGGCGAGGTAGAACAGATCGTTGTTTTGCCGGAACGTCATGGTACCGTCGGCGTTGGTCGGCATCACGTCGTTGGAGTGGAAAATAGCCAGCGAGGCAGGCGGCAGTTGCGCGCGGAAGCGGCGGCGGTTTTCAGTGAAAAGCTCGGGGGCAATACGGCCGTAGCGCATAGGAGCGGGACTTAGTGAAAGTTCAGGGACACACTAAAAGAGTGTCGGCTGCAAGTTAGAAGAATGCTTCTGAGTGCCGCACATGGCCGCATTGCAGAAACGGACATGCTCTTTTAATTTCAGCCATAGTTCTATTTATTCGTTACCTAGTTGCCTGCTGTACTGGCGCAGACACCGTACTTTTGCCTTCCATTTTCCGCTCGCTCCTTCTATGCCCGCCCCTGCCAGCCAAGCCATCCTGCTGATCCAAACAGCATTTATTGGCGACGTTATTCTGGCAACGGCGCTGTTGGAGCAACTGCACCGCACCGAGCCGGACACGCCCGTTGATTTTCTGGTGCGCAAAGGCAATGAAGGGCTCCTTCAGGGCCACCCACACGTGCGCAACGTGCTGGTCTGGGACAAGAAGAAAGACAAATACCGCGGCCTGTGGCGCCTGCTCCAGCAGATCCGAAAAACTCGCTACGACCGGGTTATTACGCTGCAGCGCTTTGCCTCCACAGGCTTTCTGACGGCTTTTTCTGAGGCGCGGGAGCGGGTTGGGTTTGATAAGAACCCGTTTTCCCGGTGGTTTACGCAGGTGGTGCCGCATATTATCGGGCCGGGCGTGCATGAGGTGTCGCGCAACCTGCACCTGCTAGGGTCAAATTCTGGCAGCACTATCACGCCGCCCCGCCTCTACCCTTCCGCCGCTGATGAAGCGGCTGTGGCAGCCTACGCGGCAGCCGCACCCTACCTGTGCATTGCGCCTACCTCAGTCTGGTTTACCAAGCAGTTTCCGCCGGAGCAGTGGTTGAAGCTGTTGGCAGCGCTGCCAGCGCACTACACCGTGTACCTGCTGGGCGGTCCGCCCGATGTGGCAGCTTGTGACGCATTGGCGCAGACCGCCGGCCGGCCGGGTCTGGTGAACCTAGCCGGGAAACTTTCGCTGCTGGCCTCGGCGGCTCTTATGCGCGGGGCGGTGCTCAACTATGTCAACGACTCAGCGCCTATGCACCTGTGCTCAGCTGTGGGCGCGCCCACCTGCGCGGTGTACTGCTCCACAGTGCCCTACTTCGGGTTTGGGCCGCTGAGCCCCTTTTCGAGAGTAGTTGAAATAAAGGGCGACTTGGAATGCCGTCCCTGTGGCCTACACGGGTACGCTAAGTGCCCCCTGGGTCATTTCCTGTGCGCCTACGGCATCGAAACCCAGCAGCTGCTGGCCGTGCTGGCTGAGGCCGAATCGGGGACAAGGTAGTCAAGCACGTCATCACTGGTTGTACCTTTGTAACCCACTGCGCCCGTGCGCGGTTATACAGAGCCGGGCTGCTATTGCTCAGGCCCCTACGACTCCAAGACCCCACAAAATGTCTGAATACGACCTGTACGAGCTGCCCAACGGCATCCGGGTTCTGCATAAACAAGTTCTGCACACCAAAATCGCGCATTGCGGCTTCCTACTGGATATTGGTTCGCGCGATGAAAAGCCCGGACAGCAGGGCCTCGCGCACTTCTGGGAGCATATGGCTTTCAAAGGCACCGAGAAGCGCAAAAGCTTCCATATCCTCAACCGCCTCGAAACGGTAGGTGGTGAGCTGAATGCCTACACAACCAAGGAGAAAATCTGCTTCTACGCCTCGCTGCTCAGCACGCACTTCGAGCGCGCCTTCGAATTATTGACTGACCTCACGTTCAACTCAATATTCCCGGAAAAGGAAATAGAGAAGGAGCGCGGCGTGATTCTGGAGGAAATGAGCATGTACCAGGATGCGCCGGAAGATGCCATCATCGACGACTTCGACGACGTCATCTTCACCAATCATGCGCTGGGCCACAACATTCTGGGCACGCGGGAAAGTGTCAGCAACTTCCAGCAAGCCGATTTCCGGCAGTTTCTGCAGGAAAACGTGCGCACCGACCGGCTCGTGTTCAGCTCGGTCAGCAACCTGCCTTTCAAGGAAGTGAAGCGGCTGGCCGACAAGTTTCTGGCACCGCTGCCGGCCAAGCTAGGTGCACGCCCCCGTACCTCGTTTGGAGGCTATAAACGCGTGGAGCAGTTGGAACGCAAGCCTATCACGCAGGCCCACTGCCTTATCGGGGGCCCAGCCTATGCCATCGAGGACCCACGCCGGATTCCGTTTTTCATGCTCAGCAACCTGCTCGGTGGCCCTGGCATGAACTCGCGCCTAAATCTGGCCGTGCGCGAAAAGTATGGCCTCGTCTACACCATAGACGCTACTTACTCGCCCTATACCGATACAGGGCTATTCGGCATCTACTTCGGCACCGAGAAGAAACAGGTGAGCCGCACTATTTCGCTGGTGCAGAAGGAACTGAAGAAGCTGCGCGAGCAGGCCCTAGGCACTACCCAACTGCATACCGTGAAGGAGCAGCTGATGGGTCAGATGGCTATGTCGGAGGAAAGCAACAGCGGTATGATGCAGCTGTTGGCCAAAAGCACCCTAGACATTGGCCGCGTGGAAACCATCAACGAAATCTTCGAACGGGTGCGCGCTGTCACGTCCTCGGAGTTGCTGGAACTCGCCAACGATATCCTGCGCGAAGACAACCTAAGCGTGCTGCAGTACGTGCCGGAGTAACAGTAATATGGCGCAGCTCCCCAATCCAATTAGACTTGGTGAAGTGCCGCAGGTTTTGCCGGGGTATGAGTTCCTGAACCGGTCTGAGGTGAAAGCCGCTGGCCTACACCGCGACTTATACAAGGGCATTTCCAGTTTGAAGGGCTTCCCTGCCGAAGCCATTGTGCTTTCAGGTGGCTACGAGGATGATGTAGACCTGGGCTGTTCTATTCTATACACGGGAGAAGGTGGTAATCAGGATGGCCGCCAAGTAGCCGATCAGCAGTTGACGGGCGGGAACTTGGCTCTGAGTCTAAGTTTTGCGCAACAGACGCCAGTGCGTGTCATTCGCAAGGTGCAGGAAGGCCGCTTGTCGTTTTACCAGTACGCCGGGTTGTATTACGTCACGCAGTTCAGTCAAGAAATGGGCATGTCAGGGCACCGGATCTGGCGGTTTCGACTGGAGCAGATGCCGCAGACAGCAACTGTAGTGCCGCCACAGGCTCAGGAACCAGAGGCAGAATATGCCGCAGCCCGGCGGCGCCCGGCCCTAGTACAGCAGATTGTGCGTGATACAGCCGTGATGCGCGCCGTAAAGCAGCTATATGATTTCCGGTGCCAGGTATGTGGCACGCGGCTTCCCGTGCCAGGCGGCGCATATTCCGAGGCCGCTCATATCCGGCCGCTGGGCGGGGCACATCACGGTCCGGACAAAATCACCAACTTACTTTGCCTGTGCCCCAATCACCACGTGACCTTCGACCGGGGCGCCTGGGCAATCCAGGAAGATTTTTGCCTGCTGGGCCAGACCGGACAGCTCACCGTAGCGCCTAGCCATCATCCTCACCCGGAGCACTTACTCTATCATCGGCGGCGCATCTACCAGCCCCAGCCGCCGGCTTCGCTTTTTGCCTGAATGGATTCTGAAGAATTTTTCCGCTACGCTGACCAACACACTACTCCCGAGCCGCCGCTGCTAGCGCGACTCAACCGCGAAACCCACGTGCAGACGCTGATGCCGCGCATGCTGAGCGGGCACGCGCAGGGCCGGCTCCTGAGTATGCTCAGCCACATGGTGCGGCCCCGGCGGGTGCTGGAGTTGGGCACGTTCACGGGCTATGCGGCGCTGTGCCTGGCCGAAGGCTTGGCCGATGACGGCGAGTTGCACACCATCGAGTTCAATCCGGAGCTGGAAAGCCGTATCCGGCGCTATGTGGCCGAGGCGGGGCTTACAGGCCAGCTGCACCTGCACATTGGGGCGGCGGCCGAAATTGTGCCCAGGCTTCGCGAAACCTGGGATTTGGTGTTCATCGACGCCGACAAAATCAACAACGACACCTACTACGAGCTGGTACTGCCGCAGGTGCGTACAGGAGGGTTCTTGCTCATCGACAATGTACTTTGGGGTGGTAAGGTGGTAGAGTCCTACCCCATAAAATCCTCCGACAAAGACACGTACGCCGTTCGGGCCTTCAACGACAAAGTGCACGCCGATCCGCGCGTGGAAAACGTGTTTCTGCCTCTGCGCGACGGACTGTTGCTGGTGCGCAAGCTCTAACTACTTCGGTCTTTTTCGCCGGTGAAGTAAACGTCCGGGCCGCATTTGCGTCTATTGCCGTGAGTGACTCATTTCCCTGCCTGATGCCAAGACGTTTCTTAGTGCTTTTCCTGCTGCTGTTCTGCACCGTTCTGGCAGCGCACGCCCAAACCAGTTCCGTAACCGGGCGCATTGTAGACGGCGCCGACCAAAGCCCCCTGATTGGCGCCAACGTGCTGGTCCGCAGCCTTTCCGCCGACTCCGTTAAGAACGGCGCGGCCGCTGATGGCGAAGGTAATTTTGCGGTGACGGGCCTGCCAGCCGGCCGCTACGAGCTGACGGTTTCGTTTCTGGGCTACCAGACGCTGCAGCGGCAGCTCACGCTGGCCGGGCAACCACTGGCCTTGGGTACGCTCACGCTCAGCGCGGGCGGTGTAGCCCTCAAAGGGGTGGAGGTAGTTGGCAAAGCCGCCGCCGCCGTGCAAAAAGGCGACACCGCACAGTTCAACGCGGGTTCTTTCAAAACCAACCCCGATGCCAACGCTCAGGACCTCATCACGAAGATGCCTGGCGTGAACGTGGACCCGACTACCGGCAAGGTGCAAGCCCAGGGCGAGCAGGTGCAGCGCGTGCTGGTAGACGGCAAGGAGTTTTTCGGCAACGACCCCGACGCCGTGCTCAAGAACATTCCGGCCGAAGTCATCGACAAGATTCAGGTGTACGACCGGGCCTCCGACCAGAGTCAGTTTACGGGCTTCGACGACGGTAACCAGCAGAAAACCATCAACATCATTACGAAGCCGCAGTTCCGCAACGGCAAATTCGGACGGGTGCTGGCCGGCTATGGCCCCCAGGACGACCGGTATCGGCTGAGCGGCAACATCAACCAGTTTAAGGGCAAGCAGCGCCTGAGTGTGGTGGCGCAGAGCAACAACGTGAACGAGCAGAACTTCGGGACCGAAGATTTGCTAGGCGTGGTAGGCTCTTCGGGCGGAAGTGGGGGCGGCGGCCGTGGTGGGCGCGGCGGTGGGGGAAACCCCGGCGGCGGCAACCAGGGCGGCGGTGGCGGCAACAACGCCGGCAACTTCCTGGTGAACCAGCAGGGCGGTATCAGCAAAACGCATGCGCTGGGCCTGAACTACTCTGATACCTGGGGCACCAAAACCGACGTACAGGGCAGCTACTTTTTCAACCTCAGCGACAACACGGCCCGCACCAGTCTGCTGCGCCGCTACGTGGCCCCGCAAGGCTCCACCGACGATTTGCGCTACAACGAAAACTCGCTCAACACCAGCCGCAACATCAACAACCGCTTTACTATGCGGCTGGAGCACAAGTTCGACTCGGCCAACTCGCTGATCTGGCGGCCGGCGCTGTCGGTGCAGCGCAACACCGGCAACAGCGGGCTCGATGGCCGCACGTTTCTGGCTTCCGGCGACGCGGCCAACGAAACCCAGGGCAGCAACACCAGTGACTACCGCTCGGCCCTGACAGGCATTACGGCCAGCAACCAGCTACAATTCCGGCACCGGTTTGCCAAGCGCGGCCGCACGGTATCGGTGGGGTTGAATACTACCTACAACGATAAAGAAGGCGACAACAACCTGCTGTCGTCTACCTCGGCGGTGGGTGGCCGCACCACGCTGCTCAATCAGTTTTCGGAGCTGACGCAGCAAGGTTGGGCCTGGACCGGCAACCTCAACTACACCGAGCCGCTGGGCCAGTTCAGCCAGCTGCAGGGCGAGTACCGCATTTCGTACACGCCCAACCAGTCGGACAAACGCACCTACGACTTTGCGCCGGGCGAGCAGGCCTACTCGCTGCTGAATGATACGCTGAGCAGCGTGTTTGAGAGCCGCTACCTGACCAATGCCGGCGAGCTGACCTACCGTTACCAGAACAAGGAATTCCAATGGACGGTGGGCGCGGCCGTGCAGAACGCGCAGCTCCGCTCCGACCAGGAGTTTCCGCGCGCCACGCTCACGGAACGCTCGTTTCTGAACTTCCTGCCCAATGCCACGGTCCGCTACAACTTCTCGAAGCAGCAGAACCTGCGCCTGAACTACCGCACCAACACCAGCGCCCCCAGCATCAGCCAGCTACAGGAAGTGGTGAACAACGCCAACCCGCTGCAGCTGACCACCGGCAACCCCGACCTGCGCCAGGAGTACCGCCACAACCTGTTCCTGCGCTACTCGTCGGCGGTGCCGGAGAAATCCACCTCATTTTTTGCCCTGATTGGCGGTTCGTACACCAACAACTACATCACCAACAGCACTATTTATGCTGGTACCGAGCCGCTGACGGTGGGTGGCGTGACCATTCCGGTGGGCGGCCAGCTTACGCGGCCCGTCAACTTGGACCAGCAGTATACGCTACGTTCCTTCCTCAACTACAGCATGCCGCTGGGCTTCATCAAGTCCAACCTCAACCTGAATGCCAACGCCAACTTCGCGCAGACGCCTGGGCTGGTATTCGAGGAGTTGAACTACAGCCGCACTCCTAGTTTCGGGCTGGGCGTGGGCCTGAGCAGCAACATCAGCCCGGAGCTGGACTTCACGCTGTCCTCGAATTCCAACCAGAACTATGTGCGCAACACGCTGCCCGGCCAGGTAGACCGCCAGTATTTCCGGCAGAACACCAGTCTGCGCTTTTCCTGGATCATCGTGAAGGGCGTAACCCTGCAGTCTGATGTGAACCACCAGCTTTACACAGGCCTTTCGGCGGGTTATAACCAGAATTTCGTGCTCTGGAATGCCTCGCTGGGCAAGAAAATATTCGCCAAGCAGCAAGGCGAAATCAAGATTTACGCCTTCGATTTGCTGGGCCAAAACAACAGCATTCAGGTAAACAACACGGCCGCTTACACCGAGGATGTACAGAGCAACATTCTGCAGCGCTACCTGATGCTCATGTTCACCTACAACATCCGGAGCTATGCCGGCAACGGCAGCAGCAACGACGCCCTGCCTAGCGAAGCACCTGCTGAACGGCGCAACCGAGGCGGCTTCGGGCAGCCCGGTAGCCCACCACCCGGTGGTGGCGGGGGCATTGGCCCTCCCGGCGGCGGTATGTAGCAGCAAGAAAGAAGCCCGGCCTCGTTAGGTCGGGCTTTTTTATGGGAGTGGAGCATATTATTAATCCGGCAACGGCTTGGATTCAGCAATTGAGTGACGCAGAAGCTTCGTCTCTTTTCGTTACTAGTGGTTTCCTTCTGCTAGTTTGGTTTCATATACCGGCCGGTTTTCGCCTACTTTGTGGGAATGAGAACCCGATTACCCATGAAAAAACTAGTACTCGCGCTGCTTTGCTGGCTGCCGTTGTTGGCCGCTGCGCAGAGCGTACCGGTGCCATCCGCCCTCGATTTTGCTGGCATGCACCTGCGCCTTACCGAAGGCGGACGCCGCATGGTGCAGCAGAAAGTAGACGCACTGCGCAGCCACCCGGCTTCGTTTCAGGCCCGCGTAAACCTAGCCGATGCCTATTTCCCTATCATCGAGCGGGTATTTCAGGAAGAAGCGCTGCCGCTCGACTTCCGGTTTCTGGCCATTCAGGAAAGCGGCTTGCAGGGCGATGCGCAAAGCATACATGACGCCGTAGGCTACTGGCAGTTCAAGCGCGAATCGGCCGCCGATTTTGGGGTGGTGATGAACGATGTCGTGGATGAGCGCAAGCACATTGTGGCGTCTACTCACGCCGCGGCCAAGTACCTTAAGCGCAACAACAATGCCCTGCACAACTGGGTAAATGCGCTGCTCAGCTATAATCTGGGCTCCGGGGGCGTGAAGCCTTACACGCTCCCGACCGACTTCGACGCCACGGAAATGGAAATTTCCGAGAAAACCCACGCCTACATTCTCACGATGCTGGCCCACAAGCTGGCGTATGAGCCCGCCGTGGGCCACAACCCCAAGCCCCCAATGTTGCTGCAGGAGTTTCCGGCCCCGGCCGGGCAGCCGCTCAGCATCTTAGCCCAAACCCTGCAAACCGACCCAGCCGAGCTACTCAAACACAACCGCTGGCTGCTGGCGCCCACTGTGCCCACCGACAAAATCTATACGGTACTAGTGCCCGTTACGGACCCGCTGCAGCTGACGGCTATGGCGGCACAGCAAAAAAACGCCACCGCCGGCCAGCTCCTCAACGCCCCCCAGCCCGACCCGCAGAACGCGGAGTACGTGCGGGTGAACGGCCTGCGGGCCATCGTGGCGCTGCCCGGCGAGACAAAGGAAAGTCTGGCGAAGCGGGCCGGACTTAAGGTGCGCAAGTTTATGCAGTTCAATGACCTGTTCGCCTTCGATAACATTGTGGTGGGCCAGCCCTACTTCGTGCAGAAGAAGCGGGACAAGAGCGAAGTGGAATACCACGTAGCGCAGGCCGGCGAAAGTGTGGCTACTGTATCGCAGAAGTACGGTATCCGGGCGAAGGCCATCTGGAGCAAAAACCGCATGCCTCGCAACGAGGAACTGCGTCCCGGCCGCATTCTGTGGCTGAAGCACACTCGCCCTAAAGAAGTTGCTATTGAGTATGCCGACAGCAAAAATGAGGCCGCCTTGGCTGCTTTCGAGCGGCCGAGCAGTAAGCCGGTAGCGGCTGCACCCGCCCCTACGGCGGCTCCTGCGCCAACTCCTGAGCCTGTAACCAAGCTTGCTCCAAAAAAGCGTCGCATTGATGAGACGGAGCCCTACATGGGCAAAACTGCCAGCGCCGTGCGCGTTTTGGAAGATGCTGTAGAGACGCCCGACGAGCCGGCTCCCACTGGTGTAGTCACGCAGCCTGACAGTGCCACCGATGCGACAACCGAAAACCTCAACGACCTGGCTCCTGCGCCGGTTTCAGCGCCCGTGGCAGCTCCTACACCCGCACCCCGCGAAACTGTAGCAACCCAACCTGCGCCGTTGCCGGCTCGCAAAGCGCTGCCCGCCTCCACCCCTATCGGCGACGAGCCAGCGGCGGGTACGGCCAACGAGCCTACTGAGGACACTCCCCTGCCGCGGCCGATCAGCAAGCCTGCTGCCCCTACCGCCAAGCCGGCCCCAGTTTCCAAGCCTACGCCTGCGGCGGCAACTGGTGCGGGAGTAGCCGTCAGCGTACCGAAGCCGCTGCCCCCCACCCCAGTGGCCAGTTCTGGCACCGTGGAAGCTATTCCGGCTAATGGCTTGCACACAGTGCAAGCCAAAGAAACGCTCTACTCTGTGGCCCGCCGCTATGGCCTGCGTCCCGCCGACCTCATAACCTGGAATAACCTGCCCCAGAACCCCTCGCTACGGCTGGGCCAAGTGCTGCGCGTAACAGCTGACGACACCGCAACACCCGTTCCGGCGGCCACGGTAGCGCCCGCCACAACCCGGACGGGCGTGTATCAGCCTAAAACGGTAGCTGTTCCTGCCGCGCAGCCGGCCGCTAAACAAGCTACTCCCGCCAATCCTACAACTGCTGCGGCCAGCCCAGCCGCCGTGCCGACCGTGCGCCACACGGTAGCGGCTGGCGAGTCGATGTATGCCATTTCGCGCAAGTACGGCGTCACTATCAAGCAGATTATGGAGTGGAACAACAAGCCGGATTTCAATGTGAAGCCCGGCGAAGTGCTGCTGGTGCAACCTGCCAAGTAGTTCGCGCCTTTCTCCTTTCTCCTCCTCGATTCAAGGTTATAGACACACGTTTCTAATGCGCTTTTTCTTTCGCGTTTTGTCGCTGGGCAGCCTGTTGCTGCCACTTTCTTTGGTTGGTCGGGCGCAGCAGGCGCCGGTGGGCAGTGGGCCGGCTCTGTCAGAAGATTCGGTGCGGGTAATGTCGGGGCTGGTACAGACCAGTGTGCGGCAGTTGCGCGCCATCTATAATGAGCCTGATGATACGCGCGCCACGCAGCTCATCGAAACGGCCCTGCAGGAGATGCCCGCCTACAACCAGCGCCTGAGCCATTACACGGCCAGCCTACCCCGGGAGCAGCAGCAGCAACTGGCCCAGCGCCTGCGCCAGCAACCCTGGCAGGTAGAGCTACAAACCCTGATGCGCAGCCCGCAGTACCGTAGCTTCAACGCCCGCACCGCCAAAAACCCTGCCCTCAAGGCCGCCGCCGAACGGCTGCAGAAATCTGGTTTCGTGGGCACCACCAAACCGGGCATTGCGGTAGCCGCTACTGCCCCGGCCGCCAAACCAGTAGCTGCATCAGCTACTCCGATTGCCACGCTGCTGCCAGCCAAACCCACTGAGTCGGCTTCGAGCATCAAGCGGCAGCATACGGTAGTGAAGGGCGAAACGCTCTTCGGTATTGCCCGCCACTACAAGGTGAAACCGGCCGACATTCAGGCCTGGAACAGCAAGCCCGACAACAGTGTGCGCATTGGGGAAGTGCTTACTATTCAGCAAACCAACTAGCTGCTGGCACTTCTCTGCATCAATTAAAAAAGGCCGCCATTCGGGCGGCCTTTTTGTTTTTCTGTGAATTTAGGCCTGAATTCAGGCAGCCACCAACACCGGTTCCGGCAACCGCGCAATACGCCTAGTGCGCGACTTGAGAAAGGCCACAACTTCCGTTTCGGTGGCGTGGCGGTTGTCCAGGTTCACGAAGTGACGGGCCAGCAGGTCGTAGCGGCGCATCATCAGAAACGCGAAAATGTGCAGAAAGTGGATGCCCTCGAACACGACGGAACCCTGCTCCGCATACTGTGCCAGGTTTTTCTGGAAATGCAGCGGGTGCTCGGTCCAGTGCATGGCAGGTTTCAGGTGGTGGCTGATGTGGTAGCCGTCGTTCCAGCACTTGTGGTTGTATTTGGTGTTGATACATGTCACGCTGTTGGTGTAGCAATTGGCCGGGTCGGCGGCATCAATGAAAGCGTGCTGGCTCCAGTTGCCAAGCATCATCACGGCCCGCGTTACGAGCACCGGCAGCACCAGCACCCCTAGCACCGCCGGCAGGTTCACGAAAGCCAGCCCAATACAAACCACCAGATAGGCCGTCTCACCACGCAGCAGCCGGAAGCGAAACGTGTTCTTGCGGGTGCGCCCCAGGTAGGCTACGAGCTTCGGAATGCCCAGCAGAAAAAAATCGGCGAGGTAGTGTCCGAAGCTGACCACCGAGTCGCGCTGGTAGTACATAGTGGAGCTTTCGTCGTCGGGCAGGTTGTTTTCGGGGTGGTGCATGCCCATATGGTGGGTGAAGTACGTCTCCGGCGTCTGCCCAAAAAACGGCCCGATTACCCACGGAATGTAGTGGTTGAGGTATCCATACTTCTTCTTGAACAGAATGCGGTGGCTGGTGCAGTGCAGCATCAGCCCAAACGGCCCTTTGAAGTAAAATGTAGTCAGGAATATATACACCCCAAATACCGCCCACCACAGTCCGTTGTGCAGTCCTGGCACAAACAGCAGCCCTATTAGCGGCAGCAGCGTGAGCGAAATTTCCAGAATTAGGTACACAAACGGCAGGTCGCGCTTGTCCTGGATAAACCGGAGCAGGTACTGACCTACTCGGGTTGTGGCAACGGTCTGGTCGTAGACCGGATCAGTGAGGGCTACCAAATATTTCATGCGTGATACCAGCCGGCGGAACCGGCCACAGAAGACAGACAATCTAAATAGAGAAGTAACTATATAATTTTCGACCGGTCTATAGCAGGCCGCTAACTTCCGGGCGGTGCTAATCACCAGCCACTCATTCAGGCGCTGGCCATATCACCAGCTGTCCTCTTAACTCCTAGTGTCTCAAATTGATTGCAAAGACCCTGGCAAGATAGACGGTTTGTCACACATGCCTTTCGAGGTATACGTCCCTTCTAGCTCTTCGGCAACGACACCTGAGTTATATTTAGTGCAGTTCTCTGCTGCGGTACGCCTAACTAGGCGCGCTGCATTCTGTCATTGATGAATACGAGAAGCGGCTATCAGATGCTCTTGTTGATACGCCAAAATCCGTTGCCGCGCAACCTTTCCTAGCCGCTGATTCGTGGGTAACTTTACTGTACGCTTCGCGCCCTAACGGCCGGAGTTGCTTGCCCATGCCCGTTTTCTCGCACCTCCACTCGCACACCCAATATTCTCTGCTTGATGGTCAGGCCAGCATTTCGGCCCTGATGAAGAAGGCTCAGGCCGATGGGATGCCGGCCGTAGCCCTCACCGACCACGGCAACATGTTCGGGGCGTTCAACTTTGTGGCCGAGGCCAACAAGTACAACGTGAAGCCGATTGTGGGCTGCGAGTTCTACATGGTGGAGGACCGCCACAAAAAGGCCTTCAGCCGCGAAAAGGGCGAGCGGGACAAGCGCTACCATCAGCTGCTGCTGGCCAAGGACCAGGCCGGCTACCACAACCTGAGCAAGCTCTGCTCGATGAGCTTTATCGAGGGCGTGTACAGCAAGTTCCCGCGCATCGACAAGGAACTGCTGCTCAAGTACCACAAGGGCCTGATTGCCACCTCCTGCTGCATTGGCGCAGAAATTCCGCAGGCCATCCTGTTCCAGAGTGAGGCCAAGGCCGAGGAGCTGCTCAAGTGGTGGCTCGACGTGTTCGAGGACGACTACTACATCGAAATTCAGCGGCACGGGCTGATGAACTTCGACGGCACCGGCAAAAGCCAGGAAGATGTAAACCAGGTGCTGCTGAACCTGGCCCGCAAGTACAACGTCAAGGTCATCTGCACCAACGACTCGCACTACGTGGAGCAGACTGACTTCGCGCCCCACGATATTCTGCTCTGCGTGAATACTGGCGAGGAGCACAGCATCCCGGTCGGCGACTTCCAGACCCAGTATTTCCGCCTGATTTCCCAGGACAACAAGGTTCACTACGACCACCTCGACAACCTGCGCCACCTTTCCGGCCAGGATGCCACCATCCGCCGCCAGCTGCAGCGCATCGACGAGGAGGCCCAAAGCCCCAAGCCCCGGGCCCGCTTCGGTTTCGCCAACGACCAATTCTACTTCAAAAACCAGGCGGAGATGAACGCGCTGTTCGCCGACGTGCCGGAAAGCGTGGACAACACGAACGAAATCGTGGACAAAATTACGCCGCCAGTCCTGCAGCGTGATATTCTGCTACCCAATTTCCCCCTGCCCCCGGAGCACCCTACGGCTGATGCTTTCCTGCGCCACCTCACCTTCAAAGGAGCGTTTGAAGGGCCGAAAGCCCGCTACTCTGAGCGCACCCCCGAAATTGAGGAGCGCCTGGACTACGAACTGCGCGTGATTGAGACGATGGGCTTTGCGGGCTACTTCCTCATCACGCAGGATTTCATTAACCACGGCCGCAACAATGGCGTGGCCATCGGGCCGGGCCGGGGCTCGGCGGCGGGCTCGGCGGTGGCCTACTGCATCGGCATCACCAACATTGACCCGATTAAGTACTCGCTGCTGTTCGAGCGTTTCCTGAACCCGGAGCGGGTGTCGATGCCCGATATCGACATTGACTTCGACGACGTGAACCGCCAGCGAGTCATTGATTATGTGGTAGATAAGTACGGCAAAACCCAGGTAGCCCAGATTATCACCTTCGGTACGATGGCCGCCAAATCGTCGATTAAGGACGTTTCGCGGGCTATGGAGCTGCCGCTGCCAGTGGCCAACGACTTGGTGAAGATGGTACCGGAGCAGGTGGGCACGACCCTGGCCAAGGCCTTTGCCGAAAACCAGGAGTTGGACATGATCCGGCGCGATGACGCGCCCGACAACCTGCGCGGGCAGATTCTGCGCCTGGCCGAGAAGTTAGAAGGCTCAGTGCGCAACACCGGCATCCACGCCGCCGGCGTCATCATTGCCCCCGACGACATCACCAAGTACATCCCCGTTTCCACTTCCAAGGATTCGGACCTGCTCATCACGCAGTTCGATGGCAAGGTGATTGAGAGTGCTGGCATGCTCAAAATGGACTTTCTGGGCCTCAAAACCCTGACCATCATCGTCGATGCCATCAACCTGATTGAGAAAAACCACGGAGTCAAAATCGACATCGACGAAATTCCGATTGACGACCAGAAAACCTACGAACTCTACCAGCGCGGCGACACCATCGGCACGTTCCAGTTCGAGAGCGAGGGTATGCGCATGTACCTCAAGGACCTCAAACCGACCAACATCGAGGACCTGATTGCCATGAACGCCCTGTACCGCCCAGGCCCGATGCAGTTCATTCCAAACTTCATCAACCGCAAGCACGGCCGCGAGACGGTGGACTACCCCCACGAGCTGTTGGAGCCCATTCTGAACTACTCGCAGGGTATCATGGTGTACCAGGAGCAGATCATGCAAACGGCCCAGATCCTGGCCGGCTACTCGCTCGGCGGCGCCGATTTGCTGCGCCGGGCCATGGGCAAAAAGGACATGAAGAAGATGGCCCTGGAGCGGGAGAAGTTCTGCGCGGGCGCTGAGAAGCTGCACGGCATCAAGGCCAAAAAGGCCAACGAGGTGTTCGATGTGATGGAGAAGTTTGCGGCCTACGGCTTCAACCGCTCCCACTCCGCGGCCTACTCGGTGGTAGCCTACCAGACCGGCTACCTCAAGGCCCACTACCCCGCCGAGTACATGGCCGCCGTGCTCACCAACAACATGGGCGACATCAAGAAGGTAACCTTCTTCATTGAGGAAGCCCGCAAGCAGGGCGTGGCTGTGTTGGGCCCCGACGTGAACGAATCCATCCTGAAGTTCAACGTAAACGCCCAGGGCCAGATCCGCTTCGGCATGGCCGCTATGAAGGGCTCGGGCGAGGCAGCCGTGGAGGAAATCGTGCAGGAGCGCGACAAAAACGGCCCCTACGGCGACATCTTCGACTTTGCCCGGCGCGTGAACCTGCGGGCCGTAAACAAGAAAACCTTCGAGAGCATGGCCCAGGCCGGCGCCTTCGATTCGTTTGAGCGTTACCACCGCCGCCAGTTTCTGGAAGCACCAGGTGGTGACCAGAACCTCATTGAAAAGGCCATGAAGGTGGGCCAGCAGCACCAGGCTGCCAAGGAATCGGCTCAGCAGAGCCTGTTTGGCGGCGGCGGCGGCGAAATGGCCATTCCGATGCCCAAGATTCACGACCTGGAGCCCTGGAGCCCGACCGAGAAGCTGCGCCGGGAAAAGGAAATTGTGGGCTTCTACCTCTCCGGTCACCCGCTCGACGACTTCAAGCTCGAAATCGACTCCTACTGCACCTGCGGGCTCGATAAGATAGAGAATTACAAAAACCGCGACGTAACGGTAGCCGGCCTGATTTCCAACGTGCTGTTTAAGACTACCAAGACCGGGCAGCCCTTTGTGTCATTCAACGTGGAAGACTACGACTCGTCGCTTAACCTAGCCTTGTTCCGCGACGACTACACTAAGTTTTCCAGCATTATCAACCCCCGCAACTACGACAAGGAGCAAGTGCCACCCATGTTCATCCGCGGCAAGTATGCTCAGCGCTTCCGCGACTCCGACCAGTTCGAGTTCAAGATCATGACCATGGAGCCTCTGTTCAACGTGGCCGAGAAGCTCGCCAACGGCGTGCGCGTGCAGCTGGATCTGCGCACCATCACGGAGCCCTTCATGGACCGTTTTATGGAAGCCGTGGAAGGCTGCTCAGGCTCCAAAAAGCTGGAAATCAAGTTCGCCGAGCCCCACGAGCACCTGGCCGTGGACACCTACTCCCGCCGCTACCGCATCGAGCCCAAGGAGTTCATCCGCAAAATGCGCGAAATGGAAATCGACGCCTGCCAGCTGATTTAGAGAGAAACGAGCATATATGTAGTTTTAACGCAGGTGTGGCTCTAAGTAGCGGCACCTGCGTTATCAGTTACAGCCAGCTTCTATCATATCGACCAAACTATGCGCCGCCTACTACTTTCGGTCTTAACAATGCTATTTCTGAATGGTTGCCAAGAAAAGCAGGGACTTACAGAAGCCCGACTGAGAGGCGCTTGGCGTTGCCTTGAGCGAGTTGATGGAGATATGCCGCCCGATGACATGATCATTTATAAACGTGGCCGGTCTCTCAACATGGCCAACTACTACAGCCAACAAAGCGCCACCCTTAATAAAAAAGCCGACTCCATCACCTTCCAACAAGGTTGCACGGGTTTCATCTCTCCCATTGCTATACGTATGTCATCTGACCCGGCACAAGACACGCTATTGTTGCACGGACGCAGGTTTACGCGTGTAGACTCTGCCACTTTCGTCGACTGTTGGCACGATGCAATAGAGGATTTTCGCACCAGAATCCGGCTTAACAATAAGCGAGGGTAAGGCAGCAAAAATAAACTTTCAATTTTTATTGAAAGTTTGAAATACTCCACTACATTTGAGCCATGCAACTCGACGAAGCCAAGAGCAAGTTCATTGAAGGCTGGGGCACGCTGGGCTCGGCCTGGGGCGTAAGCCGCACAATGGCGCAGGTGCACGCGCTGTTGCTGGTGTCGCCGGGCGCGCTCAGCACCGAGGACATCATGGAGCAGTTGCAGATTTCGCGGGGCAACGTGAACCTCAACGTACGCGCCCTCATGGACTGGGGTATCGTGCGCAAGGAACTGCGGCCCGGCGAACGGCGCGAGTTTTTCTCGGCTGAGAAGGACATCCACAAAACGGCTACGCTCATCCTGAAAGAGCGCCGTAAGCGCGAACTGGAGCCTATTCTGCGCGTGCTGAGTGAAATCAGCCATGTAGAGCCTTCATCTACTTCTACGCCCGAGGAGACGGCAGCTTTCACGCAGATGATTGGCAGCGTCCAGAATTTTGCTGACTTCGCCAACCGGGCTGCATCTACGCTTATCAAAGCCGATGAAAACTGGTTCCTGAGCACCTTCATGAAACTCATGCGGCCGGGCTGATTCTAGCGCTTATTTTTTTACTTCAATCTTTCATATTTTATTGAAAGTTTGAAATTAATAATCTTCAAAAAGCTCAAAGCTGCTTTGCAACATGGAACGGCTCAAACTAATTCTGGCGGGTGGTAATGGATTTCTGGGCCAGCACTTGGCGCGGCACTTCACCCACTTAGGCTACGAGGTAGTAACCTTAGGCCGGTCGGCCAAACCAGGAACGGTGCACTGGAACGGCCGCACGTTGGGTCCTTGGGCCGCTGAACTGGAAGGTGCCGCGGTGCTGATAAACCTGGCCGGCCGCACCGTCGACTGCCGCTACAACGCCACCAACAAATACGCCATCATCCGCAGCCGTACTGAAAGCACCCGCGTGCTGGCCGAAGCCGTAGCTGCCTGCCGCAACCCGCCGGCTGTGTGGCTGAACTCCTCCACGGCCACTATCTATCAACATACCGAAGATGAGCAGCCCGCCAATACGGAAGCTACAGGCCAACTCGGCCGTACGTTCTCCGAAATGGTGGCCCAGCAGTGGGAAGCTGAGTTTAATCTGGCCTACGTGCCCCATACCCGGCGTGTGGCGCTCCGCACAGCCATTGTGCTGGGTGCCGATGGAGGCGCACTGCCCGTCATGGCCCGCCTGGCGCGGCTGGGTCTGAGCACCCAGCAGGGCAACGGCTGCCAGTGGGTGAGTTGGCTGCACATCCAGGATTTCTGCCGGGCCGTGGAGTTTCTAGTAGCGCGGCCGCAGCTGAAAGGCGTGTTCAACCTGTGTGCGCCCACGCCTCTGCCTAATGCCGCGCTAATGCAGTTGCTGGACGCGCACTACCGCCCACGTTGGCACCTGCCGCAGCCACGCTGGCTGCTCGAAATTGGGGCCTTCCTGCTGCGTACCGAAACCGAGCTGATTCTGAAAAGCCGCAAGGTGGTGCCCCAGCGGCTGCTAGAAGCGGGCTTCCGGTTTCAGTTCCCCTCCTGTGAAGCTGCCCTCACCGACCTGTTACCTCGGCTATCCTGACAGCGGTAGCCTACCACTTGTCACCATTCACTTGCTTACTTCATCACCTACTTTTTTCACCTTCCAAACCCCAATGTCATGAACTACTATCTGCTGGTTTACGGAGTATATCTGCCCGTCACGGTGCTGCTTACAGTATGGGTAGCGCGCACACTCTTCACCAACGGCCGCACTTTCCTGGTCGACATCTTCCACGGCAATGAGGCACTGGCCGATTCCGTGAACAAGCTTCTGATTACAGGTTTTTATCTTATCAATATCGGCTATGCGACCCTCACGCTACGCAGCACCGATGCTATTGGCAGCTATCAGCAAAGTGTAGAAACGCTCAGCATTAAAATCGGCACCATCATTCTGATTCTGGGCGGCATGCACTTCTTCAATTTGTACGTCTTTTATAAGCTCCGCAACCGAGCCCAGGATTACAACCGCGACCTGAATTTTGTGCTGGACAAGCCCGAAAAATAGCCTTTAAACGATATGCTGGCCTACTGATAGTAACGGGCCGCGTATTGCCAGCAGAATGCCGAGCGGAGCAAACAATCCGGCTAGCAAGTGACGTGAACTTTCTGGCGTGTGTCTTGTTGAATCGCAATCTGCTACCTTGCAGCCCCAAGATTCGTAAGAAGCATTTTTCACCGTCACAAACCCCCTTCCGTCATGGGACATAAAGCCATCGAAATTACCGATGCTAACTTCGACCAGATCATCAACTCCGACAAACCCGTGCTCGTGGATTTCTGGGCCGAATGGTGCGGCCCGTGCCGCATGGTGGGTCCGGTAGTTGAGGAGCTGGCCGGCGAATATGAAGGCAAAGCTGTTATCGGCAAAGTCGACGTAGACTCCAACCCGCAGACCTCGGCCAAATTCGGCATCCGCAGCATTCCTACGCTGCTCGTGTTCAAAAACGGCCAAGTAGTTGACAAGCAGGTTGGCGCTGTGCCGAAGCACGTATTGGCCCAAAAGCTAGACGCGCAGGTAACTGCCTAATCCCTCTCTATACAGCACTGGGCTCTGTTCCCAGGCTGTATAACGCACTACGCCCCGTTTCTCTTGGGAGAGGCGGGGCGTAGTGCGTTAGGGGTAGAGTAGCCTTAGGCTAATACATTTCGTCGGGGCAGGCGGCGCGAGCTTCCGTGGGAGGCACTTGCGGCGGCCGCACACCATTGAACAGCGAGAAGCTAGGCGAGAAATGGATGGGCACGGTAAAGGTCATGGCGGTAGGCACGTTGTATTCGCGGCCCGGCTGAAATGCAGGCAAGCTAGCTACCACCCGCCGAGCCTCCAGGTCGGCTTCAGGCGACAGGCCCTGCACTACCCGCACCTGCCCTACCTCGCCTTTTTCGTCCACGGTATAGTTTACATACACCTTGCCGGTGATACCCTTGCGGCGCGTATTGCGCGGGTACGCCGTGTTGTGCGCAATATAATTGAGCATGGCAGCCTCGCCGCCCGGAAACAGCGGCAGTTCCCGCTTGTGCAGCTTGCTCACATACGGGGAGCCGTCTTCGTTGAAGAATGCCAGAGCTGGCCCCTTCTCCCGGCTAGGGAGTTCAATAGCGCTTAGCTGGCCATTATCGTAGAAATAGCGCCACTCACCCACTGGCTTACCACCTACATAGCTGCCTTTCGAGCGTTTTTGGCCGTTGCGGTGCACGCTGATCCAAGTTCCCACCCGTTGTCCGTCGGCGTATTCGCCGCGCTGGCTCACGCGGCCATCTTCGTACCAGGCCACATACATCCCATCGGCTTCGTCGTTGCGATAATGGACCTGAGCTGCCTTGGGTCCGTTGGGATGGTACCAGGTTAGGACACCGGTCCGCACGACCGGCTCAATGGAGGCCAGCGTACCGCGTAGCAGCAACGTTCCATTCAGAGAGTATTCACGCATTGCGTAGGTTCCAAGCAGCTCGTTTTTATGGTCGATAACCCGGTAATGCGTGGCACTGTCCGGTACGGTAGCTTCGTCTCTACTGTTGAGGTAGACGGCCGGCATGCTTTGGGCCGCACCAGCCAGCGGAAGCGCTAGTAACATTCCTAAAAACACGACGTAGCAGGCTTTCATGAGCTAGGCATAATGTGGGTAAGCTCAGGAAATATACAGCCCACTTGCCTGTCTCCCAAGCTCTTCACGAATTGTTCAGAAAAATCCAGCTACATTCCTATAGCTGGCTCGAAAGCCCGCCATCGACCATCTTTCACCTTACTTTTCTGCCCTATGTACCGCTTCTTTTCTTACCTGCTCCTGCTGACTCTGCTAGCCCCAGCCGCACTGGCCCAAACCACTTCTACCACCACCGCAAAACAGACACCGAGCAAAGCGTCGGTTTCCTCAACGCGGACCAAAACAGTGGCTAACCCAGCCATGACCAGTAGCACCTCTACTACCAAAACGGCCGGCACTACTACGCGCACTGCTATCAAAACCAAAACCGACGGTTCGCCGGACCGACGCTACAAAGAGAACAAAACAACGACAAGCCGTGTAACCGGCCCTGTAAAAAAGGACGGCACCGCCGATATGCGCTATAAGGCAAACAAATCGGTTCAGACGACCAAAACCACTGTGAAGCAGTAGTTCAGCCAAGCGCCACATATGCAAGAGGCCGTTTCCCAGGGAAGGAAACGGCCTTTTGCGTTGATATAGGCAGGATTACAGCAGCTGGATAGGCCGGTTGAGAGTTTCTTCCAGTACAATAAGCGTTTCTGTGCGCTCAATACCTTCTATCGGCTGCATCTGGTCGTGTAGCACGTCGCGCAGGTGTTGCGTATCACGGCATACGAGGCGCGCAAAAATTCCGTAGGCGCCGGTAGTGAAATGAATGCTAACCACCTCAGGAATAGCGCGCAACTGCTCCGCTACACTGGCATACACAGAACTCTTGAGCAGATAGATGCCTAAAAAGGCATTTACTCCAAAACCCAGCTTCTGGTAATCGATTTTCAGCGTGGCACCTTTCACGATTCCTAGTTCTTCGAGACGTGCCATCCGGACGTGTACCGTGCCACCGGAGACATGCACCTTCCGGGCAATTTCAGTGTAAGGCGTCTTGGCGTCTTGGATCAGGAGGTCCAAGATTTTGCGGTCGGTGTCGTCAAGTTCGTAATTCTTGGCCATTTTGAAGTGTTTTGACTATATATATTTAAATCAAAAGGTGTGTTTATTAAAAACATTGTAAATTTTCAGCCGCATCACTGCTAAAATTTTACAATTCCAGCCAAAGGACTACATTTGTCATAATCCAACGCAAGCGGCGTGGACCAACAGTGTAGAGTGATGAAACTGGCAGACATACCCTCCTCTCTCGGGGGTGGTGATTCGGGAAAAACTGGTCCGGCGGCCGGCTAACCACACCGTGGAGGTTCGAATCCTTCTTCTACAGCTTACTGGGTGGATTATGTGAGGAGGGAAAAACCGGGACGTATCTGGGTGGGTGCGTTCCTTTTCAAGAGGCGGCATCTGGGTGGGTGCCGCCTTTTTTTTGTCCATAGGGCTCAAGCCTGCTGTCATTCGTACTTGCTCCAGAAAGGCTGATTTTCGCTTCCTGTGGCTGCAAAGAACGGAAAATAAGCCCGTGCAGCCTACCTATATTTCAAACAAACCGTGGATTTAAGATAAATTCCGCAAATGCCCGGTTTTGCGTCCCTCGGCCCCGCCTGTTCAGCTTGGCTACGCTATTTGCGCCGGTTCTCTTTCTCTGAGACGGAACGTATCCTTTGCGAATTCCTTCGTAAAGGATGCGTTGATACTACACTCCCCGGGACTTATTCTACTAAAAAAGCAAAGCCCGCTCCCAGCAATAACTGGGAGCGGGCTTTATTGATAGGTGCCACAAGCTGCTATGTCGGGGGCTACTTAGTAGCAGCATTCTGCTCCTTAAAGCGGGCCAAGCCACTATCCAGAAACTTCACAAAACCCTCCACATTGGGTTCGTACGCAATTGGGGTAGTAAGCGTGTGTTGCACATCCGCTGGAGCATTGGGGTCCAGGAGTACGTAATATGGCTGGGCATTCACGTTGAAGCCGGAGAGTTGCAGGTCAGCGTTTTTCTTACCCAGCGTGGTTTTCAGCTTGTTGTCATATGCCGAGGTGTACCACTCATTTTTCGGCAGCTCAGCCTTATCATCCACATACAAGGCCACCACCACAAAGTCCTCGCGCAGACGCTTCAGTACCTGCGGATCCTTCCACACGGTGGCTTCCATCTTACGGCAATTCACGCAGGCGTGGCCAGTGAAATCGACAAAGATGGGTTTGCGCTGAGCTCGGGCGCAACGCTGAGCCTGCTCCAGGTCGAAGTAGCCCTGCAGGCCGTGTGGCAATTCCAGAAACTCGCCGTAGCGTGGAGGCTCGCATTGAGCATTGGGCAACGAGGCCGCTCCCGCTGTAGGCAGCATAGAGCCTTCGGCCAGTGAGAAGTCGTTGCGGCTCTGGGGAGGCAGATAGCCAGCCAGCAGCGGCAGCGGAGCACCAAACAGGCCCGGAACCAAATACGTCATAAAGCTGAAGGCTAGTACGGCCATCAGCAGGCGGCCCACACTCAAGTGCGGCAAATCGGAGTCGTGGGAAAGTTTGAAGCGGCCCAGCAGATACAGACCCAACAGGCCCGACAATGCAATCCACAGAACCAGATAAATGTCGCGCGGCAGCAGGTTCCAGTGGTACGCGAGGTCGGCCATGCTCAGGAATTTGAGCGCCAGCATCAACTCCACAAAGCCCAGTACCACTTTCACCGTATTCAGCCAGCCACCGGAGCGCGGCAGGCTTTTCAGCCACGCTGGGAAGATGGCAAACAGCGTGAAGGGCAGGGCAAACGCCAGCGAGAAACCCAGCATGCCAATAACCGGGGTGAGACGCTGCCCTTGCGCGGCCATGGTCAGGATGGTGGCCACAATGGGGCCAGTGCACGAAAACGATACTACCACCAGCGTGAGGGCCATGAAAAATACCCCGCCCCAGCCGCCTTTGTCGGCCTGGGCGTCAATCTTGTTTACCATGCCGTGAGGCAGCGTAATCTCAAACAGCCCCAGAAACGACAGGCCAAATACAACGAATACGGCAAAGAAAATCAGGTTGGGCAGCCAGTGCGTGCTGATGAGGTTGAGCCCGTCGGCGCCGAGTAGCACGGTTACCAGCAGGCCAACCACCACATAGATGAAGATGATAGACAGACCATAGACCACAGCTTTCAGGATACCACGCTGCCGGCTGTCGGAACCACTCGTAAAAAACGAAACGGTCATCGGAATCAATGGGAATACGCAAGGAGTAATCAGAGCACCCAGTCCAAACAAAAAAGCTCCGAAAGCAAACCCCCAGAGCCCTTCTTTCGCAGGATCTACCGTGCCATTGTCGGGTGCGGCGGCAGCTGCCTTCTCAGCTGGCACCGTGGCCATACCGGCAGCAGGGACCACCGAATCTGGAGGGGCGGAGGGGGAAACTACGGCGGCAGTAGCCGGACTGTCTGCTGCAGAAACAGCTGCTACGCCAGGTACTACAGGCGCAATAGAAGCTCCATCAGGTGCCTCTGGCTTGGTAGGCTTGCCGGTAGCAGGCGTAGCCGCCGGGGCAGCAGTACCGCTTACCTGAATAGGTCCGAAGCTCAGGCTTTCCTCACCGGGAATGCATCGGCCGTCCACATCAGTGCAGGTCTGGTACTCTACTTCGGCCTTGATGGTAAGTGGGCCGGGCTGCAATACCCGTACCCGCTGCTTTATCTGGCCGGTTTTCTCGAAATACGTGACGTCACCTTTAAATACTTCATCGAAGTGCTTCTGCGAGCCCACCGATTTGGGCTTGCCGACCAACTCGTAGGCTGGATTCTTAGCAAACGTGAAAGTAAAAGGCACCGGCCCCAGGTCGGGGTCGAAGTCGGTGGCGTAGAGGTGCCACTTATCATCAATACGCGCATTTACAATAAGGTCTACCTCTTCACCTACCTTGGCGGCGGGCCGGCTTAGCGCTACGCTGAGCTTGGTGGGAGTGAGAATCTGGGCAACGGCCCCGAGCGCCGTGAGCAACACGAGCAGCAAGGACAGCACTATGGTTTTGCGGACAAACATCAGCGGAAAGAAAACAACTACAATTGCAAGCCCGGCAAAGGTCGGGAGAAACGCTAACAGCGGAGCGAGTTTACCGGTTTTTTAGTGGACTGGTTTCTTCACCGATGGCACAGCCAGAAACTCCGCCGGAACCGCTTGCGCAGAATCACGTACTTTTGCAATACCAAGGCATCTGGGCCGCGTGAGCCCGAGTTGCCGAACCTATGATCTTAAATATACTCCTTACCGTTCTGCTTGTGTTGCTGAACGGATTTTTCGTAGCGGCAGAATTTGCCTTCGTTAAAGTCCGCCCGTCTCAAATCGACATCAAGGCCCAGAGCGGCAACCGGCTGGCCAAGCTAGTGCAGAGCATGCTGCACGACCTCAATTATTACCTCTCGGCCACCCAACTGGGTATTACAGTAGCCTCCCTGGCCTTGGGTTGGGTAGGCGAAAGTGTAGTGGCGGCCGTCGTACTGGCTATCATCGACCAACTGGGCCTGACGCTCACGCCTACCGCAGTTCACCAGATTGCCATTGCTACTTCCTTCACGCTCATCACCATTATGCACATTGTGCTAGGTGAGCAGGCGCCCAAGGTACTAGCCATTCAGAAGCCGGAAACTACTTCCATGGCCATTGCCATTCCGCTGCGGGCCTTTGCTTTCCTCACCTTTCCGCTCATCTGGGTCCTCGACCGGCTGTCGAACATGGTTGCTGGCCTGTTCGGTGGCAGTGCCACGCACGGCTCCGAGGTTCATACTTCCGAAGAGCTGCGCCTGCTGCTGGACCAAAGCAAGCAGAGCGGCGAAATACAGGAGTCGGAGCACGAGTTGCTTGAAAACGTGTTCGAGTTCAACGACCGGATGGTGAAGCAGATTATGGTACCGCGCACCAAGCTGGCGGCCATTGATGTGAACACCCCCCAGGATGGCATTCTGGAAATGGTGTATAATGAAGGGTACTCACGTATTCCGGTATTCGAAGGCAATATTGACAATATTGTGGGTGTGCTCTACGTGAAGGATCTGCTACAGATCATTCGTCGGAACGAGCCCATCGAACTGGCCAAAATCATGCGCCCGGCCTATTTCGTACCGGAAACCAAGAAGATTAACCGGCTGCTGCGCCAGTTTCAGCGCAAGCACATGCACATGGCCATCGTCAGCGACGAATTTGGTGGTGTCTCGGGTATCGTTACCATCGAGGACATTATCGAGGAGCTAGTAGGTGAAATCCAGGACGAGTATGACAACGAAGTGCCCGTGGTGGAGAAGATTTCCTCTAACGAGTTTCGCGTCAATACTTCTACCTCTATTTCCGACGCCAACGAGTACCTGCCGTTTCCGCTGCCCGAAGGCGAAGACTACGAAACGGTGGGCGGCCTGCTGAACGTGATTTACGGCAATATTCCGGAAGTAGGCGACGTAGCCGTACTCGACAACTATGAGTTCCGGGTGCTGAAACGCTCCCGCCGGACCGTAGAGTTGGTGCAGCTCAACGTTACGCGGGAGATGGAGCAGGAAGAGTTGGAAGATGAAGGCATGCAGAATATCTGATTCAAGCAGCAGTAACGACAGCGGCCCCGCCTTCACAGGTGGGGCCGCTGTCGTTACTGCTGCTGGCTACTCCACTCCTATTTTAGCCAACTGGCATATAGCACGTAGTTGTCGGCTGTGCGCAGCATATTCTGGCGCTGCTCTTCCGTCACGAGCTTGACTTTGCGAGCCGGTATGCCGGCATAAAGGTAGCCCGGCTCACACTGCGTGTTTTCCAGCACTACTGCTCCGGCCGCCACAATGCAACCCTCTCCTACCACGGCGTGGTCCATCACAATAGCGCCCATTCCTATCAGCACGTTGTCCTCCACGGTGCAGCCGTGTACAATAGCCTTGTGCCCGATGCTAACGCCTGCTCCAATAGTAGTAGCCGCCTTCTGATAGGTGCAGTGCAGCACGGCTCCGTCCTGAACGTTGGTTTTAGCACCGATGCGGATGCTGTTCACGTCGCCACGGATTACGGCATTAAACCACACGGTACACTGTGCACCCAGCGTCACGTCACCTATGATGGTAGCATTGTCGGCCACGTAGCAGTCAGGACCGAGTTGGGGGTGTTTGCCCTGAACAGGCAGAATGAGAGCGGGCATAGCAAAAACGGTAAACTGATGAATTAACGTATTGGATGAGGCTGCAGCGCAAGCACCGCCCCAACCCCATCACCTTATCGTACGAGCATTCGTTTCCAGGTGCCTTTGTCCCAGTTGTATTTGAGGGTGCTGGGCAGTGCTTGCCAGAAATACTTGCTGGTTTCGACGGCGAAGCTGGGCTGCATATAGCAATTGATGGTGCAGCCTTCGCACTGTGGCAGGCGCCCTTCCAGAGCAGCCAGCTGCTGCACTGGCCCGGAGTTATACAGATCGTACAGATTGCCTTCGATAGGAAACTTCCGCTCTCCAAGATGGTAGCAGGGCAGCACCAGCTCGTTGCTGGGCGAAATAACCAGCGTGGTGCTAGCTGCCCGGCACACCGGTGCGGCTACGTGGTTGCCGCCGTCGCGCCGCAACTGAATAAAGGCTTCGTTGAGATACACGCCTTTGCGCTTGCCGAAAGCCGATAGGTAATCTAGTTCTTCGGCTGTCAGCTGCTCGCCAGTTTCCACCGTGTTGTACTCAAACGCCGGATTCAGAATCAGCACCAGTCCGTTCGGCTGCGTGATGTCGTGGTACACGGCTTCCAGATCCTTCAGATTCTCGCGAAATACGGTGAATAGGATATCCGGCCGCTCACCTATTTCTCTTGCCACTCGGATGCTTTCCAGCACAAAATCGTAGCACGCCACCCCGCGGCCTTTATCATGGACCTCCTTTTCGGACGCGTCCAGCGAAAAATGCAGCATATCCACCTTGCCACGCAGTTTTTCAGCGTATTTGGGGTAGAGCAGGCAGTTGGTGGTGAGCGTCGTGATGAAGCCCATGCTGTGCGCCAAACCCACAAACTCGTGAATCTGACGGTGCAGCAGCGGCTCACCGCCCGTAAAGTCTACCACCGATACCCCCAGCCGCTTCAGGTCGCGCAGGTTGCGCTCCACATCTTCCAGCTGAATATAAGGCGAGGGTTTCTCCCAGATGTCGCAGAACGAGCAGCGCGCATTGCACCGGTAGGTGACGTAGTAATTGCACAGAACCGGATGACGAACAAGGCGCATAGTGAGAGTAAAGGTACAGTGCGGATACAAGCCGCAGGTGCTACAACCGCAAAACCCTGAAAATGCTTGCAACCTCTGCCATTTCAGGTCACTCTTCTACTTGACACCCTTACGCCATTGCAATCCTATGCGTCCCTCTCTTTTGCTTTTGTTGGCTGGTCTGCTGACCATTTCACTCGCGACATCCTGCAAGAAAGATGCGGATAGTGCTTCTCACGAAACCAGCGAACTGGTATTCGGGCAGTTCTACGGATTCTGCGCCGGTGAGCGGTGCATTGAAATCTATCGGCTGAATACCGATGCAGGCACTCTGGAAGAGGATACGGCCGACCGATACCCCCATTTAGCACAGGCATATACCGGCCAGTATATTCCGCTGGCAGCCAGCTACTACGCCCAGGTGCGCGACTTGCCACAGCTCATTCCGGCACAGTTGCTCCAGCAACCTGATGGCACCATTGGCACCCCTGATGCGGCCGATGGTGGTGGCTACTATGTGTCCCTTTTCGACAACGGCACCCGCCGTTTCTGGCTGATTGACACGCAGAAAAATAATATCCCGGACGCTCTGCATCCGCTGGTAGACACACTGCGGGTACGCATCCAGCGCCTACCCTAGCAACTCATCAGTGCGGCAATGCCCCCCAAACCGTATCCCACTTGGCAGGGGTAGCAGCTATGGCTTCGGGAGTAGCGGGGCCATAGTACTCCAAATAGTAGTTGCAGAAGACCTTCAGCGGGCACTTGGGGCAGTCGGGCTTTGCATAAAGGCACACGCGCTGCCCGTGCCAGTAGTTGTGCTTGTGAAAGTTGAGCAGGACCAACGAGTCTTTGGGCAGCTGCTCCAGCAGCACCTGATGGGCTTTATCGGCGGAGGCTTTTGGCCCGATCATGCCCACGCGCTGCGCAATGCGGTGCACGTGCGTATCAATGGGCAGCACTGGCTTGCGAAAGTTGAATAGTAGTACCAACGAAGCCGTTTTCAGCCCAATTCCCGGCATATCGTTCAGCCACTGCATGCCACGCTCGGTAGTCCAGTCTTCCAGAAAATCTAGCGTAAACTCGCCCCGTTCGGCCCAAATGCGGCGCAGAATCTCCTGAATACGCGGCGCCTGGGTGTCGGGCCAGCGCGTGGTCCGGATGGCATGTGCCAGTTCGGCCGTGGGGGCTTCCATTACCCCGGCCCAGTCACCGAAAGCTTCCAGCATCCGGTCGTAGGCCAGTTCCTCGTCGGCGTGCGTGGTACGGTGCGAGAGAACCGTAGAAATCAACTCCCGCATGGGTGAGCGGCGCACCGTATCCTGCGACAGAGGTGGGTAAAACGCATTCAGCAGCAAATGGTCCTGCCAGGTTTTTTCGGCTGGGGGAGAGGTATAGGTAGCAGGTGTAGCCATGTGTGCTTGTACCGCCCGTTTCAACCCGAGGTTACGCTCAAGCCGATTTGAAGCCTAATACTTGGCATGCTGCGCTTGTAACAAAACGCAAAAACGGCGGCACCGAAAGGCACCGCCGTTTTGCAGTAGGTAGCTGCCTAGGCAGCAAGTAGGTTAGATAGTGCCTTTCTCGGCAGCCTTCTTCAGTTTCTCGTTGGCGAAAATGGCAACTTCTACACGGCGGTTAGCCACGCGGCCAGCTTCAGTCGAGTTGTCAGCAATTGGCTGGCGTGAGCCGTAGCCCGTCACCGTGAAACGCGAGGCGTCTACACCTTGCTGCTGCGCGTAGTTAGCTACAGCCTGGGCCCGGCGCTGCGAAAGTGGGTCGTTGATGGCATCCGAGCCGCTAGTGTCAGTGTGGCCTTCTACAATAACGTTGGTGTCACCGTACTTCACGAGCGTCTTCGCCAGATCCTGGATATTAGCTTGTGCCGCAGAGGTCAGAGCAGCCGAGTTCTTGGCAAACAGCAAGCCTGAGTCGAAGGTGATTTTGATGCCTTCGCCCACACGCTCCACTTTGGCGCCAGCCATTTCTTTCTTCAGCTCAGCAGCCTGCTTGTCCATGCGGCGGCCAATGAGGGCACCACCGGCACCACCCACGGCAGCCCCAATGATGGCACCTTTTGCCGTGCCTGACTTACCGCCGATTACGCGGCCCAATACTGCACCACCAGCGGCACCACCCAAACCACCGATTACGGCGCCTTTAGCGGTTTTGCTCCAAGGCTTCTTGGTGGTCGTCGTGCCAGCATCTTGGGCCTGCAACGTGCTGGTGCCAAACAGCAGCACAGCCATCATCAATGCGAAAAGGGAACGTAGGTTTTTCATGTGTGAAAAAGGTTGAGGAGTTTCGGAGTTGGTGAAAAAGAACAAGTGGTAGGTAGCGCTATGCCGGCTGGTTTAACTTCCAGAAAAGACAATACCCATTCTATAGTAGGGCAATTTGCAACCACCTTGCCAAAAACGATACAAGCTGCTGAAAATTGTTGAAAAGAGCGTTTACGGCCCTGAAAAGAAGATTTCATGCCCGTGCCAGCGCTGCAAAAAGAACTGACGAACTGAGTTTTACCTGTAAGGATGCTGCTGGAAAAACTTTTTTTTTGCGTGATGCTGGACTGTGTAGCTTTGTATCAACCTACAAAAAAAAGACCGCACTACTCGTGCGGTCTTTTTTTTGGTGCAGCGAAGATTACAACTTGCCGGCTTCGGCAGCTTTCTTCATTTTTTCGTTGGCATAGATGGCAATTTCTACGCGGCGGTTAGCCTGCTTGCCAGCTTCCGTGGTGTTGTCAGCAATCGGCTGCGACGAGCCGTACCCATTGGTCGTGATGCGGGAAGCATCTACGCCCTGGCTTACAGTGTAGTTGGCTACAGCCTGGGCCCGACGCTCCGAGAGGGGGTTGTTGATAGCATCCGAGCCACTGGCATCAGTGTGGCCTTCTACCAGTACGTTCGTGTCGGGGTACTTCTTCAGTACTTCCGCCATCTTCTGGATTTCGGTCATCGAAGCAGCACGCAGGTCGCTCTTGTTGGTATCGAACAGGATGCCCGAGTCGAAGGTAATTTTGATGCCTTCGCCTACACGCTCCACTTTGGCGTTCTGCATGTCACGCTGCAGCTCTTCGGCCTGCTTGTCCATCTTGCGGCCGATGAGGGCACCACCCGTACCACCTACTGCAGCACCAATAATAGCGCCGGCAGCCGTGCCGTTCTTACCGCCAATCACGCGGCCCAGTACACCACCTACTACTGCGCCACCACCGGCACCAATCAGGCCACCCTTGGCGGTGCTGCTCATGCCGGTTTTACGCGGGCCAGTACCGTTGCCGGTTGGTGCGTCCGGAATGTTGGGGTTACGCGACGTGGCGCACGAGCCGAGCAGCAGCGTCAGCGCCATAAACAGGGAAAGAAGAGACTTTGGAGTTTTCATCGAATTGAGTTTTGGGAGTGAGAGATTTTGCGGGATGCTGGTCGTGCTTTACTACTATTCGACTTGAAATGTTCGCCAAATATAGTTTTTATACTATACCGGTCTGAAATTCAAAGCGGAGCAGCCATTTACTCGACCAGCGACAACATGCAGCAAACCTGCATGCAGTACGCATTTTCAACAAGTGTGCCGAACTACAGAGCGCGCTGGGCAATTTTAGCGGTCGGCGTGCTAGCCGCAACGTCCGTTGGCTGCAGCATGCCCAGTAAGTCACTGAGCTGCTGCTTGAGTTGCTTGCGGTCCACGATGAAATCGAGGAAGCCGTGCTCCAAAACAAATTCGGCGCTCTGGAAGCCTTTGGGCAAGTCTTTGCCGATGGTTTCCTTGATAACGCGGGGCCCGGCAAAGCCGATGAGCGCGCCCGGCTCGGCAATATTAAAGTCGCCGAGCATGGCGAAGGAAGCCGTAACGCCACCCGTCGTCGGGTCGGTGAGCAGGGAAACATACGGAATACCAGCCTCCGAAAGCAGGGCCAGCTTCGCCGACGTTTTGGCCATCTGCATCAGCGAGAAGCCAGCTTCCATCATGCGGGCGCCGCCGGAGCGCGAAATCATGAGGAAAGGCAGGCGCTGCTGACGGGCAAAATCAATGGCGCGGGCAATCTTCTCGCCTACCACTGAGCCCATGGAGCCCCCGATAAAGCGGAAGTCCATGGCGGCTACTACCAGGCCCTGGCCGTTGGAGAGGCCGTGGGCGGTGCGCACAGCATCGCGCAGGCCGGTGTTTTTCTCAGTGGCAATGAGGCGCTGCGGATACGCTTTGGTATCCACAAAGTGCAGCGGGTCGCCGGAGTGCATGTTGGTGTCCAGCTCCGTGAATTTGCCCCCATCGAACAGGATTTCGAAGTAGTCGGCTGCGTCAATCCGGTCGTGGTGGTTGCAGTTGCCGCAGGTAAAGAGCAGGCGCTTATGCTCCGCCATGGTAGCCACGGTTTTGCACTCGGGACACTTATACCAGAGCCCATCGGGCGTCTCTTTCTTCTGCTCTGTCGGCGTGACGATGCCTTTTTCTACGCGCTTAAACCAAGACATTCTTACTGTATTAGGAATTGAGAAGGAAGAACAGGGAAGTAATAGCCAGCATGAAGCGCCGGCAGCGAACAAGGAGCTGCAACAAATGCTCTGCTCCTCATTCTTCCTCCCTTGTTGAAATTACGCCAACGTAATAGCGTCGTCCAGGTATACGTCCTGAATGGCATTGAGCAGTTCTACCCCTTCGGCAAAGGGGCGCTGAAAGGCTTTGCGGCCCGAAATTAGGCCTTGTCCGCCAGCACGCTTGTTGATGATGGCCGTCCGGATGGCTTCGTCCCGGTCGGTGGCGCCTTTGCTTTCGCCGCCGGAGTTGATCAGACCAATGCGCCCCATGTAGCAGTTGGCTACCTGGTAACGAGTCAGGTCGATGGGGTTATCCGACGACAGGGTTTCGTACATGGCCTTATGCGTCTTGCCGAAGTTGATTGTGCTGAAGCCACCGTTGTTTTCGGGCAGCTTTTGTTTGATGATATCCGCTTGAATCGTGACGCCAAGATGATTGGCTTGGCCCGTTATGTCGGCTGCCACATGGTAGTCTTTGTCGGCGGTTTTGAAGGCGTTGTTGCGGGCGTAGCACCACAGCACCGTGGCCATGCCCAGTTCGTGGGCGCGCTCAAAGGCGTGCGCCACTTCCACAATCTGGCGGTTTGATTCTTCGGAGCCGAAATAGATGGTGGCGCCTACGGCCGTTGCGCCCAGGTTCCAAGCCTCTTCCACCGATCCGAACAGAATTTGGTCGAACTTATTGGGGTAGGTTAGCAGCTCGTTATGATTGATTTTGACCAGAAACGGAATCTTGTGGGCGTATTTGCGGGCCACCGTCCCGAAGGTGCCGAACGTAGTGGCTACGGCGTTGCAGCCGCCTTCCACAGCCAGCTTGATGATGTTTTCGGGGTCAAAGTACATCGGGTTGGGGCCGAACGAGGCGCCAGCGGTGTGCTCGATGCCCTGATCGACGGGCAGGATGCTCATGTAGCCGGTGCCGGCTAGGCGGCCGTGGTTGTAGAGCTGGCCCAAGCTCCGGATTACCTGCGGCGTGCGGCTGGAAGGCACAAAGCAGCGGTCCAGAAAATCGGGGCCGGGCCGGTGAATCAGATCCTTGCTAATGGTTTTGCATTCGTGCTGGAGCAGCGCTTCAGTTTCGGCGCTGAGGGAGGCAGTGATGGAGGCCATTGGGAACGTGACTAGTGGGCGTGAGCAATACGAAGCCAGCGGAATTGGCGGGCCAAATATAGGCTGAATTTCGGTTGCTTTCTGGGCTGGCATTGCAACATGGGCCGGCTGCTGAGTACCTTGCCGCGGGATATGACGGGCAGTTGGCCCGGTAGCCCGTTCTTCTTCTTTCAACCTCTGCTTCGTGAAAAAACCTGCTTCCAACTTACTTACGCTGGCTATGGCAGCGGCACTGGTGCTGCCCGGCTGCGTGGCCTCCAAAAAGTACGACGACTTGAAAGCCCGTCAGGCCTCTACGGAGCAGGGCAAGGCGGAAGCCGAGCGCCAGCAGCGCACAGCCGTAGCGGAGCTGCGGAAAACGACCGACGAGCTGACCGAAATGCGCCTGCAGAACCGCCGTCTCACCGACGACTCGACCCAGACCGGCAACGCTCTGCGCCGCACCCGCCAGCTCTACACCCAGCTCACCGACTCCTATGATAAGCTGCTCAAGAACTCGGACCGGGAGCTGGCTAACAAGTCATCGGACTACAACAAAGTAGCACAGGACCTGGCCCGCCGCGAAGCCGAGCTGGGCCAGCTGGATGCCGGCCTGCGCAAGAGCCGCGCCGATATCGACAAGCTGAACGCCGACCTGAAAACCCGCGAAGCACGCCTTGCGGAGCTGGAAAAGGCGCTGGCTGAAAAAGACAAAGCCGTAAACGACCTCCGAGCCAGCGTGGCTAACGCCCTGCGCGGCTTCCAGGGCACCGATTTGCAGGTGAAAATGAAAGATGGCAAAGTGTACGTCTCCCTTTCGGAGCAGCTGCTGTTCAAGACGGGTTCTACCAAAGTAGACCCTAAAGGCCAGGAGGCCCTCAAGCAGCTGGCTACGGTGCTCAAAACGCAGCCCGACGTGAATGTGGTGGTAGAAGGCCACACCGATAATGTAGCTTTCAGCCGCCCTACCGCAGCCATGCAGGACAACTGGGACCTGAGCGTGCTGCGTGCCACTGAAATTGCGCGTTTGCTCACTACGGGTGGCGTGCAGCCAGACCGAGTTACAGCGTCGGGACGCTCGCAGTATGTGCCCGTGGCCCAGAACGACTCGCCGGCCAACAAGGCCCTGAACCGCCGCACCGAAATCATCCTGACGCCCAAGCTCAACGAGCTGTTCAAGATTCTGGATTCGAACTCAGCCGCTACCGGCAAGTAGGCTATTTTGTACTTACTCGTATGTATTCAACCAAAAAGCCGGCTCCGCGTGAGGCCGGCTTTTTGGTTGGGGTAAGGCGCAGCAAACAGCTACCGTTGCTCTGCTCTACCGGTTTTGGGATATTAGGCTGGCTGAACCAGGGCTGGAGTGCTTAGATAGGGGTGCCACCAGAAATCTGCCAACGGGCCGGCACTGACTTCTATCCGCTGGCCGGGAGCGGGCAGCAATAGTGTCACGTCTGTTCCGGCAGCCTCTACCAGGCGGTCGGCGGGCTGGTGCCAGCTATGAAAAGCCAGATTGAAGGTAGCCCAATGCAACGGCAGTAGTGCGCCGCCGCATAAGGCACGGTGTGCCGCCAGCGCATGGTCGGGGCCCATGTGGATGTCGGCCCACTGCTCATCCGAAGCGCCTATTTCCAGCATCACCAGATCGAAAGGCCCGTAGGCTTCGCCTATTTCGCGGAAGCCGGACTCAAACGGACCGGAGTCGCCGCCGAAGAAAGCGCGGTGCTGAGGCCCCAGAATGCACCAGGAAGCCCAGAGCGTATTGTCGCGGGTGAGGCGGCGGCCGGTGAAGTGGCGGGCAGGTGTGGCTGCCAGGGTATGCGTCTCTCCTACCCGTACTTCCTGCCACCAATCCAGCTCTGTTATCTGGCTGGCGGGCACACCCCAGCGGCGCAGGTGTCCGCCTACACCCAACGGGCAGAAAAATGGCACTCCCGTCCGCCCTAGTGCCTGGATGGCATCCTTATCTAGGTGGTCGTAATGGTCGTGGGAGAGAATGACGCCATCGAGCTTCGGCAGTTCAGCCAGCGGCAGCGGCGGCGCGAAGAAGCGTTTGGGGCCCAGCGCCACTGGTGAGGCCCGCAGCCGCCACACCGGGTCGGTCAGGAACCGTTTGCCGTCTATTTCAATGAGGGTGCTGGAATGACCGAACCACGTAACGCGCAGCGCATCTGGGGGCACTACCTCAGCCAGCGCAGCCGCATCGGCGCGGAAAGGGCCCAGTGGGCGGCGAGGCTCACGTTCCTCTTCGCCAGTCAGCCACCGGCGCAGCAACAGCCCATAGTTGAAGCCCATGCTGGTCGGGATGGTGTTCAGGTATTTTTTGCCGTTGAAGCGGGAAGGAGTTTTCATTGAAATGGACATGCCGTGTTACGGAGTGTATAGACGACTGCGCACCGTTTTTACTTTACTCTTCCTACCAGATGCGTAAGAATGCTCCTATACCGCCAGCATACGCCAGACCTTTACCAGCAAGGCCAGCCGCTAACGAAGCAACGTGTACTGCAGCGGACGCCCGGCACCAGTTGTGAGGCGCAGATAGTACATGCCCGGCTCAAAAATCAGCGAGGAAAAGTCCAGCTCCATCTGCCGGCTGCCCGGTGCCATTCGGGTTTCGCCTCGCATCATCTCGCGGCCTACCGGTGAGAGCAGCACATACTGAACTGTAGCCCCCATTTCGGTGGGCAGTTCCAGCGTATAGCGCCCGGCGGGAGACGGATTTGGATATACCGCACTGGGCAAGGGCAGGGTGAGAGTGGCAGAAGAAGAAGAGGCCGTCGTGCGGGCAGCCGTCGTGGTCCGACGCCACACTTCTATTCCCGACAGATTCAGGTTGCCGCCGCTGCCAACCAGTTGCAGCGTACCGGTCGTAGTCAGCGTCACGTCGTAGGGGCCCAGCTTGGCCCACACCCCCGCCGACCCGGTGTTGTAGTTGCTCTGTACCGTTTGCCCGTTCAGGGCCAGCGACACGATTTGCGGATAATTGTCCTCCCAGACATACACCCACACCCGGTACTGGCCCGCCGGCACGGCACTGAGCGTGGCCGTCAGGCTGCTCAGGCTGTAAGCGGAGCTACGAATCATGCTGGTGCGCGGGGCATCGGTAGCGGGCACCAGCGGCACGGCCGTGGTCGAAAACGTCAGGCCGTTAGTAGAAAAGCCAGTTGCCGTGCCGGCCTCCCAGGCATTACCGTCCAAGTTCAAGGCTGTCCCTCCCACGTTGATAGCCCGGTAGAATGTATAGACGGGCGTGCCGGTGGCCGGGTTGACCACCACTGTTACCTGGTCAGCGGCGCTGCTGGCTCCGGTGTTATCTTGCACACTAAGGCTGAACACGTAGCTGCCGGCCACCAGGCCACTCACCGTGGGCTGCGCCACGCTCGTGGAAGAGAAGAGCGCCGTATTCGGGCCACTTACCTGACTCCAGTCGTAGCTGCTGATGGTGCCATCGGCATCAGTGCCCGCTCCCTGCAGCGGCGTGCTGCTTACGGGCAGCGTCAGCGCTACGTCCGGCCCGGCATTGGCTACCGGCACTTGGTTGGTGGGCGCAGTGCCATTCAGACGCCAGACCTCGAAGCCGGAGAGGTTGATAGTGCCGCCCGTGCTGGTTAAAGCAAGCGGCCCAGCGGTGGTCAGCGTCACATCGTAGGGGCCCAGTTTAGACCATTTGCCAGCCGTGCCGCTGTTGTAGTTGCTCTGCACCGTTTGCCCATTCAGGGCCAATGAGAAAACTTCCGGATAGTTGTCTTCCCATACATACAGCCATATCCGGTACTTCCCTGCCGGCACACCGCTCAACGTCGCACTTAAGCCCGTCACTTTCCAGGCGGAGCTACGAATCATGCTGGTGCGCGGGGCATCGGTAGCGGGCACCAACGGCACGGCCGTGGTCGAAAACGTCAGGCCATTGGTAGTAAAGCCAGTTGCCGTGCCTGCCTCCCAGGCATTACCGTCCAGACTTAAGGCAGCTCCGCCTACATCAATGGCCCGGTAGAAAACATAGGTACCACCGCCCGTAGCTGAGTTAACCAGCACTGTTACTTGGTCGGCGGCACTACTGGCGCTGGCGTTATCCTTGACTATGAGGCTGAACACATAGCTACCGGCCACCAAGCCACTCACCGTGGGCTGGGCTGCCGTCAGGGAAGAAAACGTTGCCGTATTCGGGCCACTCACCTGGCTCCAGGCGTAACTGCTGATGGTACCATCGACATCAGTGCCCGCTCCCAGCAGCGGCGTGCTGCTTACGGGTAGCGTTAGTGTCACATCCGGCCCGGCATTGGCCACCGGCACCTGGTTGGTGGGCGCGGTGCCGCCTATGC
Organism: Hymenobacter sediminicola; assembly: GCF_014250515.1. Classification (NCBI taxonomy): domain Bacteria; kingdom Pseudomonadati; phylum Bacteroidota; class Cytophagia; order Cytophagales; family Hymenobacteraceae; genus Hymenobacter; species Hymenobacter sediminicola. Next base: position 1,072,111 of record NZ_CP060202.1, on the reverse strand, counting down.
GCCATAGTTCCAGCCCCGACAAATTCATTGTGCCGCCGGTGCTGGTGAGGGCCAGCGTGCCGCTGGCCACCGTTACATCATAGGGTCCGAGCAGGCTCCAGGTGCCGGCCGTACCGCTATTAAAATTGGTCTGCACCGTTTGCCCGTTCAGAGCCAGCGAGTAGGTTTCGGCATTATTATCTTCCCAGACGTAGGCCCACACCCGGTACTGGCCCGCTGGTATGCCGCTCATTGTCGCTGTCAGGCCGCTTGGGTTGTAGGCCGAGCTGCGAATCATGCCCGCGCGCGGCGCATCAGTGGCCGGCACCAAGGGCACGGTATTGTCGGAGAAGATGTAGCCATTGGCAGTGAAGTTGGCCGCAGTGCCCGCCTCCCAGGCATTGCCATCCAAGCTTAAAGCCGCTCCGCCCACGTTGATAGCGCGGTAAAACGTGAGGCTTGGCGCCGTGCTGCAGTCGGGGTTCAGGCGCATTTCTTGGGTGGTAGCCAGTCCGGCCGCGTCCGTTACGGTCAGCACCACGCGGTAGTAGTAGGTTTCGGCGCCGCAGCCCACGGGTGTAGTCGTCAGGCTGCCCTCGGTGGTGGTCTGGATGGGCTCGGGGTGCTGGTGGTCGGCGTGATGCAAGAAGCACTGCCACTGGTAGCTCAACTGCCCCGGACCGTGCTGCTGATCAGTTACCGTGGCACGTAGCACGAACGTGGTTTGCGTGGCTATCGAATACAGGGTATTGGGTGCTGGACTGGTAATCGTGACCTGAGGAGGCGTGTTATTAGCCGAAATCAGCAGAGTGGTCTGGCCGGAAGCACCCTGCGGATCCGTTACGGTGAGCCGAACTGTATAGGCGGCAGGGGCCGTGGTGGACGTGGTGAACGTGTGCGCCGGATTGGCAGACGTGCTGCTGGCTCCGTCCCCAAAGTCCCACAAGTAGGTCAGGGGCTGGCCTTCAGGGTCAGTGGAGGTGCTGCCCGTAAACTGCACGGCCAATGGACTGGGGCCAAACTGCTTGTTGGAACTGGCTGTTGCTACCGGCACTTGGTTGACCGTGGTGTAGGTGACATGCACAATTTCAGAAGGAAAATTGATGTAGTACAGCCCAGGCTGGGTAGGATGCACCGCCAAGCTCACTGCAACTGCTCCATCCGTAATAAAGTCCCGCACGGCAGACGGCGTATTGGCGCTGCTTACGGTCATGTTGCGGATCCAGCCCCCAGAGTAGTCACCAAAGAAATAGGTATTCTGATAGCCGGCCGGGAAGTCGTTGTACGGGTAGAACACACCGCCCACGCTGGCACTCCCCCCAAACTGCGGCCCCGAAACCGGGGAACCAGCCGCTCCGATATTGATAGTGCCTGCGGTATTGCCCGTGAAGATTCCGGTTCGGGAAGGACCAGTACCATGGTGCCAGTCGATGAGCGGGCGCGTATGCACGAACGTGGGTATCGACGCCGGAATGGTTTGGCCGGAAGCGCAGGGATTGGGGAAGGTGGCGGTGCCGCTGGGCGTAGCCTGATTTATCAGATTCTTGAAATAAAAATATTCCTGGGTACAGCCGTTGATGCCAAACTGCGGATTGGGCGCGTAGAAGTTATACTGGCTAGGCCCCTGGTACGTGGTATTGGCCTCCAGCCCTTCATACAGTGGCCAGCCCATATTTTGCCCGGCCCGGCTCACTACTTCCACTTCTTCCCACGTGAAATAGCCCACATTGCCAACGTACAGGGTTCCCGGGTTGCCATCAGCAGGATTGGTGCTACCGGTACCGGGTTTTCGCGTCATCCGAAATGGGTTCCGGAAACCCAAAGCCCACACCTTAGACCGCGCTGCCTGCGGATTGGAAGCCACATAGAACGGGTTGCTGGGCACACCGGCCCCGGTTTCCGGATCGAGGCGCAGAATCTTACCGTTCAGGCAGTCTACTGCCTGGGCCCGGAAGGCCCCGACGTTGTCTTTGCTGGTCATCATCCCATCTGCCAGAGCTTGGGCGTAGTAGGTGTTGGGGTTGCTTCCGTAGTCGTTGTCGGAGCCGTGGGCGCCGTCGCCGACCGAGGCCAGCAGCGTCCCATCGGACCCGAAAACCAGACTGCCCGCGCTGTGGCTACGCTCCAGGCATATCACCCCCGTCGATTTAGTGGCGCCCAGCAGAATCTTCCGGCTCGCGGCACTTACGCTGTACTGGTTTCCTGCGCGGGTGGCCGTGTAGCGGGTGAGGCGGCTGATGCTTGCGCTGAAATAATCGTTGGCAGTAGGGCTATAGGCCGCCGTACCGAAATTCAGAAGATAGTGCCGGTCAACCAGATAAAAAAGGTAGATATACCCGTTGGTTTCAAACTGTGGGTGTAGTGCAAAGCCCAGCAGCCCATGGTCGTTCCAGGCACCTACTTCTTCACTGATATCCAGCAGCAGCGTGCGTTGTCCATTGTACACCACCCAGACCTTGCCACCTCGCTCCCACACAAACATGTGTGTGCCAGAGGCATTAAACGTCAACCCAACAGCCTCATTCCATTGACTGGAAACTACCGTAGAAGTAAACCCACTGGGTGGAGCCTGTGCGCAGGCCACGCTGGATTGTACACAGGCAAGCAAAAAAAGCAGTAGAAAAGAGCAAAGATTTTTCATTTGGCAGAACAATGAAAAAGGGTGTAGGCTACCTGCCCCCACCGTTGGCAGGGGCAAACAGCACGATGCAGAAAGGAAGGGGCTACTGCTTCGGAGAAACAGTAGTGCCGGAGCCGATAGAACGCTCCGCAGAACAGAATGTCGTAGTAGAGTGGTGGGGCTGCGGGAAGGCGCTTAAGGCACTTCTGACGCCTGCCCAGTACTGTAGAGCAGGTGTTCTTCGGCCCAGAAGATGGGCCCGGCTTAGTACAACGGTAGATGTTCCTGCCAAGGAACACGCGTAGCAGCAGTACGGCAGCAATAGCCGGCCTTATATTTTACCTCTCCTGAATGTGGCTCGCCAAGTCCCCACGTAAGAAGCGAAGGAATTTACAATAATTATTCAAGTAATAAATATAACAATAATGCGTCATAGGATACACGGTGGTACATAATGATGTGATATAGTTATCATATGGAAATGCGTCCAGCTCCCCTGCCAGCAAATAGAGTTGCTCCCTGGTTTGCTGCTGTCCCCGTTAGCTCCGTCTTGGCACAAAAAGCGGCCCCGGCTATCTTGATCAAGATAACCGGGGCCGCTTTTTGTGCCAAGACGGAGCTACTGTCAGCTTAGCCGATAGCCTGCTTCAGGTCCTCAATCAGGTCGTCTGCATCCTCAATGCCTACGCTCAGACGAATCAGCGAGTCGGAGAGGCCGGCTTTGCGGCGCTCCTCGGCCGGAATGCTGGCGTGCGTCATAGTGGCGGGGTGGCCCGAGAGACTCTCAACGCCGCCTAGGCTTTCGGCCAGCGAAAACAGCTGAAACTTCTCCAGCACGGCAATGGCGTCTTCTTTCCGGTCGCCTTTGAGCACGAAGGAAATCATGCTGCCGAAGTCGCGCATCTGCTTTGCTGCCACAGCGTGGTTGGGATGGTCCGGGAAGCCGGGCCAGTACACTTTCTCCACCTTGGGGTGCGCCTTAAGGTATTCGGCAATGGCGCGGCCATTTTCGCAGTGGCGTTGCATCCGTACGTGCAGCGTTTTGAGGCCGCGCAGCACCAGAAAGCAGTCCTGAGGGCCGGGAGTGCCGCCGCAGGCGTTCTGGTAGAAGCTGAGCTTCTGGTGCAGGTCCTCATCATTCACGATGACAGCGCCCATTACCGTATCGGAGTGGCCGCCCATGTACTTGGTCAGTGAGTACATTACCATATCAGCTCCCAGTTCCAGCGGCGTCTGCAGGTAAGGCGTAGCGAAGGTATTATCCACGACCAGCAGCGCACCCGCCTTCTTTGCTACGGCTGAGGCCGCTGCAATATCAATGACGTTGAGCAGCGGGTTAGTCGGTGTTTCCACCCAAATCAGCTTGGTGCGCTCCGTTACGGCCGCTTCCACGGCGGCCATGTCGTGCATCGGCACAAAGTGGAATTTGATGCCGTAGGTGGCATACACCTTCGTGAACAGGCGGTAGGAGCCGCCGTAGAGGTCGTTGGTGCTGATGACCTCGTCGCCGGGCTGCAACAGTTTCACGATGCAGTCGATGGCGGCCATGCCACTGGCAAAGGCGAGGCCGTGTTTGCCGCCGTCGAGGGCTGCCAGCGCATCTTGCAGCTGTGAACGGGTAGGATTGTGCGTGCGCGAATACTCAAAGCCTTTGTGGTCGCCGGGCGAGCGTTGCACATAGGTCGAGGTCTGGTAGATGGGCGTCATAATGGCCCCAGTGGTAGGGTCCGGGTGCACGCCGGCATGAATGGCCTTGGTTCCGAATTTCATCGTGTGGGACTTGGAAGTTGAGTGCTCTAATCGGGAGCCAGCAAAGGTAAGTATGTGCCGGGAGCTTCGGCCGCAAGGGCCACGAGTGCCCAGGAAAGTAGCTACCTCATATCAGGAGGAAAAACGCTCGAAAAAACTACTCCTTGAATGCTACCGCCTGATTATCTGCGTATCTTGTCGGCAAAATTCTATTCACCTTTTTAGTTTATTCAGCTTGAAGAAACTTCTACTTCTGGTAGCCGCTCTATGCGTGCAGCTCTCCTCTTACGCCACCCCTGCTCCCTCCGATTCTGTTGGCCGCGCCACCAGTGAGCAGGCGTACATCGACTCAGTGCAGGCCACGCTGCACTACCAAACCGGCCACATCACCTTCCCGGATGGCCTTGGCTCGATTACTGTTCCGGCCGGCTTCCGCTACCTCGATGCCAAGCAAAGCGACTATGTGCTGACCAAACTCTGGGGCAACCCGAATGGTGAGTCGCTGGGCATGCTATTTCCGGCCGACCGAGGCCCGCTCGATGACAATCATTGGGCCTTCGCCATCGAGTACGACCCGTCCGGCTACGTAAAAGATGATGACGCGGCGGAAATCGACTACGATGACCTGCTCAAGGAAATGCAGGACGACACGGAGGCCGGAAACCCGGACCGCGAAGCAGCCGGCTACGAACGGATTCTGCTGGTGGGCTGGGCTGCCAAGCCCTTCTACGACGCCAAGCTAAATGTGCTCCACTGGGCGAAAGAATTGCGTTTTGGTGGTACTGAGGCCAATACCCTCAACTACAATGTGCGGCTATTGGGGCGCAAGGGCGTGTTGAACCTGAATGCAATTGGCGGCATGCCACAACTGCCCGAAATCCGCAGTACCATTCCTTCAGTTATCAAAAGCGTAGAATTCGCCAAGGGCCAGCAGTATGCCGATTTCGATCCTAAGATTGATGAAGTAGCTGCTTACGGCATCGGGGGACTGGTAGCGGGCAAGGTGCTGGCCAAAGTGGGCGCCTTTGCTCTGATAGCGAAGTTCTGGAAGGTAATTATAGCCGTAGTGGCTGGCGGGTGGGCTACAATCCGGCGCTTTTTTGGCGGTGGCTCTGCCAACAACGAGTAAACGAGCCTTGGGAACAAGTGCTATATGCAGCCTTCCGCCCCATTCTTACGTTCTAACAAACGGGCCGGCGCCTTTACGTCGGCCCATTTGTTTTGCCACCGCTTATGACCTTTCTCCGGGAGCTATTTCACAAAAATGCCTCTACGCTGCTTTCCATGATTCTGCTGGCGGGCCTGCCTTTTGTGGGCAGTTCTTCCCTCGGATTCCTTCTTTATAACAACCAGGATCTGCTTCAGGACCCGACATTGCTGCAGGGCGTACTCTATTTTCTGGTGATTGGGCTGGCCATGGCCTTTTCGCTGATGCACACCACTCTGGCGGTACTTATCACCGGCTTCTACTTCGGCTGGCCAGGCTTTCCGGGGATGCTGGTAGCTTACACGCTGGCAGCCCTCATTGGCTACCAGATTGCCTCCAGTCTCGACCATGGCAAAATGCTGACTTTCCTGCGGCACTTCCCAAAGGCAGATGCCGTGATGCGCGAAATGAAAGCCGACAGCTGGCAGTTGGTGTTCCTACTGCGCATTTCGCCGGTCACGCCCTTCGCCCTTATGACCTTTATCCTGGCCGTAATGGAAGTAAATCGGCGGCACTTTCTGCTGGCCTCAGTGGTGGGTATGCTACCACGCAGCCTTTTTTTCTACTGGCTGGGTACCAAAGCGCAGGACATTGTTCTGCTTCTGCGCGACCCTGGCACCGGCACCGTAGGCAAAATACTGGTGATAGTGCTGGTGATAGTGTCGTTTTTCGGGCTGTATTACCTATTCAGTCGGGCTATGCAGCGCGCGTTGAGCAAAGGCATTCCCAAAGCGTAAAAATTTCGCCTGAAATTCAGCACCTTGCAGGCTTTCGCAGAAATTTTAGCCGGAAAAAGCTAGAGGATGCTTGCACGGCCAATTTTTTAGCTGCTATCTTTGCAGAACCAAAAGCGGAAAACGCTCCGCGAAATGGTAGAACAACGGTTGTGTAGCTCAATTGGATAGAGCATCTGACTACGAATCAGAAGGTTTAAGGTTCGACTCCTTACACGACCACGAAAAGGCCCTTAGCTACTTGCTAAGGGCCTTTTTTTTTATCAGCATTCCCAAGTGTCGTGCGCTGCAGAACTGTAACCTAGAAGTACTTTTGCTCTATGAAACCACTATGTAACATGCTATGTAAAAGACACATAGTTGCTATTTATTAAACCATTACCCCTATTTTTGCCTGCCGTGTCTCGCCACACTCGCTGGTGTTATTTTTTAGAAAGCTCAGCACTTGTAAGGACCTTTTTCTGTTTTCGGCTGTTTGCAGGGTTGCGCCCCCAATACACCAGCCACCTATTGCCCTTTTTATGCCCCTTGTTGCCTACCGTCCTGAGTACCGCATTTATTTGGATGAGGAGCGCAACCATCTGATGTACGAACGGATGGAGGAACTGACCCTAGCTCCCGACCTTCCACACTACTTGCCGGATATTGAGCGGGCATTAAAGCTGGTGAAGCCTGGGTTTACGTTGCTTTGCGACCTGCGCCGTACCCTGGGCCCCAATCTGAAAGTACTGCCTTTGTTTCAGGCGTCGCGCGAGATGCTACAGGCAGCAGAAGTGGGCATGATAGTGGAGGTTCACTCGCAGCAACCATCTATGCGCCGGCTTACTCAGATGCTCCGCCGGAAAGTGGCACTGCCTACGCAGCAGTTCACAGAGTTGGAAGAAGCTGAAGCATTTCTGGAACATTTCCGCATGGGTATTGCGTGCGAACAGTAGACTGGTGACAAAACGTGCCGGGTTGAAGCGGTGTGCCTATCTTTGCAGCGGCAACACAAACACCCGCCAACGTTTTAGGTTGGTTGGCTGTTATGTTCAGGGCTCAGGCCACCGTTTGTTTGTACTCACCCTTCACTGATGAATTCCATTTCCACCGATATCTGCATCATCGGGGCCGGCCCGGTGGGGCTGTTTGCCGTATTTGAAGCCGGACTGCTGAAACTCCGCTGCCACGTGGTAGATGCACTGCCTCAGGTGGGCGGTCAGCTCTCGGAAATCTACCCTAAGAAGCCTATCTACGATATTCCAGGCTTTCCTGATATTCTGGCCGGCGACTTGGTGCGCAATCTTATGCGCCAGATTGAGCCTTTCCATCCCACATTTACCTTGGGTGAGCGGGTAGAGCGGTTTACCAAGTTAGAGGACGGCTCATTTCAGCTGTTTACTTCTGATGGCACTGAAATTCTGTGCAAGACGATTGCCATTGCAGGTGGTCTGGGTTCTTTTGAGCCTCGTAAGCCAGCCATTGAGCAGCTAGAGAACTTTGAGAGCGGCAAGGGCGTGTACTATATGGTGCGCGACCCAGAAACCTTCCGCGACCAGCGCCTCGTTATTGCCGGCGGCGGCGACTCGGCTCTCGACTGGACCATTTTCTTGGCCGATGTGGCTAAGGAGGTGACCCTTGTACACCGTGGCACCACGTTCCGCGGCGCTGCCGACTCGGCTGAGAAAGTGAAGAAGCTACACGATGCCGGCAAGGTAAATCTTGTACTCAGCAGCAACGTGACCCATGTGCACGGCAACGGACAGCTCAACGCTGTAACCATCACTGCCAACGACGGCACGGCTGCGCAACTGCCCGTCGACTCGTTTATTCCGTTGTTCGGCCTCACGCCCAAGCTCGGTCCGATTGAGGATTGGGGCTTGGAACTGGAAGACAACGCCGTGAAGGTGAACACACTGGACTACTCTACCTCGGAGCCCGGAATCTTTGCCATCGGCGACATTAATACGTATCCGGGCAAGCTAAAGCTGATTCTGTGCGGCTTCCACGAAGCGGCGCTCATGTGCCAGGGTGCCTTCAAATACATCAACCCCGATAAGAAATACGTGCTGAAGTACACCACCGTAAACGGCGTACCGACTCTATAGCCAGTGAGTAGGTGATGAAGTAGCTAGGTGAAGAGGAATCTACATCCTGTTGCCTAATCACTTTATCCCCTATTCACCTAATCATTCAACTAATGACCGAAGACGTACGCGTATACGTGGAGGAGACTCTAGGCCAGCGGCGAGAAATTGTGGGACCCACCGATATGGGTCTGACCCTGATGGAACTGCTAAAAGCCAACGAATACGATATTCAGGCAACATGCGGTGGTATGGCGCTGTGTGGCACTTGCCACATCGAGGTACTGGCTGGCCCCGCTCTCGACGAACCTTCCGACGATGAACTGGCAATGCTGGAGAGCCTGCCGGTAATGAGCCAGGGAAGCCGCCTTTCCTGCCAGATTCGTCTAACCGAACGCCTCGATGGCCTGGTACTGCGCCTGATGCCCCAGAACACGTAGGCTGGCGCCACAAGTTATGGCCTGGGGTATGATAGGCTCTTTCTACCCCTTCTTCTGATTTTGTACACCGCAGCCTGTTAGGCTGCGGTTTTTTGTTGCCCGGCCCTAGCGAAACTGCACTGCGCACTATACCGAGCACTGAGTAAAAAAGCAGCATACCAGCGCGAAATGGCTAGCCCAATGCCACCGAAGAGGCCATATGAAATATTCTTTGAATCCGCCATATTGTACAACGCTTCGCGCTGTTCTTCCTCCACCTCTTCCATTCCGCTTTTCGCATGACAGCTTCTACTCGCAACATCATTGCCTGGATTCTGCAGGTCTTACTGGGCCTTGCCTTTATTGCATCCGGTGGCCGAAAACTTATGGATTTGCCTGCGACAGTAGCTATGTTCGGCAACTTGGGGCTACCGGGTGCACTGGCCTACGTGGTGGCCGGCGGCGAGCTACTGGGCGGCATCGGGCTACTGATACCACGCTTCGTGCGGCCGGCAGCGCTGGGGCTGGCTGTTATTATGCTGGGTGCCGTGGTGATGCACGCTACCAAAATTCCGGGTGGGTTGGCCGGCGGTGTACCGGCTATTGTGCTGCTAGTGCTACTGCTGGTCGTGTTCTGGCTGCGCCGACCAACTGCTACTACATTGTAGAAAATAAGTGCGCTGGCTGAGTATAACTAAAAATGATGGCGAGCGGAAAGGCGCGTATTCCGTCTGGTATGGCAGCCAAATCCAACGGGACTTTGCTCGGCACACGGCGTAAGCGACACGGCATCCAATACCCAGACCTAGCGGCTGGTCGGTGAGAGTGGGCGCAGTTCTTGGCCGATGTGGACAGAAGAGAGGCGCGTACTTCCGGGTTATGTGCCTCTCTACTGTCCGTCCTATCCTCTCATGACGCTTCTTCCGGCTGGTATTCAACCTGATGGGGCGGTGTAAGCGGTGAAATTCTTATGCCGAGCAGGGAGTACGCAGGTCGATGAAAATAAGCCGCCAGCGCCCACCAGCCCCCGCCGACTTGGCGAAGTGAAACCGGAAGCCTGTTCGGGTTTGTAGCACCGTATGCACAGTACGCCCCTGCGCGGCTTTGCCTTGGGAGGCTGTGCCGCCTTTCACCGTGGCACTCGCCCAAAAATCTAGGGCTCGAAAAGCGGTGGCTGGCCCCGTAAAGCAGCCTTGCCGAGCAAAGCCCGCGTTCTGCTTGGTTTGCCGGGCGCAGTCAGCTTCTGGCAGTTGCTTCAACACCAACAGTTCAGCGCAGGCCATCAGTTGCGAATCCAGCGAAAACAGCGGCAGGCCCTGATAGGCGCGACGAAAAGTCTCGACATCGGCTACCCGCGTTACCAGAGGCAGGGCGCCGGGCTGCTCCAGAATCCAAAGACCAAATTCCGGATCCATCAACTGATTCAGCACTTCTGCGTCGTGGCTGCGGAGGGCCCCTTCCACTAGCCGCCAAGCTCCGGCTACCGAAGTGTCAGCGGGCATAACCGGGTTTTCGGTGCGAATAGCGGCAGAGTCGGGCTTCGCAGGACTAGCCGTTACAACCTTTGCTGGCCCCTGAGCAGTTACTTCGTTAGGCATGCCATTGGGGTTCTTAGCGTCGCAGGCCGTGAGCAGCAGTGCAAGGGCCACGCCAGAAGGCCAGGGAGAAATGTGCATAATGCTGGGGAAGAGAGAAAATGAGGAGGTCTGATTTGGTCCAGCCGGCAAGTAAGAGGATTTGGCAAACGTGTTGCTAGTCGGAGCATCTCCGTAGCTCCGCCAGCTGATTGCCGCATTTTCAGGCAGGATGGGGGAAGTCCCCAGCACAGCTACTATTAGAATCACTGCCCGACGAATTAAAAGCTACTCAGAACTTGCGGGCGTGGCAGGCCGCGCAATCGGCTATGGTGGGCAGTATGTAGGCGTGGGCATCAATAGCGGTGTCCATAGCCCGTCGGAACGCAACCAGCAGCTTATCCCGCTCAACGGTAGGCATATTCTGCAGGACCTGTTCGATGGATGCCCGGTAGACATGAGCCATAAAATTAGGCCCGTAAGCAGCGAAAAACCCATTGTGTAGGGCATCAAACGTTGCTTTCTCTGACGTGGATATTGACTGAGACAGTGCCAGCCATTGCTTAGCGTTATCGGCTAGGCTGAATTGAAGATCCTGATTCATGGAGCGGGAAAGAGGAGAGTACCTCATTTAATGTTCAAAGCTACCAGACCCGTTGCAGCCCGGCATATGACGAAATACGGCTGTACACCTGATACTTATCAGCCGGGATATTGTGCCTACCAGTTGGCGCTGTGCAACCAACCCAACCGCAGGAGTTTCAAAATCACCTAATATTCTATTAATAGAATATTCTTGTTTGTCTACTTTAGCAACCATGGAAACGCCTCCTACTGCTCAGAACTCTGGTTGCCGCCGCCTCTGGAGATGGTGTCTGTCTGCAATGCTACTCGCACATCCCGCTTATGCACAGCAAAGCGCCGCCAGTTTTCCTCAGTTACTGCGGCAGGCAGAGGCACAATCGGAGGCTAAAGCTTGGGCAACGGCCGCTACGCTTTGGCAGCAGGTAGTGGCCGCCAACCCCGTTCAGCCCCGCTTCTGGCAACAGTTGGGGCAGGCGCAGCAGCGGGCCGGACAACGCCGCGAGGCCATTCAGGCCTATGAGCAAGTGGTGGCGCTGGGCGGCCCGGAGCCGGAAGAGGCGGCCTATAGCGCCGCGACGCTCTACATGCAGCTACACGAGCCTGACAAGGCCCTAGACTGGCTAGAAAAGTCGCTCAATCTGCGCTTTGGCTACCTCACGGATGCGCAAACGGATTCGGTGTGGCGGCCACTTCGCCAAAACGCGCGCTACCGCCGGCTGGTGTCACTGGTTGATGTGAGCCAGATGAGCCGCGACGAAGGCTGGCGCACTGACTTAGACATCTTCGCGCGAGAAGCCCGCCGCCGCGGATTTGCCGTGCCCCGCGCTATTACGCCCGACCAACTCGATGCGGCCGTGCAGGCAGTAGCCGCCGCTGTACCCCGCCTGACCGATATGCAGCTCTACCTTGAGTTGCGCAAACTCACGGCGCTGTTAGGCGATGGGCACAGCAACATTTTTCCGGGCGGGGAGCGGCTTACGGCTTTATGCCAGGCCCTGCCCGTGCAGTTTTATCACTTCGAAGAAGGGCTATTCATCATTTCAGCGGACCCCAAATACCGGGAGTTGCTGGGGGCCCAGGTGCTCCGCTTCGGCGACAAAACTGTACCACAGGTGACAGAAGCACTACTACCCATTCTTTCTCGCGACAATGCGTACTGGCCCAAGCAGGTGGCACCTTACGAAATGCGCCAGCCAGCAGTGCTACATGCCCTGGGCCTGCAGCCAACCACCGACCGCACCACGCTTACCCTGAAAGATTTACGAGGCCGCACGCGGCAGGTGGTGCTACCAGCCGATGCCAGTCAGCCCAACATCTGGAATACGCTGCCCAACCCATCAACCTGGGTAAATCTGCCGCAGACGCTAACGACGCCGCTGCCTGCTTACCTGAAACGAATGGGCGAAAAGTATTGGTTTGAGACCCTACCAGGTGGCAAGGTGCTGTACTTCCAATTCAATAGCGTGCGCAACAACGAGACAGAGCCTTTCGCCCGCTTCACGGAACGGCTGCTGCAAGCCGCCGCCGACCCACAGTTGGAAAAGCTGGTAGTGGACCTGCGCTGGAACAACGGCGGCAACACCTACTTGGTACCGGCTCTGGTGGCAGGCTTGCAGGCCAACGCGCGCCTCAATCAGGCCGGTAAGCTGTTTGTACTGATTGGGCGCCGCACTTTCTCGGCCGCGCAAAACACGGCTACCATGCTGGAGCGCCACACTAAGGCTACGTTCATTGGCGAGCCCACAGGCTCCGCTCCCAACTTTGTGGGCGAGGAAAAGCCTTTTACGCTCCCATATTCGGGCTTATCGGCCAACGTATCTGACCTTTATTGGCAAACTGCCTGGCCCGACGACCACCGCACATGGCTGGCTCCACAGGTGTACGTACCGCCCACTTTTGCGGCCTTTCGCCAAAACCGCGACCTAGCGCTGGAGGCAGCATTAGCTTACTAGCTGGGCTAATTGCCTCCCACGGTTGCGCATCATCTCACGTAGCCTCACTCGGCTAAAAGGACGCAGTAACTCATCTGACAAGGATGCGGCCAAGGGCGAACAGAACAGCCAATTCCAGGCTTGAATCTCGCTAAAAGGCAAGACAGCACGATTTACTTACATTAAGTTTACAAGAAAATATAAGAATATACGGAACAAATTAATAAATTTCGGCACCGTTCCCCTATCCCTTACGCCAGCCCCCTCTAACTGGGCTTGGTATATCCTCACCTATTGATATCTGCCTCTAGTTGCCATAGCAATTTGCTACGGCTCGGCTGGTTATACCCTTTTGTTTCATCAAAGTACAGTCTGATACTGCCAATAGCTGCTGGTGTTTCGCAACCGCAACAGTGCGTTTTACTTCGGAACACCAAACACAGTAGCATCTTGTAATTCAGGCTTATACACCAGAATATTATTCCTGCCCACGAGGGCTTTTCTACATCCCCAATTTTCTCTTTTCAGCCTATGGATCCTTTTGTCGGCGAGATTCGCCTGATGGCTCTCAACTTTGCGCCCGTCGGTTGGGCACTTTGCCAAGGTCAGATTCTACCTATTCAGCAGAATACGGCTCTGTTCTCCTTGCTGGGCACTACGTACGGCGGCAACGGCCAGAACACCTTCGGCCTACCTGATTTACGCGGCCGCACCTATGCTGGTGTTGGACAGGGTGAAGGCCTTTCGCCGTATCCGCAGGGTGCCGTGCTAGGCACCGAAACAGAAACGCTGCTGCTGCCCCAGCTGCCGATGCACGTTCATACCCTGGCGCCCAGCACCATGCCGGTTAACAACGGTACGGCTGATCAGCAGAAGGTAAGCAACGCATATTACGCGACGCCTCCGGCTGGCCAGCCAGCACAATATGCCCTTGACGGGGGTGTGAACATGGCCGCTGACTTGCTCAGCGGCACAGCTGGACCAGCCGGCAACGGCAAAGCGCACGAAAACCGGATGCCTTTCCTGGTGCTCAACTATTGCATTGCCCTGCAAGGGGTATTCCCCCAGCGTCCTTAACTGTCGCCTTTACCCCTTCCCTTATGTCATCTCCTTATCTCGGCGAAATTCGCACCGTAGGCTTCCCGTTCGCGCCCGTTGGCTGGCTGCAATGCCAGGGGCAAGTGCTCAATATTTCTGATTACGAAGCCCTGTACAGCCTGATTGGCACCACGTACGGCGGCGACGGGCAGTCGACTTTCGCGCTGCCGGATATGCGCAGCCGCGTAAACGTAGCTGCTGGCAACGGCCCCGGCCTTTCGTCCTACATGCCCGGGCAAAGGGCCGGCACCGAAGCCGTAACTCTGACGACCCAGCAGATGCCTGCGCACAACCACGTCTTTACGGCGTCATTGAATGCCAGCGGAGGCGGCCCGGCCGTCAATAGCCCCGCCGGAAATTACCCGGCTGATGCCGACACCGCTCTGTACTCCACTTCTGCTTTGGAAGCGGATACGCTGGCACCCGGCATCATATCCGGTATGGCGCAGCCCGCCGGGGGCAGCCAGCCGCACGCCAATATTCAGCCTGTTTTGGCGCTAACCACCATTATCTGCTACGAAGGCCAGTATCCGCCGCAGCAATAACCCAGGGCGTCTTCTTCACTTTCACTTCGAATCCTTCTCATGGACGAACCATACATCGGCGAAATTCGCTCTATTGCTTTCGGCTACGCGCCCAAAAACTGGGCGTTCTGCAACGGCCAGTTGCTCCCCGTAAATCAGTATCAAGCCCTATTCTCCTTGCTGGGCACTACCTACGGCGGCAACGGCAGCACCACTTTTGGCCTGCCTAATCTGCAGTCACGGGTGGCGGTGGGAGCTGGCCAGGGCCCAGGCCTGCAGAACTACGTGCTGGGCCAGCAAGCCGGCAATGAAACTGTAAGCCTCACTCCCGACCAGATGCCGGCGCACGGGCACACTATCACGGGCACGATGCAGGCCGGGGCTTCGGCCGACGAAAACGGGCCGATAGGCAACTTCCCCGGCGGCGACGCCAGCAACCACTATTCCGCTGGCCCTAAAAACGCCACGCTGGGCACGGCTAACGCCGTAAAGGGCCAAACTGACGCGCAAGGTGCCAATCAGCCCCACGACAACCGCCAGCCTTACTTGGCTACCCACTTCGTTATTGCCTTGCAAGGCATCTTCCCGTCGCGCTCTTGAGTGTGGCCAGCTATTGACCGTCAGTTGCGGCAGCCTACTTGGGCAGTCCGTGGCTGACGGCTCTTTGCTTTCGCGCCGATAGTGGCGCGTCATTTCGTTGCTTTCATATGCGCATTGCCGTTATTATCAGCAGCCTGCTGGGCTGGCCCCTGCTCCATGACCTGTTGGCGCAGGGTGTTGTAGCGGGCGTGGCTGTGCCCGCCACGGGTACAGCCGAGTCGGAGCGGCTCGGACAGCACTTGGCGCAAGCTGGCCTAGCTCCGCAGCAGCTGACGCGCCCGGACCTGGAGTTGCAGCTAATTGAGTGGCTGACCGCGCTGCAGCCCACAGTAGTGCTGGTACTCACGTTTCCATGGCGCATTCCGGCGGCGGTACTCGGCGTTCCGCCACAGGGCTTTATCAACTTTCACTTCGCAGCGCTGCCCGGCTACCGAGGGCCGGAGCCCACGTTCTGGCAGCTACGCCGGGGCGAGGCGGCCGGCGCCGTCACGGCTCACCGTATGGCGGCCGACTTCGACACCGGGCCGGTGCTGGTAGCCGTGCCCGTACCTATTGGGCCGCACGATACGCACGGCCTGCACCGCGCCCAACTGGCCCTGACCGGCGTGTGGGCGGCACGGCAGCTGCTGGCCGGGCTGCGCGGCGAAACGCCACTGCCCGAACAGCCGCAAGACGAAGCCGCCGCCCGTTACTGGCCGCGCCCAGCCCTGTCCGACCTCTGCATCGACTGGCAGGAGCCTGCCGACAGCATTGGCCGGCTGGTGCGGGCCGCCAACCCCTGGAACCGTGGCGCTCTGGCCACCCTGCGCGGGCAGGAGCTACGGGTGTTGGCCGCCACCGTGCGGCCCGAAACCGTGGCGGCCCCGCCCGGCACCGTGGTACTGGCGGCACCAGGGCAGGCGCTGCTGGTAGCCTGCGGCGCGGGCCAAGTGCTGCAACTCGACATGATTTGCCTGGAAGAAGGCTACTTCACGGGCGGGCAGCTGGCCGGCATGGGCCTACAGCCCGGCGAAACATTGGGTACGCTGCTCACTGGGCCGCTAGCCTAATCCGCCCACTCTCCCCTTTCGGCAAGCACCATCCTGATTTGAATCTCACGCATTGTCATCTTTATATATAGCTGACAATCTGATTATAAACGACCATTTTTGCCAGATTTCTCTTGGTCATTCGCGGCCATTTTGTGCGCATCTCACTTCCTTATCTGCATAGCTCATGAAAACACTCTTACGCTATTTATTGCTGCTGCCGCTGCTGTTATCGGCTTGGCGAGGCCAAGCACAGACATACGTCGAGCTCCAGAAGGAGTCGTTTGAGGTACTCATTACCGATGCCAGCTCGCAAGTAGATGTGGCTAACACGCTCCAGCTAACTACTGCTACCAGTGGTAACAACGACTCGTACTACCGACGCACCTCCAATGCTACTATTGCAACAGATGCCCCAGGGTTCAGTGGCAGTTCGAGTGCGCCGGTCGTGCTGCCCAGTGGTGGTGCGCTGGATGGCTCTTTCTACTGGGCAGGCGAGGCAGTGAAAGGAACCGGTGGCACGCCTAGCACGGCCGTTCGGAACGGCGGAAAAGTAACCCTGAAGCCAGTAAACATTGCGGGCTATGCCTCCCTGCAAGTGAAGCTCGCCATTATGCTGGGCCGTTCTACCCGAGCCTATGACCGGATGGAACAGGACGATACGCTACGCGTGCAGGTGCGCTACAACGGTGCTGGTGCCTGGGAAACGGTAGGCCAGCTGATGGGCGACAACTCAGCTAGCGCAGGCGCAGGTAACTGGCGGATAGACAGCAACTTCAACAACCAATCGGCGGACGACGTAGCATTGGGCTCGCAGGTGGTGACGGCCAATCCGATGGTCGACTTTACGTTTAGCGTCAACGGTACCGGCTCGACGATGCAAACGCGGGTTGTGGTAGCGACACAAGGCGCCTCCGAGGAGTTTGCCTTCGACAACATTCGGGTAATGGGGGTACTAAGCAACAACTTGACTCCGTCATTAACCATCGACCCAACGGCGTTGACATACACGGAGGGCGACCCAGCTACTGTTGTAGCCCCTACCCTGACGGTAAGCGACGGCAACGATGCCAACCTAATCAGTGCCCAGGTGAGCATAAGCCAGAACTTTGATACCTCGGAAGACCGGCTTCTATTCACCAACCAGAACGGTATTGCGGGCTTGTACAACACTGGCACAGGAGTACTGAGCCTTTCGGGCTCCTCTTCAAAAGCAAACTACGAAGCCGCCCTGCGCTCCGTGCGGTACCAGAATATCGATGTTCTGGATCCGCTGGGACTAGCCCGGAAAGTCCGTTTCACAGTAACCGATCCGGCCGGAGCGACTAGCACGGGCGTAGAACGCACCATTAACGTAGTGCCCACGCTGGCTCTAGTTGGGATGCCGTACCTGGAAGACCTGACCACCGACGGGGAAGGCAACCGCTACACCTCCACCTACTTCACCCAAACCCAGAGCGGCACCAGCGCGGCATTTACACGGACCAGCACGAACCCGAACACGCAAAACACCCCGGCAGCACAGCAAACCACGTTCGGCAACATCAGCAACTCGTGGTACTGGTACTCCAACGTGACGGGCAATAACAGCTTCCGGCAGCCTTTCTACATCGGCTCCTTCCAGACGCAGCCCATCAACACGGCCGGCTATGCTAACCTGAGCTTCAACTTGCGGCTGGGCGCCCGCGCCGGCGCGTTCGACGTGTCCGATTACATTAAGATTTACTATCGCAGCAACGAAGGCGCATGGGTGCTGCTCGGGCAGTTCCGCGGCAGCTCGTCGGCCGACGCCGACATGAAGCAGGACCTGAACGTGGCCAGCATCGGGGCCACGCCCACCGGCCCTTCGCTGACGCCCTCCCTGGCTTCTTTTCCCTTTGGCTTGCCAGCCTCGGTAAACGGGACCAAGCTCGATTTCAAAATAGAAACCTATTCCAACGTCGCCGACGAGCAAATAGCCTTCGACCTGCTGCAGCTGACGGGCACACTGGTGGTAGCGCCCACCGTGGCGACGGCCGCGGCTACTACCATCACGGGCACTAGCGCCTTGCTTGGCGGCAATGTGACGGCCGACGGCGGCGCAACGGTGTCGGAGCGTGGCGTGGTGTATAGCACCACTAACACCACGCCCACTACCAGCAACACCAAAGTACAGATTGGCTCGGGTACGGGTACTTTCTCACAAGCCCTGACGGGCCTGACGCCCGGCACCACCTACTACGTGCGGGCCTACGCCATTAATACCGCCGGCACTGGCTACGGAACGGTGCAACCCTTTACTACCACGCCCAACGCGCCGGTGGTGGTAAGCCCTCCCAACGGCTCGACCACCAATGCCAATACGCCTACCTACTTGGGCACAGCCACAGCCAACAGCACAGTAACTGTGTATGTGCGGCCGAGCGGCGGCAGCTTTGCCAGCATTGGCACCACCACGACCAGCGCCTCTGGCAGCTGGACCCTAACCCAGCCCACGGCCCTACCAGATGGTTCGACGGCGGTGTACGCCACGGCTACCATTGGTACCTCGGCGGTCAGCGCCAACAGCAATACCAACACGTTCACCATCGATACGACGGTGCCGACAGCCACGATAGTGCGTCAGACTCCATCGGCGACGACCACCAACGCCACCTCGCTCGTCTTCCGTGTAACGTTTAATGAAAGTGTATTTGGGGTAAGTGCTAGCAGCTTCGTGCTGAACACCACAGGAACCACGGGCACCATTGCCAGTGCCACGGTCGTGACCGGCAGCACCGTCTATGACGTGACGGTGAACACTGTGAGCGGCAACGGCACATTAGGCCTTAACCTGAAAGGCTCCGGCTCGGGTGTGGCCGACAACGCCGGAAATGTCCCGGCCGGCGTCACGGGCCCGGTCTACACCATCGACCAGACAGTTCCGACGGTGGCTATCAGCTCGTCGGCCGGCGCTACCGGCAGCACGACCACGACCTCACCGATTCCGTTCACAGTAACCTTCTCCGAAAACGTGACGGGCTTTGTGGCTGGCGACATAACGGTGACCAACGGCTCGATTACCGGCGGTGTCGTCAATGGCGTCAGCCCCGGCACCACCTACACTTTCACGGTGACGCCAAACACGCCCGGCACGGCCAGCACGGTAACCGTACCGGCTGCAGTAGCCCAGGACGCGGCTGGCAACGCCAATACCGCTGCCCCCTCGTCGTTCAGCATCACCTACAACCTGCCCAACGCCACGGTCACCTCGGTGACGCGCCTGACCCCCTCGCCCACAGCAACAGCCTCCGTCCAGTATCAGGTGGTCTTCTCGGCCAGCGTGACGGGATTTTCAGCGGCAAATCTTACCGTGACGCCGACCGGCACCCTGAGCGGTTTGTCCGTCATTGGCGTTTCGGGCGCAGGCACAACCTACACCGTAGTGCTGGGCACCGGTACCGGCGAAGGTACGCTACGCCTGAACGTGCAGAACAGCACCGGTATTTCACCTACGGTGACTAACGTGCCCTATACCAGCGGCGAGACATACAGCATCGTCAAGAGCTTCCCGGTCGCGCCGCTACTCACTGTGCGGGGAGCCGGCTCAGCCAGCGGCAACTATACTGACGTGACGGCCTTCGTGGACCTGCTGCAAGTGGTACAGAACGGCACCAACACGACCGTAGCCAACGGCCTGCAGAACGGCAGCTTTGAGAGCAACAACGTTCTGGCGGCGGCGGGCAGCTTCCTGTACGCACCCTCCGCAGTGGCTAGTGCCTGGACGCTTGGTACGCAGACCGGCGTATCGCGCAACGGCACCACCAACTTCAGCTCAACAGCTGCTGACGGCACTGCAGTGGCCTTCCTGCAAAACGGGGGGCCCAACAGCAGCGTGGCGCAAAACCTAGCCGTGCCCACGGGCAGCTACCAAGTGACCTTCGGGACCCGGCAGCGCAGCAACAACGGCCCGAGTGACCAAGTGCTGAACGTATTCCTCAACGACGGGGCCAACAACGTGTTCATCGGCACCATTCAGCCGACCTCCTACAGCACATACCAGTACTTCACTTCGGCCGCGTTCAGCGTTACGGCCCCGCCCCTGACGGCTATCGTCAGCACCACTTCGGCCAGCCCCACCAGTACGTCGCCGATTCCTTTCTCGGTGAGTTTCTCGCAGAGCGTGGGCACCAGCTTCACTGATACTGACGTGACGGTCAGCAACGGCTCGGTGACTACGAGCAGCTTCAGCGGCAGCGGCAGTGGCCCCTACACCTTCACCGTGACGCCCACCGGCAACGGGACCGTGACGGTAAGCCTGGCCGCTGGTGTGGCCAACGACGCCAACAATACCGGCAACCTGGCCAGCAACTCGGTTAGCGTACAGTACAACCAGCCCGTGACGCCGGCTCCGGTCGTTACCATCCCCTCCAACGGCGCCACGACCAACAGCAATCCTACGTCCGTTGGCTCAGCAGTGGTCGGCAGTACGGTACGAGTGTACATAGACGGAGTCCAGGTTGGCACTGACATCACCCCCAACTCGGGCGGCACCTGGATCCGGACCTTCTCCGGCACGCCCCTGACCAGAGGTACGCACACGGTGTACGCCACGGCCCAGCTCCCCGGCCAGCAGGTGAGTGCCCCCAGCCCCACCAACACCTTCACAGTGCAGGTTCCGGCCACCTACACCAGCGGCACAGCCGATCAGCCTAACATCAGCCGCGTGCCGGCAGGCAGTACCAATCAGGAGATTCTGCGTGTGGCAATAGTTATCGACGGCGGCCCCGACGCCCCGTTGAGTGCCACCTCGTTCTCATTCGACACCCCCGGCAGCAGCGCCCCAAGTGTGGACATCGACGCGGCCCGGGTGTACTACACCGGTACGAGCGGCACCTTCGCCGCCACCACCCAGTTTGGCAGCACCTTGAACAGCCCCAGCGGCCCTTTCACCATCACGGGCAATCAGCAGCTGTCCACCGGCACGAACTACTTTTTCCTGGTGTACGACGTGGATGCCAACGCCACCAGTGGCAACCTGCTCGATGCCACGATGACGAGCCTGACCGTTGGCGGCACGGCCCGCACGCCCAGCGTGACGGACCCAGCCGGCAACCGCCAGATCGTAAATACCAGCCGGGTGGCTGGCACCGCGCTGCGCTTCACCGGCAACGCCACCGCTGGTTATGTTGACTTCAGCGCCAGCCCCACGCAGGCGCCGCTACTGAACGGCTCGTACACGCAGGCAGTATGGATCAAGCCGGCCATCGGCACGAGTAGCACCAACTACTACGTGCTGGGCAACGGCACCGGCAACTCGGCCGCACCTTACATCTACGTGAGCGGCAACGGTCGTATCGGCGCGGGCTTCGGTACGGGCAGCGCCACGGTAAATCAGCAAACCAGCCCCAACAACATCCCGGCCAACGCGTGGCACCACGTGGTGGCGACCTACAACGGTAGCGTGCTGCTAGTGTACCTCAACGGGGAACTGGTTATCAACGCTTCCGCCAGCGGCACGCCGGCCAGTACCCGCGTCAACTTCGTGGGCAACGTGGCCGCCTCGGGCAGCAGCAACTTCCCCGGCGACATCGACGAGGTCAGCCAGTGGAGCCGGGCGCTAAGCCAGACGGAAGTCCGCCTGCTACGCCACCTCACGCTTGATGGGCTGGAAACAGGCCTGGTGTCGTACCTGCAGTTCAACGACAGCGGCACTACTACCACCGATGGCATCAGCGGCGCAGTGGGTACGCTGACGGGCGCCACCCGCGTGACCAGCACCGCCCCGGTGGGCTACGGCACCAGCTTCTTACGTTCTGTAACGGCCATGGGCAACTACAATTTCACGGGTACCAACGCTGCCATCAACTTCACCTCGGTATCCGGTGCGCCGTATGAGGTAGTCGTAACGCGCCTAGAAGGCTCGCCCCTGGGTACACAAGTAATTGACCCTGCCATTCGCAGCAGACACGCCCGGGCCTACTGGATTGTCGATAAGTACAGTACCAGTAACTTCGCGGCTACTGTTACTTACACCCTCGACCCAGGCCTGATTAGTGCGGGTGATGCCGCGGCTCCTTCTAACCTGAAGGTCTACAAACGGGACAGCAACAGCGACGGAACCTTTGAATCGCCTATTTCAGCTACGGCCGCCAACACCACGGCCAGTACGGTTACGTTCCCAGTTACCTCGTTCGGCCAGAACTTTATCGCCACTTATGGCAGCTCACCGCTGCCAGTAGAGCTGATACGCTTCACGGCAGAGCGCCGCAACAACGACGCACTGCTGCAGTGGGCTACCGCTCAGGAACTCAACAACGACTACTTCGAGGTGGAGAGCAGCGTGGATGGGCGCACGTTCCGGGCCATTGGCCGCGTGGCGGGCCACGGCACCAGCAGCCAGCCCCATGCGTATCAGCTTATCGATGTCAATTTGGCCCGCTACGCCCGTTCGGTGGTGTTTTACCGCCTGCGCCAAGTAGATCAGGACGGCACCAGCACCCTTTCCTCTGTGCAAACGGTGCTGGTGCCCAACGAAGCGTCGTCGCTTACGGCAGTGGTGTTCCCGAACCCGGCGGCCGACCAGCTGACCGTTCGTCTCAGCCGGCCATACACTGGCAAGGCGCAGGGATGGCTATTTGATACCCAAGGCCGAACTGTGCAGGAGCTCAATCCCCCGCTGGCTACTAGTCCGGATATCAATCTGTCGGTAGCGTATCTCCCTAATGGAGTATATACCCTCCGTCTGGTACTGGATGGCCAGGTAATTCACCAGCAGATTGTGGTGCAACGCTAACCACTAGCAAAACCCAAAAGGCCCGTTACCACATGGTAACGGGCCTTTTGGGTTTTGCTAGTGGTTATCTACGTGAGAGAAGCAACGCCGCCATGGTTACCGCGGGCAAGTCCAATCCTTGGATCATATCAGAAGCCTTAACATTCCGATTCATTTCTGCACTAGCCAGCGTTCCTCCGCGCGTTATTAGTGCAGCGAGTAGCATTTGCCTTTCCATTAGCACCTTGCACGCTTCCGCTCAGCACGACGCTGGTCCTCATCTTCCCGGGGAAGCCGGCGAATAGGTAATATTTCGCAGATATAAGACTTTTGGGTTTCACGCTGACAGGCAGTATGTTTACTAAGACGGCACCCCCGCCGCTCTGCCTTTCCACCAGCCATGAAGCGCCTGCCGTTTGTGCTGCTGTTTGTGCTGCTGGCTCCCTTCGTGGCTCAGGCCGACTCGCTTAGGCCGGTGCGCCGCGGCCTGGCCCAGGCCCGCACCGATACGGCCCGGGCACGCTACTACTGGTTGGCCAGTGAGATGGTGGAAAGCAGTGATAGTATCCGCTATTTCGCTCAGCGGGCCATGCACCTACTGGAACAGACTCTGCCCATGGCCCGGGGTGCTGAGCGCCGCCGCCTACTGCGCCTGCTGGGTGGGGCCGTAAACAACCTGGGCGTAGGTTACTCCGATGGCGGGGAAGAAGCCCATGCCGAAGCCATGTTCTTGCGCGCCGCTCGCTTACGCCAGCAAGCCGGTGATGTGCGGGGGCAGGTAGAATCCCTTGCAAACCTTGCCAGCACTTTACTCTCAACCAAGCACGACTACGCGGGGGCGCTGCGTTACTACCAAAAAGGGGTGCGAGCAGGCGAGCGGGTGCCAGCAGCGCGCTCGGTGGTAACCAGATGCCTGAGCGGACTAGGGAGCGTATACGGCTTGCTGGGAGACCGAACGGCGGAGCTACACTACAACCTGCGTGCCCTGGCTCTGCTCGAGCAAGATGGCGAACCACTGGCTTTGCTTGATGCAATGACTAACCTATCGTATGTGTACCTCACTGAATTCAACGACACCATCCGGGCGGAAAACTTTGCTCACCGCGCCCAGCAGCTGGCCTTGCAGACCCCAGACGCGGGCGCGCGGCTAAGCAGCGCGCTGCTGCTACGCGGGCGCATCCGGCTGCGCCAGCACCGCCTGGAAGAGGCTCGCACCCTGCTGCTGGAGGCCAGACGGCTCGCCGGGAGCATCCAGATTGCATACTTTGTAGCTCAGGCCGACCTATATTTGGCCCTTACCGAGGAAGCAGCTAGCCACCTGCCGTTGGCCTTGCGCTATGCCCGCCAAGCCATAGCCATGGCAGGCCCTGGCTCTCTTACAACTCAGCGCGATGCCGAGTTGGTCCAGAGCCGTCTCCATGAGCAGCTAGCTCGGCCCCAGGACGCCCTTAGCCATTACCGCCGCTATATTGGCCTGCGCGACAGCGCTCAGAACGAGCAAAACCAAAAGGCCGCGTATCGACAGCGTCTGGGCTACGAGTTTGCGGACAAGGAGGCGCGCCTCAAGGCCACCCAAGAACGCCGCCAAGCTGTAGCGGCAGCTGAAGTCCGGCGGCAACGCCAGCTGCGTACGGCTACGTCGTTGGGCGCGGGCGGGCTGCTGCTGCTGGCCGCGGGCCTCTATTTTACCCTCCGCCGGACTGAGCGCCTCAAGCAGCTGGTAACCGATCAGAAGCAGGACCTGCAGGCCCAGCGCGACCGGCTCGATACCTCCTTGACCGAGCTGCGCGTTACCCAAACCCAGCTCATCCAGAAAGAGAAAATGGCCAGCCTGGGTGAACTGACGGCCGGCGTGGCCCACGAAATTCAGAACCCGCTCAACTTCGTCAACAATTTCGCCGAAGTAAGTACTGAGCTACTCAACGAGCTAGAAGAAGCGCAAGCCTCCGGCGACGCGGAAGAAGTGACGGCCCTAACGGCTGTTGTGCGGGAGAACCTAACCAGAATTACTGAGCACGGTCAGCGGGCCTCCGGCATCATCAAAGGCATGCTTGAGCACTCGCGCCAGAGCACCGGCGAACGGGTACCGACGGACGTCAACTCGCTCTGCGACGAGTACCTGCGCTTAGCCTACCAGAGCCTGCGCGCCACCGATAAAACCTTTAATGCCGAATTGAAAACCGACCTGGCGCCCGGCTTACAGCTAGTGCCAGCCGTGCCCGGCGACTTGGGCCGAGTACTGCTCAACCTCTTTGGCAATGCCTTCTACGCCGTACGCCAGCGCCAACTTACCGGCGAAGCCGGATACCAGCCCACCATCAGCGTAGCCACGAAACAAGTAGGACCACAGGTCGAAATACAGGTCACAGACAACGGCACTGGTATTCCGGCTGAAGTGCAGCAGAAAATCTTTCAGCCCTTCTTTACCACCAAGCCCCCGGGCGAAGGCACGGGCCTGGGCCTCTCGCTGAGCTACGATATAGTTACCCAGGGCCACGCCGGCAGCCTGCACGTCGAGAGTTGTGTGGGGCAGGGCAGCACGTTTCTGATACGGATGCCTGCGCAAGAGTCCACAGTCAATAGCAGTGTCAGTGCTGAGTAGCCCAAGCGCCCCATTTTTTCATTATTCGCCGCATAGCCGTGTGCAATATCGAAGGCGGAAGCATCTGCTACGTATGCGTCCCGTGCTGCAGCTTCTAGCTGCCTCGCTGAGCCGCTGACTGACCTGTTTGCTTGTCTCCACTGCTCACCGATTTTGGTGTCATTTTCTTCGGCTTCCCATTTTTATTTCAGCGTCTGTTATGACTCGTTCCTGCCATCGTTTCCTCTTTCTGCTACTGGGCCTGTGCAGCCTTTCCCTCGTCGGTTACGCGCAGGAAACCACCACCTATAGCCGGCCGCAAGGCCCGATTGGCGACCCAATAGTCGTACTTAATTCCACCATCATTATTAACGGCGTACTGGCAGAATTTACGCCGAAGGAAACGTCGGAAATCAAGAGCATGACGGTGTACAAAGGGCCCGACACGCAGAGTAGCCAAGACATTGCACCCCACTTAAAAAACATACGTGGTGGCCTGATTGACATTACGGCTGATAAGCGTGTGCGTAGTCAGTCGTTCCCTCAACTTGGGCGGCAGCTCGGGTTGAAGGGCCCACTCACGTTTGCGCTCAACGGGCAGCCCCTCGACCCGCAGGCGGTAGCTGCTCTGCGGATTGCGCCCGCAGCCATCGGACAAATCCACCTCGTGCAGCCCACCGCAGACGCGCCACAAACCCGGGTAGATATTTGGTTGGTACCTCCACCCAAACCAGACACAAGCAAATACCCGCCTGGCACTATTTTCCTTCGGTAAGTAGAAAAAAGCAAATTATGTGCGTCTTACGAGCAGCGAAAAGATGGCTAAGTAAAAGGCAGTTAGCAGTCTACTATGCCGCTTCGGCCCGCTGCTAGCTCAGTCTAGCAAATCCGGATTCCTTGCATAGCTCCTAGAAAGTACTGCGCCCGCAAAGCAGCAAATGCCTATGTTTCCGTTGTAAAAAGCCCGTCCATATTCTTCATTCCTAGCGTATGTCCTTGCTCACCATTCTTGACGAAACTGCCAGCGGCAGCGTTCTGCACCGGCTGGAACTGGAAATCAACCAAGAAACTCTCACGGTAGGTGAGCTGATTACCCGGCGCGTGCACGACGAGGTAGCCGCCTATAATGAGCGCCAGAGTGGCTCATTTCAGGGGCTGGTGCAGCCTACCGAGTCGGAGCGGGTGCTGAATGGCTACCGTCTGCGGCCCGGCCACCATATCGACGCCGAGCAGCAGGTATACCGTGCCCTCGAAGCGTTTCAGCAAAACCGCTTTTTCGTGCTCGTCAATGACCGGCAGGCTGAAAGTCTAGACGAGCAGGTATGGCTGGGCGAGGGAGCCACAGCCAGCTTCGTGAAGCTCACCCCGCTGGTAGGCGGCTGAGGCATGGGACTGCTCAACCGACTGCGTGACCTTTTCACCCGCCCCGCCGCTATGCCTGCCACCAAGAAAGAACCCTTTGACCTTGCCTTATTAGAGGACGCCAGCCCGGAGGCCGTGGAAATGAAACCCGCGCTAACCGAGTTGCTACCGCAGCTGCTAGGCAAGTCCTACGGCACCAAACTCAACGAGCTACCAGCCTACCAGGCGATACGCGCGCAGGATTCAGCCTACCAAAGCCGGCTGGTGCTGGCCCTGGCAGCGGCTATCAACCGCGTCCGCCGGGAAGATGATTACCGCATCCGCTGGGGCTTGGCCGAAGTGCTGACGGCGCTCCTACGCACCACGCTTACGCTGCAGGAAGCCGATTATCTTCGCCTGTTTGCCAGCTACGGACTGGATTTCGCCAAGTCGAAAGAAGTGTCGTTGCACATCTATCCTTTCCCTTTGCTACTGACGCTCACGCAGGTAGCCAAGCTGGCCAAGCGCAAACCGCTGGGTGAGCCCATGCTGGATTTTCTGCGGCAGCTGCGCGACCGGAGTGCTGGACAAACCGGTGACCTGCTCAAAATTCACCTGAAAACCCAGGAAATACTAGGCCAGGTGGCCGGCAGTGACGCGCTACCCATCGTGGTATTTTCCGACGCCGACCCGCTGGGACAAGCACTCAGCCAATTTGTGGCCAGCCTCGACCGCGCCGACCCGCGCACTGCTGCTTGGCTGGGGCTGCTGCAGCGCTGGCCGAAAGCCACAGCCGCCCACCCCACAGCTAAGCTGCGCAAAGAGCTGGATGCCGCCACTGCCGCCATCGGCGCAGACGCCGTGCGCCAACAGGGCCGCGCCTGGCTGCAAGTGCTGGCCGACACACCCGTCACGGAGCGCCAGCACGTGCACGACTACGGCAACGGTACTAACTATACTTATTCTACTTGGGACTTCATAACCGAGTCCAATGCCACCGTAGCTAAAGGCCTGATCTGGACTCTACAACCGTTGGCTGACCCAGCGCTGCTGGAACTGCTGACTGCCCTAGCTGCTAAGTGCTTCCGGAAGATTCCGGGCAAAGGGCCGCTGGCTGCTGGCCTGGGCAATGCTTGCTTGCTGGCCCTGTCGCAAAACGGCCTGCCCGGCGTGGCAGCTCTGGCGCGGGTACGGAGCAAAATCCGCCAGACCAATACCCAGGAAACCATAGCCCGCTACATTGCCCAGGAGTCCCAGAAGCTAGGCGTGAGTCCGGCCGAAATTGAGGATATGGCTGCCCCGGATTTCGGGCTCGAAAACGGCCGGCTGGTGGAAGAGTACGGCGACTATACGGCTACCCTTACCCTGGCTGATGGCAAGGCTGAGGTGCAGTGGCAAAAAGCTGACAAGCCCCTAAAAAGCGCGCCTTCGGCCCTCAAAACCACCCACCCCGACGAACTCAAGGAGCTTAAAGCCGCCCAGACTCAGGCCCAGCAAACCTACACCGCCCAGCGTGACCGGCTCGACCGCAGCTTTGTGGAAGAGCGCCGCATTCCCTGGCCGTGGTTTGAGCAGTATTATTTCCGGCACGGGTTGCTAAGTTTACTGGCTCGTCCGCTTATCTGGCGGCTGCACCACCCCGGGGGCACTTTTCAGGATGCGCTGTACCTCGGCGGCAGCTGGCAGGATGCCCAGGGCCAGCCTGTTTCGGCTCCCACTACTGATACCCAGTTGCAGCTCTGGCATCCTGTGCTGGTGCCCGCCGCCGAAGTGCTGTCTTGGCGCAGGCTGCTGGAGGAAAAGCAAATCCGCCAGCCACTGAAGCAGGCATTCCGGGAAGTGTACCTGCTAACTCCGCCCGAGGAGCGCACCAGCACCTACAGCAACCGCATGGCGGCGCACATTCTCAAGCAGCACCAGTTCAATAGCCTGGCCAAGCTGCGGGGCTGGCGCTACCGCCTACTCGGGGCCTACGACAAAGGCTACGACTCGGAAACGGCCAGCCTGCCTCTTCCTACCCACGACCTCACCGCCGAGTTTTGGGTAAGCGAGGTGTATGCCGACGGCGAGTGGAACGACACCGGCATCTACAACTACGTGAGCACCGATCAGGTGCGCTTCACCCGCGCCGATGCGCCCGTGCCGCTTCCCCAGATACCGCCGCTGGTTTTCTCCGAAGTGATGCGCGACGTAGACCTGTTCGTGGGCGTGGCCAGTGTGGGCAACGACCCGCAGTGGCGCGACAACGGCGGCTTGGCCCAGTTCCGCAATTACTGGGAAAGCTACAGCTTTGGCGACCTGAGCGAAGTGGCCAAAACCCGTAAGATGGCCCTGGAACGGCTGGTGCCCCGTCTCAAAATTGGCAAGGCAAGCGAAATCAAAGGCAACTTCTTGGTAGTAAAAGGCCACCGCCACACCTACAAGATTCACCTGGGCTCCGGCAACATTCTGATGGAGCCCAACGACCAGTATTTGTGCATTGTACCGGAGCGCTCGGCTAAAACAATGGGCGCAGCTGATGTATTCCTGCCTTTCGAGGGCGACGCCGTGCTTTCCATCATCCTGAGCAAGGCCTTGCTGCTAATGGACGACGATAAGATTACGGACCAAACCATCCTGCGCCAGTTGTAGACCCCGGTCTATTTCTTTCCTGCCTCTGAGTGTGGCCCGCTGTAATGCTGGTGGTCTGTGAAGGGCAAACAGCAGTAGTAGCTGGACCGCAGGTCGCCAAATAAACCCCGTACTTTGAGCGTCTTTAGGCACGGTACCTTTGCACCTTTGATGGCATCTTCTGAGCGGAATCAGTTTCGAGTAGCGGCCACGTCCGCCGAGTTGGCGCACTCCCGGCAGCAGGCGTGGCAGCTCTACCAGCCGGCCCCGCCCGTGACGGTGCCAGCCTTTGGGCGCGAATGGCAGCTGCGACCAGGCCTGACCTTTACTCCTTTCGCCAACGCGGTGCGCTGCACGGCCCACTGCGCGTTTTGCTCCGAAGAGCTGCAACGCTACGACGGCCACCAACTGACGGCGAAACGCCTAATCGACGATTATCCCGCCTACTTCGCTCGGTTACGGGAGGTGCTGCACCCGTTCCGGGCTTGGCCGCTGGGCCTGAGCCTGTCGGGACTTGAGGCGACGGCCGAGCCCCAATGGCTGCGCGAGCTGCTGTCCTGCCTGACGCAGTTGGAACACCAGGGCGTGGTATTCGACGAGAAAGTGCTTTATACCAACGGCAGCGGCTTTGTGCACAGCCCCGACCTGGCCTTGGCCCTGCAGGACTTTGGCCTCACCCGGCTCGAACTCTCGCGCTGCCACGACGATGAGGCCGTGAATCAGCAGATCATGCGCTTCAACCGCAACCAGCCCATGCGCCACAATGGCGTGTACGCCACCACCGTGCGCTGGCTGCACCAGCACTTGGCCATTAAGAACTCCTGCATCCTTACCCAGGCGGGAATTGCTACCCTGCCCGACGTGGAGCGCTACCTGACTTGGGCCGCCGGGCTGGGTGTCGGGCAGGTGGTCTTTCGGGAGTTGAGCCGCTTGGAAGGCAGCTACCTGCCCAACGTTTTTACCGAGTGGATTGAGCAGCAGCGGGTGCCCATCGAGCCACTGCTGGCAGCCGTAGTGCCCACCCTAGAGGCGCCGCGCCTTGGCTGGCAGTACACGGGCAGCACACTTGGCTACTATTACTACAATGAGCATTACCGCTGGCAGGGTGTCGACGTCATTTTCGAAACGTCCAGCTACCCGGCCCTGCAAGCGGCCAATGCTACCGGCGTGCTGCAAAAGCTGATTCTGCACTCCGACGGAACCCTCTCCGGCGACTGGGACCCCGACAGCCGGGTGCTGAGCCGCATAGCCTTTCCGGCCCCAGCCCAGCCATGACGGCCGCCCACGAACGGCTTTACCTGCGCACCCTGCATCAGCTGGTGGCGGCCGGTATACCGTTTGGCGTTCTGGGCACCTTCGCACTGCGCCAGCACTGCCCGGACCTGCCGCGCCGCCTAGTGGCCGACTGCGACCTGCTGCTGCCGCCCGCCTTGGACAGTCTGAACATTCTGGTTAGGCTACTGCAAGCTGCCGGCTGGCACGTGACGCTCTGGCAAGAGCCCGTTGTGCTGCCGCTCCACTTCGCCGACCTGGCAGGCAAATACTACCTGCGGGCCCGGCAGGCCGATGCCATCCTGGACTGCGACTACGAGAATGACTTTCTGAGCTGGCCGGAATTCTGGGCCGAGTGCCGGTGGCACCATGGGCTGCCATTGCTATTACCCGGTGCCATTCTGCAGCAAAAAAACCTGGCGGGACGCCCCACCGACCTGGATTTTCTGCGCTGGTGGCAGCAAGCCGGTTGCTGTTGCTCTGGCAGAGAATCCCAGCATATTTGAGCACCCACCCCAAATGCGGCCATGTGCCTGTGCATGTCAGCTTCACCCCAGACCCAAACTTCAGTTATACCCTATAGGCTCTTGGTATTAGAGCAAGCCTACCGCTCGTATCTACCCTTATGCAGGAATGCGCCACTTGAGCTCTTTTTACTAGATATTTTAATCGTAATCATAACGGCCCAACAAAAAAGGCATGACAACCAAGAGTGGTGTCATGCCTTTTTTGTTGGGCTTCTGTTCGGCCAGTTTAGCGCCGACGCGAACTGCTTTTGGTGGCTGTTTTGCGCTTACCAGTAGCCGACGACTTGTGTACTACTTTCTTTTTGCTGGCAGTAGAACGTCGGCGGCTGTGCGAGGCCACGTGCCGGGGTGCAGCCGTTGCGGCACTGGATTTGGCGGCTTCCAGAACCTTGGGCTCCGGGGCAGCTTCAGCGTGGTAAGCGGAAACGTCGGTTTCTGTCTGGGTAGCGGCTTCTTCGCGGGCGGCAGCCTTTAAAATAGCGGCCTGCTTGCGGCGCGCGGGCATCAAAAAGTCCCGCTCAGCGCGCTCCTGCGCCGAAAGCTTCTCTTCGCCAGGTAAGGTGGTAGGGGTAACAGAAGTCGTGGTTTTGTCGCCTTGGGCCAGTACGGAGGCACTGCTCAGGAGCAGGCCGGTAAACATGATTATGATTCGCTTCATCACTTCATTTGGGCTGAAAGGAACCACAAAGCTACTATGCTCAGGCGGCAAACTCAACGCCAAAATCAATCGAGCTTGCCGTAAAGCCCTTTCTGTCACCTCAGAGCAGTATTTGGTCGGCAAAAAAGCAGCATCTGGATTCTATATAGTTTTCACGTCGGGGGCTTAGCGCTGCTCCGCAATCTGTACTCGCGTACCGGCCGAATGAGTCGTGAATTCGGGGGCGTAGAGGCACTGCAGCTGCGACAGGCCACCCGAGAAATTGCCGACCTGAGCGGCTCGTAGGCGGTACTCGAACGTGTGCGTGCCTTTGGGGAAGTAGCTGATGAAAAAGTTGGTGGCGGCGTCGCGGGGACTTTCGTAGTAGCCTAGGCCGCTCTGGTAGCGGTAGCCGGACGTCTGGCCAATGAGTTCCAGACCGGCGGCACGCTGGTCTTTGAGGTGCACGTACTCCAGGTCCCGGTCGGAGCGCAGTACGAGGCGCACCACCAGCACGTCGCCGACGCGGAGCGGGGTGGCAGCCGTGAGACGCTCCAGCGTAGGGCCACCAGCAGTCCGCACTTCGCGGTAGAGCTGGCGCTCCAGCTGCAGGCCGGTAGCGGCCGGCGTAATTTTATCCAGCTGCTCAAAATACTGCCAGTACAAAGCACCCCAGGCCACGCCGGCATCGGTTTTCTGCACCGTGACTTTGCCTTGGGCAGGCTGAATGTCGGCGGCGGGCCAAGTGGTTTTGAAGTAGCCGGTGCCGGCCTGCTGGGCAGCAGGCGTTACGGGCTTCCCTCCTACCGTCACCCGGATGGGCTGTGTCGGCTGGAGCCAGTTAGAGCTACGCAGCAGCAGAGCATAGCAAGCATCGGCAGTGGCGCGGGTGCTTTCCCAGTTCTGCGTCTGCTTCTGCTTGAGCAGCCACAGCTTCATCTCATCCACTGCTTTCTGGTCGCTAAGCACTTCGTCGAAGGCCTCGATGAGCGTGGCCTGCGTTTCGGTGGGAGCTTCCCGCCAGTAGTAGCCGCCGCGCACTTCCTTCCAGTACATGCCCATTTCGGGTGAGTGCAGCGCGTTTTCTGACAAGGCCGTCAGGATATTCTTTACCGCAGCCGGCTGCGCTTTCTGCCGATGCAGGGCCAGGGCCATTTGGGCCTGGAGGTAGCGGGTCTGGGCTTTCCAGTAAGTGGCGGCTTGCTGCTGATAGTAGGTCTGGGCGGGCTGCGCTGCTTTCGGCACGGCCAGTTCGGGCCAGAAGCTGCGGGCGTACAACGCCTGCACCTGAATGTCCGACACGTGCTGCTGCTTCAGGTCTACTTTGGGCTGTTTGCGCAACTTCGTGTAGTCGCGCTGCAGCTCGGTATCCAGATACGTTAGGGCCTTCTGCAGGATCCGGCGCGCCTCGTCGTTTTCCATTGCGTCAAAGGCGTCCAGCTTCTGCAACTTGCCGAAGCCAGCCACGATAAGCTGGGTGATATACCGGTCGTCGGGCATGCGTTCGAACCACGGGAAGGCCCCGTTAGGCTGCTGCATCTGGCTCAGTTTGGCCAGGGCACGGGTGGTCTCGGCTCTGAGACGCGGCTCATCAAACAGCTCGGTCAGGCGGCGCATCCGTGCGGTTTCGCTCTGGGCGTCGCGCACCCAGGGCGTTTGCTGGAGTAGCAGGTTTTTCAGCTCCTGGTTCTGTTCCAGCTTGCTGGTGAGGGTGGCTTTGTCGCCGGCCTCGGCGGCGCGTTTCCACTCAGCCAGTGTAGTGCGCAACTGCGGATTGCTCTGCAGGATTTTAGCGGCCAGCAGGTTGGCGTAGAGCCGGCTGAATATCTGCTCGGAGCACTCGTACGGGTACTCCATCAGGTAGGGCAGCGCCTGCACAGCGTACCAGGCCGGGTTCTGGGTCATTTCCAGCGTGAGCGAGTAGTTGCGGCGCGTCGGGGAGGTAGTGCTGGTCAGCTTGGTTAGCTCGAACTCACGCGTGGCCGGCCCCACAATGGGCAGCGGCAGGCTCTCCGTGATGAGCAAGCGGTTGGGCAGTACAGGCAGCGTGTTTTCTTCGCCGTCGGAGACGGTTGTTAGTTGCTGGTCGTTGGAGGTTGATTTATTTTGGCGGCGCTGTTTGCGCTGCTCCTTCTTGTCTTTTCCTGCTACCTGCCCCGAAGCCACCACACGGTAGGTTATGGCTTCGAGCGGCACTTGGCCTTCGGCGGTTTCCGGAATCTGTAGGCTCCAGCTGACGGCGCTGCTTTGGTTGGCTTTCAGGTCAAATTTAAGTTGGGCGGCGCTGGTGAGCAGCTTGCTTTCCAGCGGCTGCTGAGTGCGAGCATCGAGCAGAAACAGCTGGGCGCTGCCGTTCAGGGGCGCATCAGTGAGGTTGCTGAGCTTGGCGCTGAACGTGAGCTGGTCGCCTTCGCGGAAGAAGCGCGAGGCATTAGGCGTCACCTGCAGCTGCTTTTGCGTCACCAGCTCGCGGCGGAGCAGGCCGGAATGCAGCTGCTGGTCGTGGGCCAGGGCCAGCAACTGCCAGCGCGTTACGGCTTCGGGCATCTGAAATTCCAGCACGGTTTCGCCTTTGGCGTTGGTGCGTAGCTCGGGCAGCCAGAAGGCTGTTTCGCGGAAGTCTTTGCGGGCCTGCACACCAGCTAGGTTGGCCGGGCCAGATAGCGGCGCGGGAGCAGGTGCAGCCGCATCGGACGCATTTTCAACGTAACCGGCGCTCATTTCTTCCTTCGAAAGCATTCTGGCTTCAGAACGCATCGTAGCACGTTGAGGAGCCGCTCCAGGAGTTCCGTTCCCTACTATTTCTTCGTCTCGTTTGATAATTGGAGCAGTAAACTTGATAGTAGTCAACTTGCTCTTTTTATCCTGTAGCTCATTCTGATCCGGAATTTCATCCTCGCCCATATATCCCCACATATTCAAGTGAGGATACACCAACTCGGATACTTGTTCTCCGCCAGCATTACTATTAAATAACTCACGTGAATTCCCTGTCCCAAACATTCCACTCCAGGCCAACACGGGCTGGTAGTATGGCTTCGAAAACTCCAACTCCATGAAGGAATGCGGCCGGAACGTGTCCAGCGACTTATCATAGAGCGAGGCCAGTAGCTCGGCGTTGGCGGGTTGGCCGTCGGTGTTGTGAATCGTGACGCGCCAGGTTTCCTTCTGGCCGGGCTGCAGCTTGTCGCGGAACGTGGCAATGCTGAGCACGAGCGGCGCGGGCGGCGTGGCCACCTGTACGGTGGCGCTGTGGAGGTAAAGGCGGTTGTCGCGCACTTGCGTGAAGTGAGCGAACAGCTGCGCACCGTCCAGCGAAGCTGGGGCCGGAATTTCTATCACGCGCTGTTCGCCAGCGGCCAGTGTGAGCCACTCGTGGCGCAGGGTTTCGCCTTTGGCTTCTACTTCCAGCAGCAGGCGCGCCCCGGCTTCGGAGCTACCTACCAGAAAGCGTGCTACCTGGCCCGGCACTACACTGTCCTGCAGGCTCACAAACCAGTCGGGAGTGGGCACGGGCAGCGTGGCAGCCGTGGCCGAATACAGTGTGAACACCTGCTCTGTTTTGACAGACGGCGTGGCGGCCGGCGCGGTGGCGGTGGCTTCCAGCACGTAGCGGCCGGGCTGCTGGCTGCTTAGCGTCTTGGCTAGCTCGGGTAGCAGCGGGCTTTTTTCGGTGTTGAAATCCTGAGTCACTACCAGCGTGCGGGCCCAGGTACTGTCGTTGTCTTCGCGGGCGTAGGGGTCGAGTGGGAATTGGCGCTTGAATTCCTCGCGGCGCAGGCCATCCATCTCCGGCCGCTCCCAGGCGCGCGGGCGCAGGGCGCGGGCCGGGGGCGTGAGGCGGTAAAGGCGCAGCTGCCCTTGGGCGGGCAGTGCCTCGCCGGTGGCGTTGGTGCTGAGCAGCTGCAGCGCAGGCAGTTTCTCGCGGTTTAGTAGTTCCGGCACGTTGAGGCGCAGGGTCAGGACGTTGGTGCCGAGGCTGACAGACTGCTGGTCGGTGCGGGTTTCGCCGGCCGCATCGGTTACGTCGGCCGTTACTTCGAACACGTAGCCGGGGTTCCAGGGGCCGCGCTTGGCTTGGCTCGCTCCCTCCCCTTTCGCCACGAATTTCACGACGAAGCCGCCAGCCGAATCGGTCTTAGCGGTGCCGTTGAGGATTTCCATTTCGGGTTGGCCTCCACGCGGACCGGGCAGATAGCTGCCATAGCCGCGTCCAAACATCGGCCAGAACGTGCGGCGCACCACGCGGTACTGCACCGTGGCCCCATCAATAGCCTGGCCGGCATAGGCTGTGGCTTTGCCGCGTACCGTCACTTCCTGGCCCAACACGGGCGTGCCCGTCACCGGCTCAAACACTACCTGGAACGTAGGCCGCTTGTAGTCCTCCACCGCAAAGCTAATGCTGCCGTGGTCAGATTGGAGGCTCATTTCGCCATTGAGCAGACCCGTGGGCAGCACAATGGAGCCGTGGAAACTACCGAATTCGGACGTGGTGAAAGGCAGCGTTTGCACCGTCTGGCCGTTCACATCCACCAGACGTACTGATACGTCTTGCTTTGTCAAGAGCTGCGACTTTTCGGCGCGGGTTTCGGTCAGGATGCCTTTAAAGTAGAGCGTCTGGCCGGGGCGGTAGATGGCGCGGTCGGTATAGAGGAACGTGCGGCGCTGGGGCTGCTCAGTTTCAGGGGTACGGTTGCGGCGCGGGTAGTAGTAGCCGCCTTGCGTTACCAGCAGCGAGTCGCGGCCCAGCGTCAGCAGCACCGCCTGTAGCTGCGTATTGTCACTGACATCGGGGCCAGAAAGTAGTGGCACCTGTACCCGGCCTTCGGAGTCGGTAGTTGCAGCAGTGCCACGCTGCGACTTGTACTCGCGGCTTTTCTGGTTGTAGTAGTGAAAGAAGGGCAACGCAGCAGCGTTAGCCACCGGTTGGCCGCTTTGCCGATGCAGAACCAGCATTTCCGGCATATTCTGCAATACACTGCTCCGGCGCACCTGGCTTAGCTCACTCACTCCCAGTTGCCCATACGCGGTAGTCACGCCGGCGCGCTCTTTAGTTGGATTTTCCTCGGCTGTGCTTAGCACGATGACGTAGTGGCCCAGCGGCAGCGCCGGACCAGCGTGCTGCACACTATGGGACTTGTAGTCAGAAGGAATGGGCACGTCCAGCACCCAGGCAGCAGCTGGTTTGGCGGCCAGGGCGCGGGCGTAGGTCTTCTGGAATGGGTTGTTGCTGTTCTCCCGTTGCAGGCCGCGCGTGAGTTGGGCCGTCGTCACGCGGTAGGCTTTGGCATAGAGCCGCGCCACATTGCGGGCCTGCAGCTTCAGCAGCCACGGCTGGCTGGGCAGCACTACTTCTTCCGTAGTGAAGCTGACTTCGACTTGCTCAATACTTTGCCGCAGCGCGCGGGCCTGCATTGCCCCGCGCGACTTTGGGAACCATTTTTCGGCTTCTAGCGCCAACTCGCGGGCTTTTACGGCATTGGATTCCTGCATACTGGCCGCCTGCTCATACAGAAACTGAGAAGAAAATGGCAGCGCCTTGTACGTTTCAGCCTCACGAGCCAGCGCGGCGCGGTACAGTTCGTCCTTGTTCGGCAACTCCGCATGTTGCTGCACAAAGCGCAGACGCGCTAGGTCCACATCGGCTAGCGCGGCCGGGTTACCAGCATCAGCGAGGCGAACCTGGGTGAGCTGCTGCAACACTTGCAGCGCATGAAACTGGCCATTGAGCGAGTCGGCAGCGGGAGCTTGCAGCGCCAAGCGGGCAAAGTCGGTGGCCGGTCCAAACAGAGCTGCGTCTTCTAGCTCAAACTGCTCAGCAGGTTTCGTAACGTAGTACTCATCGTTGCCGAGCCCATCGATGGCGCGGTGGGCCAGCAGGTCATACAGAGTAGGGTGCAGGGCGCGCCCTTCTGAATAGCCGCCGGTTATGGCGTAGCCCAGAGCTGCCAGCTTCAACTGCTGCTGGCGCTTGGGCTCTTCTTGTAGCGAGGCGCGGTAATGGCTAACCACAGCGCTACCAAGGCGGGCAGCATCCCAAGTGCGGATATCGGCTTGGCTGGCGTCGGCGGGGTCGGGTGCGGCCTGGGTGGTACGGTCGTACAGCTGGTAGCGGTGCTGCTGGTAGTAGTTGGCGTAGAGCTGGGCCAGCAGGCTGTGCAGGATGGGTTTGGCGGGAAACTGGGCGGTTTTGAGGTCGGCTTCTACCAGCGCAATGCCCTGCACATCGGATTCTTCCTCTCTGGCCTCTAGCAGCTGCAGCTTATAGAGTAAGGCGCGCAAGTATTCGGGCGTATCCTGGCGCTGGCGGGCCTGCCGGTACAAAGGCTCCAGCAGCTTTGCGGCGGAAGTAGTTTGGTCTTTGTCCAGCAACTGGTCGATTTTCTTCCAGGTGGCCGCATTGGCTTTGCTGCCACCGTTGCCGGGCGGAGTGGGCTGCGAAGAACCAGCGGTGAACAACATCAGCAGGGCGAGTAAGCTAAACAGGAAAGGGCGCATGGGCTCAGAACGAATGCAGAGGGCAAGTTGGTAAAATTCAGATGCACTCCCCGCGCAGATTCCACACGCACCTGCCGGTTTCCGCTCAAAAAAACCTTATCGTATTTCTTTAATACTACTGCTCAAGTTTGAAATCTTCCTCTTAGCTTTGCCCAAGAAATAGCACCCTCTACTGGCTATACTATCTAGGTATCAGACGTTAAGCACTTATCTACCACCAGCGCGCTTTGTAGCGCATGGCTCCGGCCACCAATCTATGTTTACTATCTATTTGCAGGGATATACCTGCAGTTCTGCCCGCTGATCCGGTGGCTCTTCTCCGCTTTTTCTTGACTTCCTTTTCGCGTGCTGGCAGCCTCCGGTACTGCTGTAGCGCGCCTTCGTTCTCTTTTTCCCGTTTCTCCGTGCAAAAACCTCTATTCCTTACGCTGGCGGCTGTGCTGCTGGCAGGCGCCGTGCAGGCGCAGATAACAGTTGGGCCGCGCCTGGGTGGCAACTTGGCGACGGTGAAGCTGGAAACCGACCAGGCCGATGCGCCCGATACGAAGTCACTGTTCGGGCCGCAGGTAGGCCTTACGCTCAATGCCCAGTTCGGCAATCTGTCGGTGCAGCCTTCGCTACTTTACAGCCGAAAAGGCTTCCAACTCGATGATTCCCGCAACGTCGACTTCGACTTTGATGGGGATGGCGACGACGAAGCTTACAGCCTGAAGACTACAGCCAAGGCCCGCCTGGGCTATCTGGAACTGCCTATCAATTTGGTGTATAGCACCGGCGGCGC
Source organism: Hymenobacter sediminicola (assembly GCF_014250515.1). Taxonomy (NCBI): domain Bacteria; kingdom Pseudomonadati; phylum Bacteroidota; class Cytophagia; order Cytophagales; family Hymenobacteraceae; genus Hymenobacter; species Hymenobacter sediminicola. The sequence continues at coordinate 1,033,017 of NZ_CP060202.1, read as the reverse complement.
AGAAGGCGGCTTCCAGGTGTTTGCCGGCCCGTATGTGGGCATGGGTCTGGGCGGTTCTTACAACGTGAAAGCACGAATCGAGGGCGACGGCCTCGAGTACAGCGACTCCAACAGCAGTGGCGTGAAATACGCCGACAAAGCCAGCGACGACGAGGATGACGACAATCTGTATGTCCGCCGCTTTGATGTAGGCCTGAATGCCGGTATTGGCTACAAAACGGGGCCGGTGCAGGCGCAGCTAGGCTACGGCCTGGGCCTTTCCAACCTTGTTCCGAATGATGCCGATGGCAACGACACCGGCGAAAAAGCTCAGAACCGGGCTTTTCATCTTTCCCTGAGCTATTTCTTCTCTCTCAACAACTAGTACCCTTTTCTTCATTCCCCCCATTTCCACACTCATGAAATCACCCCTATTGAAAGGCCTGCTGGCCTCCACCCTGCTGGTAGCCGCTGCCGGCACTGCTCAGGCTCAAGTAACCATTGGCCCGCGCGTGGGCCTGAACCTGGCCAATGTGCAAACTGACGTTGAGGACGGCGACGATTTCGACACGAAAATGAAAATCGGCGCGCAGGTTGGTGTAACACTTAATGCGCAGTTCGGAAACGTAGCGTTTCAACCGTCGCTGCTTTTCTCTCAGAAGGGCTTCAAAATCGACGAAACTGAAACTGAAACGTTCAATGGCGTTACCTACACGGCAACGTCTAAGGCAGACGCGGCGCTTAACTACCTCGACATTCCGCTGAACTTCGTGTACACGACCGGCGGCGACAACGGATTCCAGATTTTTGCTGGTCCTTACGTTGGCATCGGGCTGGGTGGAAAAGTAAAATCTGAGACCTCCGTTTCCGGCGGTGGCCAGAGCTTCTCCGACGACGGAACGTCGACGGTACAGTTTGCCAACGAAGAAGGCGACGACGACGATAAAATCTACTTCCGGACCCTCAACGCGGGCCTGAATGGTGGCCTCGGCTACAAAGCGGGTCCGTTTCAGGTACAGGCAGGCTATTCGCTGGGCCTGACCAACATGCTCCCGGACAATGACTACAACGACGACAGCAGCCTAAAAGACCGCACGGCTCACTTCTCTTTGACGTACTTCTTCAGCGCTAAGTAAGCTTCCGCTTACTCCTAATCAGCCAAAAGGCCTGACTCCCTAGCGGAAGTCAGGCCTTTTTTTGCTGCTATACTGTCTGGCTCAGGATGTCGCCGCCCGGCTATCGAGCACCCGTTCGGCCTGCGCAACGTGGCGCTTGATGTGCACCACCATCATTTCGGCAACATCGGTGAGGCGAGGCCAGAGCAGCGGAATAATCGGGTTGGGAATCCGTACGGCATTGGCATTTACCTGTCGCGCTTGCTCCAGCAGGTTGAGTAGCTCGTCGAGTTGCCGGCTGAACACTTCTACTACCGTGCGTGGCAGCCGCGAACCGCTGGGCGCAAACTGCTGGGGCGTTTTTATGGCCTTCTGGGTAGGCGGCACGCGCAGAGCTTCCGTCATTTTGCGGCCAATGTAGCCGTGCTTCACAGTGCTGGCCGGCTTGCTGCCGCGCTCCTGAGCTTGTTTCAGCTTGCGCGTGATGGTGGGCAGGTAAAGGCCGCCCACAATATTGAGGTGCTCCAGGCACTGTCCTACACTCCATTTATCGGGTGAAGGGCGGCGGTTCAGTTGGTCGTCGGTGAGAGCTTTAAAGCGTTGCTGCGTCACGTCACGCAGGGCGACCAGCTCGGCGGTCAGGCCATCAAAAAACTCGGTTGTGCTGGTAACTGGCTGACTCATGGCAACGATAGACGGGAGGATAAGTGCGGAACGGCGCGTAATGATACGGGCCACTGGCGGCTTCGACAATTACGGGGGCAACGGCCTAGAAGATTCATGCTGATTTGCGGTACCTTGGCCGTATGCTCCGATTCACGTTTTCAGCCCTCTACTTCGTTCTTGCCGCATTTTCGGCTGTTGCCCAGGCCGTGCCCAATCCCGGCGAAAATATTGCGTCGCTCGTCACGTTTGGGGCCCAGGCCGATAAAAGCTGGGGTGACGACGATTTCACGCAGACCTTCTTTTTTCTGATTCCGAAGCAAAACCGGCAGCCGGTGTACATCCGTGTTTTCGACCCCGACTGCGGCGGCCAGCTGGACGAGAAGCGCTTCGGCTGGAACACAACCACCGACTTCAGCCTCTATGGTGGCCCGGGCACGCACTCTGCCCCCGATGCCCGCAACCCACAGCCGGGAGGCAACTTTCGCTCTGGCACTCTGCTCAAGCAAGTCACGTTTGGGGCCGACCCGAAGTATGATAACAAGTGGTACACCTTCGGGCCGCTGAACCCCCTGGAAGGCGAGTATGTGCCAGACTTTGATGGCTATGTATTCAAGGTAATCGTGCAAGGAAAAGCTGGCGACGACGGCAACCTCTACCGCTATTTTTTGAGCACCAGCCCCAGCCAGAATGTGGCGGTGGAAGGCGGCAATGCCTTCACTTACGAGTATGCCTTCCAGCTGGTACCCACGCCTCGTGCCATCACGCACCTCTATCCTTTCGTCAACAACCGAGTCGTGAGCATTACGCAAAGCAACTTCGACCTTGATGGCGACGTGAGTATCAAGATTTTCAGTGTGGCGAAAAATGGCCACCCAGCCACAGTCAGCCAGGACAATGTGTGGGCTAAAAGCGTCCATCCTATCAGTGAGAAAGAGCATGGCCTTTCCCTGGATATGCGCCTCACTTCTCTCACAAAAGAAGGCAACGACCTGGTTTTCTACGTCACGGACCAGTACGACGTAGCGCTGCCGTTTTTTGCCGTACCCTTGGGCGGGCCGCCCCGCTACCGCTACAATGTGGATGTAAAAATCAGGAAATAGTCTGCCGGGGCATTCTGCCTGAAGGTCGCCTTTTGCTTATCAAGTATTTCTGCTATACTGCCTCCGCTACCTGTGTTATCTGCTGTAATTAGCTTAGCTACAGACTATGTCAATTCCTACCCGACCTGCCAAGGCTACTGCCAAGCCGGCCGGCCCCTGGGCGTCATTCCGCACAGCCCGACGACGGTTTTTTGGTTTTTCGCGCCGCGAGACTTCCGGTTTCGTTGTGCTGCTGGCGCTGTTGGTGCTGCTGCTTTTCGCGCCCCAATTGCTGCGTCCGCATTTGCTCGCGTACAACCCTGCCCCCGACCGGCAACAGCTTGATGCGTGGGCCACCGAGCTGGCGGCCCAACGCCAGCCACGCCCGGTCTATGGCCGCAACAGCCGCTACCCCAAACGCAGCTATGCGGCCCGCGCCACCATTGCGCAGGTACCGCTGGCCCCCTTCGATCCTAACCTGTTTTCGGCAACAGATTGGCAGGCACGTGGGCTGCCAGCATGGCTAAGCGAACGGCTGGTGAAGTACCGAGATGCGGTGGGCGGCTTCCGGGCCAAAGAGCAGTTGCGCAAAGCCTACGGCCTATCGGATACCACGTATGCGCGGCTGGCGCCCTACATCCAGCTCCCCGAACAATTACCGGCTCGGGAGCCACGCACGTATGCGGGCCGTGCTGCTGACGGTAGTACCAGCCGCTTTCCCGCTAAGACCTTCGATAGAGCCAGCCCTGCTTCACAATACCAGCGCAAGCCGCGCAACCTGCAGCCCTTCGACCTGAATACAGCCGATACCACCCAACTGATGCAGATCCGAGGTATCGGGCGTGGATTGTCGGCGCGGGTGGTAGAGTACCGGCAGCGGCTGGGCGGTTTCCGCAGCCCCGGGCAGCTGGCCGAGCTGTACAGCCTCCGCGACGCCCCGGACCTAGTGGACAGCCTGCGCAAGTACACTTTCGTGCGCGCCGGTTATGCGCCGGCCGGTGTTGATGTCAACAATGCATCTTTTGAGGAGTTGCAGACGCATCCGTACGTGGGCAAGCGGCTGGCCCGCGTGCTGGTGTCCTATCGTCAACAGCACGGCCCTTTCCGCCAACCCACCGACCTGCGCCAGATCCGTATTCTGGATGATGCGACGTACGAAAAGCTGCTGCCCTATTTGCTGCTCCGATAAACAGTAGCCAAGCACGTGAAGGAAACCAGACGGACACTAGCCACGCAGCCTGCGCACTAGTATGAGGTGAATCGTTGCCCCCTCTGCTTTGCAAGACATGCTTCCGGACTAACTATCCGGGCGATGAGGCGTTATACGAGGAATCAACCCGCCTCTCTATGCTGTTTTTGCTGCGTGACAAGCTATTCCCGGTTCTCGTTTTTCTTCAATCTGTGATTTGTGGTTGTGGCCACAGCGACGGACGGGGTGATTTTTCGCGCATAACCGAGCAGTATACCATAACGCAGACGGGAAAGATAGCAAAGAACGTAGTCGTGGAAAGCTCCGGTTTTGCGCTAGCCGATGCGCAAGGCGACTTGTGGACGCACGGAGATGGCGGCAGTACGGCCCTGCTATATAAGATCACACATCAGGGCGACGTGCTACAGACAATGAATCTGGCGCCACTCGTCAACATTGACTGGGAAGACTTGGCGCGCGACGACGAGGGACGCCTATATATCGGCGACTTCGGCAACAACCAGAACAAGCGCCGCAACCTGTGCATCTACCGCCTCAGCGGCCCCAGTATGCGCCAAGTGGATACCATCCGTTTTCGCTACTCCGACCAGCGGCGGTTTCCTCCACGGAAAGCAGCACGCAACTTCGACTGCGAAGCGTTTTTCTACCGGCAGGACAGTCTGTATCTGTTCACGAAGAACCGCGGCAAAGGCCACTACGTGAAAATGTACGCCCTGCCGGCCCGGCCCGGCTACCATGTTGCCACACTCCTCGACAGTATCCGCATTAACACCTGGATTACAGCCGCCGACATCAGCCCTGATGGCCGTACTGTGGCGTTGCTGGGCTATGGCCATGTGTATTTGCTGGAGCGCCAGCCCGGCCATCGGCTCTTCGATAGCCCCAAGAGCTGCCTGCCACTCGCTACTACCGGCCAAGCTGAGGCCTTGGCGTTTATCAACAATACTGACTTTGTGGTTAGCAACGAAAAGGGCCGCATTTACCTCGCCAAAAAGAAAGCCCGTTAACGACTTTGACCAAGCGCCAAAACAAAGGCCTCCATCTGATGGAGGCCTTTGTTTTGTGCTACACTATCCCTAATGCTTACTCATCGTCGCGGCCACGGTTGCGGCGTGGTGCGGAGCCATAATCGGTATCGTCTTCGTTGCGGTACTGGCTGCGGCGGTCCTGACCATAATTACGGCTCTGGTCGTGGCGGTCATAGTCGCCGCGGGAAGGCGAGCCGCCCCGGCTGTTGCGGTCCGAAGAGTCGTATTCATCATTGTAGGAACCACCACGCGAACCATAGCCCTGGCTGGAATTGCCGCCATAGCTGCCGCCGGTGTAGACGTTGCGGTTATCTTGTGAACCGGAGGCATTCCAGCCACTTTGGTCACGGACGCCCTGCTGGCCCGTCATGCGGTTATCATTGTAGCGGCCACCTTCGTTTCGGCCATAGCCGCGCTCCTGGGAGCCGTAGGAGTCACGCTGGCCCCGGTAGTTGCTTTGGTCGGAATGGCCTTGGTCATCGTAGCCACCCCGCGAAGAGCGAGAATCTTCATTCTGATTGCGGCCCGGCACACCATAGTTGCTCCGGTCTCGGTAGCTGTTGCCGTAGTTGCTGCCCCCCGACGAGTTGCCATAGTCGTTGCTGTAGCCCTGGCCGCGGCCGTAGCCTGAGCCGTTGTCGTTGGGCGAACGATCAGAGCGCCCCTGATTCCGTTGGCCGTACTCATCGTTCTGGGCCTGGTAGCGGTTCTGGCCATATCCGCCGCTGCTGCCACGGTCGTTGCTGCCCCAGTTCTCGTTGCGGGGTTGCCGGTAGTCGTCTTGGTATCGGCCGCCGCGTTCCTGCGGGCCAAAAGAGCCGCGCTGCTCATAGCTGCCTTGCCCGGAATAGCCACCTTGGTTGCGCTGGCCGTATCCGCCCTGCCAATCCTCTTGCTGGCCGTAGTCGTCCTGCTGGCGGCCATAGTTCTGTGCACCGTATCCTCCGCCTTGATTATACTGGCCACCCTGGTTGTAGCTGCCGCGGCCATCATATTCGCGGTAAGAATTCTGGTTGGGGCCAGTATGGCCGCCGTAGCCTCGGTCGTCGTTGTAGTAGCCGCTACGGTTATAGTCGTTGGTTTCCCGATACTGATTGCCGTAGCCACCTTGGGTGTTGCCTGGGCCATGGCTACCGAACTCACCACGGCTGGCACCGCTGCTCTGGTTTTCGCGGCGGTCAGAATCCTGGTAGCTGGCTTGGGTGCTGCTAGTATCGTAGTTGGAGCCTTTGCTGCCCACTACAGAATTGCTGTTGCCAGCCTGTTTGCCGGATGCTGAGGCGCTTTTTTTGGCGCCTGTTTTCGTGCCGGCCGAAGCGGTAGTGCTGCTCCGAGAAGAAGAAGATTTGCTGGTCGGAGTTTTAGAGGAGCCGGCTGGCGTTTTCGCACTGATGCCGCCTTGCCCGGCACTTGTTTCCGAAGCGGCCAATGACGTGCTGGAGGACGCAGAGCCGGTAGCGCCATCAGCAGAGCCGGGAGTGGCAGGCTGATTTTTTCTGGACGCTGCGCCTTGGGTTCCACTAGTGCTGGCCATTGATGACAGCTGATTCTGCCCCGAGTTCATCGGATTGGAAGTGTTGCCGCCATTTTGCAGACCGGCCGCATTCTGTTGGTTTTTTTCTTCGTTTGCCATGGGAATTAGAAGGTTAGGGTGAGAAAAAGAACTCATCAGGAGCCAAACTATACGCATGGTTTTCCTGCATTGTTCTTTTGGCCGCTTGTATTCTACCTGTATCCCTTGGCTCAGCGCACTAGCTTACTTACTTGATTACCAGAATCTCAGCCTTTCCTTCCTTCAGCCTACTATGCCGCTACTTTCCAAGTCAGGTACGTCGATTATTCAAAATAGCCCCTTAGATTTACCAGCGTCTTTCTACATTTCCACTACAACACCAGTTCTCCTATGAAAACGGGCAAAGTAAAGTTCTTCAACGAATCGAAGGGCTTCGGTTTTATCATCCAGGACGAAAACAACCAGGATATTTTTGTACACCAGACCGGTTTGATTCACGAAATCCGCGAAAATGACCGGGTTTCGTTTGAGGTAATTGAGGGCAAGAAGGGGCTGAACGCCGTGAACGTTGAGCGCATTGCCGCTCTGTAAGTCACAGTTACCCAGCCTCGCCTAACGCTTCGGCCGTACCGTAGCTTTTTCCTTCAGCTGTGCTCCTCTTTCTTATCAGCTGAATTCTACTCATAGAAAAGCCCCGTCAGCAACCAAGCTGACGGGGCTTTTCTATGAGTAGAATTCAGCTGTATTACTTAGCCTGAGCCGGGCGCGCCTGAACTACGCGTACTCCTACCGCCATAAGTCCTGGCAGCTGGTTCTGTCGCATGTATTGCTCCAGCACAATTTTGTAGGCCCCTGTCTGGTGAAATTTCTGATTAGGCAGCGCCAGAAATTGGTGGTCGTAGATGTCGCCGGTACCGCTGCCGCGCGGTTCGCCAGTTTGCGGATCCATGAGCAGCATCTGGTGCAGCAACTGTGAAACGGGTTTGCCGGCCGGGTCCGTAAGTGTGTGCTTCAGGTACAGATTGTAGTAACCATACGCGGAAGCGTTGCGCACATTGAAGTATACATCATAGCGCTGCGTGGTATCCGCAATGTCGAAGGTAAAGGCCGGCTTTTGCCGTACTGACCACGTATAGCCTTCAAAATCGACGTTCTTTTCATATACCTGGTTCTGGTCGCAGGCAGTGAGCATAGTCGCTGCAAGCAGCAGCGGCAACAGACGAAACAGTTTGCGCATAAACGAGTCAGGCAGCGTTAGGAAGCAGACGGAGCAGCAGATGGACCGCCAGTAGCGCCTCCTTCAGGACGGCGCCCACCGCGGCGGCTACGGCCACCCTCACGGGCCGGATTGGGGGTACCACCCTCCGGCGGAGCCGGGCGGTTGCCCGCTTCTCCGGAACCTCCGCGGGCACCACGCCGCTCATTGCCGGCGCGGCCGGAGCGTGGCTCCGTTCCCCCTTCGGGGCCGTTGCGGCGGCCCTCTGCTGAGCGGCCTTCACCACGGCCTCCTTCCGGGCGGGGTCCACCTTCTGAGGCGTTGGCAGAGCGGTTTCGGTTGTTGCGGCGGTTAAGCGGACGGGCAGCGGCCCCTCTAGGTCGGCGTGCTTCTTCGCCAGCACCAGTGCCTTCCGACACTGGCTTATCGGATGCTTCACCTTCGGCTGCGGCCGGGGCAGCGGCCCGCGGAGTAGCGGTGCGGCCCGAGGTACCACCACGCGGTGCGCTGGGCTGCTCGTCGGTGGCAGCATCTCCCTTTGTTCTCTTTTTAGGCCGCTTGGCACGCTTGCCGGCTTTTATCTTGTCATCGAGGCGCTCCAATGAGCCTTCCACAATGGCTGTTACATCAGGCGCTTTCTCCTCTTCTCTCACGGCCACCAGCAGCGTATCCACTTTCTCGCCCCGCCGGTTCATTTCCTGTACTTCGCGCACCCGCTCAGTGGGCAGCACCACCCAGTTGTTGTCGCCACGAATGGCAAACCACATCTTCCGGCGGAAAATATCGGTTTTCTGAAGTACGTATTCCCCCTTCTCGGTTACGAGAGGGCGCTGTACCTGCGGAATGTCTTTTAGGGCATCGAGGTATGTATCCAGCTCGTAGTTGAGGCAGCACTTGAGGCGCCCACACTGGCCGGAAAGCTTGGCGGGGTTGAGGCTCAGATTCTGGTAGCGCGCCGCCGTGGTGCTTACACTCTTGAAGTCGGTGAGCCAAGTAGAGCAGCATAGCTCGCGCCCGCACACCCCAATACCGCCCAGGCGGCCGGCTTCGTGGCGCAACGAAATCTGGCGCATTTCTACGCGCACCCGAAACTCGTCGGCGAGGCGCTTAATCAAATCCCGGAAGTCTACCCTGTCTTCGGCGGAGTAGAAGAATGTAGCGCGGGTGCGGTCCGCCTGATACTCTACATCGGAGAGCTTCATTTTCAGGCGCAGTTCGTCTACCACGGTGCGGGCCCGGAACATGGTGCCCGTTTCGAGGTCACGAACAGCGTTCCAGCGCTCTACGTCCTGCTCGGTAGCCACTCGCAGAATATTGCGGATGTCTTTGGAGTCGGTAGGTACTTTCTTCTTCTTCATCTGCAGCCGCACCAGTTCGCCTTTCAGCGAAACGTGGCCCAGATGCCAGCCATTGCCACCAGCCTCAATCACCACGGCGTCGCCGGTGATGAGCGGAAGGTGGCTGGCATTGCGGTAAAAATCCTTTCGGCCGCCTTTGAAGCGGATTTCAACAAGGTCAAATCCTTTGAAGTCACTGGGTGTGTCCAGATCCTGGAGCCAGTCGAATACATTAAGTCGCGTACAGCCGCTGCTACAGCTGCCTTTCGAGCCGCAGCCCGTGGCAGTTGTGGTAGAGCAGCCGCCGCCGGAGGAGCAGGAAGTACAGGCCACTACTAAAGTCTCTATATCGTGAAGCAGCACCTAAGTGCCGCTGAAAGTCGGTTTCATACAAAGATACAGAATTCGGAGGCGGGAGGGTACAGGGCTCATTAGGCCAGTGCGCAGCAGAGCTGGGGACTAGCTGAACTGTAGCTGCACGACTTGAAAATCAGAGCAAATATGTTGGCTAAAAATTTCACTTTAATAATGCCAGCCAAAACTTCATTAATCCTTCACCATTGGCTTATTTCCTGTTTTTCAGACGAAGAATATTCCAAATAACAAAAAGCCAAGATGTATATAATTATGACAACCAATTGCCAATAGTTTTGAAATATCATCAACAAATGACTAGTTTTTCGACGTAATTGTTCCTTTCCACAACCAAACCAACCAACCATCATCCATGAAAGTAAACCGTTTATTCACGCCATTGGCGCTGCTGGTCGGCGCTGCCATGTCTCTATTCTCCTGCGAAAAGAAGCAGGAAGTTGTTACAAAAAATGAAATTTCCGAAGAAACCATCGGCCAGATCAGCGCCCTTGGTTTCAGCGCCAAAGACGCCCAGAAAGTAGACGGTGGCGTCCTCGTGGAAGGCGACATCGTGCTGACCAACGAAATGCTCAACAGCACTCCTGACTACTCGATGATGCGGGTGGGCGAGGATGAGCAGTACCGTACTACCAACCTGGTAACTGGTCTGCCACGCAACATCACCATCCGGGTTTCGTCTACGCTGCCTTCTGCCTACGTGACTGCCACCGATGAGCTGGTGCGTCGCTACAATGCTCAGAACCTGCGCATCACGTTCACCCGTGTAGCTTCTACTTCTTCGGCCAATATCACCCTGACCAAGTCTCCTTCGGGAGCTGGCTATCTGGCTTCGGCTGGCTTCCCTTCCGGTGGCAATCCGTATAGCCAAGTGCTGGTAAACTCTACGGCATTGGGTACGGCTAATGCCAGCACGTATCTGGCAACTGTACTGGCGCACGAAGTGGGTCACTGCATCGGCTTCCGCCACACCGACTACATGAGCCGGCAGTATAGCTGCGGTGGCTCGGCCGTAAACGAAGGTGCCAGCACAGTAGGTGCCATCCTCATTCCCGGTACGCCGTCGGGTCCAGACCCAAGCTCGTGGATGCTGGCTTGCATTGGCAGCGGCGCAAACCGTCCGTTCAATACCAACGACCGTACGGCGCTCAACTACGTGTACTAACCGGTCGAGCAATCCGGCTATAAAAAGCTAGGAACTGCTACTACACCAAAACAAAACCCCTGGTCCTATTGGGCCAGGGGTTTTGTTTTGGTGTAGTAACTCCTGAATACCAAGTGTTGCTGCCCCTCCCGCAGCTGGCTGCGTGCCGGCAACGCTTCTCAGCTGTTTGGTGTGGTGTTGCTGTTTACTGGAAACTAGAAGAGAGCCGCCAAGGCGCAGAACATCTGTGTGAGTTGAAACGACCGAGTAGCCTACTCGGAAAGCAGCTTCATAATCTCTTGCTACAGCTACAATACCAGAATACGCCGCGTGATTTCCGGCCCGGCCCCCGCCCCAATACGAAGCAGATAGGTGCCCGGCTTCATGCCGTTCGTGGGCAGTTGGTTGATGGTACCGATTGTCGTGCTTTCGTGCAGCAAACGTCCCAGAGTATCGAAGAGGCGCAGGTGCAACTCCGTATTGGGGGGGCCAATGATGTTGAGTGGGGTCCCCGCAGTTGCCGGCACCGGAAAAACTAGGACCTCGGGCTGGCTCACCTGATACACAGTTTCCAGTTGGCTATGGAAAATCCGACCACCGCTGTCCTGCAGCTCCAGCCGATATTGGTTGAGACCAGACTGGGCGCTGGCATCAGTCAGTGTGAAGCGAAGCTGCGTAACCGGGCTTTGGGTGAGTATCGTGCGGAACTCACCTTGCTCGAGCCGCTGCAGCTTAAGAGACTGAAGCCGGAACGTGCTACCTAGCTCTACCAGCAGCTGCACCGTATCGGCAACGGGCTGCCGGCCGATGAAGGAGCGAATGTAACAGTCGAAACCGGCCGTGTTGCGGTTGATGGAAGAACCCCGTTCAGCCACCTGCCCACGAAGTACAGGCGCTACCGCATACTGCGGCACTGCCAGAGCGGCGCCAGTTAGCACGTATGTGGTATCTGAAATAAGCGCTACTGGTTCCATATGGGTAGCACCCAGCCGGTACAGTTGGTACTGTGCTGCGCCCAGCACATGCGGCCAGTACAGCAGCGCTTCATCGGGGCAGGAATACCCAATGTTCAGCGGGAGCGGGCGGGCCAGCGCGAACGTATCGGACACGATTGTGCCACTAGCTGAAACCATGCGCACTTGTGCCAGTGCAGTTGTGTCAGGGGCGGTCCAGGTATATGTGTGGGCGGCCAAGTCTACGGCGGGATTGATGCGGCGCCACACACTACTGCCAACTGGCCGGTACTCCAACTGTCCGGTAGCAGCAGGGCCCGCCCATTGCCACCGCAGCTGCGTGGCTTCGCCTGGTCGCACGTTGCGCAGTTTATTGGGTGTTAGCCACTCAAACCCGCTGTTCAGTTCATATGCCACACTGAACGCCTGCGGACCAGTTGCTACCGTGTAGCCGCGCACTGTTATCTGGTAGGTTCCGGGCGCGGGCGCCGCTAGGGTAATCTGTTCTACGTTGTTGAGGTGGTCGGGGCGGCGGCGGGCAGGTAGGGCCAGTGAGTCTGGGTGCGGGTAGGTGCTCAGAGTCCAAGGGCGCCAGCTGGTGCCATTGTTTGTCAGCAATACATCTAGGTCATTCAGTAAGGCGCTGGAAGCATTGGCAGCAGCGGCGGGGTCAGTCCACGCAAGTGTGAGCTTCAAGTGTTGCGTGCCGGGGGGCACCACCAGCGTAAACTGCGTCGTCTGCCCCTGCCCTACGCTGCCCTGAAAGTAGCGGCGGTCCAACATGGTACGCACGGCACCCAGCGCATTGGCCTGCCCGAAACCCGCCACAAAATCCACTTCCGGACGGCCCGTATCGTCGGCGCTATTAATCAAAGCCGCTTTTACCAGCGCGGACGGTGGCAGGACTCCGCCATTCTGGTCGCGGTAAGCTTGCTGCACCAGTAGGCTCATGCCCGAAACCAGAGCCGCTGCATCCGATGAACCTTCATCCCCAAAAGCCACTAGCTCCGGCTTAATCCGGCCGTCATAGGCCGGCCCTCGGGAACTCATGGCAGCTACCTGCCCCAACGCATTGGTCGCCCCTACGCTCAGCGTGTTTTTCGACATTTTGAACTGCCCGGTCAGGTTCGCTACGCCAGCCAACCCTTGGTAGGGACCAGTAGGGCTGGTTTGTGTACCAGAATTGCCGGATGAAAATACGTGTACCAGCGTTGGGTACTGCTGCGCCTGTGCATCATACGTCTGGGATTCCAGACCATAGTAATTCTCGATTCCAGTGCCGTAGGAGTGGTTTTGCACACTCACACTGCGCTGCTGCAGCTGCACTCCATCATCCGGTAGCAGGCGCACATAGTCGGAGGAAGTAATACGAGCCTGCCATGCCACGCCCCGGCCGGCCGGGGCGGAGTTGCCACCGCCAGCAATAAGCGTAGCCATGGTAGTAGCGTGCGACGAAACCACAACAGCCGCCGGATCAACGTTTACCAGCCGGCCCTTGAAGTCGATGTCCGTGACATCTAACGGGTTTTCTTTTACCGAAACTGTGAGCCCCTGCCCGGCTAGCGCAGGGTAGCGGCGGTGCAGCGGTGTCACGCTATTCACGTTTAGGTCGGCCTGGTTTAGCTGCCGCTCATCATAGGCCCGGCGGTCAGCGGCATCAACGAACGTAATGAGCGGCGAGGCCCCTAGTACCTGTAGCTGGGCCTGGCTTACTCCGGATAGCAGGAATATTTGCGGCTGGCCTGCTTCGGCCCGTAGTACAGCACCTGGCAATTCCTGTCGCGCCCATTGCCTAAATGCTGCCGCATTGCGTGTCTGAACCCGCACGGTCTGGCGGGTAGTAGGTGCCATTCGGGCCGAAGCCTGCTGCAGTATGGGGGCCAGCTTGCTGGTGGGTACCTGCGGCCGTTGCTGAGCCAGCGCGGGCAAAGTCAACAACCCCACCAAGACATTTCCTACCCAGATACAAGCAGCACGATACGTCATAGAAAACAGGATAATCAGAAGAGGCCCTTATCCGCGGCTTTGCGAAACTGGCACCTTCTCAAATTTAGGCAAAAACCCATATCAGCACTTATTGAACCCTGCTAGTATGAGCCAAAAGATTATGGTGTATTGAGTGCTTGCGTTGGTTTTACTGGCAGTTTGCCCGCTTTTAGTCAGCGTATCCTTTCTGCCAATGACTTGCATTAGATAGCAGAATTATCAGATATAAAAAGGGTTGACACATTCCGGCATTTTTTGAATATAAACAGGAGCCACTTTGCCAGCCATATAAACAATAGCATTACACTTCTTTTCCTGTATCAGTGCTGCCAACAAAAGTTGGGTCTGGTGTTGGAGAAGAGCACGAGGTGATGTCAAATCAGCTATAGCTTTATTCCAGTATAGGCACTACTTACACTCGGCAGTGCTATAGCCTGCCTTCTCCAACCGCACGCGCCTACCGGTTTTATAGCTTATACACCTGTATACCAGCCGCCGTAAACACATAGGCGTACCCTTCTCCTACCAGCACCTGCCGCACGTCAGCGGCTACACCGGGTGGCAATGCTACCGTGCGCTGGGCCAGCGTGTAAAGGTGGAAAAACTGAATTGCTCCGTCAGCCAGAAAGTACAGCTCGTCGCCGCGGAAGCCAATGGTGCTTAGGCCAGCAAAGGGCAGCTTCTTGCGGTAATTCCCCAAGTTATCAAACACGTATACCCCATTCACCCGGTCTACCAGATAGAGGTTGTTCTGGTACTCGCGCAGAAACCGAAAGTCCGGACGGGAACGGCCAATCAGCAAATCGAGCGGTGTGGAATGGGTAAAGGTTTTGGCGTTGGCATCAAACTGGCGCAGCGTCAGGTCCGATTCGTTCAGCAGCCAGAGCCGGTCATCAGGCGCCAGCGTAGCGGTGCGGGCCGTACCATCGAGCAAGTCGAGCAAGTTGAACTGACCCAGCGGAGCGGCAAATCGGTCAAGCAACAGTAGCTGTTGACGGTCGTCGTAGAACACCAGAATCTTGGTGGTGTTCCAGGCCTCCAGTTGCGCTACATGGCCCGGCTGTGGCGGCGAAAAAGTATTTAACGCCTGTCCATCGGGGCCATATTGATGGATATTGTCGCGGACATCGGCCACGTACAACGTGCCACGGCGGTCCAGGGAAGCCACGCCCGGCTGCGGCAACGCAATAGTGCGCACCAGTTGCCAGGTTCCGGCCGGGGTCGTTGGTTCATTGGCTTTGGCTACTGCAGGCGACGCCGCGGCCGGAGCCGGCTTGCCAGGCGGCACTACTGATGCGGGTGTAGGAACTGTAGTCTGAGCAACAGCCGCCGGAAAGATTTGAAAGCTCAGTGCCAGTAGCAGAAGCCCCAAACGCATTGCTTGTGGCCTATAGGCTGAACTTAAGGCCCTGAACATCATTCTAGCCTTGGTGCTGCTCGAAATGCCGCAAGGCGAGGTCGTTGCCATCATACACGCCATAAGAGCAATAATTGACCCACTCGCCGAGGTTCACATAGCGGCTGTCGGCAGCTACCGATACGTCGAGGGGCAGGTGGCGGTGACCAAATACGTAATAGTCGTGGTGGAAACGCCGCTCCAGCTCCCGGCAGTACACCAGCAGCCACTCGTCCTCACCAAAGTATTTGGCGTCGGCGTCGGCATTCTGAATTCGGCTATGACGGCTCCAGCGGTTGGCAATGCCAATACCCAGATTAGGATGCAGCCGCGCAAACAGCCACTGCGACACTGGCGAGGCAAATACCCGCTTCAGCATCTTGTAGGTGTAGTCCTTCGGTCCCAGCCCGTCGCCGTGCCCGATATGAAACTCACGCCCTCCAATCAGCTGGCTCACCGGATGGCGCAGAATCGGAATGCCCAGCTCCTTCGTGAAGTAGTCAAACATCCACATGTCGTGGTTGCCGGTGAAAAAAATGATGGGAATACCAGCATCCGTCAGTTCGGCCAGCTTGCCCTGCAGCCGGATAAAGCCACGCGGAATGGCATGCTTATACTCAAACCAGAAGTCGAAAATGTCGCCGAGCAGGTAGATAGCAGCAGCGTCCTGGGCAGCTTCATCAAGCCAGCGCACAATGCGCCGCTCCCGCTCCAGCGAGCGGGCGGCATCGGGGGCACCGAGGTGAAAATCGGAGGCGAAGTATACGCGGCGGCCGGCAGGCAGCGCCAGATCAGGCAGGCGGGGTGGCGGGGTCGGCTTCGTCATCCAACAAAAACAGGGCAATGCTGCGTGGGCCGTGGGCTCCGAGCACAAGAGTCTTTTCAATATCAGCCGTGCGGCTCGGCCCAGTAGTCAGCGAAATCATGGACGGCAGATGATCTGCGCCATATTTCGCTTGGGTGCGGCGCAATGCGTCGCCGATGTCGGCTACCACCTGCGAAGTGCGGGCAAACACGAGGTGCTGGTCGGGGTAGATGCTCAGGCGCCGGCCGCTGCTGCTGGCCGCGCTTACCAACACACTGCCTGTGCGGGCCACCAAAGCCTCGCAGGTCGTCAGGCCTGCATCAGCGTGCTCCAGAAAATCGGTTTCATCGGGCTGAAATACGATGCCGCCGCCATGCAGGAGTTTTTTCAATTCCGGTTCCCAGACAAACAGCCGCTCCAGTTCCTTCTCCTTTTTATAGATAAATAGCTGGTCGTAGAAATGCTCTTCCGACTCGCAGAAATACAGCTGCCCACCCACACGCACGAAGCTTTCGGCAAAAGCAATGGCCAGGTCGCCGGTGGGGGCGGGGTGCAAGGGTGCCGCGAAGTCAGGCGCAGCCTTAGGCGGCGTGGGCTCCCGCAACGATTCGCGGATACGGCGCAGGATAATGTCGCGGGACGATTCGGGCATGGCGCAAAGGTACTCGGAAAGCAGCTAGGCTTAAAACTAGCATAAATGGGCCGGTCCTCCACAAAAAAAGGCCAGCCCTTTCCGGACTGGCCTTCTTCTGAATCGGGCTGTTTATACCGGCGTCACAGCCGAGCCGCTGGGCTCCGAAGTAGCACCTGATTGTGTGTTGTCGTCCACGCCAGGCAGGTTCAGCGGGGGCAGGTCGTTCTGCAACGGATGCTCCTGCTTCCGTTCGCTCAGAGTTTCTGAACGGTCGGTGCCGGCCATATGAGCTTGGTAGTTGGTTTGCACGCCATGAGGACGCTTGCCTACGAGGCGCTCCAGGTCATCCTGCAGCAGCACTTCCTTTTCCAGCAACTCCTTAGCAATTACCTCCAACTCGTGGCGGCGCTCGGTCAGCAGTTCCTTGGTCCGGATGTAGGCGTTTTCGATAATGTTGCGCACTTCCTCATCAATCATCTGCGACGTAGCTTCGGAATACGGCTTCGAGAAACCGTACTCGTTCTGCCCTTTCGAGTCGTAGTAAGAGATATTGCCGAGCTTGGCGTTCATGCCGTACATCGTCACGATGGAGTAGGCCATCTTGGTAATGCGCTCCAAGTCACTCAAAGCACCCGTCGAAATCTTACCGAACACCAACTCTTCGGCTGCACGGCCACCTAGGGTCATGCACATTTCGTCGGTGAGCTGCTCGGTATTGTACAGGAACTGCTCACGCGGCAGATACTGCGCGTAGCCCAGCGCCGCTACCCCACGGGGCACGATGCTCACCTTCACCAACGGGTCGGCATGTTCCAGGAACCAGCCTGCAATGGCGTGGCCAGCTTCGTGGTAGGCTACAATGCGCTTCTCGTCGGGACTGATGATTTTGTTCTTCTTCTCTAAGCCCCCAATCACACGGTCAACTGCATCAGTGAAGTCCTGCATAGTTACCATCTTCTTATCGCGGCGGGCGGCAATCAGAGCGGCTTCGTTGCAGACGTTGGCAATTTCAGCACCAGCGAAACCAGGGGTCATGGCGGCCAGCTTACGGGCCTCCACATCCGGGCCAAGCGTAATCGGCTTCAAGTGCACCTGGAAAATCTCAGTGCGGCCATTGATATCCGGCTTGTCGATGCTGATCTGACGGTCGAAACGACCGGGACGTAGCAACGCCGAGTCTAGCGTGTCAGGGCGGTTGGTAGCAGCCAGGATGATTACCCCGGAATCGGTACCGAAACCGTCCATTTCTACCAGCAGCGAGTTGAGCGTGTTTTCCCGCTCGTCGTTGCCACCAGGGACGTTACCGCGGCTACGGCTACGGCCAATGGCATCAATTTCGTCAATGAAGATGATGCAGGGTGCTTTGGCTTTGGCCTGCTTAAACAGGTCCCGCACCCGGGCTGCTCCTACCCCCACGAACATTTCTACGAAGTCGGAGCCCGACAACGAGAAGAACGGCACATCGGCTTCACCCGCCACAGCTTTTGCCAGCAGGGTTTTACCCGTACCAGGAGGGCCTACCAGCAGTGCTCCTTTCGGAATTTTACCGCCGAGAACAGTAAATTTCGAGGGATTCTTGAGGAACTCCACAATTTCCTGCACCTCTTCTTTAGCTTCTTCCAGACCGGCTACATCCTTAAATGTGATTTTCACCTTGTCGCCACCCTCAAATAGGGCCGCGCGGCTCTTACCGATATTGAAAATCTGGCCACCAGTTCCGCCTGCACCACTCATGCGGCGCATCAGGAACCAGAAACCAACGAAGAGCAGAATGGTAAAGCCCCACGTCGTGATAACGTCGCCGTAGCCGGTACGCGTGTCGAAGGTGATACCAATACGCTTGTCGAGCGGAATATTGGCTTGCAGCTTCTCAAAATCCTCCTTAAAGGTCTTGCCGTCTACCACCCGAAACCCAAACTGTGGGCTAGTGTCAAACGTGAGGGGCCCACGGCGGCTCAGAAGCTGGTTGTAGCGGCCTGACTTCACCGCTTCGTTTTTGAGCGAAACCTCCACCAGGTTTCGGTCGGTGAGCAGTTTTACGTCGCGCACGTCGCCGGCCGCGTACATCTGCTCAAATTTCTGCTGGTTGATTTCGACAGTGCTGCCGCTTTGGTTGAAGAACAACCAAGCGCACAGAAACAAAACCAACCCGGCCAGTAGCCAGAGCTGCATCCCCGGTTTAGGGGTGGGTGAAGGCAGCATGGGCTTCTTCTTTTTGGGCGTGTTATCAGGCATGAATAGAAATTAGCTAAAGCAAAAAACAAAGGCGGAACACGCCGCCCGTACGTTTGTTCCCGGAGGCAGACGCAGCTGCCCCGGTTTTACTTTATCGTGTCGGTACAGTTTCCTCTTCCACGTACCGGATTACTGCATCGCCCCACAGCTCTTCCAGAGCGTAGAACTGGCGCCGGTCGCGCAGGAAAACATGCACTACTACGTCCACGTAGTCGAGTAGCACCCACTCGCGGTTGGTGCGGCCTTCCGTCTGCCAGGGGTTCTGGCCGGTCAGCTTTTCTACTTCCTCTTCTACCGAACGGGCAATAGCATCAATCTGCGTATCTGAAGAGGCCGAGCAGATAATAAAATAGTCTGCTACAGCATTTTTGAGGTCTTTGAGGTTTAGTACCACGATATCGACAGCTTTCTTTTCCTGCATGCCGCGTACTACTACATCTGCCAACTTGTCCGAATCCTGTCGAACCAGGGTACTTTTCATGGGGTATTGTTAGGTTTGAACATCACAAAGTACGAAAATCAAGTGGAGGCTCTATTCCCGCAAACTCTCTTCACGGGCCGCCAAGTGGTTTGGTTGCCCGAATGTGCCTCAACAAACGCCGAAGCACAAAACCTTATTGGCGAAAACCGCGCCACCGACGGCTGCGTGGTAATTACCGACAAACAGACCGCTGGCCGGGGCCAACGGGGTAACCGTTGGGAAACCAATCCGGGCGAAAACCTGACGTTTTCGGTGATATGGCGCCCTACGTTCCTGCCAGCTCAGGATCAATTTCTGCTCAGCCAAGCTGTTGCGCTGGCCGTGCACGATTGGGCAACCTCTTTGCTCGGACCTGACGCAGCATTGCGCGTGAAATGGCCCAACGACATTTTCTATGGCGACCGAAAGCTAGGCGGTATCCTTATCGAAAACACGCTTAGCGGCACAATGATTCAGCAGAGTGTAGTCGGGATTGGGATTAATGTAAACCAGCGAGCATTCGGCGCGCATACTGCCACTTCGCTTGCTTGGATAACGGGCCGGGCCTACGCCCTGCCAGCCTTGGTCACTCGCTTGCTCGAGTGCTTGGAGCGCCGCTATCTGCAGCTGCGCGCCGGTCGTCTGTCCGCCATCCGCTACGACTATCTGCACGCGCTTTACCGGTACCAAGAGGCCCATCCTTATGAAATAGAGGGTCGCCGCCTCACCGGCGAAATTATGGGAGTCGATGAACTGGGCCGTTTGGCTGTTGCGATAGAAGGCCAGTTGCGCCACTTTGATCTGAAAGAAATCCGCTACGTGCTCCAGTAAGGCGCTTACTAGTAGATGCAGAAAAAGCACGCATTTTTTTGAGTCGGGCTATAAAAGCCAGGCAACCTTTTGACAGGAGTATCCGAGTTGCTCTATATGAACTGGAATGGCTAGTTGCGCAACCTTTTCACTTCCGGAGTCATCTGTATCCCAGGCATGTGCTTACACTTAGGCACGGTGCTTGTCTACTGGCATGCGTGCTATCTGTTCTGCCCCTTTGGCAGCGAGATGTAACATCATTAAAAAATCAATATATTTAGAGTACCTGCCGCTGGGCCCGTACTCTACAACCCGTACTGAATGTCATGAAAATTTCTACGCGTCTTTTTGGAGTACTGGCTCTTTTGCTGGCACAACTCTCTGCTTTGGCGGCCACCATTACGGTGGAAGTCGGTGACAACTTCTATCGTCCGGCAGCTGTAACCATTCGTCCTGGTGATGAGATACGCTGGGTAAACGTAGGTTTCGGCACCCACCCTACTGCTTCAGACAACGCATCCTGGGCTACATTCACTATCAGCCCTGCCTCCACTACCAACTCCATCGTTTTTAACACGGCCGGCACTTTCAACTACCACTGCACAGCGCACTCGTCGTTTGCTGGCAACCAGTGGATAGGCCAGACGGGCACTATTACCGTAAGCAATGCCCCGCAAGCTACGCTGGATGCCAAAGCGGCCAGCATTGGGATGAGCGTTTACCCCAACCCCAGCAAGGGCTTGGTAACCGTAACTGTGAGCCAGAAAGTCGGCTCGGAGTACAAGCTGCGGCTGAGCAATATTATTGGCCGGGAAGTGCGCACTGTCACGCTACGTCCTGAAACAGCCGCGGCTGGTGTGCCTATTAATCTCTCCGACCTGCCGACTGGCATGTACATCTACAGTTTGCTGGTCAACGATAAAGTAGTGGCAACAAAGCGGCTGGTTCTGCAGAACTAACGCATTCGAGATACATATTTTCTGAAAAAGCGGCCGGTACTCCCGGCCGCTTTTTTTATGTGTTGCACACGCCAACCCCTGTTTTGGGCGTTGAATGGGGTGCGGTGCGGCCGGATTTATTCTCTACTTTTGGTCCATCACGGATTTCTGCATCATTTAAACCCCGTCGGGCCCTAACGACGGGCGGGGCTCTCCCCGTCCCTACCCCAAGCACGCATGCGTTCATACAAAAGCCTGAATGACTTAGTGGGCTGGCTGGTTTTCGCCATTGCCACCCTTACCTATCTACTCACGCTCGAACCCACAGCCTCGTTCTGGGACTGCGGCGAGTTTATTGCCTGTTCGTATAAGCTACTGGTGCCGCACCCACCGGGTGCGCCTACCTTCTTGCTACTGGGCCGCATCTTCTCCCTATTCTCATTCGGAGACGTAACGAAAGTGGCGGTGCTGGTGAATGCGCTGTCGGCGCTGAGCAGCTCGTTCACGGTGCTGTTTCTGTTTTGGACCATCACAATGCTGGCCAAGAAGCTGGTGTTGCATCGTCAGGTAGCCGGCCACACGGTACCGGGCACGCCGGAGCCTACTTCGGGCCAGACACTGCTCATCTTGGGCGCCGGTGTGGTGGGTGCTTTGTCGTTTGCTTTTTCCGATTCGTTCTGGTTCAACGCTGTGGAGGGTGAGGTGTACGCTATGTCGTCGCTGTTTACGGCGGCCGTAGTCTGGATTATGTTGAAATGGGAAAACCGCGCCCACGAGGCCGATTCCGACAAATGGCTAATCCTGATTGCCTACGTTATCGGCCTGAGCATTGGGGTCCACTTGCTGAACCTGCTGGCGGTGCCGGCTCTGGCCTTCATCTACTACTACCGCCGTACCCAGAACCCGACTACTTTGGGCGGCATCATCACGCTGGTTGTAAGCCTTGTGATTGTAGGCCTGATTCTGGTGGGCATCATCCCAGGCCTGCCTTCGCTGGCGGGCGGATTCGAAGTATTCTTCGTCAACAACGTGCACCTGCCATTCAACTCGGGCATCATCATTTTCCTAGTGCTGTTCGTGGGTCTGCTGTGGCTGGGCTTCCGCTACTCGTTCCAGAAGCGCAACCGCCTCGTGAACACGGCTATGCTGAGCCTCGTGTTCATCCTGATTGGCTACTCCAGCTACCTCATCATCCCGATTCGGAGCAGCTACCACCCTACTATCAACGAGAACAACCCCGAGGACGTCCTGAGCTTCGTGAGCTACCTGAAGCGCGAGCAATACGGCGACCGTCCGCTGCTGTACGGCCCGCAGTTCAACGCCCGCCCCGTCCGCTACGAGGACGGCGCACCACGCTACGTGCGCGAAGGCGACCGGTACGTGGTAGCCGAAAAGCGCCAGACGCTCATTTATGACGATGCCGACAAGATGCTGCTGCCGCGCATCTACAGCCCGCAGCCCGAGCACATCTACAACTATCAGAAGTGGGTGGATATCCGGGAAGGTGTGAAGCCGACCATGGGCCAGAACCTGTCGTTCCTATTCCGTTACCAGATGGGCCATCAGTTCTGGCGCTACTTCCTCTGGAACTACGTCGGCCGCCAGAGCGACATTCAGCAATCCGGGGGCCTGTGGCCTTGGGATGCTGGCAAGAGCGGTGTGCCGGAACGCATGGCCGACAGCCCCGCCCGCAACAACTTCTTCGCCATTCCGCTGATTCTGGGCCTGATTGGCTTGTTCTTCCACGCCCGCCGCGATTCGCGCAATGCCTTTATTGTGGGCCTGCTGTTCGTGTTTACGGGCTTGGCCATTGTGGTATACCTCAACCAGCCACCCATCGAGCCGCGTGAGCGGGACTACACGTTCACGGGCGCCACGTATGCCTTCGCCATCTGGATTGGGCTGAGTGTGCTGGGCCTGGCAGAATTGCTCCGTTCCGTGTTGAAAGCTGATACGCCCCGCGCCGTAGCTGCTACTGTGCTGGGCCTGCTGGCTCCCTTAATCCTGGTAGCGCAAGGCTGGGATGATCACGACCGGTCGGACCGCTACAACTCCGTGGATTCGGCTAAGAATCTGCTGAATTCGCTGCAGCCCAACGCCATCCTGTTCACCAACGGCGACAACGACACCTTCCCGCTCTGGTATGCCCAGGAGGTAGAAGGTGTGCGGACCGACGTGCGCGTAGCCGTACTTAGCTACCTGAACACCGACTGGTATATCCAGCAGATGAAGCGTAAGGCCTATCTGTCGCAGCCGCTGCCCATCTCCATGCCCAACGACCGGTACAAGCAGGGTACCAATGATATGCTGCCTTACGCCGAGAATCCTTCGGTGAAAGAAGTAAACCTGAATGAGTTTATTCAGCTGGTGAAAGACAACAGCGAGCTGCTGCAGGTGTCGTATGGCGAAGGCTCGCCGATGATGATGTCGTATCCGACCCGCAAGTTCTACCTGAACGTAGACACGGCCGCCGTGAAGAAGCAGGGCCTCGTGCCAGCTGACCGCAGCAAGCAACTGGTGTCGCGCATGGAATGGGACATGGGCAAAGGCGCCATCGAGAAGAAGAATCTGGTGATACTGGACATGCTGGCTACCAACAACTGGCAGCGCCCTATCTACTTCTCCAGCACCGTAGCCGGCTCCGACTTCATGAACCTGCAGCCATACTTCCAGCTGGAGGGCATGGCCTACCGCGTACTTCCCCTGAAGGACCCGAACTACGAGCCCCGTTCCTCCGATGAAGGCTACGTCGAAAAGAACATCATGTACGAGAACATGATGAAGAAATTCGCCTTCCGCAACCTCAACAAGCCGGGCATTTTCTATGACGAAAACCACCTGCGCTTCCCGGCTAACTACCGCGACAAGTTTGCCCGCCTCGCCAACGCTTACCTCGCCGACGGCGACAATGCCAAGGCCAAAGAAATACTGGACAAGGCTTTCGAAACGATGCCTGACGCCACTATTCCTTATGACTACTACTCGCCACAGTTTGTGCCGGCGCTGGTGACGGTAGGCGAGCAGGCGCGTGCCCACGATATCATGGACAAAATGACCAGCCGTGCTCAGGTAGCCCTAGCGTATTACCGCACCCACAATCCTGCCCTATTCGATATCGAAAGCCAGACTTATTTGCTGGGCCTGCAGAGCGTGTACCGCGCCGCTGAGCAGGTAGGCGACCAAGCCCGTGCTGGCAAGGCCCTGGAGTTGCTCAACCAGTATTACCCGCGTCAGTAAGAAGCGTTTCATAGCTCTACCAAAAAAGCCGGCCCACTTGGGCCGGCTTTTTTGTTGGCTTCTGCTGACATTACAAGCCATTTCTTCGTTTTAGTAGTCACACTCATTTAGCCACCAGTGAACCATCCGGTCCGACTACTTCTTTTTTGCGGCTTTCTGCTGACCCTGCTACCAGCTGCATCGGCCCAGCGGCGCGACTTTGCCGGCCAGTATCATTCCGATCAGAAAATCCTGGTTGATTCGCGGCGGGAAGGCGACAGTCTGCGCATCTATCTGCGCTTTCCTAATGGCAGCGTACTGCAGCAGAAACAGCCGCTGCGTGTGCTTGCATGGCCTGCGTATGATGCCAAACGCCCGGTTTGGGCCGATACCGTGTCTCATCTGGCGCGCCGTACTCGCCTTGAAGGTTCAGCTGCGCGCGTGGAGTTCTGCCTGCCTATAGCCCGCCTGCAAAGCGGCACCATCCTGAGCATGGCCTGCGGGCCGGCCAGTGTTGCGGCATCCGGCGAAGCCGCTTGGTTGCCCCTTACCGCAGCTCGACTAGCTCGCCCTTACATTCTTGCTGATAGTTTAGGCGTACCGCTTCTCCGGCGAACCGTGCGAGCAGGTGAAGCTTTTTATGTGGACCGCTACGGTCCTGAGCAGCCCGTCAGCGTGAAGCAATACACAACGCCTTTCGTGGCCGCTCTTCCGCCGCACGCCGACCCGTCGAGACAGGCGGCTGGCCCAGCTACGCTGGCGGTCCGCGACTCGCTGTTTGCCCGTGCCGGGGTACCGCTGGCACTGCCTGAGCCTGGCCTATACACCCTACGACTGATGGGTGAGCCCAGCCTATTGGGGTTGCTCGTGACCGGAGCCGAGTACCCAGACCTTACTACCGCCGACGAATTAATCCAGCCTCTTATCTATCTGACAACTTCGACGGAGCGCAAAAACCTATATGATGCTCCTAATCCTAAGCGGGCCGTTGATGAATTCTGGCTGAAAGCGGCGGCTGGCCAGCAGACCTTAGCACGCCAAGCAATTCGGCTGTACTATAGCCGCGCAGCTACTGCCAATCAATTATTTGCGGCGCACAAGGCGGGCTGGATGACGGACCGGGGCATGCTCTATATGGTGCTTGGCGCGCCCGATGCCGTGTACCGTACAGCCCAGGAAGAACGGTGGGTGTACCATGCTCGTGACAACGGTAGCTCAGCTACTTATATGTTCCGGCCCAAACCGAGTACCTTTGCGCCTGAACACTATGAACTGGTGCGCCGCCCCGAGAACGAACGTCTTTGGTATGCCGCCGTGGAGCAATGGAGAAAAGCAATGACCGCCCCCGGCCGCTAAAGCCGCGCCGCACTTTTTTTGATTCGGAAAACCGTCCGGTACCCCGCACCCCGCGCCGCGACTTCGGCGACGACGTACCCGGTGGCTACCGCCGCCCCGAAAGCCGTCCGGAAGGCCGTGACGAAGGGCGCCCCGATACCCGCAACGACAACCGAGGCGGACGGAGCTTTGATGGACCGCGCAATAATGCAGGCCGCTCGGCCGGCGGCGACAAGCCGTTCTATTCGCACCGCCCGGCTGCCGACCACAACATCGACATGCTATTCGGGTTGCGCCCTATTCTGGAGGCGCTGCATGCCGGCCGTACGCTGGAGAAAATCTTCCTGCTGCGCGGTACCAAAAACAGCCTGACGCAGGAAATCAACGACCTGGCCCGCGAGCGGGGCACGCCCGTGTCGATGGTGCCGACCGAAAAGCTGGACGGCCTGACGCGCAAGAACCACCAAGGCGCTGTGGCTTTCGTTTCGCCGATTGACTACATGCCGCTCGACAGCATCCTGTCCGGGCTTTACGAAGAAGGCAAAGTGCCCTTCCTGCTGATTCTGGACCGCATAACGGACGTACGCAACTTTGGTGCTATTGCCCGCAACGCCGAGTGTATGGGCGTGCACGCTATTGTGGTGCCAGCCCGCGGTGCTGCTCAGATCAACGGTGATGCTGTGAAAACCTCAGCCGGAGCGCTGAACCTGATTCCGGTGTGCCGCGAAAACAACCTGCGCGACAGTCTCAACTTCCTGCGGGAATCGGGCGTGCAGATTGTAGCCTGCACCGAGAAGTCCGACGCCAGCCTAGAAAGCTCTTCGGTTGACATGACCGGCCCGGTAGCGGTACTCATGGGCAGCGAGGAAGACGGTATTTCGCCGGAGTACCTACAACTCGCCGACCACCGCCTCCGCATCCCAATGACCGGCCAAATAGGTTCACTCAACGTATCGGTGGCCAGTGGCATTATGCTTTTTGAAGTCCTGCGCCAACGCCTGACTTCAGCCAAAGAATAGCTGCTAAGAATTGTACTAAAGAGAAAAGCCGGACCTGAATAGGCCCGGCTTTTTGCTGTGTAGATGCTGACTGTTAGTTGTAGCCCGCGCCTTTCTTAGCTTTCACGTCGGCAACGAAATCTTTCACGCGCTGCTCTTCGGTACGCTTGCAGATCAGCAGCACATTGTCATATTCTGCCACAATGTAGCCGTCGAGACCCTGCACTACGACCAGGCGCTCGGAGGGAGTCTTGATAACGCACTCTTGCGTGTCGTAGAGAATAGCGTCGCCGTCCACCACGTTGCCGTTTTCGTCGCGGCGGCCCATGCGGTGCAGCGAGTCCCAAGTGCCTAAGTCGCTCCAGCCGAAATCGGCGGGCAACACATACACGTTGTCGGCCTTTTCCATCACACCGTAGTCGATGCTGATGTTGCGGCAGCGAGAGTAAGCGGCCGTGATAAACTCTTCTTCCTGCGGAGTACCTAGCTGGGCACTTCCTTCCTCAAATACTTCTGATATGTCGCTCAGGTAATTGTGGAACGCCTTCAAAATTACGTCAGCACGCCACACAAATAGGCCTGAATTCCAGAGGAAGTCGCCACTAGCCAAAAACATGTTGGCTAGCTCCGTATTCGGCTTTTCCGTGAATGTCTTCACCTTTTTCAGGCCATTGGGCAGGCTGCTTGCCTCATCATCCATGAACTGGATGTAGCCGTAGCCGGTATCGGGGCGCGAAGGCTGGATGCCAAGCGTAATGAGTACCTCATGCGTGCGGGCCACATCTACGGCCAGCGAAATGACGCGCCGGAACTCATCTTCGCGCTGCACAGCATGGTCGGCGGGCGTTACCACTACCACAGCCTGCGGGTCGCGCTGCGCGATGCGGTAGCTGGCGTACGCAATGCACGGCGCTGTATTACGCCCGATGGGCTCACCCAGAATCTGGTCGGCCGGCAACTCCGGCAAATGCTGCTGCACCAACTCCCGATAGTCGCGGTTCGTGACCACAAAGACGTTTTCGGCTGGGCAAATGCCGGCAAACCGGTCAACGGTTAGCTGCAGCATGGAGCGGCCCACTCCCAGCACATCATGAAACTGCTTAGGATGGTTGGTGCGGCTGAAAGGCCAGAAACGGCTACCAATGCCGCCTGCCATAACCACTAGGTACGTGTGTTGATTCATAATCAAGTCTGGAAAACACCCACTGCGCCTCAGAGGATAAGGAGCTACCACATGGGCTCACAAATATCCGATTTTGTAAGACAACGAACAGTAGCCCGCTTTAAACAAGTCCTTCGCGGAGCAGATCGTGCAGATGGATAAAGCCGCTGAAGCGCCCTTGCTCCGTCACAATCAGCTGGGTGATGTTGCGCTGCTGCATGCGTGCTAACGCTTCTACCGCAAAATCATCTACATCTACGCTCACTGGGTTGGCCGTGAGAATGTCGCGGGCGCGCACATCTTCCAGCCGGCCGGCGAAATTGGTGAGCATACGGCGCAGGTCACCATCCGTGATGATGCCTTCCAGCTGGCCGGCCGCGGTCAGTACGGCCGTTGCGCCCAACCTCTTACCGGAGATTTCGAGGATAATATCCTTCAGAGGAGCACTGTCGAGTACCTGGGGCTGCTGGTTCTGCCGGCTCAGGTCGCCTACTTTCAAGTAGAGTTGCTTGCCAAGCGTGCCACCAGGATGCAGGCGTGCAAAATCCTGGCGCGTGAACTCGCGGCTTTCTAGCAGGCACACAGCCAACGCATCGCCAAGAGCTAGCGCGGCGGTAGTGCTGGTGGTGGGCGCCAAGTTGTGCGGGCAAGCTTCCCGTGTTACAGGCGCGTGCAGCACATAATCGGCCTGATGAGCAAGGTAAGAGTCGGCGTTGCTGACGAGGGCAGCCATTGGTACGCCTTTGCGCTTGAGCAGAGGCACCAACACTTTTATTTCGGGGGTGTCGCCGCTCTTGCTGATGGCTACCACAAAATCCTCCGGCTGTATCATGCCCAGGTCGCCATGAATGGCGTCGGCAGCGTGCATAAACAGCGCTGGCGTGCCCGTAGAGTTCAATGTGGCGACAATCTTGCCGGCAATGTGAGCACTCTTGCCGATGCCCGTGACTACTACCCGACCCCGCAAAGACAAAATCGCCTCTACGCATTGTGCAAAATCCGGTGTCTGCGCAATAACTTCTGCTACGCCTCGGATGGCCTCTGCTTCGTGCAAAAGCACTTTTTTTGCAATGGAATGAAGTTCGTTATGCGGTTTCAATCTAAATTTGATTAGGTATTGCGTGAAAGGGCCGTTCACGAAACAAGGTTTTGTCTTTTTGCCCGCTACACGTTACCGAATACTTCAAAAATCCCTAGATTGAGATAGGCAACCTGCGCCAGACGCCGAAAACCTATCTGAATTTCCCAACCGAGTAAGTGAGGATGTCGATGCCAGCTGTGAACACCGTAGTCAGTGAAAAACCTGATTTGAAAGGCAAGTTAAAGGAAGTTTTTGGGTACGGTCAGTTCCGCGGTACGCAGGAAGCCATCATCCAGAACGTCATCGAAGGCCACAATACCTTCGTGATTATGCCTACCGGTGCGGGCAAGAGCCTTTGCTATCAGCTGCCAGCGCTAGTGCTACCAGGCACAGCCATCGTCATTTCTCCGCTCATCGCCCTGATGAAAAACCAGGTCGACCAGCTCAACGCCTTTGGCGTGAATGCCCAATTTCTGAACTCGACACTGAGTAAGTCGGAAATCAACCGGGTCAAAAAAGACGTGATTAGCGGCGAGGTGAAGCTGCTGTATGTGGCGCCCGAGAGCCTGACCAAAGACGAAACCATCGACTTTCTGCAGAAAGCCACGATTTCGTTTGTCGCCATTGATGAGGCCCACTGCATTTCGGAGTGGGGCCACGATTTCCGGCCGGAGTACCGCCGCATTCGGGGTATCATCGACAACATCGGACAGGTGCCCATCATTGCCCTCACGGCCACGGCCACGCCCAAAGTGCAGCTGGATATCCAGAAAAACCTGCAGATGGACGATGCCTCAGTGTTCAAAACCAGCTTCAACCGCACCAACCTCTACTATGAGGTGCGCCCCAAGCACAACACCAAAAAGCAGCTGATTCAGTATGTGAAGCAGCGCAAAGGTCTGGGCGGCATCATTTATTGCCTGAGCCGCAAGAAGGTGGAGGAAATTGCGGAGTTGCTGAAGGTGAATGACGTGCGGGCCCTACCCTACCACGCCGGCCTCGACCCGCATGTGCGTATGGCCAATCAGGACGCTTTTTTGAATGAGGACGCCGACGTCATTGTAGCCACCATTGCCTTCGGGATGGGCATCGACAAGCCTGATGTGCGCTTTGTCATTCACTACGACACGCCCAAAAGCATAGAAGGCTACTACCAGGAAACCGGCCGCGGTGGCCGCGACGGGCTGGATGGCGACTGCCTGATGTTCTACAGCTACGACGACATTGTGAAGCTGGAGAAATTCAACAAAGACAAGCCTGTAACGGAGCGCGACAACTCCAAGCTGCTGCTCCAGGAAATGGCCAACTACGCCGACTCGGCGGTGTGCCGGCGCAAGCAGCTGCTGCATTACTTCGGCGAAACGTACCCGAAGGATTGCGGCTTCTGCGACAACTGCAAACACCCCAAGGAGAAGTTTGAGGCCAAAGACGAAGTGGCTATGGCGCTGAAAGCCGTGGTACAAACCGAGCAGCGGTTCGGCCTCGACCACATCGGCACCGTATTGATGGGTATGAACAATGCGCACGTGGAGAGCTATGGCCACAACGGCCTGCCCATCTACGGACAAGGCAAGCACCATGACGCACAATTCTGGCATTCGCTGCTGCGACAGTGCCTGATTTTTGGTTTATTGGAGAAGGATATTGAAAACTTTGGCGTTGCAAAAATCACCGACAAGGGTATGGACTTCATCGAGAATCCCCATTCTATTAAGCTCACCAAAGACCACGACTACGAGGAGGAGGTGAAGGAAGAGCAGGAGCAGGAAGAGGTGCAACAGGCCGCCGGCCACGACGAAGCCCTGTTCCAGATGCTGAAAGACCTGCGCAAGAAGATGGCCAAGGAGAAAAACCTGCCGCCTTATGTGCTCTTCCAGGACCCGTCGCTCAAGGAAATGGCTACCACCTTCCCGCTGAAGATGGACGACCTCGCCCACGTGGGCGGCGTCGGGCAGGGCAAGGCCACCAAGTTCGGTACGCCGTTCCTGGCCCTGATCAAGAAATACGTGGATGACAACGACATCGAAACGGCTACCGACGTGGTAGTGAAATCGGCTGTCAACAAGTCCAAAATCAAGATCTACATCATTCAGCAGATCGACAAGAAGATGGACTTGGAGGAAATTGCTTCTTCCAAGGGCATTGACATGCGGGAACTGATGGAGGAAATCGAGCACATCTGCTACTCCGGCACCAAGCTCAACCTCGATTACTACATCGATGGTGTACTGGACCACGAGCGTCAGGATGAAATCTATGACTACTTCATGTCAGCCAGCACTGATAATATTGCGGTAGCACTGAAGGAGCTCGGTTCCGATGAATACACCGAAGAGGATCTGCGCTTGATGCGTATCAAATTCCTGAGCGAGGTAGCCAACTAAGGTTTCCAGTTAGTACTGAACAAAAAAGGCTTGCCGTTTGGCAAGCCTTTTTTGTGTTCGAATGCTGGCCAGAAAATAGCCGCTTCGTGATTAGCAGTGCTCCTCAAAAGCGCCCTGCAGATTATTCACGATGCGCATCAGGTCGTTGCCTTCTATGTGGTAACGCTCAATCATGTGCACCAGCTCGCCGTCTTTAAACAGGGCAATGCTGGGGCTGCTGGGCGGATAGGGGAGCAAATGCTCGCGCACTTTGGCTACGGCATCGGTTTCCATGCCGGCAAATACCGTCACGAGCTTAGCGGGTTTCTTGTCGGAGCTGGACACGGCCATTTTCAGGGCCGGGCGGGCTTTAGCAGCCGCACAGCCGCATACCGAGTTGACGGCTACCAGCACGGTGCCTTTCTGCTCGTTAAGGACAGCGTCCACTTCTTCGGGGGTCATCAGCTGCTCAAAGCCGGCCTCAACGAGGTCCTGGCGAATGGGGGCAACCATGTATTCGGGGTACGTAGCCATAGGTAAAAGCTAGGCGTGAGAGTGAAAATGACGGACTGTAGTGTGCCGCCGCAGCTGCAAAAATACGCAAATAGTACGGCCCTCCTGCAGTCGGCGTATTCAACCTAAATGCCTGCTGAGAAGTTTAAAGCAGAGGCGTTTTTCGTCAGACCGCCTCGCACCTCCTGTTCACGCTACCACGCTGCTACACATGACCTACACCGATTTCTCTGCGTCTCTCACGCAGCATACCGCGCCTGAAGGCCTTTCGCCCCTGTTACGCGCCCTCTGGCATGCCGGCCGCGACGAATGGGAAACTGCCCACGACATTGCCCAGCAACACGAAGGTGACCCGCTTTTCGACTGGTTGCACGCGCTGCTACACCGCCAGGAAGGTGACACCAGCAATGCAGCTTATTGGTATCGTCGCGCCGGCCGCCCTGTGTTTGTGGGGAGCAGTAGAGCTGAGTGGGAGGCACTGACCCGAACACAACTTCCCAGTTAAGTGCGAAATCTACTACTACTTCATCTTG
This sequence comes from Hymenobacter sediminicola, assembly GCF_014250515.1. Classification (NCBI taxonomy): domain Bacteria; kingdom Pseudomonadati; phylum Bacteroidota; class Cytophagia; order Cytophagales; family Hymenobacteraceae; genus Hymenobacter; species Hymenobacter sediminicola. The sequence goes on along the minus strand of NZ_CP060202.1, from coordinate 1,000,940 downwards.
CAATAGTTCTACTACAAACAAATATCAGTTTGAATTTCCGGCATTTGCTTAATTAAAATTACATTTATCCTGCCGAAGCAAACCGGCCAGATATGATACACAAATCGATACTCTTTACTGCCGCGCTTAGCCTGCTGACCCTAGCTGTGCAGGCACAGGTAGATACGGTGCGGGCCTCCACGCTGCCACCAGCTCAGCAAGCCGAAAAGCTTTATAACAGCGGGGTGGCCAAGTTCAACCAGAAGAGCTACCGCGCCGCGCTGCAGGATTTCGATAAGGCCCTGACACTAAGGCCCGATTTTGCTCGCGCCTATTACAATCGTGCTACCACGCGCTACGAGCTAAAAGATTACCAGCCTGCCGTGCAGGACTATGACGCGGCCCTGAAGCTCGACCCGAAAGATGGTACAGCGTACTTCGGACGCGGCCAAGCCCGGGAGGCGCTGCAGCAGCCCACCGAAGCCGAGCAAGACTACTCGAAGGCTGTAGAAGCCAGCCCCACTTATGCTCCGGCCTGGTATTACCGTGGTGCGTTGCGCTTCGAAAAAGGCGACTACAAAGCGGCTAAAGCTGATTTCGACCAAGCCACCAAAGCCGACCCCAACTACGCCTATGCCTGGCACGACCGTGCCAGCGCCGAACGGCAACTGCAGGAATATCCGGCTGCCATTCAGGACTACACCAAGGCCCTCACGTTGCAACCCGAGCTGCTACCGGCCCTGCTGAACCGCGCTGGCACCAAGCGCCGCGCCGGCGACCTGAAAGGCGCGCTGGCCGACTACACTGAGTATTTGCGCAAGAAGCAGGACAACCCTACGGCCTACACCAACCGTGGGGCCGCCCGCTACGAGTCCGGCGACTACAAAGGCGCTGCCGAGGACTTCGGGCGGGCCACGGAGCTGGATGGCATTTATGCATTTGCCTGGAACAACCGCGCCGCCGCCTACCTCAAGCTCGAAGACTACAAAAAGGCTGATGCCGACGCCAGCAAGGCTATTGCGTTGAACCCGCAATACGCTGAGGCCTACCTCAACCGGGGCCACGCCCGCGAAATGCTCCGCAACGCCGAGGGGGCCTGCCAGGATTGGCGCAAAGCCGCCGAACTGGGCCTGGAAATCGGCAACAACTACGCCGCCAACTCCGGCTGCGGCGAGTAAGCCTTGTATTCATAACGGCCTCCAACATCAGCACGCGCCCTGCTCCGGCGCCGCTCAGCTGGTGGGCTTTCCAGATTTCAACTTCTATGTATAAGTATTTACTCGCCCTGCTCCTGCTTTCTTCGGCGGCCCAGGCGCAAAGTGTAGAGTTCAGCAAAGAGCAGTTCAGCTCCAATAAAGACGGGCTAAAGGCGGCGCTGAAGTCCATTAAGCTGGGGGATGAGTGGTACCAAGCCGACCCGCCGCGCTACGAGCAGGCCTTGCCGCACTACTTGGAGGCTCAGAAATTTAACGCCGAAAACGCGGAGCTGAACCTCAAAATCGGGGATTGTTACCTGCACTCAGGCTTCAAGCCGCGGGCATTGGCTTATCTGCAAAAGGCATATCAGCTCAATTCCGGCGTCGATCCGCGTATTCACTATTTGTTGGGCCGCGGGCTTCATCTGAACGGCAAGTGGCAGGAAGCCATAGCTGAATACAAGCAGGCCACGCCGGCTACCGGCACCAAAAACACGGCCGGCTTCACGCAGGACATCCAGAAGAAAATCAAAGAATGTGAAAACGGCCGTAAGCTGGAAGCCAAGCCCATACGGGTGTTCGTGGACAATGCCGGACCGGGCGTCAACTCGCCTTACCCCGACTACGGTCCCGTTATCTCCGCCGATGAATCGGTGATTCTGTTTACCTCGCGCCGCCAAGGCTCTACGGGAGGCGAGAAAGACCCTGAATCGGGCGGCTTCTTTGAGGATGTGTACCAGAGCAACCGCGAAAACGGTGCCTGGGGCCCGGCCCGCGGCCTCGGCGAAACCGTGAATACCGCTGGCCACGACGCCACTGTCGGCCTCGCGCCCGATGCCCAGCGCCTGCTAGTGTATGTAGAGGACAATGGCGGCGACCTGAACGAAAGCAACCTGCGGGGCGCCGAATGGAGCAAGCCGAAGCAATTGGGCAGTCGTATCAATAGCAAGGCGCACGAGTCGTCGGCGGCCTACACGCCGGATGGGCGCAGTTTGCTTTTTGTGAGCGACAAGCCTGGTGGGCTTGGCGGGCGCGACATTTACAAGATTGAGATAGAGGGCCGCGGACCGGCCATCAACCTCGGCCCCGCTATCAACACGCCCTATGGTGAAGAAGGCGTGTTTCTGCACCCCGATGGCAAGACGATGTACTTTTCATCGGAGGGCCACAACTCTATGGGCGGCTATGACATCTTCAAATCCACGTTCCAGAACGGGCAATGGAGCGCGCCCGAGAATCTGGGCTGGCCCATCAATACTCCCGACGACGACGTATTTTTTGTAATTTCTGCGTCGGGCCGCCACGGCTACTATTCCTCGTTCCGCGACGATGGAATGGGTTCCAAGGACATCTACCAGATTACGTTTCTAGGGGCCGAAAAGCCGCCCGTGCTCAGCCAGGAAGACCAGTTGCTGGCTTCGCGGGCCCAGCCAGTGAAAGAAACGCTGCTAGCCCCGCCCGTGCCCGTGGCTACGGCTCAGGTAACCATCCTGAAAGGCACCGTGACGGATGCTGCCAGTAAGCAGCCGTTGGAAGCTACCATCGACGTTATTGACAACTCGCGCAACGAAAACATTGCCTCATTCCGGGCCAATGCGCAGTCGGGCCGCTACCTCGTAAGCCTGCCTTCGGGCGTAAATTATGGTATCGTGGTACGCCAGGAAGGCTACTTATTCCACTCCGAAAACTTCGATTTGCCAGCTGGCGCCGCCTATTCGGAGGTAGTGAAGGATGTGCAGCTCAAGAAGCTGGATGTGGGCGTGAAGGTGGTGCTAAACAACATTTTCTTCGACTTCGACAAGGCGACGCTGCGCAAGGAAAGTACCGGCGAGCTGGAACGCCTGCAGAAGCTGCTGGCCGAGACGCCTGCCCTACGCCTGGAAATATCGGGCCACACCGACAACGTGGGCAATGCCGCTTATAACAAAGACCTGAGCCAGCGCCGCGCCAAAGCCGTAGTGGACTACCTCGTAACAAAGGGTGTGGCCAAAGACCGCCTCACCTTCGCTGGCTACGGCGACACCCAGCCTGTAGCCCCCAACACTACCAAGGCCGGCCGCCAGCAAAACCGCCGCACCGAGTTCAAGGTAATCGGCAAGTAGCCTGATTAGATGTGAGCTGAAGGCAGCAGTAGAGACAGGATAAACTGGTAGACCAACCGATTCAACGGGAAATAACCTGGTTTCCCCGATGGCCGATGTTCACTCCGCTGCCGGCCCAGTATCTTGCTGTGGCTTCTGTTTCTCTGGCTTCCTGACTGTTCCTTGTGCCGCGCGTTTTCTTGCTTCTGCTTCGTGTTACGGTTCTACTGGCCCTGCTTTTAGCGGGCCGCCCTGGCACGGCTCAAACGGGGCAGCCGCAGCAGTTTGTTAAGCACTTCGGAGCTGCTGAGGGCTTGCCGCAGCCCTTCATCTACGCACTAACCCAAGACCGACAGGGCTACCTTTGGATTGGTACTGCAGAGGGCCTCGTGCGCTACGATGGCACGGAGTTCATCACGTACACCACTAAAGACGGGCTGGCTGAGGATTTTGTGACCCAGCTTTACGTACAGCCACGCACTGGCCAACTTTGGGCAGCACACTACCAAGGCGGCGCTTCCTACTGGACTGGTCGGCGCTTTCAGGCCCTAGCGGCCGGTGCGGCGCGACCCAAGGCCCTGCGCACTGCCCCTGGCATTCCAGCTCCTGATACAACTACAACTGCCGAGTTGCCGCTCGGACTTGCGAGCCGCCTGCCTACCCTGCAACAGGTGCTGCCCACCGGCACTATACCGCAGTGCCAGTTCACTGACCGGGAACATACGCTCTGGATCGGTACGGCCGGTCAGGGCCTATGGCGCTGGTCTGACCGCCACATCAGCTTCTACCCAACTCCAGCTTCATCACAAACGGCCACACTAGCCTTGCTCGAAGGAGGCCGCACTGCAGGTATTTCTGCCAGCGGCGAGTACTTTACGCTGAACCCAACCGCAGGGCTTTCCTCGCCACTATTTGCCTATCCGCCTAGGCTACTGCCTTATTCGCCCAGCGTAGTGCTGCAAACGCCTTCAGAGCGTACCAACCCCATTTTCGATGGCCGTTACCCTACCACAACGCCGCAGATGCTCTGGGCAGGCACTCAGGGACACGGCCTATGGCAGAAACCACTTCCATCGGGCCAGCAGCCCATGAGGCGCGTACGCCGGCTGCCGCCGCAACTCAGTGTTACGGCTCTGGCTCAGCATCCCAATGGCGACTTGTGGATAGGCACCGCGCTGGATGGCGTATACCGTCTGCCAGCCGACACTATGCAAGCTGCCGAACACTTCACCACCGCCAATGGCCTGCTGCACAATACCATCTACGCCCTGGCCACCGATTCGGCAGGCCGGGTGTGGCTGGGCACTCATGATACTGGGCTGGCGTTCTGGCAGCGGGGGCGGTTCCATTATTTTCGCTTCCGGAACGGTGCTATCGACGTGTCAAGTTTGCTCACCGACGATGCAGGTCGGGTCTGGATAGGCACGGAAGGTAGCGGTGTACTCCGCTACGAGAAAGGCAAACTCCGCCCCTACACCACGACCGAAGGTCTACTTTCGCCCTATTGCTACACCCTGCTACCTGTGCGCTGGGGCGCCAACTACCACGGCGGCTACCGCTACGATTTTCGGGCTGAGCAGGTGCTAGCTATACACCGCAACGGACTAAGTTTTTTAGATGGCTCGCGGCGGCGTTTCCGGCCAGCTGCTCTGCCCAACAACCCACTAGTACGGGAACTACTGCCCATGGCAGCCGTGGCTTGGAACGACTACTGCGTCTGGATTCAGACCCGTACGGGCCTGCTATGCGTGCGCACCAATTATCCGGCACTTCTGCCTAGCCTGGCGGTGCCGGCCCCAGCCATTACGGGCAGCGAAGTGAATGGCGACGCTCATGACCCGCAGCTACTAGGCCAGTTGCCTGCTACCCGGCACCGGATGAGCTTTGCTTTCCGGGCAGTGAGCTTGCTGGCTGGTCCGGCGAACGTGCAGTACCAGTACCGTTTGCGCGGCTATGACTCCGTGTGGAGCAAGCCTTCTGCTGTAACTGAAGCGCAATTCCCGCGCCTCGATGCCGGAGACTACGTGTTTGAGGTACACGCCCGCCGGAACGAACAAAGTCCCTGGAGTCAGCCGGCGGCCGTTTCATTTGGCATTGCTACGCCTTTTTGGCGGACGTGGTGGTTTGCGACGCTGAGCGTGCTGATGGCCGGGGCAGGCATCTGGGCAGTTGTGCGGGGGCGCGAGGCCGTGTTACGGCAGCAGAAAATGCAGTTGGAAACCACTGTGCGCGAAAGAACCCAGGAATTGCGCAAGCAGAAGGCGCACATCGAAGAAATGAACGCCGAGCTAACCGTAGCGCGCGACGTAGCCGAAGCCTCACGCAAAGCAAAAGCCCAGTTTCTGGCCAACATGAGCCACGAAATCCGGACCCCAATGAATGCCGTCATTGGCCTTTCGCACTTGCTGCGCCAAACGCCGCTCAATGGCGAGCAAAGTGAGTATCTGGAGGCCGTGCAGTCATCGTCGCAGAACCTGCTAATCATCATCAACGACATTCTGGACTCCTCTAAAATCGAGGCAGGCAAAATGACACTGGAGCACACCGCGTTTCGGTTGCCGGAGCTGTTGCGGCGCGTAACCAGTATGTTCCGTTTCGCCACCGAAAGCAAGCACCTTTATCTTCGCCTCAATATTGCGCCGGAAGTGCCCGCCGCTGTTCTCGGCGACCCGGTACGGTTGAATCAGGTGCTCGTTAACCTCATTGGCAATGCAGTCAAATTTACGACGACGGGGGGCGTAACGGTGCACGTATCGGTGCCCGATGGGGCAGATACAGACCAGCCCACAGTCCACTTCGCGGTACAGGATACGGGTATTGGCATCCCGGCTGGCAAGCTCGATGCTATTTTCGAGGATTTCTCGCAGGCCAACACCAGCACCACCCGGCAGTTTGGCGGCACCGGCCTGGGCCTGAGCATTGCCCGGAATCTGGTGGAGCTGCACGGCGGCCAGCTGTGGGTAGAAAGCGAGGATGGCGTGGGCTCCGTCTTTGCGTTTGCTATTCGCTACCCCGTCGCTGACCCCACTACTGTTCCGGCCGAAGCCAGCCTCGCTGTAGGCCGCTTCGAGCCCGCCCTTCGCGTGCTGGTAGCCGAAGACAATGAAATGAACCAACTGGTGGCGCGAAAAACGTTGGAGGCCTGGAATGTGCACGTCACGGTAGCCGCCAACGGCCGACTCGCCGTGCAGGCAGCCGAGTCCGGGGATTTTGATGCTGTGCTGATGGACGTGCAGATGCCCGAAATGGACGGCTACGAGGCTTCCCGCCAACTGCGGGCTCTTTTTCCTGCTGCCGATACGTTTCCTATCATTGGCCTCACCGCCTCCGCCTTACCCGAAGACCGGATTCTGGCCCTGGAGGCCGGCATGAACGATACACTGGCCAAGCCCTTCGATCCGGCGCTCCTATTCTCGCGCCTAGCCCAGTACACAGGCCGCGCCACCGTTTCCGCTGATTCGCCAGCCCCCGCCACATACAGCCAGTCACCAACTGCAACCGAATCTTTACCTTCTCTCGACTGGAGCATACTGGAAGAACTGGCAGGAGGAAACGAAGCCTTTATCCAACAGATAATCAACATTTTTCTCACTCACGCCCCCACCCTGCAGCAGCAGCTCAGAGTTGCCTTATCAACAGGCGACAGGCCCACACTTGCCAGTACTGCGCATAAGCTGAAAGGCCAAACTGCCTATTTTGGCGTAGATGCCTTGCATACAGCGCTGGAAAACCTAGAACAGCAAGCCAAACAGGAAGTCGAAATGACAGTATTGACCGAGCACATCTTGGTTATTGATCAGCAACTCGACTGGCTATATCCATTGTTGCGCGCCCGAATTGCTGCTGCGGGCCCGACTTAAGGTTGTCAGCAAGTTTTATAGCTATTTTGGGGGATAGTTTACCTTTGATTATATGCCGCACTCTGTTGCTCTCCGTTGTTTGGTCGTCGACGATGACCCGCTGTCTATTCAGGTAGTGAAAAACTGTATTGCCAGCACCCCTTTTCTGACGGCTGTTGGCAGCTGCGAGAGTGCTGTTGCGGCGGCCGAAGTGCTACGGAAGCAGGAAGTAGATGTGCTCTTTTTGGATGTAGAAATGCCTCTCATGTCGGGTATTGACCTACTGCGCACGCTCCAGAATCCTCCTCTTGTTGTACTTATTACCAGCAGTAAGCAATACGCTGTAGAGGCTTTTGAGCACGACGTAGTTGATTACCTAGTGAAACCCATTAGCTATGCCCGCTTCCTCAAAGCCGCTCAGCGTGCCCTTGAGCTTACTGAAACCCGTAGCTCGGCTGAGTTGACAGTTGCGGAGCCGTCTGTCGACTTCACCTTTGTAAAAGTTGATGCAAAGCTGGTAAAGGTGACGTTCGAGGAAGTGCGCTACGTGGAAGCTCTCGGCGACTACGTGCACGTTGTGACCGGCCAAAGTAAGCTCATTGTGTACAGCACAATGAAAGCGGTAGAAGAGAAGTTTCCGGCGGCGGTATTCGTCCGGGTTCACCGCTCGTTTATTGTCAACCTGAAACGGGTGCAGGCTATTGAAGACAATACTATTCTCATCGATGGCAAGCACATTCCTATCGGCCAGACATATCTGCGGGACGTTCTCCAGCGGCTCAATAAGTTTTGATTACCTGACGGCCCATTCTAAGAATTTAGCGTGCATGAGACGTTCTTTTCTGCTTCCAGCACTCTTGTTTCTGCTGGGGGCCTGCTTGTTTCCCGCTGCCAAAGCTACCGCCCAGCGCGCCGGCGACACCACAAGCGTAGCGTGCCCGGAGCCGCGCATTGCTGAGCTTTGCGTGGAGCTGGATGCCAGTTCCTCTGTTGATTCGGCAGCGGGGTCACTCACCTTCCATTGGCTGATGGGCGACGGCACGACGCTGACGGGCACGAAAGTGTCGCATTGCTATGCGGCCCGCCGCCTCTACACCGTACAGTTGGACGTAGTAGATGAGAAAACCGGTGAAGTCCGAACTGCTGAGAAGATTCTGCCTATCGATTTCACCCAGGAAATAGTACTCAATTTCTCAGCCACTCCAGCTGTCATACACCCCGGCCAACCCATCGTGTTCGATGCTGTTGACTCCCAGTTGCCGCTTTGCGAAAACGTAGTAGTGTTATGGGACTTCCGGGATGGGGCCGTTGCCAATGGAAGACGTGTAGAACATTACTTCCGGCGCCCGGGCCAATATCCGGTCCGGATGGCATTGCGTGGGAACGGCCCGGGCTCCTGCCCCGACAGCCACTGCGTAAGTCGAATTATTACCGTCACAGTCGCACCGTAGCGCAAACACGGTACGCACATACATTGCCAATCGTATTGCTACTTGTTCTTGACATATTTCAAAATAATTACATAGTGCAGCATTAATCATATAAAACATTGCTTTCTTTGTACTAAATACGGCAACCCCGTTTTTCCGCTCTGATATGAAAAAACTATTTTCCCTACTGATTGTTGGCGGCTGCAGCCTGCTTTCTTTCTCTGCGCTAGCCCAGCAAGGCACCGACAAGCTTCGCTCAGAGGCTATGGAAGTAACTCGCCATCTGGCTAGCCACATCGCCCTCGATGATGCTCGCTCAGTGCAGGTACGCCGCCTTACCTACGACCGGCTTGTGCAGGAAAGCCAGATCAACACCATGTACGGCGACGACCCAGCGATGCGCCAGAATAAGCTCCGGGTAGTCGAGCAAGAGTATGCTGAGAAGCTGAAAACCGTATTAACCGAAGCCCAATACCAGCGCTACCTGGCGTCGGCGGTGCCTGCGCAAAGCTCCCTGTCCAGCAGCAAGCCAGCGGCAGTGCCTACCAAAACGGCAGGCCACTAGCGTAGTTGCTTATCCTGCAAGGCATTGTAGAGGGCTGTAACGCGCAGAATTTCTAGCGTTATCTGCCAAAGCTCCTCGTAGGGTACTATTTCAATTTCAGCAAACGCCTCACCAGGTGGCGGGGCAGCCTGTAGTTTCTTCAGCAGGGGCTCCGCTTTCTGCTGGCTACGTGTGGGGTCAAAATCCGATTTAACGGTAACGGCCAGCATCCGAAAAAACAACTGGCTACGCAGGTTTCCCGACTCCCGCAGGTGTCGCTGCTGATACTTGCGCAAGCCCTCCAGACGTGTCAGGATGCTTTCTATATCTCGCTGGCGCAGAAAGTGCAGAAACTGCAGAATAAGTACGGCTACGTTGTAACCCTGCTTATCCCGGCTATGGTCCGGGATGGTCTGCACGAAGGTGGTGAAGTTGCGCATCCGCACCGGCGACATTTCCGGACGCACAAACTGCAGGTAGGCTTCGTACAGGTCCCACCGCTGCTGAGCCAAGGCGCGTTGTTTTGCAAAATGGACGTTTTTGCGGGCACTTTCCATCAACTCCAGCGCCTGCCCATATTGCCCGGCATGGATGGCTAGTAGCAGATAAATCTCCAGGTAGTACAGCCAGTTGACCGACGAATAGTGAAAGTCCTTGGCATACTCCTCGGCCAGTTTCAGCCCCTTAGTGGCTTGGCGGCTCCGGAAATGCGCATAAACGCTCATGTATGCGTTGAAACGCTTATCAAACCGCTTGTCATTTATCTTGCCCCGCTCCAGTTGCTGCGCAGTATCCGCTGTTATCTGTATAACAGCTTCATAGTTTCCTATTAGTTCTTCCTGAATCAGGCGGGTACGATAGTGGTAGAGGAAGGTAGCGTAGGAACCGGCTTGCCGGTGCAGGTGCTCTAGCTGCTTCACGTGCACCTCCATCTTTTCCAGAATCGAGCGGCGTGTACGCACGGTATAGGCAATAGTTGCCTTTACATCCCAATAGATCTGGGCGGCTTCTTCTTCCAGCGCTAACAGTTGCTGGTTTTTGGCAAGGAGTTCTTTATTGGCTTGATAACGCACCGGCAGTCGCATATCGGCATAGATACTACGCAGCAGTTGACCACACAACACGGTGTATTGGGTCATTTCCTGCGTCTGAGCTATGCGCAAGGCTTTTCGGCATAGTGGTTCAGCTGCTTTTAGTTCGCCTTCTGAATACAGGGTATTAACCTGCAGATACAAGCCGAGAAACTGATGCTCATACCGCCGCGAAACCAAATGCCGAGGATCAGTTTCGTCCAAAAAGTAGAGGTGATTCAGTAGCTTTTGCTGTACCCGTGACTTAAGTTTACGAAAAGCCGTCTGCCGCACCTTATCCGTCTTGCTGTACAGCGACTTAATAATCTGCTGTTGTGTTCTTGACTGGTTATCGGTGAGCAGCCGTACCAACTGCATTTCCTTATTGGACGAATTCCGGGCAGTAAAATCCAGCAGAGGAAGGACTTTCAGCTTCCTGTCTGTCACAATACGAGCCAAATTTGTCAGGTCATCCATTCTAAAAACCGAAATAAAGGCTGTAGGGCGGCCCTATCGTTGTTTTCTGCCAGCTAAAACACTGTCACAAAACAACGCATATTTTCCTTTACAGGCACAGGTATATGTCCAGACCTTTGTAATGAAGAAATGGACTTTTTTCGCAGCTAAGATGTCACATTTTAAGGCATTTTGAGCAACTTCCGCCACATCAGCTAGCTTTACAATAAGGAGATATCCAACTTTATCTATTCTGAACTATAGTTTATATTAAACAAATTATAATTTTTATACAAATCACTTTTCCTACTCTTCTTTCCTTTACGCGGCTTGAGTTTGCACCCACCTTTGTGTCAATCAATCACTTGAACGACACAAACTCTCAGCGCCATGTTAGAATTATTCGCCCTCGCCCTGTTCCAGATCAGCAGCTTCTCTAACCCTGCAGCTACTATCTATCCTACCGGTACTCCTACCGTTATGTCAGCAGATGCTGACCATGGTTCGGGTGGCTGGACAGGCATTGACGAAGACCACGGCTCGGGCGGCTGGACCGGAATCGACGCTGACCATGGTTCGGGTGGCTGGACGGGCATTGACGCTGACCACGGCTCGGGCGGCTGGACGGGCAAGTAGTACTTGATGGTAGCCGAATACGTGCCGACGGAATTCTTAGCTAACTTGCCCAGCGGGTCCAACCTGCCTGCTGCGCATCCATGAGGCTTCCTCCGAGCTTAGTATTTCTGCTAGCCCTTTGTGGCGCACTTACTGCCTGTACTACCCCCACAGACTCCTCGGATACCATTCGCATCCGTTGGCCTAGTGACCCGGAAACGCTGGATCCACTCTTGGTAAGTACTCCGCAGGCTCTTGAGGCTATCAACCTACTGCATTGCAGCTTGTTGACTAGTAACCCGGAGCAATTAAAAATAGTACCTTGGCTGGCAGAGGCGTTACCACAAATCAGCCGGCGCGACTCACTCACCCGCCTCACCTACCAACTCCGGGCAGAAGCTACCTGGGACAACGGCCAGCCTGTACTGGCCCGCGACGTAGCGTTTACACTTCGGGTGATGCATTGCCCAGGTCTTCCCACTGAGTTTGCCCGGACTCAATATGGGTTTGTGCAGGAAATAGAGCTGGACTCCACTGATCCTAAGCGCTTCACCCTGGTTTGCAGCAGCTCTTCGCCGGATATTGTATTAGCATCCGGCGACTATTCCATCCTGCCAGAATACGCTCTTGATCCGTCGGGCGCATTGCGGGATGTGCCACTCGCTCTGCTACGCACTGACACAACAGAAGCTGTCAGGCGGCATCCAGCACTCCGCACTTTTGCAGCCCGCTACCGGCAGGCACAACTGTCTCGGCATCCAGATCGGCTTCCTGGTTGTGGCCCTTACCGGCTTACAAGCTGGGAAAGTAACCGGTATATGATGCTAGAGCGCAAATCGGGTTGGTGGGCCAGCCGGTTGCAGAACCAGCCGCCGTGGTTGCAAGCCAAACCTGAACGGCTTGCTTATCAAATAATTCCCGACAACACTACCGCTTTGCTAGCCCTGCGGCGCGGCAGCTTGGACCTGTATCCAATGCCTACTGCGCGTGACTTCACGGCACTGCGGGCTTCTGCGGACACTGCACGACTGGCGTTTTACACTGCCGATTCGTACGATATGCTAGTGGCCGGGTTTAATACGCAACGTCCTATGCTGCGCACTGCCGCCACCCGGCGGGCACTCAGCCTTCTGTTTAACATTCCGGACTTGATGCAGGCAACGCATCAAGGACTGGCGTATCGAAGTGTAAGCCTGATTAATCCGCACGACCGGCTGGCCTACCAAGACAGTTTGCCTGACTTGGTTTTTTCTCTGAACGAAGCCAAGCGCCAACTCCGCCTCGCTGGCTGGCAGCTGCGCCCGGCAGGCGGCTGGTGGAATGGCAATATGGGGCCACTGGCTCTGCATATTAGTTACCATGCGGGTGCCGTTGAGCATGAAACTGTTGCGCTGCAGTTTCAGGCGGCGGCGGCACGCATTGGGGTTGCAGTGCAGCTACGCCCTGCTGAGGCGAGTTTGCTGCAGCGGCAGTTGGTCACCGGCGACATGGATATGTTCGTCCGTAAAACCTCAGGGAATCCTTTCGGCTATAATTTTATGCCTTTGCTACATACGCGTGGCATTGGGTTGGTTAATTACAGCCGTTTCAGCCAGCCAGCAGCCGACCGGCTTATAGAAGCTATTACGGCCGAGCCTGACCCGCAACGCCATGCCCGGCTGTTGAAGCGTTTCCAAGTGCTGCTACGGCGCGAGTCGCCACTGGTAGTGCTGTATTTTACGCGCAACCGACTTATCACAACCCGCCGCATGGCATCGGTGCGGATGCTGAGCGTGCGCCCCGGCTACGATGTATTGAGCCTACAACTAGATTCTACCAAGCCCTAACATATGGCAGGGCGTTTCTTCTCTCAACTGGGTCAGACGCTGCTTATCAGCTGGGGGATCATAACCTTACTGTTTCTGCTTACGCGCACTCTGCCAGATGAGCAGGATCTGCTGGCGCGCTTTACGTCTTCCACCGTCGCCCTCTCCGCTTCCACCCAACAGCTACAGGCAGCCCAAGAACAGGTCCGGCATCGTTTGGGGCTGGATATTCCTCTCTTCTACCTGACCCAAACTGCCACTTCTACTACTTGGCTGGCACCTCGCTGGCGCTGGACCGGTACCAGAAACCAGTACCACCGCTGGCTGAGCAATCTGCTCCAGGGTGATGCCGGTCAATCTCACCGAACCGGCGAACCGGTGAGTGACCTGCTACGCAGCGCCTTGCATCATACATTGCCTCTCACACTAGCAGCTGCGGCCCTGCTAGTTGCGGTATCTTTGTCCTTGGGCATTTGGCTAGCTGCATCAGGCCGAAATGTGGCATTGGTTGCTTTGTTTGCACTGGATACCCTACCACTGTTTGTGGTAGCCTTGTTGCTGTTGCTGCTGCTGGCCAATCCGGATATGCTGGCCCTGTTTCCGGCGTACGGTCTTGGTTCAGATGAGGCATCTTTCTGGAACGCACCAGCAACTTACCTGAGCTATCTGGTATTGCCGGTAGCCAGTCTAGTGCTGACTGGCATCACAGCACCAGCCGTGCAGCTGGCGGGCGCCCTGCAAGCAGAAACCAACAAAGACTATATGTTGGCGGCGCGGGCCAAAGGATTATCGGCAGCTCAGGCACTGCGCCGCCATGCGCTACGCAATGCCTTGCTTCCCAGCATTACCTTACTCACCGATCTGCTTCCTGGCTTACTGGCGGGCTCGGTGGTAGTGGAATTGATTTTTGCCCTGCCTGGCTTAGGCCGACTGCTTGCAGAAGCGGCGGCTTCCCGCGACTTTCCGATACTGCTTGCAGGCACGGCACTGGTAGTAGTGGTGCGCCAGATTTCGCTTTGGCTGGCGGAGGCGCTGTATTTGCTCTCCGATCCACGGCTTAGAAACCGCCCGGCATGAGCACTACCATTGCCTACACCAAGCGCAGCTGGAGTTGGCGTCTTAGCCTCGGCTGGCTGTTGCTACTGGCTGCGGCTGCGCTATTCGCTGATTTTTTCTCCTTCCCCCCCAGTCCTGACTTGCTGCAGATCAACGCTGCTCCGCTTGCCTCCGGCCATTTACTAGGCACTGATTCGCAGGGCCAGGATGTTTTGCGGGGCATGCTGTATGGCGCCCGTACAGCGTTGCTAGTAAGTGTACCAACTACTCTACTTGCTAGTGCACTGGGCACTGCGCTGGGAGTTGCGGCTGGCTATTGGGGCAATTCGCGTATGCGGCTGCCGAAGGCGTGGCTGATTTCGCTAGCCTGTTTTTTGGCCTTATATGCTCTCTTCACAGCCCCGGCAAGCAGCCCTTTGGCTGGATGGTGGCCTTTGTGTCTGGCCGGGGGCGGGCTGGTGCTTGGCTCTATTCTGTCACGCTTTTCGCAGTGGCGGGCTACTGTAGCGCTGCCCATCGATTCGCTGGTTTCGGCAGCTATTGTATTTCTGGCCGCTTTGCCGCGGCTGTTGCTGGTAGTGCTGGTGGCCACAGCCGTTTCGCCCAGCGTTGCAACCCTTGTCCTGTTGCTTACTCTCACTTTCTGGGTACCTAGTGCCCGGCTGATGCGGGCTGAAGTACGCCGGATTCGCTGGCTACCTTACTTCGAAGCTGCTACTGCCTTGGGCCTGCCGACACGGCAGATTATTTTTCGCCATGTTCTGCCCAATTGCTGGCAAGTGGTACGCACAGCTCTACCACTTAGCCTAGCCGCAATTATCAGCCTCGAAACAACGTTATCCTTTCTGGGAGTAGGACTTCCGCCTGAAGTACCTAGTTGGGGCCGAATACTGGCTGCTGGTAGAGTCGCACCATCTTCTTGGTGGCTTATTGTATTCCCGACCGTAGCACTGCTTCTGACTGCATTATCCCTGCGCCGGCTTGTATCCGCGCCGGAACCCTACAGTCGGGTATTGCAGGCATCCTAATGTCACAAATCAACAAAACACACGCAGAATATTCGTCAATTAGCTAGCGCTAAGCAGGAAGAAACATATCAGGTAAAGCTCTGTAAATAAGCGAATACCTGATTGCCAACGGAGCGAATCTGGTATGCTACAAGTAAGCATAGCAGGGTCGCACCGGCAGTATTTTACCTGTCACATTTTACCCTTAACTGTCCTTTACAGCGGCTGTACTTCAGCCTACTTTTGATATGTGCTTGGGGATTTACAGGAATCTGCAAACACGTATCAAGATGTTGCCTCTGGCTCCTCATGGCCTCACTACTACTCAAGCGTCGGCAGGGATACGCGTTGCGTTACTTGCTTTTGGAAATGGCCACTTGCCAACGAGCCGCGAAAACGCTGGCCGGTTTTCAGACTATTGACGGAGAAGTGATACCCTATGATGTCGGACAGCAAGCACTGCGCACGGGCACTGCGGTACTGGTGGGTGGGCTTCTGGTGGGAACATTTCTACTCGAAACTAAAAAACGATACAAGGATTAATGTGATTTTTTATAAAGGTTGGTTTTGCTAAGGGAGCAAAGCTAACTGGTGAACAATGTTGCAATAGGTGTGTGAAAACCCCGCTGGCTTTGCTTGCGGGGTTTTTGCGTTTAGCAATAATGCTTCTAGGGCCAGCTTCCTGCTATTTTACTTGTTTTGCCAGCAGTGCAATTCCCTCATCGAAAGAATGAGGCTGATAGCCTAATTCCTGCTGTGCTTTGCTGATAACAAAGCCCGTACGCAACGGCCTCTGGGCAGGCTGCGAAAACGTGCTGGCATTCACTTCCGAAATGAGAGACGTATCCAACTGGAAATATGCTGCCACCCGAAGTGCCATTTGATAAGGCGTCAGCAGTTCGTCGCTGCTGATGTGGTAGATACCGGTAGCGTGCTGGCGGGCTACCAGCCAGCAGCCCTGCGCCAGATCTTCGGCTAGCGTAGGAGTGCGAAACTGGTCGTTGACTACTTGGATGTGGCGGCCGGCCCGGAGCGAGTCGCGTACCCAAAGCACAATATTGGTGCGGCCATAGTTGTGGGCCGTGCCGTACACGAGCACCGTACGCACAATGGCCCAGGGTATGCGGCTAGCTTGCACAATTTCCTCGGCCGCCACTTTGCTTTCGCCATAAAAATTGACAGGCGCTGGTAACGCACCTTCAGCCAGCGGCCCCTGCTCGCCACTGAACACGAAATCAGTACTTAGAAAGGTCAGATGCACGTGGTGCGCCTCGCAGGCCGCCACCAGATGCTCTACCGCCGTGACGTTGTGTAGCCAGCACGCTTCGCGGTTCAGTTCACACTCGTCCACATTGGTCATGGCGGCGGTGTGGATGAGGTGAGTGGGCTGCACCTGCGCTATCAGCCGCGAAACCTCTGACTTGCTGGTCACATCCAGTGACAAAAACTGCACTTCCGGATACAGTGCTGCCAGCTTATTAGGGCCGCGAGAAGTGGCAACCAGTTCTATTTCTGGCTGGTTGCGCAGAAGTGCTACCAGCTTCTGCCCTAGCAGGCCGTTGGTTCCGGTGACGAGAATTCGCATAGTGGCAGCCACTCTAGGCTAGAAAAGCAGGCGGCGCTAATAGGCGTAGCCGTAGAGTTCCGTGATTTTTTTCTTCTTCAGCTTCTCTACTTTCACCGTCATTTTAAGATCAGTCAGGGGCCGGTCACGGTCATCTTTGGGCTGCGTGGCAATCTTATCGATTACATCAAGCCCACTCACCACTTGCCCAAACACTGTGTACTGCCCATCAAGGTGAGAAGTACCTTGGTGGTTCTGCACGAGGTAGAACTGCGACGCACTACTAGCGCGCTGTGGATTCACGAAGTCGCCTTGGCGGGCAGCAGCCAGCGCGCCAAACTTGTGCTTCAGTTCCGGCCGGATTTCAGCCGGGATGGTTTGCTCGTTGGGCTGGCCCATGCCATCATTGGCGGGGTCGGCGTCTTTGGAATTGGCATCGCCACCCTGCACCATGAAGTTGGGGATGATCCGGTGAAAGGTAGTCCCGTTGTAGAAGCCGCTTTCCGCCAGCTTCAGGAAGTTGGCCTTGTGCTGAGGCGTAGCATCAAAAAGAATCATCTTGATGTCGCCGAGCGAAGTACTGATGGTTACAAGCTGGTCTTTTTTACTGGGTTTGGGCGCCTTGGCGGCAACAGCCATAGAAGTCAGCAGGAGCAACAGGGCGCTCAGCAGCGCAGAAACACGAGAAACGGAAAGCATAGAAAAACACACAGAGGTTGGGCGGCGAAATTAAGACGTTTACCGGGTATCAGGGCTAATGCTGCACTGTTCGGGCAAAAAGAAGCATAGCCCTAAAGCACTATATTTCTTCATCCGTTTCGCCTTGCGTGCCAAAACGCCGTATGGTGCGCCAGTATTGCGCTTAATTTCTCCTGCATGAACTCCACATCTTCCCTCATTATGCCGGCTGCGGCCTCGTCGCACTGGTTCCCAAAGCTGCTGCTGGCTGTATATCTGCTTGAATTTGTGGTGCTGGGTATCAGCCCCGCCGAGCGGGGCACGTGGTGGGCCGAGAACGTGCCGATTTTTCTGATTGTACTAGCCTTGGTGGTGCTGTACGTGCGCGGCACCCGGTTTTCTAACCTCGCCTACGCGCTTATGAGCGTGCTGATTTTTATGCACACTATAGGCGGCCACTACACATTCGAGAAAGTACCCTTTGACTGGTTTAATCAGCTATTTGGCTTCAAACGCAACATGTATGACCGGGTGGCACACTTCTCCGTCGGATTTTACGCTTATGCTATCATTGAACTAACGGACCGCTACGGTACCATTCGTAACCGAACCATCAGCTACCTATTTCCGCTATGCGTAATTGGCACAGTGGCCATGGCCTACGAGTTGATTGAATGGGTATATGCGGAAGTAGCCGGTGGCGATGCCGGTGCCGCCTTCCTCGGTAGCCAGGGTGACATCTGGGACGCGCAGAAGGACATGTTAGCTGATACTAGCGGCGCTGTTTTCGCACTTCTGCTTTATGCCCTGTTCGGACGCAACTCAAAGTCGGCATAAATCAGTACATGCTTTCAATAAAAGAGCCCTGCTACCTTGGTAGCAGGGCTCTTTTATTGCTCCGAATAGTCGAACAGTAGAATCCTAGGCGGCGCTTTCGTTCCGCTGCAGCCGGATGGTTTCCAAAATCTGCTGGCCGCCACGAGCCAGTACGCTTTCGGCTACCCGTATTCCCAAAGCCTCTACTTGGCTGGCTTCAGCGTGCTGCATTTCTTCAATAAACTGCTCCCCATCTAGGCTAATGAGGCCGCCGTGTAGGTGCACAGTACCAGCGGCGGCATCCAGCGTGGCCAGAGCGAAGGATGGAATGCTGCAGCCGCCCTCCATGGTGCGCAGAAAAGCTCGTTCGGCAGCTAGGCACAAGTGTGTGGCGGGGTGGTCGAGGGCGTGGTGCAACTCGGCTTTGAGTGTTGGCTCCAGGCTTCGCGCGCATTCGATGGCTACACTGCCCTGCCCCGTAGCCGGCACAAACCGGGTTTCAGGCAGCACGTGGCGGATAAGACCGTCGTAGTTCATACGGTGCACGCCAGCGTAGGCCAGCACCAGAGCATCGTACTGCCCTTCTTCCAGCTTACGCAGGCGGGTCTGGAGGTTGCCACGGGCTTCAGCAGTAGTGGCATTGGGCAGAAACCGCTTCAGCATGGCTTTGCGGCGGGTGCTGCTGGTGCCTAGTACCAAGCCGGGCCGCTGCAGGTCAAGGTCAGCGTGGAAGCTTACCACCACGTCATTTACCTGTTCCCGCTCCATAAATGCCAGTAGCTCCAAGTCCTCGGGGATGGAGCTTTGCACATCTTTGGCGCTATGCACGGCAATATCAATGTGCCCCGTGCGTAGCCCAACCTCCAGTTCTTCCGTGAACACGCCCTTCGCCCCGATTTTATCGAGGGAGCGGTCCAGCACCACGTCACCTTTAGTGGTGATGATGACAATTTCAGTGGCCAAGCCGGCCTGCTGCAGGCAGTCTGCTACGTGGTGAGCCTGCCACAGCGCCAGCTTGCTGCCGCGGGTGCCGATGCGAATAGTACGAGACATGTTCTATGCTGTTTCTGCCGGCTTTGTAGTGCCGCTGGTTGCGTTGCCAAGCCGCAAAAGCAAGTGCTTCAACGGTTGTGCATCGCGGAGATTTTATTTTCTTGCGTTGGGCAAAGGTACAGCCGCCTGTTGGGCTGTAGCGGCTATAGCAGTTTTAGCACTAACTATAGCTTTTTACCAAATTATATTTATTGCCTTTGCAGACACTACGCTGGCATTTTCAGCAGCTCTGCGACCCGCAGTGAAGTGTCCACAAACACCATGCGGGGGCTGGCATTTCGCTCGATGTGGTAGTGCGCCTCGTTCAGTTCGCGGGTGAGCGGGTCGGCGTTGCGCGGCGTTACGAAGCGACTAAAACCCTGCAAAAACGGCTGCTCCTGTGCCGATAAGTGCGGCACCAGCTTTGGGTCGAGGCCAAAGAGCAGCACCTTGCGCAACAGTGTGAGAGCATATTGCAGAAACTCCTTCTGGTTTTCGCGGCCCAGTTTCTGAAACTCGTCGCTCTTCTCCAGAATGTCGCTTACCTTATTGCTGAAGCAGGTGCGCATCCAGCTCACAAACAAATCGAAGTAGTCGTGGTCGGCAGAATTGGAATTCTGCGCCGCCAGGGCCATACCGGGGTTGCCTTCGGCCAGCTGGGCTAGTTGCCGGGCCTTTACTTCGGGTACCTGGTGCTCATCGCGCAGCCAGACTGTCAGTTCTTCTTCCGACAGCGGGCGCACCACCACCGGCTGCACCCGGCTAATGATGGTAGGCAGCAACAGTTCCGGCGAGAAGCTCACCAGCAGAAACACAGTTGCGGGTGGCGGCTCTTCCAGCAGCTTCAGCACGGCATTGGCCGCGGCCGGGTGCATCAGCTCAGGCAGCCAGATAATCACGAGCTTGAACTGCGCCTCAAACGCCTTCAACGATACCAGCCGCAGCAGCTGCAAGCTTTCTTCCTTGGAAATGCTGCCCTGCTTGTTTTCGGCCCCGATGTGCTGCATCCAGTCGTTGAAGCCCTGGTAAGGGTTTTCGAGCACGAAACCGCGCCACTCCGCCGCAAACTTGCTGCTGGTAGCATCCTTGGGCACCGCCTTAGTAGCCGTGACGGGGAGGATGAAGTTGAGGTCAGGATGAATCAGCTTATCAATTTTCTGACAGCTGGGGCACTGCCCGCAGGAATCCTCGGCCTCCGGCGTGCGGCTTTCGCAGTTCAGAAACGTGGCGTAAGCCAGCGCCAGCGCCAGCGCTGCCGAGCCCTCAGCTCCACGGAACAACTGCGCGTGCGCTACGTGGTTGCGGCGTACGCTCTGTATGAGCAGTTGTTTGACCTGCTGCTGGCCGGGAATGTCGGAGAAACGCATCCTTTTTCAGTTGCTAATAATAAGCGCTGACAGGCTAGAACCCAGTTTTTCGACTCGCCAACACTATGTAATTCGGGTTTATAGCTCCACACCGGCTTCCGGCGCTGCAGGAGCGGTTTTTTCCCACACCCGGTCTTTCACTGTCTGCTCGTACACGTGCTGCATGATGGCCTGCTCCGTCTGGTCGTAGGTGAGTTGGCGGCGGGCCATGACGCGTTCCGCTACTTCGGTCACCTTCGGAAGCTTGAAGGTTTCGAAGCCGGCGGCGCCGCCCCAGCTGAAGCTTGGGATGAACGTACGCGGGAAGCCTGCCCCGAAAATATTGGCACCTACGCCCACTACCGTGCCCGTATTGAACATGGTATTGATGCCACACTTGCTATGGTCGCCCATCATCAGGCCACAGAAGGTCTGGCCGGTGTTCACGAAACGGCCCACCGAATGGCTCCAGATTTTAACCGGTGCGTAGTTATTCTTGAGGTTGCTGGTGTTGGTATCGGCGCCCAGGTTGCACCACTCCCCTATCACTGAGTTGCCGAGGTAGCCGTCGTGGCCCTTATTAGAGTAGCCCAGCAAAATGCTGTTCCCAACTTCGCCGCCCACCTTGCTGAAAGGCCCCACGGTGTTGTCACCGCGCATTTTGGCCCCGGCGTTGATGTGGCTGCCTTCGCAGAGCGCCAACGGTCCGCTGATGATGGCCCCTTCGTGTACCTGCGAGTTGCGGCCCAGATAAATTGGCCCGTTTTCCGCGTTTAGAATTGCGGCCCTGATTTTCACGCCAGGCTCGATAAACACGTTTTCCGGCGCGTACACAATCGTATGCGCATCACCGATAGGAGCCGACTGCCGGCCTTTGGTCAGCAGGTCGAAGTCGCGGCGGATTTCGGCGCCGTTGCGCAGAAATAGGTGCCACACCTCCCGGATGACGGTAACGGGCTCGGCTACGTCGCGGGTTTTCTGAAAGCCATCCTGAATCAGCTCGGCTACCTGTGTAGCGTCGGCCAAGTGCGCGGCTACCAGCGTCTGGTCGCAGAACAGGGCCTCGCCGGTTTGCAGCGCCTGCACCTGCCGCACCAGCACGTCATCAGGGCACACGGCGCCGTTGATAACCAGCGCCGGTCCCTGGGTGGCTCCGGCCGGATACTTACCCTGTAGATATGGCTCGGTCAGGTAGCCGACGGCCTGCCCCAGCCGGTGCTGCCACTTTTCGGCAATCGTCAGGATACCGCAACGAAGTGCCGCCACCGGGCGCGTGAACGTGAACGGCAGCAAGTGAGGCCGGATGGCCGGGTCGTCGAAGAGCAGAACGTGCATGAGTCGGTTGAAAGGGTTGCGCGCGGCTAGTCAGTAGCAAGCCTCGCCAGGATGAGATGCAAAGGTCGCCTTCTGCGGGAAGTTTAAAAACAAAAACTCCCGCTGGCAGGGCCAACGGGAGTTTCGTGAGGTTCAGGCGGCGGCAGGCGGTTGCCGAGCCCCAACTGAATGACTCAGAAATTACTTCTTCTTGTTGTAGCGGGTCATGAACTTCTCTACGCGGCCAGCCGTGTCGAGCAGTACGTTTTTGCCGGTGTAGAAGGGGTGCGACTCCGAGCTAACTTCCACCTTAATCACGGGATACGTCTTACCGTCTTCCATCGTGATGGTCTCGTTGGAGTTCATCGTCGAGCGGGTTACAAATTTGAAGCCGCTGGAGCTGTCCTGGAATACCACTTCGCGATATTCGGGGTGGATGTCTTTTTTCATGGTCGGAATGCCGTTTGTACCTGGTTGCCTGCCGATTTTGCGGAAGGGACTGCAAAAGTACACGTTACGCTCAACTTTCAAAAGCTCTACCGGTCCTTTTCTGCATTTATCCCTATAATCAGTGCGAGCTAACGGAATTTGTTTATTTTTGAAACCCTGCCCCTCCTCTATCGCCTATCGATCTACTTTACCCACCACCCATGTTTCGTAAGGCTACTCTTCCGCTAATGCTGCTGGTGCTGTTGTGCGCCACGGTGGCTCTGAGTGCCACAATCACGCTGTTTCAGGCTGCTTTCGATGGCTCAAATGTGCGGGTAACCTGGGAAGTAGCCAATGAGGCTGGGGTTCAGAGCTACGAGCTTTACCGCAAAGCCAACAACGAGCCGGCTTTCGGGCGAATAAGCACTACGTCGCCTTCTGGCCAGATGCGCTATCAATATCTGGATACGGATGTGTACCGTGGCACGCAGGGCGGAGGCCCTTATACCTACCGTCTCACGGTGCGCACCACTACCGGGGACCAAAGCTACACCAGCACCCTGGGCCAGACTCCCAGCGCCGTGCAACGTTCCTGGGGCAGCATCAAGTCGATGTTTCGGTAAGCAGGCGAATTATTCTTTGGTTGATTGTTCTTCGTAGCCGGCTAGTACGGCTTTTTTTGTGCCTTTGCGTTTCATTCGTCCCATCTAGTTGCAGCGGGCTTCCAGTCCTGACAGCCATTCCCAGATTCGACCATTTAACCATTTATCAGATGCGTATTTGTTTTGCGTCCAACAACGCCCATAAACTCGACGAAATCCGGCCGCTGCTGCCCGCGGGCACTGAACTACTGAGCCTCGTTGATATTGGCTGCCACGAGGAACTACCCGAAACCCAAGACACCCTGGAAGGCAACGCCCGCCAGAAAGCCAATTATGTGTGGGAACATTTTGGCGTGCCCTGCTTCGCCGACGATACCGGCCTAGAAGTAACAGCGTTGGGCGGTGCCCCTGGTGTGTACTCGGCCCGCTATGCTGGCCCCCAGCGCCTAGCCGCCGACAACGTGCAGAAGCTGCTGCAGGAGCTACAGGGCCAGCCCGACCGGTCGGCGCGGTTCCGGACGGTGGTGGCTCTGGTGCTGCCTGATGGCGCAGTGCATGAGTTTGTGGGAGTGGTGGAAGGCAGCATCACGGAAACGCCAAGCGGCTCCGGCGGCTTCGGCTACGACCCCGTATTTCAGCCTCTGGAGGGCGACGGCCGCACGTTTGCGGAAATGACAACCGCCGAGAAAAACCACATCAGCCACCGGGCGCGGGCCGTGGCAGGCTTGGTAGCCTTTCTAGAGCAGAGCAAGTAATTTATTAGGTAAAACGGAGAGCCTCCCTAATTCTACTACTCGATTACCCGCTTACGTTCTCCTCTCATCACCCTAATTCATTACTTTTGCAGGGTTGGCCCCGCCGGTACGGGCCGTTTTTCCACACCATGCAACATCCTTTCATCGTCGGTATCACGGGCGGCAGCGCCTCCGGCAAGACTACTTTTCTGCGCCGGCTGCTGGCTTCGTTTTCCGAAGAAGAAATCTGCTTGATTTCGCAGGACAATTACTACCATCCACGGGAAAGCCAGTTCGTAGACGAGCAGGGCGTTACGCATTTCGACCTTCCTACGTCGATTGATTCGGCGGCTTACGCGGCCGATGTGCTGAGCATCAGCAAAGGCCAGGAAGTCCGCCGGCCCGAATACACGTTCAATAACCCGACGGCGGCTCCGACGGAACTGGTGTTCCGGCCCGCCCCTATTGTGGTGGTAGAAGGCATTTTTGTATTTCACTTCGAGGAAGTGGCTCGTTTGCTCGACCTAAAGGTGTTTATTGATGCCCAAGAACACGTGAAGGTGCTGCGCCGCATTGTGCGCGACCGGGACGAACGAGGCTACGACTTAGAGGATGTGCTGTACCGCTACGTCAACCATGTGGCGCCTACTTACGACAAGTACATCAAGCCCTACAAAAACGACGCGGATATTATCATTCCCAATAATCACCACTTCGATAGGGCACTGGAAGTGCTGGTTTCGTTCCTGAAAAGCAAGGTAGCAGCCAGCGCACAGGTTCAGTAGTCTGTTGGACTCCAGCTTTGGAAAGCGTGTTGCCAAACCGGCAGCACGCTTTTTTTATGCGTTGGCCTGACTTATTGCCTTAGAAGCCCTCCGGGAGCGTTGCCTCGCCCGGTGCGTTTGGCTATATTTGTAGCTCTTAGGCTTTCCATGCACCTGTTTTTTACCCAGTTTTTGTCCCGTGTGCGTTTTGCGCTGCTCACAGCCACTGTGCTGTTTGTGCTGTCGCTGAACCACCAGGCCGTGGCCACCTTCCGGGTGCCGGCCGGCAAAACTACGCGCATTGGCCTGCCAACCCGTGTGGCAGTGGTAAAGCAGAAAGTGACGCTGGAAGCTACCGGTCCTCTGGTACTGCATGTAGCGCCCAACCTGGAGGCGTGGCTACCTTGGCCTGCTCCGCATAGCTGGCTGCCGGCTGTGCGCCGGGCACTGGTAGCGCCGCGCCCATTATCTGGTATTCAGCCGGCGGCAGTGTACCGCACTCGGCTGCTGGTAGCGGCCCTGTCGCCGCAGGCTCCCTAACGCGGCCTTGCAGGGCCGCAGCGCACGTATTCGCGCCAGCCCACTTGCTGACCTCTTAGAGTGTGTAGCGGCACAGCTTTTTCTGCTGGCCTGCATTCATCGGGTCCCTCTTCCCAAGCTTCATTTTTTTACTTTTTTCAATGCGTAATAAAGGACTCATCATTGGGTTGACCATCATTGTGTCGGCCCTGTGTATTTACTTTTTGACCTTCACGTTCATCTCGCGGCGCGTGCAGAACGATGCCGTGGTATATGCCACCAAAAACGGCAAAGTAGACCAGAAGCAGCGCCAGCACTACCTCGACTCGGTGTGGCGTGCTCCGGTTACCAGCCTGCTGGGTGTTGATTATACATACCGTGACGTACGCTCGTCGGAGCTGGGCTTAGGCCTTGACCTGAAAGGCGGCATGCACGTGACGCTGGAAGTATCGCCAGTGGAGATTGTGCGCGCCATGAGCAGCAACTCCAAAGACCCCAAGTTCAACCAGGCGCTGGAGCAGGCGCAGGTGGCGCAGAAGGCTAACCCTTCGACGCCTTTCACCACGCTCTTCGCGCAGGCTTACCAGACGGTAGCACCCGGTGAAAACCTGGCCCGCATCTTCGCCAACACCACTAACAAGAGCCGCGGCATCGACATCAACTCGACCAACGAGAAAGTAATCGGCGCCATCAACAAGGAAGTGGAAGAAGCCATTGACCGTTCTTTTAACATCCTGCGTACCCGTATTGACAAATTCGGCACGAGCCAGCCCAGCATTCAGCGCGTGAAAGGCACCGGCCGCATTCAGGTGGAACTACCCGGCGTAGACAACCCGGACCGTGTGCGCAAGCTGTTGCAGGGCCAGGCTAAGCTGGAGTTCTGGGAAGTATGGCGCCAGGATGAGTTCGGCCCATACCTCCAGCAGCTCGACCAGGCGCTGATAGCAAAAGAGAAAACCACGGACGCTGCAAAAGCGGCCAGCCCTGCTGTAGCAGCCACCACCGATTCTACTGCTACCGCCGGCGACTCTACCTCACTAGCCAGCCAACTGGCAAAGAAAAACGCTACTGCAGCTGCCAAAACGGACTCGTCGAAAGCCCAGCAGGGCTCGGTACTGGCCCGTCTGTTCACGATGCCGGTTCCCGGCCAGCTGGGCGTAAACGTGCGCGACACGGCTCGCCTGAACACTATCCTGCGTTCCGACGAAGCCCGCGCTATTCTGCCTCCCAACCTCACCTTCCTCTGGAATGTGAAGCCTGAAACCATCGAAGGTCAGGAATACTTGAAGATTACGGCCATTCGTAAAGCTCCCGGTGCTGAGGCTCCACTAGGTGGCGAGGTAGTAGCTGATGCCCGCCAGGATTACGACCAAGGCGGCCGCCCCGAAGTGAGCATGGCCATGAACCCTTCGGGCGCTAAAAAATGGCAGAAACTGACCGGCGCCAACATCGGCCGCCAGGTAGGTATCGTGCTGGATGACTACGTGTATTCAGACCCAGTGGTGCAGTCGGAAATTGCCGGCGGCAACACCAGCATTTCGGGTAGCTTCTCCATTGAAGAAGCCCAGGACCTTTCCAACGTACTGAAAGCCGGTAAACTACCTGCTCCAACGCGCATCGTGGAAGAAGCAGTAGTAGGTCCGTCGTTGGGTCAGGAGGCTATCAACCAAGGGCTGTACTCGTCGCTGGCGGGTCTGGTTATCATCATGGTGTTCATGGCTGTGTACTATGGCCGCGCCGGCCTAGTAGCCGATGCCGCCCTGCTGTTCAACATGTTCCTGATTTTGGGTGTACTGGCGCAGTTCTCCTTCGCTCTCACGCTGCCCGGTATTGCGGGTCTGATTCTAGTATTTGCCTCTTCGGTGGATGCTAACGTACTGATATTCGAGCGTATCCGGGAAGAACTAGACCACGGCCTGGGTTTGCACGATGCCATCAATAAAGGTTACTCGCGCGCCTTCTCGGCCATTTTTGACTCTAACGCTACGACCCTGATTATTGCGTTGACGCTGTTTGTTTTCGGTACGGGCCCGGTGCAGAACTTCGCCGTAACGCTGCTCATCGGTATTTTCACCTCGTTCCTGTCGGCCGTATTCATTTCGCGCCTGATCATTGAATGGCTGGTGAAAGGCAAGGAAACGAGCAAAATCACCTTCTCGACTTTCCTCTCGCGTCAACTCTTCAAAAGCCCTAAATTCGACATCGTGGGCAAGCGTAAGATTGCCTACGCTGTTTCCACCCTCTTCATTGTCACGGGATTTGTGCTGATGGCCGTACAGGGTGGCCCTAACCTGGGTGTCGATTTCCGCGGTGGCCGTGCGTATATCGTTGACTTCAACAAGTCGATGGATGCTTCCAAAGTGCACGACGCATTGGTAGAACGCAGCTTCCAGGGCGCTGGCACGGAGGTTAAAACCTTTGGTTCGCCTAACCGTCTGCGCATCACAACCGGCTATTTGGCCGATGATGAAACGGTTGTAGCCGACAAGAAAGTAGAAGCTGCCATGATGACGGAGCTGAAGCGCGACTTCGCTGCCGACGCCCCGGTTATAAAGTCTACTTCGAAAGTAGGCGCTACCATCGCCGATGACATCAAGCGTACCTCGGTACTGAGCTTGGGCCTGACACTGCTGGGTATCTTCATCTACGTACTGTTCCGCTTCGAGAAGTGGCAGTTCTCGCTGGCAGCTGTGGTTTCATTGTTCCACGACGTGCTGCTGGTGGTAGCCTGCTACCCAATTGCCCGTCTGTTTGGCCTGAACTACGAAATGGACCAGATTTTCGTGGCAGCTGTACTTACCGTGCTGGGCTTCTCAATGAACGATACGGTGGTAATTTTTGACCGAATCCGGGAGTATATGCACGAGAACCCCAAGCTGACGTTTGCGCAGGTAGCCAACCCTGCTCTGAACAGCACGTTCTCGCGTACCATCATTACCTCCACTACGGTGTTCCTGGTGGTGCTGGTGCTCTACATCTTCGGGGGTGAAACGCTCCGTTCCTTCTCGTTTGCTATGCTGGTAGGTATCGTACTCGGCACGTACTCGTCGCTGTTCATTGCAACGCCAATCATCCTCGACACCTACGGCCGCAAAGACGCCAAACAGCGCGGCACTGATATGTCGACGCATATCAACGACGGCACCGACGCACCTAAACTGTCGACTGCACAGGTTTAACTTATAGACGAGGAAGGCACCGCTTTCCTGTTCTACTCAAAAAAGCCTGGCTATTTGGCCGGGCTTTTTTTATTGTAAATTCCTGAAGTCCAGGCAACCTTTTTTGAGGTACCGCCGAGTGGGCCTATGTACTTCCTCTCACTGCCGTGGCTCGCCCCGACCTGGATTCTGCGCTGCTTCTGAACCTGCTGGCGGGCTGCCAGCGGCAGGAGCGTGGCTGCCAGCGGCATCTGTATCTGCAGTACTACAGCTACGCTCTGAGCGTGTGCCTACGCTACCTCCACGACCGGGATGTAGCGCTGGAAACCGTAAACGACGGCTTTATGAAGGTGTTTCAGGAGCTTCCGCGCTTTGATACCAGCCGCTACTCTGATCTGGCCGGTTCGTTGCGGGGCTGGATACGCCGCATCATGGTACGCACGGCCATCGACCAGTTTCGGGCCAGCAGCCGCCACGTCTTCCAAACAGACCTGGACGCAGTAGCACCGTTTCACGCTGATGGCGGCCAGTCGCCGCTGGACACGCTTTCCTTTGAGGAGCTACTGCAGGTGATAGGACAGTTGACTCCGGCGTATCGAGCTGTGTTCAACATGTTTGTCATTGATGGCTATAGCCATGAGGAAATAGCCGAGCAGCTCGGCATTTCGGTAGGAGCCTCCAAATCCAATCTTTCCAAGGCCCGTGCCCACCTGCGGGCCTTGCTCAAAAAAAGCAACCACCATGCGTACGCCACCTATGTCGGATGAAGAGCTGGACGAATTAGTCCGGCGCAGCGCCGAAGCGTACCCCGACGAGGTACCGCTAGGGGCCTGGCTGCTCATGGAAGACCAGCTCAACGAAGCTACCATGCAGCAGCAGGTTCAGCAGCGCGTGAAGCAGCAAGTACGGCGGCTTTTTATGCTGGAACTGTTGCTGGTGGCCTTGGCACTGTGGTGGTGGCAAGCTCGGCCGGTGCCACCTGCTACCCCGAATCAGCTGAACAGTGGTACGGCTCGCTCGGCAACTAAAAAGACTTCCCCTACGCCTGAAAAGGCCGTTTCGCCTGCAACACAGGCCACCCTGTCCCGACAGAATCAGGCAGGAACCGCAAGGGTAGCGCCCATGTCCGCAAAGCCGCAGCCAGTGACTACGGAACTGCCAGAGTTGGAACGTCCGCCCGTTGTTTCTTCCTCCCGATTGTTTGCCAAGCATGAGGCAAACTCTGTACTCGGAGGCAGCACTATTGCGCTAAGCAAATCGGAAGCCCAGCAACGCAGGAACAAAAAGTCCCTGTTTCTCCCACTCCCTGAGCGTGTGGTAAATGGAGTTGCCAGCAAGGCCTTTATATCAGACCCAGAATCTGCTGGCGGAAACGCTGTCCAGCAGTCAGCAAGGTCACTAGTAAGCCATACTGCGTCGGAAGCTCAGGCTACCACCAAGGAAGCAGCTGATGCGGTAAACTTCGCAGCTGGTGCTACTTCTGAGACGCCAACGAAGCCAGAGGAAACTGCTGCGAAACCTGTGGCTTCCTTACCTGGGCTGAGCACCCCAAATGACTCTACACTTGTACCAACTGCTGACACTACCAATGATTCGGGAGCAAAGAAACAAGCGCCTGAACGACCAGCGTATCGGGTGCTGCTGGGAGTGGTGGGCGCGCCCGAACTGACAGCAGTGCACCCAACAGACCTGACGCGGCCCGGCACTACGGTGGGCGTGATGATAGAGTACCGGTTTGCACCACGGTGGCGCGTTCGTAGTGGGTTGCTTCGTAGTGTGAAGCTCTATTCAGCCCGAGGCACCGATTACAAGCCGCCCTCCTCCTACTGGACATGGCGCACACCGGTAGACGAAATTGAGGCGGACTGCCGCATCCTGGAAATACCGGTTGACCTGCGCTATGAACTGCTGCAGCGGCCCACCTACTCAGTATTTGCCAGTGCCGGCCTTACCTCGCTGGTTATGCGCAACGAGCAGTACACCTACAAATACGACCTGAACGGACAGTATACGGAGCGCACCTGGAGCTATGCCGGGGGTGGTAAGCATCCATTCAGTATACTTAATCTGTCGGTTGGCTACGAGCGAAACCTAGGTGCGCGCTGGGCCGCGCAGGCCGAGCCGTTTCTGAAACTACCCCTCGGAGGCGTAGGATTTGGCAAGATTTATCTGCGTAGTGCCGGGGTTTCTTTTGGCTTAAAATACGGTCTTCTCCGGCCTCAGACGGCCCAGCTTGTGCCCTGAGAAGCCAGTTACTCCATTCTTTTTCTGCTTCATACTCAGCCTTAGTTTCTGGCACATCTGATCAGCTAGTAGCCTGTTGGGCACTGCCTCACTTCTCTTCATTTAGGGTTTACGCTTATGACGCTGCTACCACGCACAGCTCTTCCGGGGCTGGTTACGCTGGCTTTTTCGCTGTTGCTCACGGCCTGCGCCTACGACAACAACGAAGATTTGCTGGGCAACACCCCGCCCGCTCCCACCTGCGACTCTACGGCCAATACCTATGCTGCCACCGTTGCACCGCTGTTGCAGCAGCGGTGCAGCAGCTGCCATAACGATGGTTTCCGTAGTGGCAACATCAGCCTGCAAAACCATGCGCAGACGCAGGCTGTGGCCTTTAGCGGCCGTCTGGTGGGAGCGGTGAGCCATGCGGCCGGTTTCCAGCCCATGCCGCAAGGTGAGCCCAAGCTTTCTGATTG
This sequence comes from Hymenobacter sediminicola, assembly GCF_014250515.1. Classification (NCBI taxonomy): domain Bacteria; kingdom Pseudomonadati; phylum Bacteroidota; class Cytophagia; order Cytophagales; family Hymenobacteraceae; genus Hymenobacter; species Hymenobacter sediminicola. The sequence goes on along the minus strand of NZ_CP060202.1, from coordinate 970,204 downwards.
TGAGATTGACCACATCCGGCGCTGGGTAGATGCCGGGGCCCTCAATAACTAACCGGCGCACCTTATGACGCTCCTCGTTCACCGTATGCGTGCCAGTGCTTGGCTGCTGTTATTAAGCCTGCTGCTGCTTGCCGCCGGGGCACGTGCCCAAAGCCGCTACATGACCCGCGAAGGCGTGGTAACGTTTTTTTCTTCCAGCCCGGTAGAAGATATAGAGGCCCGCTCGCAGCAGACCGCCGCCATTCTGGACCTGCAGACCCGGCAACTAGCCTTTACCATTCCCGTGAAGTCGTTTCAGTTTAAGCGGACACTAATGCAGGAGCATTTCAATGAAAACTACCTGGAATCGGACCGCTACCCCAAAGCCACCTTCACGGGCAAGCTGACGGCTGTTGATGCTGAGGCTTTACGCAACGGCGGCCCGCAGAAGGTAACGGCTGAAGGCGACCTGACGATTCATGGCGTGACCCGGCACGTGCAGGTGCCAGGTACGCTGGAGCTGCAGAACGGCCGCTTGGTGGTACATGCTACGTTTCCGGTAGCGCCCGCCGACTATAAGATTGAGATTCCGGCACTGGTGCGCGACCATATTGCCAAAATAGTAAGTGTGCGCGTGGCCATGAGTTGCGAGACCGCAGGCCTGCCGGCTGCCGCTCGCCCTTAGTTTCTGCATCTCCTCTTATTCCTCCCTTCACATGCTGCATTTCTATTCCTACGGGTTCCGCGCTGCGGTGATGAGCATAGTGGGCTTGCTGTGCGTGGCAACTGCCGCGGCCCAAGATGTGCCCCCTCCGGCAGCTCCCGATTTGCTCAGCGACTTGGAGCGCCAGACCACCGATACGCTACGCCGCGAGACGGTGCAGGCTACTTTTAAAGGCACGCGCATCATCAATGGCCACTCCGTGGAGACGCCGGGCGCAGGCACGCTCATCTTCCTGATTTCGCACCGCTTCGGCACACTCAACAGCGGCGCCTATAATTTCTTCGGCCTCGACCAAGCGACCATCAGGCTGGGGCTGGAGTATGGGCTGAACGACCGGCTGACTGTAGGAGTTGGGCGCAGCTCACTGGAAAAAACCTACGACGGATTCCTGAAATACCGGGCCCTGCGCCAAACGTCCGGCGCACGCCCTATGCCCGTCAGCATAACGCTATTTGCCAGCTCGGCCATTAACACATTGCGCTATACCGATGGGGTTGATTATACGCTGCCACGCCGCCTCACATACACCTATCAGGCCATGATAGCGCGCAAGTTTAGTCCCAACCTCTCCGTCCAGCTCAGCCCTACAGTGGTGCACCGCAACCTTGTGGACACGCGCCAGATGCACAACGACGTAGTTGCGCTGGGCGTAGCCGGCCGCCAGAAACTCAGCAAACGCACCGCCCTGATGCTGGAGTACTACTACCGCTTGCCTACTTCCGAAGACCCCGGCACCCGCAATGCCATTGCCGCCGGCTTCGATATTGAAACTGGCGGCCACGTGTTTCAGCTGCACGTTACCAATTCGCAGGGTATGATTGAAAAGCACTTCATGACGCAGACCTACGGTAATTTCTTCGATGGCGACATCTATTTCGGCTTCAACGTGGCGCGCAATTTCACGCTCAAGCCCCGTCTGTAGCGGGGCACTGCTCCCCGGCTTGGTTCAGAGAGGAGGACCAAGCTGCCCACCGGGCCTATTATGCCCAGCGAGGAGCCCGGTCAGAGATTCTGACCTCTGACCGGGTTGGGGCCAGCAGGTAGCTAGCCGAATCTATTGCGCACAAAAAAGCCCTGGCTGTGTGGCCAGGGCTTTTTTGTGCGAGTAAGAAGCAGGCTTAGAACGATGCCGTAACGCCTTCTGCTACCACTTCTTTTACTTCTGGCACCATGCGCTTGAGCAGGTTTTCGATGCCCGACTTCAGGGTAACGGTAGCCGAAGGGCAGCCGGAGCACGAACCCTGCAGGTTCACGGTCACGATGCCATCTTGGTAGCTTTTGAAGGTAATGTTGCCACCATCCTGCTCCACGGCGGGACGCACGTAGTTATCAAGCAGGTCGATAATTTTCTGGCTGGTCTGCTGATCAGCTTCCGAAGCGTCGCCGGTGGCGGCCGCCTGCTGAGCGGCGCGCTGCTCCGCTGCAGGGTCGACGGTGAAGATAGGACCAGCCGCCTCCACGTACGATTTCAGGAAGGTGCGCAACTCTGGAATGAGCTGAGCCCACTGATGTTCGGTGGTTTTGGTGATGGTGACGAAGTTCTGGGCAATAAACACGCGGCCCACATAATCGAAGTTGAAAAGCTCCTGGGCCAGCGGCGAGTTAGCAGCGGCTTCTAGGTTAGGATAGTCCACGCTTACTCCATCAGCCAGCAGCTGCGAGTTGAGCACGAACTTCATGGATTCGGGGTTGGGCGAGGCTTCGGCGTAGATAGAAACCGGGCCAGCAGGGGCAGTGAGTTGTTCAGCCATGTTTGAAAGACTTGGAGACAAGCGGGAGAAAGTCGGCCGCTTTCAGTCGGCCTGACACATAAAACCGCGCACGGCGGTAATAGTTGCAAAGGTAGCGAAGTATGCCTGTACTATGGTAGCAGCCACTTGCTACCCTACCTTATTGGCGCGGGCACGCAGCAGCATATCGGCCAGCACCAGGTGGGCCATGGCATCTACAATAGGCACGGCACGGGGCAGCACGCAGGGGTCGTGGCGGCCCCGGCCGGCCAGCGTTATTTCCTCGCCTTGGTCGTTGATGGTGGCCTGGGGCTGCAGAATGGTGGCCACCGGCTTGAACGCCACGCGGAAATAAATATCCTGTCCGTTGGAAATACCGCCCTGGATGCCGCCGCTATGGTTGGTTCGAGTGCGCACTTGGCCATTTTCATCGGTATAAAACTGGTCGTTGTGCTCAGAACCAAAAAGCAGCGTGCCCGCGAAACCAGAGCCGTATTCGAACCCTTTCACAGCATTGATGCCCAGCATAGCGCGGCCCAGCTCTGCGTGCAGCTTATCAAACACCGGCTCGCCGAGGCCAGCCGGCACTCCCGTCACAACGCCTGTTACGAGGCCGCCCACGGTGTCGTGCCGGTCACGGGTTTGGCGAATGAGGTCCGCCATGCGCTCCGCCGTTTCAAGGTGTGGGCACCGCACCGGGTTCGAGTCGATGAGGTTCAGATTGAGCTGCTCATAGCCCACAGGCACGGCCACGGCCCCTACCTGCGACACGTAGCTTTGCACCCGGATACCGTGCTGCGTGAGTAGCTGCTGGGCAATGGCGCCGGCGGCCACGCGGGCAGCTGTTTCGCGGGCCGAGCTGCGGCCGCCGCCCCGGTAGTCGCGCCGGCCATACTTCTGGTCATAGGTATAGTCGGCGTGCGAGGGGCGGTAGGCGTGCTCGATGTGCGAGTAGTCGTGGCTGGCCTGGTCCTGGTTGCGGATGTACAGGCTGATGGGCGTGCCCGTAGTCTGGCCCTGGAAAATACCCGACTGTATTTCTACCTGGTCTGCTTCTTTGCGGGGCGTGGTCAGGTCGCTTTGCCCGGGACGTCGGCGGTCCAATGCCGCCTGAATATCGGACTCAGAAACCGCCAGACCAGCTGGACAGCCATCTACTACCACGCCAATACCGGGCCCGTGCGATTCGCCAAACGTAGTAATCCGAAATAGGGTACCAAAAGTATTCATATAGGAAAGTAGGTGCCTGGGTAAAACGCGACAGGCCGCAAAGGTAGCTCTTCTGTGTGCGCATGCGAGGTACCATGGCCGACCGGCACACAGAGGCCGCGGAGCTTGCACCTACTTCGGACGTGCTTAGCTGCGGGCCCGCCACCAGCCCCAGGCAGCACCGGCCAGCAGCGCCAGCAGAATGTAGTTGGCGTAGCGGCTCACGTCGCGGTAGGCTTCGAGCGGCTGCATCGTGCTATTGGCATCAAACAGCACGTTCTGATAAAACGGGTCGTCGGTGCGGGCCCGAAACGTGGCAGCACTCCGCACAGGGCCTCGTACAGCCGGCCGTAGCTCTGGCTGCAGGGTATCATAGCGGCCGGTAGCCGGGTCGAAGTACACCAGAGCCAGCAGGCTGTCGAGAGGCAGCGCGCCGGGGCGCCGCGCTACAAATCGGTACTGAAACACTTTGCGCCCGCCCACGCGCCCACCCTGGCGGGTCAGCTCCTGTTGCACATCGGGACCATATACTTCCAGGCCCGCCTGCGGCTGCAGAACTGGCGCGTTCAGGGCTGCCAAGTTACCCTCCCCTTCCACCCCAAAAATGTACGTGAAAGCCTGTCCGGTCCGAAATGCAGTCCGGTCGATGGCCTCCCGCAACTGGTAGCTGCCCACTGGCACCTGGTCGCGCAATGGGTGCGGGGGCAACGTTTTTACCAGGATAGAGCGGGCAGCGGTACGGTAGGTTTTGTAACCTTCCAGCCGGTTGTCGAGGCCTTCGGCGGGTTTTTTGGCCACCCGGTACTTCACCATCTGCAGCGCTACCGCCGGAAAAATTAGCGGCTCTGCATTTAGAGGGTAGTACTCGGCTTCGTAGAGCCGGAACCGGATAAACTGCCGTCCGCCCATCGTTACCGTTTCCGGCAGAATCTCCTGCTCATCAAAGGGTTCTTCCCAGGCCGTGCGTTGCCGCAACTGCCGCAGAATGCCCGGTAGTTGTCCGGCAAAGTTGTAGAAGTCCAGCAGGCCCTGGTCAGTCGGCGTCAGGTAGAAATACAGCCCTATGTGTACGCCTTCTCCCACAAACACACTGGTCTTGTCAGGCACCAGAGCCAGGAAGGCATTGTCTTTAGGCTCCACGTATTCCTGCGGCTTGGGCTTACCAAACAGCTGATCGAGCAGCCCCATCCCCTGTAGCCCGCCACCTGCGGGCGGCGTACCGGGCGTTGCAGCCGTAGGTGCCGGACCCACTTTAAGCGTAGCTCCGGCCGAGCGCACCACCTGCCCGTTCACGGTCATCGTAAAGGGCTTTACCACATAGTCACCTTCGGCGTAGGCCGCGTAGCGCTGCGTGATAATAAGCTCGGTAGTGGTGCGGCCCTCTACAATACGAGTGGTAGTGGTGCTCGATTTGCCGCTTTTCTTGAAGCCCTCCAGGTCTGGGAAGGCCGAGTATCGCTCCAGACGCCCACCGCGGAGCCGGAAGCTGATGGTGAAATACTCTGTTACAGGGAATACCGGCGCGCCAAGTTCTAGTTCTATCTGGGCATCTTCTGTGGCAATAGGAGCCTTTGCTACTGGCTGCGCATAGCCGTTTTGCGGCATGAAGCCGCAAAACACAAAAAAAAGAATCCAGAACAGAAACCGACGCATACCGCACAAGAGAGCTTAGCCAAAGCTACACAAAAAGCCTCCCGCACCGAAGCAACCGGGTTTTGGTCGGTGCCGGAAGTTGGAGCTTACCTATAATCAGTACCTGAGCCGGTACAGACAACCGAGCTTGGTATAACATAATTATGGCTTTCTGAAATCCCAGTTCGGATGGGCGCCGTAAGTGCCTTTCAAATACCCCCAAACAATTGCCGGTTCTTTTGAAAAACGACTTTTTGAGTCGTGACGGCTTCGTATTGCCTACACTTTCTCCTTTACCTTAATTCTTCCTTCCCATGTCAAACAACCTTCAAAACGGTGGTGACGAAGCAGAGTTTGCTAAGCCGCTTCTGGTCCCTATCAAGCGTCGCTCGTTCTTTATGTATGCTGGCGCCACCGCAGGCGCTACGGCTTTGCTGCTCTCGGGCTGCGATGATGACGACGATGACAACAATATGTCACCCGGAACGGTGGATGTGGGCTCCGGTGATACGGGTGTGCTGAACTACGCCTATGCACTGGAACAGCTGGAAGCCGCTTTCTATACTACGCTCCGCACAGGTGCCTACTATACCGGCCTTGGTGCCGGCAGCGCCGAAAAGTCGGCTCTTGATGATCTGTATTACCATGAGGTGATTCACCGCGAAGCCTTCAAAGCATTGCTGGCTGGCAATGCCATCAAAGGGTTGGAAGTGAACTTCGACGGCATTGACTTCGGGGTGCGTACGGCTGCCGCTGGTGCTGCCAAATTGGGCGTACTGGATGCTGCCAAAGCATTCGAAGACTTGGGAGTAGCAGCCTACAACGGCGCTGGCAAATACATCACCGACTCTGCATACCTGACGCTGGCCGGCAAGATTGTATCCGTAGAAGCACGGCACGCCGCCCTCATCCGCGACCTTATTTCGAACGGCACGTTCGTTGGCACCGACATCATTGACAGTGCCACTGCGCTGGAGAAATCCAAGGAGCCTTCGGTGGTAGTGCAAACGGCCAACACGTTCCTCAAGGACGGCTCGAAACTCAACGTTTCGAACATTAAGTAATCGGCTGCTGCCGTCGCTCTTCCCAACTTCTAATTTTCGCTTCTCATGGATATTTTCAAGCTCATTTCTGATATCGAGAAAGTAGACCCCGAGGTTTACGACCGTCTTGATTCGCGGCGCCGGGTGTTTAAGCACCTCACAGGTGTTGGCACCAAAGTAGCTGCTGCTGCTGTGCCCGCTTTCTTTGCTTCGGTATTCAGCAAGGCCTACGGCCAGGGCACGGCTCTGCCATCTGATATTGCTGCCATCCTCAACTTCGCTCTGAAGCTAGAGTATCTGGAAGCACTGTTTTATACCAAAGGTGTAGCCACTGCAGGTCTGATTCCGGCAGGTGCCGGCCTGACGGCGCTGACGAACATCCGCGACGACGAAAACAAGCACGTAGCAGCACTGCGCGGCTTGCTGGGCTCACAGGCCATTGCGCCTCTCACAGATTCTTTCTTCGACTTCACCGGCTCCAAGGGCGGCACTCGTGCCCCACTATTCGCCGATGTATTCTCGAATTACCAGACTTTCCTGGCAGTAGCACAGTCGTTTGAAGACACTGGGGTACGTGCTTATAAAGGTGGTGCTGCTGGCCTGAAAGCCAATGACGCTATTCTGGAGGCGGCTCTCAACATTCACTCGGTTGAGGCACGCCATGCTTCTCACCTGCGCCTCATGCGCCGCGGTGGTCCTACGGTGGCCGGTGCCGGCACCGGTGCTTCGCCTAAAAGCTGGATTACTGGTACTGAAGGTGGTGGCGCTGGTGGCGCTGCTACGGCTGCCATCTATGGCGCTGGCAACCCCGCCAGTAACTTCCCCGCTGAAGACAACGTGACGCAGGGCGGTATTCAGCTGCAAACGGCGCTGGCCAGCCTGAACTTCCCGGCTTCGGCCTTCTCAGAAGCCTTCGATGAGCCATTGGATGCAACTACTGTAACTAACATTGCCCTCAACTTTGTGGTTGGCAACAGCTTCTAGGTTTTACGCCTAAGCAACACTGAAATGGGCGGCTCGTGTGAGCCGCCCATTTTTATTTTTCAGGTGGCCCGGCTTGCGAGCAGTACGGTAGGCCAGACTGGCTTTTCTGTGCAACCTTATTTCAGGTTAGAGCATCCCATCTTAACAGGCTATCTTTGTTGACTCGGTGCCGGGCGTTTTCTGGTCTGCCCCACCGACCTCTTTCTTATGCACGACAACTCTTTTCTGGCGCGTACTATCCACCGCCGTTCTTTCTTTCGCGTAGCCGGGGCCGGCGCGGCTGCTTCGGCCCTGATGCTGGCTGGCTGCGCCAAAGAAGAAGATAATAACCCTACCCCTATCAACCAGCAATTGGTTATTGGCAAGGCAGATAGTGTAAATTTCACTGTTCTGAACTATGCCTACCTGCTGGAGCAACTGGAAGCCGCCTTCTATGATAAGGTAGTGACCACGCCGCCCGCCGATTTGCTGCCCGGTGAGTTGGCTTATCTGACGGATCTGCGCGACCATGAGCTTATTCACCGCGAGTATCTGAAGGTTGCTCTGGGCTCTAATGCGTATGATGCCAGCTTCGTAACGCAGTTTGCGTTCGATTTTTCCTCACTCACGCTCACCACGCGCCAGGGCGTCTGGACGGCTGCTCAACGGCTGGAAGACATTGGTGTGGCAGCCTATAATGGCGTTGCCAAGCACATTACCACCACTGGCTACCTGAAGATGCTGGCGAAACTGGCCTCTGTAGAAGCCCGCCATGCGGCATTGGCTCACGAGGTGCTGCAGGCTGGTTCCTGGGCCGCCACTATCGGCACTACCGGTCTTGATGCCGCCAAAACGCCACTAGAGGTTGTGGCGCTTATTCAGCCTTTCGTGCCAATAGAAATATCCACGGCATACCTGCCAACTACCTAAGGCTTTGCCTGCCATGAATATTCTGAAACTTCTGGCCAACCTGGCCGAAACAAACCCGGAACAGCTGGAGCAGTCGGCTCCGCGGCGGGCTGCCTTGGAAAGCCTGGGCCGCTTCAGCGCTAAAGCGCTGGCTGCAGCACTGCCTTTCGGGCTGGCTACTCTGCCAGCTCAGGCCCGCACAACGCTCACCATCCTCGATTCTCTGGACCTAGCTCTGCAATTGGAGCGGCTGCAGGAAGCACTTTATACCCGTGCATTGGCGGTTACGGGTGCTTTCTTCCCTGCCGACCCTACTTTCCGAGCCTCTATTTTGGCAATGCAGCGCCATCAGCAGCAGCATATCGTGCTACTGACAGATGCTATTGCCGCCTCAGGCAGTACTGCTTCAGCTCCCGCCAACTACGATTTCACGGGCACTAAAAACGGCACCCAGCCAGCCCTATTTGCCGATGTATTCACCGATTTCGACCAGTTTCTGCGCTTGGCACAGCTGCTGGAAGATGCCGGCGTACGTGCTTACAAAGGCCAGGTGGAATTTCTGAGCACGAATGATTTTATCCTGCAGACTGCTCTGCAACTCCATGCTACCGAAGCCCGCCACGCCGCCCGCATCCGAATGATGCGTAAGCAGCGTGGTGCTACCGTGAAGCCTTGGCCCAGCCCTACCGATACTAGCATTACGGTAGTGGGCAAAACCGACATTGCTTATGCCGGCGAAGACGCCCTACAACAGTACCTGCCCGATTTCCGTCCGGTACCGTTCCAGCTACTTCCCATCGGATTCCCTGGCTCCACTGTCCTGACGCAGGGCGTACCCGAGGCGTTTGACGAGCCTCTGACTTCGGCTCAGGCTACTGCACTTCTAGCCCTTTTCACCTATTAGATGATCAGGCATACTGCTCGTAAAAGAGAGGAACGGAGTCCCCGTTCCTCTTTTTTGTTTTTAACACAATTCTATCAGCCGTGAACCTTTTCAGCGCTCCACATATTTATAACGCAACTAATTATTTTTTGTAACTTTCAGTAAAATTCACCGACTGTTCTGCTACGGAATAGACTATTTTACTCTGTTCCGTATACTCCCTTTGCACCCATTTTCCGCCCTAACCCACCCGAAAACAGGCTTTTCAACAATGCTGGAATACGCAAAGACCATCCTACTTAAAGTAAGCTTCGACAAAATCCTCTTCGAGAAGGAGTTACGCAAGGCCTTGCGGATGCTGCTGCCCGCCGAGTTGCTGCAGCTTAAGGAATGGTGCTACGAGAAATTTTCTACCCTGTACCGCCGCGTTCTGAACCGGGTTTTCACCCAATCGGCAGCAGCGGTATAGCGCACCCAAGTGACTAATAAAAAAGTCCGCCGGGGCCGCAGCATACACTGCGGCCCCGGCGGACTTTTTTATCGACTTAGGCTACTCCTCTGTTACGAAGCGAATGTTGCGCATGAGCCCCGCATAGCCAGTGCGCTTTACTGCCGACTGCCGGAACAGCTCCGAAAACAGTTCGTGCGTAATCTCCTGCCAGTCAGACGCAGTCATATCCTTTAGGCCAGGGTGCGGATTGAATTGAGGCTCTTGGTGGGGCTTGGAGAAGCGGTTCCAGGGGCACACATCCTGGCAGATGTCGCAGCCAAATACCCAATTGCCGAATTTGCCTTCTACCTCCCGCGGAATCTGGTCTTTCAGCTCGATAGTGAAGTAGCTGATACACTTGCTGCCATCCACTACGTAGGGCTCGGTAATGGCCTGCGTGGGGCAGGCGTCCACGCATTTGGTACAGGTGCCGCAATAGTCCTTGATAAGACCGTCGTAGTCGAGGGGCACATCCACAATCAGTTCGGCAATGAAGTAGAATGAGCCCACGCCGGGCGTAATCAGGTTGGAATTTTTGCCTACCCAACCCGCGCCGCTTTTGCGGGCCCAAGCCTTGTCCAGCACCGGCGCCGAATCCACGAAACACCGCCCCCCTATTTCCCCAATCTCCGCCTGCATGTCAGCCAGCAGCGTTTTCAACTTGTCTTTGATGACGAAGTGGTAGTCGCGGCCGTACGCGTACTTGCTAATTTTAAGCGTGTCGTCGGGTTGCTGGGTTTCCTGAGGCGGGTAGTAGTTCAGAAGTAGCGAGATGACTGATTTTGCTCCGTCCACGAGCAGGCGCGGATCAAGGCGCTTGTCGAAATGGTTAGCCATGTAGCTCATCTGGCCGTGCATGTTGCGGTTCAGCCAGTTTTCAAGCCGCGGCGCTTCTTCTTCCAGAAAGCCCGCCTCCGAAATGCCGCAATACATAAAGCCCAGTTCTGCCGCGCGGCGCTTGATAAAGGCAGTATAGTGAGCGGTTGGGAGCATTAGGAAGCAACGAATATGAACCACAAAAATACGTCATCCTAAGCAGAGCGAAGGACCTTACCACGATACCGTCAGCCATCTTGACGACAACTTACAGTAACGCAATAAGGTCCTTCGTTCTGCTTAGGATGAAAAGTGTAGTGCTTTAGCTAAACAGCTCCCCAGTAGCTGAGTTACCGCGCAGGTGCTGCGGCATAGCCCGGCCTAAGTGCAGGTAAGCTGCTTCCGTAGCTTCGCGGCCGCGGCTGGTACGCTTGATGTAGCCTTCCTGAATCAGGAACGGCTCGTACACTTCCTCAATGGTTTCGCCCTCTTCGCCGCAAGCCGTGGCAATAGTGCTGATACCCACCGGACCACCTTTGAACTTATCGATAATGGTAGTCAGGATACGCTTGTCCATGTCGTCGAGGCCACGGGCATCCACGTCGAGGGCATTGAGGGCAAACTGAGCAATATCCATCGTAATGCTGCCATCCCCTTTGATCTGGGCAAAGTCGCGGGTACGGCGCAACAGGTTGTTGGCAATACGCGGCGTACCGCGCGAGCGGCGCGCTATTTCGTAGGCGGCATCTTCGTAAATCGGGGTGCCCAGGATTTCGGAAGAGCGCTGCACGATGCTGGTTAGCAGCTTGGAATCGTAGTACTCGAGGCGGGAGCTAATGCCGAAACGCGCCCGCAGCGGCGACGTGAGCATGCCGGAGCGAGTAGTAGCCCCAATCAGCGTAAACGGCGACAACGAAATCTGCACCGACCGGGCATTCGGACCTGAATCGAGCATAATGTCGATGCGGTAATCCTCCATAGCCGAGTACAAATACTCCTCTACTACCGGATTCAGGCGGTGAATCTCATCAATGAACAGCACATCGTGCGTCTCCAGGTTGGTGAGCAGGCCGGCCAGGTCCGAAGGCTTATCGAGCACCGGGCCGCTGGTCATCTTAATGCCCGACTGCAGCTCGTTGGCAATGATGTGCGAAAGGGTGGTTTTGCCCAAGCCGGGAGGGCCATGCAGCAACACGTGGTCCAAGGCATCACCTCGCTGCTTGGCTGCCGCCACAAATACTTTCAGGTTCTCAACTACTTTATCCTGCCCTGCGAAATCATCGAAGGAAAGAGGGCGTAGTGCCTTATCAATGTCTTTTTCGGTGGCGTCCATGTGGTCGTTGCCGCCTGTTAGAAACGGTTCGCGCATAGTGCGGAGGGGTAAAGTTGGTAGCAGCAAGGTAACACCTGCACCGGGCAGATTGTCCCATTTTTAGCAAAAAAATAACGCCACACCCCTATATTGCTAATACCAATAGCAAATCGGTTTTTTTCGCTGGTAAAATCGACGGGCGAGTGACCTAACGCGTCCAAACTGATATATTTGGTTGCCGGCCTAGTGCCGCCTTACCACCCGAGAGTCTTGCTGATGATGCGTTCCTTTTTTCTGTTGATAACCGGCTTGGGCCTTTCTGGCGCTGCCTACGCTCAGGTGGCGGCTCCGCAGCTACACCCCGACCGGCTTCTGCTTAAAACAGCACCTCTTACTCTTTTCGACCCCAGCACCAGCGCCCTGATGCTGGGTCTGGAGTTTCGGCCGGTGCCGCGTATTGGGCTGGAGCTCGACTATGGCTTTCGGTTTTCGCCGCTGCAGCTTTTCTACTGGAACCAGAACAAAGACAACATCCGCTACCAGAAAATCAAGCTGGAAGGCCGCTACTACATTCCCCGCTCGGAACGGAAGCAGTGGTACGTAGCGGCAGAAGCATTTTATGTACCGCAGAGCTACGATCTGAAAAGTGGCACTTACGAGCGAGGTGACGAGCGGCGGGCGTATGACGGCGCGCATATTGAGCGGGAAGTACGCGGAGTTGCCCTGAAAGCAGGCCTTATGCAACGGCTGGGGCAGCGGCTGTGGTTGGATATGGCGCTAGGCTTGGGAATCCGGCAGCGCGAGGTACGCTACCAAACGCTGAACGAGCGTACGGCAGACCCTCTTTTCGATGCGCCCAACCAGAACTTCCTGGCCGCCACACCTGACCCTGGCCGCAGCACGCGCATAGCACCGGCCGCGGCGCTACGCATAGGCTATACCCTGCTGCGGTAAAGCCCCAACCGCCACATGGGCGTTGAAAGTGGTACGACCGAAATGCTGTTTCTTTGCACCAGCTGCTTTTCTGCTCATCCCCTTCTTCCGTCCATGCCCTCCAACGACTGGCTACATACCATTCCTGCCGACTTGTACGACCAACTGGCGCATTGCCTGAGCCTGCATGGTATGGCCTGCGCCGAGTTGCTGAGCCGCCCGCAGGAAACGCAGTTGTTACAGCTTATGGCCCTCACCGGGCTAAATACCATTCGGGTGGCTGAGTTGAATACCATTGCCGACCACGACCAGTTGCTACAGGCTCTGGAGCAGCAGCCCCACCACCTCTACAACCTGATGCTGCTGGGCCGTCTTAGCCTCGAAACCAGTCTGGCTGCCCCTGTTTTGCGGTACGTGCAGCAGCAAATGCATATTGATGCGGCTCAGCTCCAGCAGTTGAAAATATATTGCTTAGAGCTGAGTGGGGCCTTTCTGGCGCTACTGGAAGAACATCTGCCTGCTACGCCCAGCCTGGGGCTGCACCGGTTGCAGGTAGAGGAAGCGTTTGGGCAATATGTGGCGTTGCATCCGGGCCCTGAGCCAACGGCCGCTACCATCCGGTTTACGGAGCCACAGCTACAGATGATGCGGCTGGCTTTGTTGCTGGTACATTCTCTACCCGAGGCTGGTGAGCACCCGTTTCTGCAGGCAGTGGCAGAGCTGGCAACCCTGCGGCCGGTCGCGCTAGAACCCATGATAGAGCGCCTAGGAACGTTGGAACCAGCCGAAGACTTTGCGGTGACGATGCCGGAGCTGGTGCAATTGTACCAGGCAATGCAGGTATGCGGTATGGTGTTCGTGTCGGAGGTGCTGGAGAAGGTGGGGCTGGGCAGCGTATTCCCCACGGTACCCACCGATGAGCGGGCCGCTTCAGCAGGTGCAACAGAGCCCAGCGGACGGCAGGCGGTGGGCGAAATAGTGAGTGGCTTTACCCGTTGGGTGCAGTACACGTTTCCGCAGGAGCCCGCGCTGCAGCAGGCCCGGCAGCAGGTGCTGGCCCTCGCCGATGCTCTTTAACTAGTGGATTGATGGCCTGCAGCTGCGTTAGCGTAGTCTTTTGCCATCAACCCACCCACTTATTTCGTTGGTAGCAGCACTTCTATTTCCAAGTGCAGCCAGTCATCTTCCCAAGCCTTGTGCGTAAGGCGAGCCGAGAGGGGAAAGCCAGCATCCAGCAGCCGGGCAATGGTTTCGTTGCGTCCTTCAGGCAAGTAGCCCAGCCACATGGCATCGGGGGCAGTTGTGTGTACTTGCACGGCCCAGTCGTCGTAGGCGCTATCGGCTTCCCGTTGGAGCGCCAGCATCTGGCCAGGCTTCAGCTGCGGCTCATAGTCGCGTAGGCCGGGGCGGTGCGTAGTGCCAGCTACCAGGCATTCGAGCAGAACAAGGGCGGAGGCATCGGCCATAGCACGTGAAAATCTTGGTGGAGGCGTAAACATAACACGCATACGCCCAGCTTACCACTGCCTACTACCGGAAATCCGCTTGTGCTGCCCCTGCTTGAAGGCAATGACAGCGGCTTCTTGCGGCTACATAGCCCGCGGACCGTATTTTTGCGTGATGTACAGTAAAACAGAAGTAACCCAACTACGTCAGGCTTTCTGGACCACATTTGGGCAATATATGGCTCCGGTGCCTTCGGCCGAAGGAGTCCCGACGAACTGGATAAACTATAAAACCGGCCTCAAGCATGTTTACTTTCGGATGCAGGCCGATGGCCGCCGTGCTTCCATCGGCATTGAGTTCACCCACCCCGATGCGGGTGTACGGGAGCTGTTTTTCGAGCAGTTTCTGGAGCTAAAAACGCTGTTGCATGAAACCCTGGGCGAAACCTGGCGCTGGGAAGCCGACACCGTAGATGCCAACGGCCAACCTTTGAGCCGCATTTTCACTGAGCTGACACCCGTCAACCTGTTCAGCCGCGACGACTGGCCCGCCCTGATTTCCTTCTTCAAGCCCCGCCTGATGGCGCTGGATGAGTTTTGGAGCAATGCGCAGTACGCTTTTGATGCCCTACGGTAGATCGCATGTGTGGCTTGGGTAGCATTAGCGCCAGATCATGCTAAGTGTCGTGAAGGCCTGATGGAAACCCAGTGCCCTACTCAACCCACTGCGCATCAAAAAGTAAGTAATGCCAAAGTATTGTCTGTTCTTTATATTAAATAATACTTATATTTACTATACCGCAGAATGTGCCGCTCGCAGCGTATAGTACTCGTTGTGGCCTCGCATGCGGCTCAGGTACACCGCCTGCCACCGGATACCGGTGGTTTTCAGGGGTTGTCCTTGGCGTTCCTGTTGGCTCACCACCTGCTCAGGTGGGCTGCTCAAAGCGGCTGCTGCCTTGTAGTAAGGCAGCCTTATGTCGGGCCCGCGGCCTGCATTCTTCCCTCTGTTGATCAGCGTGAAAAGCGGTGAGGGCCGGTGCCGTTCAGCACCTTAGCTATACCCCTACATGCCACTGCCCAGATGAGGCTTTTGCAGCGTACACCCCGGGCCGCCAGCATGACCAATGTCATCTTTCGGCCTGATGCGCATCACATCATCGAGGCTTGCAAATCTTGACTTTTGAAGTAGCTCACTGCTCAACGCTCTTTCCAAAGGTCTGACCCCTCATTCCCATGGCTATTCCCCTTTTGATGTTCTCGGTGCTGCTGCTCACGGCACTAGCAGTGGCCAGCGCCTACCGCCACGGTACTGGCCGGCCTACTTCCTAATAGAAGCCTCTTACTTCCCCCTCCGCTATGAAAAGCCAAACCCGCAAATTCTCGTTGGGCTTGCCCCATTATGATGGACTGGGAGCTACCGTATCGGCCTTGTCGGTGAGCAACGACACCCGGCAGGCTGCGCAGGAAGCTGACCAGCAGCTTGCACTCGATATGTGGGGCCTGTACACCTCCCCGCTACCAGCCGGCGACTTGGCCCGCGACCAGTATTCCCGCCGATTTGCTGCCGCTGCCACGCTACTGAACCACTAAGCCTGATTAGTCTTTCGCCTTTTTCCTGATTGCCATGAGTCCTTCCCTGGTTGTCCTGACTGATTTCTTCGCTGTTTCGAACCGGGCGCTTTCCTATGCGGCTGGGTTGGCAATGCCGCTGCACGCACATCTGGTGCTACTGCATGTGCGCCACGACGGCCTGCTTTCGCCCGCTGAATATGCCAGCCGCCATACACCACCCGGCGAGTTCCGCACCGACTATGCCCTGCTGGACCTGGCCGCCCGCCAGCCCGTACCGGCCGAAGTAGACGTGTCGGAGCAATACCTGCCCGATGCTGTGGCCGAAGCCGTGCGCCGGCACGAGCCTCTGCTGCTGATACTGGGCAGGCCCGGCTCGGCTACCACACCCGAAGAAGTGGTGGTGAGTACGGCCATGGACCTACTGCGCCACGCGCCTCATCCTCTGCTGATAGTTCCAACCGTTGGCTGGGATACATTTCCACCGCGCCGTCTGCTGCTAGCTGTGGATGGGCAGCCCTTCCAGCTCTGTCCTCACCATGATGTGCTGCGCCAGCTGCTACGTGCCACCCAGGGTAGCGTGGAAGTAATCCATGTTACTGATGACGAGCACATGCGCACCAGCGCCGGTGCCATCCTCGACAGCATCCGGGCCAACGATATGGTAGACCCGCTGCCAGCTACTGCCCTGCATAACCTGTACCAACCCACCATTGTGGGAGGCGTGTTGCAGGAAGCGGCCCGTCTCGAAGGCGACATGCTGGTAGTAGTAGCCCGGCGCCACAGCCTGCTCGGCAGCCTGTTTCACCGCAGTATCACGGCCCAACTGCTGCAGGAAAGCCCCATTCCGGTATTGCTGCTGCCCGCCGAAGACTAGCCTGGCCCGTACTGGCTTCCACCCACCCCCACTTTAGCCTCTGCCATGAATCCGGCCATTCTGATGCTCACCAACTTGTCGGCCGCAGCAGAACGGGCCGCACAGACGGCAGCAATACTGGGGCTGCCGCTGCATATGCGCTTGGTGTTGCTGCACCTCTATCATGACCCGCTGCTGGATCCGGAGTTGGTCGTAATCACTACGGCGCAGGCCTACCGCACGCAGGCTGAAACCGCGGCTTCTCTACAGGCGCTGGCGCAGCGTTTGGCGCTGCCAGCCGAAGTAACCACCTCAACTGCCGCCCTGAGCGAGGCGGTGCAGGCGGCCCTGCACCACTACCAACCCTTGCTGCTGAGTATGGGCTTAAGCAAGGAGCACGATTTGCTGGACAGACTGCTGCATAACCAAATGCTTCCTGTGCTGCGCGCCACGCACCACCCGTTGCTGCTGGTACCTGAGAACGGGCCACTACCACGGTTGCCACACCGCGTGGCACTGGCCGTCGATGCCGATCCTTTTTGCCCAAGTATAGCCAGCCAAGCGCTGGTTTCGCTGCTAGCCAGCTGGCAGGCGGCCTACACGGTAGTGCATGTAGCAGCCCCAGAGGAACAAGAAGCCTTTGCGGGGCAGCGCGCCCTGACCAACGTGCGCCATAGCAAGCTGCTGCCCGCCGCCACGCCGCTGGAGCTCTACCAGGAGCGTGAACTGCTGCCAGCGGCAGGTGTGCTTCAGGCCCTCGAAGACACGCAGGCCGACCTACTCATCCTCATTGCACGCCCCCGCAGTTTTATGGGGCGGCTCTTTCACCATAGTGTTACGATGGAAGTGTTGCGCAACTGCCGCATTCCGGTGCTCCTACTGCCCGCTTCAACTACGGACTTACCTCGCTGGATGCCTACCATGACCTGATTGCTGCTTTTCTTTCTTTAGAATCCGTTTTGCAATGAAACCCAATCTGGTAGTCCTAACTGATTTTTCGCTGGCAGCTGAGCGGGCGCGGGCTTACGCTGCCGCTCTAGCTGCCCCGTTGCAGGCTGAAGTGCATCTGGTACATGTGTATTATCCGCAGGCAGTACCTCTTGATTTTGGCACTACGCTGCCTGTGCCCTACACACGCTACGTGCAGGAAACCCGCCAGTCATTGGAAATACTGGCCGCCGAGATGCCGCAACCCGCTACTGCCGAGGTACTGGAAACCACTTGGCAGGATGCCGTTGAGCAGGCCTTGAAACGGTATCAGCCACTGGCCCTTCTTGCCGGCCTCACGGCCACCGACAGCCTACTGGACGAATGGATGAGCAACCGTGCGTTGCCGCTGGCTCATAGTACCGGCTACCCGCTGCTGCTGATACCCGAGCATTTGCCTACTGCGGCTCTGCACCCGCCCCGGCGCATTGCGCTGGCTATAAAAGACGCGTCGTTCCACCTCGAGCCCCAAACGCGTGCCATAGCACCGCTGTTGGATAGCCTCGGCACCGAAGTAATACCAGTTTGTGTACTTCCGTACGAAGAACGGTTTGGAGGCTGGCGTGGGCGGCAGGCGGCCCAGCAATGCGGCCTTTCTGGTGCTATACCCCGTTGCGGCCTGCACAAAGTGATACGAGAATTGCCGGCCTCCGGCATTCTGCAGGGCGTTGATGAAGTGGAGGCTGATGTAGTGGCCCTTCTCGACCAAGGCCACGGCTGGCTTCATAAAATCTTCTATGGCAGCGTTACGGAGCATATTCTGCGCCATACGCAGGTGCCGGTGCTGCTGCTGGCCGCCCATCTTGAATCCAGTGCCGACTAGCCTCTGCCGTGTAATTCTATTTCCTTGCTGCCATGTCGCTCACCCTCATTTCCCTCTCCGGTTTTTATCCTGCTGCCCGCCACGCTGCGCACTACGCCGATATGCTGGCGCAGGCCCTTGATGCCCGACTGGTGCTGCTGCACGTCAACCGGGTGTCGGTTTTCGATCCGTATGAGTTGGTGGGTGAGGTATACCGCCAGGAAGAGCTAGACCGCCAAACCGACACGGCCGCCGCCCTCTACCGCCAGGCTGAAACCCTTCGTACGCCTGCTGCCATTGAAATAACCACCGACTTGCTGCCCACTGTGGCCCAAGATCTGGCCGCCCGCTACGGGTCCGTCCTGTTTGTGCTGGGCCACCCCGAGCCCGGCCATCCCACGGCTACCACCCTTGTAGCCGACTGCGCCGAGCTGCTTCGGGCCGGACAGTATCCGTTGCTGCTGGTTCCGGCTACTACATTTCCTGCTGGCCTGCCCCACCACTTTCTGGTGGCCGCCGACCAGGAACCATTCCAACTGACTCCGGCTGCCCGCCCGCTTCGTCGCCTGCTGACTACGCTGGGCACAACCGTAGTGGTGGCGCATGTGTCCGGTATCGAGGATGATGCTGGCTGCGGGGCGGCCCTGCGTGCCGTGCAAGCCAGCGGCCTGACCGAAGGCCTGCCTGTACCTGAATTGCGTGGCTACGAGCAAACCGACTACGCCACCGGCCTTCTCGAAGCCATTCGCGACACGCAGGCCGATATGGTGGTGCTATTGGCCCGCCAGCGCAGCTACTTCTCCGAGCTGTTTCACCAGAGCGTTACGGCGCACCTGCTGGAACGCAGCCCCGTTCCGTTACTGCTACTCCCTACCCAGCCGGATAAGGCAGCCTAGACAGGCTTTTGGTTTCTGAGTACTGCATAGCTGTTTTCCACACACACTTACTGCTACCTCAACAACTGAAAACGGCCGCCCTGATTGCAGAGCGGCCGTTTTTCTGATACGAATTCAACCTTACTTGAAAGCCTGAATGCCGGTGATATCCGCGCCCGTGATGAGCAGGTGGATGTCGTGGGTGCCTTCGTAGGTGATAACCGACTCCAGGTTCATCATGTGGCGCATGATGGGGTATTCGCCGGTGATGCCCATACCGCCATGAATCTGGCGGGCTTCGCGGGCAATGTGCAGAGCCATTTCTACGGAGTTGCGCTTGGCCATCGAAATCTGGGCGCTGGTAGCTTTGCCTTCGTTTTTGAGCACGCCCAAACGCCACACCATCAGCTGGGCCTTGGTGATTTCCGTAATCATTTCGGCCAGTTTCTTCTGCTGCAACTGGAAACCGGCAATTGGCTTGCCGAACTGCTCCCGTTCCAGCGAGTACTTCAGCGCCGATTCGTAGCAGTCAATAGCCACGCCGATGGCACCCCAGGCAATGCCGTAGCGGGCCGAGTCGAGGCAGCCGAGCGGGCCTTTGAGGCCTTCTACGTTAGGCAGCAGGTTTTCCTTGGGCACCTTCACATTGTCGAACACCAGTTCGCCGGTGATGCTGGCGCGCAGGCTCCATTTGTTATGGATTTCGGGGGCGGTGAAACCTTCCATGCCTTTTTCCACGATGACACCGCGGATACGGCCTTCGTCGTTTTTGGCCCACACCACCGCTACCTGGCTCTGGGGCGAGTTGCTGATCCAGAGCTTAGCGCCGTTGAGCAGGTAGTAGTCGCCCATGTCCTTGATGGTGGTGGTCATGCCACCAGGGTTCGAACCATGGTCGGGCTCCGTAAGACCGAAGCAGCCCAGCCACTCGCCGGAGGCCAGCTTGGGCAGGTATTTCTTGCGCTGCTCTTCCGAGCCATAGGCGTAAATCGGGTACATCACCAAAGAGCCCTGTACCGAGGCCGTGGAGCGCATGCCGGAGTCGCCGCGCTCAATTTCCTGCATAATCAGGCCGTAGCTAATGTAGTCGAGGCCGCCGCCGCCGTACTCGGTGGGGATAGTCGGGCCGAACGCACCTACATCACCAAACTTCTTGACGATTTCTGAGGGGAAATGATTGTTCTGGGCCCACTTCTCGATATTGGGGCTGATTTCCTTCTTGACGAAGTCGCGGATGCTCTGGCGGATGAGCTTGTGCTCCTCGGTGAGCAGGCCGTCGAGGTCGAAGTAATCGGTGAAGCCGGCGGCGTTGGTAGAACCGTGGTGGTTGGCGGCTTTGGCCTTGGGCGAGAGAACGTCAGCTTGCGAAGACATGGGAAGTTGTTGGGTGGGAATCAGATTCAAAGATAGTAGTTTCAGAATGCGAAACAGGTAGTTGCAGCCCATGGTTCAGGCGGCGCGCAGCAGGTTTGTCCCTGCTTTATGGGCCGCTGGCCAACCGGCGAATTGCCGTGCACCGGTATTTTGAGCAGCGGGTCATTCAAGATGAGACTTCCTTCGTAGATACCGCATCTGCTCCTTATCTGCCTGCTTACCCCACCATGAGCCACGAGAAAAAACTAAACGAACTGGAGGCCACTTCCATTTGCGGCAACGACATTTCCTCGTCGTGCCTGTATGTGTCGGCGCTGGCCATTGCGTATGCCGGGCAATACGCCTGGGTGGCGCTGCTGGTAGTGGGCGCGGTACTGTATCTGTTTCGCCGTATTTATGGCGAAGTGGTGGGCGCATTGCCGCTCAATGGCGGCGCCTACAACGTGCTCCTCAACACGACCAGCAAGCGCAACGCGGCGGTGGCGGCCTGCCTCACTATTCTGTCGTACATGGCCACGGCCGTTATTTCGGCGTCGGAGGCCATGCACTATCTGCACACGCTCTGGCACGGGTTGCCCATTATTCCAGCCACCATGCTGCTGCTGGGCTTCTTTCTACTGCTCACCATTCTGGGCATCTCAGAGTCGGCGGTGGTGGCGGTGGCCATTTTCCTGCTGCACCTGTTCTCACTCACGCTGCTGGTGGGCGTCACGGTGTGGTACCTTTTCACGCACGGCACCGACACGCTGCTGGCCAACTGGCACATGCCCCTGAAAACCAGCCTGACCACAGCCCTGTTTCTGGGTTTCAGTGCCGCTATGCTGGGCATTTCGGGTTTTGAAAGCTCTGCCAACTTTGTAGAAGAGCAAGCACGCGGCGTGTTTCAGAAAACGTTGCGCAATATGTGGGTGGTCGTGACGGTGTTTAATCCGCTGCTGGCATTTCTGGCCATTGCAGCGTTGCCGCTGGTGGAAGTTGGCCAACATACCGAGACGCTCCTTTCGCACCTGGGCAAGACTACGGGCGGCCCCTGGCTGGCCACGCTTATTTCCGTGGATGCCGTAGCCGTGCTCAGCGGGGCCGTGCTGACGAGCTTTGTGGGCGTGAGCGGCCTGATGAAACGCATGACGCTGGACCGGATTCTGCCCCAGTTTTTTCTGAAGGAAAACAAACGCGGCAGTAACTACCTCATCCTAATCACCTTTTTCCTGCTGTGCCTCTCAGTACTATTGATTACCAACGGGGAACTGGGGCCGCTGGCTGGGGTGTATACTATTTCGTTTTTGTCGGTCATGGCCTTTTTTGCGCTCGGCAACTTCCTGCTCAAGAGCAAGCGCCCCAAGCTGCCGCGCCCCGTGTATGCGGGCATCCTCACGGTATCCTTGGCGCTGCTGGGCGTGCTGGCCGCTCTCTACGGCAACATCCGCATCCGGCCCGATTACCTGATTGTGTTCCTGCAATACTTCATTCCGGCTATGCTTATCGTGTCGGCAATGCTCAACCGCACGGCCATCTTCAACTTGGTATTACACGCCGCCGAGTCGTTTGCCAAACACTCGCCCCGGGTTTCGGTACTCACGCAGCTCAATATCCGGCGCCAGCTGCGGGAGCTACACCGGCAGGAATTTGTGTTTTTCACGAAAGGCGACAATGTATCGAACCTGAATAAGGTGATGGCCTACGTGGTAGAAAACGAATCGACGAACCGACTCAAAATCGTGACGCTGCTCAAAGAGGGCGAAGTCTACCCCGAAGACCTGCTGACCGATATCCGGGTGCTGGACCGCGCCTACGAGCAGATTGAAGTGGATTTCGTGACCCTCGACGGCCACTTCGGCCCGGAGTTGATTGACCGGCTGTCCAAAGAGTGGAATATCCCTAAAAACTTCATGTTCATCGGCTCCCCCGGCGACAGGTTTCCCTACCAGATTTCCGAGTTGGGCGGTGTCCGGCTTATCATCTGATTACCTGTCTCTGGCTCCCAGAGGGTGCGTAAAGACGCATACTTGCGTCTCGTCGTTGCTAGTGTTGTTCAGTCGGCACAGAACCGGCTGTTCAACGACGAGGAGCAAGTATGCGTCTTTACGAACCGTTTAGTAGGCAAACGGCAGCTTAGAACTTGACGCCCACCGAGGCCAGGAAATTGCGGGTAGCTTGCGGGAAGTACCAGTTGAAGGTGTCGAGGCCGCCGCTGGCGCCGAGGTAGCTGTAGGTGTAGCCGTTGGCCACGTACTCGCGGTTGAGCACGTTGTTGACCAGCAGGCCCAGCTCGATTTCCTTCACAAACTGCGGCTTGATGCTGTAGCGCACCCGGAAATCGAGGACCTGATAGGGCTTGATGCTGCGTGCTATGTTCTCGGAGTTGTCGAGGTATTGGCGGCTGACGGTTTTGTAGAGCAGCGCCAGGCGTAGGCCTTTCAGTGGCTGTCCCTCCAGCGTGTGCGCCGACACCGTATTGGGCGAGTAGGAAATGGTGCTGGTGCGCGCCTCACCCACTACCGGATTATAATCGGCGTCATACGTCACGTCGCGGTAGTTCAGGATGCGGTTGCGGCTTAATGTTAGGGTGCTGCTTAGGCTGATTTTGTCATCCGCAGAAATGAAGGCGGTCAGTTCCACGCCCCGGCGGTAGCTGCGCGCCACGTTGGTGCGTAGCGGAGTTCCCACGTCATTCAGCTGGCCGGTAGCCACCAACTGGTTGCGGTAGTTCATGTAGAACCCGTTGGCTTCGAAGCGCACGGCCGTGCGCGGCCCCAGCAGACTGAGGTCGGTGCGGGTGAGGCGGTAGCCGCCTTCAAAATCTTCGAGACGCTCGGCTTTGGCACTTTGGTCACCGGCGGGGCGGTCTGTAAAGTCGGCGCGCACCGGCTCGCGCTGGCCTACCGCGAAGCTGGCGTAGAGCTGCTGGCCCTCAGCCAGAGTGAAGGTCGCGCCGGCTTTGGGGTTGAAGAAGGTGTAGCTGGCGCGGGTCGTCACGTCGTTCTGTTCGTCTTCCACGCCGTCAATCGTGTATTCGATGTGGCGCACCTGCACGTCGCCGTAGACGCCGAGCTTTGGCAGTGCCTGCCAGGTAGCGCGGGCGTAGCCGTTGTAGTCGGTTTTGCGGGCTTCGTTGAAGTAGAAGCGCTGCCGGGGCGCCAGGTTGGCCGCATATTGGGCCCAGATAATCTCGCCGTAGTGGTCATTCTCGAACCGATTCCAGGCGCCACCCAGGGTGGCCTGCAACTTGTCGTTCTGCTTGGGCTGGTAGTTCAGTGCAAAAGTGCCGCCGTAGAAATAGTTATCCAGCCACTTCCGGTCAATCAGGTTGGTGCGCGTGAGCGTATCGCCGCCGATAATGGCGTTTTGCAGGCCGTAATCCGCGAATTTGCGGCGGGCCCGGTAGCTTTCGTAGTAGCCGAAGCCGCGCGTGAGGTGCAACGCCGCCCCAATGTTCCAGTCGTCGCCGAGGCCCTGCGAGAGGTGCAGCTGGTAGTGGTTCTGCTGGTAGTTGTCGGTTTGGTTGTCGTAGGTGTAGTAGCTGTAGCGGCGGCCCTCCTGGCGCACCCGCTCGGCGTCGGCTTCGCTCAGCTCGCCGTTGGCTATGTAGTTCTGGAGCAGGGTTTGGTTGCCGGTAAGGGCGGGTTCGGGCACGCCGTTCCAGGCCTGATATGACTTCTCGCGGCCGGAAAAGGTGATGAACTTGAGCAGCGTGTTCTTGGCCTGGTAGCCCGCTGCGAAGTAGTACGACTTCAGATCCGATGCCGCCCGGTTCATGTAGCCGTCGGTGCTGATGCGCGAGAGGCGGCCGTCCACCGTGAAGTGCCCGTTTAGCAGCCCGGTCCCGAACTGCACGTTGTTTTTCCAGGTGTTGAAGGAGCCGACGCTGTTCTGGGTTTCGCCGTAAGCCTCGGGGCGGCTGTCCAGGGTGCTGATGTTGATGCTGGCCCCAAACGCCGCGCCACCGTTCTGGCTGGTGCCCACGCCGCGCTGCACCTGCAGGCTGCTCACCGACGAAGCCAGATCCGGCAGGTTCACCAGAAACGAGCCGTGCGACTCGGCATCATTCAGTGGCACGCCGTTGATGGTCATGTTGATGCCCGTGTTGCTCGTGCCCCGGATGCGGATATCGGTGTAGCCCACGCCCGCGCCGGCATCGGAATTTACTACTACCGAAGGCGTCTGATCGAGCAGGTAAGGCAAATCCTGCCCGAAATTGCGCTTGGCCAGATCCTCTTTGCCGAGGTTAGTGTAGGCGGTGGCCGTCCGATCGTTGGCGCGCGAGGCCGTCACGAGGGCCTCGCCGGTGAGCACGCCGCCGGGCCGGAGCGTGCTGTTTAGCTGCTGCGCTGCCTGCTGGCCCTGCACCTGCCGCACCAATGGCTCATACCCGACGAAGGTGATGCGTAACTCGTGCACACCGGCAGGTACCGCCGAAATCGAAAAGGAGCCTGCCGCATCAGTAGCAGCGCTGGCGGCACCATCCAAGTACACCGTGGCGCCAGGCAGCGCCGTGCCCGTGCGGACATCAGTGACTGTACCGGACACGGGGCCTTGCGCCCATGCCGAGAGAGGCAGCGCTAATAGCGCAGCCCCGGATACCAGGAAATTTTTCAAGGGTTTGAAAAAGAAAAAGTGGAACGGACCGGACACCAGGGGTCGGTGCCTTCGGCTTGTCGCTCGCGGATCGTTTGTTCCCTTCGCCGGCATTACCCGGGCAGGTTCAATGGGTATGATCTCAGCCCCCTGCCACTCCCGGCCTGGGGCACCCCTAAACTTCTGCTGCAAAGGTAGACCGCAAACCGCTACTTGCAAGCCGGCCGCAGCAGCCCTTTACTTTCGGCTGATTATCAGTTAACTTAGAATTCTACTGCGGTATATAGCAGCCGCACTTTTACCAAAACAACGGCAGCGCTGGCTCCGTTACTTATCTGGTTGCCGTCGGATTACTCCGTTCGTTTGTCTTTCAGCTCTCCCGGCCATGACTCCCCTCGTCTACCTGCTTCTGCTTCTGGCTATTGCCGTGTATTTCGTAGTGATTCCACGGCGCCGCTTCCCTTCCCCACCCCAGCCCGACAACGACGACGATGGGGGCGAACCGCTCGATGACGGCCTGCCCGACCTAGACCTGCCGCCTGGCATCACGCGCCCCATCAACGACTGGGAACCGGACTATAACCGCCGGCCCCGCACGCCTGTGCGCCCCACCGAACCTATGTTGATGTAGCCGCAACAACGGTTTGTAAACCAACGGCCCTTCCGGCCCGCCCTGTTGTGCATCGTGGCTGATACAACGAAAGGGCCAGCCGGAAGGGCCGCTGTGTGTCTGATGTACTTGCTATAAGTCGCGGGCCATGCGCACATAGGCAATAGGGCCCTTATAGAATACTTCACCTTCCGGGTGCATCCCGAAACGAGCGTAGAAAGCAGCACTGTCTTGGCGGGCGTCGCACCAGAGGCGGCGGGCCCCCAGGCGGCGCGCTTCGGCTAGTACGTAGTGCAGCAACGCGCTGCCGATGCCCTGGCGCTGGTAGGCCGGGTCGGTGGCGAACTTGCGGAAGCGGGCCTCCTCCCCTTCCACAAAAAGGGAAATAACCGCTACCAGCTGGTCGTCCTGAAAAGTGCCATAATGGTAGCCTTCGGCGTCGTTTTCCAGCTTCACGTAGTCCAGCGGCATATCGGGCCAGAGCACCTCGTGGCGCAGCAGATAGGTGTGGCTGGGCGCTATGGCCCAGATTGCGGGCAGAGCAGACATGGCTACTCTACCGTGATGCTATAGGACGTTGCAAACTTCTGGCCCGGCTCCAACGCCAAAATACCTTCCTTATCGGCCAGCTCCCCGGTGTCGCCAACAGAGCTGGTAATGCCATGCCAAGGTTCGATGCACACGAATCGGGCACCTTCGCCCTTGGTCCAGAGCCCGAGGTAGGGAAACCCATCGAAGCGCAAGCGCACTGACCGGCCGGACCGGCGGCTTCGCAGCGTGACGTGCGTGAAATCGAAGTGCTTTAGCACCAGCGCATCCCGCTCGAAAAGCTTGTAGCTAAGTGGCAGTGTGGTTTGCTCATTGAGCAGCGCTTCGGTTTCGCCGGTGAGCAGGCCACCTTCCAGCAGGTGCTGCTCCGCTGTTACGGGGTGGTCGAACACAAATTCGTAGTCCTCAAATGTCTCACCATCCTGCAGCGGACAACGAAACGCCGGATGCGCCCCGATACTGAACAGTAGCTCGTCGGTGCCAGCGTTGTGCACTTCCCAGCCAATAGTGAGTTGCGGCCCCGCCAGCCGGTACGAAATCAGCAGACTGAACTCGAAGGGAAACGGGACGCGGATAGCCTCGGTGGCACGCAATTCCAGCACCAGCTCGGCGGCGGTCTGGCGCAGTAGCGTGAATACCTGGTCGCGGGCGAAACCGTGCTGAGTGAGGCGGTAGCTCTGGCCCTGGTGGGTGTAGGTGTCGTTAAGCAGGCGGCCCACTATCGGGAAAAGTACCGGCGCGTGGCGGCCCCACACAGCGGGGGCAGCTTCCCAGATGTACTCCAGGTTGTCAAGGTCTTTGCGGACGAAGCTGCTCAGCTCGGCGCCGTGGGCCTGCACCTGCACGCGGCACAGCTCGTTTTCGAGGGTATAGGTCATGGGGGAAATGGATAGAGCCCGCCACCATGTTGTGGTAAAAATTCCGGTTGCGGTGGCCCCTATACGCAAAAGCACACGGCTGCGGGCACCTGCGCCAGCCGTTTATTCGGCCTGAATTAGCAGCTCATCCACGTGGTAGCAGGCCTGCTCTAGGCGTTGAGCCGGTGGGCCGCTTATTTCGGCGAAGTGCGAGAGTTGCTCCTGCAGCGTGTGCTGATACAGCCGGAAGAATTGCTGGCGCAGGTGCGGATGCTCGCGCAACGGGTCCGGCGCCCAGGGCAGATCCACGTTCAGCAGCAACACCAAATCGTAATGCTGCTGCTCAATCTGCTCCAGAATCCAGTCAGGGCAATGGCCAAACGCGTGCTCCGACCAGATTTTAATGACCAGCAGATCTGTGTCGCAGAAAAAGACTGGCCGGTCCATCTGAATGGCTTGTATTTCGGCTTCGGCTTCGGCCCGCAACTGACCACGGGCTATGGTTTCGAGGTCGTCAAGGGTGTATTTCGGGCCGTGCAGTTCCAAATAGGCGCGGGCGTATTCGGGCGCCCAACTGGTGTTGTAGTGCGCGGCCAGCTGGCGGCTAAGGGTGGTTTTGCCCGTCGATTCGGGGCCAGTGAGAGCAACACGCAGCATAAAAATGGGGCCTTAGAATTAGACGGTAGGACTATGCTGCGCAACCGCCGAAGAGTCGGCCGCCTGCTCCTTCTTCATTGATTTCCGCCACTCCAGGTAGCCATACACGGCCAGCCCCAGATACAGCGCATACAGGCCACTGGTCGGGTACAGCTGTTTGTACCAGAGAATCGGCACGTACAGCAGGTCCACCACAATCCAGAGCCACCAGTTTTCGAGCCGCTTGCGCATCAGTAGAAACTGCGCGGCCAGGCTACCGGCCGTCGTGAAACTGTCCCAGTGCGGCAGCGTGGCATCGGTGTGGTGCTCCAGGTAGTAACCGAAACCGGTGGTAAACGTGACGATAAATACCGCGCAGGCTACCCATTCCCAGCGCCGCGTGCGCGACACTGGCAGCTCGGTTTTGCTGCGCCCGCCATACAGCCACTCATACCAGCCATACAGGCTCAACAGAATGAACATAATCTGCAGCAGCGAATCGGAATACAAGCCGGCACCATAGTACACCACGATGTAGAGGGCGCAGCTGAAAATGGCCACCGGGAAGTTCCACAACGACTCGCGGGCGGCCAGCCATACGCAGGCAAAGCCGGTCAGCACAGCCACCCATTCCAGCGGCGTGTTGCCGACGGCGGCGGTCCAGAACTCGTAGAACGAATGCAGCAAGGCGGAAGGCGAAAAGGCGAAATGTCTGTTACTGAACCCCAGTCAGCGCAAACTACGGCCAAAGCTAACGAGCTAGCGCCTAATTTTGCCTTTCATCTGCCTTCTCACGTCGTATGCTGCCCGAACTCACGCCCGAACAACTGCATTCCCGCCTTCAGAGCGGCGAAAATATCCAGCTCGTGGACGTGCGGCAGCCGGAAGAATACGCTTACTGCCGCATCGAGGGTAGTGAGTTGATTCCGCTGGGCGAGCTGGCCCGCCGCGCCGACGAAGTAGCCGACGACCGGCCCGTAGTGCTCATTTGCCACCACGGCGTGCGCTCCATGCAGGCGCTGGCCTACCTGCAGCACCGCCACGAACTGACCAACCTGCTGAATCTGCGCGGCGGCATTCATGCCTGGAGCCTGCAGGTAGACCCCTCGGTGGCTGTTTATTGAGCTTTATTTCACCTGCCATGAACTTCCCCGACCTCCCGATAGTAGCCGCGCTGCCCGGCCTACTCACGGCGCTGGCTGCTCATGAGCGAGTAGTGCTGCAGGCTCCGCCTGGCGCCGGCAAAACCACCGTGGTACCGCTGGCGCTGCTGGATGCCGCGTGGCGGGACGGAGGCAAAATCCTGATGCTGGAGCCGCGGCAGCTGGCGGCCCGCGCCGCCGCTACTCGCTTGGCCAAGCTGCTGGGCGAGCCGGTGGGCGAAACCGTAGGCTACCGCGTGCGGCTAGAAAGCAAGGTATCGGCCCGCACCCGCATCGAAGTCATTACGGAAGGCATCCTGACGCGCCTCATTCAGGACGACCCGGCGCTGGAAGGCGTGGCGGCCGTTATTTTCGACGAGTTTCATGAGCGCAGCCTCCGCGCCGACCTGGGGTTGGCGCTGGCCCTCGATGCGCAGGCCGTGCTGCGGCCCGAACTGCGGATTCTGGTGATGAGTGCCACGCTGGAAGCCGAGCGGATGGGCACCTGGCTGCAGGCTCCGGTAGTGAGCAGCGCCGGGTTTCTGTTTCCAGTGGAGACGCACTATCTGAGCCCGCGCCAAGCAGCGGCCGGCGGCTCGCGTCCCGCCGAGCGGCTGGCTACGCTGGTGCCCACGGCCGTGCGCGAAGCCCTACGCCAGCACCCCGACGGCGACCTGCTGGTATTCCTGCCTGGTCTCGCCGACCTGCGCCGCGTGGCGGAAAAGTTGGAATCGACTTTATCCAATGAGGTGCACCTGCACTTGCTGCATGGCGAGCTGCCGCTGGCCGAGCAGGATGCCGCGTTGCGCCCCGTGCCGGCTGGGCAGCGCAAAATTGTGCTCAGCACCGCCATTTCCGAAACCAGCCTCACCATTGAGGGCGTGAAAGTGGTGATTGACGGTGGTTTTGCGCGGGTGCCGCGCTTTCAGGCCCGCACCGGCTTCAGCACCCTCGAAACTGTGCCCGTGAGCCAGGCTGCTGCCGATCAGCGCCGGGGCCGCGCCGGGCGCCTCGGCCCCGGCACCTGCTACCGCCTCTGGACTACCACTGAGCACGACGCGCTACCGGCCTACCTGCCGCCCGAAATTCTTACTGCCGACCTTAGCAGCCTGGCCCTGGAGCTGGCCCTCTGGGGTTCTGCCCCGCAAAACCTGCGCTGGCTCGATGCGCCGCCCGCTCCTGCCTTGGCCCTCGCCAACGACCTGCTACGCCGTCTGGGAGCGGTTATGGGTGATGAGGTAAATGGTGATGGAGTGAATAGTGAATCGCCCGGCTCACCTCCCCAAAAGCCTACGCCGCATGGTCGGGCGCTGGCGCGGCTGGGGCTGGCGCCGCGGCTCGGCCACTTGGTAGTGCGCGGGCATGAGCTGGGTCACGGTCCGGCCGCTGCCGCATTGGCGGCGCTGCTTTCGGAGCGCGACGTGCTGCGGGCTGCCGACGCCCACCCCACCCCACCCGACCTGCGTCTGCGCTTCGAGGCCATTGCGCACGGCCGGGCACCGCTACCAGGCCTGCTGGTGCAGCACCACATTCTGCACCGCGTCCGTGATGCCGCCCGCAACCTGCGCCAGCGCGCCGGAATCCGGGAAAATGCTACTTCTGCTGATGCCGATGCAGCCGGTCTGCTTACGGCCCTCGCCTATCCCGACCGGGTGGCGCAGCGCGAAACCGCTGACCGGGTGCGCCTGGCCACCGGCCAGCGCGTGGCCCTGCCCGCCGAGCATTTCGGCCGCGACGACCAATTTCTGGCCGTTGCCTACCTCGATGGGCCACCGCACCAGTTACGCGCCGCGCTGGCGGCCCCCGTGAGCCGGCCGGAACTGGAAGAATTATTTAAGGAGCAGATTGAAGCCACAGACGAAGTGCGCTGGGATGCCGCTACGGGCCGCGTGCTGGCCCGCCGCCGCCGCCGATTGGGCGCCTTGGTTCTTTCAGATGTAGCCTTGCCCCAACCCGATCCGGCCCTGGTAGCCGCAACGCTGCTAGAGGCGCTGCGCACCGAAGGCATTGCGCGGCTACCCTGGAGTGAGGCTGGCACCGCGCTACGGGAGCGGCTGGCGTTTCTGCATCAGCAGTTTTCGGATACCTGGCCCGATGTGTCGGACGAAACGTTGCTGGCGGAGCTGGAGGACTGGCTGGAACCGCAGCTCATGGGCCTGAAAAGTCTGCAGGAAGTGAGCCGGCTGAATTGGCCGGAGCTCCTACTGCAGCGGTTGCCCGGCGGCTGGAACCAGCGCCAGGAGCTGGACCGCCTCGCGCCCTCTCACCTCGAAGTTCCCAGCGGCTCCCATGTTGCGCTGGACTATTCTGATGCTGCTGCGCCTGTATTAGCTGTGAAGCTGCAGGAAGTGTTTGGCCTGCTCGATACGCCGCGTATTGCGCAAGGAAGAGTGCCGCTCACCCTACATCTGCTTTCGCCGGGCGGCCGGCCGGCCCAAGTCACGCGGGATTTGCGCAGCTTCTGGCAACACGGCTACTTTGAGGTGCGCAAAGACCTGCGCGGGCGCTACCCCAAACACCCCTGGCCCGACGACCCGCTCTCGGCTATTCCAACCAAGCTCACTAAGAAGCGTTTCGAAGCCGGCCAATCCTAGACTTTACAGGTACTGGGATACGCTTTTCGTCTGCCAGGAACCGCCTTGGTAACATTAGCGTAACATAGGCCTATTCCCACCCACAGTTTTTGCTTTTGCGCTTTCTTCCTGCCACCACCGCTCTACTTCTTGCTGCCACTTTAGGAGTACAGGCCCAAACCACGCCGGCTCGCGTCAACGACCACAACGCCCATACCTGGCTGATGTACTTCAGCGACGCACGCCTCTCGGAGCGCTGGGGCGTGCACACAGAGGCACAGTGGCGGCGTAGCGAAGTGCTGGCCGGCTCGCAGCAGGACTTCGTGCGGGCGGGCATCAACTACTATGCGGGCCCTCGTCTGATGCTTACGGGCGGCTACGCATTTGCCCTTACGCACCCGTATGGTGAGTTTCCGGCGGCCAGCCGCTTTCCTGAGCACCGCATCTATCAGCAGGTGTTGTTGCGCGATGCCTTAGGCCGGGTGCAGGTGTCGCACCGCTACCGGCAGGAGCAGCGCTGGCTGCGCCGCCCCGGCAACGACCAGTTCACCTATCTCAACCGCACCCGCTACCAGCTGCGCCTGATGCTGCCGCTCAACGGCACGGGCCAGCTGCAGCCGCACACGCCGTATCTGGCAGCCGCCAATGAGGTGTTTGTGAATTTCGGACGGAACGTAGCAAACAACTTTTTCGACCAGAATCGTGCTTCACTGGCCTGTGGTTATCAGTTTTCCAAAGCTACTTCAGTCGAAGTCGGCTACCTGCACCAGCTTGTGCAGCAGGGCAACGGCATTGTGTTCGAGCACAACCACACCCTTCAGATTGGACTGAATTTCAACCCTGACTTCCGGCGTCAGGCAGATCCACAGCCAGTACCGGCCACTGAGTAAGCTCCGCTTTAGCCGGAAATCTGGTCGTCGAGCAGTTCGGCAGCAGTTTGGCCGGGAGTAGGCGTGTAGTGGCGGTGCAGCCAGCGGCTCAGGCCTCCCAATCCCGGAAACAACACCCGTTCCGTGATACCCGCCTGGTCGAGCTTGTCGCGCACTTCCCACTTCAGATTTGCCGGAATAATGATGCGAAAATATAGCTCCGGATGTTGCTCTAGCCACTCGTGCAGGGTATCCTGCGCCGTATTGATCAGCGAAAACAGGGCGTACTGGTGCACAATGCGTGCATCGAGGGAAGGCGGCTCCAGAAAAAGCAGAAACGGCTCCCGCTGCAGCAATTCCAGGTCGCGCAGGGTGCTGCAAAGCGGCTCCAGCAACTCCGGCGTAAACACGTTGGAGCCTTCCGAGCGTAGCGCTTCCCGCAGACTGGGTGGCAGGAACTCGGCAGCTTTCACGTAGTCGATGGCCCAGATAACGCCCGGTTGGTCGTAGGCTTCCAGGTCGTCGGTAGCGAAGTGTAGGGCCACGTAGGGCGAGTAGGTCCAGTCGAGCATGCGGGTGGGCAGGCCATGGTGCTGGGCCAGTGCCAGCCAGTTCCACACCGACGTGCCGGGCTGGCTAAAGTCGCGGGCGTATTTGCGGAAATTGCGCAGCAAATGGTTTTCCAGCAGGTGATACTCGCCACCAAGGCGCTGCAGGCTGGTCGTGAGCGGCCAGGTTTCGGAGCGCAGCCCCCGGTACACGAACGGCGAGCGAAACCGGCCGATACGGCCGTCCCAGGTTCCCTGAAACAGGGCCTGCTGTAGGTCAGTCCAGGAAGTTACTTCGAGGTCGTTGGGAGTGGCTGGCACGGCTAGCTGAAGAGTTGAGTGGGTAGGCAAGATACGCAGGCAGGATGCCAAAATGGGCAGCCGCGCCCTATCAAAGCGCAACTGCCCATGCTATTTCCAGCTACTTCGGCTGCTACTCGCCGGCCGGAAAATCGGCGGAGTCGCCGAGGTCGGCTACCTGTTCCAGCTCTTTTACCAGCCCGGTGAATTTTTCGCGGGCGCCTTTTACGGCTGCTTTGCCAAGCGGCAGGTGCAGCGGCGGATTTTCCTGACGCACCAGTTCAAACATGATTTTGGCGGCGCGTTGCGGGTCGCCAGGCTGCCGGCCGCTGTAGCCCTGAATGCCTTTCAGGTTTTCGCCTACCGTGGCGCGGTAGTCCTCAATGGCCGTATCGGCGTAGGTGGCCGAGCTGCCGGCCCACTCGGTGCGGAAGCCGCTGGGCTCGATGTTCGTGACGTGGATACCAAGCGGCGCTACCTGCTGGCTCAGGCTTTCACCGATGGCCTCCAGGGCAAACTTGCTGGCATTGTAGACGCCCACGCCGGGAAATGTTTTCAGGCCCCCGATGCTAGTGATGTTGAGTATGTGGCCGCTGCGCCGCTCGCGCAGGTGCGGCAGCACGGCCCGCAGTACGTGCAGCGGCCCAAACACGTTCACGTCGAACTGGCGTTGCACTTCTTTGGCGTCAATTTCCTCAATGCTGCCCAAGGAGCCGTAGCCGGCATTGTTCACGATTACGTCGAGGTGACCAAAATGCTGGATGGCATCGGCAATGCCCTGCTTCACCTGCGCTTCGTCGGTTACTTCTACCACGAAGCCACGGCCATTTTCGCTGGCCTTCTGCGTGAATTCGTCGGCTTGCTCCTGCTTGCGGAAGGTAGCGGCTACTTTGTCGCCGTTGCGGAGGCAGTAGTCGGCCAGCTCTTTGCCAAAACCGGTACTGACGCCGGTAATAAACCAATGTTTGGTGGTTGCCATGTGCTAGGTGTGGTTGGTTAAGACCGACCGGAGTTCCGGCGGCTGGCAGGTGTAACTCCCGAAGCGGCTTTCCGGTTTTGGCGGGCATCGGTTTTTGCCTTGCTCGGTTTAAAGAAAACCAGCCATTCTTCTATCATAGCCCGAAATACAACCGCCCGATAACACAGAACCCAACTTTCCGCCGTAGCTTTGTCTGGCAATAAGTAGCACCTAATCTTCTTGTTGCCATGGCCGACTACGCTGCCAAAATTGCCTTCGAGGCGCTAACCTACGACGACGTCCTGCTACTACCCGGTTATTCGGAAGTACTGCCCCGCGACGCCGACCCGAGCGCCCAGCTCACCCGCAACATCCGGCTTAAGCTACCTTTCGTTTCGGCGGCCATGGACACCGTAACCGAAGCCGAAATGGCCATTGCCATGGCCCAGGAAGGCGGCATCGGCATCATTCACAAGAACATGAGCATCCGGGCGCAGGCCGAACTGGTGCGACGCGTGAAACGCTCGGAAAGCGGCATGATCCTCGACCCGTTTACGCTGGAGGAAACCGCCACCCTCGCCGATGCCAAGAAGCTGATGCGCACCAACAACATCGGGGGCATTCCGATTGTGGATGAGCAGCGCCGCCTCAAGGGCATCCTCACCAACCGCGACCTGCGTTTCGAGAAGGACATGACCCGTTCCGTAGCCGATGTGATGACGGCCACGCCCCTCGTAACGGCCAAAGCCGGCACCGAGCTGGCCGATGCCGAAGACATTCTGCAGGACTCGAAAGTAGAGAAGCTACCGGTGGTAGATACCGACGGCCGCCTCGTAGGCCTCATTACCTATAAGGACATCCGGAAGCGCCGCCGCACGCCCAACGCCTGCAAAGACAAATTCGGCCGCCTACGCGTAGGGGCTGCCGTGGGCGTCACGGCCGATTTGCTGGACCGCGTAGCCGCACTGGTAGAAGCCGGCGTCGACGTGGTGAGTGTAGACACGGCCCACGGCCACAGCAAAGGTGTGCTCGATGCCGTGCGCAACCTCAAGCAGCAGTATCCCAACCTCGAAGTAATAGCTGGCAACGTCGCCACCGCTGAAGGGGCCCGCGCCTTGGCCGATGCCGGTGCCGACGCCGTGAAAGTGGGCGTAGGCCCGGGCTCCATCTGCACTACCCGTATCATTGCCGGTATCGGTGTGCCGCAGCTGTCGGCGGTGCTGGAAGCGGCTCGTGGCTTGGAGGGCACCGGGGTTCCGCTCATTGCCGACGGCGGCATCAAGTTCTCCGGCGACGTGGTGAAGGCGCTGGCTGCTGGCGCTTCTACTATTATGGTCGGCTCATTGCTGGCCGGCACCGAAGAAGCTCCTGGCGAGGTGACCCTGTTCGAAGGCCGCAAGTACAAGAGCTACCGCGGCATGGGTTCCGTAGAGGCTATGGAAGATGGCTCCAAGGACCGTTATTTCCAGGATGCCGAGGACGACGTAAAGAAGCTGGTGCCCGAAGGCATTGTAGGCCGCGTAGCCTACAAAGGCTTGGCCTCCGAGGTGCTGTTTCAGTTGGCCGGAGGCCTGCGGGCCGGCATGGGCTACTGTGGCGCGGCTACTATAGAAGTGCTGCAAACGGCCCGCTTCGTACGCATCACGGGGGCCGGCCTCCGCGAGTCGCACCCGCACGATGTGCAGATTACGCAGGAAGCCCCCAACTATAGCAGCAAGTAGGCTGACAGTAAGCACACTGCAAAAGAAAAGCAGCAGCAGCAGAAATGGCAGGTAGCCAGGATTCTGCTGCTGCTGCTTTTTTCGTGTTGGGTCCGGCGGATTCTTTCCATTTTCCACATTAGAATACCTGTTTATCTTAGCGGTCCGTTTTGCCCCTGCGCCTATACTTCTCGCGGAACACAGGGGACACCATTCCGCTTCTATGTCCTTTCGTCACCGATTAAAAGCCGTACTGTTTCCGCTGAGTATATTCAGCTGGCTGCTGCTATTGCTTAGTACACTTAGCAATACGCAGGGCAGAGCAGCTGACTGGCTGGGTGGCCCTTGGCCTACCTGGGTAACGCTTGTTGCACAGGCTCTTTTTGCGGCGGGTGTTTTCATATATCAGCGAGGCCGCACCGAGCCGCTTGTCGGCAACGACTTTGTGGGCATGATGCGCCGTTTGGTGCTGGGGCCAGGTATGCTGGCTACCGTTTGCGTGGGCCTGCACCTTGTGGAACGGGCATTGCAGTACAAGCTGCCAACCAACGACCGGACGCTACTGGCGGTGATTTACACTGTTAACCTGGGGCTGTTCGTCGTATTCTTGGCTAATACCAACTATTCCTGGCGTAGCCTAGTGCTGTTCAGGGCAAAGCCGCGTATTCAACGGGAGTGGATATGGTTTGAGGTTCTGCTAGGCTCTACCCTTTTGTTTCGGCTACTCAATTGGGTGCCGCCTCATCCTTTCGACTACCTGATTCTGGGTTTTCTGGCCGTCTTTGGTGTGTACCTAAGTGGCAACCAACAGTGGGTAGCCTACCTCAGCCGCCGCCAGAAATGGGAAGCCGTGTTGCTGCAGATTGCCATTCTGCTCTCCATGGCGGTGTTTGTGTCGTATTTCCTACGCATCGAGCACGACCCCAATCTGGTAGCACCGGCTCCACAACAGGCATTTTTGCTGCTTACGGTCTTCTTCGCGGGCTTCTATGCCCTGATGGGGCTATTAGTAACGCTGTTCAACCTGCCTACCGCAGGGATTTTTGAGCAGAAACGAGAGGAAATCCTGAGTCTGCAGCGCCTTACCCAGCTCATTCAGCGGGGTCAGAGCGAGGAGGAAGTATACACCATGCTCTTCGACTCGGCAGTACAGACCGTGGATGCCGATGCGGCCTGGATTATGCTGGAAGACGAAACCGGCACCCGGCAGGGCCAGCACTACCGTGTATCGCCGGAGCAGACGGCCGCCGTGCATCAGCTGCTGCAGGAGCACAACCTGCAGCACATCGAATACCTCAACAACGACCTGAAAGGCAGCAGCGGCTTCCGCGACCTGAACCTGCCGTACGGCTCTCTCATTGTGATGCCGTTGCGCTCAGCTAAACGGCACTATGGGGCGCTCTACATGCTGAAACAGGCGCGCCAGGGTTTCGACCGGGAAAACCTGAGTATTCTGCAGACCTTCGCCAGCCAGACGGTACTCAGTATCGAGAACCTGAATCTGATGAATGTGTCGCTGGAAAACCAGCGCGTGCAGGAAGAGTTGAAAATTGCTTCAGCGGTTCAGGATAGTCTTATCCCCAAGAACCTGCCCATCGACAGCTGGTTTGATATCAGTTCTTTCGCGGCTTCAGCCAAGGAAGTAGGCGGTGACTTCTACGACTTTCTACATCTACCAGGCCGCCGGTTGGCCATCCTCATCGGCGACGTGAGTGGTAAAGGCGTAACGGCGGCCTTCCATGTGGCTCAAATGAAGGGCATTTTTCATGCGCTGATGCAGGAAAATCCCTTGGCAAAGTCAGAGCGTGACCGGTTTCCGGTGCCTAGCCGCTTTATGGCACAGGCCAACCATGCCCTGGCCCGGTGCTTAGAGAAATCGGCATTTATTACGGCGTCTCTCTACATCATCGACTATGAAAATGGTGGGTTCGTGTTTGCGCGGGCCGGGCATTGCCATACCCTTTACTACCATTCCATCAAAGAAGAGGTATCGTATTTCCAGACGGCCGGCCTGGGGCTGGGCATTATCCGGAACGAGACCTACGAAAAGCACATCAAGAACCAGTTCTACGATTATAATCCGGGCGACGTAATGGTCATTTACACCGACGGAATTGTGGAAGCGCGCAATGCGGCGCAAGAAGAGTATGGGGAGGAAAGACTGCACCAGATGCTGGAAAAGACGTATTACCTCGACGCCGACGAAATAAAGCAGCAGATCTTAGACGATTTGGCACAGTTCAGCTTCGGCCAGCCTATGCACGACGACCAGACCTTGCTGGTCGTCAAGTTCAAGTCGGCCCAACCCGGCTCTCCTAACTGACGTACTGTGGACTTATGAAAATAACGCAACACTCTTCCGCCAATACTCTTACGCTAAGCCTCGACGGTGAGCTGGACGCTAGTTCTTCGGTGCTACTCGATTCTGAACTGGCTAAGCCTGAAACGCTGCAGTTTGAGAAGGTTCTCATCGACTGCCGTAACCTGAATTATATTTCTTCGGCCGGTTTGGGCGTTTTTATCTCGCATCTGCAGCAGTTTCAGGACGCTGGCGTAAAGCTGGTATTCTTCAACATGCAGGATAAAGTGCACAACGTATTCGAAATTCTGGGCCTCGACGCACTGATGACCATTGTGCCCTCCCAGGCAGAAGCCACCGCTCTTTAATCACTTGTCGGTTTTCGACAGGCCCGCAGGATGAAAAATGCACTCCGGATCAGCTGTAGCCGCCACAACCTTAAGGTTGTGCGCGACTTCGTGACGGATTACCTGAAGGCCTACCAACTCCCCGACCTCCAGCTCAACCAGATTGTGCTGGCCGTTGACGAAGTAGTAGCAAACCTGATTATCCACGCCAATTCCGAAGATGAGTCGCAGCATCTGGATCTGGCCTTGGATGTAAATAACAAGCAGTTTGGCATTGAAATATTTGATGATGCCACCAGTTCCTATGCCCCTGCTACCTACCATGAGCCGGATCTGCAGGAATACATCCGGCAAGGTCGTAAAGGCGGCGTGGGCATGACGCTGGTCAACCGCATTATGGACCGGGTCGAGTTCAGCACCCAGGGCCGCCGCAACGTATGCCGGCTCTATAAGCAGCTCTGAGCCCCTGCTTTACCTAGTAGCCGTCTATACCACTTCAGCAAACGCCCTGATAGTCAACTCTGACCATCAGGGCGTTTGTATTCTACCAATACTGCTGTAGCGTTTAGTCTCACTGCCTAAGCCTCGTTCTGGCTATTGAGTACTCAACCCCCGAAAAAAATCCGTAAAATTGCGTCAGGCAGTATGCTACGCTTGGCTTGGCCAGGGAGCAACTGCCGCGCATAGCAGTTTCTTATCTATTGTATGCACAAACGCATTTTGTACGCCGGCACTACCGCCGTAGCGCTGCTGGCAGCTTGCCAGTCTACTAAACCTACCACCGCTTCTAAGCAGCCTGTCATTGAAACGCTTGGCACCACGCAAGTGCCAGCCGGGGAGTTTGCTTACGTGTACCGCAAAAACAACGGTTCGGCACCGGAGTTCGGCACCCGTCCCAGCGTTACGGAGTACCTAGACCTGTACACCAATTTCAAGCTGAAGGTGCTGGAGGCGGAGCAGCGTGGCCTCGACACCACCCAGGCTTTCAAGCGGGAACTCGACGGCTATAAGCAGCAGCTGGCACAGCCGTATTTGACGGAAAAGAGCGTGACCGACCAATTGGTGCGCGAAGCCTACGAGCGGATGAGCAAAGAAGTAAATGCTTCGCACATCCTGATTCGTATGGCTCCCGATGCTGAACCCAAGGATACGCTGGCTGCTTTCCAGAAAATCACGGCGTTGCGCCAGCGGGTAAGCGGCGAAAACTTCGAGCAGGTAGCCCGCGAGGTAAGTGAAGACCCTTCGGCCCGCGAAAACGGCGGCCGTCTGGGCTATTTCACCGCCATGCAGATGGTGTATCCGTTTGAGTCGGCGGCGTTCAAAACGCAGGTAGGCCAAGTGTCGCAGCCAGTGCGCACCCGCTTCGGCTACCATATTATTAAGGTAAATGACATCCGGCCGGCGCAGGGCGAAATCAAGGTGGCTCACCTGATGATTCGCTCTACGCCCGGCATGCCCAAAGCCGACTCGGTAACGGCCAAAAAGAAGATAGATGAGCTGCACAGCCGCCTGACCCAGCGCAAAGAGCCTTGGGATAAGCTGGTAGCGCAG
This sequence comes from Hymenobacter sediminicola, assembly GCF_014250515.1. Lineage (NCBI taxonomy): Bacteria > Pseudomonadati > Bacteroidota > Cytophagia > Cytophagales > Hymenobacteraceae > Hymenobacter > Hymenobacter sediminicola. The sequence continues at coordinate 930,156 of NZ_CP060202.1, read as the reverse complement.
TTTTCGGAAGATGCCGGCTCGGCGGCCAACGGCGGCGAATTGCCCCCTTTCGGCACGGGCCGTATGATTCCGAGCTTCGAGGAAGTGGCGTTCAAGCTGACTACGCCCGGCCAGATTTCGCAGCCAGTGCAGACCCCTTATGGCTGGCACATCATCAAACTGATTGAGAAGCAGCCAGTGCCGACGTTTGAAGCCATGGAGCCCACGCTGAAAAGCAAAGTGGCCAAGGACTCTCGCTCGGAGCTGAATAAAGCGGCTTTCCTGAAGCGCATCCGCACCGAAAACCAGTTCACCGAGAATAAGAGTGCCAAAGACTATGTGCTAGGCAAAGCGGATACGTCGTTGGTCAATGGCCGCTTCAAGTACACGGCCCCAGTTGCGTCGGCCACTACCGGCAAAAACGCCAAAAAAGCTGAAGGTGATGCGCAAACTCTCTTCACCATCAAGGACAAGCCCTACACGGTAGCTGATTTCCTGACTTACGCGCAGCAGAACCAACGGGCCCGCCCCGGCGCCGAACCGAGCTTTGTGGCTCAGCAGCTCTACGACCAATATGTGGAGCAAAGCCTGACCAACTTTGAGAAAGACAACCTCGAAGGCAAATACGAAGATTACCGCATGCTGGTGAAAGAGTACCGCGACGGTATTCTGCTATTCCAGCTGATGGATGAAAAAGTATGGAGCAAAGCCATTGAAGACACGGTAGGCCTGCAGAAGTACTTCGCCGAAAACCAGAGCAAATACCAGTGGGACAGCCGCGCCCAAGGCACCGTTATCAGCGCCGCTTCGCCGGAGCTGCTGGCCAAAGCCAAGCAGCAGCTGAAAGTGGGCCGCTACGATGTAGCGCGCCTGACGCCAGTGCCAGTTGGCTATTCGCCCGGCACCGACAAGCTGCTGAAAGGCGCTAAGCTGATGCTGGACCGGCTGGCCAGCGTGATGCAGGCTGATACTACTCTGAGCGTAACGCTGACCGGCCGCGCTAAGAAAGGTGAAACGGCCATGGCCCGCCGCCGCGCCGCTGCCGCCGCTACCTACCTGACGGCCAAAGGAGTTCCGGCAAACCGCATCAGACAGACGACGCAAGCCAAAGCCTCAACCGAAATAGCCACCGTGCTTGCCGTAACCAGCACCAGCACAACGGCACTGGAAGAAGTGCTGAATGCCCAGAATCCGCTGTCGGTACAAATCACGCAGAAGGCGTTTGCCAAAGGCGACAACAAAGTGGTGGACGAGCTGATGGCGCGCGGCCCTGGCTCCTACGACGTACAGAAAGACGGCCGCTACTACACCGTTATGATTGATAAAGTGCTGCCGGCTGGCCCCAAAACGCTGGCTGAAGCCCGCGGCCAGGCTACCTCCGATTACCAGAACTATCTGGAAAAAGAGTGGATTGCCCAGCTCCGCGCCAAGTATCCGGTGCAGATCAACCAAGCAGAAGTAGATAAGCTGGTAACCAAATAAGGCAATTCAGCTACCACAGCAACAAAAAACCCTGGTTTCGGCCGGGGCTTTTTGTTGCTGTAGTAGCTGAATTGCAGCTGCGCGCTACGGCCTTGCAACGCTGGCCGGCTTTTCAGACTCCCTGTCCTGACCCGGCGTGGCAGCGTCGTTTTTGCCGGAGAAAGGATTTATGTTGAAATTTACCGGCGACTTTGTGCGTTCAGCCAAGTGTCGGGGGTAGTCAGGCCGTTTGGGCTGCGCTAGCCGTATACATTGAAGATTCCATGACCCATTTCCTTCGTTTGCCGAAGCGAGCCGCGCTGCTGACCCTCGCGCTGCTGGCCGGTACCATTGCCTCTAGTTTTGCTCAGCTCGGCATTGGTCGTCCCGCTGGCCGCCAGATCGTCGACGGTATCATTGCCAAGATTGATAATCAGATTGTGCTGCGCTCTGATTTGGAGGCCATTTATGCGCAGGAAGTCGCCCGCGCCGAAGGTAAGCCACTTCCGCCCAACCTGAAGTGCCGTATCCTACAAAGCCTCGCTCTGAACAAACTACTGTTGGCTAAGGCCGAAACCGACTCGGTGGTAGTGGAAGATGCGCAGGTGAAGAACGAGCTAGACCGCCGCATGAACTATTTCGCGCAGCAGATTGGCTCTGAGAAAAAGCTGGAAGAGTACTACAACAAGCCCATCAAGCAGCTTAAGGAAGAATTGCGGCCGCAGGTGCGTGAGCAGCTGACCCAGCAGAAAATGCAGGACCAGATTGCCGGCAAAGTAACAGTAACGCCCCGCGAGGTGCGCCAGTATTTCAGCCGCATTCCGAAGGACAGCCTCCCCTACTACTCCACAGAGGTAGAAGTAGGCCAGATTATCAAATACGCTAAGGTAAACTCCTCCGCCAAGCAAGCCGCGCAGACACAGCTTAATGATTTGCGAGCCCGGATTCTGGCTGGTGAGAGTTTTGAGGAGTTGGCCAAGCAGTATTCCCAGGACCCCGGCTCGGGGGCCCAGGGTGGCTACCTGGGCTTTTTCGGACGCAAAGAGCTGGTGCCGGAGTACGAGGCCGCCGCACTGCGTTTAGAGCCAGGCCAATTGTCGCCGGTTGTGGAGTCGCAGTTCGGCTTTCACCTGATTCAGCTGATTGAGCGCAAAGGCGACAAGTACAGCACCCGCCATATTCTGCTCAAGCCCGCCACCGGCGCTACCGACGCCAACGAATCGGCGAAGGAACTCGTGAAGCTGCGCCGCCGCATCCTGTCCGACAGCACCACGTTTGCTAAAGCAGCCAAGGACAACTCCGACGATAAACAGACTGGTGCAAACGGTGGCCTGCTTCAAAACCGCGAAGATGGCAGCACCTACCTGCCGCTCGACAAGCTGGACCCAGCCATTTTCTTCACCATCGACACGATGAAAGTGGGCAACGTTACGCCGCCCATGCCCTACCGCACCGATGATGGCAAGGACGCCGTGCGCATCATCTGGCTGAAGTCGAACACGCCTCCCCATCAGGCCAACTTCAAGGACGACTATCAGAAACTAGCTGCCGCTGCCTTGGCTGAAAAGAAAAACAAGGCCCTGGACGAGTGGTTTTCTCAGAACCGCGGCAGTGTGTACATCGAAGTGGACCCGCAGTACGCCGACTGCAAGCTGCTGGACGTGACCAACTAGGCCACAAAAGCAGCTTGGTTTACTGCGCTGCGTATTTCCAGCTCTGAATTCGAAACTATCATCACATGTAGTGACGAACTCAACACGCTCGTATGTGAAATGGGACGTGCATTACTCATCTTGCCGACAACCCACCACAACGGGTAAATGCGCAACCTGCATCTTTTCTATATCGAGCAAGGCGACATTCTGCTAGACTATACGTCTTTCCTATTCACGCCAACAACTGCACGTATGCAGTTGTTGGGAGAAGCCAACTAACCATCCTAGAATGCGCACATTCTCTTCCGACAAAGAAGCCGCCGACGCACTGGCCCAATCGTACCGCGCTTTGCGCCAGGAAATCGGCAAAGTCATTATCGGACAGGATGAGGTGGTGAAGCTGGTGCTGACGGCCGTGTTTTCGCAGGGCCACTGCCTGCTGGTAGGTGTGCCGGGGCTGGCCAAAACGCTGCTTATCCAGACTATTGCCGATTCGCTTGACCTCTCGTTCAACCGTGTGCAGTTCACGCCGGACCTGATGCCTTCTGACATTGTGGGCTCGGAAACCATGAACCAGCAGCGCGACTTCCACTTTGTGCCGGGCCCGATTTTCGCCAACATTGTGCTGGCGGATGAAATCAACCGGACGCCGCCCAAAACTCAGGCAGCACTGCTGGAAAGCATGCAGGAATACGCCGTGACGGTAGCTGGCCGGCGCTATCCACTGGAGCGCCCGTTTTTCGTGCTGGCTACCCAGAACCCGATTGAGCAGGAAGGCACCTATCCGCTGCCTGAAGCACAGTTGGACCGTTTCATGTTCAACATAGAACTGGGCTACCCCAGCTATGAAGCAGAGCTGCAAATCGTGAAGAACACGACTTCCGATACCAAGCCCACGGTCAATAAGATTCTGCACGCCGACGAAATCCAGGCCTTCCAGCACCTGGTGCGCCGCGTGCCCGTGGCCGACAATGTGGTAGAATACGCCGTGAGCCTGGTGCACAAAACCCGCCCCGGCACCGAGCGGGGCGCAGCCCGTGCTACGCAGCTACTCGAATGGGGCGCCGGTCCGCGTGCTTCGCAGCATCTGATTGTAGGCGCCAAGTGCAATGCGCTGCTCAACGGCAAATACTCGCCCGATATCGAGGATGTGAAAGCCGTAGCGCTGCCTATTTTGCGCCACCGTTTGGTTCGCAACTTCAAGGCGGAAGCCGAAGGGGTAACGGTAGAGCAGATTGTAAAGGAGTTGTTGTAAGTCAGTTTTAACCGCCGCGTTGCGCATGTTGCAACACGGCAGATTACGAAAATACCATGGAAGCTTCTGGCTACTATCAGCAGTTTGAGCGCAACATCGACATCATCTTCGATGCACTGCGAGTTGGTCTCGACCTGCGTACTACGGCGCTTGCCACCTCTCTACCGCTGGAAATCTACGTTTTGTGCGAAGTCCTGAACCAGGGCGGCGCCCAATACCGGCTCACTACGGAAGGCGTAGAACGAGTAGGCGAATTTCTGGCACAGTTTGAGCCACAGAAAGCCGCAACGGAAGCCATTATGGTACGTCTGCTGGCTGATCATCGTGCCATGATGCGGACGCCCGAAGGCCGCGTTTTGACCAAAGAAATGCTGATTCGTCGTCTCGAATATTTCAACGAGGCCGCCCGCCAGGTAAACGTGATGCGTACCCAGCAAGCCCTCGGCAGCCCCGATCAGCATAAATCCGGTATAGGAGCGGCGCTTCAGAAGTAGACAGTCGCAATTGCCTGCCATCTGCCCTAAATGCGTGACTAGGTGAATCTTCACCTCCAGTTATATACTTCATGAAAAAGAGGCTTGCCTAACGGCAAGCCTCTTTTCGTTTTAGGTGCTTCAGAAGTTCTGAAATCAGGGCTTGGCGTTTCAGACAGTCATGGTGCCGGTGGCTTCCTTCCGAATTTTGGCGTGGCCTTCCTTGCCATGGTTGAGGTGCAGGTCGCCGGCTGGCTGCTGTTTCAGGTGTGCAGGCACCTCCTCACCAGACAGACTCTTGGACAGCGTTACGCCGCCATCCACGAAATAAGTGGCGCCCGTTACGTAGCTGGCTTCATCCGAGGCCAGGAACAGGTATACGTTGGCTACTTCCTCGGGAGTGCCACGGCGGCCGAGTGGCACTCCGTTCACCGTGTTCTTTTCCATTTTGCTATCCATAGGGCCGGTCTCCTTATGCGTCCAGGCCGTGTCAATGGGGCCCGGCCCCACACAGTTTACCCGTACTCCATGCTTGGCCTGCTCTACGGCCAGACCGCGCGAGAATGTCATCACCCAAGCCTTGGTGCCGCCATAGGGCGTAATCATAGGCGAGCCCATCTGGCCGGCCTCTGAACCCGCTGACACGATGTTGCCTTTGGTTTTTTGCAGGTGCGGCAGCGCTGCCCGGCTCATCATAAAGGCGGTGTAGATGTTGTTTTTGATCATGTATTCGAATGCCTCAACCGGATACTTGTCCAATTCGGCTGTGGCCGGAAACACGCCAGCATTATTGATCAGGATATCCAGCTTGCCAAAATCATCGAGGGCGAGCTGTACACAGGCCTCCGCGCTGTCTTCTATCGAGACGTCACCTAGATAACCTATTGCCTTGCCGCCGCTGGCCTGAATTTCGTCCACTACTTTGCGCACCGGGTCGCTGGGCAATCCGCAGACAACTACTGAGGCTCCTTCCGCCGCGAATTTCTTGCTAATGGCCTCGCCGATACCTGAGCCACCACCTGTCACAATAGCTACTTTGCCTTCCAGTCTTCTTTTCATGTTATCAGAGAATTTTGTTGAGAAGTTAGCCGGCACAGTAGATAGGACTATAGAGCTGCGTCAGCGTTCTGGCTAAACGACATCTTATGCAGTGGGTTATCGTTGGGCTAGTAGCTGCTGAGGCTTTTCAGCCATTCTGCGGCACCCACGCGTAGGTACAGGCATCAGCGCCCAAAATCATGTACTCCTTCCCGTCGCCTCCCTGTGCGCCGCCTTCGGCGTCGCTGTCTACTGCCCGGCTTACCCTTCGCCCGTATCAGGCTACCGATCAGGCCAGCTTTTTCACTCTGCTCAATCAAAACCGAGAGCGGCTGGAGCCGGCTTTTCCGTCGCGGGTTGCCGCCGTACGCACGCCAGCTGATGCCGGCAGGATATTGGCCCAGTTTGCACATGACTGGCACACCGGCCGGCTCTATGTGTTCGGTATCTGGCACACGGCAACCAACGCCTACCTCGGCGACATCAGCCTGCGGCCTTCCTGGAGTACGCCTGTTAGTGCTGAAATAGGGTATTATCTGGCGGCCGAGGCCGAAGGATACGGCTATGCGCGTGAGGCGCTGGCGGCCGCCGTACAGTTTGGGTTTGGCGAGACGCTGCGGGCTGGTAGCCTCACCCTCCGCAGCCGCCGCGACAATCCCCGTAGCATGGCAGTGGCCGAGCATGTAGGATTCCGGCCAGTGGTAGCTCGAAGGCGGCTCTTGTCCCTACGCACCGGCGACAACGACATTACACATTACCGTCTGGAGCGGTAGAATTCCTTCTCGCTCCTATTCCACGCCCCTGCGTATGGTAGTTAGCAGGAAGCTCTGGTTGAAGTTGAAATACAGCGCGAAAGAGAAGTCAAACAGGCCGTTGTTGAGGTCATAGAGCGGCTCGAAGCGCGTGGTCATGATGAGGTTGCCGGGCAGCCGGTAATCCTTCAGGAACCGCACGATGAGCAGCTGCCGGTCTTTCTCCAGATACTGCGGGTCGCTGACGGAGTTGGAAATGGAGCGGTAGAGCGTTCCGCCTAAGGGTGAGATATAACCGTTACCGCGCCAGTAGGCCACTTGCACGTTGGACAGATGCGTATCTACGCCGCCATTCAAATACAGGCCGGTACCACTCTGATACGGCAGCTGGTACGTGAAAGAATAGTCATGGAAATAGGTGAAGTAAGCGTCAGCATGTACTGCGTGGAAAAACCGGGACGTGAGCGGCTTGCGCACCCGAATACCACTGGCTAGGTTGAACAGGGTTTGGAGGGGCGTAGGCACGGTATCAATCTGGCCGCCGCGGTGAGTACCCGTGAACTGAAACGGCACCCGCAGCCACAGACTGCTGGAGTCGCCGAGTAGCGTTGCTTCCGTAGAAAGGCCACCAGCCACCTCTTCCTGAAAATTGCTGAACCGATACTGCTGCCGCTGCCAGTCTACCCACGCGTCCAGGTTCAGGCGGGGCTTCTGCAGCTTGTATTGCACTCCTTCTTCCAATCGGTTGGTCATCACCCGCTCGAAGTCAAACATCGGCTCGATATAGCCGTGGTGCAGGTTGCCTTCAATGTTGCCGAACAGAATGCTGTGCGGACCGTTCTGGTACTTCACCGTGAGCAGCGGCCGTACCTGCCGCAGCCGGGGCGTACCATAGTCTCGCCACAGAAAAACACCGGCTTCTACTCGCAAATTGGCACTCGGGAAATACACCAGCCGTGGCAGCAGCTGCGCCCCGAAGTAGGTGCGGCCATCTTCTAGCTTGTTGAAATACTCGTTGTCTTTGTTGAATAAAAAGGCCTGCACATCGAGCCGAAGCTGCCGCTCGTATTGCGGCCCCACTACCAGCGGATGTAAAAAAGCCCGGTTATCCAGCTGGGCCTGTGCCGAAGGCGCACCGTTCAGCCAGCTTACGAGCGTCAGGATCAGGACAATAGAAAAGCGGCTTTTTGCCAAATATTTTAGCATGGAAAAATAGCGGCGAATTCAACGAATTTTTTTAGCATTGTGGGCACAAAATATAGGCCGGCTGCGTTACCACTAGCCGACCCGGAAAGGCTCCGACGGTACGGCTTTGCACAGCTCTTTGTGGGTTGCGCAGGCCGTTGAAAACGCCTACATTCACCAAACCTAAGCATTTCCCAACAACCTCATTCCAATGGCTGCAACCACCACTGACAAAGCTGAAAAGGCAGACAAGACGGCTAACAACGCCACTGAGAAAATGAAAGCCCTTCAGCTGACGCTGGATAAGCTCGACAAAGCCTATGGCAAGGGCACCGTCATGAAACTGAGCGACAACAAGGTGATGGATGTGGAAGTCATCAGCACCGGTTCGCTTGGCCTTGACATTGCGCTGGGCGTAGGAGGTCTGCCTAAGGGCCGTGTCGTAGAAATCTACGGTCCGGAATCATCGGGTAAAACTACCCTCACAATGCACTGCATTGCGGAAGCGCAGAAGAAAGGCGGCATGGCGGCCTTCATCGACGCCGAACATGCCTTCGATCCGGCTTACGCTGCCAAACTCGGCATCGACACCAAAAACCTGCTTATTGCCCAGCCTGATAATGGCGAGCAAGCCCTCGAAATTGCCGACCAGCTGATTTCCAGCGGCGCCATCGATATCATCGTTATTGACTCCGTGGCGGCTCTGGTACCGAAAGGCGAACTGGAAGGCGACATGGGTGACTCGAAAGTGGGTCTGCATGCCCGTCTGATGTCGCAGGCTCTGCGGAAGCTGACCGGCACCATCAACAAAACCGGCTGCTGCTGCATCTTCATCAACCAGTTGCGTGAGAAAATCGGTGTGATGTTCGGTTCGCCTGAAACGACTACCGGTGGTAACGCCCTGAAATTCTACGCTTCGGTTCGCCTCGACATTCGTCGTATCGGCCAGATCAAAGAAGATAAGGATAACGTGACCGGCAACCGCACCAAAGTGAAGGTGGTGAAGAACAAAGTAGCGCCGCCTTTCAAGGTGATTGAGTTCGATATTATCTACAACGAAGGCATCAGCAAAGTCGGCGAAATCCTCGACCTCGGCGTTGATATGGGCATTATTGCCAAGTCAGGCTCGTGGTTCTCGTACAACGGTGACCGTCTCGGCCAAGGCCGCGAAGGGGTAAAAACCATTCTGCAGGACAACCCCGAACTGGCCGACAAAATTGAAGCTCAGATCCGGGCTATGGTGAAAGGTGAGCCAGAAACTGCCTTGGCTGCTATTCCGGAAGACCGCAGCACCGACGAGGACGAGGACGCGCTGTAAGAAGCACTCCTGCTGACGTTGTCCAGCGAATTAAAGCCTCCCCGGTTTGCCGGGGAGGCTTTTTCGTTCTCTACTTCGTATAGCACCCCAACCATCTATTACGAGTATATTTGCTGGCACCGCTTTTGTCTGGAGTGTCAGGAGTTTACTTCCTGCTTTTTTCGCTTTATGAACCGCCGCTGGCTTCTTTCTACTCTTCTTGTGCTGCCGGCAATGAGCCTGCTAGCGTTCGGGCCTTCTGATTCGCTCCGCTCCATTCCCAATCACAGCTTCACGTCCGGCGAAGTGCTGCAGTACAAAGTGCACTACGGACTGATTAACGCGGCCGAAGCTACTATCGAGGTATCCGATGATCTGCACCGCATAAACGAGCGGCCATGTTACAAAGCCACCGTTACGGGGCGCACCACCGGGTCATTCGATTTCTTTCTGCGCATTCGGGATACCTGGCGCTCCTACATCGACACGACCAGTATTCTGCCGCAGAAGTTTTTCCGCAACATCGAGGAAAACCACTACCGCAAGAAGGAAACCGTTGATTTCGACCATATCAAAGACGTGGCAGAAGTCGAGAAGCGGGGCAAGGACAAGGACGACGTGAAGCGCGGCACTTACAAAGTCCCCGACAACGTGCAGGACCTGGTGAGTGGCTTCTACTACCTACGTACCCTCAACTACGACCAGCGCCGCATCGGCGAAGTCATTCGGGTACAGGGCTTCTTCGATGAAGATGTATTTACGATGGACGTAATGTACAAGGGCCGCGAAACTGTAACGACCAAAGCCGGCACCATTCGTGCCATCAAGCTGGTACCAAAAATGCCCAGCAACAAGCTTTTCAAAGGGGAAAACGCTATTTCCGTCTACCTCTCCGACGACCGAAACAAAGTCCCGGTTCTGATCCAGGCCGAGTTGTTTGTAGGAGCTGTGAAAGTGGATATGTATAAATATCGTGGCCTGAAAAACCGGCTGAACTTGGTAGCCCAGAACTAATAGTGTGTGAAGCGGCCCCTGACAGGGGCCGCTTTTTTGTTTTATTCGGCCTCGCCTGCTGGCGAAGTACTCGGTTCCTGAAGTGTGGTTCACAAAAACGTAACATACCGGAGCACCCGGCCGGCGGTACTTTTGTCTTCGCGCATCCTGTTTTACCCCCAAACACCCTACGCTGTGCAAGCACCTGCCAACCCCAACGCGTACAAGATTCTTGTTGTCGATGACGACCCCGACATTGTGGAGTTGCTGGAATACAACCTGCGCAAAGAATGCTACATGGTGGCTTCAGCCCCCGATGGCCGCAAAGCCCTGGAAATTGCCCCACAGTTCGGCCCCGACATCATTCTGCTCGATGTAATGATGCCGCATCTAGATGGTATAGCCACCTGCCGCCAGCTTCGGGAACAGCCCAAGTTCAAGGACACCTACATCATTTTCCTGACGGCCCGCGCCGAGGAGTTTTCGGAAGTAGCAGCCTTCGAAGCCGGGGCCGACGACTTCATTGCCAAGCCCATCAAGCCGCGGGCCCTGCTCAGTCGTCTGGCCGCCTTCGTGCGACGCGACCGGGACCCACTGTCCGTGCAGGACACCATCGAAATCAACGGGCTAACTATTGACCGGACGGCCTTTTCCGTGTATCAGGAGGGTCGCAAAATCACACTACCCAAAAAGGAGTTTGAACTGCTGGCCTTTCTGGCAGCCACGCCGCATAAAGTATTCGGGCGCGAAGAATTGCTGCAGAATATTTGGGGCAATGACGTTTTTGTGCTGGCCCGCACCGTGGATGTGCATGTGCGCAAAGTGCGCGAAAAAGTCGGCGACCACCACATTCAGACCATTAAGGGCGTCGGATATAAATTCAACACCGACAACTAGGTCTACGTCATGTAAAAGCGGAGCACTTTGCCAGCGCGGTTATTTGTTGCACTGGCAAAGTGCTCCGTTTCGCGCTGCATAACGTTCCTTGATGCGCTTTACTTTCTTTCTGCATGCGCCTCACTATTTCCTCCCGTACCATTGCCCTGCTGCTCTCGATGCTGGTGGCGTGCGTACTCACGGCGCTGGCGTGGGTGGCACCAACGTTGCCGCTGCAACAGGGCGTGTTGGCAGCCGGCATCACCATGGCAGCCTGTTTTCTACTGATATACCTGATGTTTGAAGCCCTTATTTTCAGGGAGATCAACAACATCTACGCCGGTCTGGAGCAAATTAAGCGCAAGGAGTTCCGCCGCATGTCGAACAAGTTTTTGTTCCGCCCGGAACCCCTCAAGCGCATGCGAGAGGAAATTATAGACATGGCCCAGCGCAAACAGCAGGAAATAGATGAACTGAAGCGCCTGCAGGCCCTGCGCCGCGAGTTTCTGGCCGACGTTTCGCATGAACTCAAAACGCCCATATTCGCGGCGCAGGGGTTTCTGCATACCGTGCTGGATGATGATGACATCGACGAGTTTGTACGCACCAAATTCCTCCGTAAAGCCGCTACCAGCCTCGATGCTCTTGACACGCTGGTACAAGACTTGGTAACCATTTCGCAGCTGGAAAAGGGGGTAGTCCGGATGCGCCGCCAGAGTTTTGACGTGGCAGAACTGGTGCAGGACATCTTCGAACAACTGGAACTGAAAGCAAGCCAACGGGCCGTGCGTCTGGAAATATTCCCGCCTACTGCGCCGCAAACCGGCGTTCGGGTACTGGCCGACCGTAGCCGCATCCGGCAAGTACTTATCAACCTCATCGACAATGCCATTAAGTATGGGCGCGAAAACGGTCATGTAGTCGTGAGCCTCGTGGAAAGCGGCAAAAGCGTCCGTATCAGTGTCCGTGATGATGGCGAAGGAATTCCCAAACAGCACCTCAACCGCATTTTTGAGCGGTTTTATCGTATTGACAAGAGCCGCTCCCGTGACTCCGGCGGTTCGGGCCTCGGGCTGGCCATCAGCAAGCACATCGTGGAGGCGCACAAGTCCGTCATTCGGGTGCGAAGCGAAATGGGGCAGGGCACCACGCTGGAGTTCAAACTGCCCAAACCCCGCACCCCGGCACCGCCCCAGATACCTGCCGATAAGGTCATAGGTGAATAGCTATAGAGCAGGAACGGACACTTGGCGCATACCAAGGTGCTTTCCCGCTCCTCTCAATCCATTACCTTTGTGGCCTCTTTATGAAGCTACCCGATTTCCAAGACCTGATTCTGTTCGAAGACGAAGACTATATCGTCATCAACAAACCTCCTTTTCTGGCCACGCTCGACGAACGGTTTGGCGGTGCGCCCAATATCCTGCGTCTGGCCCGCGAGCGATACGACGATGTGCAAGCCTGCCACCGCCTCGATAAGGAAACCAGCGGCTCGCTGGCGCTAGCCAAGAACCCGGCGGCCTACCGCCACTTGGCTATGCAGTTCGAAGACCGCAAGGTGAAGAAAGTGTACCACGCCGCTGCTTGGGGCGTACATGAGTACGAAGGTCTGCGCGTGGAGCGAAGCATTGAAACAACCACCAAAGGAAAGGCTCGTCTGGCATTCAAGGGCAAGCCCGCCGTGACATTAGTGCGCACGCTGGAAACCTATGCCAAGCACACGTTGCTGGAGTGCCAGCCCATCACGGGGCGCATGCACCAGATCCGGTTGCACCTAGCCTATCTGCAGGCTCCCATCATCGGCGACACGATGTACGGTGGCGAAGAATTCTATTTGTCTTCGCTGAAAAAGAAGTTCAACATGAAGGAGGGCGAGGAGGAACAACCCTTCATCAAGCGTTTCGCGCTGCACGCCGCCAGCCTCACTTTCGCCAAAATGGATGGTGAAAGCATTACCATTGAAGCCCCTTACCCCAAGGATTTTCGGGTCTTGGTGGATACGCTTCGGCAGTATCAGTAAGCTCAAAAAGCGAGTAGCACAGGCTGGGTTAGCGGTTTTTTGGTATCCTGCTACTGATACTAAAGTAGGTGCTACTCAGGCACAAATATTACTATTGCCCTTGCAAATACGCTGAAAGGCGGTAACTTTGTGTCCGTTTTTCCCGGACCGTATCCGGTTTCTCCTCATTTCCAAACGCTTACCCTCCTCCCCAATGGATCATCTGAGCTTCAAGACGGTATCCGTCAACAAAGCCAACGCCGATAAGGCATGGGTCGTGGTTGATGCCAGTGTTGCGCCGCTGGGCCGTCTGGCCAGCCAGATTGCCAACATGCTGCGTGGCAAGCACAAACCTTCGTTCACTCCTAACTCGGATTGTGGCGACAATGTAATTGTTCTGAACGCCGACAAGCTCTACGTTACGGGCAAGAAGCTGACCGACAAAATCTACATCACCCACTCGGGCTACCCCGGCGGTCAGAAGCGCATCAACCTGCGCGATAAGAAAGCCAAGGACTCAACCCGCGTGATTGAGCACGCCGTGAAAGGCATGCTGCAGGGCAACAAGCTCGGTGCCGAGCAGTTCCGCAACCTGTATGTGTACAAAGGCGACCAGCACCCACACGAAGCCCAGCAGCCCAAAGCTGTTGAACTGAAAAACCTCTAAGCCGAATTCGGCCTCTCTTTAATTCTTCACTTAATGGAAATCTCCAACACCTCTGGTAGAAGAAAAACCTCGGTGGCCCGCATTTACATGCAGGCCGGGCAAGGGAATATCACTATCAACGGCCGGGACATCAAAGCGTACTTCAGCAATGAGCTCCTGGAAAACATCGTGAACCAGCCTTTGGCTACTGTCGAGCAAGTCGGCCAGTACGACATTAAGGTAAACGTGCGCGGTGGTGGCATCTCGGCTCAGGCTGAAGCCATCCGTCTGGCCATCTCGAAAGCTCTCGTAGGCGACAACGCTGAGGTTCGCCCAGCGCTGAAGAAAGAAGGCTTCCTGACCCGTGACCCGCGCATGGTGGAACGCAAGAAATTCGGCAAGCGCAAAGCACGTCGCTCGTTCCAGTTCTCGAAACGCTAATCCCAGAGGAAACTTATTATGGCTCAGTCCACCACCTATAAAGAACTGCTTGATGCCGGTGCCCACTTTGGTCACCTTACGCGCAAGTGGGATCCGAAAATGGCGCCGTACATCTTCATGGAGAAGAACGGCATCCATATTATTGACCTGAACAAAACCCTCGTTTCGCTCGACCAGGCTGCTGCGGCTATCCGCAACATTGCTAAGAGCGGCCGTAAGGTGATGTTCGTGGCTACCAAGAAACAAGCGCAGGAAATCGTAACGGAAGAGGCTACCCGCCTGAAAATGCCGTTCGTAACCGACCGTTGGTTGGGCGGCATGCTCACCAACTTCGCTACCGTGCGCAAGTCGTTGAAGAAAATGAGCACCATCGACAAGATGGTGAAGGAAAATACGGCTTACGCGGCACTTGCTAAGCGTGAGAAACTGATGATGTCGCGCGAGCGGGAGAAGCTGGAGCGTGTACTCGGTGGCATTGCCGACCTGAGCCGCCTGCCTGCTGCTCTGTTCGTAGTAGACGTAAAACGTGAGCACATTGCCGTGAAAGAAGCCCAGAAACTGGGTGTTCCGGTATTCGCTATCTGCGACACGAACTCGAACCCCGAGCTGGTGCAGTTCCCAATCCCGGCCAACGACGACGCCTCGAAGTCAATCCAGCTCATCGTGAGCGTGATTGGTAAGGCCATCGAAGAAGGTCTTTCGGAGCGTAAGGTCGACAAAGAAGATGCCGACAAGAAGCAGGCCGAAGACGAAGGCATCCAGGAGAAGCAGAACGCCGAAGAATAGGCTCATCGCCCCTCCTTCGAAAAGGGAACATGCGAAGCACTCGGCTCCGGTGTTCCCTTTTCTTTTGTCGGCTTCCCTACCTAGCTAGCCGGCATCAACCCTGATTATAACCCTCACCCCTCATATACCCTCACAACAATGGCAGCAATTACCGCCGCAGACGTGAACAAGCTCCGCACCATGACCGGTGCAGGCATGATGGATTGCAAAAAAGCGCTGACCGAAGCCGATGGCGACTTCGAAGCAGCCCGCGACATTCTGCGCAAGCAGGGTCAGAAAATTGCTGACAAGCGCGCTGAAAACGAAACGTCGGAAGGTTTTGTGACCGTGAGCGTAAGCGAAGACGGCACGACCGGCAAACTAGTAGCCTTGGCCTGCGAAACCGAATCGGTAGCGAAAGTGGCTAACTTCCGTGAGCTGGTTCAGCGTATTCTGGACGCTGCCGTTCGCACGAACGCTGCTACCAAAGAAGATCTGCTGGCTACCAAGGAAGAAGATGGCCTGACTATTCAGGAGCACATCACCGACCTGATGGGCAAAATCGGCGAGAAGCTGGACGTAACGTACGCCACGCTGACGGCTGAGAAAGTTGCTTCCTACATTCACTCCGATAACAAGAAAGGCGTACTCGTAGGCCTGAAGAACGTAGGTGGTGCTGACATTGCTGCCGTAGGCCGCGACGTAGCTATGCAAATCGTAGCCATGAAGCCCGTAGCCGTTGACAAAGACGGTGTGGATTCGGCCGTTACGGAGCGCGAAATTGAAATCGGCAAAGAGCAGGCGCGTGCCGAAGGCAAGCCCGAGGCGATGCTGGAGAAAATTGCGCAGGGCAAGCTGAACAAGTTCTACAAAGAGAACACCCTGCTCAACCAGGAGTTCGTGAAAGACAGTTCGATGACCATTGCCCAGCTGCTCGACAAAACGTCGAAAGGCATGACGGTAACGGACTTCAAGCGTGTTGCTATTGGTGCCTAAGCTCCCCGCTTAGCCCTATCAAAAAGCCCCGCTGGCATTGTGCCAGCGGGGCTTTTTGTTTATTTACAATTCAAAAAGCAGCTATGGCAGAGAGAAGAAAGAATGCGTACCGGTACTTGCTGTATCAGTTTCTGCTTGACATTCGGACTACTCCGATTTTTGAATCGGCTTTACCTACTGACTGAACAGCTGAGCTGCGGGATAATCAACTCAGGTATTCCGGTTCGGTGGCCTATCTGCTGCATAATTTTGCTTTGCAGGCCGCTACAGATTTCGTTGGCTTCGATGAAGAAGGGTTCTGGACAAACATCGAAGCCTACAATCAAATAGGCCCCAAAGGCTACCTAAGTCACTTCCGGAAAGTATTTGACATGTTTCTGGAAGGTAGAATCAATTGAACAACTAGCGGCTCTGGGTAGCTGGGGGCAAAGTCTTCCGCCGACTAGCGCCTCCTATTAAGTTCTTGGCCAGCACTGCTAGCAGTATGAAGAACAGCAATCCAATCAGGGTGCGGGGCCAGTTTATGTTTTTCATGAGGTATGATTACGGGCGGTGAGCCTGACTGGTATACGCCCGCACCCGCGCGGCTGCGTTCTGGCGGATGTTCAGGTAATACAGCGCGTAGTCGGCGATGTGAAAGGAGTGACGCAACTCGGGGCGGCCGGGCAGCAGGAAGCGGGGGTAACCGCTGGGCTTAGGAGTATGCAGCCATACAAGACCGTCGTGCACCTTGGCATCAGCTACGGCGGTATCAATCCGGTTGAATTCGTAGGGTGTGCCACCGAGGTTGAGCGAGGTAGGTGCGGCCACCGTATCGGTGCGCCACGTGAGCGGATTTACGGCTACGCCGCCTTGGAACGGTGGATAGTCATTGCCCCACTCCACAGAGTTCCAGGCCACATAGCAACCGGTTTGGGTGGAGTCTTCGCAGGGCTTGAGGAGTTGGTACTCGGTGGGCTTCACGTTGAAACCAATGAGGTAAGCCGCCACCAGGTGGCGACGCAGCTTCGGGTTTTGATCAACCATTTCGCGCAGCAAACGCGTGGCATGAAAAGTACCCTGACTATGGCCCGCCACAATAAACGGCCGGCCTTGGTTGTAGTGCGCCAAGTAGTACTCGAAAGCGGCTTTTACGTCGCTATATGCTAGTTCCAGTGCTTCCTTGCCGTTTTCACTGTTTTCATCAAAGAAGGAAAACAACGTGGCCTGCCGGTAGCGCGGCGCGTAGATGCGGCCAACATTGTTGAACACCGAAGCCTGCTTGCGGATGGTGCTGCGGTCCGTGAACTGGTTCACGCGGGCATCGGCCACATCGGCGTTCCAGGAACCACGGCGGTAATACGTCGTCGGATGCACGAAAAACACGTCAACAGAGGCACTGGCCTGCTGGTCGCGAAGGCTGGTACGGGAGGGCACGGCATCGGCGGAGTCGCGGCGGGTGGGCAGTGCGGCCCAGTTGTCGGGCTGGGCGTAGTCGGGGGCGGTAGGTGTGGGGTAGCGCGCAAATTCGCGGCTCGGCTTAATAACTTTCAGGCAGGAGCCCAGCAACGGCAGCAAAAGCAGGACCAGCAGGCCTGTACGGGGAAAAGCAACGTACTTCATACGGGAACATACAGAACACAAACGCGCGCCACCGAACTTCGGCGACGCGCGTCCGGTAGGCGGCCGCAAAGGTACGGCAGGCTAGTCGGTGAACGTATTTTCGAGCAGCTTTTCCTGCCGCAGATACACGATTTTGAGGTTCTTATCGAGCCGCACCCGCACCTGCGCCGTCGTCTGCTGGTGCTTCTGCAACGACTGCCGGAAGGCTTGGCTCTTCTCCAGATACGTAATCAAGCGAGACCCATCGTTGGCTACGGGTCCTACTTTCAGGCTGCCGGGCTCAATTTGGGTGGAAGCTTCTGTGAACTCCGGAAAGTGCGTCCGGGTTAACTCCGCCTCAATAGCCTGAGGAGTAGTGCCAGACAGGGTATAAAACCGCTCTACGTTAGGAGCAAAGTGTTGCGCGGCACTAAAAGGAGCTGCCTGCAGATCCGTGTAATAGGCCTCCAGTGTCTGCTGCACACGCGCTTCACTCCCCGCTTCGTCTGCGGCAGTGGGTGTTTCAGTGGGGGCTGACGGGGCTGGTGTGGTGGCGACTGAATCACGCGGAGCAACAGGCGGCAGCACAGGCGCCACGCGCACCGTTTCGGGCACGGCAGCAGGCGGCAAGTCTATCTGCTCGGCCTGGGGTCCTACGTCAGGTGTCACGGCCAATGAGTCGGCAGCCGTCTGAGAAGTACTGGTCAGGCGCTCCGACTCACGGTTACCTAGCATTAGGTAAGCAACCAAAGCCAACAAGGCAACGATACCACCAATAATGAGGATGGTTCCTAACGGACTTTTGGCGGGCGCAGTGTAAGGTGCGTCTTCTACCTCGTCGGTGTCGGTGGTAGCGGCGGCCGAATACGGCTCTGGCTCAGCAGCTGAAGGCGAGGCTTCGGGCCGGCCAGCTATGATGGGTCGGCTTATTGATTCGGAAGGCGAAGCCGGGGCAGACGGTGCCCCAATAGGAGGCAATGGCTCGGGGGTAGTATGATGTACTACTGGTGGCAGCATAGGGTCTCCTACCGGCGCTATCGTGGTCGGCTCGGGCGTAGCGGCCACCGGCAAAGTCGGGGTGCTGCCCGCCTCGTTGAACAGCAGCTTCTGCTTGAGGGCAGCAAACTCCTGCGGCGTGATAGTACCGGCATCAAGCCACTCTTTGAGTTGCCGCAGGGTATCGAGCGGCGACGGGTCTTTTTCCATATTCTTCACTACTGACTTTACAGATACGCCGGCCAACTGGCCAGCCACTCACTTGCCGCTTCTACGCATAACAACCCGTCTGGGTGAAGCAACCGGGTAGCAGCTTCAATGCACAATATCCCCGATACCTGCCCAGCAGATAACGGGGATATTGTCGAGCAGGCGTTGGCACCGGCTACTTCTTGTCCAGTGTGGAAAGCCGGTCGCGGCGGCGCTGCAGCTTGGCTTTGCGGGTTTCTAGCAGCTGCGCATTTGTAATGAGCTGCACCGAGTCCTGGCTGGATTTGACCTTGTTCTCGGCATTCTGCTTTTTCAGGGCCTCAATCTTGTCGAGGTTGCTTTGCGTGTTGGCGCTCAGGCTCACGCGCTCCTTTTCGAGGCGCTCCTTCTCTTTTTCGGTTTCACGCAGTTCTTTTTCGGCCACCGCAATCTGCTCACGGTAAGCCTTCAAGCGCGCAGCCGAAGCGAAGTTGGTAACGATATTGCGCAACGCCGCGTACTCGCTGGGCGTTTTTTCGGGGTCGAAATAGGTGTCGGAGTCGAAAGCTGCGAATACGGCCAGTTCAGTAACGGTGTCGGAAGGAGCCGTTACCAGTGCGTACAGATCAATCAGCTTGCCCGAGACGCTGGACGCCGGCACCTGCTTGGCCACCAGAATGTCGCGCTTGCCCACGCCCAGCAGGCCATTGCCTTTCACCTTGATATTGTAGGTGTCTTTCAGCCAGGACTGCCAGAAGTCACGCGTCCATTCCGGCGTACCATCTATCTGTACTTTCAGCGCCGACCGTTCCCGCTTTTCGTGGTTGATGCTGCTTTGGCGCACATCGTAGAGCTGCGCGGCAGCCGGCTGTGTAACGCTGGCCACCACTAGCAGCAGAAGACAGAGAATAGAGTTTTTCATGTCAGGGAATATAGGAAAAATCAGCTATAAAGAGTTGCGGTAGCGCCTGGCTTACAGACCGTGCCGGTCGAAGGAAGCCTGCAGGTCGTCGCGCATTTGGGCGAAGCGGGATATGGCAGCCTGCAGAAACTCGCTGTCCAGCAGTTCACGCACGTCCTCGTCGCTGGTCACGTCTAGCTCGCTCACCTTGTAGGTTTGCTCCAGCTGGCCTTTTTCCAGCTTAATCAGGTACTTGCCGTTCCAGGAGAAAAGCGTGATTTTGGCTTCGGGGTGCGGAATATCGGCTAGCTGGCGCATGGTAAACGTGTGGGCTTAGGAGTGGCGAAGATAGGTAGCCCGGCGCAACGACCCACGTAAGCTCATCATAACACCTGCCCGGGCGGCGCGTAGAGCAACAAACAACTTCTTGTTTCACTTTTCATTTTCTTCATCATGCCCCAAGGAGACAAATCGGCCTATACCGACAAGCAGAAGCGGCAGGCTGAGCACATCGAAGAAAGCTACGAGAAACGCGGCGTATCGGAAGACGAGGCCGAAAAGCGCGCCTGGGCTACCGTCAACAAGCAGGACGGCGGCGGTAAAAAGAGCGGCTCTGGCCGCAAGAAATAAGTTTATAGCAGCTCACAACTAAAAATCCGTGGCTTCACCTGAATTTAGTCAGGCGAAGCCGCGGATTTCAGCTATAATACTGGTTGGCGGCTATACTACAGTGCGTAGAATTACCCAGAGCGAGGCGCTGGAAATGATTATCCAGAGCAAAACGCCTTGCACGAACGGCCGCACCCCCACGGAGCGCAGCACCGGTGCCGACAGCCCGGCTCCAATTAGGAACAGCGTCAGCGTCAGCCCAATTTTGGACAGCTGCACCACATACGGCGCCAGTGGCTTCAGCGCCGGCACGTAGGTATTGAGCAGCATGGCTCCGATGAAGCCAAGAATGAAATAGGGCAGCTTGATTTTGGCACCCGGCGTTTTGAATAGGAAGGCCGTGCCAAGCGCCACCGGAATAATCCAGAGAGCGCGGGCCAGCTTTATAGTGGTAGCAATCTGTAGGGCTTCGCTGCCGTAATGGCTGGCTGCTCCTACCACCGAGCTGGTATCGTGAATGGCAATGGCGGCCCAGAGGCCAAACTGATTCTGGCTTAGGTGCAGCCCATGCCCGATGGCCGGAAACAGAAACAGCGCCACCGAATTCAGAATAAACACCGTGCCCAACGCTACCGACATCTGGCCTTCTTCGGCCCGTAGCACAGGCCCTACCGCCGCAATAGCGCTGCCACCACAGATGGCAGTGCCACTCGAAATCAGGTGGGACGTTTTCCGGTCGATGCCCAGCCAGCGGCCCACAAAATAGCCCAGTGTAAGCGTACCCACTATGGAAGCTACCGAAAACAGCAGTCCTTCGCAACCAGCCTGCAACGCCTGCTGCGCATTCATTCCGAAGCCCAATCCTACTACTGACCATTGCAGCAGCTTACTGGTGTAGCGCTTGCTCTGGGCCGGAAATGGGTTGCCAATGGCGAGTGCCACCAGCAGGCCCAACGCTAGCGCCAGCGGCGGCGAGCCCCACGGCGACACACAAATAGCCAAGGCGGCCAGAAACACGAGTATCCGGGGCGTAAGCTGCAGTGGGCCCAGTGCGAAGCTCCGCGAGAGGAACGCGGCAGAAATACTCTGCGCGCGTTCCGAGCGGGTGGGTGCGTATTGGGGAGCGGGGTGGGTGATTTTCACGGCGGGTGGACCGTTGGTAAGCATAGCCAAAGGTACGTAGTCCCCCACCCTACCGATAATCAATAATGTTTATCAGCTATTACTTCAGGTTATATGAGCCAGAGTTCAATTGCACCTGTAAGTCTCTACTCAGCAGTCTCCAACTGCTTGCGAGCAAAGCTGAGGAAGCGTTGTGCCTGGGCCGATAATGGCTGCCCCTGTACCCACACCGCATCAAAGTGGCGCGGCAGATGCAGGTCCTGTACCGGAACCACTTCCAGCCAGCCGGCGGCTACCTCTTTTGCCAGCGCCCGTTTCGACACGACTCCCAGACAATCGGGTGATGCTTCGAGGTAGGACTTGATGGCTTCGGTATTGTCTAAGTAAAAGGCAACCCGCAGGCTTGATGGCTTAATGTTATGCTCACGTAGTGCAAACTCTAGCACTTCCAAGGTGCCGGAGCCCCGCTCACGCAGCACCAGTGGCTGCTGCAGCATGGTGGCCAGCGGCATCGGCTCGGTGGGCGGCCCTAGCGGGGTGGCTTTGCGCACTACCTGCAGCTCATCGTGCAGCAGCAGTTCGTAATGCAGGTCGCGGCTGCGCACCTGCCCTTCCACAAACCCCAGGTCGAGGTGGCCGTGGAGCAGGGCCTCGGCAATCTGCTCGGAGTTACCGTTGAGCAAGCTGAGTTGCACTTGCGGATAGCGCTGCTGAAAACCCGGCAGAATGGGCGGCAGCACGTACTGGGCCAATGTGGTGCTGGCGCCCAGGCGCAGACGGCCCGCGGTTTCGTCATGGAGGGCGTAGAGTTGGTCGGTGAGCTGCTGGTGCAGCGCCTCCACTTCATCGGCGTGTAGCAGCAGCAGGCGGCCGGCTTCGGTGAGGCTGACCCGGTTGCCGCGCCGCTCAAACAACCGCTGCCCGTAGCTGCGCTCCAGTTCCCGGATATGCTTGGTGATAGCCGGCTGAGTGATAAACAGCTCCTGCGCCGCTTTGGTGAAGCTCAGGTGCCGGGCCACAGACTGGAAAACGCGAAGACGGAAATCGGGCATAGCAGAACGCATGGCACACGCCCGCCAGTGTTGGCAGTGGTGCGGTGGGCGAAGTACGCAAACAAGGCAGTAGGTTTTTTACCTTGCGCTGGCCTACTTCATTGTTCGGCACTATTCCCACTCTTTTCCGGTGCGTGTAGCGCACTTTTTACTGTATGAAAAAATCTTTCCTGACCGTGTTGGCGCTGTTGCCGCTGGCCGTTTCAGCCCAACAAGCTACAGTATACACACCTGAGCTGCTCTGGAAGCTGGGCCGCCTTGGCGAAATGCAGGTGTCGCCGGACCGCAAAACGGTGGCCTACACCGTAACGCGCTACAACCTGAGCGAAAACCAAGGCAACACCGACATCTGGGTAGTGCCGGTAGTAGGCGGTGCGGCGCGCCAGCTTACGAATACGCCCGGCTCCGAAAACACTCTTAACTGGCGTGCCGATGGTAAGCTGACCTTCCTGAGCGGGGAAAGTGGCACCGACCAGCTCTATGTAATGAATGCCGATGGCAGCGGCAAGCAACTGCTGAGCAGCTTTCCGGAAGAAGGCCTGGCAAACCTGAAGTACGCGCCCAACGGCAAGTTTATTCTGTATACGCAGGACGTAAAAACCGGCAAATCGGTGCAGGACTGGTACCCCGATCTGCCCAAAGCCGACGCCAAAATCATCGACGACCTGAACTACCGTCACTGGAACGCCTGGGACGATTTGAAGGTGTCGCACGTGTTTTTCCAGCCTATCGGGGACGATGGCAAGCCCACCGGCTACGGCAAGGATGTGATGAGCGGTGAGAAGTTCGACTCGCCGCTACAGCCTATGGGCGGCTCCGAGCAGCTGGCCTTAGCGCCGGATGGCTACCGGCTGGCCTACACGTCGCGCAAGTTTACGGGCAAAGCCGAGGCCACCAGCACCAACTCCGACATCTACCTCTACGACGTACGCACCGGGCAGACGCAGAACCTGAGCGCCGGCCTGGGCGGCTACGATACGGAACCGGCCTTCTCGCCCGACGGCTCGAAAGTAGCCTGGCTAAGCATGGCCACGCCCGGCTTCGAGTCGGACCGCAACGGCATTGTGGTGTATGACTTCAAAACGAAGAAGCGGCAGGATATTACGGCCGGCTCGGAGCAGGCGGCCGGCAACATCCGCTGGAGCGCCGATGGTAAGACCATCTATTTCGTGAGCGTGCTGGCCGGTACAGAGCATATTTTTGCGGTACCAAGCAAAGGCGGCAGCAGTAAGCAACTGACCAAGGGGGCGTTCAACTACAATGGCTTCGAGCTGGCGGGCAAAGACGTAGCAATAGCCAACAAAACCACCCAAGCCCAGCCCGCCGACCTCGTGCGCGTAGACCTGAAAACCGGCCGCGAAACGCCCCTGACGAACATCAACCAACAGGAGCTGGCGGGTGTAAAAACCGGCCGTACCGAAGCCCGCATGGTGAAAACCACCGACGGCAAGCAGATGCAGGTGTACGTTATCTATCCGCCTGATTTCGACCCGAGCAAGAAATACCCGACGCTACTTTATTGCCAGGGCGGGCCGCAAAGCCCCATCACGCAGAGCTTCTCGTACCGCTGGAATTTCCAGCTGCTGGCCGCCAACGGCTACATTGTGGTAGCTCCCAACCGGCGCGGCCTGCCCGGCTTCGGCACGGAGTGGAACAACAGCATCAGCGGCGACTGGGGCGGCCAGCCGATTCGGGACTACCTGTCGGCCATTGATGCCGTGAGCCAGGAGCCCTACGTGGACAAGGACCGGCGCGGCTGCGTGGGGGCCAGCTACGGTGGCTACTCCGTGTACTTTCTGGCCGGCAAGCACGAAGGCCGCTTCAAGACCTTCATTGCCCACTGTGGCCTTTACAACCTGACCAGCTGGTACCCTACCACCGAAGAAATGTTCTTTGCGAATCAGGATTTGGGCGGCGCACCGTGGGACGTTCCAACCAAGTCTTTGTCAGGTGAAGAGGCAGCCGATGCTATGGAAGAAGCTGCTGATGCAGTACGAGACGCAGCCGATGCTACGGCCGAAGCTATGGCAGATGGCGCCGACAGCGGTGATGCGCTGGCGGCGCAGTCCAGAATGAAGGACGCGCAGGCGCAAGCCAGCCGCAAGGCCAGCGTAGCCCGCACGTACCAAGAATTCAACCCACAGCTGTTTGCTAAAAACTGGGATACGCCTATCCTGGTCATTCACGGCGGCAAAGATTTCCGGGTGCCCGAAGACCAGGGCATGGAGGCCTTCGGAA
Organism: Hymenobacter sediminicola; assembly: GCF_014250515.1. Taxonomy (NCBI): domain Bacteria; kingdom Pseudomonadati; phylum Bacteroidota; class Cytophagia; order Cytophagales; family Hymenobacteraceae; genus Hymenobacter; species Hymenobacter sediminicola. Next base: position 905,657 of record NZ_CP060202.1, on the reverse strand, counting down.
CGGCGCAGCTGCGCGGTATCCCGAGCCGCTTTCTGTACTTCCCCAACGAAGGCCACTGGATAAACAAGCCCCAGAACTCGGTGCTCTGGAACCGGGTGTTCTTCGACTGGCTGGCCCGCTCGCTGAAGCCGGAAGGCCAGGCAGCCAAGTAATAGACACGACCTATAGCGAAGCCCGTCCGAAACTACTTCGGGCGGGCTTTTTAGTGTTCAGGCCCGTAAGGTTCTGAAACGAAATTCGCGCAAAACCATACGTGCGCAGATGTATCGCACCCTTTAGGTGGGCCTTTTTATTTATTCCAACAAGAGTGTATCAGCAACAAGACCAGTGCTGAAAGCTCAACCATGTAAACCTACTACCACCTGACTACCACCACCTGGACTCGTCGGCCAAAGCAGCATGATGCTTCAGGAAAGAACATGGCATTTATCCAGTTGGCAGATGCCAGAGGTATTTTATTTTTTAACTATATCAAATTGTATTTATTTACTGCAGCACCTGCTCTTCCTTTAGCTATTTTATGTGGTTTCGCTCCCTTATTGCCATGGTGTTCGTCTGCTGGCAGGTCGGCACCATGTCTGCCTGTGCTGCCGAGGCGCCGCCTGAGGTGGTGCGCGACACATTGTTGCTGCAGGACCCCAAAGGGCCGCATATTTCGGAGGCGTACCGCTACTACACCGAGTCCTTTGACATAGTCCCTGACCCGGAGCAGGTGGAAGCGCAGTGGCAGGCGGGCAAGTTCCGAACCGGCCCGTGGCATAAGACCCTCAACCTGGGCCTGCTGCATGAGCGGGTGTGGATGCGGCTGGTGGTCCGCAACATAGAGCCGCAACGCCTACGCTACCTCTGGAGCATCTTCAACTTTACGGACAGCGCCGCGCTGTACTGTCGGCGGCAGGGCGAAACCCAGTTTCGGCAGCTGGGCGCGGCAAGCTCTTGGGTGCCCGCAGCCGAAAGAGCGTTTCCGGCCCGGTCGCTGAGCTTTCCGTTTGTGCTCGAAGCCAACGAAACAGCGGTGCTTTACCTGCGCATCGACCTGCACGCCGGCGCACTGTATCTGCCCACGTACATTGAAACTGCCGAACACTTCCTGGGCTGGGAAATGAACTTCCCATTCGAGCGGCACTGGGTCTGGATGCTGGGCTTTTACCTGAGTAGCGCCCTGTTCAATCTGGTGCTGTATGCCTTTCTGCGCGACCGGGTGCACTTGTGGTATGTGGCCTACGTGGCGTGCGTTACGCTGTTTTTGATGATGGAAGACGGGCTGGATGCCATGTTGCTGCCACGTCTGCCTTACCAGATTATCTGGACCATCGGACAGTTCAACTTTATGCTGCTGGCATCGGCAGCAGGTATCCGGATAATGCAGTTGTTTCTGCGGCTGCGCAGCGGGTGGCCCCGGCTGCATCAGGCTGGCAATTGGCTGGCAGGTATGGGAGTAGTTTTTGTGGTGCTCTATGCGGTGCTGTTTCCGTGGGCAGTTCGTCATAGCCTGGGCTTTCTGCAGGTACTTAATACCATGCGTGAGCTACTGCTGCTGTGCTTGTTTGCGTATGGCTGGGTGGTCTTGTTTCAGGTGTTTCAGTCCAGCCAGCGCCGCCGTCTTGCGGCATATTATGCCCTCACCTATCTGTTCTTTTTCAGTGGGTTTGCCGTTTTCTGGAGCAACCACGTCGGCTTGAGCAGCTTCAATCCTATCTATCCCAATCCGCTGGCGTGGGGGCTGCTGCTGGAGCTGCTGGTACTGAGCGCGCTGCTTACAGGCCGCTTCCAGCATACGCTGCGCCAGAACGCCCAACTCCGTATCCGGCAGCTTCGGCAGCGCAATGCGCAAGGCGCACGCCTCATTGCAGCGCAGGAAGAAGAACGGGAACAGCTGGCCCGGGAGCTACACGATGCCTTGGGCCCCAACCTGGCGGCGCTGCACATGGCCTGGCAGGGCCAAGCTGTACAGCAGGCCATGAATACCTCGCCGGAAGCCGCAGCAGCGGGCCGCCACACTGAGTTGCTGCTGCGCCACCTCCGCGACGAGGTGCGCACGTTTAGCCACGCCGTGTTGCCCGCCGAACCGGGGCTGGGCACGCTGTCGGAATCTGTTGCCGCACTGGCGGAGCTGATTAATCTCTACGGCACCCCTGTAGTGCATACCTACTGCGACGAAGGCCTCGACCAACTTTCGCCTTCCCTGCAGCAGACCGCCTACCGTATTGCCGCCGAGTTGCTCAACAACGCCGTACGGCACGCCAGCGCCACGGCTGTGCAGGTGCAATTGCTGCGGCTGCCTGCCACTCTCGAAATTCTGGTGGAAGATGATGGCAGCGGCTTTAAAAACACAAAATCGGGTTCCGGCATTGGCTTGCGCGGTGTGTATGCGCGCGCCGAATACCTCCGCGGCCAGGTACATATCGACAGTTCCGACAAAGGCACCACCATCGTTGTGCGGTTGCCATGCTAAGTGTGTTACCCCGACTACTCTCGAAAACAAGCTGAACTGTTGGTGCCGCACCTGCTTTTCATAGCTGCATAATTCGCTCAGATTGCTCCGGCACTTGCTACTGCCGCATCCACCGTTTCACTTGCCCGCTTATGTCCTGCCGCTTACTTATCCTGGATGACCATCTGATGCTGACCCAAAGCCTGGCGCTGCTACTGGCCGAGCAGCCGGACCTGGAAGTGGCAGGCCAGTTTGGCACAGGAGACGCCTTGCTGGCGTGGCTGCCTACTGCCGGCCCGGCTCCGGCCGACGTTCTGCTGCTGGACCTGCAGCTACCGGCTCCTGATGGCCTTACGCTGCTGCCGATGCTGCGCCGACAGTGGCCGGCCCTGCGCATCTTGGTATTTAGCACAGCGGCTACCCCCGAACTACTAACGCGGGTAGCGGAGGCCGGGGCCAATGGCTTCGTGCCCAAATCGGCGGATGCTGACCAACTGCTGGCTGCTATCCGTGCCGTGTACGAAGGCCAAAGCGTCTTTCCAAAATCGGAGCGCAAAGCCTCAGTAGCCCCCGCTGACTCGCCTTTACTACAGCGGCTCTCGGTTCGGGAACGGGAAATAGTGAGCCTGATTCGGGCTGGACTCACCACCCGGGATATTGCGGAGCAGCTTTCCTTGTCCGAATTCACCGTGAGCACGCATCGGCGCAACATCATGCACAAGCTAGAGCTGCACAACGTAGCGGTACTCGTGCAGTTTGCGCACACGCATGGGCTATGATGCACGCACGGCGCCCTATACCAGCACCTCCTCCGTTACTTTACTGATGTCGCTGCTGATTTTCTGAATAAAATCCAGCTGCTCGGACAGCTGTGGATCAGGGGCAGCTGCCTCAGGCCGCTTGGGCGCGGGCAGCCCAGAAGCGGGTTCCGGAATGGTTTCGGGCTCGGCCGGATCGAGGCGGCGCAGGCTGCGGTGCAGGGCCTGCTGCGACTGACGCACCAAGCGTAGCAGGGCTCCGGGCTGCTCTACCCGGCTGCTGCCTGCCAGCAAACCAGAGGTGATGGAGGCCACATTGGAAGATAGAATATGGTTTAGCACCACAAACTCGTGCACTTCGGTGGGCCGATGCTGCTTACCACGAGGCTCCGACATCATGCGCTGAAACGCGGCGGCCAGGTTCGCGGAGCTGACGTACACTTCCTTGCGGGCCAGCTTATAGTCGACTACGGCCACGGGAGAACCGGTGAGGCTTTCCTGTAGCGTGTAGAGATAGTGCAGATTAGCGCGCAGCACGGCCTTCATGTAGTCCTGTAGCTGGTCAGACTCCCAGCGCGGAAACAGCAGGTAGCTGGCCGCAAATGCCAGCAGGCATCCCAGCACAGTATCCAGCATCCGTTCTTCCACTACCTGCAGATACCCCAGCCCCAAAAAGCTGAACAGAATCAGGACGAAAGGCGTCATGAACGTGACGGCTACAATGTAATTGCTGCGCGTGAAGCTGAAAGAAGTCAGCATGAAAAGGCCCAGCAACACCACCAGCACAGTTCGGTCGTGTATCAGCAACAGTACCAGCCCCCCAATGCCGCCGCCCACCAGCGTGCCCAGCACCCGATGAATATTGCGCTGCTTGGTGAGGCTGAACGCCGGCTTGAGCATGTAGGTCGTCGTCATGATGATCCAGTAGCTATGATGGCCCGGCAGGAGCACTTTGGCTATTACAAAACCGGCCAGGCAAGCCACCATCATGCGGACGGCGTGCCGGAAAATGCCCGAGCTGAGCGTGAGATGGTCGCGCAGCTGCCCCAGCCCGAAGCTCTGATGCGCTACAAAACGCCCAAACTCCAGCTCCCGCCCCGAGGCAGCAGGCACCGTGGCATCGAAATAGGCCTGGATATCCTGCACTCGCTGGGTGAGGTTGCGCAGGTTCACCAGAATTTTCTTCAGCACCAGTGTATGGCCCGGCTGGCTGGCATCTTCGAGCGAGTCGATGCGGGCTTTCAGGTACTCCAAGCCAGCGGCCAGGTCCACGCGGGAAGTATGGCCGTGGTTGGCTTCAATAGCAAACCCGATGCGTTCCAGCTCAGCCGCTAACTGTTCCACCAATTCCGCAATGGCATCAAGCACGCCGGTGGCCTCGAAGCGGGCATGCAGCGCGGCATAGTCGTAATAGGTGACAGTGATATGCTCGTAGAGGTCGACCAGATCTACGAAGGTGAGCACCAGCCGCCGTCCGGTGCCCGTTGATTCTTTCATCATCTGGCGGGTTTTGAAGAGCAGTTCGCGCACGGCATCCTGCTTTTCGTTCACAGTTACCTGCTGCGCCATCAGGCGGCGGTAGTCATCGTCGAGGCTGGTGCCGGTGCGGTAGAATTCTGCTTTTAGGCGCAGAAAGCCCGAAACTGCCCGGATACATTCGCCCAGCGCCTGCTGCGCCGGCCGATAGGGCCGGATCTGATACCAGAGCAGACTCACCAGCATATACCAGATGCCACCCGCCGTGACCTGCAGCACATATTCTATCAGCTCCCGCAAGGTGAGGCTGCGGTCCATCATCAGAATAACGAGCAGCAGGCCCGCGGTGCCCACAGAAGCGGCACGGTTGCCGTACACCAGAAACAGTGTAAACACGAAGCTCAATACCCCAATTTCCAGCCCCAGCAACCAAAGATGTGGCTGGACCAGGCCCGTGAGCAGCGCCAGCACCGGTAGCAGCACCACGGCCGCCAGCATCCCATTGCGCTTGTGCACCACCGGGCCCGGCGAATCGGTGATGCTCACGCAAAGCGCCCCCAGTGCTACTTCTATTCCTACTGCCAAGTGCCCCAGCCACCCCAGCAAAATACCAGGCAGCAATACTGCCAACGTAATGCGGAGGCCATCGGAGAAGTCCTGACTAAAGAAGAAATAGCGAAGCTTACGGGCGTGTGTATTCATAGCAGCGGACTGCGGAGGCGGGTTCTGCTGCGCCTATACGGCAATAAGCCGTCCGTCGCTGAACCTGCACCCGCCGCCAAGCTACCGCAAATACTAACGCCGTGCTTCGGTTTCTGTTCTCGGCTCTTGCCTGCAGGTAGTTACTCTGCTGCCATTTTTAGCGGGCTACACGTGCATCTGCTCCAGTATGGGCAGCGTGTACTTCTCGCCCCGGCTGAGCAGGTGCACCCGCAAGTCGCGGATGGTAAATGGCTCCCCAGGCTGGATTTCGTGAATATTCGTGGAAGAACAGCTAGTGCCGTCCACAATCACCACAATGCCCTCCCCGATTACCTCCAGTTCGCGGCCTTTGGTGATGACAACACCGGTATTCTCTTCCAAACCTAGCCCGACGCAGGCCGGGTTGGTAGCAATAATCTGTGCGACGCGCACAATCCGGCCGCGGGCCACAAAGTGCGTGTCAATGGCCACATCGTGCAGGAACTCCAGGCCGGTGGTGATGTGGATTTCGTCTTTCAGCATGCCGGCGTCGTTGCGGCCCTGGTAAATCATGGGCGTGCTCATGGCTGTGGCCCCAGCGCTGGTTCCCGCAATTACAAACCGCTCGTGCGTGTAGCGCTCCTTGATGCGCCGCTGCAGCTGCGTGCCACCCAGCAGAGCCGTAAGGCGCAGTTGGTCGCCTCCCGTAAACATGATTCCTTCGGCTTTTTCCAGCAGCTGCAGGCTTTCTTCCGCATTGGCCTGCTGCCGCGACTCAATATGGAGCACATCGACGCGGCTAGCTCCCAAACTTTTAAAAATGTCCACGTACTCTTTACCTGCTTCCTCCGCTTTCTCCGAGGCCGTGGGAATCACGAGTATGGGCCCTTTATTCGGCAGTTCATTCACGAAACGCTGCAGAATCGACTCCGACGCCATGTCATCAGAAGTCGGTGTTTTCTGCGCATCAACCCCTCGTTTCTCGGCCCCACCTATCGGAATGAGGATGCCCTTCGGATGCGGGCAGTTAGCAGAAGCCGGATGGTGGGGCGCAGTGCTTTTTTTGCGGGCGGTAGCAGCACCGGCCGTAGAGCTAGAATTAGGGCGTTTGGCCATAGCAGCGTGGGATACGAAGGGTTCTGTGCTTACGCCGGCCCCGCTACGTTAGTTAATGCCCAGCTTTGGTCAAACAGGAAGGCGAATCAGCTGACTCGCTGGCTGTAGCTCTTCTGTCTGCAAGGCAACTTCCTCTGGCCCAGTGCCCGGAGCCAGCAAGCTCAACAGTGCGCTGCTTTACTCTTTTTAATATAGAATATCGTCGATTGGGGCCAGCTTAGGCGGCAGATGAGTTTCGCCGAGCATCTCGCGCAGGTCAATTTCGATGGTGCGGCAGATGGCCGTCATCGGCACATCGTTCATCTCGTTTTCGAAGGGGTTCTCGCTGGTATGTCCCACTATTTCGATGGTATTAAACACCCACGACACCAGCACCGAAAAAGGCACGGTCAGCCAGATATGGTCGGGGCCCATTTTCTCAAACTCCCCAATTAGGCCCAGCGGCAGCAGTGCGGCAAACAGCCACACAAAAATGAAGCTGTAGAAGGCATACTGGCGCGGAAATGGGGTATTCTTGATTCGCTCACAGCCCCCCTGCAGGTTGTTGAACTGCTCGATGCTGGTCATCATGTTCACGTGCTGAAAATCGTTCAGCAACCCGCGTTCCTCGCGCAGGATGCGTAAGTCGGCGGCCTGCTGGCGCAGCAGATGAGCAGGTGGGTTCTGTTTGCGGCGCATCTCCGCCGACTCGGCAGGGTCGAGGAAAGGCGCTACCTGCTCGTCCCACTGGTCGTTTTGGCGCCGTAGGTTCAGTCGTAGGGCATTGCACCAGGCAATCTGGCGGTATACCAGCCGGCGGTGGCGCAGTGTCAGCTCGGCACGAGAGGCGGCAGGGGCATCAACCCCCGGCGCGTCCACTACCGACGTCACGTATTCCAGCGACTGTATAGCCCAGGTGCGGCTGTAGTTTACGATGCTTCCCCATAGCTGCCGCCCTTCCCAGAAACGGTCGTATGAGCCGTTGTTTTTGAAGCCGATGTAGAACGACACCGCTATACCTAGCGTGGCTACTGGCTGCCACGGAATAGATACGGAGCGCAACCCAACCAGCCGATACAGAATGCAGACCAGCACGGAATACAGCGTAAATACGACCAGTCCTTGCCAGGCGAATTTCCAGATTACACGCCAGCGAAGATTCTTGCGGATATACACGAAGAAGAAAATTAAGTGTGAAGTGCAGGCAAAATAAGCCTGTTCAGCTTACCACAATACGCGGCTATAAGTTGTGTTCTGGCCGCAATAAGGCATACACCGCGCAGATTTTCAACCAAATTCCTTCACCCGTCAACCTCAATTCCCATCAACTGCATAAGCTGGCTGGCATTGAAGGCGCGGCAGGCACCGGGCGTAAGGTGGTAGTCGAAGTGGATTTCGCCGCCGCTGAAGGTGCTGTTGAAGCTAAAGTTGCGCACTTGGTCTGGCCATTCGGTTTCCAGAGCTGCCAGTTCCAGGTCGTGGGTGCTGATGAGCCCGGCGGCAGGGCGCTGGTGCAACTGCCGCAACAGCGCCCGGGCTCCGCGGTGGCGGTCCAGGGAGTTGGTGCCTTTCAAAATCTCATCGAGCAGATAAAACACCGGCAACGCATCCGCTACGGGTGCCTGCTGGTTGTTTCCGTGGCTGGCATCTTCGTTATTACTCAGGTCCAGTAGCAGCTTAAGCCGTTTCAGCTCGGCGTAAAAGGAAGAGGTGCTTTCGGCCAGATTGTCCTGGGTACGCATGGCCGTGAACACCTGGGCCGGACTGAGGCGTAAGCGTCGGGCGCACGCAACCCCACCGGCCAGGGCCAGTACCATGTTCAGGCCCACAGTCCGCAAAAACGTGCTTTTGCCGGCCATATTGGAGCCCGTAATAACGGCCGTCTGACCGTAGCCACTGGTCTGAAAATCGTTGGTGATGCGGCGTGCCGCGAAGATGAGCGGATGGCCCAGAGCTTCGGCTGTCACTTCGAGGGGCGCACTGCTTAGCTCAGGAGTGGTATAGGTGGGGTTGCCGAATTGCCAGCCGGCAAGGCTGATGAGGGCTTCCAGCTCGGCCTGCACTTCCAGCACGGTAGTCAGTTCCGGACCCAAGTCGCGCTTCCAGCGCTCCAACTGCCACATGGCATGCAAGTCCCAGAGCAATAAGCTATTCAGGAGCAGTGCCCCCAACGGATGCTCCCGCCCCCGGAACAGACCGGCTACCGTGGCCAGCTGCCCAAGGCGGCGCGTGGCAGCAGTGCCGTGGCTGGCTGCCCGCAGCGTCTCGCGCAGCTGCCGCAGCCGCGCCGCCTGCCAATCCGGGGCCGATTCGTCCTCGAACAGCGCCAATTGGGCCTGTGTGGCCCGTAGCGCGTCGCGCATGGCGGTGGCCTGCTCGGCATATTCTGTACGAGCTAGCGCCAGCCGCCCGTTCAGCACTCCAATAGCCAACTGCACCACTACTAATGGATAGAAGCCGGCTCCTAGTCCCCAAGCCACCATAGCTCCTACCGACAGCAGTGGCAGCAGCACCAGCAACGGCTTCAGCCAAGGCTTGCCGGCAAAGAAATCGGGGTGGGCCAGCCAGGCGCTGAATTCGCGCGGGTCGGCTTGCTGGCGCGGAAAATGACGGGCGCGCGCCTGCCACTCCTGGGTCCAGGCTACATCGGGGGCCAGCTCGGCGGTGGCTTGCTGGCGGGCACGTACCACATCGGCCAGGGCGGGCCGGAGCAGCCAGCCGGCCAGCCAGTCTTGGCCCAGCCGGGTAGAGGCACGGTTGAGCAGCTGGAACAACGAGTGGGCGCCGAATACGTCGAGGTCGGCAGCGTACGGATGCTGTGTATCGAGGTAACGCAGGCCCGGGTCGAAGCCGTCCAGATTGCCGGCCAGGCGGTTTAGCTCGTCTTGGTTGAGGCGGGCCAGCAGGCGGTGATGCTCGCGCTGGTAGCTCATGCGGCCATGCCAGCGCACCATTGCCATGAAGGCCAGCCATACCGCTGCTACAAATGCAATACCCGGCAGCAGGTACCCCTGCGAAAAGAGCCACCACGCGCCGAACGCGCCGCCCCCAAACAGTACCACCCGCAGCCAGCCCCCCAATTGGTGGCGGCTGGCGTAGTGCTGCTCCTGCGCCGTGTGGGTAGTCAGGTTTTCGGTGAAGACTTCGGCAGGCGAAACAGTAAGCGGGCGAATAGCAGCAGAAACGGGCACGGCGACAAAACAAGTGGACCCCACGAAGGTACGGCCCCCTCTCTCAAACTACTCATCAAGCCCGCTGCTCTAGTCAGCGCAGTTGGCTCAGCGGCACACCACGCGGCAGCCCCTGCGGAAAACGCGCAAACTTGTTCATTTCCTCCCAGTTGATTTGTTGCGGATAGTCTACCTGGTAGGCTCGTCCTGCTCCGGTGCCTACAGCCGACGTTATGCCAATATTCAGCGGCAGCGTAAAGACCATAAAAAGCCCGTGCGAGAGGGTCAGCAGGTTGGTTAGGCCGGCCCAAGCTCGTAAGCTGGCAGGCTGGTTGCTGGTCAGGGCAATGTTGAGCTGCGCCGTCTCAATGGCAGTTTTCGGAATGTGCAGCACGTGGCCTTGCGTAGTCAGCACGTAGGCCGTGTCCGGAGTCAGGGCCAGCAGTTCTCCCTGCTGCAGCGGTGTTTTGCGCTTGTCCAGCTGTATCAGTTCCACGCCACGCGGCGACTCCGGCAGTTCTCTGGCCAGCGGCACGGCCTTATTGACGCGGCAGCCCGCCAGCAGACATGGTGCCAGCAACAGTACAAGAAGAGCCTTTTGCATAGCTACTGCACGATTTTGCTGTTCCAGAAAATAGCTTCCATGCGGGGTTCCGCGGTTTTGAATTCCCGGGCCAGCTCTGCCCAGGTAGCCGGATTATTGGTGAGCATACCCCGCAGCTTGGGCAGATTTTTCTCCCGCAGCCAGTCCTGCCGAATCCACTCCAGATAGTAGCCCTTGGAGCGTACAAACAACTCGTAGTCACGGGCTGGGTCGGGCAGTTTGAAGTGCAGCCGGCAGGCCTCGCCAGGCAGAGCCGTGAGGTAGCTGCGGTCATCGGCGGCAAGCTGCTGGCGGGCTTCGTCGTCGGAGCGGCCGGCGCGCGTGACCAGACCTGCGTCCAGCACCAGCGGCTGCGCACGGCCGCGCACGGTAGCCAAAGCGGCATAATCGAGGCGCCACAGACCTTTCGCTACTTGTAGCCGCACGCGCAGTGGCCCGCTGCTCTGGGCGCCAGGCAGCGGCACAAACTGCAGATTACGGGCGATAGGCCCCGTTTCATAGAGTGTGGCAGCGGGCACCCAACGGCCGGTACGTTCATCCAGGCAACTCACGTCAATACCACCTAGCAAACCATACGGATTGGTGAGGGAATTGCGGACGGTACGGTCGGTTTCGACGCGGGCAAACAGGTCGCCCACTTCGTTGCCCATATAGCCGTAAGCACTATACAGCAGGAATGTAGTGAGCAGAGTCTGTCGAAAATTCAGCACCAGTCCCACCGGGCCAGCTGGCGCGTGCTCAAAGGTCAGCTCAACGGTTTCGCGGGTGCTTAGGTCGGTAGAGTCGGCGGGGCTGAACCACTCCCGGTCGTCGCCGGCCTCGGCCAGAGCGGCCGTCAGTTTTTCCGGGCCGCAGCGGGCTGCTGTGATGGGCGTGAGTTGCTCGGTGAGGTAGAAGCCATTTTCGCCATCATGAAACACGCGCTGGCCTGGGCCGCGGGGCACTGCCAGCAGCTGCACAGCATTCACGGCGTGCGTTTCGAGAGCTTCGTTTTTCATCGTCAGCCCAAACGTGGTTTGGCCGCGTACCGAAGGATTATGCAGCGCATCTACATCGGCAGTCTCGAAAGCTGGTGCAATGGCGCTGGAAAAACCTTCCGCATTGGCACTGTTCACATTATCTTCCTGCTCATAGTAGAATGTAGGGCACGAGCCAAAGCAAGCCTTGGGCACTGTGATGCACACTATTCCCAGCGCCACGTCAGCGCCGGTCAGAATGGCCAGCGCCGCCACCCGGCCAGCGTCTTTAGACGGCACCGGCCGGTTGGATTCAAATATTGCGACCGAATCGACGGGCAACTGCACCGGTCCCCGGCTTTGCTCCCGCCGATTGAAATCGTAGCGGACGGCATTGCCGCTCACCACGTCGGTTCCTGCCACATACTGCCATAGGGAGTCAAACACATACACGCTGCCGTTGCGCAGGTGCGCTTTCAGATAGGGCTTCTGCCGGGCGCTGGCGTGCAACAGGGCATTGGCATCCTGGTACGTAGCCCGGAAATGGTGGTCGAGGTAGTAATGGCACGACACCAAGCCCGCTAGCAGCGCTACGGCAGCCAGCGTCAGGAAGCGGAAGCGGGACAGACGGCGCATTGTGGCAGAGCACTAGAAGGTGGGAAACACGGCAAGCGGTTCTCAAGTCGTCCGATTTTCGCCTCCACTATCTGCCCGCTCAGACTTCCTGGCCAACATCGGCACTCGGCCAATGCCTACATTATGAATATACTATATTTTCATAATACGCCTTACGCTGCTTCCTGCTTAGCGCTGCGTGAGCCGCCGCAGCGGACTACTAGGCCGCAGAAACGGCTGAAGCTCGGCGAAGCTGAAATCCAGCCAGAACTGACTCTGAAACTGCTTGAACATCAGGTTGGACATAGCCTCGTACTGCACCGGGTAGTGAAACAGCACTTTGCCGGCCTCGATACTCATATCGTCAGGCTGGTTTTGGAGACTGATGTGCTGGCTGCGCAGACCCGCCAGGTTTTCATCTTCTTCCGGTGGAATGCCCGCCATCATCTGGCCGTACTCCTCGCGGATGTAGGTGGCCAGTTTGGCCTGAAGTTTCTGCTCACAAGCAGCCAGAAACTGCGGCTGGCGCGCCGGGTTAATTTCGTCGGTCAGTTGCTCGCCGGTGTGCAGATCCACTACCACCGTGCGGTAGCTGTGGTTCACGTTGGCACCGGTGTATTCGCTGTGCAGGTTCACGCTCAGCAGGCCTTGGCTGTTGTGAGTCACTTCCGCATCTACGCCGGCAAAGCCCTGCGCGTACTCGGCTGCCTGGTGTTGCTGGTGCTCTTCCTGCAGCTCCGCCAGCGTCATTTCGGTGAGCTGCTCCACCCCGAAGATTTCGTGTAGCCGACGCGTCACGCCAGGGTTTGGCACCGTAAAAACTGGTACCGTAAACTCTTCGAAGTACACCTGCTGCCCCACGTGCGCCTGTAAGCCTGTGGGGGTCTGCCGGGCCAAGTTGGGAGACGGATAACGCGTAAGCTGCACCGGCAAGCTGCGCTCCGAGTTAGCCTCCTGCCAAGTGCCTGCCAAACTGCCATCGGGACTACGGCGCACCATGAAGCGGGCAGACGGCTGCCTTGACGGAGTAGGCGCCTCGTTTCCGGGGGGCCGTTCCAGCTCCTCGCCCGACGACTGGCCCGCAAACTCCCGCAGCCAGATTTCACCCGTCGGAGCCACGAAGCCCTGCAGCTCGATGGGTTTGTGCTGGCTGAGGTAGTAATACATGCCTACCAGCTGCGAATCGGGCTGCTGCGCCGTGATGGACAGCCGAAACGCATACTTACCGGCCATCGTGCCTTCGTAGTCGCCGAGGACGGCAGCTACCGATGGGCGCGGGGCAGTGACCTCAGGAACCTGCGAATTGATGGCTGCCGGAGCGGCGCTAGTGGCCGGGGCTTTCTGGTCGCAGCTCCAGCAGGCGGCTAGCAGCAGAAACAAGGAGCAGTTACGCAGCAGCATCAGCGGGTAGCAAGGCGGCGCAGCGGGCTTTCAGGCTTCAGGAAGCGGGCCAGCTCTGCGTGGGTGAATTCTACCTGAAAATTACCCGTCAACACTTTCCAGACAAAATTCGACAGCCCATCATAGCTCACTGGGTGGTCGAAAGCCAAGCCTGTCGCCGATATGGTAAATTCCCGCGTGCTGTTCAGGCCGAACTGCTGGCCGAGTACGCCCTGCTGGTCTTCCTCGGAAAGGAATTCGTCCTGCTCGTAGGCCCGCGTTATTTTCTGCATCTTCTGCTGCCCCAGCGCCAGAAACTGCGCCAGCCTTTCGGGCTGAATCTCGTCTTCCAGCACCACAGGAAAGCCGGTATTCAGGTCAATGTTCTGGGTGCGGTGGTCATACCATACACTGGCCCCAGTACCGGTGGTTTGCGTGGTGATGCTGAGCAGGCCACGGGCGTTGTAGTTCACGGTGTAGTCCAGCTGTTCGGTGCCGCCACTCACGCCCTCCTGACGCTTGTACGCCTGCTCCGCCCGCAGGCTGGCGAGTTCTTGGCCAATCAGGTTTTCCAGCGAAAAACATTGCGCCAACAGCTTCGTCACGCCCGCATCGGGCACCGTCACGACCGGCCCCTGAAATGACGACAGATAGGTTTTGGAGCTAATGCGGGCCTTGGCTGTGGTGGGCCGGGCCGAACCATCCATTCGCTGCAGCTGAAACGGCATGAGCGTAGTGCCCGAGCGGTTGTACCACTCCCCGCGCAGCCACTGGTCGGCCAGCAGAAGACCGATATCCAGCTTGCCCGAAAACCAGCCGGTAGCTACTGTGTCGGCGCCTACAGTTTCGCGCAGCAGCACAATACCGCTGCCGTTTAGCTGGCCCCGCAGCTGTAGCGGTTGGCCTTTTGAGAGGTAGTAGTATTGCCCGGTCAGCACCGAGTCGTGGCCACTGAGCTGCAGCCGGATGCGGTATTTGCCATCCAGGGTGCCCTCATAAGTGCCCACCAGCCGCTGCACGTCACTGAACGTAACTGCAAAGGGGGTGCCATCGGGGGGAGCTTGCGCACTGGCCGGCCACGCGCTGCCGAAGAGCAGCAGAAGCAGGCTACCAGCCTTCATCAGCCCGCATGTTATGCCCATACTGCTAACCGATGGCCGCCACGCATTTCAGCTCGATGGCAATGGGCGTGGGCAGGCAGTTGATTTCGACGGTGGTGCGGCAGGGCTGGTTGCTTTGGAAATACTCGGCGTAGAGGCGGTTATAAGTAGAGAAGTCGTCCTTCATATTAGTCAGGAACACCGTCACGTCCACGAGGTCTTCCCAGCGCGAGCCGGCTTCTTCCAGAATGTAGCGTACGTTTTGAAATACGGCATGGCACTGGCTTTCGAAATCGTAGCTGAGGATGTTGCCGTCCTCGTCTAGCTCCACGCCGGGCACATGTTTCTGCCCCCGCTGGCGCGGGCCCACTCCCGACAAAAACAGCAGGTTGCCTACGCGCCGGGCGTGCGGATAGAGGCCCACCGGCTCCGGAGCACGGCTGGAGTTATGGGCAATAGAAGAAGACGCAGCAGCGGCCGAAGAAGCCAGATTGCCGGTATCGGCGGAAGTAGTGTCAGGTGCCATACGTCAAAAATAGCCGTTTTTTGGTGTTGATGCGTACGAGGCTGAACCAGAGCGGCGGCTGGTGCGGTTGTTGAACTGGCCCAACTCTGTATCTGCCTACTATCTGCTGCTATGCGCTCTACTCTCCGCCGTCTGGCCCTTGTGGCCGCCCTTGCCTTGCCCGCTGCCACCCACGCTCAGCAGAAGCTGAAGTACCCCAAGCCGCAGCCCGACCAGATTTATGACGCCGTGGCGCAGCCCGCCGTGCCGGTGGGCGGTGTGGAAGCCTACGCGCAGTATCTGGCCGACCACCAGCAATATCCTACGGCGGCCCTGCAGCGCGGTGCAGCAGGCACCGTCACGGTCACGTTTGTGGTGGAAAAAAGCGGCGTCATTTCCGGTCCGGTAGTGGCCGCGCCCCTCGACCCTGACCTGGATGCGGAGGCCCTGCGCCTTATCAAAGCCGGCCCTAAGTGGACGCCCGCGCAGCACAAAGGCGCCAAAGTGCGCCAGCGCGTAACGGTGCCTATTTCGTTTCAGATTCCGGCCGGCGCCGACGAAGCCATACCTACGGCGGGCACGGCGGCCCCCACCGCACCGGGCACTCCGGCCGGTACAACCGTCGTGAAGGCCGACCACCCGGCGCGGCCGGTGGGAGGCGAGGAAGCCTTCTTTGACTGGATTCAGAAAAATCAGAAATACCCGGCGCTGGCACGCCAGCGCAAGCTGGAGGGACGCGTGATGGTGGAGTTTATCGTTCAGAAAGACGGTTCTCTCACCGACATCGACGTGCTGAAGCCCTTGCTCGGCTCCGGTCTTGAGCAGGAGGCCCTGCGCCTCATTAAAGCCGCCCCAAAATGGAGCCCTGCTACTTACCAGGGGCAGCCGGTAAAGCAAAAGATGGTTTTGCCTGTTCTATTCCAGCTGTAAAATATTTGCCGCCCCCGTACGTCTTTTTTGCTACTGAGCAACTCTGTGTACTGGTGCTCCGCTTCGGCAGTTTTCTCGCCGCCCCTTTCTTGCTGCCGCCCCCGCTTCCCTACGCCCTGAGAACATGCTTTCCCCCTTACCCCTGCTTTCTGCGCCGCCCGTAGCTCCTACTTTTGCCGCGCCTGTTTCCGATGCCTTTCGGGTATGGCCGCACCAGGCCCGCTTCCGGCAGGCCACGCAGGTAATGGCAGACAGCCTGTTTGGGGCACTTGATGAAGACTTGGAGCCCTACGTGCTGCTGCTGGCATTGCCCACACTCTCAGGTACCGTGGCCGATGTTCCGACGGTATGTCTGGAACCAGCCGAATGTGGCCTGGAAAGCAGGTTGTTTGAGGATGCGGTAGCGGAAGGGCGTCGGCTCCAGACTCGCACCGTGCCTCCCTACCCCGGCCGCGACGATGTCAGCCCGGAGCTGGTGCGCCGCCGCCACGAAGGCCAGGGCGTGCGGATGGCCGTGCAAACTGTACTCGACACGCTCGACGCCAACTCGCACTACCAGCATTTCTGCGGGTGGCCTTCTGAAATCAACGGCTTTTTCGTGATGACTGTGCTGCGAGTGCAACGCAAGCCGTTGCGGGCGTATCCGTCGTTGCGTACTGGCCGCTTCTACACCAATGGCAAGCCGCTGCTGCCGTCGTTGCTGGTGGCGTCCGTTCTGCGCTTTCAGGAAGAGTGCATCAAGCTGCTGAATGAGCCGGAGCCTGGCTCGGGCCTGCTGGCACGCCCCCGCGAAACCGAAGAATTGTTGCGCGCCGCCGGCAAAAGCCTACTCGATACGCCTGCCCAGGCCCTGGGTACTGAGCCCGGTGCGGCCCGGCTGTTTCACACGCTCAACACCATTTCCAGCCTCCGCTACGAAGGCGCCGAGGGTGTAGGGAAGCTTCTGCTGGCCCGGCGCCATCATCCTAACCTGCAGGAGGTGTTTGCCCTTACCTGCCCTACGCCGCTCACTGACTACCGCGCCGTGCGGAAGCTGCTGGAGATGACCACGCCCGACGTTAGTCTGCTTGCCGACGGCGAAAATGTGTATGCGCTGGGTCGCCTCGTTGGCCCTTATGATGCCAGCCGCGAAGACCTATTCGTCATCGAGTTCATCAACCACTACTCCTGGGAGTTTCAGCACGATGGCAAGGTGTTGATGCGCACACAGTATGGCCAGCCCAGCTTGCCCCGGCCGCGCCTCAACCGCACGAAGTTCCGCAAGGACCTTAAGCGCACCTTCCAACTCACTGACCCCGCCAAGATTGAGCGGCTTTGGGAAGTAGTGCTGGAGGCTAGCCGCCAGAAGCACGGTACGCTGCTCGTTATTACCACCGAAGCCCTGGCCGAAGCCGACCGCCTGAAACTGCAATGCACCCTCATTGAGCCGGTGCCACTTACGCCGCTCATTACGCGCCTCGTTACGGCTATTGATGGGGCGGTGCTCCTCGACCCCGAATCGTACTGCTACTCCATTGGGGTGATTCTGGACGGCAAAGCCTCCATGGGCCGCGGCACCAGCACCCGCGGCGCCCGCTACAACTCCGCCATCCGCTACGTCGAAACCTCGCCTTACCCCTGCCTGGCCATTGTGGTGAGCGAAGACGGACTCGTGGACGTCATTACGAAAGAGCGGCTCGAAGACGACAACTAAGGCCGGCTTACTTGCTGGCCTTTGCCAGTTGCTTTAGCTCGGCCCGCTTCACGGATTTCAGTTCTTGGCTGCGGTTGCAGAGGCTGGTGGCATAATACGGCGTGATATCCTCTAGCTCGCCGCCATAAACTGATTCTTTTTGCGTCACCAGAAACGCGTAGACTAGCTGCTCGGAGCCTACCGCAAACTGCTTGCCGCACGCGGCACTGGAGGTTTCGCTGGCTACCAGCACGGTGGGGCCCGCAGGCGTTCCTTTGAACTGCCGCGCAACGGCAAACGTGTAGCGCAGTTTCTCGCGCCGGATAAGCTGGAACTGCTGTGCGGCGGGCCCCGTGTCCGAAACCCGCACGGTATCGGTAGTAGTTACCGTATCGACTCTGACCACCCGGCCCACGAAAATTAGCGCATCCTGCCGGTAGGCATCCGCAATTTTCTGCCGTTCAGATTTGCCCGTAGTGACGCAGGAACAGGCCTGCGCAACTGAGACGTGAAGCAGAACGGCCACAGCCAACAATAGAATAGTCTTCATCAGAAAGCATATTTAAGTGAACTAAAGAGCTACCCATTTACTTCGCCCGGAACGACCACGTGATACGAAATACAGCCACCGTGTCGCCGGCTTCGTCTACACCGGTGCTGGTGCAGACTACGGTGCGACCTTCGCCGCTGGCGCGGCTGTCGGCAATGGCTTGCGCAATACGGAGGCCGTCTTCGCAAGTAAAGGCAATCAGGCCCACGGCTTTCTTCGTGAATTCGGCTTCCAGGCCCACCACCAGCATCGAAACGCGCCCCTGGCCCTGAATATTCATCATGGCCAGAATGCCGCTGGCCATTTCGGCCGCCATACTTAGGCAGGCGAAATAGATACTGCGAAACGGATTCTGGGTGAGATACTTAAACGGCACCGTGATAACCGCCCGCGCCGGTGTGATTTCGCGTAGCCGCAGCCCCGCCAAATACGCCATTGGCAGGCTACGCAGCATAAATAGGCGCAGTTTCAGCGGGCTGGAAATAGTGCGCCGGAACGCCGCTGCAGCAGCGGTATCGGCGAGAGGCGCGGGAGTGGCGGCGGGCTGGTTCATGGCGGCTAGCGTTGGAGCGTGAAGCTTACAAAGAACATAAATTATTCGGCATGCCGAGCATTTTCATTACGCTTTCCTGGGCCGTGATACGCAAACCGCCCCACGCTCTGGGAACGTGGGGCGGCTTGGATGCCTGAGAAGTCGGTCTAGCTCTTCTTTTCCAGTACCAGCACCACTTTGTTGAAGTTAGCGGCGGCATTTACCACGTCGCGGAAGGCCTCGAAATCCTTCTTAGGCCAGCGAATCTGGCGGTAGGCTTCCGTGATGGTGACCGTCACGGTCTGGCCCTGCACAGCATACTTCGAGTTGAAATAGTAGAGCGGGTCTTTGGCATCGGAGCCGGCTTTCACGTCGGCGTTCAGGTCCTGGAGGTTGCGCACCTGGTAGCCGGCAGGCAGCTCCAGCGTGATGACGCGGTTGTAGCGGCGGTTGAAGTCGTTTTCCACATCGTACTGGCGCGCCTCGGCTTGGTACAGCTCCGACTGCTGCCCCAGCAAATCTCCGATTTTGAACAGGTAACGTTGGCCGGCTTTGTTGAGCAGCGCCGCCGATTCTACGCTGGCATCTACCAGAAACGGCTTGCTGAGCGGGCTCAGGCCAGCCTCGCCGTTGGTTACTTTCACGCTTTTGAAGGTGGCGTCGGGCACGTTGCCTTTCACCAACGACTGCATCACCTCCGTGCGCTTTTCCTCCGGAATCAGGGAGTAGAACGGCTGGATGGCCTGCGCATGGTAGCCGCCCAGCACCTGCCGGATATCCACGAAAGCCTTATCCAGCTCCGGCGCAAATTTCACCTTGATGTCGAGGTCGTTGGGGCTCTGCTCGGCGGCTAGCGTCGGGACGTCGCGCACCACACCTACCGCCGATTCAGTGGAGCCCAGCTTTACAGTACGTATGAACAGGCCTTTGTTGGCCGTCCAGCCGGGCGGCACCATGCCATAGCGGAAATCGGGGCGGGCGGGAGCCAGCAGCTGCTTGGTTTCCGGGAAATAGAGGGCGTAGTTGTCAAGGTAGTTCCAGGTGTCAAACGTGTCGTCGAACACCACGTCACTCCGGTCGGTGGTAACTACCAGCTCGTGCTCGATGTTCAGGCGGCGCAGCAGGGCCACAAACAGGCGGGTCATGCCCAGCTCGGAGGCGTTTTTGGTGGCCGCAATCCGGCTCAGATTGGTCTCGCCGCCTTCGGTTATGTTGAAGCTAGTTTTGAGGTAGTTTTCCAGGGCCTGAACTCGGCTGGCTAAGTCGCCACTGGCGGGCAGCTTGGCGTCGCGCAGGACTTTGTCGGCGGCCTTGGTTTCGTCTTTGGCCAGGGTGTAGATGGTGCCGTGCAGATACTGGCTGGCATCGGCCCACGTGAATAGGCGGGTGCGGCCGCGCTGGGCGGTGTAGGCCAGCTTGTATTCCACGCGCATCCGCTCGGCGCTGCTCTGCGCGAAAGTCTCCTCGCGGGCGGCAGGCACGCTGGCCAGCTTCATTCTGATATGGTGCTTGCCGGCAATAACTGTATCGGGCGAGGCGGCGGGGCCATGATACACACGCGTATCGAAGGTGAGGGCCTCGGGCGAAATCAGCTCAAACGACACGTCGCGGGTAGGAACGGTGCTCTGCAGGTAGTCGCGGCCGAAGAACTTGGCTGGCCGCTCGCGCAGAAACAAATACTCAATTTCGGAGCCTTTCTCCACGCCCTCCACCGCGAAAATTTTGAAGCCGCGGCCACCGTCTTCATCCTTCAGTTCCTTGATGCTGCCTTCGTTCACCTCTACCACTTCGCCGCGCGGGCTGATGGTGCGGGCCTTCAGGTAGAGCAGCTGGCCGCCGTCCTGCGGGATATAGATTTTGTTGAACCGCTCGATGCCGTCGGAGGTATTGACGCGTAGAATGCGGTGCTCGGTGGAATAGAGCTTGATGGCCTTGTCCTGCTCACTGAACATGTACTCGTGGGCCGTGAAGTCGCGCAGCACCAGGGCGGGCTGTTTGGCCTCCTCTTCCGAGACGGGCAGGCGCTTGGTGCGCTTGGCGTCCCAGCTGTAGGTGGCGTATTGCAGCGTTTTGGGTATCTGCTGGGCCCAGACGGGTGTAGCAGCGGTGGCGAGCAGCAGCGCGGCCGTGGCAGCGCGGGCGGCGGAAAGGAAAGTCATAAGGAAAATATAGCGCGACTAGCCGGCCATTTAGGCCTTCTTCCGCTTTAGAATCACGGTTTCGCGGTAGGCGGCGTTCAGCTTGTCTACCACGGCATTCCACTGTGCGAACTGCTTGGGCTGGAGCAGCAGGTAGTTGATGTAGACCTGCTTGTCCTGCACGATTTTGTTGCCCTGGCGCTCATACTTCACCTTGAAGCCGAACACGGGGTCGGTCATTTCGGCAACAGGCGGCAGGTATTCCACGTCGTAGCCGGCCGGAATTTCCAGCTCGGTGCGGGTGTGGTTCTGGTGGGCGTACTCGTTTACGCGGGGCAGGCGGCGCTTTTCGGCGTCAATCCGGTCGTGGGCGTAGGGCTGCTCCAAGTTCAGGTTCACGTAGATTTCGTCGTCGAGCTTTTGCACATAGTCCTGCAAGCGGTACTCGTAGTCGATGGTGAGCGGCTGGTCCCGCGCATCAAGGTGACTGACGCTGTATTTGTCGACGAAGAACTTGTTGTTGCCGCGCTCCAGCAGGGCCTTGATGTACTTAGTTTCCTCGGTCTGGTCGAGGCCGTCAAGGGCGTAGCTCTGCATGACCTTAGGGTAGCCGGCCAGCTTGAGGCTGCCTTTGCCGCGCAGCCCGCCCTTGTCGTCCAGCGTCAGCGCCGACACGTCGGACACGGGGCTGCGGTCCTGGCTCATGATGGGTACATCCACCACTTTGCAGTTTTTGCCGTCAATAGCCATCAAGGCCTCTTTGCCCTGAATAAAGGCCGAGGGCATGCCAAACGGCATGTATTTGTTGGTGGCGTCGAGGAAAACGTACTTGCCAGGGCTGGCCTCGTAGGTTGTAATCATGTGATTATCGACGCCGGGCGTGGCCAGCTCGGAGTAGCGGTAGGGCAGGTCGCGGGTGCCAATCCAGGTGAGGTAGGATTTCACGCCGGCCATGCGCAGCATCTCGCGGGTGAGGTTGGCCATATCCTTGCAGTCGCCGTAGCGCTTGGCGTACACGGCCCCGGCGTCGCGCGGAATAAAGCCGCCCATGCCGTTTTCGAAGGCCACGTAGCGGATGTTGTCCTGCACCCAGTAGTACACGCGCTGCACCCGGTCCTGCTCAGTTTTGGCGCTCACCACCAAAGAGTCTACCACGCGGCGTAGGGCGGGGCTTTCCTGCGGGTCGAGCTTGCTCACAAAGCCGGAATACAGGTTGTAGAGTTCCGGCACACCGGCCAGCACTTTGCGGGCCTGCCCATCAGCAGAAGGCACTTCCTCCACAAAATACACGAGGTGCGGCAGGTAGTAGGCGGCCTCGGGGCCGTCGGAGTCGCGCGGGGGGCTGGGCAGGTTGTCGGAGGTCCAGCGGTAGGTGACGGTGTTGCCTTTTTCCTGCTTACTGAAGTTGATATTGAGCCCTTCGGTGTGGAATAGGCGGTGGCTGATTTTGATATTGCGCGGGGCCGTGATGGTCAGCTCGGCGTGGCGCACGGGCACGTAAGACCCGAAGTAGAACGGGTTGAGGAAGCGCGGATCGGGGTGGCGCACGGTGTAATCCGTGACGGTGCGGGCGCCGGGCGCTACGGCTGGAAAGGTCCAAGTAGTGGAACGCGTATCATCGTAGAAAATGCCCGACTGCAGCTCGAACTTCTCCTTGTAGTCGGTCACCTTCACGGTTTTGTAGCTGTTGCCGCTGGGCACCATGGTGCGGGCATCCAGCTTCTGCAGGCGGCTGAAGTGCGAGTTGAACACCTTGTCATTGACGTACGCCACCGATTGCGCATCGAGGTGCAGCATGTCCTGGTGGTGACGGGCCAGCACCACTACCGAGTCGCCTTTGGCTTCCAGCGTGAGGTCGGTGCGGTAGTCGAGGTACACGGCTTTTTCGCCCGGAAACTTCGCCTGCATTTCGGCCACGAGCTGCGTGGGCTGCTGGGCGTAAGCCAACGGCAGCGTGAAGCCAATCCACAAAAGCAGCGCCAGCGCGCCACCAGACCATTTATTTGCCTTCATACACGTATTGGTTCCAGTACACTTCGGTCTTGGTGGGCTTGCCCTTCACATCGTAATATACAGTCGGGCCCAGCTTTTCGCCACTCCGGTACGACTCTTCCCGCTCCAGCGTGCCATCGGGACGGTAGTAGCGGCAGCGTCCGTGGAATTCACCGTGCAAATACTGCTCTTCCTCCATCAGCTTACCGCTGGGGTGGTAGCCGGTGAGTGTGCCCGTCAGCAGGCCTTCCTTGAAGCTCATGCGGCGAAACACTTGGCCTGAACTATAATAGGTGGTGCGGGCCCCGTCGAGCATGCCGCCGCGTACGGTTTCGTCAGCGGCGGGCTTGCCATTAGCAAAGTTAGTTTTGATGGTACCCGTCAGCTTTTCGATGCGCTGCCAGGGTGCCGACTGGTCGCGGCCGTCGCGGAAGGCGGCGAGGTTGCCGTGTTCGTAGAGGCGCTCTTCCAGCAGCTCGCCAGCCGGGTTGTAATATTGCGAAAGGCCTTCGGGCGTACCATAGAGGTAGTTCTGCACAGTTTCCAGCTTGCCGTTCGGGAAGTAGTAGCGGGTTTCGCCCACCCAGCTGCCATGGCGGTAGCTGATGGAGGAATGTAGCTGCCCGGTTGGGTAATATTCCTTCCATTCGCCGTGCCGCTCGCCGTTGCGGAACTCGCCTTCCAGTCGGGTTTTGCCATCCTGGAAGAACGATTTGTAAGGACCATGGCGCTTGTCGGCTTCATAGCCGAAGGCAACCTCCGTTTTGCCGGAAGGGTAGTACCAAGTGGCCGGACCCCGGTTTTCGTAGCAGGACACGGCCGTGCGGTACAGTACCTTGCCGCCAGGATAAGCGAAAGTAAACTCCTTGGTATCGGGCTTCTGCACGACTTGGCTGACGGTGCGGCCCAGCGTGTCGTAGGTGGTCAGCGTCAGCTTGCGGCCAAACTCATACACGCGCGACTCAGTAAGCTTGCCATTGGGGGCGAAGCTGCGGGAAACACCGTTTTTCTGGCCCTGGTGCATTTCGTACTCTTCGCTCACCTGGCCGTCGGCGTAGTAGTCGCGCCAAGGGCCTTGCTGCTGGCCGGCGCGGTAGTAGCCGGTTTGGGTGCGCTGGCCGTCGCGCAGGAAGCCTTCGTAGGCACCCTCCTGTACGCCCTCCGCATAAGAAGTACGCTGCTTGAGCTGGCCGTTGGCGTAGTACTCCACCGCATTCCCATCGAGCTGGCCCTGCTTGTAGCTACGGATCTGCTGAAGCATGCCGTTGGTGTACTGCCAGCGCCACTCGCCCTCGATTTTACCGTCGAGGTAAGTGCCCGTGCCGGTGGTGAGGCCGTCGGCACCGTAGAGCTGGACTGCTACGCGGCCTTTCTTGATGGGCGTATCCTGCAGAGTGCGGCCGGTGGCGGGGTCGTAGTAGCGGAGCCGCGTCAGGCGGCCATGGTCGTAGTCGAAGTCGGAATAGAGCTTGCCCTGGTAGTTATAATCGTGGTAGATACCGTGCAGCTCGCCGGCCTCATCGTAGTTCAGCTCGGCGCTCAGCTTGCCATCGGCAAAGTACTCTTTCCAAGGTCCCGTGCGCTTGCCGCGTGTGAAGGTGCCGGTGTTCTGCAGTTGGCCATTGGAAAAATACTCCGTGTAGGTGCCGTGCAGCTCGTCCTGGTCGTAGGTGCCGCGCTTTTCGGGTACGTTGTCGGTATAGTTTACCAGAAACGGGCCCTGCTTTTTGCCGTCGACGTAGGTGTACTCATACTCCTTGGCACCGTCGGGGTAGAAGTACGTTTGCAGCCCCTGCTGTTTATCGGCGCGCAGCTCGGCGCGCATTTTGGGCTTACCGCCGGGGTGGAACGTAGCGTACGGCCCGTTCAGGTCGCCGGCCTGGAAGGTGCGGGTTTCGGTCAGCTCGCCGCAGTAGTTGAACAGCTTCATTACGCCTTCCACTTTGCCCTTCGCCATCAGCATTTCGGCGGCTAGCTGGCCGTTGTCGTGGTAGTCGCGCACGAGGCCTTCCATCTCGCCGTTGCGGTAGGTGGCTGTGCGCTGCAGCTGGCCGTTGGGATGATAGATGCGCCAGGGGCCGGTGTGCTTGAAGTCGGGACCGTAGCTTCCCTCCTGCTCTACCGCGCCAGTTCCGGCAGTGAATACCCAGGGGCCCGTAAAGCGGCGCTCCTCGCCCTGCACAGTACCTTCGCCGAGGCCGTTTATGCGGCCTTCATCATCAAACCAGGCTTTGGTGAGCACCGTTTTTCCCTCGCGCATTACAGGCTGCTGCTCCCGAATCTGGAGCAAAGCGGGCGTAATGGCGGCGTAGAACTTCTCGATTTTGCTCTTGTTGCCTTTTATCCACTGCGTAGCTTTCTTGTCGTCGGCGGACGTAAGGGCGAGGTAAGTGGCGGTGGTAAGGTTGTCGCCCTGGCGGAGCTGCTCCACGAGCGGGCCGTAGAGGCGCACCCAAAAGTCGTCGGAAGCAGTAGCCGGAAACTTCTCTACCAGCAGCTGCACCTGTTTTACCAGCGCCGCGTCGAATTTCACCTTGGAAACGTATTCTTTGCGCAGGGCTACTTTGGACTCGATGAGCAGGTCCAGTTCCTGGAACGCTTCGTTGGGCGTGAAAGACGTGAGCTTGCGGGCTTCTTCTACCGTGGCGGCACGCGCCGCCTGCTGCTCCAAGGACACCAGCACATCGTGGCTCGAAGAGCCATCGGGGCTGATGAGCAGGAACGCAAGCATGCTGAGCATGGCGTGGCTGGTCTGCCCCTGGCGCACGGCCAGGCTGCCCAGCTGGAAATGGCTGCTGGCATGAGCAGGCTTCAGTGCCAAGCTGCGCTGCAGGCTACGAAACCCTTCTTCCAGCCGTTTGGCCTCCACCTGCATGATGCTCTGATTGAACCACAACATCTGGTGGTACGGGAAGCGCTGCAGGCCGGCGTCGTAGGCGGCTTGGGCTTTGTCGGGGTGCTTGAGCTCTTCCTCAGCCCAGGCCAGCGCTATGTACGGCTGCGGATCAATGTAGTGGAGCGCCAAGGCGCGGTTGGCGGCATCTACGGCCTCCTGGTATTTCTGCACCGCCAGATACGTGTTGGCCAGCTCGCTCTGTACGGCCGGATACAGTGTGTCGCCGGGCGTAACGGCGCGGTAGCGGGCAATGGCGGCTTCATGCTCCCCCTTATCGTGCAGCTCGACTCCTTCCTTCAGAGCCTGGTACGAATCAACTAGCGGAGGAAGAGTAGCGGCAACAGGTGTGGACTGAACAGTTTTTTGGGCGAGGGTCGCGCCGGGCGCGGCGGCTAGCAGCGCCAGCGCCAGGCCGTAAGGGTAAAGTTGCATCAAGCAGTATAAGTAAAGAAGCAAGCCATAGCTGCCCGCACGGCGGGAGTCTATCGGATATTCCTACAATAATACACATTGCAACCCCGCCCTGAAACAGAGCGCCTGCGCCCGCCGAAATTAATTTTGCGGCCTCATCCGGTTTAGCGCCGACCAGGCTTTTTGGCCGGGCCTTTCGGTTGGGCCGGGTGCACCGTCAGCTCGCGGTAGCCGAAGGTGGGGTCGGTTTCGCGCCGGAACTCTACGTCATCCAGCACGCCTAGCACCAGCTCCGCTGTGGTGTAAATGATGTTGCCCGCGAGCAAGTGGCCGCCCAACGTACGACCCGTAGAGTCAGAAACCGAGAGGTGGACGTGACTGCCGTTGGTGGATAGCGTGCCCACCAGCGACACGATTTCGAAGTGGCCCCGATACACGCTGGGTCCTTCCTGGTTGGCCAGCCGCAACGTGGCCTGCGTGAGGCTGCCCACGCACGTTACGATGGCGCCGGCCCTGATTTGGTGAGCCTGCACAAAGGCCTCCAACTGCTGGCGCAGGTCCTGGCCAGGCGCTAGACGCAGGGCATAGGTACGCATGGCAGTTGGCAGCGCGGTAGGGGTCGAAGTAGAGGCAGGCATGGCCGGTTGTTGCTGGGCCAGCGCCCCCGGCCCGCCGAAACCCAACAGCAGCGGCAACAGGAGTAGCAGGCGGTTCATAGGGCAGAAAGTGAGTGGCGCTAAAGGTAGGGCCGGCAGCCGTATGAAATGGGCTAAACGCAAAAAAGCCGGCTCTAGGGCCGGCTTTTGTAAAACCTAGATGGCAGACGCCTAGCGGTTGAAGCTGACGTTGCCGTAGCGCACTTTGATGTTGACGTTGCCAGCAGCCGGACGGGCTTTGGCGACTCCAAACGTGCCTTGCATGTCGCTGGAAGCAGGGCCGTTTTCTTCCGAATCTACACGCACCAGCTTCTTATCCACGAGCAATTTGCCATGCTGCGTGTTCACATCGAAATTAAACCCGGCATCATCGGCGAAGTTGAGCAGGATAGTACTGTAGCCACCGTCGAGGTTGATGACGCTGAAGTTGCGGCCGGTGTTGCGCACCTCAAAATTGGGGCAATGCTGCACCGTCATGTCTAGCTTGTCAGACAGTTTATCGATGCTGAACTTGGAGTAGCCGGAAGTGCCGCGCAGGTTGCGCACGGTGCCCAGTGCCACGTCGCCGTATTTGCTGTGTACGGTCAGGTCCTGCACTGTCCCGATGTCGATGTCGGAGTAGTTGTTGCGCAGGTCCACGGTCTGTCCGGCATCGAGGCGAAGGCGCGAGTACGAGGCATCGATACTGGCGCGGCGCGTGTACGCTACCGACGCCTGCCCGTTACCAACGCGTACCAGATTCTGCCCGCCGTCGAGGCGGCCAGTCCGCAACGTACCGTATTCCACGGTCAGCTCAGTCGGGCCAGTCAGGTCGCCGCTAATTGTCACGTCGCCGAAGGTATTGAATACATGCAACGGCGTGTTTTTGGGCACCCACACCGTGTAGTTTACTTCGTAGAGCTTGGTGCGGCTCCAGCAACCGCTCGGCATAGCTCCAAACCGAGAGCGGGCCGAAACGCCACCAGTTACAGGGTCGTTTTCGAGTAGCTGCACCTGAATCATGTCCTGGAGCAGTTGCGCCTTGTCTTCCGTATCGGCGCGAGTAATGATGTCAACATCGGTACGCACTTCGTTGCGGCTCCACACATTCACCTGCACACGACCGTAGCGAGTATCCAGCGCGTAGGGTTTGCCAGCAGGCACTGCAAAAGTGCGACTCAGGCGGCGGGTTTTCTCAATAGCGGGTGCAACCGACGTTTCTTCCTGCGGGCCTTGCGGGCCCTGTGGAGTAGTAGGCTGTGGCCCTTGCCCGTTCTGGCCATCAGCCGGGCCACCCTGCAAGGGTAACGGCGCCGCTTCGTTGCTGGGCAGGCTGTAGTAGTGTTCCGCGGTAGCAATGGGCACCAATTGGGCGTAGCTCACGGCAGAGCCAGCCAGCAGCATGGCGCCAGTCAAAAGCACACGACCATATAGGGCAAGGCGCTGGCTCATGGCTTAGGCTGGTTATCGGCATCTACCGGCGGCTGCGCATAGTATTCCTGAATCTGCTCCCGGGTGCGGGTTTGTTGGTTCAGAATATCGAGGCGAATCTGCAGGTTGCGGTTCATGGCATCAAGCACCACAGCCGGCTCCGGATTGCGGTACAGCTCGGTTTTTAGCTGGCTGTAGGTAGAGTCCAGCGCGGCCAGTTCCCGTTGCCAGTCGGCGGGGGCACCGGCAGAAGCGGTTTTGGCTTCCAGTTGCTGCAATTCCGCCTGCCGCTCATTGATCTGCACGGCGTAATAGCCTTCCATGCGGCGCACTTCCTGGCTCAAGCGGGCCACCGGCGACTCGGCGGTAGCGGCTACCGGTGCAGCATCAAATCCAAAGGAATTGGCTTCGGTGGCGTCTTCTACAGTAGGCGCGGCCAGTACCAGCGGCGCGGTGCTGCTGGTCCAAGTAGCGGGCCGATGTTCGTTGCTCCAGATGGCGCCGGCACCCGCCAGCATCAGAACCGCTAAGGCCGCCGCCATTTTGGGGCGCGGCAGCCAGCCAGCCCAGCGGGCCGATGGCGCAGTCGCCGCCGATGTATCGGCAGTAGGGTACAGCTTTACTACCCGTAGTGGTGCGGCATGCTCTTCTTCCTGCTCAGTGGCAGCGCCGGCCGTGGGTGCGGCCAGCTTCTGTTCGATGTCGTCCCACAAATCCGGGCGCGGCTCAAACGCGTCGAAGTCGGCTAGATGCCGCTCAACGAAATTCTCCAGACCGGTTTTTTTCTCGTTCATGTCAGGGGTGGTACTACGCACATGGCTTTCCTCGGCCCGCAGCGCCCCGGTACAGGGTGGGCGGTGCGCGGCGTCCGAAGACGGAATGATCTAGTTGCTTTTACGAAAGGCCGCGCTGGCGGGCTAGTTCCAGTAGTTTTTTGCGGGCCCGGCTATACTGCGACTTCGACGTGGACTCGGTGATACCCAGAATACCGGCTATTTCGGCATGGTCGTAGCCTTCCAGCAGGTACAGGCTCAGCACTACGCGGTAGCCATCGGGGAGTTCCTGCACGCAGCGGCGCACCACATCAGCACGCCAATTCGTTTCCTCGTTTTCGGGCCCGAAGTCGGCCGTTTCGGGGCCGGCGGCATCGTGCTGCTCTCCTAAAGGCACCAGTTGCAGCCGACGGTTGCGCAGGCAGTTAATGCTTTTGTTGATGACGATGCGCTTCAGCCACGAGCCGAATGAGGAGTCGCCTTTGTAGCTATGCAACTCACGGAAGGCGCTTAGGAAAGCCTCCTGCAGCACGTCCTCGGCCTCGGCGTAGTCGCCGGTGATACGCAGCGAGGCATTGAACATGGCTTTGGAGTAGCGTTTATAAATCTCGGCCTGTGCCCGCCGGTCGCCCAGGCGGCACCGCTCGACCAGCGGGGCGTTGATATCAGTGTACGCAAAAGCTTCCATAGAGCGGGTTGCGGGAGGTGAAGCGGAAGGGAAGATGGTAAATATCCGACTTTCCGGGCGAAGCTGCTAACACCTAGCGTGCAAGCAGATAAAAGACAGGCTCAACAAGGTGAGGTTGCACTGACGCTTACTTTTCCAGCAGCTAGCCAGTAGCTTTGCTGCCGCACGTTGTGCTGGCCTGCTGTAAGTAAGCTATTCCGTCTCTATGAAGTTTCTTGTCCCCCTGTTTTTTGTGCTGGCCCTGTCTGCCTGCAAAAAGAAAGACCCCACCATCAACTTTGGTCCGAACGGCGGAATTGCCATGCGCGACCACAACAACTACCCCATGTCTACCCCCGACCCTACGGACTGGACGCTGGACGGAGCCTGGAATGCGCAGGAGCGCGGCCTATTTCAGGATCTGGGCCTCGACCTGAATGCCGCTGCTACCGGCACCGTTTCCAACCTCAGCACCTACCCTAACCCCGTGGGAGCTGGCCGAGCAATTTTTCACTTTAATGCGCCCACAGCTGTTACGTGCAGCATTGTGGTAGTTGATGAGAAGTATCAAGTGGTGCGGCCGCTGCAAACCTCCACTGCCAGCAGTGGCCTGTCATTTAGCTTGGACGTGAGCGACAGTGCTTTTCAGCAGGGCAAACTCTACCGCCTATACTATGTGTTCCGGGACGGTTCGGCGCTCTACTACAAAGGCCACGGTGATATTAAAATAGGCATGTAACAACTGGCTCCAGCGCCAAAGAAAAGGCCCGTCCGGAATACCGGACGGGCCTTTTCGTTACAAATTCCACACCCTACTTACACATCAAACTTAATACCCTGAGCCAGGGGAAGCTGGTCGGAGTAGTTGATGGTATTGGTCTGGCGGCGCATGTACACGCGCCACGCATCGGAGCCCGACTCGCGGCCACCGCCGGTTTCCTTCTCGCCACCGAATGCGCCGCCTATTTCTGCGCCGCTGGTTCCGATGTTCACGTTGGCAATGCCGCAGTCGGAGCCGCCATGCGCCAGGAATGCTTCCGACTCACGCATGTTCAGGGTGAAGATGCTCGACGACAAGCCCTGCCGCACGCCGTTCTGCACGGCAATGGCTGCTTCCACGCCGCCGCTGTATTTGATGAGGTACAGGATGGGCGCAAAAGTTTCCTCCTGCACCGTGTGGTACTCGTTGCGGGCTTCTACCAGCGCGGGCTTCACGTAGGTCCCGGTTTCGTAGCCGGCGCCTTCCAGAATTTCACCGCCGATGAGCAGCTTGCCTCCTTCGGCCTGCACGGCAGCCAGAGCATTGGTGAAGCTTTCCACGGCCTGCTTGTCGATGAGCGGGCCCACGAGCGTGCCTTCCTGCAGCGGGTGGCCAATAGGCAGGTTGGGGTAGATTTTCAGCAGACGGGCCTTCACGTCCTCGAAAATGGACTCGTGGATGATGAGGCGGCGCGTGGTGGTACAACGCTGCCCGGCTGTGCCTACCGCCCCGAATACCACGGCGCGCATGGCCATATCCAGGTCGGCGTGCTCGGTGAGAATGATGGCGTTATTGCCGCCCAGCTCCAACAGGGCACGACCCAGGCGGCCGCCCACCACTTCGCCCACTTTCTTGCCCATGCGGGTGCTACCCGTAGCCGACACCAGCGGCACGCGCGTATCGGCGGCCATAGCCGCCCCAATTTCCGCGTCACCGATAATCAGGTTGAAGATGCCTTCGGGCAGCTCGTTTTCTTGCAGCACGTCCTTGATGATGTGCTGCACAGCCACGGCCACCAGCGGCGTCTTTTCTGAAGGTTTCCAGATGCTTACGTCGCCGCAAACGGCGGCCAGCATGGCGTTCCAGCTCCACACGGCCACCGGGAAGTTGAAGGCTGAAATGATGCCGACCACGCCCAGCGGGTGGTACTGCTCGTACATGCGGTGCGCCGGGCGCTCTGAGTGCATAGTGAAGCCCGTGAGCTGGCGCGAAAGGCCCACCGCAAAGTCGCAGATGTCAATCATTTCCTGCACTTCGCCGAGGCCTTCCTGCAGGATTTTGCCCATCTCATAGCTCACCAGCTTACCCAGTGGCTCCTTGTATTCGCGCAGCTTGTTGCCAATCTGGCGCACGATTTCGCCGCGCTTGGGCGCCGGCACGGTGCGCCAGATCAGGAAAGCTTCCTGCGCTTTCTGCACTACTTGCTCATAGTCCTGAGCAGTAGCAAACGCTACGGAGCCGATCAGGCGGCTGTCGGCGGGCGAGTGGATGGCGCGAACCGTATCGTTGGTGCCGCCGCCCCACTGCAAGCCGGTGCTCCAGGCTTGGTTGGTGTTTTCGACGCCTAATTCCCGCAGTACCTGCCGAATGCCGTGGTGGTCGTGTTCCTGTACATCGGCGCCGGTTGCGGTGGCTTCTTCGAGGGCTTGTTTCATGGGTGGGATGAATGAAAAGAGAATGGTAGCCTACTGACTAGCAAAGCTAAGAAATTAGAACCGGGGCCCTCTTCCGTAGTCCGGACGAATCTTACGGCCGCGTTTTTCCACTACAATGCCTACTGTCGACTTCCGGCAACGTTCCCGACAACGTTTGCACAGATAAACCCTGACTACTACTTCCATTTGGCAGCCCGATTCTGAAACTTCACTCCGCGCTCTGGCAACTGTAAGTCAATCAGGCGCGTGCCAATCTATCAATTCCCACCATTTTTCTGTTTTCCATGTTTACACCTCTACGTTTTCGGGGACCTTTCGCTTTCCGTCGTTTTGCGCTGCTGCTGGCCGCTGGTTGCCTGAGCACCGCTGCCCTGGCCCAAACGGCCACGCCGGTTTATAAGCATTGGCCCATGCGTGCCAACAACCAGGACAGCGCCGCTGTACGCTCCGCCAACGTAACCGGCGGTGCCACTACGTTCCGCAAGTTTGTGGTAGGTGATGGGTCCGTAATTCCGGCTTATTCTACGCTCTACGGGCAGTCGTTTGGAGTGAATGCGGCCGGCGGCAACTGGAGCACCAGCGCAGGCGGCACGGGTGGCAGCATCCGCCGCGGCTTCTATGAGCAGTTCACCGTGACTACCACTGCCGGCTCTACCGGCCGCGCCGACTCAGTTATTGTGACGGCGGGCTTCTACGCCTCGCAGAGCGGCACGCTGCTGGCTGCTGCTTATTCGTTGAGCAACTTCGCCGCCGACTCGGCCGAAGTGACGGGCGGCAAAGGTCCGGGTGGGGTTTTCGCCTCTCCCACTACCGGCGGCCCTACCAACCCCGTGGCCCTGACGCAGGTATCGTCCGGCTCTCCGAACAGCAACGTTTACCGTCTGGCGCTGAACGGCGCTACCGGCGTAACGCTCACAGCAGGCCAGACCCTGACGGTACGCCTCTACGTAAGCTGCAGCTCTTCCAGCGCCGGCCGCTACGCATTGCTGAAAAATGTCATCATCAAAGGCCGCCAAACCTTGGGTACCAAGGCGGCCGTAGCCAGCCAGCCGCTTACGGCCTATCCTAACCCATTCGGGCAGGCCATTACGGTAGCTCATGAAGCAGCTCCACAGGCAGCCACCGTGCAGGTGTATAGCCTCACTGGCCAGCACCTGAGCACGGTGGCCGTACGCCCTGGCACCCGCAGCACCGTGCTGGATCTGCCCAGCCTGCCCGCCGGCCTCTACCAGGTAGAATACCGCACCGCTACTGAGCGGCGCATTGCCAAGCTGGCCAAGCAATAGTCAGCACAACTCCACACAGAAAAAGGGCCGCCGGATAGTTCCGGCGGCCCTTTTTCTGTGTGGAGTTGGTTCGTTTGGTTCCTGATGCCCAAATGAATTTCCTAACCTTCTACTTTTGCGCTTCCCTGATCTTGCCAACGCCCGCACCCTGCACCACTACGGCCTTCACGTCGGCGGTAGGGGTCAGGCTGCTGGTGTAGCGGTAGGGCGGCGTGAGGGTGCAGGTACTGGCTGTGGGCTGGCTGCCAGTGCAGGCTGCGTAGTAGTTGTCGGCCACGTCCCACTGCCCTGGCACGCTGCTGTTTTTGCTGATGACCGGATTTTTCACATCCTCGAAGTAGTTCTTTTCAACGCGCAGGCAGGCTCCCATACGGCTGTTTATCCCGGTGCCATACACATGCCGGTAGTAGTTGTTGAAGAGGTGCGCCGTGCCAAACCGGTACACCGGCACCCGCTCCGTGATGTTGTAGTAATAGTTGTGGTGAAAGGTCATCTTCCGGTCGCCGTTGTCCTTGTCCGAAGAGCCGATGAGGTGACACTTGTGATGATCGTGAAAGTAGTTCCACGACAGCGTGATGTAGGCGCTGCCAGCTTTGGCATCCACGAGGCCGTCGTAAAGGTCTTGGTTGGGCTGGGCCACGGGGTCGAGGTTGAAGAACTCGCAATGGTCGACCCAGATATTCTGGCTGCTACCCTGAATCGTGATACAGTCGCCGTCGTTGGCTACTACCTGCGGGCGCTTCTCGCTGTTGACGGCCGTACGGGTCACCGTTGACATGGTGAACTTCAGGTTCTGGATAATGATATTGCGCTGGCTGCTGATATTCAGCCCAATTCCTTCCAGAAAGCCGGTTTTTCCCTCGCCCAGCAAGGTTTTGTCGGATTTCACCCGTAGCTCTGCTCCGTCTGTTCCACCCGAAATAGTACCCACTATCCGAATCACCAAAGGCTCCGCACTGGTAGCGTAGGCTGTCAGCTCGGCTAGCGTGGTAGCCGTAACGGTGCGGCCTTGGGCGCCGCCCGTGGTGCCCCCGTTTTCGGCAGCATAGCCTATCGGCCCGGTTTCTGCGGCTGTACTGGCAGGCGTGGAAGCCAGAGCCGGCTCAGCAGGCGCAGCTACGGCTGGTGCAGCTGGCGTACCGGAGCCGGGCACCTCTGCCGTGGCAGCTATTTTCTTCGTGCAGGCCGAGGTGCCTACCAGTAGTAGCAGTCCGGCTACCACAACTACTCCCCCACTACGAGGCAAAAAATCAGAAATCATTGGCAAAAACATAAAAGGTGAAACGGCCCGCTGGTAGTACCAGCGGGCCGTTTTGATCAACTCCAAGTGCGTCGGCTTATTGCCAGTTTATTGCCGCACAATACGGCGCATGTCGATACCGCCTTCTGTAGCAGCGCGTAGCATGTATACGCCAGCGGGCAGGTTGCTCAGGTCAAGTAGTTGCTGGCGCTGGCCAGCAGGCACCGTGCGGATTTGCACGGTCTGGCCCATGGCGTTCAGTACAGTCAGCTGTACCGGCTTACGGTAGCCGGTCAGTTCCAACATCACGTTGCCATCAAGCGTGGGGTTCGGAAACACAGCCAGCGAGGAGCCAGCCAATGGCTTGGCGCTGGAGCTCACAATCAGGGGCAGAGAAGCCGCCGAAGCGCATCCACCCGCTCCGGTCGTCACGACGGTATACGTGCCAAACTGCGCTGCCGAGTTCACCACATACGTCTGGGCCGTAGCCCCACTGATGAGGGTATTGTTGAGGTACCATTGGTTGCCCGTGGCGCTGGAACTGCTGAGCGTGGTGGTAGCGCCGTTGTATACTGGCGTCACTGTGGGCCGCGTAGGTGTGGCGTTGAGGGTGACCGTGGCGGTGCTGCTTACCGCGGCACAACCGCTGGCGGCTGCTACCGTGTTGGTAACCGTGTAAGTACCGGCCGTGCTGGTTGCCAGATTGATGACACCGGTGCTGGCATTGATGGTCAGCCCCGCCGTAGACGAGAACGTGCCAGCCGTGGCACCGGTAGCCAGCGTAGCCACTACCGTGCTGGTGCTACCCGCGCAGTAGCTGGCCGTGGCGGGATATGTGAATCCGGCCGTAGCGGGTGCCGTGATGGAAACGGTAGCCGTGGCGTTGCAGGTAGGGCTGTTGGTGTAAGTGATGGTGTAGGTGCCGGCTGTACTGGCCGCCAGGTTGATTTCGCCGGTAGCAGCATTCAGACTCAGGCCAGCCGTCGAGGTGAAGGCGCCACCGCTGGTTCCCGTAATGGTCGGCGAAGGGTTGGCGCTGCTCTGGCAATATGTAGCCGCAGCGTACGTGAAAGCTGCGTTGCAGGCTACAGGTGTGGTATTCTCGCCCGTCACCAATACGTTTTTCAGCAGCGCGTAGCGGCCAGTGCTGGAGCTGCCGCAGCTGAAGTATAAGCGGAACGTCAGGGTCTGGCCGGCCGTGAGCGTCACGCCTGCTGAGCTGAAGACGAGGCGGTAGGTATTCGTAGGTCCGCCAGTTTGGTTGGCTAGTAGAATTGGGGTGGCGAAAGCACCGTTGGCGGTGCTCAACAGGCCGCCCGCCGGGCCGCGCCCGCCAATCACATCGGCCGAGTCGCTCACGAAACCACTACGGGAATACACCACGGCCAGCTTCGTGTTGCTGGACGTGTTATAGAAAGCAGACGTCAACAGCAGCGAGTCAATCCGAAGAGTCTGGCCAGCAGCGGCTGTCACCGTAAATTGCTCGTAAAAACGGCGGCTCAGGTTGCCACCGGGGCCACCCGCAGCCGTCCCCCACGACCCGTCGCCATTAGCCGTTACACCGAACGCCTGCCCAAAAGTGTTGGAATAGGCCTTGATGGCGGGTACCGTCGTGCCATTAGATACATACAGGTTGCGTAGCACGGCAACGCTGGGGGTTACGCCTGCCGAACGCACAGCCACGCTGTCCTGATTATTGACCTTCATCGGCCACCACTGCAGTGGTGCCGAAACCGGGGCGCTACCCGTTACGCGGCTGCCCGTCACGGCCACCGAAACCGACGTGGCGTTAGGGCTCGTGTGTGTGATATTTCCGGCATACGTGCCCGCAGCCGCCGCATTCAGCCGCACACTAATGGTAGTGGCCGGTAGCGTGTTGCTGGCGGGCGTGAGTACCAGTGGCGTGGCACTTGTGTACCAGTTGGTGCCGCCGTTGGCAGATACCTCGTAACCGCTTGGAGGCGTCACGGTCACGTTGCCGGTAAGGTTGGCGCCGCTCAGGCTGTAGCTCTGCGTAGCGGAAGGAGTGCCGGCATACTGCGTGAAAGCCCCCAGCGTGCCGGTTGCAGTCAGCGTCTGGATGCTCGAAACCTGAATGGTCTCGGTGGTATGCGTGGTCAGGCCGGCTTTCGAGGCGCGGATGTAATAGTAGTAGGCCGTGCCGGCGGCCGGCAGCGCATCGGTGGTCTGGAAGTTTACGAGCGAGTCGGTAGCGGCCGTCACCTCATACACTTTGCTGAACGTGGTGTTATCGGCGGAGCGGAACAGTTCATACTTGATCTGATCCATGGCCCAGCTGATGTTCCAGCTGATAGTAGCCTGCGTGGCACCTTTCACGGCCCGCAGGTTAGAAACCGCAATATCAGGCGTGGTGCTGGCGCAGAAGCCGGTGGCCACCGTGCACGGGTCCCAGGTGCCAAACATGGCGCTGCGGTTGTAGATGGCCGTATCGGCTGGGGTCAGCTGCTGCGACCAAGACACGCGCGAAGTCGTGGGCATCAGGTTGCCGGAGTAGTAACGGCTCCGGAATTCGGCGTAGGTGATGAGGCTGGTGTTGGTGCCCGCATCCCAGGTTACCCAGCCAGCCGGCTGCAGGAGGTTGGCGCCCACCGTGCTGCTGATGAACACGGTTTTGTTGTTGGACAGCGGTGAACTGCCGGTAGAGTTCTGCCACGGCCGGCCCAGATAGTAGAGGGTGCCGCCAGTGTTGGCCGGTAGCTTGGTTTTCTTGAACACGTAGCCGTAGGTCTGGCCAGCGGGCGTGTTGGCAGCCGTGATAAACGAGCTGCCGGTAGAGGTGCGGGCCTTGGCATACACCACGCAGTTTTCGAACAGCGCCACCGAGCTGCCAAAGATGAAGTCCACGTTGCCGTCAATGTAACAGTCGCGGAAGTAGTGGCGGGGCGTGCCGTTGCCTTTAGTGTAGAGTGTGTCCTGGTTGCCGAGGAAGCGGCAGTTTTTGAAGGCGGCGCGGTCGGCATTCACCAGCACAGCCACCGCCTGCGAGCCGTCCCCAAAGGAATTTTCGAAGGTGATATTCAGGGCCGAGAAGTCGTCGGCGCTGATGCTGAAGCTGGCGGAGTTCTGGGTACCGATGGTACCGCCGCCAGGGGCGGGCGTGCTGGCACCGTCATCGTAGGTGAGAATGGTATTGGCTACACTCTCGCCCACCAGCTGCAGAAACGGCTTGTTGCTGGGCACCGCTATTTTCTCTTTGTAGCGGCCGTTTTTGATGAAGATGGTGTAGGCTGTAGTGCGGCCCGTAGGCGCGGCATTGATGGCGGCCTGCACAGTAGTGAAGTTGCCGGTCCCGTCTTTGGCGACTACCACATCGTAGGCAAAAGCCCGGTTCCCGAGCACGCTGAGCAGCACGACACAACAGGTCATGAGCCAGCCTCTAAGCGTAAAAGTGTTGGACATATAGTGGGAATTTTGGGTAAGAAAGAGCAGCGAAATCAGGGCTTAAAAGCCCAAGAGCCGACCTGATAGGCCGGCTCCTGTACTATAAGGCGGTGCTACTGCCGGCCAAAACGGGCCGAAAGGCGCACGGCACCGTCGGTGTAATGGAGCAGGTAGCTACCAGGCGCCAGAGCCGCCGTGGATACCTGCGTTTCCAGCGAGCCGGGCTCGACGGGCACGGTCGTCAACAGTTGCCCCACCAGGCTATATACCTGCACCTGCGCGCCACGGGCGGCCTGCGGATGAGCCAGCATAAGCTGCTCCTGCGCCGGGTTCGGGTACAGCTGCAGCGCGGTAGCCGCTACTGTGGCCGGAGCCGACAGCACGGTTGCCGTCAGGCCGTTCAGGTAGTTTTCAAGGGCTGTGTAGCCCGAAGCGCCCCGGTTGTTGCGGTCAGCGGCGTTGTTGGGGTTGAGGCCGTTGGCCAGCTCCCAAGCATCGGGCATGCCATCGTGGTCGGTGTCCGTAGGGGCCGGCAACGAGTTGAGTACGGGCCAAGAGCCGGTAGTCTGCGCGTAGGGCGTGCCGTGCGGGAAGCCACCTTGCACATCAATCAGGCTGCCCGTGCGGTTGATAACATCCTGCACAATGCGCTGGTCCAGTGCGTCGCGGGTGGGCAGCACGCAGCCAGCCTTCTGCAGCACGGCTGTGTAGGCATCAAGGGCCGTGTGCGTAGGCACGGCGGGCAGCGGGAAAGGCGTCGTTACCTTGGCTTGGGCCGTATCGGCGCGGGTACCGCCGCTCATCACCACGCCCAGCCAGTTGCGGGCCGTCACGGCCGGGTAGCCATCCACGTAGTTGCCGGTCAGATAGAACTTGCCGTAGGGCAGTACCGGCGAAGAAGTCTGCTTGTACGGGTTCAGCACCTCGCTCCGAATCGGCACGCCGCTCGAGGAACTGGTAGGCGTAGACGGCCCCGACTTGTAGTAGTTGTTGACGATGTTGTAGTTGCCACCTTCGCCACCGTTCACGTTGTAGCTGGCCCAGTTATAGATGACGTTGTTGCGGAAATCGGCGTTTTCCTGGCCGGCGGTGTTGGGCGTCAGGTTGCGGCTGCCATCAAAGCGCGGCATACGGCCGCGCATATGGGCCAGCAGGTTGTGGTGGAACGAGGCCGTGCGCCCGCCCCAGATGCCGCCATAAGCGTGCCGTTCAAAGTCGGTGTCGCCGGTTTCGAAGTGGTAAGAGTAGTCCAGGGGCTCACTAATGAGGTTCCACTGCAGCGTCGTGCTGTCGCCGCGGTAGAGCGTGCAGGCCTCATCCGACGACCAGCTCATGGTGCAATGGTCCACCATAATGTTTTTACGGCTCAGGCCGCCGAAAGCATCACCGCTACCGCTGCCATTCACCATGCCCTGGTTTTGGTTTTTGTCGCCCATCCGGAAGCGCACAAACCGAATGATGACGTTGTCGGCGCTGATGGTGAAGGGATAGTCGGCTAGGCAGATACCGTCGCCGGGGGCCGTCTGGCCCGCAATGGTGGTATTGGCGCGAGTTACGCGCAATTCTGACAGCAGATGAATGGTGCCCGAAACCCGAAATACAATGGTGCGATGCGTGGCAGCGGTAGTAAGCGCGTAACGCAGGCTTCCGGGCAGGTTGTCGTCGTTGAGATTAGTTACCTCAAATACCGTGGTAGGCACCGCCACCGTGCCCCGGCCGCCGGACGTGAATTTGCCCGCGCCCTCGGCGCTGGGAAAGGAGGGCACCTGGGCCTGGGCACTGGCCGCCGTGAGAACGGCCAATAGTGCCAGACCACCTCTTTGCCAGAGGTGAGCGGCGTAAAATCTCGACATGAAACAGAACGGTAGAAGTGGGAATTGGCTCGGCGACGGCACAGGCGGCGGCGTGGCTCATTGGCCCACCGGCAACCCTGCCACCATCGAACTACCACGATATTACTGCCTGTGCCGGCCGGCTTATCCTTCGCTGGCTGCCTTTATTTGTGCAATCGTTGCCGACAACGTTGCCGGCAACGTTGCCACTATAATTCCGGCTTGTCTGCTTTCGCTGTAAAATCTGAAATCCGCTAGCCTACTCCCTCATACTCAACAAAAAAGCCCCCACCAGAAAGGCGGGGGCTTTTTCATGATTGAGGCAATTATTTACTCAGCCTGTCCGATTGGGTAGTAGGCTTTGCGGCCGTCGGGGTACACGCCTTCTACCAGCGCGCCCTGGGTTTCTTTGGCTGCTTCCAGAAACTGCTGCACGTCCTGTGGCTTAGTCACTTTGTTCTTGTCGATGCGGGTGATGATAAAGCCGTCGTCGATGCCGGTTTCGCGGAAGTTGGAGCCCTTAATGCCGCTGATTTTGGCGCCACCTTCCAGGCCCAATTTGTTCATTTCCTGCTTCGTCACCGGAGCTAGCGTCGCGCCTTCGTATTTGATGGCCTTCGCCAGCTCTTCCCGAATGATGTCGGTGGTGCCGGTGGAGTTGCGCAGCGTGGCCGAAGCCGTGCGGGTGTCGCTGCCGCGCAGGTAGGTCACCTTGATTTTGTCGCCGGGGCGGAAGCGGGCTACCTGCTCCTGCAGCTGCGACGACGTATTGACCTTGGCACCGTTAATTTCGGTGATGATGTCGCCTTCTTTCAAGCCGGCATCAGCCGCCGAGCTGTTTTTGCTCAGGCCCATGATATAAACGCCACTCAGCGAGTTCAGCTTCTTCTCCGAGGCCAGCGTGGCATCTACTTCCCGGATCTGCACTCCTAGCAGAGCGCGCTGCACCACTTTATACTTCAGCAAGTCGTCTATCACCTTGCTCACGATGGAGCTGGGCACAGCGAAGGAATAGCCTACAAACGAGCCGGTCTGCGAAGCAATGGCCGAGTTAATGCCAATCAGGTCACCATTCAGGTTCACGAGGGCACCACCAGAGTTGCCAGGGTTCACCACAGCATCCGTCTGCAGAAACGACTCAATACCCATGCCTTGCTGGTCGCGCAGAATGTTGATGTTACGTCCCTTTGCCGAAATAATACCGGCCGTAACCGTGGAGTTCAGATTGAAGGGGTTGCCAACGGCCAACACCCACTCCCCAACTTTCACCTGGTCAGAATTGCCGTAGCGAATGAAAGGCAGGTTATCGGCTTTCACTTTCAGCAGGGCCAGGTCGGTGGTGGGGTCGGTGCCGACTAACTCAGCTTCAAACTTGCGTTTGTCGTCCATCACCACCTCAATCTTGTCGGCCTTGTCAATTACGTGGTTGTTCGTGACGATGTAGCCGTTGGCAGCAATGATAACACCCGAGCCGGAACCCTGCTGTGGGCCACGCTGGGGCTGCTGATACTGCTCAAACTCGTCGCCGAAGAACTGGCGCAGAAACGGGTCCATGCGGGCACCGCCGCTCTGGCTGGCCTTCGGGGCATATTCCGTCATGACGTGTACCACGGCCGGCGTCACGGACGCAGCTGCAGCCGTAAAGTTGAGGCCTTCGGGCACCACGTAATTGCTGCTGCGCAGCTCACTCGTGTACCGTATGTTGGGGTCAGCGGCTACTACCTGAGGCGCGTTGGCGCGCTCTGGTTCCAGCAGCTTGTACCCACCCACTGCCACGCCACCACCCAATACGGCGGAACCGAGCAGACCGAGCATCATTTGTTTTGCTTGCATGGGTAAGAAATGATAATGAAGGGAAAAAGAAGATGACCGAATTTACAAAACAAGATGAAACGCACATGTCGTGCGCTTCCTGAAACGAAAGATGCGAGTCAGTTGGTATCTGGTTGCATCAGGTCGATGAGTAGAGCCGGTTAGTCGACAGAAAGGCTACAATCTGCGCTTGGGCTCGTGCATGTTCTCTAGCAACACGCGAGCCAACAAAAAAGGCACCCAGACGGATGCCTTTTTTCAGAACCCGTAGGGTTTAGCGCACTTCGATATGGTGTTTCGTCACTTTTTTGCTGTCAAAAGGCAAGCTTACGCGAAGAATCCCATCCGTCAGTTCAGCGCCAATAGCGGTTACATCCACGGTATCGGGTAGGCGGAAGCTCCGGGAGAAGCTGCCGTAGCCGGTTTCGGCGCGGTGAAATTTGGGGGCGTTTTCGGTGGCTTCCGGCGCTTTCCGCTCACCGCTGATAATTAGCTGACCTTCCTGAAAGTCGATTTTCACATCCTCTTTTGCTACGCCGGGCAGCGCGAGTTGCAGTTCAAATCCCTGCTCCGATTCCAGCACATCGGCGGCCGGGTTAAACACCTTAGACGGCTGATTGGTGATGGGTAGTGTGTCGCGCAGCATTTCGTTTAGCACGGAGTTGAAAGCACGTGACGGACGCAAAGCAGGACGATTGTTATACAGCAGAGTTGCCATGGGTACAGATGTTTTTAGTTGGAGTCAGAAGTTGAAATAATGCCCGATGGGCACACTGTTACTCCATAAAATCTGTACCAACACAAAAATACGATCCAAAGCAGACAAAATGTCTTTATCGAACTTAGTCTACTACTGCTACAACTTACCCGAATCTAACAAACCAGCACTCATCAGCCCCAATCTCACTTTTTGCAATCAGACAAAAGGTCACTCTCTACGCCTCACACATAGAAATGCACCAAATAGAAGCCTCAAAACAGGCTGTTGGTAAAGGATTAGTGTTGCGTGGGAAGCTGTTGGCGTTCAACGGAGGCGTTTTTGCCCAGGAATGTGAAGCGCACATCCAAGCCAGCTACCGGACCGACCAGATTGGAACGGCCGCCGCTTACTTCTACCCCATCGGAATTGTACTGCGGCAGCGCATTATAGTATATGGTTTGAGAGGCCAGCCACGGCGTCACATCGAAGCGCGGCGACACGCGCCAGCCAATTTCCCCGCGTAGTGTTCCGTAGTCGATTACCCGCTCTTTCAGGTCGGTTTCGTCGCGCTGCAGGCGCACGTAGGCTGCAGCTTCGTAGGCAATGCGTGGGCGTAGTACCATTTTTTCAGTTAGCGGAAACAGCCGGTCCACCTCCAGGCGTAGGCGCGACAGGGCGCGGTCTTCGATGTACTCATCTAGCGGTACGCTGTATTCCACGCCCAGCCGCTGGCTGAAGCGGAATGAGCCGATAGTACCGGTGTGGCGCAACAACGCGCCCGCCGATATTTCGCCGGCCAAGCCTAACCCTTCTCCCGCAAACCCAATCAAGTCGCCGCCCTGTAGCCGGAGCGTAGGCCCCCAGCTCCACTTTTCGGACAGCCAGTGCTCGTAGCCAGCGAAGAGCTGCGCGCCGGCGAACGTACCGCCCGGGCTGGATGGACCGGTCAGGCTACGAAGATTGAAGGAAGTGACGATGTAATCATTGCCTTTCAATGCCCACTCGGCTTGCAACTCAGGAATGACAATCAGGTCGCGGTGGTAGCGGCGCTGGGCGGTAGCAGTAGTGGTGCAAAGCAGGCCGCAAGCGGCTAATAGCAGGCAAAGACGATACGACATCGGAGCAATAGGAAGTAAAAATTAGACAGTCTTAGTGAACGGCCAACTCCTGCAGCGTAAGCCAAGCCATCAGGCCGGGGCCCGTTTCTAGGGCTTGGGGCTCGATATCGAAGGTAGGCGTATGCACCGACGAGGCGAAGCGGCCATCCTGAGCACGCGTACCGAGGCGGTAGAAACAGGCATCAGCGGCTTGTGAGAAGTAGGCGAAATCCTCGGCCGCCATCCACTGGTCCAGCTCAATTACGTTTTCAGCGCCCAGATATTGTTCGGCCGCCTCCCGGACCCGCGCCGTGAGCTTAGGCTCGTTCTCCAGATACGGGTAGCCGCGCCGGATTTCCAGCTCGCACGTCGCGCCCATAGCGTCGGCCAGGCCTTCGCAGAGGCGGCGCAGGTGGCCGTGGGCTTCATTGCGCCACTCCTCGTTCAGCGTCCGGAACGTGCCTTCCAGGTATACTTCGTTCGGAATGACGTTGGTGGCACCGTTGGCAATGACTTTGCCGAACGACAGCACCGTGGGCAGCTTGGGATTGGCGCGGCGGCTCACCAGCTGCTGCGCGGCCACAATAATGTGGGCGGCTACCAACACTGGGTCGAGGTTCATTTCAGGCATGGCGCCGTGGCCCCCTTTGCCACGCACGGTCAGATACAGCTCGTCGGTGCTGGCCATGTAGCGCCCCGGCCGGATACCAATCTGGCCGGCCGGCAGCATCGGGAATACGTGCTGGCCCAGTACGCTGGCTGGTTTGGGGTTTTCGAGTACGCCTTCCTGAAT
Source organism: Hymenobacter sediminicola (assembly GCF_014250515.1). Lineage (NCBI taxonomy): Bacteria > Pseudomonadati > Bacteroidota > Cytophagia > Cytophagales > Hymenobacteraceae > Hymenobacter > Hymenobacter sediminicola. Next base: position 861,679 of record NZ_CP060202.1, on the reverse strand, counting down.
CATGAGCGAAGCACCGCCGGGCAGTTTCTCTTCGCCGGGCTGAAACATCAGCTTCACGGTCCCTTCAAACTCGTCTTTCAGCTCCGTCAGAATGCGGGCCGCCCCCAGCAACGATGAGGTGTGTACATCGTGGCCGCAGGCGTGCATCACGCCGGGGTTCGTGGATTTGTAGGGCACCTCATTCTGCTCCGTAATGGGCAGAGCATCCATATCAGCGCGCAGCGCCACGGTGCGGGTGCCGGGGTTGCGGCCTTCGATAAGCGCTACCACGCCGGTGTTGGCAATGGGTTGGGGCTTGAGGCCCATCTTACGCAGCTGCTCTGTCACGAAGGCCACGGTGTTGTGCTCCTCAAACGACAACTCGGGATGGGCGTGCAGGTGCTGGCGCAACGCCACTGTATCGGCGGCATGCTCGGCGGCCAGGGTCTTGATGCGGGACAGAAGATGTTGCATAGTCAGAAAAAACGCGCCTACTCGAATAGTACGCTCAGGCGCGGATGAATGGCAACCAGCATGGGCCGGCCAAACGTGTTGGGACTGAAAGCGGCCTCGTCCTGCTCTGAGGAGACGGAAATGCGGCTCACCAGCACGCAATCCGGAAACTCCAGATACTGGCCACGCTTGTCGTTGTTGTAGCGGATGCGGCCGCGCACGGCTACCGTGAAATCCAGCAAAACTGCTTTGCTGCTTTGTTCCACTAGCGTCAGGTCTACCACGCCAGCGTAGGGCCACAGCGTCAGGTGCAGCGTGAGGTTTTGCTGGTCTACCCGACACTCGATACCTCCGTTATCGTTGTCTACGGGTACTATTTCCAGCGCCTGCAACAGGTCCAGCTCCTCCCACTGCAACTCCCGAATGGTAGCCACGGCTAAAACGCAGTTTTGTTCAGTACAACCTGTGCTGATTCCAGCTCGGCTTTCGGGGCCAGCGGCCGGATGCGCAACATGGCTTGCTCGGCATCGAGGCGCGTGAGGTAGTCGCCGATATAGAGGCGAAATACGGGTTGTTTGAATGTGAGGTAATCGGTTTCGTCGGGGTAGCGGCTGATGACGGAGCGGCGGATACTCATGGCCTTGTCGCGCTCCAGCCCCACGTAGGCTAGAATGCGGTAGCCCTGCGCATATTTCACGTTCTGGTTGGTGTACGCCTGGTCGCGGAGGCGTTGCTCAATCTGCGGGTTTACGTGGTTGGTGGGTGCTACCGCCGGTTTTGTCACCGGAGCGGCCACCTCCTTCGGTGCCACAAATACCGGCCGGTAGCGGCCTAGGTCTTCGGCGGGTAGTGGCTGGGCAGGCTTCGTTTTAGCCGTATCGACGGGGGCCGTGGTGCCGGTGGAGGCTGGCGCGGTAGCCGCACACGCCCCAAGGGCCAGAAAAGCAGAAAACAGCAGCACGTTACGCAGGTAGGGTTTCATCATCTTCTTGAAGCAAAGCCAGACTGTTGGACGAGCCGAGTCGGTCGGCACCGGCCGCTACCAGCGCCAGAGCCGCAGCCCGCGTACGAATCCCGCCAGCTGCCTTGATACGGATACTGTCTGGCAACGACTGGCGCATCAGCGTAATATCAGCTACCGAAGCGCCCCGGCTGGCAAAGCCTGTGGACGTCTTCACGAAGTCGGCTCCGGCTTCGGCACACAGTCGGCACGCCGTCACAATTTCCTCATCTGTCAGCAGCGCCGTTTCGATTATCACTTTCATAATAGCGCCCCGAAAGTGGCATAGCTCGGCCAACTGCCCTATTTCCTCCTCTACTTCCGCCAGTTCGCCAGCTTTCAGCGCGCCCACGTTTATCACCATGTCTAGTTCCGTAGCGCCATCGGCCAACGCCAGATGCGCTTCGAAGAACTTCACTTTGGCCAGCGAATAGCCCAGCGGAAACCCGATGACAGTACAGACCGGCACGCCGCTGCCGTGCAGAGTTTCGGTGGCTAGCCGCACGTAGCAGGGCGGCACACATACGCTGGCAAACTGCTGCGCGGCCGCTTCCTGGCACAGTTGCCGAATCTGGGCCGGCGTGGCCTCGGGCCGCAGCAGTGTGTGGTCGATATAAGGAGCGAGATTCATAGGTGAGGCAAAGGTAGAAAGCGCCGACGGAGCAAGCAGCGCGCCACAAAAAAACAGTGGCAGACGAATGTCGTCTGCCACTGCCTCAAGCTACTAAATCAGAAGAAAACTACGCTTCGTCTACCAGCACGCAGCGGTTGTTGAGCAGGTCGTCTTCTACAGTTTTATATTTCACGTCGCTCACGATGCGGCCGTCCATGTACTGCACGGTCACCTTCTCGTTGCGGTTGGCCACTTTCTGCGAGCGGGCCGGCGTCTGCTTCACCAGCGGCTCGGCGGCCGACTGGTCCAGGTCTTCTGGGCCAGCGCCCAACGACACCGACGATACTTCCTTCTCGGCCTTCAGCTTGGGCATAGGGGCCGGCGTAGGCAGCTCGTCTTCGATATAGAACTCCGACTCGTCGGTGCCCTGCGCGCCGCCCTGCACCGGAATATCGGCGCGGAACAGGAACGACAGGGTGTCTTCGTTGACCTTGCCAATCATGCCTTTGAACAGCTCAAAACTCTCGAACTTGTACACCAGCAGCGGATCTTTCTGCTCGTACACGGCATTTTGCACCACCTGTTTCAGGTCATCCATCTGGCGCAGGTGCTGGGTCCAGGCCGTGTCGATAGTCGACAAAACCACGGCTTTCTCCATGCTCCGGATGATTTCATGACCACTCGTGGCCTGGGCGCGGCGCAGACCAGCTACCGCCGACACCTGCTTGCGGCCATCAGTGAAGGGCACCGCCACGTTTTCGAAGGGGGCATTCTGTTCCAGCAGGCTGTTGATGAGCGGCATTGCGTTGCTGGCAATGTGGTCATTCTTGCTGTGGTAGTAGCCCAGCGCCTCATCGTAGAGCTTTTGGGCCAGCGGGCCGGCCGCCATGCTCTTCATTTCGGCTTCCGTTATGTAGGTATCGTAGCCGTACACGCGGATGATGGCCAGCTTGAAGTCTTCGTAGTCGTTGGAAATCTTGTGGCTAGCCACAATGTCCTCGGCTACGTCGTAAATCATGTTCCATACGTCCAGCTCCAGACGCTCACCGAACAGGGCGTTGCGGCGGCGCTTGTACACCACTTCGCGCTGGGCGTTCATCACGTCATCGTACTCGAGCAGGCGCTTGCGCTGGCCGAAGTTGTTTTCTTCCACCTTCTTCTGCGCGCGCTCAATCGAGGAGGTAATCATCGAGTGCTGAATTACCTCGCCTTCCTCCAGACCCATGCGGTCCATGAGCTTGGCAATCCGGTCGGAGCCGAACAGGCGCATCAGGTTGTCCTCAAGGCTTACGAAGAACTGCGAAGAACCCGGGTCACCTTGGCGGCCGGCGCGGCCCCGCAGCTGCCGGTCTACGCGGCGGCTTTCGTGGCGCTCCGTACCGATAATGGCCAAGCCACCCGATTCTTTAGAGGTTTCCTTCAGCTTGATGTCGGTACCACGGCCGGCCATGTTGGTGGCAATGGTAACGGTACCAGGGTAGCCGGCGCCGGCCACAATTTCGGCTTCGCGCTGGTTCTGCTTGGCGTTCAGTACTTGGTGCGGAATCTTGCGCAGGTTGAGCATACGGCTCACCAGTTCCGAAATTTCCACGCTCGTGGTACCTACCAGCACCGGACGGCCAGCTTGCACCAGCGTCTGGATTTCCTCGGCTACGGCGTTGTATTTCTCGCGCACAGTCTTGTAGACCTTGTCGTGCTCGTCTTTGCGCTGGATGCCGCGGTTGGTCGGAATAACGACGACGTCGAGCTTGTAGATGTCCCAGAACTCGCCGGCTTCGGTTTCGGCCGTACCCGTCATGCCGCCCAGCTTGTGGTACATGCGGAAGTAGTTCTGCAGCGTCACGGTGGCGTAGGTCTGGGTGGCGTCTTCCACGCGCACGTTTTCCTTGGCCTCAATGGCTTGGTGCAGACCGTCGGAGTAGCGGCGGCCTTCCATCACACGGCCCGTCTGCTCATCCACGATTTTCACCTTGCCGTCGTCGGTCAGGATGTACTGGTCGTCGCGCTCAAACAGGGTGTAGGCTTTCAGCAGCTGATTCACGGTGTGTACCCGCTCACTCTTCTCCTGATATTCCTGCATCAGATGTTCCTTCTGGTGCAGTTTTTCGTCGTCCTTGAGCGTGGTGCTTTTCTCGATTTCAGCAATGGCCACCCCGATGTCGGGCATGATGAACAGCTGCGGGTCTTCGCCCTGCGCCGTAATCAGGTCAATGCCTTTCTCGGTCAGCTCAATCTGGTTGTTCTTCTCGTCAATCGTGAAGAACAGCGGCATGTCGGCCTGCGGCATCTGGCGCGAGTTGTCGGCGAGATAGTGGTTTTCCACCTTCTGCAGAATGGCGCGCATGCCCGTTTCCGACAGGAACTTGATGAGCGGCTTGCTCTTAGGCAGGCCGCGGTAGGCGCGGAACAGCGCGAGGCCGGCTTCGCCCTCCTTTGGGCCTTCTTTGCCTTCTTTGATGCCTTTGCGGGCCTCTACCAAGTACTGCTGCACCAGCTTCTTCTGCTCGTCTACGAGGCGCTGAATGCGGGGCTTGAGTTGGTAGAACTCGTGCACGTCGCCGCGGGGCACCGGACCGGAGATGATGAGCGGCGTCCGGGCATCGTCAATCAGCACGGAGTCCACTTCATCCACCATGGCGTAGTGGTGCTTGCGCTGCACCAGCTCGCCGGTTTCGCGGGCCATGTTGTCGCGCAGGTAGTCGAAGCCGAATTCGTTGTTGGTGCCGTAGGTAATGTCGGCGGCGTAGGCGGCGCGACGAGCGTCGGTGTTGGGCTGGTGCTTGTCGATGCAGTCTACGGTGATGCCGTGGAATTCGAACAGCGGCGCATTCCACTCCGAGTCACGCTTGGCCAAGTAATCGTTGACGGTTACCAAGTGCACACCGCGCTTGGACAGTGCGTTCAGGAAGGCCGGCAGCGTCGAAACGAGAGTCTTGCCTTCACCCGTTGCCATTTCCGAAATCTTGCCTTGGTGCAGCACCACGCCCCCGATGATCTGGACGTCGTAGTGTACCATGTCCCAGGTGATTTCGGCACCGGCCGCCAACCACTTGTTGCTCCAGATGGCTTTGTCGCCGTCGATGGTGACGTTCTTTTTGCGCTTGGAATACTCCCGGTCGTAATCGGTGGCGGTTACCACCAACTGGCCGTTTTCCTTGTAGCGGCGGGCCGTTTCCTTCACTGTAGCAAAGGCAGCAGGCAGCACCTCCATCAGCACCACTTCCAGATCTTTATTGCGCTGCTTTTCCAGCTCATCAATCTGATCGAAGAGCTGCTCTTTCTGCCCGATGTCAAGCGTCGTGTCCTCGTTGACACGGGCGTGCAGGCCGGCAATCTGGTCGTCGATGCTTTTCAGACGCTCATCAATGCGGGCGCGTACCTCGTTGGTGTGCTCGCGCAGCTGGTCGTCGGAGAGTTGTGCCAGTTTGGCATATTCGGCGTTTACGAGCGCCACGTAGGGGATAATCTCCTTCAAGTCCCGGTCCGATTTCGTTCCGAAAATCTTGGCGACGGTTTTCCCTAGAAAGTCAAACATGCTGTTTATTTTTAACTGAAACGCCGGGGCGTACCTCAAATTTAAGGGGTTTTCCGGGAAATTCCCGGCGAAAGACCGCCTTACGTCGCCCCGACCCCCGAAACAACGAAACCCCGCTACCTCAAAGAGTGTGCGGGGTTTCGGAAAGCGGCGAACTTGGCAGGCAGGAAGAGGAAAAGCAGAACTGTGTGCCTTTTATGGCAGTGCGCTGCTTGTCAGAGCATTTCTTCTACTCCTTGGCCGGGTCGCGCGGCACCAGCTTATCCATGATGGAAGCGGAGCCCGTAATAGCAGGCTTTTTCGCTTTTACAGCTTCTTCGCTCTTCTCTGTCAGCTTTTTGTAGAGCGTGAGAGCTTGTGCCACTACCTGGTCCATGTTGTAGTACTTGTAGGTAGCCAAGCGGCCCACAAAATGTACATTTGGAGTTTCGTCAGCCAGCTTCTTGTACTTGTTGTACAGCTCAGCGTTTTCGAGGCGTGGCACAGGATAGTATGGGTCGCCTTCGGCTTTCGGGTACTCATACACGATGGCCGTTTTGGGGTGTTTCTGGCCGGTTAGGGCCTTAAACTCGGTGATGCGCGTGTAGAGGTTGTCGTTGGGATAGTTCACGACGGGAGCTGCCAAGTAGCTTTCCTGGTTCAGAGTTTCGTGCTTGAACTCCAGGGAGCGGTAGGGCAGCTTGCCGTATTTGAAGTCGAAATACTCGTCTACCGGCCCCGAGAAAATCATTTCCTTAAAGGGAATGAAGTCGATGATGTCGTGGTAGTCGGTGTTGAGCATCACCTTGATGTTGGGATGGTCCAGCATCCGCTCGAACATGCGGGTGTAGCCGTGTAGCGGCATGGCCTGGTAGGTATCGGTGAAATACCGGTCGTCGCGGTTGGTGCGTGTAGGCACGCGGCTCGTCACGGACTTGTCCAGCTCCGACGGGTCCATGCCCCACTGCTTGCGCGTGTAGTTGCGGAAGAACTTCTCGTACAACTCCCGCCCTACCTTACTCACTACCACATCTTCGGAAGTGCGGATAACGGGCACCTCCTCGGCCAGCGACTCCAGAAACTGCTCTACCTCAAAGCTATTCAACGAGAGGCCATAGAGCTTGTTGATGGTGTCGAGGTTGATGGGCATGGGCACCAGCTGTCCGTCTACGGAAGCCAGCACGCGGTGCTCGTAGGGGCGCCAATCAGTAAAATTAGAGAGGTACTCGAATACGTCTTTCGAGTTGGTATGGAAGATATGCGGACCATACTTATGGACCAGGATGCCTTCCTCGTTGTAATGGTCGTAGGCGTTGCCGGCAATATGGCTGCGCTTATCCACAACGAGAACTTTCTTATTCGAACGGGTAGCCAGCCGTTCCGCCAGCACGCTACCGGCAAAACCGGCCCCAACAATCAGGTAATCAAACATAGTTTTAAGCGTGTTGTGGTTGATAGAAAGAAGAATCAGGAAACAGACACTGTGGAAGCAGCAGCGCCGGGCGCAGCCGTAGTTTTAGCCTGAAGGCGGCTTTGCATGAGGTCTACCATCTGCTCCCAGGTCAGGTCCCAGGAGATAGTAGCCAGATACTCGTCGGTGCGGCGCTGCCAGTCGGCGTCGCGGGTTTGCGTAAGGGCCTTGTCAATGGCCTGGCCGAACTCATCGGCGGTAGCGGCAATCTGAACGAGGTTCAGCTCACCATATGGGCGCACCACGTCGCGGATGGGGGTGCTGACGACCGGCCGGCCGGCAGCTAAGTACTCCGGCGTTTTGGTGGGCGAAATGAACTTAGTGCTTTCGTTGTCGGCGAATAGCAGCGTAGCTACATCCCAACCCCGCAGGTAGGCAGGTAGTTCCTGGTAGTCTTTGCCGCCGAGGTAATGGATGTTGGGGTGGCTCGGCAATGTGGCCGGATCAATCTTGACCACCGGCCCGATGATGACGAACTGCCATTCCGGGTGCGCGTCGGCCAGTTGTCCCAGCAGCTCAATATCAAGCCGCTCATCTACTACCCCAAAAAAGCCAACGCGGGGAGAGGCAATGCCAGCCTGGTCGGCAGGTTCAGTCATTTCGCCACGTGCCTGTCCGAAATGGTCTTTGTCGATACTACTCGGAAACGGATGGGCATCGGGGTGCTGCTGGCGCTTGGCTTCGTAGAGTGTGTGGCCGCCAGTGAATACCAAATCTGCTTTTGCAAACAGCTCTTGCTCACGCTCCCGCAGTGCGGGGGGCGCAAACTTGAAAGCGGCCAGCTCATCCATGCAGTCATACACGGTCAGGGACGGCTGGAAAAAGCGCGACTTGCCCAATGCCATGGGTGTGTAGTACCAGCCGATAAAGTTGTCGACGCCCTGCTCATCAAAATAACGGCTCAGCACTTCAAACTGAACCTGCTCGGCAGCCGCTTCATCGGTGCGCAGACGGGCAGGCAGGTGCACGACCAGTACTTTCAGGCCGTGTTGGCGCTCTTTCACTTCTATATGCGGCTCAATCAGATCATCGTTGTGGAAAAACGCTTCTTCCACATAAAAAACCCGACCCTGTTGTGCAAAGCGCGACATCAGGTGTTGCGGACGTTGCCACACAAAGTCCCAGTGCAAATGGGCAAAACAAACTAAATCGGGTAGAGCGGAGCGGAGAGGTACAGCAGAAGCGTCAGAAACGGAAGTGGTAGCTGGTTCAGGATCAAAGGCATAGTCCTTCGAGCCCACTGGCGGAGTCAGCGGCATAATTGGAGTAGAGATGGATGTAACATGAAGCCCAGTTGCCCGCGAGAGGCAACTACTAGCTGGCACACACAATACCCTATACGCCCGGGTATTTAAAAGGATATTGACGAGCTAACGCTAATTACAATGGCATTCGTTCACTAAAACCAATAGCTCAACTGTGCTATCACAGTAACTGCTGCATTTCCACGGCGTTCTGCCAGCCGTCGGCCGTACGCAACCACTCCAGCCTCACTCCTACTCGCTTGTAACCAGCAGCCTTAAATAGCTGTAAACTGGCAGTATTATCAGCAGCTATGGTGCAGTGCAACTGGTGCAGCCGCAATACCTGCCGGGCATAGAGCTGCAGCAGCTCCAGCGCCGCTCGGGCATACCCCTGCCTTTGGTGCCGGCTCATCACCATGATACCCACCCCGGCCCGTTGGTGCAACGGCTCAAACCCGAATAGATCGAGGGTTCCGACTGCCTCCTGCGTAGCGGTGGCACACAGTACCAGCCGCAATTGCCGCACTTCATGAAAGTCGGCAGCGGCATTGTCGAGGTACTGCCGCAACGTGTAGCGCGACACCGGCGCCAGCGTATCCGACACGCTCCACACGGCCGGATCATTTTCCAGCGCGTACAGAAATTCTAGGTCTTCGGCTTCCAATGGGCGCAGGAAAACCAAGTCGGAACGGAGCATAAGCGCAAGAGGAAAGCAGGACGTACGCCCTCATTTCAGAATCGGCAGCAGATTGGCTTATACCTCCACCTTCCCTTCAAAGACCCGCGTGGCAGGGCCGCTGAGGAATATGTTTGTGAAGGTACCGTCGGGGTGCGCCTCAAACGTAACGCGCAGGTCGCCGCCAGGCGTGCGCAGGTGCACGGGGCTGGCCGCGCCGCGCCGCGAAGCTGCCAATGCCACTGCCGTGACACCGGTGCCGCAGCTCAGGGTTTCGTCTTCTACGCCCCGCTCGTAGGTGCGCACCTGCCAGGGCTGGCCAGCTATAGCCGGAGCTTCCACGAAATTTACGTTAGTGCCTTTTTCCCGGAAACGCTCATTGTAGCGAATGGAGCGGCCTTCCGAAAACACATCAAGCTCAGCAAGGGTACTGGCGGGTTGAAAACGCACCAAATGGGGCGAGCCAGTATCCAGAAACACGCCGCAGTCTTCTATTTCCTGCTGGCCCAGCACGTCTTGCATGCGCAGGTGCACGGTCCCGTCGGCATCTATCCGGGCCTTATGGGGGCCATCGGCGGCCAGAAATGTGGTGTCGGTTTTGATGACGCCCAACTGCCGCGCAAACGCCACGGTGCAGCGCCCACCGTTGCCGCACATAGAGCCCAAGTAGCCGTCGGCATTGAAATACACCATCTCAAAATCGTACTGCGGATGCTGGCGGAGCAGAATCAGCCCGTCGGCCCCGATACCGCGGCGCCGGTCGCAGAGGTGGCGCACCAGCGTGTGGTTGGTTTCGTCGAACTGATGAGAACGGTCGTCCATCATCACGAAATCGTTGCCGGTGCCTTGGTATTTGAAGAAGGGAAGCGTCACGGAAGCAGAGGTGTAATCAGAGAAATTTGCGCAGCAAGGCAATCTGGCCGGCGTGGTAAAGGTAGTGTTGCGCACTACCATGCAGCAGCACATAAAGCGTCACTTCGGAGCCGCCTGCTTGCAACACTTTGGTTTCCAGCGAAGTATCAGTCAGGAACTCGGTGGCAGCTAGTAACCGTTGGTGGGCACTTTGGAGTTCCTGCTGTGCCTGCTGCCACTGCCTTTCATCGGGGTCCGTTGCAAAAGCCGGCCAATCCTCATTGGTAAGCGGCGTTTGCTGCTGTTGCTCCACACGCCAAGCCACGGTGCCAGCCCACGTGGCCAAGTGTCGCACTAACTCCCCGATGCTGTGCACGCCGGCCAGTGGGTGCGCCGCGGCTTGTGCGGCCGACGTTCCGGCTAGTGTAGCCTGCAGTGAAGGCCCCGACCAGGCATCACCATCAAAAGCACGCCGCAACTGGTCTGCTATTCGTTGAGTTTCGCGCATGATTTTCAGTCTGCTTCTTTTATGGCCATATACGGTGCCGGCCGAAACTGCGCCATGCCGTACCTTTGCCCGCCTGCCTACCGGCAGCCTAAAAGTAGTTCTATGTACACGTTTCTGACCACGAGCCCCTGGGCCGATTACGAGCTGATTGACGCCGGCAACTTCGAGAAGCTGGAGCGTTTCGGCCAGCACATTCTGGCCCGGCCCGAGCCCCAGGCCATCTGGGACCCGCATCTGCCGGCTTCAGAATGGCAGCGCGCCAACGCCACGTTCACCCGTGAGAAAGGCAGCCAGGAACGAGGACAATGGAAAATCAAGCCCGGTACACCTGAACAGTGGCTGATTGGCTACGAGCGGCCCGACGGCCTGAAGCTGCGGTTTCGGCTGGGTATGTCGTCGTTCAAGCATGTGGGGCTGTTTCCGGAGCAGGACCCCAACTGGCAGTTCATCTACAACCAGACGCGCAAGCGCAAGGCGGCCGTACCGCGCGTGCTCAACCTGTTTGCCTACACCGGCGCGGCCACGCTGGCTGCCCGCGCCGCCGGCGCCGACGTTACGCACTTGGATTCGGTGAAGCAGGTCAATTTCTGGGCCCGCGACAACATGGAAGCCAGCAACCTAGATGGGGTGCGTTGGCTGGTGGAAGACGCCATGAAATACGTGCGGCGCGAAGTGAAGCGCGGCAGCAAGTACCAGGGCCTCATTCTTGACCCGCCCGCCTACGGCCGCGGCCCCAACGGCGAGAAGTGGCAGCTGGAAGACGAGCTTAACGAAATGCTCAAGCTCTGCAAAGAACTGCTCGACCCGCAGGACCACTTCTTCCTCGTCAACCTGTACTCGCTGGGATTTTCAGCCCTTATTCTCGACAATCTAGTGGGTGAAATCTTCCCGAACATGCGCGATAAGCGCGAAATCGGGGAAATATACCTGCACGACCAAGCCGCCCGCAAACTGCCGCTGGGCACATTCTGCCGGTTCGCTACCTAGTTCGTTTAGGTGATGCACAAGGTCATGTCGACCTGAGCTTTATTCTCTAAGCATGAACTGTTACCAAGGCTGCTTTCTGCTTATTGCGCAAATCCTACTAGGGTTCTTCGCAAGCGCAGGACGATAGTGTTTCCTTTACTGCCTCACTACCCTACCACCTTATTATCCTGGTCCATGTCCTCACTGCATCACTCGCCGCACCGCCGGCTGGCCCTTATCGACATGGGCACCAACACGTTTCACCTGCTGATTGTGGAACTGCCGGAGGCGCGCCACGCACAGCCGGTGGTACTGTTGCGCACCAAAGTAGGCGTGCGGCTTGGTGAAGGCGGCATCAGTAAGGGACATATTGCGCCGGAGCCGTATGCGCGGGCCCTGCACACGTTGGCTGGCTTCAAGGAAGAAATGGAGCTGCACCAAGTAACGGATGTGCGCGCCACGGCTACCAGCGCTATGCGGGTCACGGCCAACGGGCCGGAGCTGGTAAAGGACATCTTCGAGCAGACCGGCATCCGGGTAGAAGTCATTGCCGGCGACCGGGAAGCCGAGCTGATTTGTGCCGGCGTGCGCCAAGCCGTACCGCTGGGCCCGGAGCCGCACCTTATCATGGATATTGGTGGGGGCTCGGTGGAATTCATCATTGCCAATGAGCAGACCATTTTCTGGAAACAAAGCTTTGAAATCGGGGCGCAGCGGCTGCTCGACCAGTTCTTTCCCGATGCCAGCGGTGTTATTTCTACTGAGGCCGTAGCCGCCGAAAAAGCCTACCTGCGCACGGTGCTGACGCCGCTGGCTGCCGCCGTAGACGAGTTCCGGCCGGTGGGTCTGATTGGCGCATCCGGCAGCTTCGACAGCCTGGCCGATATGCAGCTGGGCCGGCTCCGCACCGAAGCCGAGCTGCCGCCCAGCACTGAATTGGCACTGGAAAGTTTCCGCCGCAGCTACACACAGCTACTGAGCCTGCCGCATGAAGAGCGCAAAACGCTGCCCGGTATCCTGCCCATGCGCGCCGACATGCTGGTGGTGGCCGCCATCCTTACCGATTATGTGCTGGAGTTGACGGGCATTACGCACCTACGTACTTCCGCCTACGCTCTGAAGGAAGGGCTGCTGGCCGAAATGCTACGGTCGCCTTCTCAGGCCTGATGACGTGCAGCGCTACTCTTCCTCACCCTGTTTCTTACATACCGACTGCTCTGTAACTCAGGGGTCCACCCTGTGAATGGGCAGTAGCGTATCATCTGCTTTATGACGACAACCCTCTCCTACAACCAGCTCTTCACCTTCACGGAAGCCGTGTTTCGCGGTATGGGCTGCCCCGACGACGATGCCACGCTGGCCACCGAAACCTTACTTTCCGCCGATTTACGCGGTGTCGACTCGCATGGAGTAGCTCGGCTGATTGGCTACGTGCGGCTTTGGGAGGCCGGCCGCATCAATACCGCCCCCCGTGTGGGCGTGACCTACGAAACGCCCAGCACCGCCGTAGTAGACGGCGACGGAGGCCTGGGACTGGTGGTGGGGCCGCGCGCCATGCAGGTAGCCATGGATAAAGCCCGACAAGTGGGGTCGGGCTGGGTTTCGGTGAAGAATTCTAACCACTTCGGCATTGCGGGCTACCACGCAATGAAAGCCCTGGCCCACGACATGATTGGAGTGGCCATGACCAACGCTTCGCCACTGGTTGCCCCCACTTACTCGCTGGAGCGCCTGCTGGGCACCAACCCTATTGCAGTGGCTGTGCCCGCCGGCGAGCAGCCCGACTTTGTGCTGGACATGGCCACGACTACCGCCGCCAATGGCAAGCTGGAAATTGCGCAGCGCAAAAATCTGCCAATCCCTGAAGGCTGGGCGCAGGATGCTGCTGGCACTGGCTCCACTGACGCTAACGCCGTGAAAAACGGTGGTGCGCTGCTACCGCTCGGCGGCGCTACTGGCTCGCATAAAGGCTATGGCTTGGGCGCGGTGGTAGACATATTCTCCGCCGTGCTGAGTGGCGCGAACTACGGACCATGGGTGCCGCCATTCGTAGTCTTCCTACAGCCTTCCGAGAACCCCGTGGGCCAGGGTCTGGGCCACTTTTTCGGGGCTATGCGCGTGGATGCCTTCCGCCCGGCTGACGAGTTTAAGGCGCACATGGACAATTGGATTGCTACGTTCCGGGCCGCGCAGGCAGTAGAAGGTCGCCACGTGCTTATTCCCGGTGACCCGGAGCGTGAAACCTCTGCCGTACGACTGCTGGAAGGCATTCCGTTGCTGGAGCCAGTACTTAAAGACCTGGAAACGGTGGGCAACAAATTCGGAGTGAAACTTTAAGGCCCTTCTTGATACCCCAAACAGAAAAAGGCCCGCTGACAAATCATGTCAGCGGGCCTTTTTTTATTCTTTATGAACGGCTGTTAGCTATTGGCCGACAGCAATGTGTTCATGGCTACGTCCTCGTCCAAATACTTCGAGGAGTAGGATTGGTCGGGGCCGTTCAAAAACAGGCAGGTGCCGCCGTTTACAGCTTCAATGATTTCGTCCTTCTGATCCATGGGCAAGGCCGGGCACCCGAGGCTACGGCCCAGGCGACCATACTGCTGGATGAACTCCTCACTCACGTAATCGGCACCGTGCATGACCACAGAACGAGCCAGTGCATTGGTGTTATAGCCTTCGTCTACGCCATTGAGCTTGAGTGAGCGTCCGTGCTTACCAACGTATTCGCCCTGCGTCACATAGAAGCCCAGGCTACTCATGTTCGACTCGTTCTGGTTAGAGAAGTTGGTGGCTACATTCTCCCCGGAGTTGTGGCCGTGTGCTACCAGCGTGTGGAACTTGACCTGCTTAGCTTCCAGATCAAGCACCCACAGGCGCTTTTCGGTGCTAGGCAACTCAAAGTCAACTACCGTCAGCAACTGCTTATCATCGGAAAGCTGGCCGTCGTGCTGCAGATTCAGATAGCCGGTCATGGCTTTTTCAAATACTTCGTAGCGCAGGCCCTGTGCTTCCACATTCAGGTCGCGGTACATATCATGCAGTTGCTGACTGAAGAAAGCAGCCTGCAGGCTTTTAGCCGACGGCAGGGCATTCGACATGCTAGCCGCATTGGCCTTGCTGTTGACAACCGGCGCGGCCAGCGGTGTGGCCATAAACAACGACGCGACGAAAGGCAATATACGACGAGCCATACGGCGCGCCCGGCGCTTCAGCCGCAGGCGATGAACTACACTCTGATTTTCCATCGACACAAGTCAGTTTCGGTTGCAGATAAACGGCCGCTCGGATGAGTAGCCGTGTTACGTGTGGTCTTACGGGAACCGGACCATTCCAGATACATCGGAACCCCGTTAGCTGATATCTAATATAATGCCGATTTCGCTATATAAATTCCTTGCCACCTGGAAAACTGGCAAAAGCAGAACCATAACTAGCTAATACACCATCAATATTTTACCATTTATTTATCGACTTTGTAATCCTATAATCCGCTCCTTTCGGCGAAGAATAGTCGTCGTTTTTCTTTCCAACCAATTCCCACATTCTCTCATGTACAACGGTACAAACTCCTGGTGGCGCAAGCTCACCCTGGCTGCGGCTGCCCTTCTGGTTCTGGGCGGCCAACCTGCCAAAGCCCAAAAAGTAGTGCTTCAAGGCTACTGGTGGGACTATTGGAACACCAACTACCCCAATGGCTGGGCCAACTACATTGCGCTGCTGGCTCCGCGCCTGAAAGCAATGGGCATTGATGCCGTGTGGCTGCCGCCGAGCATCAAAAACGGTAACCAAGGCAACGGCTACTCTCCCTTCGACAACTACGACCTAGGGGATAAGTACCAAAAGGGCTTCACGGCCACCCGCCTTGGCAACAAAGATGAACTACTGCGGGCCGTGGCGGTGCTGCATGCCAACGGCATCGAGGTAGTGCAGGACATTGTACTGAATCATAATGATGGCGCCGGCTCCCAGAGCGGTGCGGGCGGCCAGGACCCAGCGGCCTGGGAAGATGGCTCGACCAGCAAATACAAAAACTTCCGGTATGTGAGCTACAGCAAGCCTGCCACTGATGAAACCGCAGCTAATTACTTAGCCCGCAATGGCCGCTTCCCCAAAAACTGGCAGAACTTCAACCCAAACCCCGGCAACAACTCCACCTCCGGCGACTGGAATGCGGTGTACTTCGGGCCCGACGTGAGCTACTACAGCGGCTCGTATGGCCAAAGCTCCAATGCCACTTTCAACCCGGCCCAGAGCGCCGACTACATGCGCAACAACGTGCGCAACTGGCTGGTGTGGTACAAGAAGCAGGAAGGCTTTGATGGCGTACGCCTAGATGCCGTGAAGCATTTCCCCGACTTTGCCATGGAAGATTTTCTCTACAACATGCAGAGCAACTCCGGCTGGGCAAATGGCGGCGCCACCATGTACGCCGTGGGCGAATGGGTAGGTTCCTCGGGGCAGATGGACGGCTGGGTAAGTAATGTGCAGAACCGCGCCGGCACCTTCGATTTTTCGTTGCGCAACGGCTTATACAGCATTGTGAGCGGAGGTGGCAACTTTGATCTGGGCTCGTTACCCAGCTACCAGCAAGGCACACGCGTGGTGCAGATCAATGGGCAGTACGTGCACCGCACGGTACCCTTCGTGAACAACCACGACACCTTCCGACCTCAAGTGAGCAGTACCGGCAACTACACCGGCTGGAACACGGGTTCGGAACTGGCCCCACACATCGACCCATTCGATCCGCGGCTGTCGGCTACGTATGCCGCCGCTCTAGCTGTTGACGGCTCGCCACAGATTTTTTTTGAAGACCTGTTTAACATCGGCAACACGGGCAAGCGGTATTCCCACCAGCCTACCAGCGCCACGGATCTGCCTCAGCGTTCCGACATCGAAAACCTGATCTGGTGCCACCAAAACCTGCGTTTCAAGGATGGTGCCTACAAAGTGCGCTGGCAAGCCGCCGACCACCTCGTAATTGAGCGTAGCACCAAGGCCCTCATTGGCATCAACGACAACTTCTCGACTTGGCAGAACAGCACGGTTTCGTGTGATTTCGCGCCTGGCACAGTGCTGAAGGACTACTCGGGCGCCAATGGCACGGCTACTGTGACAGTAAGCGGCTCGCAGACCGTAACTATCAATACACCTCCCTGTAACGGCACAGCCACTGGCGGCCGCCGTGGCTACTCAGTATGGGCTCCTACTGGCATCGGCACCAACTATACCCGCGCCGCCATGGCCACCACCCAGGAATGGGAACTGGCCGATGACCTCGGCGACTCACATGCGTCGTCCTTGAAGCAGGGCGGGCAGCTACCGGCTTCTTCTACAGCTTACCGCACGGCGGGCCGCATTTATGTGGAGTCAGGCAAAGCGGTTACCTACACCCTGTTCCCGACGGATGCCACCCGCAGCCTCACGGTGGAGCTGGTGAGTGGTACAAGCACCATTCTGACTAGCAGAACCGGCACCGGCAACCTCACCGGAACCTACACCCCTACCGCTACCGGCTGGATTACGTTACGGGCTAAAAACTCCGTAGCAGCCAATCCTGGTCAGCGAGCCTTCATCAAAGCCACCTATACGGCTCCTGCTGTGCTGACCTCTACTGCCCTGCGCGAAGCCAGCACGCTGGCTGCCACAGCGCAGTCGGCTCTGGCTAGCGCCGACCTGATGGTATACCCCAACCCCACCAATTCTGACCGGATTGATGTGGTGCTGCAGTCGCCGAAGGAACTGATGGCTACACTCCGGCTGGTTGACCTGCTGGGCCGCCCGGTGCACGAGCAGTCGGTGCGCCTGTACCCCGGCTCCACCGAGCAGCGCCTGCGCGTAACTCGCGCCCTTCCGGCCGGCGTGTACCTGCTGAATGTGCCCGAACTGCACCTGAGCCGCAAAGTGGTAGTGAAGTAGGTTATCAACTTTATTGCATAAAGGCACAAAAAGAGGCTCCCTGTTATAGGGAGCCTCTTTTTTTTCAATCACCAGAGCACTTCCTGAGAAGATTATAACTCTGTGTAATGCGCTACCTCTCGGGTACTGTCATTTCTTAGCCAGACATGCCCCCCAAGGCAGTACAGGATTGTGAATTGCTGGCCGGTCCGGAGTAGCTGTATCAACCGTCCGTGTCTACTTGTTTTTGCAGTCGACAGAGGGTCTTCGTGCACTATAGTGAAATCACGCCCGCTATAGGCTTCCCAACTGGCATCGTCGAGGCGGGCCGGCATGAACAATGTAAAGTCGATGAGGATGGCGACGACAGTGCCACAGAACAACAGGATACTGGTTTTATACCTAGTACGCATCTTGCTATACCTTGATAAAATGAATTACCGCCACCCTCGCGCTGCCAATTGCCGGGCGGCGGCGGCGGCATCCAGCCACTTTGATTCCAAACCGGGGCCGCTGAGGTAGAGGCAGCCACCCTCCCCCACCGTGCGGATAATGGCGCGGTACTGGTCGGGGGGTAGGGCGGGGCAGCCGCGGCTATAACCGGCCTGGCCGTGGCGCTGCAGGTGCTGGCGGCTCACGTAGTCGGCGGCGTGCAGCACCACATAGCGGCGCAGGGCGTTGTCGTTCTGGCCTGCGTCGAGGCCGCGGAGGCGGCGCGAGAGGCCGTGCTTGCCGCCATAGGTGTCCTGCGTGCGGTAGAAGCCCAGCGCTGTGCACGCCGATTTCATAACGTTGGAGAAGCGGTGGGCGCGTAGCTTGCCCGAGCCTCGCCCGTGGGCCACATGGCTTCGGTGCAGCACTTCGCCTTTCTGCAAATCCAGTACCCACAAACGCTTCTCAGAGGAAGGCAAATCCATATCGGCCACAGCCAGGATGCCAGGTTGGCTGATTTTTCGGGCCTGGCGCAGCGTCAGGTAGCCTACGCAGGCCCGCTCCAGCACCTCCAGGCGCAACTCAGCGGCCTCAGGCCCTAGTTTGGCGCGCAATTGCTGCACAGCCTGATGCAGCGAATCCGAAACGTTGGCCAGAGGCACTATAGGTGTCAGGCGCAACGAGTCGGGCACTACGGCTACTCCTGACTGGGTTTGAGCGGTATTAGGAGCAGAAACTATAGCAGCCGGTAAGGCCTTGGTTTCGGAAGCAGAAGCGTGGCACCCGCTCAGGCCGAGCCCTACTAGTAGTCCGGCTACCAGTTGCCACAGCATGCCCCGCATTTTCCCAACAAGCATACGCATGCTGGCAAGGTACTCAGGAGAGAGCAGCAGCCGATAAAAAACCACACCTTTTATCGGCGGCCGTGGCCGGGTTTTCTTCGTTACTTTTGTGCCCTTTGCGGATCTGGGTGGTTATGCCCTTCCACATTCGTTTCGCTCACCGCGCGCCGCTCGTCGGTACGCTGCCTTTTCGCTATGGCCAAAGTCGCAATTAACCTCTCCACGGGGAGCATACAGCAGGAAGAAATCATCGTTGGCATCGACCTAGGCACCACCAATTCGCTGGTAGCCTACATTCAGCCCGATACCCGCCAGCCCCGCGCCATCAACGACCAGGGGCGCGGCACCATCGTGCCATCGGTGGTGCATTTTCCGCAGGGCGGCGAAACGCCGATAGTCGGCACTGAAGCCAAGCAATACCTGCTCACCGACTCTGAAAACACCATTTATTCGGTGAAGCGCCTGCTGGGCAAAAGCTACAAGGACCTCGGCGAGCATGCCCGCGAGCTGGGCTACAAAGTCATCGATGACAACTCTGAAGGCTTGGTTAAAATCCGGGTTGGCGACAAGTTCTATTCTCCCATCGAGCTGTCGGCGGAGATTCTGCGGGAGTTGCGCGCCCGCGCCGAGCACGCCCTCAAAACGCCCGTCAACAAAGCCGTTATTACGGTGCCAGCGTACTTCAATGATTCCCAGCGGCAGGCCACCCGCGACGCGGGCCGCCTAGCCGGCCTAGAGGTGCTGCGCATCGTGAACGAGCCGACGGCAGCGGCTTTGGCCTACGGCATTGGCCTTTCGCCTGACGAGGAAAAAACCGTGGCCGTGTACGATCTGGGCGGCGGCACGTTCGACGTAAGCATCCTGCGCATTCAGCAGGGCATCTTCGAGGTACTGAGTACCAACGGCGATACATACCTCGGCGGCGACGACCTCGACTACGCCATCTACGAATACTGGGCTACCGAATACCAGCTCTCCACGCTGCTGTACCAGAGCCCCGAGACGCAGCAGCAACTACGCCTGCTGGCGGAGGAAGCCAAAGTACAGCTCAGCCAGAACGAATCCTTCGAAGCCGATTTCGAGGGCACGCTGCTCCCGCTCAGCAAGGCGAAGTTCAATGAGTTGGCCGACCCTCTGGTAGCACGCACCATAGATTCCTGCCGCCGGGCCATGGCTGATGCCAAGCTCACTCCTGCCGACCTTGATGCGGTGCTGCTGGTAGGAGGCTCCACCCGGGTGCCTCTGGTATACGATTCGGTGTCGGCGTTTTTCCAGCAGCCCGCCAACAACTCGCTCAACCCCGATGAAGTGGTAGCCCTTGGTGCCGCCATCCAGGCCGACATACTGGCCGGCAACCGCCGCGACGTGCTCCTGCTCGACGTGACGCCCCTAACGCTGGGCATTGAAACCCTGGGCGGCCTGATGGACCCCATCATCCCGCGCAACTCCAAAATCCCGACCAAAGCTGGCCGCCAGTACACCACCAGTATAGACGGGCAAGTGAACCTGAAAATCTCGGTGTATCAGGGTGAGCGGGACTTGGTGCAGGAAAACCGCAAACTGGCTGAATTTGACCTGCGCGGTATCCCAGCCATGCCGGCCGGCCTTCCCAAAGTCGATGTAAACTTCATTCTGAATGCCGATGGCATTTTGAAAGTAGAAGCCGTCGAACTGCGCTCCAACACCCGTACTTCCGTCGAAATAAAGCCGCAGTATGGCCTTACTGATGAGCAAGTAGAGCAAATGCTGATGGATTCCCTCACGCACGCCCGCGAAGACGTAGCGGCACGCATGGTGATTGAGGCCCGTACCGTGGCAGAGCAGATGATTTATCAGGTGGAGCGTTTTGTGGAAAAAAACCACCAGCATCTCACCGAAGACGAAATCACGCATACGGCGGCGGCTACTCAACTCCTGCGCGAGTCGCTCGAGACGAAAGATAAAGACACGATCCTCAAGGCGGTAGATGAACTGGAGGCCCTGACCAGCCCTTACGCCGAACGGGTAATGAACATCTCCATCAAGCAGGCCATGACCGGCAAAAAAATCGAGTAGTCACGTTGGCTTACTCTGTAGCCGTTGAGCACTTCGCACAATACCTTCCGAAATGCCCTACCAACGCGTGGTAGGGCATTTTTGCTTTATTTACGGTAGTTAATTCCCCGCTGCCATTGCCGAGCCTGTAGTAATAAACGGTACAAAAAACGTTTTTGGCTTGATAATCCACTCTGCAGTAGTTGTAAACGGCACAAATAACATGAATCCAGCACTTGCTCGCCTACATCATATTGCCCAGCAGCCTAGTCGCCGCATTATCGGCTTGATGTCGGGTACCTCACTGGACGGCTTGGACGTGGTGCTGTGCCGGCTATACGGGCACGGGCCAGCCACTCGGCTGGAACTGGAGCAGTTTGCAACGGTGCCGTACGATGAGGATGTTCGGCGCCGCGTCCGACAGGTGTTTGCGGGGGGCGGAACAGGACAGGTCAGTTTGGAGTACCTGACCCTGTTGAATCCGTGGCTGGGCCGTTTGCACGCCGATATGGTTCTGGATTGTTTGCGCCAGTGGCGAGTAGAGCCCTCCGAAGTAGATCTGCTGGCTAG
The DNA here is from genome assembly GCF_014250515.1 of Hymenobacter sediminicola. Classification (NCBI taxonomy): domain Bacteria; kingdom Pseudomonadati; phylum Bacteroidota; class Cytophagia; order Cytophagales; family Hymenobacteraceae; genus Hymenobacter; species Hymenobacter sediminicola. Next base: position 840,624 of record NZ_CP060202.1, on the reverse strand, counting down.
CCATGGCCAAACCGTTTACCATGCGCCGGCACATCAGCATCAGCACCCTGATTTTCTGGGGCAGGATGCCACTCTGCAGCTTGGCGACGGCGACCAACTGGCCGTACGCACCGGTATTATCACTCTCAGCGACTTTCGGCAAAAGCATATTGCAGCCGGCGGAGAAGGTGCTCCGCTAGCTGCCTACGGCGACTACCTGCTCCTCAGCAGTGCTGAAGAGGAGCGGCTGCTGCTCAACCTGGGCGGTATTGCCAACTTCACCTACTTGCCCCGCACCGGCCAAGACAGCAGCACTGCTTTCAGCACCGACACTGGCCCCGGCAACACGCTATTGGATGCTACGGTGCGCGCCCACTATCCAAACCTTGCTTACGATGAGGATGGCCGTCTGGCAGCAGCCGGAACTATACACAGCGCACTATTAGCTGCGCTGCTAGAGCATCCGTTTTTTGCGGCCCCCTTGCCCAAAACCACCGGGCCTGAACTGTTTGGCGCCACTTATCTACGGCAAGCACAGGAATACACTGGCACTCAGGCGCTGGGCATTGAAGATCTACTGGCTACTCTGGCCGAACTAAGTGCCATTGGAGTAGCGCGGGCAGCACAGCAAGTATTCGGGCCTCAGCCGGCCCTGGCCGTGTACACCAGCGGTGGCGGCGCGCATAACACTGTGCTGCGGGCTGCTTTGGCGCGCCATCTGCCAGCCTGCCGCTTCGCTACTACAGATGTATTGGGCATACTGCCCGACGCTAAAGAGGCCATACTGTTTGCCGTGCTGGCCAACGAAGCCGTGGCGGGACAGCCCATCAGTATTGGAGCAGGCAGGCAGCGGGTACCGGCCGTCAGCATGGGCAAAATTTCCTGGCCTACTTAGCCTTTTACCAGCAGCCTGCAGAAACAGGCTTGAGGGTACAGTAGCCTTCTATTTCACCGATTGCGGGGCCGGAACCAGCCCAAAGCTGAGAACCTGCCGAGCCGTACTGTCGCGGAACGTTACATCAAGCTGCACCTGTGGGCGCGGTAGCAGCGTGTCGCTCCGGAACATAAAGGCCACGAAAGAGCGGGTTGTAGTGTTGTCACTGATGCGGTAACCCAGCTTGTACAGGTCGATGGTACGCTGGCGCTGTAGGCCCTGCTGCTGCAACGGCTGCGCTGCCGCTTGAAACTGTGCCAGCGGTACGGCAGCGCTTACTTCGGGAGCCAAAAGTGCATAGGCAGCCGGATAGTTGCCGGCCAGCACCGCCAACAGAAACTGGCGTGCCACCTGTACTTGCGAAGGTGATTTCTGGGCAAAAGCTCCGGATAACGGTAGGCAGAGCAGAAGGCAGACTAGTACCAGCCGACGAGCTACACTCAAACCGGAAGGGGAACGAAGCCAATGGGGGTGGAATTGCGGCATGATCTGCTTACGGCAAATCTGACGCCACAGTGGGTGCAGCCACGAAGTATCCTTAGTTTTCCTGCTGTGGTACCAGCACGAAAACATCTTCGCCGGGGCGCTTCATGATGTATTTTTCGCGGGCAAACTTCTCCAATAGTTCGGGGCTGCTGAGCAACTCGGCTCGCTCACGCTTCACCACCTCAATGTTGTCGAGGTAGTATTGTTTCTCGGTTTGCAGCTCCTGCCACTTAGCGTACATATCGTACTGCTTCACGAAGTCGTTGGCGTCGAAGAGGAACATCCAGACCAGAAATCCCATGCCGGTGTAGAAATAGAAGCTGCGCAGAAAGCGTGGCACACGGGCGGTTAGGTCAGTGAGTTGCATAGCCAAAGATAAGAATGTAGCTCAATGAATGACGCTGTTTTTGGCAGCCGTTGGCAGGTCTCTACCGTAAGCCGTTCACTCAAAGGTGAAGTACCGTTTTAGGCTTCGACTTAATTTATGAGGACGCGGCGTGTAACCTCTGCGCCTGCTACAGTCATCCGCACCAGATAGATGCCAGCCGGCAGGTTTTGGGTGTCGATAGAGGTTTCGGTTTGAGTCGGTCGTAGCGTTTGCTGCACTACTGCTCGTCCCATAGCATCAACCAGCGTCAGCTTAGCTGCCTGTCCGGCTGCTCCGGTATGGATTATTAAGCTATTGCCTCGGGCTACAGGATTAGGATATATCAGTAAGGCATCATCGGACGACGTAGCAGCCGTAGCAGACAAAGCGCCGGCCACTATCAGGCGCAGAGCACGTGAGTTATTATTCTCGTTCGATTCGGCTATCTGGTTGCGTGGGTCTATAACCAGCAGCAGATAATAGTTGCCGGGCACCGTAGTGGCAGGTACAGCCAGCAAAGGGGCTGAAAAGATTGTACCAGCACCCGTTGACCCATTGAGGGCCCCAGGTAGGCTACCGCCCGTAATCTGCCCCATAAATACATCCGTACTCGCCGAAAACACAGTGTCTGCCGACAAATAAAAGCCTACTTCATATGCACTGGCAGCACCAGCACCCCGGTTAAAAATGAAAGAAAAGGCACCTGTATTACCGCCGGCCGGCACAGTACTGAAGGAAATAGAAGGCCGCCACAATTCCAGGTCCGGTAACGCCGGGCTTCCCGCAGCTACCTGTACCGGAAACGTCACCACATTGTTGGTCTCATCTGATTCCAGCTCGGCATTCAGAGGATCGGCCACAAGTACCAGATAGTAGCCACCGGGGCTCGTCAGGGCAGGAATGATAGCCGTTATAGACGTGGGCCCAGACTGGCCGGCCATCAGCAGACTCTGGCAACTACTGCCCAGATAGGCATCAGTAGCATCCCAGGTAGAGTTAGTAGACAGATAGTAGCCAACGCAGTTGAACTGTGCGCCTGCACCCGGATTTCCGTTGACGCGGATATGTGCCGACATTGAATAAGTACCCCCGGCCTGCACAACAGTGGGCAAGGAAAATGGTGCGACAACTATCAAATCGGGTCTGGTCTGAGCCTTCAATGAAACAACGAGCCCGACCAGCAGCCAGCACAAGAGTAGTAATTTCTTCATGGGTAACATCAATAAACAACTGCCAAACACGTGGCAAAGATCTGACAAAATTTTATTGAGCAACCAGAAATCATTGATGCCTTTTTCAGCTTCCCATTAGCTGCTGGGTGCGGGTAGCACCGCGCCAAAAAGCCCGCCCAGGATAATTTGGACGGGCTTTTTGATAACACAGGGGCAGTAAATGCCTACATCTTACGGCCGGGGAAGTACGCTACTTCTCCCAGCTCTTCCTCGATACGAAGCAACTGGTTGTACTTAGCCATCCGGTCGGAGCGCGACGCCGAACCGGTCTTGATCTGGCCGGTGTTCAGGGCCACGGCCAGGTCGGCAATGGTGTTGTCTTCGGTTTCGCCCGAGCGGTGACTCATGATGCTCTTGTAGCCGTTGCGGCGGCCTAGGTTGATGGCATCAATGGTTTCGGTGAGCGTGCCAATCTGGTTTACCTTGATGAGGATGGCGTTGGCAATCTGCTCATCGATGCCGCGCTGCAGGCGGTTTACGTTGGTCACAAATAGGTCGTCGCCTACCAGTTGGGTGGTGCTGCCGATGCTGTTAGTGAGGTTTTTCCAGCCGCTCCAGTCGTCCTCATCCATGCCATCCTCGATGCTGATGATGGGATACTTCTTGGTCCAGTCAGTCCAGTAGCTCACCATTTCCGAAGAAGTCAGCTTGTCGCCGGTGCTCTTCTTGAAGTGGTAGTGGCCATCGGAGTAGAACTCCGAAGCCGCCGCGTCCATGGCAATCATCACGTCGTCGCCGGGCTTGTAGCCAGCCGTTTCAATGGCCTGCAACACAATCTTGATGGCGTCTTCGTTGGATTTGATATTTGGAGCAAAACCGCCTTCATCCCCTACGTTGGTGCTGAAACCCTGCTTTTTGAGCACGTTTTTGAGGTGATGGAAGATTTCTGTACCCCAGCGCAGCGCCTCCGAGAACGAAGGAGCGCCCACGGGCATAATCATGAATTCCTGGAAGTCGATGCTGTTATCGGCGTGCGAGCCACCATTCAGGATGTTCATCATCGGCACGGGCAGCGTAGTGGCATTTACGCCGCCTACGTAGCGGTACAGTGGCATACCAGCTTCCTGTGCAGCGGCGCGGGCAATGGCCAGCGAAGCCCCTAGAATTGCATTGGCACCCAGGTTGGCTTTGTTCGGCGTGCCATCCAGCTCCAGCATGATTTTATCGAGCAAGCCCTGCTCGAACACTGAAAAGCCAATCAGTTCTTCGGCAATTTTGCTGTTTACATTCTCAACGGCTTGCAGCACGCCTTTGCCCATGTACTTGCTCTTGTCGTCGTCGCGCAGTTCCACGGCTTCGTGCTTGCCGGTGCTGGCGCCCGAAGGCACGGCGGCGCGGCCTACCGTGCCGCTATCAGTAGTCACGTCCACTTCCACGGTCGGGTTGCCGCGCGAATCAAAAATCTGACGGGCGTGAATTTCGGTGATAATGCTCATGAGGAAGAATATGGGGTTGAACAGTTGTCAGGTACGGGTAATGGCCGGTGCTGGCCATTGCGCCGCAAGGTAAAAATTAGCCCCGACCTTTCAGCCCCTGCCCCTGATACTCCAGCCGCTAACTAGGCTAGGCCAACGGAAGCTGCCGGAGTATTGGCCAGCTTCCGTAGCTCCTACCCTTCCAGCCAGCGCCGGAACTCAGGAGTCTGGGCTGCGCTGGTGGTGAGAGTAGCACCACCGGTCCTAAGCTTTACCACCAAGCGGTTGTTGAAGTACGGCTCCACTCGCTCCACAAAAGCTATGTTCACCAACTCCGAGCGGTTTAGACGGCCAAAGCACGCCGGATCTAACTGGCGTTCCAGTTCCGTCAGTGTACCGCTGAGCGGGTACCGCGTACCGGCCGCATCCACGGCAAACGTCACACCTTCATCGGCCTGTACATACGCTATGTCGTGGGTCTGCAGCACATAGAAACTGTTGCGCATCCTCACGGAAAAGCGCTGCTTATAGTGTGGCTGCGCATTCTGGCGTAAGGCAGTGCGCAACTCCTCCACCACTTCCATGCTGAGCGCGGCCGGCGCGGAAGCACCACCCGCCAGACTAGCACGCAACCCTTTATACTTTTCCAGCGCTTCCTGCACTTGCTCGTAGCTAAAAGGTTTGAGCAGATAAGCAATTCCGTTTCCTCGGAAAGCTGGCAGCAAAAACTGGTCGTAGGCAGTCGTGAAGATGATAGGACAGGTCACGCGGAACCGCTCGTACAGCGTGAAAGCGTTGCCATCCAGCAACTCGATATCGGAAAAAATGAGGTCCGGCATCGAATTGGTTTGCAGCCACACCAGCGCCTTTTCCACACTCCGCAATACAGGGGGCGTTTCGGCTGTTACTCCTGCCTGCTCCAGAAACCGGAGCATCTGGCGGGCGGCGGGCTCTTCATCTTCTAGAAGTAGAATACGCATACTGCAACTGAGTCAACGTGCTCCAGATAAGGGAGCAGAGCTAAAGTGAGGCACTCATTAATTATGCAGCTGACCAGCGCTGCAACTGCCGTAGCACTGGCACCGACACTGAGAAAAGCGCTGCTGTATCCACCACTACAATGTCGCGGTTGAACAGCAACCGATACCGCTCACGCAGATTGGCCAGCCCTGTTCCCATCGAATCTATCGAGGTCAGCTTTGGCCGGCGTGCGTGCCGTACAGTAAGCGCTGTTTCTGTGGCCTCAATAACGACAGTGAGCGGGTTCTCTTCGTTGCCAGCGTTGTGTTTGATAGCATTTTCAAGCAGCAGTTGCAGCGTACCCGGCACCACGAGCAGCTGGTTCAGATCAATGCCCACCGGAAGCTCCCGGCGAAAGTCGTACGCAGATCCAAACCGGTGGCGCAGCAGATAGACATACTCATCTACAAGCTGCAGTTCCTCGGCCAGACTTACAAAGTCTTCGTCTTTGTGTCGAATCAGAAAACGATACAGCGACGCAAATCGGTCTAGGTACTCGTTGGCCGTCGCCGGATCCTGCTGGATCAGACCGCGCAACACATTCAGATTGTTGAAGAGGAAGTGAGGGTCGATTTGGGCCTTCAGGTTGCGCAATTCGCTTTCAGTTTGCGCCTTTTGCATCAGCACTAGCCGCTTCTGTATCTCAAAATAGCGCTTAACCGTCAGAAAAATCCCCAACAGACCGTAGCTGACCGCATGTCGCAGAATCCCGGCCACCATACCCATCATAGTCCAGGCTGTTGGCTTACCGAAAATCAATCCATAGCCTTCCCGGTACAGTACGCTACTGGCCACCATAAACACGAGCAGCGCCCCTACGGCACTCCGCCAGTGCTTCCCTGATAACGCCTTGGGCAAAATTAGAAATACGAGACAGAGTACAGCCGCTGTGTCGAGCACAATAGTATAGCCCATCCCTATCCACGCCCGTGCCCAGCCAGATTCGTAGACGTACGCCGACATCACTACAGGCGCAGCGAGCAGCCAGTAGACTACTATTGCAGCGAAGTCGGACTTGGAAGGGCGTTGAATCAGCATGGCATTGAAAAGCACAGGTGAAATTGAGACTGGCTTGGCTTAGGATTAAGTGTCCGAAGCAGTTACCGCAAGAGCACTAACACAACGCACTTTGAAGTAGCCTATCGGGTAGCGACCAGCAGCGTAATACATCGGCTTGCAGGAACAGAAGACCTGAAGCACCCTCTTTTATTCGAGTAAGCTAAGTGCTATTTCACGAACCGCGGGTAGAATCCGCCGAATCGGGCATAATCAGCTTTTAACCGTCTTGCTGTGCGGTTTATTCCTTTCTATTAATCACCGAGAAAGCAAAAGGGGACGCACCTTACGGCACGTCCCCTTCGTCGTGGAAGTATAGTCTTCCAACTTCAGATTACTCAGCGGCTTTCTCCTCGCGGGTTTCGCCGTTTTTCAGCGTTTCTGTAGCCGTGTCTTCTGGAGCCGATACTTCGGTAGTGGCAGCAGCCGGAGCCTCAGCAACTACTTCAGCCGACGACTGACCTTCACCAGTTGTTGCCTTCTTAGCACCGCTACGACGCGAACGACGAGTAGTCGTTTTAGCTTCGCCAGCGTTTTTGGCCTCGAGCAGCGTTTCGTTATAGTCAACCAATTCAATGATGCACAACTCAGCGTTGTCACCAAGGCGGCTGTCGCTGAGCTTGATGATGCGGGTGTATCCACCGGGACGGCCAGCAATTTTAGCAGCTACCTCACCGAACAGTTCTTTCAGAACTTCTTTGTTTTCCAGTACCGAGAACACCAGACGACGCGAATGCGTGGTGTCGTTCTTCGACTTGGTCAGCAGAGGCTCTACAAACTTGCGAAGAGCTTTTGCTTTAGCAACCGTCGTCGAGATACGCTTGTGCATAATCAGCGACGAAGCCATGTTTGCGAGCATGGCATTGCGGTGCGAGGCCGTGCGGCCGAGGTGGTTGATGGTTTTACCGTGACGCATAAAAAAGAAGATGTGTGAACTTGCGGACGACGACCACGGCGGAAAAGCTGCTATGAAGCACCTTTCTCATTAGAACCGTCGCCCCTTCGGGCTCACTGGTTATGAAAGTATGAAAATGGAGTGCAAAGGTACAGAATGTACAGGCATAAAAAATGTGCTGAAGTGGAATATGTGCCTAGCACATCAACCACATTCAGCACATTTTCATGCTCCTATCTATTCTTCGTCGAGCTTATACTTGCTCAGATCCATGCCGAAGTTCAGGCCTTTCTCTTCTACAAGGTTTTCCAGCTCGGTGAGCGACTTCTTGCCGAAGTTGCGGAACTTCATCATATCCGCCATGTCCAGCTGCACCAAATCACCGAGGGTTTTGATGTCGGCAGCCTTGAGGCAGTTGTACGCACGTACGCTCAGGTCCATATCCGCCAGTGGCGTTTTCAGAACTTTGCGCATGTGCAGCGTCTCCTCGTCTACCGTTTCCTCTTCTTCAGCCTTGGCTGTTTCGAAAGTCATGGTGCTGTCGGAGAACAGCATGAAGTGTTGAATCAGGATATTGGCGGCACCTTTCAGCGCATCCTCCGGGTGGATAGAACCGTCCGTGTGAATCTCGATGAGAAGCTTCTCGTAATCGGTCTTCTGCTCAACACGAGTGTTTTCAATGCTGTACTTCACGTTTTTGATTGGCGTGAAAATGGCATCGATGGCAATCTGACCGAAAACCTGATCGGCAGGCTTGTTTTCCTCTGCAGGAACGTAGCCACGGCCTTTCTGGATCGTGAATTCGAATTCCAGCTCGGTGTTGGCGTCCACGTGGCAAATCACTAGGTCCGGGTTTAGCACCTGGAAGCCATTAGTGAATTTGCTAATGTCGCCAGCCGTGAAGGTTTCCTGACCCTTAATGCGCACCGTGATTTTGTCCTCGATGGCGTCGCTCACCTTTTTGAAGCGCACTTGCTTCAGGTTGAGAATGATTTCGGACATGTCCTCAATCACACCTTCGATGGTCATGAACTCGTGCAGTACGCTGCTGGTGCGAACCGACGTGATGGCATAGCCCTCCAGCGACGACAGCAGGATGCGGCGCAAAGCGTTGCCGATCGTGACGCCGTAGCCTTTCTCCAGCGGTTTAAATTCAAACGTTCCGTAGAAGTCGTCGGATTTCTCCATTACCACCTTCTCCGGCATTTGAAAAGCTAAGATTGACATAAGTGGGGCGGTTTTTAGTATTGAGTAATGGGTAGTGAGTAAAAAGACCTCTCAGAGTGTCTTGATACCCATTACCCAATACCTGAATCCTTTTAAAAAGTCGAAGCAGAAGAACGGCCCGGGCGTCCGGGCCGTTCTTATTATTACTTCGAGTAAAGCTCGACGATGAGCTGTTCCGTGATTTTCTCCGGAATCAGGTCACGCGAGGGGGCACTGATGAATTTGCCCACCATGTCTTTGCCGTCCCACTCCAGCCACGAGAAAGCACGCGCGTTGCGGGCGCTTAGGCTCGTGGTAATAGCTTCCAGCGACTTCGACTTTTCACGAACGGCCACAACGTCGCCAGCACGCAGTTTGTACGAAGCAATGTTTACCACGTCACCGTTAACGGTGATGTGCTTATGCAGAACGAGCTGACGAGCAGCCCGGCGCGTTGGGGCAATGCCCAAACGGTACACCGTGTTGTCGAGGCGCGACTCCAGCAAGGCCAGCAAGTTGTCGCCGGTAATGCCGGGCAGCGTAGCAGCTTTGTGGAACAGGTTCTCAAATTGCTTTTCCAGTACGCCGTACATGTACTTCACTTTCTGCTTCTCCATCAGCTGGACAGCGTACTCGCTCTGCTTCTTACGACGGCCACGGCCGTGCTGGCCGGGGGGATATGCTTTCTTGGTGAGTGCCTTGCTTGGGCCGAAGATCGGCTCATTGAAGCGACGGGCAATCTTGGTTTTAGGACCAGTATAACGTGCCATTTCGGGGTTGTTGAGTGTTGAGGGGGTTGAACCGCGCGTGTCGGGCTCCGGAGGCGCACCTTGCAGGGGTGAAAAGGCGCATCAGAAACCCGACACCGGTGGCCGGCAGAGCCAGCCTGTTCAATAAACTAAACGCGACGACGTTTGGGAGGACGGCAGCCGTTATGGGGCAGCGGCGTCACGTCCTTGATGGTCGTTACCTCAATACCCACGTTACCCAGCGTACGAATAGCCGACTCGCGGCCTGCGCCCGGGCCCTTCACGAACACCTCAGCTTTGCGCATGCCTAAGTCATGAGCTACTTTACCGCAATCGGTAGCAGCCATCTGAGCAGCGTAAGGCGTGTTCTTCTTGGAGCCGCGGAAACCCATCTTACCAGCCGAAGCCCAGGAAATAACCTGGCCATTGTTGTTGGTGATGGAAATGATGATGTTGTTGAACGAGGCCTTGATGTGAACCTGGCCTACCGGCTCGACAACGACAACGCGCTTCTTGGCTTTGTCTTTTCTCTTTTGTGCCATTTGGTTATCGCAAAAATATGCGGGAGGTGTTGTTGCCTGCCCTGAACGTATCAGAGCAGGCAACGATTCCCACTACGGGTTATTTAGTAGCCTTTTTCTTGCCAGCAACGGTCTTACGCTTACCCTTGCGGGTACGCGAGTTGTTCTTGGTGCGCTGACCACGAACTGGCAGACCTTTGCGGTGACGCAGACCCCGGTAGCAACCGATGTCCATGAGGCGCTTGATGTTCAGCTGCACTTCTGAGCGCAGCACACCTTCGGTTTTGAATTCGGCAGCAATTACGCTACGGATTTCGCCGGCTTCAGCTTCAGTCCAATCCTTCACCTTCTTGTTCAGGTCAACGCCTGCTTTGGTGAGGATCTGCTGAGCAGAAGGACGGCCAATGCCGAAAATGTAGGTCAGCGCGATTTCGCCGCGCTTGTTGTCTGGGATATCTACCCCTGCAATACGAGCCATGTGCTTTTTTAAAAAAGTCTGGTGCTACTACCCTTGACGCTGTTTGTAGCGCGGGTTCTTTTTGTTGATGACGTAGAGTTTGCCTTTGCGGCGGATGATTTTGCAATCAACGCTACGTTTCTTGACGGACGCTTTGACTTTCATGTCGTCGGGTTATTTGTAACGGTACACAATTCGTCCCTTCGACAGATCGTAGGGCGACATTTCCAACTTTACCTTATCTCCCGGCAGAATCTTGATGTAGTGCATCCGCATCTTGCCCGAAATGTGGGCAATCAACTGGTGACCGTTCTCCAGCTCCACACGGAACATGGCGTTGGAAAGGGCTTCCAGGATGACTCCGTCCTGCTCAATGGAAGTTTGTTTGGCCATATGGCTACTGTAAGGCTTTTTCTATGTATTCGAAAGAGGTAAGGATTTCCGCCTTGTCTTTTCGTACTACTACTGTGTGCTCAAAGTGGGCAGAAGGTTTGAAGTCTTTGGTACGGATAGTCCAACCATCCTTTTCCTGAACCACATTCTTTGTTCCCAGATTCACCATAGGCTCAATGGCAAGTGTGAGCCCTGTTTGCAGCTTCAGCCCTGAACCACGTTTACCGTAGTTCGGTACATCCGGCCGCTCGTGCAGCTTCTTGCCAATTCCGTGGCCGACTAGCTCCCTCACCACTCCGTAGCCTTGCTTTTCAACATGGTTCTGAATGGCGTAGCTGACGTCACCCATCCGATTGCCTGCCACTGCCTGCTCGATACCGAGATACAGCGACTTTTTAGTTTCCTCTAATAACTGTAATACCTCTGGTGCAACTTCTCCAATCGGATAAGTGTAAGCACTGTCGGCATGATAGCCATTGAGTAGAACTCCGCAATCAACCGAAACGACGTCACCACTTTTCAGTGTATAGTCGCTAGGAAAGCCGTGTACCACTACCGCATTAGGAGAGATACAGAGGCTATATTCGAATCCATTGTACCCTTTGAATGATGGTGACCCACCATGGTCCCGAATGAATTCCTCAGCGCGCTGATCCAGCTCTCGCGTTGTAATTCCTTCTCGGATCATGCTGGCCACTTCTCCGTGGGCTTGGGCCAATACTTTCGCACTGGCACGCATGAATTCGATTTCTTCTTCGGTTTTGTAAACTAGCATAGCTGCTTACGAAGCCATTGCAATGTTTTGCGAACGGCCACGTACTTTGCCGGTTTTCATCATGCCATCATAGTGACGCATCAGCAGGTAGCTTTCCACCTGATTCAGCGTATCCAATACTACACCTACCATGATGATAAGCGAAGTACCACCGTAGAAAGCCGAGAACGGACGCGTAACACCACCGAGTAACGCCAATGCAGGGAAGATGGCAATTAGGGCCAAAGCCACCGCACCAGGAAGGGTAATGCGAGTTAGAATCTCGTCAATATGCTCTGAGGTGTCGCGACCTGGCTTAACACCGGGTACGAAACCACCACTCCGTTTCAAATCATCAGCAATCTGGTTAGGATTAACGCTGATGGCTGTATAGAAGTAGGTGAACACAATGATGAGCAGAGCAAATACAGCGTTGTATTGCCATGAAGTGTAGTCCGAAAACTTCACTCCAATGTAGCTTGCCACATCGCTGTCATTTTGCCACACCGAAGCCAAAATAGCTGGCACGAACATAAGTGACTGAGCGAAAATGATAGGCATAACACCTGCTGCATTCACTTTCATGGGAATGAACTGCCGCTGAGCATTTAGCTGGGCAGTACTACCTACCTGCTTCGCATACTGTACCGGAATCCGGCGAACAGCCTGCGTCAGGACAATAACGGCCATTACCACGAGGAACAGTACTACCAGTTCAATCAGGAAAATCAGTGAGCCTCGCATGCCCTTGGCAGCAGCCTCGCCGATAATAGCACCGGGTAGGCGCGACACAATCCCAATCATGATAATCATGGAGATACCGTTTCCGATACCTTTATCCGTGATTTTCTCACCTAGCCACATGCAAAAGAGTGTGCCAGCTGTAATGATCAGCATTGTGGAAATCGTGAAGAACGTGCCCGGAGCCATAATAGCATCCGCGTTGATGGTAGCAATGAAGCCAACCGACTGCGCCATCACAATCGGAATTGTGAGAATGCGCGTGTACTGGTTAATCTTCTTGCGGCCTGATTCTCCTTCTTTCTGTAGCTTCTGGAAATACGGAACTGCAATAGTTAGCAGTTGGAGTACAATAGAAGCCGAGATGTAAGGCATGATGCCCAACGCAAAGATGGAAGCATTGCTGAATGCACCGCCAAGCAGAGTATCCAGAATACCGAACACCCCAGATGCTCCCCCGCTTTTCAAACGGGTAGCATCGACGCCCGGCAGCACCACAAAAGACCCCAACCGGTAGATGGCAATGAAAAAAAGCGTGTTGAAGATCCGCATACGCAGATCTTCAATCGCAAAAATGTTCTTTATCGTTTCGATAAACTTTTTCATCGCCACAAATACTTACAGCGTCACTGCTTTACCACCTGCTTTCTCAATAGCTTCAACAGCCGATTTCGAGAAGGCATGGGCATGTACTTCTAGTGCCGTAGTGATTTCACCACGGCCCAGAACTTTAATTTTAGCGCTTTTAGAAGCCAGACCAGCATTCACAAAGAACGCATTATCCAGCGTCGTTATGCCACCTTCAGTGAGAGCAGCCAGTACGTCAAGATTGACAGCTTTATACTCTACCCGATTGATGTTTTTGAAGCCGAATTTTGGTACACGGCGCTGCAGTGGCATTTGACCACCTTCGAAGCCCGATTTCTTGGAGTAACCCGAACGGGACTTGGCACCTTTGTGGCCACGCGTCGAAGTGCCGCCACGGCCGGAACCCGTACCACGACCAATGCGCTTGACATTGCGGGTAGAGCCTACGGCAGGTTTGAGATTGCTGAGATTCATTTTCGGGAGATTCCTAGAGTTCGGTTACTTCCAACAGGTGCTGAACGGCTTTGATCATGCCAGCAACCTGAGGCGTGTTTTCCACGCTCTTGGTGCTACCCATTTTGCCGAGGCCAAGGGCCTGCACAGTACGCTTCTGACGCTCGGGGCGGTCGATAACGCTTTTTACAAGTTTGATTTGGATCTGCGCCATCGTCTCTTAACCGTTAAAAACTTGAGCGAGGGTGATGCCACGAGCCTGTGCAATCTGCATCGGGTCGCGCATTTTCAGCAGGGCGTCGAAGGTAGCCTTCACCACATTGTGTGGGTTCGACGAACCTTTAGACTTGGCGAGTACGTCTTTGATGCCAGCGCTTTCGAACACGGCACGCATAGCACCACCAGCAATTACACCCGTACCAGCCGCAGCTGGCTGAACCAGCACGAAGCCGCCCGAGTATTTGCCTTCCATAATGTGGGGAACCGTATGCTTGTACAGCGGCACCTTCACCAGGTTTTTCTTCGCGTCGTCAATGCCTTTGGCAATGGCGTCGGTTACTTCATTGGCTTTGCCGAGGCCGTAGCCTACAGTGCCGTTGCCGTCACCTACTACTACGATGGCCGAGAAGCTGAAGCGACGACCGCCTTTTACTACTTTGGCTACGCGGTTGATAGCAACCACTTTCTCTTTCAGGTCGGAATCGCCGGTGCGGGATTCTTCCTTACGGTCGTTGCCGCGACGGTCATTGCCACCACCACGACGGTCATTGCCACCGCCACGGTTATCGCCGCTACCACCACGAGGGCCGTTGTTAAATTCTGCCATGATGATTTAGAAATTGAGGCCGCCTTCGCGGGCTCCTTCTGCCAATGATTTTACGCGGCCGTGGTAGAGGTAACCGGAACGGTCAAATACCACTTTCGAAATTCCTTTTCCTGTAGCACGGGCAGCAAGTTCTTTGCCGACTGCGGCAGCGAGGGCGACTCCGTTGCCCCCTTCCACCGAAACGTGCTTCGAGGAAGCAGACGCCAGCGTGCGGCCGGTAGTATCGTCAATAATCTGAGCATAAATGCCCGTATTGCTGCGGAACACCGACAAACGTGGACGCTCGGACGTGCCAGCCACCTTAGTGCGGATGATGCGCTGGATCCGTTTTCTTCTAGTTGCTTTATCGAAAGCCATGGTGTGATGTTATTTCGAAGCTGTTTTACCAGCCTTACGACGAATCTGCTCACCCACGAAGCGCACGCCTTTACCTTTGTAAGGCTCAACTTTGCGCAACGAGCGAATTTTGGCTGCTACCTGACCAAGCAACTGCTTATCAATGCTGGTCAGCGTAACGATAGGGTTTTTACCTTTCTCTGTTACAGCAGTAGCCGTTACTTCCTTCGGCAGAGCCAGGAAGATATTGTGCGAATAGCCCAGCGACAGTTCGAGTGTGGTACCAGCCATAGAAGCTTTGTAACCTACACCTACCAACTCAAGCTTCTCTTCCAGACCGTTGCTAACACCATTTACGGCGTTGTTCAACAGTGAACGGTAGAGGCCGTGCATGGCTTTATGACGCTTTTGCTCAGTTGGGCGCGTAACTACTAGCTGACCGTCTTCGGTTGCTACAGTAATGTCGCGGTCAACTGGAACCAGCAAAGTACCCTTCGGGCCCTTCACGGTTACCGTGTTTTCGTTGCTCACTTCAATCTGCACGTTAGTGGGCAGGCTGATGGGCAGTTTACCAATGCGTGACATAGTCTCGGTTTCCTTTCAGATTAGTAGACGTAGCACAGCACTTCGCCGCCCACGTTTTCGGCTTTCGCCTCTTTCTCCGTCATCACCCCTTTCGAAGTCGACAGGATGGCAACACCCAGACCACTCAGTACGCGAGGCAGGTTTTCTACGTGAGCATACTGACGCAAACCTGGCGTGCTTACACGCTCCAGTTTGGTGATAGCAGGCTGTTTCGTAACCGGGTTGTACTTCAGTGCGATTTTAATCGTGCCTTGTACAGCGGCATCATCAAAACGGTAGCTCTGAATGTAGCCCTTCTTGTAGAGCACCTTCGTGATTTCCTTTTTGATGTTGCTGGCCGGAATTTCCACTACCCGGTGATTTGCCTTGATGGCATTGCGTACCCGGGTCAGGTAGTCAGCAATTGGATCTGTGTTCATGTGACTTAGTAAAAGCGCCACCCTTTTTTAGGGAGCCGCAAAGATATGAAAATTTCGCCGCCACAGAAATGCGGCAGCGAAATTTTCGATTAAGACTTCTTGACTCGAATGCGGCCAATGGTTTCTCTCGGCAACCTGCCAAGTAATGTTGCGTCAACAGCCGAGGCTATCTGGCAACATGTCGAACTACCAGCTCGACTTCGTTACGCCGGGGATTTTGCCAGCCAGCGCCATTTCGCGGAAACGTACCCGGCTGATGCCGAACTTACGCATGTAACCACGGGGACGGCCGTCAATCATGTCCCGGTTGTGCAGGCGCACGGGGGAAGCGTCACGGGGCAGCTTGTCCAGACCTTCATAGTCGCCAGCAGCTTTCAGCGCTTTGCGCTTCTCAGCATAACGGGCAACCGTAGCGATGCGCTTGCGCGCTCTTGCTTTAGCGGATTCCTTAGCCATTAGTTTTGTTTCTTGGCGTTAGCGAACGGCATACCGAAAGCTTTGAGGAGCTCATAGCTCTGCTCATCGTTTTCGGCCGTCGTTACGAAGGTAATGTCCATGCCCGAAATCGACTTAATTTTGTCAATCGAAATTTCGGGGAAGATGATCTGCTCCTTAACGCCCAAGGTATAGTTACCACGGCCGTCAAATCCTTTGTCGTTGATGCCTTTGAAGTCACGAACGCGGGGCAGAGCAATCGTCAGCAGACGATCCATGAACTCGTACATCCGCTCACCACGCAGGGTAACGCGGGCGCCGATGGGCATGCCTTCACGCAGTTTGAAGTTAGACACCGAACGCTTGGCGATAGTGGCTACTGCTTTCTGACCAGCAATGGTCGTCAGCTCATCCACACCGTTATCAACCAGCTTCTTGTCGGCTACAGCCGCACCGATACCACGGTTGATGCAGATCTTGGTGATGCGCGGTACCTGCATGATGCTCTCGAACTGGAATTTCTCCTGGAGCGCCGGTACTACTTCTTTTTTATATTTCTCTTTGAGTCGAGCCATTGTCGTCGTACCGGGTTAGGCGTTTTTCGAGTCAATTGCTTTCACGTTGCTCACGTGAATGCCAGCTTCGATCTTGGTGATGCCACCCTGGGGGTTCTTCGCACTAGGTTTGTTGTGCTTGGTGACCAGGTTCAGGCCTTCCACGATAACGCGCTGCGTCGAACGGTTAACCGACTTGATAACGCCGGTTTTGCCTTTGTCGTCGCCGGCAATCACCTGAACGGTGTCGCCGCTTTTCACGTGCAGTTTCGCGGGTGCTGCTTTCGTTTTCGTTGCCATTGCTTAGAGAACTTCAGGAGCCAGCGAAACAATCTTCATGAACTGCTTCTCGCGCAGTTCGCGGGCCACTGGGCCGAAGATGCGGGTACCGCGGGGCTCGTCGTTATTGTTGAGCAGTACGGCAGCGTTGTCGTCGAAACGAATGTAAGAACCGTCTTTACGACGTACTTCTTTCTTCGTGCGAACTACAACTGCTTTCGATACAGTGCCTTTTTTAGCGTTGCCGGAAGGAATAGCCGATTTGATGGCTACTACAATCTTGTCGCCAACACTAGCGTATTTCTTGCCCGTGCCACCGAGGACACGAATGCAGAGAACTTCTTTGGCGCCGCTGTTATCAGCGACGGTCAGACGGGATTCTTGCTGTATCATCTTACTTGGCGCGTTCTACAATTTCTACCAGTCTCCACCGCTTGTTCTTGCTCAGCGGACGGGTCGACATAATGCGAACCGTATCGCCTTCGCCACATTCGTTGTTCTCGTCGTGGGCCATAAATTTGGTCGACTTGGTAACGAATTTGCCGTAGATCGGGTGTTTCATTTTGCTCTCTACCATCACTGTAATGGACTTGTCCATTTTGGAGGAGGTAACGCGCCCGATGATTTCTTTACGCAGGTTCCGCTCAACGGCGGAGGTAGCCTGCTGTTCTTCGTTGCTTGCCATCGTTAATTAGCAGTGTTATTAGCCTGCTCGTTCTCGCGACGGGTCAGCTCGGTCAACAGACGGGCGACGTTCTTGCGGCTTTGCTTCAGGCGAATCGGGTTTTCCAAAGGCGAAATAGCGTGCGCGAAGCGCAGCGACTGGCCAGAGGCTTGTTCGGTCTTGATCTGGGTTTTCAGGTCCTCAACGGAGAGGGCGCGGATATCGGCGTTCTTCATCTTACTTGCTTTCTACGTAGTCGCGACGAACAACAAACTGAGTGCGTACGGGCAGCTTCTGAGCTGCCAGACGCAGCGACTCCTGAGCCACCTCCAGCGTAACGCCATCCGACTCGAACATGATAGTGCCGGGTTTCACGCAGGCTACCCAATACTCGGGCGAACCTTTACCCTTACCCATCCGCACCTCGGCAGGCTTCTTGGTAATTGGCTTGTCGGGGAAAATGCGGATCCAAACTTGCCCTTCGCGTTTCATGGCGCGGGTCATGGCGATACGGGCTGCCTCAATCTGGCGAGCCGTAATCCAAGCCACTTCCAACGACTTAATAGCGAAAGAACCGAAGTCAATGGAGCTGCCGCGGTAGGCAAGGCCTGTTACGCGACCCTTTTGCATCTTGCGATACTTGGTCCTTTTCGGTTGTAACATGAGTTATTGAAATTGAATTTCTGAAGAAAAGAAACGACTAGCGACGCGGAGCGCCACCGCCCTGGCCGCCACGGTTAGCACCACCTGGGGCACCACCGCCACGGCGCTGGCCACCAGCGGCACCACCGCGGTTGTCACCACCGCCACGGTTCTCACCGCCACGGTCGTTACGGTCACGACGCGGGCCACGGTCGCCGCCACGGTCACCACGCTCACCGCGTGGGCCACGGTCGCCACCACGGCTGTCGTTGCCTTGGTTAGCAGGAACCTGGTTAGGTGACAGGTCGGGCTTGCCGAACACTTCACCACGCATGATCCATACTTTGATGCCGATTTTGCCATACACGGTCTGAGCTTCCGACAAAGCGTAATCGATATCAGCGCGCAGCGTATGCAACGGCGTACGACCTTCTTTGTACTGCTCGGAACGGGCAATTTCAGCACCACCCAAACGACCACCGCACTGGATTTTGATGCCTTCGGCACCAACGCGGATAGCAGCCTGGATAGACATCTTCATGGCGCGGCGGAACGAGATACGAGCCTGCAGCTGCTGAGCAATGCTCTCACCTACCAGCTTGGCGTCGAGTTCCGGGCGCTTGATTTCGAAGATGTTGATCTGAACGTCTTTGCTGGTGATCTGCTTCAGTTCGTCCTTGATCTTATCAACCTCAGCGCCACCCTTACCGATTACTACACCCGGACGAGCCGTATTGATGGTAATGGTGATACGCTTCAGTGTACGCTCAATCACGATGCGGCTAATGCCACCTTTCGGGATACGAGCCATGATATACTTGCGGATTTTTTCGTCCTCCACCAGTTTGTCAGCAAAGTCCTTGCCGCCGTACCAGTTCGAGTCCCATCCTTTAATGACGCCCAGACGGAAGCCAACCGGATTTACTTTCTGTCCCATAGTGCTTATGCGGAGGCTTCTGCCTTGGTTTCAGTGGATTTCTTAGCCGAGCTACGACGTGTCTTCGGCTTGGCTTCAACAGCGGCGTCGGTGGTTTTCGTTTCAGCAGCCTGCTTAGCAGCAGCTTTGCTGCCCAGCGGTTCTACTTTCGAGTCAATCACCAGCGTCACGTGGTTGCTGCGCTTACGGATGCGGTGGCCACGGCCCTGGGGGGCGGGGCGCAGGCGCTTCAGCTGACGGCCTTCATCCACGAAGATAGCCTTGATGTAGAGGTTAGCGTCTTCGATACGCTCTTCCTCGTTGTGCTGCTGCCAGTTGGCCAGAGCCGAGAGGAGAAGCTTTTCAACGCGTGCAGCACCCGAGTTAGCCTCGAATTTCAGCAGACCAAGCGCACGGGTCACTTTCTGACCACGGATCATGTCGGCCACCAAGCGCATCTTGCGCGGCGAGGTGGGGACGTTGCGGAGTTTAGCGGTTGCTTCCATGATTAGCGCTTGCCTTTATCTTTCTTGGCAATGTGTCCACGGAAGTTCCGGGTCGGAGCAAACTCACCGAGTTTGTGTCCTACCATGTTCTCCGTCACATATACCGGGATGAACTTATTGCCGTTGTGAACGGCGAAGGTGTGGCCAACGAAATCAGGCGAAATCATCGAGCGGCGCGACCAAGTCTTCACCACCGATTTTTTGCCGGCTTCATCCATTGCCGTTACTTTCTTCTCGAGCCGGAAGTCAATGTACGGCCCTTTTTTTAGTGAACGTGCCATTGTTTACTTCTTGCCTTTGCGGTTAACGATGAGCTGCTCCGAGTACTTATTCTTGTTGCGGGTCTTCTGACCTTTCGAGAAGATACCGTTACGGCTACGTGGGTGACCACCCGACGATTTGCCTTCGCCACCACCCATTGGGTGATCGACAGGGTTCATAGCGACACCACGAACGCGCGGACGACGACCCAACCAACGGTTACGACCGGCTTTGCCGAGACGTACGTTCATATGGTCACCGTTCGAAACGGTGCCTACCGTAGCCATGCAGGTAACGAGTACCATGCGCATCTCACCGGAAGGCAGTTTCAAGGTGGCGTATTTGTCTTCGCGAGCAACCAACTGAGCGTACGTACCAGCGGAGCGGGCCATAGCGGCACCGTTACCGGGCATCAGCTCGATGTTGTGAACGATGGTACCGAGCGGTATTTCGCGCAGCGGCAGGGCGTTGCCTACTTCCGGGGCTACACCCGAACCTGATACGACTGTAGCACCTACCTCAACGCCCGCAGGAGCGATGATGTAACGCTTCTCACCATCGGCGTACTGAAGCAGGGCGATACGGGCCGTACGGTTCGGATCGTACTCAATCGTTTTCACCGTGGCCGGCACCGAGGCCTTGTCACGCTTGAAGTCGATGATACGATACTTGGCTTTGTGCCCACCGCCGATGTAGCGGTTAGACATTTTACCAGAGTTGTTGCGGCCACCGGAGTTTTTCATGGGTGCCAACAGCGACTTCTCCGGCGTCGACGTCGTAATCTCGTCGAAGGCCGGTGCAATGCGGAAGCGCTGACCCGGTGATGTTGGTCTTAGTTTTTTGAGTGCCATTACTCTTGCTTAGGAAATGCTCTTATGCAGAAAAGGGCGCAGCTTAGATGCCGCTGTAGAAGTCGATAACCTCGCCTTCCTTCACGGTCACGATGGCTTTTTTGCCATGTGCGCGACGGCCCGATACCGAACCACCTTTCGTGAATTTGGACTTCACTTTTCCATTGGTGCGGATCGTGCTGATGCCCGTTACCGTCACACCATAGAACTGCTCGATGTCCTTTTTGATCTGAACCTTGTTGGCGGTACGCTCTACTTCGAAAACGTACTGGCCTTTCTCGTTCAGGCCCGTGGCCTTCTCGGTCACGATGGGTTTTTTCAGCGTGCTCATTATTCAGCAGTGGTATAGAGTTGTTCCAATGCCGTCAGGCCCGCTTCCGACAGCAGTAGCGTGTCGGTGTTCAACAGGTCGTGCGTGTTCAGAGCAACGGGCGTAGCCACGGTGATTTTCTGAATGTTGCGCGCCGACAGCACCACGTTCTTGTCTACTTCGCCAGTTACTAGCAGGGTCTTTTTGCCGTTGTTCAGCTTCAGACCGTTCAGGATGTTGAGGAAGTCTTTGGTCTTGGGAGCCGACAGAGTGATGTTCTCTACCAGAGCCACCTTGCCGTCTTTGGCCAGCGTCGAGAGAGCCGACAGACGAGCAAGACGCTTCGTTTTCTTGTTCAGCTTGAAGCCGTAGTCGCGGGGCTCAGGACCAAAAATCCGGCCGCCACCTACGAATACGCCCGATTTCATCGAGCCAGCACGAGCGCCGCCCGTACCTTTTTGCTTCTTCAGCTTCTTGGTGGTGCCGTGCACTTCGTTGCGCTGCTTCGACTTGTGCGTGCCTTGGCGCTGATTGGCCAGGTACTGCTTCACGTCGAGATACATCACGTGCTCGTTCGGCTCCAGACCGAAGATGGCGTCAGACAGCGTAACCTTGCGGCCGGTGTCTTCGCCTTTGATGTTATATACTGACAGTTCCATCTTCAAGGTTATTTTTCCAGGACCACGAATGAATTCTTGGCACCGGGAATCGAGCCGCTCACCACGATGAGGTTCTTGTCGGCTACAATGCGCATAACCTTCAGGTTCTGCACTTTCACACGGTCGTTACCCATACGGCCACCCATGCGCATTCCTTTGAATACGCGCGAAGGCCACGAGCAAGCACCAATAGAACCGGGGTGACGGCCACGGTTGTGCTGGCCGTGCGTCTGCCCGCCTACACCGGCGAAGTTGTAACGTTTCACAACGCCTTGGAAGCCTTTACCTTTTGAGGTGCCTACTACGTCAACGAATTCACCTTCCTCGAAAAGGGAAGTGTTGATTTCGCTGCCGGCAGTGAAGCTAGCTACCTCGTCGGTACGGAACTCAACGAGTTTTCTTTTGGGAGTAGTTCCGGCTTTAGCGAAATGACCAGCCAATGCTTTGGTGGTGTTTTTCGCCTTCTTCTCGCCGTAACCGAGCTGGATAGCTGTGTAGCCGTCCGTTTCGATAGTCTTAACCTGCGTCACTACACACGGGCCCGCTTCGATGAGCGTGCAAGGAATGTTCTTCCCGTCCGGAGTGAAGAGGCTTGTCATACCGATTTTTTTACCGATGATGCCAGGCATTCTGTTGGGGTTTAGTAAAAGACGCACACGAAAACGCCCAAGTGGCGTTTTCGGAATGGGAGTGCAAAGCTAGGAAATTGTTATGTTATATTCTAGCTGCCTTCTGAAATATTTTCAGTGTCACAGCTTTAGCCTTCATTTGCCCTTCCCCTTCCAGATCAATTGCCTATGAAAATTGGCTTTTACCATTTTAAGGAGTATCCAAAAGCAAAACACCCCACCAGCTCCGTAGAACCAGTGGGGTGTTTTGTTAGCTATTCGCTAAAATCAGTCCTCAGACTTTGATTTCAACGTCAACGCCGCTGGGCAGTTCTAGCTTCATCAGTGCATCTACCGTTTTCGACGAAGTCGAGTAGATGTCCACGAGACGCTTGTAAGTGCAGAGCTGAAATTGCTCACGCGACTTCTTGTTCACGTGGGGCGAACGAAGTACAGTGAATTTTTCCTTGACGGTCGGCAAGGGAATAGGACCGCTAACGATAGCGCCCGTAGCCTTCACCGCCTTCACGATCTTCTCCGACGATTTGTCCACCAAGTTGTGGTCGTAGGATTTGAGTTTGATGCGAATCTTCTGGTTCATGTCTATTGAATGAAAGCGGTATTAGCGAATGGCGTTACCCTTTTGCTTGGCGATGATAGCCTCAGCAAGGTTGTTGGGCACCTGGTCGTAGTGCGAGAACGTCAGCGAAGCTGAAGCACGGCCCGACGAGATGGTACGCAGGGTCGTTACGTAGCCGAACAGTTCCGACAGCGGAACGTCAGCCTTGATAACGTTGGCACCACCTTTCGTGTCCATACCCTTCATGATACCACGACGACGGTTTAGGTCACCCGTTACCGAGCCGGTGTATTCATCAGGAGAAACTACTTCTACAGCCATGATCGGCTCGAGCAGTTTAGGACCAGCTTGTTTGCCTGCTTCGCGGAAACCGCCACGAGCTGCGAGTTCGAACGACAGGGCGTCCGAGTCAACATCATGGTAGGAACCGTAGTACAGACGCACGCGCATGCCTTCGATAGGAAAGCCAGCCAATGGACCGTTCTTCATTGCCTCTTCGAAGCCTTTCTGAACTGGGGCGATAAATTCGCGAGGGATAACACCACCGGTGATGTCGTTCACGAACTCCAGACCTGGTTTCTCCGGATCGGTTTCTTTCGGACCGAGTTCGAATACGATGTCGCCGAATTTACCACGGCCACCCGTCTGCTTCTTGTAGGTTTCGCGGTGCTCTACCTTCTTGGTCAGAATCTCCTTGTAGGCTACCATTGGGGCGCCCTGGTTGATTTCCACCTTGAACTCACGACGCATACGGTCGATGATGATTTCGAGGTGAAGCTCGCCCATGCCTTTCAGTACCGTCTGGCCCGTCTCGGGGTCAGTCTGAACTACGAGGGTAGGATCTTCTTCCACAAGTTTGGCAATTGCCATACCCATCTTATCCACGTCCGCCTGAGTTTTAGGCTCAATGGCGTAGCCGATAACCGGCTCAGGGAACGACATCGACTCGAGTACGATGCGCGACTTTTCGTCGGTCAGCGTATCACCCGTTTTGATGTCTTTGAAACCCACGCCGGCAGCAATGTCACCAGCTTGGATTTTGTCGATGGGGTTCTGCTTGTTGGAGTGCATCTGCATCAGACGCGAGATACGCTCCTTCTTGTTCGTGCGGTTATTGTGCACGTACGAACCAGCATCCAGCACGCCGCTGTAGCAGCGGAAGAAGCACAGACGACCTACGAATGGGTCGGTGGCAATCTTGAACGCCAGCGCAGTGAAGGGCTCCGCGTTGTCCGGATGACGCTCGATTTCCTCGCCGGTGTCGGGGTTGGTACCGATGATGGCGGGCATATCCAGCGGCGACGGCAGGTATGCCATTACGCCATCTAGCATCGACTGTACACCTTTGTTTTTGAACGCCGAACCGCACATTACGGGCGAGAACTTCATGTCGATAACCGCCTGGCGGATAACGACCATCATTTCGTCGCGGGTGATGCTTTCTGGATCTTCGAAGAATTTCTCCAACAGACGGTCATCGTACTCAGCTACGCTCTCGATGAGCTTCTGACGCCACTCAGCTACCGTTTCCACCAAATCCTCGGGAACCGGAATTTCGTGGTACGATTTGCCTTGCGTAGCATCATCCCATACGATGGCTTTGCCAGTCAGCAGATCGACAACACCTTTGAAGGTATCTTCAGCACCAATCGGGATTTGCAGCGGCACTGGGTTTGCACCCAATTTGTCCTTAATCTCGGCTACTGCCTTGAAGAAGTCAGCGCCGGCACGGTCCATCTTGTTGACGAAGCAAATGCGGGGCACTTTGTACTTGTCAGCCTGACGCCATACAGTCTCGGACTGAGGCTCAACACCCGACACAGCGCAAAACAGAGCAACAGCACCATCAAGTACGCGCAGCGAGCGTTCTACTTCTACCGTGAAGTCAACGTGGCCGGGAGTATCGATGAGGTTGATTTTGTACTGTTTGGTGTCTGGCGTTGGGTCACCGTTGGCATCGGTGGGGTAGTTCCAGAACGTGGTGGTAGCAGCCGAAGTGATGGTGATACCCCGCTCCTGCTCCTGCTCCATCCAGTCCATCGTGGCGGCACCTTCGTGCACTTCCCCGATTTTGTGGGTCTTACCGGTATAATAGAGAATGCGCTCCGAAGTCGTGGTCTTACCGGCGTCGATGTGCGCCATAATCCCGATGTTCCGGAGGTATTGCAGGTCTTTGTTAACAGCCATTGCTTTATTGTGACGGAGGAACGTTAAAAGTTGAGCTAGCAGAACGTGAAAATCACTTTTCTCATTCCCGACGAAGCTCGGACTTCTAAAGCCCCTGCCATGTCTGATTAGAAGCGGAAGTGCGAGAAGGCCTTGTTGGCTTCCGCCATCCGGTGCGTGTCGTCCTTTTTCTTAACGGCAGCACCTTCACCTTTGGCAGCAGCAATGATTTCGCCAGCCAGCTTGTCCTTCATGGTCTTCTCACCACGACGACGAGCGTACTGAATCAGCCACTTCGAACCTACAGCAATACGACGGTCTGGACGAACTTCGATTGGAACCTGGAAGGTAGCACCACCTACACGGCGGCTCTTCACTTCTACGGTCGGCATTACGTTGTTCAGGGCTTTGCGCCACATCTCCACGCCGCTTTCTTTGGTGCGCTGCTCAACAAGCTCGCAGGCATCATAGAAAATGGTGTAAGCAAGGTTTTTCTTCCCGTCATACATCATGTAGTTGACGAAACGGGTTACCAGCGTCTCCTTGTATTTGGGGTCGGGCAGGAGGATGCGCTTCTTTGGTTTTGACTTTCTCATGGGTGTAGAAATGAGCTGAGGTAGCGGGTAAGTGGGATAAGAACCATGTGCTATCCAGCACTTCGCACTACCTCACTCGGTTTCAATTACTTTTTCTTGCCGGGAGCGGGTTTGCCACCTTTGCCTGCAGGGGCTTGGCCTGGCTTCGGACGCTTAGCACCGTACTTCGAGCGGCGCTGCAGACGGCCGTTTACACCGGCGGTATCAAGAGCACCACGGATGATGTGGTAACGTACACCGGGAAGGTCTTTTACACGACCACCACGGATCAGCACGATGCTGTGCTCCTGCAGGTTGTGGCCTTCACCTGGGATGTAGGCGTTAACTTCTTTGCCGTTGGTGAGGCGCACACGGGCCACTTTACGCATAGCCGAGTTCGGCTTCTTAGGCGTGGTGGTGTACACACGGGTGCAAACGCCACGGCGCTGCGGGCACGAGTCAAGAGCCGGCGACTTCGACTTCGTCGTCAGCTTCTCGCGGCCTTTTCGTACTAACTGGTTGATGGTAGGCATCTACGGTATGTTTTGTCAAGGAGGGTTCTCTCCCAAAAATTAGGCTTGCAAAGGTAGAAAAGTCAGGATGAAATAGCAAACGAGTTGGAATAGTTTGTTTTAGAGACGGGCCCGAAGCTGTTTCAGGTGGTTTTTGGACCTACAACAGCTGCTTCACTCAGTCCAATCATCCTTCTGCATGTTGAACATTGCATGCCGCTTATGTGCTGGCTGCAAATTGCACCTAAAAAAGCCAGGGCCTTTATCTTCCCGATAAAAGCCCTGGCTTATGTGGTACTATGGCAATAATTACGCCTCTCCTATTTTCCCTCCGAATCCCATCGGATACATTGGGGAGTCAGGTTGCTGCTTAATGGTGCCATTGGCCTGCTCATACCGTTCTATGTTTTCTGTCAGGGCTGCTACCAGCCGCTTGGCGTGCTCGGGCGTGAGAATGATGCGGGATTTTACCTTGGCTTTCGGCAGGCCGGGCATCAGCCGAATGAAGTCGATAACGAATTCGCTGCTGCTATGCGCAATCATAGCCAAGTTGGCGTACTCGCCTTCGGCAATATCTTCCGACAGCTCGATGTTGATGGCGTTTGGATCTTGCGGTTGTGGCGCTTCGGCGTCGGGTTGGGTGGGTTGGTTCATGAAGTGGTTAGTCAAGATTTGGCTTCTGGCGGATGTACGAATATATGCCTATGGCTACTACTATAATGAATGGGGCACTTGCTTGAAGAATAATTTGCAGGTCACTTGGGTGACGCGGAAATAGCCACTGTTCTGTTTGTCTTACCCAAGCGAAGTGGCTGGCTCCTTTCCAGAACCACGAAAGCATTTTACAGACCAGCACCAATAAGAAGCTTACGGAGCAGATCCCAAAGACTACTTGAATTATTTCTGGCAGTCTGTCAAAAAGCTGTTTTATGCTATCCACAAGTATAACTCTAGGCGTAGGTCGGGAACAAAGTAAAAGAAAAAGCCGGCCGAATTGCTTCGACCGGCTTCTCCTGTTTACTCAGCTTCTAGCTTATTCCGAAACTGACTCGCGGCGGGGTGCGCGCGAAGCCCGTTTGGCTGGAGCTGGCGTATCGTCGGTTTTGGCAGCCTGTTGGGCTTCCAACTCTTCCTTCGAGCCCACAATCTGACGCGTGTATTCGCGCAGACCGGTACCAGCCGGGATGAGGTGACCTACGATTACGTTTTCCTTCAGACCCAACAGTTCGTCGGCTTTGCCACGGATGGCAGCTTCCGACAGCACCTTGGTCGTTTCCTGGAAGGATGCGGCCGAGATGAACGACTGAGTACCCAGCGAAGCCTGGGTGATACCCTGCAGCGTAGGACGGGATACCGAAGGCTGTGCGTCGCGCACTTCTACCAAGGCCAGGTCGCGGCGGCGCAGGCTGCTGTTCTCGTCGCGCAGGCGACGAGCCGTTACAATCTGGCCAGGCTTCAGGTTGGTCGAGTCGCCGGCATTCGTTACCACCTTCATGTCGATGATGGTATCGTTTTCCTCCATGAAGATAATCTTGTCGATTACCTGGTGTTCCAGGAAGGTTGTGTCGCCGGCGTCCAGAATTACAACTTTCTGCATCATCTGGCGAACTACCACTTCGATGTGCTTATCGTTGATTTTCACACCCTGCAAGCGGTATACTTCCTGAATCTCATTCACGAGGTACTCCTGCACGGCACCTGGGCCCTGAATGCTCAAGATATCCGAAGGCGTGATGGCACCGTCTGAAAGCGGTGAGCCAGCGCGGATGAAGTCGTTGTCTTGCACCAGAATGTGCTTGGACAGCGGCACCATGTACTTCTTCTTGACGCCGTCTTTCGACTCCACGAAGATTTCACGGTTACCACGCTTCACCGTACCGTAGGTTACTACACCGTCGATTTCAGCCACAACAGCCGGGTTCGAGGGGTTACGCGCTTCGAAAAGCTCCGTAACACGGGGCAGACCACCGGTAATGTCGCGGGTTTTGCCCACGGCACGCGGAATCTTAGCCAAGATTTGACCAGCCTTGATTTTCTCGCCATTCTCCACGTTCAAGTGGGAGCCTACCGGGATAGAGTAGCCCTTCGAACCTTCCATGTCGCCCTTTTTACCAGGGCGCACGATGATGGCAGGGTTTTGATCCTTCGCCTTCGATTCGATAATTACTTTCTCACGGTGACCGGTCTGCTCATCCGATTCCTCACGGTAGGTAATGCCTTCCGTAATGGCGTCATACTGAACGGTACCGTCAAACTCGGCCAGAATAACGGCGTTGTAAGGGTCCCAGTTGTTCAGCTCCGCGCCCTTCTCTACCTCTTGACCTTCTTCTACCAGCAGGAACGAGCCGTACGGCACGTGGTTCGAGATGAACACTTTGCCCGTGCCTTTCTCTACGATGCGGATTTCGCCCGAGCGACCCATCACCACTTTCACCGGCTCCCCATCAGGGTTGGCGGTTTCTACAGTCCGGATGTCTTCGAACTCTACTACACCGGCGAATTTCGCCTTCAGGCTGGCTTCAACCGCAATGTTGGATGCTGTACCACCTACGTGGAAGGTGCGCAGGGTCAGCTGGGTGCCGGGTTCACCGATAGACTGGGCAGCAATTACGCCGACAGCCTCCCCTTTCTGTACCATGCGGCCCGACGACAGGTTACGGCCGTAGCACTTGCCGCAGATACCACGCTTCGACTCGCAGGTCAGTACCGAACGGATTTCTACCGATTCGATGCTGGTGTTGTCGATGCGACGCGTGATTTCCTCGGTGATTTCATCACCAGCAGTCAGGATAATTTCATCCGTCAGCGGGTCGATGATATCGTGCACCGCTACGCGGCCCAGGATACGCTCAGCCAGCGGCTCTACTACGTCCTCGTTGTCTTTCAACGCGAAGGTTTCGATACCGCGGAGAGTACCGCAGTCTACTTCGTTCACGATTACGTCCTGCGATACGTCTACCAGACGACGGGTCAGGTAGCCGGCGTCGGCCGTTTTCAGAGCCGTGTCAGCCAGACCCTTACGGGCACCGTGAGTCGAAATGAAGTACTCGATTACGTCCAGGCCTTCTTTGAAGTTAGACAGAATCGGGTTTTCGATAATCTCACCTACCGAACCCTGTAGCGACTTCTGTGGCTTAGCCATCAGACCCCGCATACCGCCGAGCTGACGAATCTGCTCACGCGAGCCACGAGCACCGGAGTGCATCATCATGTAAATCGAGTTGAAGCCCTGGTTCTCCTTTTCGAGGCGACCCATGAGGGTTTCAGTGATTTGGTTGTTGATGCGGGTCCAGATATCGATAACCTGGTTGTAACGCTCGTTGTCGGTAATCAGACCCATCTGGTAGTTCTGAGTAACGGCTTTCACGTCGGCTTGCGCCTGCGCAATCAGAGCGTCCTTCTCCTTCGGAATCTGGATGTCGCCCAGCCCCATCGACAGACCACCTTTGTAAGCCGACTGGAAACCCAGCGTCTTGATGTCGTCGAGGAACTGTGCCGTGCGAGCCATGCCCGTACGCTTGAACACCATCGAAATGATCTGCTGTAGCTTTTTCTTGGTCAGCAGCTCATCTACGAAACCTACTTCTGTAGGCACAAGCTGGTTGAACAGCACGCGGCCGGCAACCGTCTCGATGATCTTCGTCACAAGGTTATCTTCCTCATCACGAACCTGCGTGCGCACCTTGATATAGGCGTGCTTCGACAGTTGACCTTCGTTAAGGGCAATAACCACTTCTTCATCTGAGTAGAAGATGCGGCCTTCGCCCTGGATGCTTTCCTCTTCGGTGCTGCGCTTTCCTTTGGTTACGTAGTACAAGCCCAGAACCATGTCCTGCGACGGTACCGCAATAGGCGCGCCGTTGGCAGGGTTCAGGATGTTGTGCGACGCCAGCATGAGCATGGAGGCTTCCAAGATAGCGGCCGGTCCGAGTGGAACGTGCACAGCCATCTGGTCACCGTCAAAGTCAGCGTTGAAGGCCGTACAAACGAGCGGGTGCAGCTGGATAGCCTTGCCCTCGATGAGGCGCGGCTGGAATGCTTGGATACCCAGACGGTGAAGCGTAGGAGCCCGGTTGAGCAGCACTGGGTGGCCTTTCAGCACGTTCTCCAGGATGTCCCATACCACAGCATCCTTGCGGTCCACAATCTTCTTAGCCGATTTCACCGTCTTCACGATGCCGCGCTCGATGAGCTTGCGGATGATGAACGGCTTAAACAGCTCGGCGGCCATGTTCTTGGGCAGACCGCACTCGTGCAGTTTCAGCTCAGGACCTACCACGATAACCGAACGACCCGAGTAATCGACACGCTTACCGAGCAAGTTCTGACGGAAGCGGCCCTGCTTGCCTTTCAGCATATCGGACAGCGACTTCAGGGCACGGTTACCTTCGGCGCGCACGGCATTCACCTTACGCGAGTTGTCGAACAGCGAATCCACGGCTTCCTGCAGCATGCGCTTCTCGTTCCGCAGAATCACCTCGGGGGCCTTGATTTCGATCAGGCGCTTGAGGCGGTTGTTACGGATGATGACGCGACGGTACAGGTCGTTCAAGTCGGAGGTAGCGAAACGGCCACCATCGAGCGGAACAAGTGGGCGCAACTCCGGGGGAATAACAGGCACCATGCGGATAACCATCCACTCGGGCTTGTTTTCCACGCGGGTCGAGGCATCCCGAAACGCTTCCACTACGCGCAGGCGCTTCAACGCCTCAGCTTTCCGCTGCTGCGAAGTTTCGTGGGCGGCAGAGTCACGCAACGAGTAGCTCAGTTCGTCCAAGTTGATGCGCTCCAACAGGAGTTGCAGGGCATCAGCACCCATGCGGGCGATGAACTTGTTGGGGTCCTCGTTCGGCAGCATCTGATTCTCGCGGGGGAGCTTGTCGATGATGTCGAGGTATTCGTCTTCGGTGAGGAAGTCGAGCTGCTGCACGCCTTCTTCGCCCAATACGCCGGGCTGTACTACTACGTACCGCTCGTAATAGATAATTTGGTCGAGCTTCTTGGTAGGCAGGCCCAGCAGGTAGCCGATTTTATTGGGCAGGGACTTGAAGTACCATATATGCGCAACAGGCACCACCAGTTCGATGTGGCCCATCCGCTCCCGGCGTACTTTCTTCTCGGTCACCTCCACGCCGCAACGGTCGCAGATGATGCCTTTGTAGCGAATCCGCTTGTATTTGCCGCAGTGGCATTCCCAGTCCTTCACGGGACCGAAAATCCGCTCGCAAAACAGGCCGCCCATCTCGGGCTTGTACGTCCGGTAGTTGATCGTCTCGGGTTTTACTACTTCACCATTCGACCGCTCCAAGATGGATTCGGGCGAGGCCAGCGAAATGGTAACTTTCGAGAAGTCCTGTACCAGTTTCTTGTTTTTTGCAAACGCCATGTAGGGTAGCTGTTATTAGCTGGTGGCTTGTTTTCTGTCCGTTGGTTCCGCCAGTCTTAAGAATGGTCGGAAAGAACGTAACAGTTCGACTCTGCGAAAAGTGCTCTGCGGGTCGGACAGGTACGCCACGCAGTAGTTTTTCGCCAGGTCTATACTCCGAATCAAGCTTTGCAAGACTATTTCATTTTCTCTGACGACGTTCTGACCATGTCTCGGAACATCAGATATGAAGTGTCTATTAAGCTATGACTACTGTGTTTCAATTAAGCTTCTTTGAATGCGGCTAAGTCTCCTTCCATGATAGCAAGCCGGTCTAGGTATTCTTGAAGCAGCTTTTCATCGTTTCCAAAATCATCCCCGACATCACCTTGCGTTTGCTCGCCTTCCGCTAAATCTTTCTCGTGAATCATTTTCTGCCGCACAATTGCAGTTTTTACAAGCTGCTTCAACTCTGCATTAATGCTTCCCGTGATTTTGCATTGGCCAAATCCTACGCCGATGATTGTCCGGTCCATGCACCCAATGAAGCTTGGATCTTCCTCTTCAAGCTTCCGAATTTCCTCAGCACCTGTTAAGCCTGAAGCCCATTTGCTTTGATAGGCAAACCCATATTCATCAATGGTTTGGAACAGCCAATTGATAATCTTATCTCTCCCTTTGGTTTCTTGGTACCACTCGGTCAATGAAAGCAGAGCATCAGCACCATCATCATTACCGAAAGGAGAGAAATCGTCAACGCAGTCGAAGTAGAATTCTTCTTTTACTACAGCGGTGAAATCAGGGTGACTGGTTTGGATTGCCAATCCCTCTGCTTCGTCGTCGAAGTAAAATCTCTGCTCTTTCATTTGGCCTATTGATTAAGACTTGAAAAGTGGCTGCCGATACTTGTGCATCAGCAGCCACTACTTTCAAACCTTAGTCAAGCGTAATTTCCAAGGCCAGACCACGTAGCTCATGGATGAGTACGTTGAACGACTCGGGGATATTCGGCTTAGGCAGAACGTCGCCTTTTACAATGGCTTCGTACGCTTTGGCGCGGCCTACCACGTCATCCGACTTCACGGTGAGGATTTCCTGCAGCACGTTGGAAGCACCGAAGGCTTCCAGCGCCCACACTTCCATCTCGCCGAAGCGCTGACCACCGAATTGCGCCTTACCACCCAGCGGCTGCTGCGTAATAAGCGAATACGGTCCGATAGAACGGGCGTGCATCTTGTCATCCACCAGGTGACCCAGTTTCAGCATGTAGATAACACCCACCGTTACTGGCTGGTCGAAACGCTGGCCGGTGAGGCCGTCGTGCAGGTATGCGCGGCCGAAGGTCGGCAACCCGGCTTCCGTCAATTCGGCTGATACTTCCGCTTCGGTAGCACCATCGAAAATCGGGGTAGCGTAGGTACGGCCCAGCTTGAGGCCAGCCCAGCCCAGTACCGTTTCGTAGATCTGACCGATGTTCATCCGGCTTGGTACACCTAGCGGGTTGAGCACGATGTCCATTGGCGTGCCGTCGGGCAAGAAGGGCATATCCTCATCGCGCACGATGCGGGCTACCACCCCTTTGTTACCGTGACGACCAGCCATTTTATCACCCACCTTCAGCTTACGCTTCTTGGCGATGTAGACTTTGGCCAGCTGTACGATACCGGCGGGCAGCTCGTCGCCAACCTCCAGCGTAAACCGGTCACGCTTGAAGCGGGCCGTTATGGTGTTGCGGCGCTTGGCGTAGTTTTTCACCAGTTGCAGCACCATACCGTTCACGCGGGCGTCGGCGGTCCAGCCTTCCAGCACGAGGTCTTTGAACATGTTCACCTCCTCGGGCACAGCATAGTTGCTCTCGTCCTTGTAAGGATTCTTCTCTGGGAAGAGGTTCTCAGCAATATTTTTCTTGCCGAATTTTACTCCCTTCGAGACGATTTCGTCGCCGAACTTGTGCTTCACGCCCTGAGAGGTTTTGCCTTCCAGCAGTTGTACCAGCTTCTCCACCATTACGGCTTTGATGCCACGCAACTCACGAGCGTATGACTCCTTCAGCTCTTCTACTTCCTTCTTCGACTTGGCCCGTAGGTTTTTGTCTTTCTTAGGACGTGAGAACAGCTTGGTACCGATAACTACACCCTGCAGGGATGGTGGCGCCTTAAGCGAGGCATCCTTCACGTCGCCGGCTTTGTCGCCGAAGATGGCGCGGAGCAGCTTCTCTTCCGGGGTCGGGTCGGTTTCGCCCTTCGGCGTAATCTTACCAATCAGAATGTCTCCCTCCTTCACCTCAGCGCCCAAACGGATGATACCGTTGTCGTCGAGGTTGCGCACAGCTTCTTCGCTCACGTTCGGAATTTCCGAGGTCAGCTCTTCTTCGCCGCGCTTGGTTTCGCGCACTTCCAGCTCAAACTCCTCGATGTGAATCGAAGTGAAGATGTCGTCGCGAACTACCTTCTCCGAGATGACAATAGCATCCTCGAAGTTGTAACCCTGCCACGGCATGAACGCCACCTGCATGTTCCGGCCCAGGGCCAGCTCACCTTTGTTGGTGCCGTAGCCTTCGCACAGAACTTGGCCTTTCACCACCCGCTCGCCGTTCTTCACGAGCGGCGTCAGGTTGATGCAGGTGTCCTGGTTGGTACGACGGAATTTGATTAGGTCGTAGGAAATCTTCTCAGCGTCGAAGCTTACGAGGATATCATCTTCCGTCAGGTCGTACTTCACGACGATGCGGTTGGCATCGACATAATCAATTACACCGTTACCTTCTGCTACCACCAAGGTGCGTGAGTCAGTAGCCACGCGGCCTTCCAGACCGGTGCCCACAATTGGAGCCTCGGCTTTCAGCAGCGGAACTGCCTGGCGCTGCATGTTCGAGCCCATCAGAGCGCGGTTAGCATCATCGTGCTCCAGAAAAGGAATCAGCGAAGCAGCTACCGATACAATCTGGTTCGGAGCTACGTCCATGTAGCTGTATTCACCGGGACCTACTACTGGGAAGTCACCTTCGAAACGGCCTTTTACAAGGTCATTAATAAAGTTACCCGACTCATCGATACGGGCGTTAGCCTGTGCAATGTGGTGGGTGTCTTCTTCCTCAGCCGTGAGATACTTCACGTTCTCCGTCGTATCTACCTTGCCGTTTTCTACGGTGCGGTACGGCGTCTCGATGAAGCCCATCGAGTTAACCCGGGCGTGCACGCAGAGCGACGAAATCAGACCGATATTTGGTCCTTCCGGCGTTTCGATGGTGCATAGGCGGCCGTAGTGCGTGTAGTGAACGTCACGTACTTCGAAACCAGCTCGCTCGCGCGACAGGCCTCCCGGCCCCAGTGCCGATACGCGACGCTTGTGCGTCACCTCGGCCAATGGGTTGGTCTGGTCCATGAACTGCGACAACTGGTTGGTGCCGAAGAACGAGTTGATGACTGACGACAGCGTCCGGGCATTGATCAGATCAACCGGCTTGAAGTCCTCGTTGTCACGCACGTTCATGCGCTCCTTAATGGTACGCGCCATCCGGGCCAAGCCCACGCCGAACTGGGCGTAGAGCTGCTCACCTACAGTGCGCACGCGGCGGTTGCTCAAGTGGTCAATGTCATCGACAATGGCCTTCGAGTTGATCAGACCGATTAGATATTTTACAATGAGAACGATGTCCTCATTGGTCAGTACGCGGGCGTCCCAACCAGTGTCAATACCCAGTTTCTTATTGATACGGTAGCGGCCTACGTCCCCGAGGTCGTAGCGCTTGTCCGAGAAGAATAGCTTTTGGATGATGTCGCGAGCAGTTTCTTCATCAGGAGCCTCCGTGTTCCGGAGCTGACGATAGATTTGCTCCACTGCTTCTTTCTCCGAGTTGGAGTTATCCTTCTGCAGCGTATTGTAAATAATTGCGTAATCGGCAATGTTTACGTTCTCGCGGTGCAGAATCACTGACTTCGCACCTGCATTCAGGATGGTGTCGATGTCATCCTCCTCGATGGTAGAGTCGCGCTCCAGCAACACCTCGTTCCGGTCGATAGAAACTACCTCACCGGTATCCTCGTCCACGAAGTCTTCCGTCCAGGTGCGCAGCACCCGGGCGGCCAGTTTGCGGCCAACGGCTTTCTTGAGGTTCTTTTTATCAGCCTTCACTTCCTCTGACAAACCGAACAGGTCGAGAATGTCTTTGTCGGTGCC
Organism: Hymenobacter sediminicola; assembly: GCF_014250515.1. Classification (NCBI taxonomy): domain Bacteria; kingdom Pseudomonadati; phylum Bacteroidota; class Cytophagia; order Cytophagales; family Hymenobacteraceae; genus Hymenobacter; species Hymenobacter sediminicola. The sequence continues at coordinate 805,150 of NZ_CP060202.1, read as the reverse complement.
GTAGCCAATAGCGCGCAGCAGCGTCGTAACCGGGAATTTCTTCTTCCGGTCGATGTAGGCGTACATCACGTTGTTCACGTCCGTGGCAAACTCAATCCACGAGCCTTTGAACGGAATGATACGGGCCGAATACAGCTTGGTACCGTTCGTGTGCTTGCTCTGGGCGAAGAATACGCCCGGCGAGCGGTGCAGCTGCGATACGATAACGCGCTCAGCGCCGTTGATAACGAACGAGCCCTTTTCGGTCATGTAAGGAATATTCCCAAGGAACACTTCCTGCTCAATCGTTTCGAAATCTTCGTTGTCCGAGTCATTGCAGACCAAGCGCAACTTCGCTTTCAGCGGAACCGAGTACGTGAGGCCGCGGTCAATGCACTCGTCAACCGAGTACTTGGGCGGGTCAACGTGGTAGTCAATAAAGGTCAGCACGAAGTTTTCGCGCGAGTCCGAAATCGGAAAATTCTCGGCGAATACTTTGAACAGGCCCTCATCGGTACGGTTCTCGGCAGCCGTTTCCAACTGGAAGAAATCCATAAACGAGCGAACCTGCACGTCCAGGAAATCCGGATACTCAATAACCTTTTTAATCTTGGCGAAGTTGATCCGCTCGTCAGCAGCTTGCAGCTTTTGCAGACCTGACTGTGCTTTCGGTGTAGCCAATGTATGTGGGGTTAGGAAATGGACACTGGGAGAATCCATATCAGAGCAGCAGCAAAGCCACTACCTTGAAAGAATTTTGAAAGTTTCGGGCGCACGAAAGCGCAAAGCAGAACCTTGCGCCTCTGGCGTCCGTAGGCACGAAAAGCCGCAAAGCGGCGTGCAAACGAACTTCCGACTAGTTTGTTGCCTACAAACAGGAAAAGACCTGGCTTAGTTGCCAGGCCTCTCCTTATTTGCTGGTTTTAAGAGCAGGCAGCAGAAACTACTTGATTTCTACTTCAGCGCCGGCTTCTTCCAGTTGCTTCTTCAGGCCTTCAGCCTCGTCTTTGGCAACACCTTCTTTCAGGGCTTTAGGAGCACCGTCAACCAGTTCTTTGGCTTCTTTCAGGCCCAGACCGGTCAGGTCTTTCACCAGTTTCACCACAGCCAGTTTGCCAGCACCAGCCGACTTCAGGATTACGTCGAACGAAGTCTTCTCTTCAGGAGCTTCAGCAGCGGCAGCGCCACCGCCAGCCATCATTACCGGAGCAGCAGCAGCAGGCTCAATGCCATACTCGTCTTTCAGGATAGTAGCCAGTTCGTTTACTTCTTTTACCGTCAGGCTAACGAGCTGCTCGGCGAATGCTTTCAAATCTGCCATTTCTGTAGATTGTTAAAAAGGGGGTTGTTGAAGGAAATTGAAGTTGAAAAAGATGAGCAGCGGTTAGCCTGCAACCTCTTCTTTTTCGGAAAGCGTTTTGATGATACCAGCCAGTTTGTTGCCACCGCTCGACAGAGCAGAGATAACATTCTTGGCAGGTGACTGGAGCAGACCGATAACGTCACCGATAAGCTCGTTTTTACCTTTAAGTGTGCTGAGGCCGCTGAGCTGATTAGCACCGATGTAGATGCCGGCATCTACATAAGCACCTTTCAAAGCAGGCTTCGGCTCTACGTTCTTGCCATAGTTCTGCGACTTATAGAAGTCTTGCAGCAGTTTGGCAGGAGCGTTACCCGATTCTTTCGAGAACAGAATGCCCGATTGGCCTTTCAGCGCAGCATCCATCTCCGAAGTGTCGCCGCCGAGGGTGTCGAGAGCTTTGCGGATGAACGTGTTTTTGTACACTTTGAACTCCATGCCGCGCGTAAAGCACAGGCGACGGAATTCGTTGATTTTCGCCACCGACATTCCCGATGCATCGGCAATGTAGAACGCGTTGTGCGATTGAAACTTCTCGCTCAACTCGTCGACGAGGGCTTGTTTTTCTTCCCGGATCATATCGTCGTGTTGATTTAAATTATGCGGAAGTTACCGTGGTGTCGACCGGAACAGCAGGAGACATGGTGCTCGAAAGCGTGATGCTCTTGATGTAGGTGCCTTTGGCCGAAGAAGGCTTCAAACGGATAAGGGTTTGAATTACTTCAATGGCATTTTCAGCCAGCTTCTGGTCGTCAAACGACACTTTGCCAACCGAGCAGTGAATGATACCGGTTTTGTCAACTTTGAAGTCGATTTTACCAGCCTTCACTTCCTGAACAGCTTTAGCTACGTCCGTCGTAACAGTACCAGATTTGGGGTTCGGCATCAGGCCACGTGGGCCCAGTACCCGGCCCAGACGACCAACTTTAGCCATTACCGACGGCATCGTGATGATAACGTCGATATCTGTCCAGCCCTTTTCGATTTTGGCGATATAATCGTCCAGCCCAACATAGTCAGCACCAGCTGCAGTAGCTTCGGCTTCTTTGTCGGCCGTAACGAGGGCCAGAACACGAACAGTTTTGCCAGTACCATGGGGCAGCGTAGCTACGCCACGTACCATCTGGTCAGCTTTGCGGGGGTCAACACCCAGACGAACGTCGATATCTACGGAGGCGTCAAACTTGGTATAGGTGATGTCCTTTACCACTTTGGCCGCTTCAACCAGATTCCGAACTTCGGTCAGGTCGTGCTTGGCAAGGGCTTCCTTGCGCTTTTTGCTAATCTTTGCCATGTGTCTTCTCCGTCGTTAGATTATTCAGCAAAGGGAGAAGTACCCGAGATGGTGATGCCCATGCTGCGAGCCGTACCAGCCACCTGCTTCATTGCCGACTCTACCTTGAAGGCATTGAGGTCCGGCATTTTCGTCTCGGCGATAGTACGCACTTGGTCCCATGATACCGACCCTACCTTATTACGGTTCGGCTCTTTCGAACCGCTCTGGAGCTTGGCAGCATCCATGAGGAGCACCGGCACCGGAGGAGTCTTCACCACAAAGTCAAACGACTTATCGGTGTACATGGTGATGAGTACAGGACAAACTTGGCCGGCCTTATCTTGGGTGCGAGCATTGAACTGCTTGCAAAACTCCATGATGTTAAGGCCTTTGCTACCAAGTGCAGGTCCAACCGGTGGCGCGGGATTCGCGGCACCTCCCTTTATCTGAAGCTTCAGATAACCTCTAATTTCCTTGGCCATTTGGTTTGTAAGGCTTCGGACGTCACGGCGTAACCCGCAAAATCCTCAGTTTTAGTTTACTGCTCCGAGTGGAAGCACCGCCGGTCCGGAGCCGATAACCGACGACGTTTTCTGGCTGTGAGAGTAGAATTGAGAGCTTAGCGTCCAGACTTACTAGCCGTCTGAGCGCTAAGCTCTCAATTTTACTTTCTACTATGATTCTTTTTCAACCTGTGTGTAGCTCAACTCCATTGGAGTGCTACGGCCGAATATTTTAACAATTACGTTGAGCTTCTTCCGCTCCTCGAAAACTTCAGAAACAGTACCAAGCATTCCAGCAAAGCCACCATCCACGATTTTCACCAGTTCACCGGCTACAAAGGGAGTTTCCAGCGTGGCTGTCTGCTCTTCTGCTTCGTCTACAATACCGAGGATGTTATTTACCTCAGAAAGACGCAGAGGAATAGGCTTTGTGTTCTGGTTGGCAGCCTTTCCCTCTTTATCACTCAGGAAGCCCAATACTCCGGGCGTGCTAGTGATAATGTGGTCTACCTCGCCGTGCGTCAGGTCAGCATGGATAATAATGTAACCTGGATACAGGTTCCGTTCACGCACACGCTTCTTGCCATTGCGCATCTCATACACCTTCTCAGCCGGAATCAATACCTGCGGAACCAAATCCGACAGGCCGTGACGACCGATTTCAGTTTCGAGATAGGTTTTGGCCTTTTTCTCTTGTCCGCTCACCGAACGAACCACATACCACTTCAGCTCTCCCATCTTCGCTACGGATTAATGGAATGAGTTGTAGAACGCCTCTAGACCTGTTTTGAACACAACGTCCATCAGACCAACAACAGCAGCGAATACCAACGAGCCAATGAGCACCAAGCCGGCACTCTTCTGGAGTTCCTCGAGAGAAGGCCACGTTACCTTGTAGCGCATCTCCTCGACGGTGTCGCGGAAGTAATTCGGTTTCTTATCCATTGTCGTCGCCTGATAATTGGCTTCTGATTTCACGCAAGCTGCGGGTTGAGCAACTTACTTTAAAGCACGGGCGGAGAGATTCGAACTCCCATCAAAGGTTTTGGAGACCTCTATTCTACCCTTGAACTACGCCCGTGTATGCGCTCCAAACCAGCGAGGTGCTGTATTGGGACTGCAAATGTATGGAACTCTATTTACAAAACAAATCCGCCCCCGAAAAAATCGAGAGCGGATTGTATTGATTACCTAGAAACTAGGGAAACTATTCGGTGATTTCAGTTACCTGACCTGCACCTACGGTACGGCCACCTTCGCGGATAGCGAAACGCAGACCTTTTTCCATAGCTACCGAGTTGATCAACTCAACCGAGATGGTCACGTTGTCACCAGGCATTACCATTTCCACGCCTTCGCCCAGCGAGATGATGCCGGTTACGTCGGTGGTGCGGAAATAGAACTGAGGACGGTAGTTGTTGAAGAACGGCGTGTGACGGCCACCTTCTTCTTTCGACAGCACGTACACCTCAGCTTTGAACTTGGTGTGAGGCTTAACGGAACCGGGCTTGCAGATAACCATACCACGACGTATGGCTTCTTTTTCAATACCACGGAGCAGCAGACCTACGTTGTCACCAGCTTCACCACGGTCAAGGATTTTGCGGAACATCTCAACGCCAGTTACGGTCGACTTGAGGTTTTCAGCACCCATACCGAGGATTTCAACTTGCTCACCCGAGTTGATGATACCACGCTCGATACGGCCGGTAGCAACCGTTCCACGACCCGTGATAGAGAATACGTCCTCTACTGGCATCAGGAAGGGCAGGTCGGTCAGACGAGCAGGAATCGGAATGTAGCTGTCAACAGCAGCCATCAGCTCTTCGATCTTGGGAACCCAAGCAGCGTCGCCGTTCAGGCCACCCAGAGCCGAGCCCTGAATAACTGGAATGTTGTCGCCGTCGAAATCGTAGAACGAGAGCAGTTCGCGGATTTCCATTTCCACGAGCTCGAGCAGCTCGGGGTCATCCACCATGTCCACTTTGTTCATGAACACTACCAGTTGAGGAACACCTACCTGGCGAGCCAGCAGGATGTGCTCACGGGTCTGGGGCATTGGGCCGTCGGTAGCAGCTACCACAAGGATAGCGCCGTCCATCTGGGCAGCACCCGTTACCATGTTCTTCACATAGTCAGCGTGACCTGGGCAGTCAACGTGAGCGTAGTGACGGTTTTCGGTAGCGTACTCAACGTGCGACGTGTTGATCGTGATACCACGCTCTTTTTCTTCAGGAGCGTTGTCGATCGACGAGAAGTCACGCTTGGCGGCCAAACCTTTGTTCGCCAGTACCATCGTGATAGCAGCGGTCAGGGTGGTTTTGCCGTGGTCGACGTGCCCGATCGTACCGATGTTCACGTGCGGCTTGGAACGATCAAAATTTTCTTTGGCCATTGTAAAGGAGATTAAAGGAACTTTGTTGTGAAGAGGAAAACGCGACGTGCTTATACTGAAAGAAAGCGAAACGCAGCTCCGCTTAGTGGGGACTGCACGTCGCTTTTCTTTTCAGACTGTTCCAAACAGAGCAGCCGTGCTGCACCATCGGGTATAATGTGAGCCATTTATGGGATTTGAACCCATGACCTCTTCCTTACCAAGGAAGTGCTCTACCACTGAGCTAAAACGGCTGGTTTTGTTTGGCAAAGTTACAACGAATAGCGGATAGTTTAGCTTCTACCTTTTCTTCACTGTACTGAGCGGGAGACGAGGTTCGAACCCGCGACCTGCAGCTTGGAAGGCTGCCGCTCTACCAACTGAGCTACTCCCGCGTGTGCGAATAACGAAAGTGGCGACTATTTCGCTACCGTCGTTACGCATAAATGTGGGGGCGAAAGGACTCGAACCTTTGAACCCGAAGGAGGTGAGTTACAGTCACCCGCAATTGCCGCTATGCGACGCCCCCAGTTGCACTTCTCTGCCATCTGCAGAGAATTTCTCTCTTCAAAACTGGCCTGCTGAGCAGCCCTTGTGTCGAATTGAGTTGCAAAATTAGTGGCTTTCCGATGCAAGTCAAGCGCTAGGCTGAAAAACGCTCAATATTTTTTGTTACTAGATTCGATATGCCTCGCACTTCTACAGTTAACCCACTGACTACTTAGCGTAAAAGCATACAGGAGCAGCTACAGATAGTTGCGAATTATTTATCGTGCTTCTATTGCATCAGCGCATAGTAGGCCTTCACCTGCTCATCTTTTTCCTTGCTGCGAATATCCTGCATAACCGTTTTGATAGTAGGCATGCCGGTAGCCAAAATACTTAAGCCGCGGTAGGCACCCAATCGCACGATACTGTTGGGGGCATTGCGAGCCAGACTTTCCAGCTTCTGGATTCCTTTCTCCCGCTCTATGGGAGGTATGCGGAGCATGAATGTCGCAAAGTTGGGTAGATAGCTCCGATACAGATCCGCCTCGCTTACATCGGGTAGCCGGCGCAAAAACCATTGGTACTGCTCAGTACTGCTACCATTCAAGGAAAAGTAGGCAGAAATAGCACTGAGCACTTCTTGGCTCTTGGTTTCCTGCAAAGCCGTTATTTTCTCTTGTGAATCGGCGGTAGGGGTTTTGGCCAGCGCCTGAATAGCTGCGCCAACTACTTTGTAGGAACTGTCATTGAGCGCCGTTAGGTAGAGGCTGCTATAGTTCTCATTCGTGAAAGCAGACAGCGTTGTAAGAGCAGTGGCTCGAACCTGGCTTTTTTTGTCTGAGGCGGCTACCCGCTGCAGTTCCTTACGGACGGACTCCCCCTCCGGCCCTTTATAGCGGCGCAGCGCTTCTACTGCCGTTTGACGCACAGCCCAGAAATTATCGTTCAGAGCGGCTCGTAGCATACTGCTGACTGCCAAGTCGGCGCCTTTGGTACGAAGCCGGTCAATGGCTTCGTATTTCTGCAGGTAGTTGCGCGCGTGACTGAACTGGTAGAGAAGTTCTTCCTGGCTCCGTTCCTCTTCTATTTCAGCCAGCAGTTGGGCGTCGCTATCAAACTTTACCAGAGCAGGGCGTTGGGAGGAAGGCAGCCGAAAGGTTTGATCGGCTCTGGTAATGACGATGCGGTGTTCCGTTGGTTGGTTATTGGCCCACACCGTTACTCCTACCGGGAGCCGATAGATTGGGGTGAAAGTGGAGTCTTGCAGCTGTTGCACACGTAGACTTACCTGGCCATTGGCGAAGCTGTGAGTTACTTTCAACTCTGGGTGGCCTCGCTTCATAAACCATTGGTCAAAGAACCACATCAGGTCTTCGCCGGTCGTTTCTTCGAAGGCAATACGCAGCTTGGCTATTTCGGAGGCCGAGAATTTGTTCTGGGTCAAGTAGCGGTTCAGGGCTGTGAAGAAGGCTTCGTCCCCTACGTATTTGCGCAGCATATGCAGGACCCGGCCACCCTTGTCGTAGGAATGGCGGTCAAACATGTCCTCGTTCTGCGCATACTGGTACCGAATCAAAGGTTCACGCTTGCTCTGTGCTTCCTCTAAATAGCGGCCCATTTTCTCCTGCTGCACCAGCGCCGCCGCATCAGCACCGTATTTGTGCTCGGCCCACAATAGCTCTGAATAATCAGCAAAGGATTCGTTCAGGGGCAAGTTGGCCCACGATTCACTCGTGACATAATCGCCGAACCAATGGTGGAATAATTCGTGGGCCACTGTAGACTCGGCATCGTAGCCAACATCGGGCAGCTCACGAGCGGTGAACTGCACCAAGCTTTGCTCGAACGTAACGGCCGTAGTGTTTTCCATAGCCCCCGAAACAAAGTCGTGGACGGCTACCTGCGCGTACTTTTCCCATGGAAAATCAACACCCAGCTTCTTCGAGAAGAAATCCAGCATTTCGGGCGTGTTGCCGAATACTGCTTTGGCGGTGCTGCTATATTGCGGATCGACGTAGTATTCAACTGACTTGCCGCGCCATGTGTCACTCACGACGGCAAAGTTGCCGACGGCAAGCATAGCTAGGTAAGGGGCGTGTGGCAGGCTCTGCTTCCAAGTGTCGGTGCGAGTGCCGTCACTGTTTTTCTTGGAACCAACCAGCAGACCGTTAGACAACGTTTTTAGCGTTCCTTCTACTGTCAGGCTGATTTCCTGGGTCATCCGCTGGTTCGGCTTGTCGATGGTCGGGAACCAGCAAGAGCTTCCTTCCGTCTCACCCTGCGTCCAGATCTGGCGAGGCTTGGTTTTATCAGTACCGAGCGGGTTTACAAAGTACAGCCCCTTGTCCTGCGTGATGGCCGCACTACCACCGGCTTCCAGTTCGTTGGGCTTGGCTACATACTGTATGCGTACCTGGCAAGGCTCCGTGCGGGAGTAGGCTCTGTCCAGGTTGATGGTAAGCTTCTTTTTGTCGTAGGTGTAGTTGAGGTTTTTCTCCTTGTTACCGTTGAGCAGCTTCACACTTTTCACCTCAAAGCCTTTGGCATCAAGTAGCAGCTGATTTTGTGGATAGAAGTGCGGACGAACCGTAAGTACAGCCGTTCCGAGCAGCCATTGTTTGTTCCAGTCGAATCGAACGTCGAGCTTGGTATCCAGCAGATCATACAGGATGGTGGCGGCCGGCTTTACCGAATGCGTGGGTGGTAACCAAGAGGGCACAACTACCCCTACAGTAGCAGCGGGAGGCGTGTCCGGTTGCTCGGTTTTTTTGTGCGTAGCGGCCTTGCTACTGGTGGGCTTACCAGACTTAACCGCCTGAGCTGGTGCTTCCAGCTGGCATGCCAGAACGAGGCTCAGAATACCGAAAATCGGGTATTTCATGCGCAAATACACTAGGAATATGGGTCCTCAAGTTCCGAAATTATTTGAGAATTGGCCTATCTTTAAGCCCATTTCCGCTCACTCCTCCCCTTCCCTATGCTACAGGTCAGCACCAGCCCCACTCACTTCTGGGATGTAGACTATCGTGCCAATGGCGCAGTTTCTGTCAATGGTCAGCCGTTTGAGTGGGATTTGGCAGTAGTAGGTCCGGGCCGCTTCCATATTCTGCATGACGGCCGCTCGTATGGGGCCGAAATAGTATCGGCAGACTATACTGCCAAAACGTTTCAATTCAAGATTAACGGTCAGCTGCTGGAGTTGCAGGCCAAAGACCGGTTTGATCTGCTGCTTGATAAGCTGGGGATGAGCAATGCCGCCGTCAGCAAAGTCAACGAATTGAAAGCTCCCATGCCGGGCCTGATTGTGGATATCCGGGTAGAGCCGGGCCAGACAGTACAGAAAGGCGACCCACTGCTGGTTCTGGAAGCTATGAAGATGGAAAACATACTCAAGGCGCCCGGTGACGCAACGGTGGCAGCTATCAAAATCGGGCTCCGCGACAATGTCAACAAAGGCCAGGTGCTAATTCAATTCGCCTAACTGCTACGGCGGTGGTATCTGCTAAGTAGTAGAACCGTTTCGTGCTGGCTAGTCGTGCATCTACTGGGCAACCCTATCGTACAGGTATTACAATTCCAACTGCCAGCTCCTTTCCGATTTCTCACTTAATTCCTCCGATTTTGAAGTATAAACGAATTCTGCTCAAGCTCAGCGGTGAGGCGCTGATGGGCCAACAGCAATACGGCATCGATGCCATCCGGCTGATGCAATACGCAGAGGAAATCAAGAGAGCAGCTGCAACGGGCACTCAGGTAGCCGTTGTAATTGGAGGAGGCAACATTTTCCGGGGCGTTCAGGCCGAAGCGTTTGGCCTAGACCGAGTACAAGGCGACTACATGGGCATGCTGGCGACGGTCATTAATTCCATGGCCCTGCAAAGCGCACTCGAAAAGCTGGATGTAAATACCCGGTTGCTATCCGGCGTCACGATTCAACGGGTATGTGAGCCGTATATCCGGCGACGGGCACTACGCCACCTTGAGAAAGGACGCGTCGTGATTTTTGGGGCCGGCATTGGCTCTCCCTACTTTACCACTGACTCTGCTGCTTCGCTCCGGGCTATTGAGATTGAGGCGGATGTGGTGCTGAAAGGTACACGTGTGGATGGCATTTATACTGCCGACCCCGAGAAAGACCCATCAGCGGTGCGCTATCCAACCATTACCTTCGATGAAGTGATGGAAAAGAACCTGAACGTGATGGACATGACTGCCTTCACGTTGTGCAAGGAAAACAACTTGCCGATCATTGTTTTTGATATGAACAAGGCAGGCAACCTGCAACGGCTGATTGATGGCGAAACAGTAGGCACCTTGGTTACGATGAAAGTAACGGAGCCGCAGCCCCTGAATGCTAAGCAGAGCAGCCTGCAACCTAGCCTAGACACTCCCACTGAGCAAGCATAACCGAATCATTCATCAGGTAAGATGTAAGTCGAGGCTGAACAACTGGCTTTTACGGCTGCATTCCTGATTTTTGATTTTCAATTTCTAATTCACTTACACACATGGACGAGGAAATTCAGTTTTACCTGAGCGAAGCCGAAGAGTCGATGGGCAAGTCCCTTCAACACACCAACCTGGAACTAAGCCGTATCCGGGCTGGTAAGGCCTCGCCGGCCATGCTCGATTCGTTGCGGGTTGATTACTATGGTACTCCCACGCCTATCTCACAGGTAGCCAACGTTTCGACTCCCGATGCCCGCACGCTTTTCATCAAGCCTTGGGAAAAGAATATCATTGCCGAAGTAGTAAAAGCCATCAAGAATAGTGACCTGGGCCTGAACCCACAGTCTGACGCTGAGGGAGTACGGCTGAATATTCCGCCCATGACGGAAGAGCGACGCCGTGAACTGGTAAAGCAGGTAAAAAACGAGGCTGAAGCAGGCAAAGTACGCATCCGCAGCATCCGCAAGGACGTGAACGAGTCGTTGCGGAAGCTGTTGAAAGATGGTGCCTCCGAAGATGCCATTAAGGATGCGGAAGCCAAGGTGCAGAAAGCCACCGACAGCTATATCACGCAGGTTGATGGCCTGATGAGCAAGAAGGAATCTGAAATCATGACCATCTGATTAAGCCCTTACCTAGAAAGCAAAAACGCCCGCTCAATAAGTTGAGCGGGCGTTTTTGCTTTCTAGGTAACCCAGTAGTGGTGCTGTCGGATCAAGGACTCAACAACTGTGGGCACCAAATATCGGATGGATTGTCCTGCCTGGATACTTTGCCGAATGAAGGTAGCGGATATGTCTAGTAGAGGAGCAGAAACTACCTGCACACGTGACCCAAGGTCTTGTTCATCTACCGGATGACCGGGCCGCGGGTATACATATAGGTCAAACTCCTGTTGTATACGGTCGGCATCCTTCCAGCCGGCCAGCCCCTCCAGATTGTCGCTGCCCATGAGAAGGGTAAAGGCAATGGCGGGATGCTGCTGACGCAACTCGTCCAGTGTAGCAATGGTGTAGCTGGGACGAGGCAAATGGAATTCTACATCTGACACGCGTAGCTGCTCATTATCAGAAATGGCCGCCTGTACCAGTTCCAATCGGGCAGCCTCTGGCAGCAGCTCTTGTCCTACCTTGTAAGGGCTCTGCGGCGACACGACAAACCACACCTCATCTAATTTGGTGCGCGTGGCCATGTGCTCGGCCAATATCAAATGGCCAATATGGATGGGATTGAAGGAGCCGAATAGCAGCCCGACCCTAGTTGGGTGGCCGGAAGCGGCCTCCATCATAGTATAGCTGGCTCCGCCGTAATGAAGTCCCGCACTAGCTTTTCAGCCTGCGCGGTAGCCTCATCCAGGTCATCGTTGATGACCGTCACATCAAACCGGTCTTCAAAGGTCAATTCAAAATTGGCCTTGTACAGACGGGCAGAAATGCTGGAAGCAGAATCGGTGGCTCGGTGGCGCAGGCGGCTTTCCAACACCTCCAACGAAGGAGGCTTCACGAAAACTGCCAAGGCCCGGTCCTTATAGAACTCCTTGATGCTGAGGCCACCTTTCACGTCTACATCCAGTACGGCGTGCTTGCCGCTCTCCCAAATGCGCTCAATTTCGGACTTGAGCGTGCCGTAGAAGGCACCCTCGTACACTTCCTCCCATTCCACAAACTCATCGTGGCGGATTTTCTCCTGGAATTCCTGAACGGAAATGAAGTGATAGTCTTTTCCATTTGTTTCGGTACGGCCCCGTCTGTCGCGGGTGCACGCCGAAATGGAAAAGCTCAGGTCCGGAATGGCCGCCATCAGGCGGTGGACGATAGTGGTTTTGCCGGCACCGGAAGGGGCCGAAAACGCTATAATTTTACCCTGCATCGGGCAAAATTAGGCCATTTCCGTTTGCAACCGCGACAAAATGGTGTTAGGAAGCGAATTTGGCGCTCCTTTGCGCCCTACATGTGACATGAGGAAGCCAATAAAGGCACGCTGCTTTTCAATGCTGTCGAAGCAGGGCGAGCAGTCATCGGCATGGTCAACGATGTATTCTTCGTCTTCCACGGTGGGTTGCTGCCCCACTACAAGCTGGTCGAGTATCGTATTCACGCGTTCACAGTCGGCGGCAGGCGGTGAGGCCTGCTGCGTGGGAGATGGAATTTGGGTAGTAGAGGTCTTTTCCATGATAAAGTGAAACGCGTTACGGTTATTCGTTTTCGTCTTCTTCCAGCTCGGTGTCTGTAGCACCGGCTTCGGAGCCATATCCCATTGACTGGGCATATTTTTCCAGTTTTTCCTTCAAGAAATTACGAGCCCTGTGCAAGCGGGAGCGAACTGTACCGATAGGGATATCCAGCACTTTGGCCATCTCCTCATAGGTGAACCCTTCTAGGTCGCAGAGGATGATGACGGTGCGAAAATCCACGGGCAGTGAGTTAAGTGCGCTGGCCACTTCGTCGCCGATGAGGTCACGCACGGCTTGCTGCCGCATATCAGACGAGGTTCCACCCGCGTCACTGTCGGACTCGACGTCTTCCGAATTGTAGTAGCCCTCAATTTCGCTGTAGTCGACCTTGGCGGGTTGTTTACTCTTTTTCCGAAAGTCGTTGATGAACGAGTTTTTCAGGATGCGAAACAGCCATGCTTTGGCGTTGGTTCCCTGCTCGAAGTACTCGAAGAACCGATAGGCCTTCAGATAAGTCTCTTGCACAAGGTCATTGGCGTCGTCTTCGTCCAAGGTGAGACGAAAGGCGAAATTGTACAGAGAATCGATTACAGGCATTAATTCAGCCTGAAACCGACGGTCTTTCTCTTCTTTACTAAGCTTCGGAACCCGTTCGGGAGAGTCGCTCATATGGGGGCGCGGCAAATAACAGCGGGGTGAAAAAAAATGCTGTGTAAACAAATGTACTGATTATCCTATGGCACTCAAACGGCACTATTGGCTGCCGTGAGACGGGCCGCCCGCTCGGTATCGACGACCAGAAAGCCGTAGAGGAACACGAACATATTGAAACCGGTCTGCATCTGTAACAACGAATCGACCAGATTAGCAATGGCCATCATGAGCAGGAAGTGTACAACGTACGGATTTTGGCGTAGGGCAGGTTGCAGCAAAGGCCCAAACAATACCAAAAGCCAGAGCAGCAAGCCGACAATACCCCCTCCGACAATGGCTTCCAAGTACTGATTGTGCGTCATCACCCAGTTTTTGGGCAACAAGCCAAAGTTCTGATAACTGTATTGGTCTATCATGGCCGCGTCAACGTCGGCGGGGGCAACGCCCACCAGCAGGTGCTGGCTGGCAATGATGGTAGCAGTTTTCCAGGCAGCGAACCGCTTTGCCATAGAATAGTCGTTGATGTCGCGGCCCGATTTGTACTGGTTCAGGTCATCCAGAGAAACGCTTACACGCCTCTGAATAGGCTCTAAGGTGAAGTAGGCAAGTAACGGTAGTACTGTGAGACCTAGCAGCAGAACGGCTCCGAGCAAGAAGCGCCGCTTCAGCACAATCAGCAAGGCCGCATCCAGTAGTAGCATGCCGTAGAGCACTAGAAGCCCGGTACGGTAAGCTAGCACGTGCATAATCAGGCACAGCACCACAGCACAGCCCAGCAGCCCCCACCGCAGAGCCGATGAGGCTAGCGCGCTACGCCGCATCAGCAAGGCAAAGAAGAAGGCCAATGCCAGCATGATGCTGAAGTGAATATGAAAGATACCCGTAATGGCTGGCACGTTGTGCCCGATGCTTATTTCGTAGTTGGCTTCGGCCGGATTGAGCAAGTAGCGGCCTAACGTGCCTAGGGCCAATGTAGTGGCTAGCCCTACGTACAGCAGACCAATCCCGAAACGCTGCCGCAGATTGAGGGGAACCGCCACGGCAAATGCCAGAGGCACAATGACAAGTGGAAGTTTGCGGTACACTTCATGGCGCCAGATGGCCAGCTCAGAGGTATATACCACACTCACAAGCCAAAACAGGTACAACAGCCCCATAGCCAAGCAAGTACGCAGACGTACGCTGGTTCGTAGGCGCTCAGCTAGTTGCGGCTGGGCCATTGCTGCCAGAAACCCTACGACCGGACTAAGCGACACCATTGCCCGCGACGCAAACAGTCCAATAACGGCCGCTACGCTTGCCAGCAACAGCAGGTATTGTGACAGGCGGCCATCGTGGTAAAGCTGACGCAGAGAAAAAGAGAAGGCAACAGATTGAGTCATAAATCGAAAAAAGACGCTGGCTCAGCTGGACAAGATAGAGGGATTCCACGCAATTATCCGCTGTAGAGCGGCCAGGGGCGCTATTGCTTTGATGCAGGTGCAAGCAACAGGTTGCTGACGGCAGTCTTGGCAAGCAGGTTTATCAAACACCAGATAGTCGGCGTGTGGACCAAGAGGTGCCCAACGGCCCGGGTGCATAGGCCGGATAGGCGGATACAATCCCAGCGTATAGCGCCCGAGAGCGGCCGCCATGTGCAAAGGGCCTGTGCTGCCCGCCACCAGCCCATCTGCGGAGCCGATGAACGCCAGCAGTTGTCGCAACGTCAACTGGCCCGTTAATTCGGCAGTTATATAGGGTTGGTATTCGGCAAGCCACACCTGCAATTCCTGGCCTTCCGCTTCCGTACCCGTCACGAATACCCGATGGCCAGCCTGGTGCAGCAAACGTGCCAGCATACCGAAATGCTCCAGCCCCCATTCGCGGGCACTACCTCGGCTGCGTGGGTGCAGTATCACGTTGAGTTGATCGGGCCTCTTGGCAGCCAGCACCTGCTGCAAGCCAGTGGCTAACGGTTCCTGGGGCGTGAGTCGCACCAAAGCGGTTACTTCGTGCAGAGACGGAAGCGCATCTGGTAGTAGCGGCTGGAGCAGCGTCAGGTTCAACTGGGCCTCATGCAACGGAGAGTTCCGCCGGCTCAAGGCTACCAGCCGATTGCAGGTCAGCCAATGAAACCACCGGTTTCGGGTTCCGATACGGACAGGAATACCGGCTTGTTGGGCCAGGCGGGCAATGGTTTTATTGGGGAATACATGCACAATGGCATCAGCGTGCTGCCGGCGCAGTGTTGCTACTTGCTCAGCGACTGGCAGCTTCTGCAGGTCATCGTAGTTGAGGAAACCATCGAGCCAGGGGCAGGCTTCGGCAATGGCCTGCGTATAGGTGCGGCCCAGTAGCAGCACCCGACAGCCAGGAAAATGGCGCTTCAGCTCCCCGGCAACCGGTAGCGTCAGCACTACGTCTCCAATGGCGTCAGTACGGCTTATCAGGATTGTCTTCATGCAACGTGCCGCTTCGGCAAGCTCTTGGATGTAGCGAAACTAAGTGAAGCGCCACGCAGACAAGAACCTGACCAAAGCCGCCAGAAAGTATTACTCAGCAGCAGCTGAACGGGTTTTAAGCTTGGCAAATTTAAGAAACACCCCCACGGCCGAAATCAGGGCGATGCTCAGGCCGGCAAATCCATCCAGAAATCCAAGCCGCAGAAAGTAGCCATGAACGAATTTCCACCACGGCTTGAGCAATAAATGGAACCACGTCACGCGCCGTTTATTGCGTAGCCACAATTCGTCGGCTGCAATGCTGGTAAAACGGTTGAGCTGACTGACGTGCTGGGCAATGGAGTAGTAGGAATAGTGCAGGGCGTCGCCCTGAAGAGCCCCGATGACCTGCCCGGGTTGCATTTCATACCGCTCGTGCAACAACAATCCCTCCCACTGGCCACGGCGCCGGTCATAGAGGCGCAGTTTACGGTCGGGATACCAGCCGCCGTGGCGCACCCAGGAGCCACAGTAGTTGGTGAGGCGGGCTAGGGTATAGCCGGCACCTTGCCAATTGTTTTTAGCGGCCAAGATGCTCTGGCGTAGCTCTTCGGTCAGGACTTCGTCGGCATCTAGCTGTAGCACATGATCGTAGTGGGCCTGGGCGGTGGCGAAGTTTTTTTGCTGTACATAGCCTTCAAAAGCGTGTTGCACTACCCGGGCACCCAATTCCTCGCAGATAGCTACAGTCCGGTCCGTAGAGAAGCTGTCGACTACTACAACATCATCGGCAATACTGCGCACTGCTTCCAGGCAGCGGGCAATATTAGCTTCTTCGTTGAAGGTGATGATGACGACGGACAGCGGAACAGTGGGCATAGGCGAGGCAAATATCCGGATTTTGATGGCGTGGCAAGCTGCCTGAAACATCTGTGGACGTCAATACTAGGATATTCGCAGCTGCTCATACGCTTTAGCAAGTGTAAACTGATAGCTCGCGTACAGAAAACAAGATACTGGCTGCCGCAGTATCTATTCCAGCCTGACCGTAGATGTAATTGCGAGCGTCACGGCCACCGGCTGGCTTGTACTGCGTTTGGTGCCGGAACAGTGTAGCAGAGCGCCGGTAGCCGAGCATACTCGCGCTTACTTGGTGGCCTTAGGAAGAAGTGAGGCCTGATGGCGTTCAAACTATTTGCCGGGTAGCCGCGTTATCGGGTCAATTCATGTACCTACCTCATTCGACTTATTATGGAACTTGGCATCAGCTCTTTTGGTGAAGTAACACCGGCCCATGTAGCAGGCGGCGACACAGCGGCAGCCCAACGCACCCAGGAGCTTGTGGCATTGGGCCGCCGCGCCGATGAGGCTGGGTTGGATGTTGTGGCCATCGGGGAACATCACCGGGCCGACTATGTAGTATCGTCGCCGGAAATGGTGCTGGCGGCTGTGGCGGCCGTTACCAGCCGCGTGCGACTCAGCAGCGCTGTGACGGTACTCAGCTCCACTGACCCTGTACGGACCTTCCAGAACTTTGCTACACTGGACCTGATTTCAAATGGACGGGCCGAAATAATTGCGGGCCGTGGCTCCTTTATTGAGTCGTTTCCGCTGTTTGGGCAGGACCTAAGCGACTATGACGCCCTGTTCACCGAGAAACTGGGCCTGTTGCTGCAACTCAACGAGCAGGAGGTAATTACCTGGCAGGGCAAGCTCCGGCCGAGCATTGCGGGCAAAGGCGTATACCCACGCCCTTTGCAGCCCAAACTTCCTATCTGGATTGGGGTTGGTGGCACACCGGCTTCGGCTGCCCGGACTGGCTCGCTGGGGTTGGGCCTGACCATTGCCATCCTGGGTGGCGCGCCGGCGCAGTACGTATCCTTCGCCGAGCTGCACCACCGGGCCGCCCAGCAAGCTGGCTATACAGCTGCGCTGCCGCTGTGCCTGAATTGCCATTTTCATATTGCTGAAAACTCCCGGCAGGCCGCCGACGAGTTCTTTCCAGCCTATTCCTCGGTGATGAACCGTATTGGCCGCGAGCGGGGCTGGCCACCAATGACACGGCAACAGTTCGATTACCTGCGTGGTCCGCAAGGGCCGCTGTTTGTAGGAACTCCGCAGGAAATCACCGATAAGCTGGTGTACCTGCATGGGCTTTTCCAGAATACGCGCTTCATCGGTCAACTGATGCTGGAGGGTATGCCGCATGAAGCGGTGCTACGCTCCACTGAGTTGTTCGGGCAGGTAGTAGCTCCTGCGGTGCGTGCCCGCCTGGGTGTGGCAGTACCAGCAGAATAGACATGTAATAGCAATAAAAAAGGGCTGCCATTGCTGGCAGCCCTTTTTTATTGCTATTCAGACAATCTAACGAATTGGTCTGAAAGTGTGGCTTAGTAACGGTACAGGTCCGACTTGAACGGGCCTTCTACCGGCACTTTGATATAGTCAGCCTGCTTGGGCGTTAACTCGTCTAGCTCCACCCCAATCTTGGCGAGGTGCAGGCGGGCTACTTTCTCGTCGAGGTGCTTGGGCAGCGTGTAAACTTTGTTTTCGTAAGCAGCGGCATTCTGCCACAGCTCAAGCTGGGCCAGCGTCTGGTTCGTGAACGAGTTCGACATCACGAATGAGGGGTGGCCGGTGGCGCAGCCCAAGTTCACGAGACGGCCTTCGGCGAGGATAATCACCTCTTTGCCCTCAATGGTGTAGATATCTACCTGCGGCTTCACGGTGTCTTTAGTGTGGCCATAGTTTTTGTTGAGCCACGCCATGTCAATTTCATCGTCGAAGTGGCCGATGTTGCAGACAATGGCTTTGTCGCGCAGGGCGCGGAAATGCTCTTCGCGAATGATGTCACAGTTGCCGGTGGTAGTGATGACGATGTCGGCGCGCGGAATGGCGTTTTCCATCTTCTTCACTTCGAAACCGTCCATAGCAGCCTGCAGCGCGCAGATTGGGTCGATTTCGGTAACGATAACGCGGGCACCGGCACCGCTCAGCGAAGCAGCCGTACCTTTTCCTACGTCGCCGTAGCCAGCTACAACAGCAACTTTACCGGCCATCATCACGTCGGTAGCACGACGGATAGCATCTACTGCCGACTCTTTGCAGCCGTATTTGTTGTCAAACTTCGACTTCGTAACCGAGTCGTTTACGTTGAAGGCAGGCATAGGCAGCGTGCCGGCTTTGGCGCGCTCCAACAGGCGCAGTACGCCAGTGGTCGTTTCTTCCGAAATGCCTTTGATGTCGGCTGCCAGCTCGGGGTAACGGTCCAGCACCATGTTGGTCAGGTCGCCGCCATCGTCCAGGATCATGTTCAGCGGCTTGCGGTCCTCTCCAAAGAACAGCGTCTGCTCGATGCACCAGTCGAACTCCGACTCCGTCATTTCCTTCCAAGCATAAACAGGTGTGCCAGCGGCCGCAATGGCAGCAGCAGCATGGTCCTGGGTGGAGAAAATGTTGCACGACGACCACGTAACCTCAGCCCCTAACGCCTGCAGCGTCTCGATGAGCACAGCCGTCTGGATGGTCATGTGCAGGCAGCCAGCAATGCGGGCACCTTTCAGCGGCTTGCTGTTACCATACTCGCTGCGTAGCGCCATCAGGCCAGGCATTTCAGCCTCCGCCAGACGAATTTCTTTGCGGCCCCACTCAGCGAGGCTCATGTCTTTTACTTTATACGGAACGTAGGCCGTGGTCTTGGTCTCAACCATGATGCTGGATTTTTTTTGAATCAACTACAAAGGTATCCAAAATGTTAGTTCGGCTATACAACAAAACCGGCTGCCCCACAGGAGCAGCCGGTTGTAGCAATTACAAGAGAAACCAGAACTAGTTATGCTGAATAACGACAGCTCGGGGCTGCAGGGCCGGATCGATGCTACCGACAATACCGCGTACAAGCACCGTGTAAATCTTGCCGGATTCGTAGTTTTTGGTAGCTGTAGCCGTAGCCGTACCATTCACGCCTGTGCCGGTGCCGTCGCCGACAGCAACCACTGTTACCGAAGGTGAGCCGCTAGTAACCAACAAGTTGTAAGTACCAGTCGGCACCGACACGAAGCTGGATGCCCACGTGGTGGCCGTGGCCGATGCTGGGAACGTAGCCGTCACGCTTGGAATGTCTACAGGACCAGTTATGGTTTGTTGGGAGAGTTTTACTGTAGCAGGAGCACCCTGTGCCAGATGCACTACGCGCACTTTGGCTTGGCCAGAAGCCGGAGCGGTCAAGTCATCGGTAACCTGCAGCAGCCCTACTGTGGAAGCAGTGGGGGCATAAGCAAACGCCGAATAATTCAGGTTTTTGGCAATAGTAATGGTCTGGGAAGCGGCCGTTTGGTTGGCGCTGTTGTTGATTTTCAGCGTTGGCGTTCCAGCATTCACGTTCAGATAGCCGCTGCTTTGGCCATAATTCAACTGGCCAACTTCCGTATCATTAATCAGCGCTTTCACTTGCGTGTTGGCCGAAGCGGCAGCGTGTGATATCAGCACCTTGCCCTGATCTACAACCGGAACTGGGTCCGGGTCATCATCGCCGCAGGCTGAGAAGGCAAAGGCAGCTGGCAGCGCAGCCGCCAGCAACAAGTGTCGGAAGGTAGGGACGAGGGTTTTCATAGGTTCGGTTGATTGAATGACTGCCGACAGAACGTAACGCTCTCGACTTTTGTTGGGTTGGCTTCCGGAATCTTCTGCTAAACAGCATGATTCCGGTTGGTAGCAGTTCACTATATTTGCTTTTATGTATCATTCTGCTTTGCCCCTGGCGCGGGTATTCCGCCCTTCTTTGGTTGTGTTGCTAAGTCTGTTGGCGGGTAGCGCCATGGGGCAAACAGGCACTCCTATTCAGCTAAGCCCCGAAGACAAGGAGCGAAGCCTGAACGGGGTTCAGAAGAACTTTTATTTCTCACCGAAGGCAAATCCGGCGGATTCTGACTACCAGAACGCGGGCTATTTCGGCCAGAAACTGCGGCCGTACTTGGCTGACAACCAGGAAGCGTTGCGCAACCTGAACCGCTACCGTCGGCAGAAATGGATATTTCTGGCTGAGCGGCTGACGTTTGTGGGTTCTATTGCGGTGTATGGCGCCCAAACATTTAGCGGAAGTGGTGAGCAGCATTACTTCAGCAATCCGCAGAAAGTGACGGTGGGTATTGCCGCGGCCAGCCTGCTGTCGAACATTCTTATAACGCGCCACACCAACGAGCATTTCCAGCGGGCTGTAGATGCACACAATGCTGGCCTATCTTCGGCGCATGACACCGGTGTGCTGCAGCGCCTGATGCCCTCAGGCGTGGGATTGGCAGTAGCTCCGACCGGGCAGCCACAACTAGCATTGCGCTGGCAGCTACGCTAAGTCATAGTTCAGGCGAACCGCCTGTTTGTTTGTTCGTACGAGTAGTTCATGGAATTTCCGCTTCCCGCGGCGTCCCGGCAGTATGTTGCTGAACACCTGCACGACGACCCCGCTCAATTAGCATTGCAGGCCCGGCGCTATCCGGGTTTGCCTATCCCTGATCTGGTTCGCCAGATTCAGGCCCGCCAAAAAGCCCGCCCCAAGGTTCCGGCCTGGGCCGACAATCCTGACCTGATTTTTCCGCCGGCCCTCTCCGTAGAGCAAGCTTCCTCGGCCCGCACGGCTGCCTTCAAAGCGTCGTTGGTGAGCGGGCAGCGGCTGGTAGATCTTACCGGTGGCTTTGGGGTAGATGTGTCGTGTTTCGCCGAGCAGGTGGCAGAAGTGCATTACGTGGAGCGCAATGCCGCTTTAGCGGAAGTGGTTCGCTTTAACCTGACCCACTTGGGTGTCCGGAATGTGCAGTACCATGCCGTAGACGCGGTGAACTTCTTGCGCAGTACGCCCGATACCTTCGACTGGATTTACCTCGACCCAGCCCGACGCGACACGGCAGCACGCAAGATTTTTCGGCTACAGGACTGTGAGCCGGATGTACTGCGCCTGATGCCGCTGCTGCTGCACAAGGGCCGTCGGGTATTGCTCAAAACCTCCCCCATGCTCGATATAGAGCAGGCCATCTTGGAGTTGCGGCAGGTGCGGCGGCTTTGGGTGGTAGCCGTGGACAATGAGTGCAAGGAAGTACTGTATGAGCTGGGCCCTGAGCCAGCCGTAGACCCGGAGCGCTACACTGTGAACCTGCGCCGCGACGGTACGCAGCAGGAATTCCGAATGAACCGGGCCCGTGAAGCCCGCGCTATACCGCGCTACGCCGAGCCGCAGCAGTACCTCTACGAGCCCAATGTGGCGGTGCTGAAGGCGGGCGGTTTTCGCAGTGTCGGAACGGCGTTTGAGCTGCTGAAGCTGCACCAGCACAGCCACCTCTACACGTCCGACGTACTGCGCACAGACTTCCCGGGGCGCATATTCCGCATTCGAGCCGTGGAAAAGTATGATGGTGTGGCACTCAAAGCGCACTTAGGTACTGATGGCCGTGCCCACGTGACGACCCGCAACTTCCCGGATACTGTAGCGGAGTTTCGGCACCGCACAGGCATTCGTGAGGGAGGTGAAATCTATCTTTTTGCCACCACCAATCTGGAGGGCAAGCTGATGGTGCTGGTGTGCGAGAAGCTGTAAAGCAGCGAGCCGGCAGGAGGCGCTGTACCTTATCTGAGTAGCCGACTTCCTGATCTACAACCTCTATTTCGCCGGGCTCACCCACTTACTACCTGCCAGCCGAAACCGCCAAGGCAGCGCCGCATCACTACCGGCATAGTCGATGCCAACCCGCGGACTGGCCACAATTTGATCAGAGGGCACTACTTCCTGATCGTCTTCCAGCCAGATAGTGCCGCCGGTAAGGTCGGTGCCGTAGTGCTTGGTGCTAATGCCCAGCGCTTGGGTCAGCAGGCCGGGACCGGCCGTGAGGTTACGCTGCACGCCCGGCAACCCGCGCCGCAACAGCATTTCCGGGATTCCCTCTAGTGGTTCCAGCCCCCGAATTAGGACGGCATCGGCTTTGCCAGCTTCGTTGGTGATGATATTGAACAGGGCATAGCGGCCATAAATGAGGTACACGTAGGCTATGCCGCCGGGCTCATACATCACCTTGGTGCGGGCAGTATAGCGCCCCAAGTGCGAGTGGCAGGCCAAATCGTTAACGTGAGCATATGCTTCCGTCTCCACAATACGGCCACCAGTCAGCACGCCATCAATTCTTGTGTACAGGTGCTTGCCTACTAGGTCCTGTGCTATCTGTACAGGGTCGGGGCGCTGGTAAAACTCGAGAGGCAGGATTTTGGTCAAAGCAAAAACGGGAATAAAGAAGGCAGAATACAACAACGGCAGTACGGTAGGAAGTCAGTACTGGCCATTACGCGCATCAGCTTTTTGATTTCTCCCAATTTATTGCCTTACCTTCGCGGCTGTAGAGGTGGCCGGACCCCAATTGCGGGGCGAGGCTGAAAAGGGAATCCGGTTCAATTCCGGAGCTGTCCCCGCAACTGTACGCTTCATGAGTTGGTACGCCTCAGCTGCCACTGTTTCGAAGAAAGCTTGCACTTGGTGCGGGCCCGAGAAATGGGAAGGCGGCGTACCCGAAGCAAGCCAGGAGACCTGCCTTTGCAATTCCTATGTTCAGCGCCTTCGGTGGAAGGGCGGAGAATGAATGCAGTGGCCGCTCTAGTAGCAGCCTGATTTTCTGTTTTCGGCCTCGGCTTTGGGGTGGCGTTCCGGCTTTGGAATTCCTTGCCTGAAGTTTTGAACTGAATTTTCCTGGTTCGGAAATTTTGGTTCGAGTGTTTGCGTCCTGTATCTGGCATCACTGCCTGGCTTGGTTGTGCCAGCCTTACCGAAGCGCGCTGCTGCTGGCAGGCCTTCTGCTGTTTGCCGGTGTAGCCTTCGCGCAGCCAACTTCCTCCCCTCTTACCGATTCTGTCCAGCGCCTGCCAGCAGTGCGGGTACAGGGCGTGCGCCCCAGCCGGTTTGCAGTGGGCAGCCGCGTCACAGCGGTACTGGATTCCGGCGCCGTATTGCCGACCGGCAGCACGCTGGCAGAAGCATTGGCTTCCCGAACGCCGCTGTATCTGAAAGAATACGGGCCAGGACAGCTGGCTTCTATTTCTATTCGGGGCACGGCGGCGCAACATACAGCGGTGCTCTGGAACGGCTTCAATGTGATGCTGCCTACACTTGGGCAAACGGACTTTTCACTATTACCCCTGAGCGCAAATACTCGCGCCGAAGTGCAGCACGGCCCGGCCGGTGCTACGTATGGCACGGGCGCAGTGGGTGGCACGGTGCTGTTGTCATCGGGGGTCGTATGGGGCGCAGGGTTGCGAGGCACGGTCCAGGCCGATGCTGGCAGCTACGGCTTGCAAGCGGGTAGTGTGGAAGGCAGCTTCAGCAACCAGCGCATTGCCGTGCGCACCGCGGCCTCGTACCGCACTGCTGACAATGATTTCCCCTACTCTACCCGCGAAATAACCGGCCTAGTGCGCCGCCGCCAGGAAAACGCAGCTTTGCGCCAATGGAGCCTCGCGCAGGATATTGTGCTGCGGGTAGGCCAACGTGGCGAAGTGCAGGCCTCGGCGTGGCTCACGGATGCCGACCGCCAGATTCAGCCATCTATCGGCTCGGCCAATACACACGCCCAGCAATGGGACCAGAGTCGGCGGCTACTCGCCGGCTACCGGCACGTGGCTAGCCGCCATGAGACAGGTGTGAAAGTAGCGTGGTTTGAAGACGTGCTCAACTTCCGTAACGACGCTACGAGCAGCAACTCTACGGTGCACACCACCCAGGCTCAGGCCGACCACACCGTGAATTTTGGCACCCGAGCCAGCCTGCGGGCCGGGGTAGAAGCGCAGCATTTTGCTGTGGAGCCGCAATTGTACCGCCGCGAAGTAACCGAAAACCGCTTTGCTGGCTATGCCTTATTTCGCTACGACCCGCGCCCTGGTTTACGTATCTCGGCCAACCTGCGCCAAGCCGTATTACCGGGCCGCACAGTCCCACTTACGCCTACACTAGGCACCGAATGGCAGGTGTGGCAGACCACCCGGCAGCAGCTTACTCTCAAAGCCAGCACCTCGCGCAGCTACCGTGCCCCTACCCTAAATGAGCGGTTCTGGCCCCAGGGCGGCGACCCAAACCTTCTTCCGGAAAGTGGCTACGGTTACGAACTGGGCCTCCAGCACAGCTACGCAACAACCCCGCAGCTAGCCCTGACCTCGGAGCTGACGACTTACCGCCAGCTAGTAGACAACTGGGTAGAATGGACCTCGGACCCGCGCACCGGCTACACCACCCCTCGTAACCTACGCCAGGTACGCGCGCAGGGCATAGAAGCCAGTTCGCAGGTCAAGTGGCAGTTGGGGCGCTACCGCCTCAGTACCCGGGCGAGCTATGCCCTGACGCAGTCGGAGAAAACCAAGGGCGACGCGGCCGACCAGCTGGCTCCTGGCAAGCAACTGGCCTATGTGCCGCTGCACAGCGCGGCTCTCACTACCGACCAGAACTGGCGCAACTGGCAGCTTTCTTCCACGTTGCGCTACACCGGTTCACGCTCCATTTACTCGGGCAATGGCCAGCAACTGCCGGCTTATCTGCTGCTGAACGCCACCATGGGTTACACCCTAAAGCTCAGTTCCTCTTTGGGCCTGCTGATAGCAGCTCAAGGCTTCAACCTTACGAACCGCAACTATCAAGTGTATGAAGCGCGGGCCATGCCTCCACGCTGGGGCAGCCTGAGCCTACGCCTGATGTGGCGCTAACCCAGTTTTCTCATTCCAACTTTCTTTTCTATGCTGCCAGTGTATCGCACTTTTCCGTTGTTCAGCCGCCTGTTCCTCGCCGGCTTTGGCGCCCTTGCCCTCGCCAGCTGCGACTCCGACGACGAAACCTCCCCTATCTATAACCTCAGCAAAGACGGTAGCAACGTATTTGTACTGAACGAAGGCCAGTATGGCACGCCCAACGGCGAGGTCAGCCTGTTCAGTAAAACGTCCCGCTCGGTCATCGACAACAGCACCTTCCGCACCGTGAACCAGCGCGACTTGGGCGACGTGGTACAGTCGATGCTGGTGGTGGACGAGCAGGGGTACGTGGTGGTCAACAACAGCAAAAAGGTAGAAGTCATTAATCTGCGCACGTTTGCGGCGGTTGCCACCGTAACCGGACTAGAACAGCCGCGTTATGCCATAGCCGCTGCCGCGGGCAAAGTATACATCAGTGAGTGGGTAGCCTTAGGCGGCACTGGCCGCGTGGCCGTACTCGATACGCGCACCAACACCATCACCAAAACTATTGCAGTAGGCCGCCAGCCTGAAGGTATGTTGCTAGCCAACGGCAAAGTGTACGTGGCCAACTCCGACGAAAACACGGTCAGCGTAATCAATCCGGCTACCGATGTGGTAGAAGCCACGCTGCCAGTGCAGGACGGTCCTACTAGCTTGGTACAGGACCAGACGGGGGCCATTTGGGTGCTATGCGGCGGTATCACGCGCTACGGCACTACGGCGCCTTATCCGGTGCTTTCCTCTACTCCGGCCAACCTGATAAAGCTCAATACGACTACTCCGGCAGCTTCTCTGGTACTACCCTTCACTAGTGGCGGCGCCTCGGAGCTACGCTTGAACAGCACCAAAACCCAGCTTTACTACCGCTACAGAGGAGCTGTGTACCAAATGAGCACCGGCGCGGCTGCACTGCCTACCACGCCCCTGATCCGGCGCAGCTTCTATGGCTTCAACATCGACCCAGCCGATAACACAATCTACGGTTCTATTGCGCCTTACAGCGGCACCGGCAAATTCATCCGCTACCAGCCTACAGGCACTGCCATCGACTCATTCAATGTGAGCCTGCTCCCGAACGGCTTCGTGTTTTACTAGCCTACGGTTTTTGCTTCCCGCAAACAAAACAGCCGGCCCCTGAGGGGCCGGCTGTTTTGTTTGCGGGAAATGCAGAAGCTAATCAGCAATTCCGTCGCGGTTACGGTCTTTGGCATCGGCGGCCTTCTCATATACCTGGCGGCCGGTGGGGGTGTTGGTGGTGTCGCGCTGCAGGCCGGCCGTAGCCGAATCGGAGGAAGTGGATTGGCCTGGGTCGGGGTTTTTGGTCTTGTAGGCACCGGTTTCCACATTCGTATCACCAGTAGAAGTACCGGTGTTGCAGGCGGAAAACAGCGTGGTGGCAGCCAGCAGGCTGAGCAGCAGAGGACGTTTCATAAGCGGAAAGAAGTGGAGAGTGTAGCGGTTGGCACGCAAGATAATCGAATGTTGGTACGGCAGAAACAGCCGCGTGTTGTTGCGGTGCTGTCAGCCAAGTTGGCAGCCAAAAACCAGAACTGGTATATTTGCCTTCCTTGCGTTGCCTATGAAACCCCGTCCCACTCCTACTTTCAACTACCCGCACCTGCTGCGCCGGGCCGGGATTATAGCCGCCGTGAGCCTTGCAATGGCGCTGGCGCTGGTTGGGTACTTGTTCGGCGCGGCCGACGGATTCTTTGGGCGATTATTCGGTGCTTTTTTCGTATTTTTCTGGCTGTTGTCGGTTACTTTTCTGGGAGTGGTGCCTTTCGTGAGCTGGGCAGCCGCCAACTGGTTTGGCAAAGGCTGGGCCGAATCTGCACCGGAAACCAACCGGAAGCGCCGACCTGCCGTAGCAACGGCAACCGTTCGTAAACCTACGCGTACAGTAACGCGGTCCGAAAAACATCATAACCCGTGAAAACAACGCTGCTTCATATTAAGAACATGGTTTGCCCGCGTTGCGTGGAAGCCGTCCGTACCGTACTTGAGAAAGCCGGCTACCGCCCCACCGAAGTAACGCTAGGCGAGGCCCACCTCGACGAGCATACGCCCGCCGACCCCGCCGCAGTAGCTCCGCTGCTACGCGAAGCAGGTTTTGATGTCCTGATGGGCCGGGCCGAGCAGATGACCGAACAAATTAAAGGTGCCTTGGTCGAATATCTGGAGCACCTCCGTACGGCCCGTATGCCGCTCACCACATCGGCATTTCTTACCGACCGATTTGCTGCTACGTATTCGCACCTGAGCAAAGTATTTTCGCGGACAGCCAACCTGACCATTGAAAAATACCTGATCCGACTGAAAATTGAGCGGGTAAAGGAAATGCTCAGCTACAATGAAATGACGCTGAGCGAAATTGCCGACCAGATGCGCTACAGCTCCGGCCAACACCTGAGCAACCAGTTCCGCCAGGTAACGGGCCGTTCCGTCAGCGAATTCCGCCGCGAGTTGCTGCCCAAGCGCCTTTCGCTGGACCAACTGGCGTAAAACGTCCCAACAGCCGGCTTGCCGAGTTTCGTACGCACAGCAGCCGGATTCTGTATAACCAATGACTGCCCACCGGGGTATTGCAAGGAGTTCTTTCTCTGCAATACCCCGGTTTTTCTATGGCCTGTTCCCAGCGCACCCTGTTTCTTCTAGCCCTGCTGCCATTCGCCAGTACTGTGGGCTACAGCCAGCACGAAGGCCATCAGATGGCCCCGCCCAAGCCCGCATCTGCTGATACCACCCGTCGCGCCGCGCCGATGGACCATAGCCAGCATCAGGGCAACCAGATGCCCGGCACCACTCCCACCGATACCAGCCGCACCCGTATGAACCACAGCGACACGGGGCACGCTGGTATGAACCATGGTGCTATGGGACACGCTGGAATGGCAATGGATGAAATGAGCCATGCCTACTCGCGCCGGCTGCCGATGAGCCGCAACGGCTCCGGCACGGCCTGGAACCCCGACAATACTCCCATGTACATGTGGATGAGCCACCACGGCAGCTGGATGGTGATGAACCACGGCGCCATTAATGTGCGCTACACTCGCCAGAACCTGGGCCGCAGCAGTGGGCAGCGCGGCGGCAGCACCTTCGACGCGCCCAACTGGGTGATGACCATGGCCCAGCGTCCCATCGGGCAGAAAGGCTTGCTCAACCTAACGGCTATGATTTCGCTGGACCCGCTCACGGAAGGCGGCAATGGCTACCCCTTGTTGTTCCAGAGCGGCGAAGCGTATCAAGGTCAGCCTCTGGTTGACCGCCAGCACCCGCACGACCTGTTTTCGGCGCTGAGCATAGGCTACACGCAGGCCTTGTCGGATGATGTGGACCTGACGGCGTACGTTGGCTACCCCGGCGAGCCGGCCATTGGGCCGGTGGCCTTTATGCACCGTATTTCGGCCATGCCCAACCCCGACGCGGCGCTGGGCCACCATTGGCAGGATGCCACGCACATTGCTTTTGGAGTAGCTACGCTGGGAGTGCGCTATAAGCAGTTTAAGCTGGAAGGCTCCAACTTTACAGGCCGGGAACCCGACGAGCACCGCTACGGCTTCGACAAACCCCGCGCGGACTCCTGGGCTGGACGCCTCAACTGGAACCCCACGGCCGGGCTGGCGCTGCAGGTCAGCCGAGCCTTCATCAAAAGTCCCGAAGAATTGCACGTAGATGAAGACGTGAAGCGGACCACGGCATCCATCATCCAGAGCAGCCAATGGGGCGACTACCGATATATCACATCGGCACTGGTATGGGGCATGAACCAGCACGTTTCGGACGGCCACACCGACCCGGCCGCCCACTCCGTGCTAGCCGAAACCAACGTGCAGCTAGGCAAGCCGGCCGTGTACGGGCGCTATGAGTTCGTGCAGAAGTCGGACGAGGAACTGCAGATTCCGCGCCTTGGTGCTCAGGAAGGGCACACTAACTACAACGTACATGCCCTAACGTTGGGAGCAAACTACCGCGTGGCCCAGATAGCCAAAACTGACCTCACGTTTGGGGCCCAAGCCACCGTGTACCGCCCCGATGCTGAACTCAAAGCGTATTACGGCTCAACACCCGTTTCGGCCCAGGTGTATCTGCGGCTGAACCCCTCGTTGATGAAAATGAGCCGATAGCCTACCTGCGCCGCAGGTGCTACCCAAGCCCGCCGTACCTTTGCGGCACCTTTACCGCAGTGTTGCGGTTGTTGCTCCCGTGTCTACGTCTCCGCTTCGCATCCTGCTCATTACGCCGCCGCTCACGCAGCTCAATACGCCGTACCCGGCCACGGCCTACATCAAGGGCTTTCTAAGTGGGCGCGGCTACCAAGTTGCGCAGGCTGATTTGGGTTTGGAATTGGTGCTGAAGTTATTTTCGCAGGCGGGACTGAGCCAGGTTTTTACGGAAATCGAAGCCGGCTCGTTTGAGTTGAGCAACAACGCCCGCCGGATGCTGCGGCTCAAAAACAGCTACCTGAGCACCATCGGGCCTGTTGTGCGCTTTCTGCAGAACAAGGATAATACGCTGGCTCCTCGCATTTGCCATAGCCGCTTCCTGCCCGAAGCCAGCCGCTTCGACAATGTTGCCGACCTGGAAGCCGCTTTCGGCACGATGGGTCTCACCGACCAAGCCCGCCACCTCGCTACGCTCTACCTCGAAGACCTGGGTGACCTGATTAAAGAAACGGTGGGTCCGCAGTTCGGCTTCTCGCGTTACGCCGAAAAGCTGGCTATGTCGGCCACTACGTTTGATGAGCTGCACGAGGCACTGCAGGCGCCGCCCAATCTGCTGGACCGCATGCTGCAGGAACTGCTGGACGAGTTGTTGGTCCGTACTGAGCCGAATGTTGTCGGCTTCACGGTTCCTTTCCCTGGCAACCTCTACGGAGCCTTAAGGCTGGCGGGGCGCATCAAGCAACTCAGCCCGAACACCCACACACTCATGGGCGGTGGCTACCCCAACACCGAGCTGCGCCAGATCCGGGAGCCCCGCTTCTTCGACTATATTGACTTTCTGACGCTGGATGACGGCGAAGGCCCCTGGTTGCGGTTGCTGGAATGGCTGGGCGAGGAAAAAGAAGGTCAGCCGGAGTCAGTATATCGTCATGCTGAGCTTGCCGGAGCATCTCTACCTCTGACTAACTCAATCGTGGTAGGGGAAGCGGTAGACATGCTTCAGCAAGCTCAGCATGACTGCATAAGAGAGCGGACGAACATTTCAAAGCCACTACCCCTCCCCTTCCAGCGCACTTTTCTGCGCAATGCCGCGGGCGAAGTAGAGTACATCAACCAGCCTTTTCCTGACATTCCGCACCCTGAAGTAGGCACGCCGGACTACTCCGACTTGCCGCTGAGCGAATACTTATCGGTGATTGAGGTGCTGAACCCGATGCACCGGCTCTGGAGCGACGGACGCTGGAACAAGCTTACGGTGGCGCACGGCTGCTATTGGAAGCGTTGCTCGTTCTGCGACGTCACGTTGGATTACATTTCGCGCTACGAAACCGCGCCTTCAGCTTTACTCGTCGACCGGATTGAGCAAATCATTGCCCAGACCGGCCAGACTGGCTTTCACTTTGTAGATGAGGCCGCGCCGCCACTGGCACTGCGTGACCTAGCCATTGAACTGCTGAAACGGCGCGTGAGCATCACGTGGTGGGGCAACATCCGCTTCGAGAAAACATTCTCACCCGACCTGTGCCGCTTGCTGGCCGCATCGGGCTGTATTGCGGTGAGCGGCGGGCTGGAAGTGGCTTCCGACCGGCTTCTGGCCCTGATGGAAAAGGGCGTCACTATTGCACAGGTAGCCCGCGTGACGGACGGTTTCACGCAGGCCGGCATCATGGTGCATGCCTACCTGATGTATGGTTTCCCGACCGAAACTGCCCAAGAAACGGTGGACAGCTTGGAAGTGGTGCGGCAGCTATTCGCGGCTGGTATCGTGCAAAGCGGCTACTGGCACCGCTTCTCGATGACGGCTCACTCACCAGTTGGCAAAAACCCGGCGAAGTATCAGGTAGCGGCAGTGGGCCCCGAGCCCGGCCCGTTCGCCTGGAACGACCTGTGGCACGACGACCCTACCGGCGCCAACCACGAGCAATTTGGGGCCGGGCTGGCCAAGGCCCTCTATAATTACCTGCACGGTGTGGCCCTGCACGAGCCGCTCAGCTTCTGGTTTGATTTCCGGGTGCCCAAGCCTACTGTACCGCGCCAACTCGTTCAGCAGGCACTGCAGGAGCCCACCAAACCTGACTTCGCCAAGCAAAACCAGCGCCTGTTTTGGCTCGGAAATGCGCCGGAACTGCGGCAGGAGAATGGCAAAAAAGGCCCACGGGCCGTGCTGACGTTCTACGAGCAGGCCGAAGATTTTGAAGTGTCCGTACCCGCAACTGTGGGTCCTTGGCTACACACGCTACTCACGGACCTGACAGCCGACTACGACACGAAAGTGCTGCTCAAAGATGCTGCCCGCACCTTTCCAACCGGCCACTCGTTTGAGCGGTTTCTGGAGTCGGCGGCGTGGCTGCTGCTACGCGAAAAAGGGCTTCTGGTATTATAGAGGAAGGTTCAGCACCCTCTTCTGCCTACATAGCTGGCGCGGCATTATGGCCGGCCATTAGTGCTATTTCAGCCAATCGGCAATGGATTGCAGGTAGCCAGGGGCCGATGCTGGCCAGGTCCACTTGCCATCCGCACTGCCTTGGCCAGGTAGCAGGAAATGTGTATCCGCATTGGGGAAAGACCGGACTTGGGTGCCACGCCGGCTGCCCACTGCATTTCGTAGTCGGCGGGCGCTGTCCTTTGCATTCAGCGACGTATCGGCGGCGGCATATAGGCCCAGAACCGGTATTCTGTGGCGGCTGAGCAACTGGAAAGGTCTGGCCTCTTCCAGTGAGGTGATAGACGCATTTTCCAGCACTACAAACGCGGCTTTGGGCTGCGCCAGCACAGCTGCCGGAACTACAGCAGCTGTAGTTCCACGCGCCCACAGTCCTATCCGCATAGTATCTACGGCAGGCTCCCGACGCAGTGCCCGCAACACGCGTACCGCCGACTGCAACATGGCTGAATCTGCGGGCTGCTGCGCGTGGGGCAGCGCAATTACAGTAGTAACAAATCCTTGCCCGGCCAGCTGTGCAGCCCGTAATCTGGCAGCAGGCTGCGTAGCCGGCTCTGCGAACAACGCTACGGCCGGATGGGTAGCCAGCGTGTCTTGCGGGATGAGTAACGTTAGGGAGGGCAGGCCCTGAGCAGCGGCTGAGGCTGGTAGCTGCTTTATCTGGTACGCACGCGGCAAGGCTTTGCCACGGCGCACCCACACAAAGTCGGCCTTAATGGTATCTAGCCTGAATACGCCCCGCAGAAAATCTCCTTCCCGGATGGCAGAAATGCTGCTTCCGCCGGCCGGACTATCCAAGAGCAGTTGCGGCTCAGTATAGCGCAGGTTTTCTGCCGGGAAGCTAAGCCCTTCGTTCTGCGCAAAGCGCACATCAGCCTCCAGCCGACCTGGACTTACTTCGCGCAGGTCCAGTGCTACTGCCAGCTCAGTATCCTGATACGCCACGGTTCCTTCGTAGTGCCCAGTAGGCAGCTGTACTGCTGCTTTCTGTCCCGAGTCAGGCGAACATCCCAGTATTCCGCCGGCCAGCACCGGCAGTAGCAGATGCCAGGCGCGCGGCTGGATACGGAGCAAAAAAAAGGAAGGTCGGACTGGAATCACGCGGGCGACTGAATGACGAATAGGCGAAGATACGGCAAGAGGTATAGGGAGGCGTTTGGCAGGCACATTGCCTGACCAGCTACAATCCCTTACGCAGTATCAGGTCGTTCTGCACATCAGTTCCTAGTACAAACTCATGCTCTCCAATGACTTTAAAGCCGAAGCGCCTGTAGAATTCTAAGGCGCGCACGTTTTTCTCCCACACGCCCAGCACCACGGCCCGGCAACGGTTTTGCCGCCCTTCTTCCAGCGCCCGGCACATCATGGTAGCCCCTAGACCAGTGCCTATCCAGTCTTCCAGCACGTACAGCCGCTCTATTTCTAGCCGCTCTTCTGGCGTTCTGTCAGGGTGATTTCCTAGTTGGGAGTGCAGGCGCAGCTTGGCATACCCCACCAACTGCTGGTTCATACGCGCCAGCAAAAACAGGGTATTCGCGTCCTGTAGTTCTTCCAATTGCTTTTCAGGCGTGAAATTCTCCTCTAGGTACTCCGCCATATCGGCTGGCTGATTGTCAGCAGCAAACGTTTCCAGAAAGGTCTGACGGCCAATGGACGCGAGTTGCGCCGCAACGTCAGCGGTTCGTTTGGCTAGAGTTATAGTAAGCGGCGAAGACATACGCAGAAGGCAAGGGGAGCAACAAAGGTAAGCGGGGTCCTGCCGTATCTGCTACCCTTCCTGAGCAGCCAAGCCATTCCGCCTAATCGATAATGTTGTTGTTGCGTCGTAGTAGCCGCCAGCCATAGCGCAGTAGAAACATGCCGCCAGCCAATAACAATAGACTGATAAAGAACTGCTGATTGTACAGCGCGGCCATTCCTGCTTGCTGATACGCAACATAAGTCACGCCCATTCGCAGGGCCAGCGCCGTCAGCAGCATAAAGCCAGCCAGTACGTTCATCATACCCACAATCCGGCGGGTAACGGGGGGTAACGGAGCCATAAAATACCTTCTCTGGGATGCGGCAGGCATCGTGCATAGTGGTCAAGCAGGAACCCGAGCATCAAGATTGCGCCGCACCTGTCAGACGCTGTTTCGTAACGACACGTATGTTAGGCTAAAAAGCCAACCCGTTCCATTGGGTGATACGAACCAAGATTGCAAATTGATTTCCACCACGTACTTTTGTTCACCAACATTCATTAGCGAGAGTAGCTCAGTTGGTAGAGCATCAGCTTCCCAAGCTGAGGGTCGCGAGTTCGAACCTCGTTTCTCGCTCACATAAAAACAGCCACTCGCCCCGAAAGGCGAGTGGCTGTTTTTATGTGTTCTCGATTCCACGAAAGGCCCTATCGGACCTGGCTTCCGTGAAAAAGTTACTTCGTAGCTGGCTTGAGTGAAGTGTACGTCAGGTTGTCCAGGGTAAGGCCGCTGGCTGATTTCAGCTTGAGCGTAGTGTAAGGCTGCGTGGGGAAGAACAGTTCGGTCATGGTGGTAAGGCCGCCGTCGGCAAATACTTCCACCGAGGTAGCGTCGAAGAGCAGCGTAAGGTCAGCGGCGGGAGTTGTGGCCAGGCGCGGGGCTGGGTGGCGGCCCGCGAATTTGTCGCTGAAGGCCATCTGGCCGGCTTTACTCCGGTCGATGTAATATTGGTTGGCCTGCTTGTCGTAGCCGATGACCAGTTCCTCGCCTTTGGGATTGCCCAGCACCAGCGCGAAATCCTGGAGCTGCTTGGTGCTCACCTTCAGTTGAAACTGTTGGGCCAGAGTCGGGATTTTGTCAGTTAAGCTCAATTCTGACTTCACCACTAGGTTTTTCAGGGACTGGCCGGTTTGGCCTAGCGTAGCTACTTCCTTCACCGGCGTAGACGTCAGGTAGATTTCTGAGCCGATTTGCTTGAGGGCTAGGTCGCGCGGCACGGTCATGGCGTTGCGCCAGGGCGAAGTGGGCACCTGGTTGGCGTACTCCCAGTTGCTCATCCAGCCCAGGAAGATTTTGCGGGCACCGGTACCGTCCCAGGTCACGCCGGCGTAGTCGTCTTTGCCCCAGTCTACCCATTTCTGGGTGGTGGTAGTGGGCGTGAAGGTCTTGCCATCAAACTGGCCCACAAAGTATTGCGTGGCTGAACCACCGTTAGGCCCGCCGGGGTTGATGCTCACCAGCAGCACCCAGTGGGTTTTGCCGTTCAGCGTCAGCGGAAATAAATCGGGGCATTCCCACACGCCGCCGTGGGCACCGAGCTTCTCGCCAAACTCACTGAGCTTGGTCCAGTCTTTCAGGTTAGGCGACGAATAGAACGTAATCCGGTCTTTGGTGGCCAGGGTCATCACCCACTTCTTGGCTACTTCGTTCCAGCTCACTTTCGGGTCGCGGAAATCCTGAATGCCGGGGTTGGGCAGTACGGGGTTGCCGTCGTATTTTTTCCAGGTTTTGCCCTCGTCGAGGCTGTAGGCTAGGCTCTGGTACTGGTGCTTGTTGGTTTTCTTTTTCTCCTCGGGGTCGTTGTGGTGGGTGAATATGGCCACCATGGCGTTCTGGCCGAAACCGGCCGTGTTATCCTTGTCTATAACGGCGCTGCCCGAGAATATCCAGCCCAGCGAATCGGGATACAGCGCAATGGGCTGCTCCTGCCAGCTCACCAGGTCCTTGCTGGTAGCGTGGCCCCAGTGCATTGGACCCCACTCCATGCCGCCGGGGTAGTGCTGAAAGAACAGGTGGTAGGTGCCGTTAAGATACACCATGCCGTTGGGGTCGTTCATCCACATCTTGGCCAGGCTGAAATGGAAAGCCGGGCGGTACTGTGGCGTGGCAGGTGGCACTGAGTCGGCTGGGGCCTTTGCAGTGACGACGGGTGTCGTGGCGGCCGTGTCAGTCGTTTTGGTGTCGGGGTTGCACGCGGTGAGGCTGGCCGCGGCCAGCGCCAGGAGAAGCGGATATTTCATAGGTGAAGGCGGGAATTGAGAGGTACTGGAATGTGCTATTGGGAATTCCCAGGAGCTATGCCGCCTGTGCGGCCAGTAGCTCCTGCACGGCAGCTTCGGTGAAGGCAGGCGTGGCCCCCTGGTGGGTGGCGACCAGCGCGCCGGTGGCACAAGCGAAACGCAGCATTTCGCCGGGCTCCTGGCCAGCCAGCCAGCCTTTGAGAAGCGCCGCCAGAAACGAGTCGCCGCTGCCGATGGTGTCCTTCACTTCCACGGCCACGCCGGGGGCGCGGTAGAGCTGGTCGTTGGTCCAGAGCAGGGCCCCATCGGCACCGCAGGTTACGCACACGGCTTGCAAATCGAAGCGGTTGGCGAGCCAGCGCATAGCAGTGGGCCGGTCGGTTTCTTCGCCAAACCACGCCATGATTTCGGCCAGCTCGTGGTGGTTCATTTTCACCAGATTGGCTTTTTCAAGCAGGTATTTCACCACTTCCTTGCTGTAATGCGGCGGGCGCATGTTCACGTCGAACACCTTGAACTTGGCGTGTTCGAGCAGGCGGTACAGCGTTTCGCGGGTGCCGGCTTGGCGGGCGGCAAGGCTACCGAACACAAACACCTCAGCCTGCTCCACTAGGGTTTCCAGCTCTGCATCGTACTGAATATAGTCCCAGGCTACGGGCTGTACAATCTTGTACGTCACCTCGTTGGCGTCGTCTACATTGGCTTTCACCACGCCGGTAAGGTGGGTTTTGCCGAGCTGCACGTAGTCGGTGCGAAGGCCTTTGGACGCTACAAAATCGAGCAGCTCCGAGCCCAGGTCGTCGTCGCCGACGCGGCTGATGAGGTCCACGGACTGGCCGAGTTGGTGCAGGTGCACGGCCACGTTGAAGGGCGCGCCGCCGGGCTGCTTGCCGGTTGGCAGCACGTCCCACAGGATTTCGCCGAAGCAGGCTATCTTATTAGACATGAGATATTAGAATTTAGAGCTTAGAAAACGCAAGAGCAGAAAGGAGAATTCAGAGACTAATACCGACGATATCTAAGCTCTTTGTTCTCACTTCTAAGCTCTACTCAGTGGATAACGAGCGTTTTTTCCAGCTGTTCAAGGCTGGTGCCTTTGGTTTCGGGCATCATGCGCCACACGAAGAGCAATTGCAGCACCATCATACCGCAGAAGAAGGCGAAGGTGTGGCCGCCGCCCAGCTTCTCGGCCAGCGGCGGAAAGGCGAAGGCAATAATGGCGGCCATCACCCAGTGCGTGCTGGAACCCAGCGCCTGGCCTTTGGCGCGTACCGTGTTAGGGAAGATTTCCGAGATGAACACCCAAATAACCGCGCCCTGTGAGAAGGCGAAAAAGGCAATGTACACGAACAGCAGTACCGGCACCAGCATGCCATTCAAGGCACTGAAGCTCTGCGTGTAAAAGGCCCACGACACCAGGCCCAGCGTGGCAATCAGCCCAAACGAGCCGATGAGCATCAGCTTGCGGCGCCCAAACTGGTCGATGACCTGCCGGGCCAGCAGCGTGAAGGCGAAGTTCACCAGCCCGATGCCCGCCGACGAGAGCAACGCCGCACCCTGGCCCAAGCCCGTCATTTCGAAAATACGCGGCGCGAAGTAGATAATAGCATTAATACCGGACACCTGATTGAAGACGGCAAACAGCACGGCCAGTATAACCGGGGTGCGGTACTGCGGCGCAAACAACGAACGGCCGCCTACCATGGCATCGTCGGAGGCGTTGGAGGTCAGCACATTGGTCACCTCCTGGTCGGCGGTGGCGGGGTTGATGCGCTGGAAAACCTGGCGGCCTTCCTCCACGCGGCCCTGCCCCAACAGCCAGCGCGGGCTTTCGGGCACGCGGAACAGCAGCAGGAAAAACGCCAGCGCCGGCACGGCCTGCACGCCCAGCATCCAGCGCCAGTCGTTTTCGCCCACGCCGGTCAGCAGGTAGTTGGAGAGGTAGGCGGCCAGGATGCCAAACACGATGTTGAACTGAAACATAGCTACCATCTGCCCCCGCTTCTCGGCCGGTGACACCTCGGAAATATAGAGCGGCGCCGTCACCGACGACGCGCCTACGCCCAGCCCGCCCAGGAACCGGAATAGCATGAAGGCCACCCAGCTAGACGTAACGGCTGCCCCAATGGCCGACACAAAATAGAGCACCGCAATCCAGATCAGGGTCTGACGGCGGCCCAGCTTGTCGGACGGAATGCCGCCGAAGATGGCCCCGAACACGGTACCAATCAGAGCCACGGCAATGGTGAAGCCGTGCTCCACGGCACTCAGCCCCCAGAGCTGCTGAATGGCTTTCTCGGCCCCGGAAATAACGGCCGTGTCGAAGCCGAACAGGAAGCCGCCCAGCGCCACCACCAGGGACCAAAAGAATACGTTGCTGTTTTTCACGGCGGTCATGTTAGGCTGCAGCTTTATGGAAGGCCACAGGTTGAACTTTGTAAGAGGAGAAGCTCAACACCGCCCCAGCCAAGCGGCTGGAGCAGTGGAGCATACCGGTAGCAGCGTGTTGCAGCAAGCCACTACCTATATATCAGAGCCTGACTACCAGCCCGGATTCTGCTTGTACAGGCCTTTGCTGAAGTTGATCTGGTTGATGGGAATGGGTAGGTACTCGTCGCGGCCTTGTGTGAAGCGCGCCGTCTGCAGGTACAGGCGCTTGGTTTTTTCCCGGTCGAAATAGGTGTTCAGCGTATTGGCCGCAATGCCCCAGCGTGTGAGGTCGAAGAAGCGGAAACCCTCCATGGCAAACTCCATCCGACGCTCGTAGCGCAGGGCCTCGCGGGCGTACTGTTGCGTCCAGTTGGTGGAAGGATACTGGCCAATGCGGTAGTTGGAGGTGTTGCCGCCGCTGGCGTTTTTCAGGCGGGCGGTGCTGTTGGCGGCGCGCTGCCGGATCTGGTTGATGATAGGCAAGGCTTCTGACTGCCGGCCCAGCTCAATCAGGGCTTCGGCTTTCCAGAGCAGTACATCGGCGTAGCGGATGATGGCCCAGTTCTTCGACGACGTCATGAACGGCGGCGTTTTCTGGAAGCTGGGATCCGAGGGCAACACATTCTCTTTCATCGACATATACACGCCGTACGTGTTTGGGTCGCGAAGCCAGGAATTCTCGAACACGAACGTGGGAAGGTACTTGTAAGGGTGGCTCGGAATGGCCACGGTGTGGTCGAGGCGTGGGTCTACCGCGTTGTTCTGGAAGTCGGCAGGTGTCACCAGGTCCGAGTTGTTGAACGTGGTGAACAGTGGCAGGCCCTGGGCATCCGTTTTGTAGGCATTCACCAGGTTCTGGCTAGGCTGGTGGAACCCGCAGCAGCCATAGTCGGGGTTCATGGGGTAATTCAGGCAGTTGCCCCGGTCGGTGCGGCCCTTGGGGGTTCCGTCGTTGCGCGAAAACTGGATGGCAAATACCGACTCCGACCCATTGTCGCCGGCGGTCAGGAAGTTGGTGGCGTAGTCGGCGTGCAGCGAGTATTTGCCTGAGGCAGCTACTTGGTTGGTCAGCGTCACCACCTCGTTCAGCTTTACTTGGTCGATGCTAGTGACGGCGTGGTTGTCGCTCTGCACATAAGCCTGGTAGAGCAGCGTTTTGGCCAGATAGGCCTGTGCCGCCGACTTGTTGGCGCGCCCGATTTCGGGCTGGGTATCCGGCAGGTTGGCCACCGCAAAGCGGAAGTCATCGGCAATCTTGCCCCACAACTCGTCGTTGCTTAGCGCTACGTTTGAAATCGTGGCGTACTGCTCGGTGGGCACGGTCTGGTCGATGTAGGGCACCCGCTTGAACAACTCTTTCAGCAGGAAATAGTAGTGGCCCCGCAGAAAGCGTACCTCGCCCTGGCGCACCGCCTTGGTAGGCATGGCGGCAGCATCCACGGCATCGAGGCGGCGCAGGGCATCATTGCAGCGCGACACACCAATGTAGATCAGAAACCATAGCTCGTCGGTGTTGCCCACATCGACGCGGTTGAAGCTGAACGTCTCATAAAAGTGGAAGGCGTCTACGTCGGCGGTGCCGTTGC
This sequence comes from Hymenobacter sediminicola, assembly GCF_014250515.1. Lineage (NCBI taxonomy): Bacteria > Pseudomonadati > Bacteroidota > Cytophagia > Cytophagales > Hymenobacteraceae > Hymenobacter > Hymenobacter sediminicola. The sequence goes on along the minus strand of NZ_CP060202.1, from coordinate 765,119 downwards.
CGCCTTTGTAGGCGTCGCCGGCGCGCACGTTGCCGTAGGGCCACATGCTGGTATAGGGGGCGCGGTACACGTCGTTGCCGAGCTGCGAGTAGGCCGCAATTACTTGCTTCTCAATATTGGCAGGCGTGTTCAGCTGCTCGTCGCTCAGGGCTCCGATGGGCTGCACATCAAGGAAGTCTTTGTCGGAGCAGCCGAAGGAAAGCGTGAGCAAGGAAACGGCCAACACGCTGGATTTAAAGAGTTTCATGGGAAGTGGTGTTGGCAGTGATTAGAAAGAAACGTTCAGACCCGTGGAGAAAATGCGGGGCACCGGATACTGGTAGTTGGTCACCTCGGGGTCGGCGCCAGTGTATTCCTTGCTCTTGATTGTGAACAGGTTCTGGCCCTGCACATACACCCGCACGCCCTGTAGCTTAATGCGGCTCACGAAGCTGGCCGGCAGCGAGTAGCCCAGCTGCAGGTTGCGCAGCTTCATGTAGGAAGCGTTTTCGATGAAGTAGGTGGAAGCGCGGCCCTCGTTGTTGGTGTTGATGAGCGTGGCGGCCGGAATGGTAGAGCCGGTATTGGTCGGCGTCCAGGCGTCCAGCAGCCGCTCGCCCCAGTTTTCGCCGGAAGCCAGCGAGGCGAAATCGGTGCGGAATTTGGCGTTGTTGAAGGCATCAATGCCCTGCACGCCCTGGAAGAATAGCTGCAGGTCAAAGCCCTTGTAGCCGGCGCCCAGGTTGAGGCCGTAGCTGAAATCCGGGACGCCTTCCGTAATCCAGGTTTGGTCGAAGTTGTCCACTTTGCCGTCACCGTTCAGGTCTTTGTAGCGGATGCGGCCGGGAGCAGCGCCTACTTGCGTGGCGTGGCCGGTCACCTCGCCTTCGTTCTGAAACAGACCATCTGCCACATAGCCGTACACGGCGTTGATGGAGTGGCCCAGCCGCGTGACGTCCTGGCCGTTGCCACCATAGGCGTTGATTACTTCTGCTGGCAGGAACGTCAGCTCGTTGCGGTAGGTCGAGAGGTTGCCGGAGATGGTATAGGTCAGGCCGTTGGTCAGCTCGTTCTGATAGCCGAGCACAAACTCCCAGCCCCGGTTTTCGATGGAAGCGCCGTTCACAAACTGGTCACCACCCTCCCCTACTACCGCCAGGTACGGCAGATTCACTAGGATGTCCTCACTCTTCTTCACGAAGTAATCCACGGAGCCCGACAGCCGGTTCTGGAGCAGCCCGAAGTCCAGGCCCACGTTGGTCTGGGTAGTGGTTTCCCACTTCAGGGCCGGGTTGGCGCGCTGGAAGCGGCGGTAGCCCGAGGGCAGGTTGGTGTCGTTGCCGTAGATGTCGTAGGCCGTACCCCGGTCATACTCGAAGTTGGGGTCGATGGTGCCCAGCAGCGACTGGTAGAGGCCCCGCGAGGCGAAATTGGCAATGTCTTGGTTGCCGGTTTGGCCCCAGCCAGCGCGCAGCTTCAGGTCGGAAAAGAACGGGGCGCTGTCTTTTACAAACAGTTCCTCGCTCAGGCGCCAGCCCGCCGATACGGCCGGGAAAATACCGAAGCGGTTATCGGCACCGAAGCGCGAGGAACCGTCGCGCCGCAACGTGCCCGACAGCAGGTATTTATCGGCGAAGGAGTAATTGACTTTACCGAACGTGGACGCCAGCCGGTAAGCGGTAGCACCACCGCCGTTGTCTTTGTTGGCCGCGCCGGCGTCGAGGTAGGCGTAAGTGAGGTCTTCGCTGGCGAAGTTGGTGCGCGAGGCGTACGAGCTTTCGTCGTAGTAGCTGATGCGCTCCGTACCGGCTACAAAGCCCAGCTGGTGCTTTCCAGCCAGCAGCATGTCGTAGTTCAAGGTATTCTGCCACACCCAGTTGCCCCAAAACCGGTCGTTCACGGTCACGCGGTTGTTCTGCTCCGACAGGAAGCCTGCCCGGTACGTCTTATAGATCTGGCGGTACTTATAGATGCTGTAGTCGATGCCGAAGCTGGTGCGCAGGTGCAGACCTTTCAGGATTTCGGCATCGGCAAACAGGTTGCCGAAGGCGCGGCCCGTATTGGAGCGGTTCTGCTCGTTATCTTTCAGCAGGCGCAGGGGGTTGTCCCGGTCGCTCATGCCGGCTACGGGGCCGCCCCAGCCCACGCCATCCACGGTATGCACCGGCACGATGGAGGGCAGCTGCGTGGTCCGGTCGCGCACCAGATTCAAGTCAAACTCGGCGCGCTGCGACTTCACTACGGTCAGGTTCTCCCCGATTTTCAGCTTGCCGTCCAAGAAGTTATAGTCGGTGTTGAGGCGGGCCGTGTACCGGTCGAAGTCGGTGTACTTCAGCGTGCCGCTGTTGTCGTAGTAGTTCAGCGAGAACAACGCCCCGCCCCGCTCATTGCCGCTGCTTACGCTCAGGTTATAGCTCTGAATCAGGGCATTATGCTGCGTTTCCTTAAACCAATCGGTATCAGCGGAGCGCTGGGTCTTTTCTGCGTCGATGAATTCCGGCACGGTCACGCCGTTCAGCACGCGGCGGCCGTTGCCGTCCAAGCTCGTCTGGAAGTTGTAGTAAGGCAGGCTGGGGTTGGTACCATCGTTGATGGCGGCCTGGCCGTACACGCGGCCGTAGTCCAGGGTGTTGAGCAGCTTGATATTCGGGCCTGGCGTCTGGAGCGTGAAGAAGGTTGAGAAGTCTACTTTGGTGGCGCCCTTTTTGGCCTTTTTCGTCGTGATGATGATAACGCCATTTCCAGCCCGCGAGCCGTAGATGCTGGCCGCCGAGGCGTCTTTCAGCACCTGAATGTTCTCGATATCGTTCTGGTTGATCTGGTTGATGCCTTCCTTGGTCGGGATGCCGTCGATAACATACAGCGGGTCGTTGTTGCCGAGCGTACCGAAGCCACGGATGCGTACTGTGGCCGAGCTGCCCGGCGCACCATCCGTGGTAATACTCACCCCCGCCACGCGGCCCTGCAGGTTGCGGGTCACGTCATTGGAGGCCATGTCCCGGATTTCCTCGGTTTTCACTACCGCCACGGCACCGGTCAGGTCGGCTTTGCGCTGGGTCTGGTAGCCGGTTACTACTACTTCATCCAGAGCCGCGGCGTCGGGGGCCAGCGTGATGCTGAACGACGTGCGGCCCGCCACCGGCACTTCCTGCGACTTGTAGCCGATAAAGGAGATGAGCAGCGCTGTGGCGTTGTCGGGCATCGACAGGGAAAAGTTACCGTCGCCATCAGTAGAGGTGCCAATGGAAGTACCTTTCACAACCACCGTGACGCCGGGCATACCGGCTCCTTTTTCATCAACGATACGGCCCGTTACTGGCACGTTGGCCAGCACTCCGATGGAGGCGCTAGGCATGTAAGCCAGCGCCGGCGTAGCGCCCAACGGCAGAGCAGAAAGCAGCGTCAGCCCAACAGCTTGCCGCAGCAGAGGTACAGTGTGTTTCATGGGAATTTGTGGAAAAGAGGAAGACGCGTGAGGTAGAATCAGCTCCGACGAATGCTCTCCTTACAGCACCGCCGCGCCGCTCGGGCGCCCCCCATACAGATGGGCTGGCACAACGAGCGGCGCGGCGGTGAACGTAGGAGTCTGAGGCTTTTTCATGGCGGAGTTGTTGACCAAATCTCCGTTGAAAGCGGGCAGTTACCTTCCTCTATTCATTCAAACTCTTTCAAAATTCAGACACACCACACATACAATTTAAACACCTGAAAATGTGATTTTTAACTTTATACCATTACACTATTCGCATCCTCACTATTTCGTTTTTGATACCTGATTTTCAAAATTGATTCAGGCGCTGGGCGTAGTATGCAGCGCCCGAAACTCGGAGGGCGACACTTGGTAGCGCGCTTTGAAGCTGGTGGAGAAATAAGAAGGCGACGAGAAGCCCAATTGATAGGCCACTTCAGCAATGTTCAGCTCGTCGTCGAGCAAAAGCTGACGGGCTTTAGTGAGCCGGATGCCTTGGATAAAGTCGGTGACGCCGGTGCCGAGCACAGCCTTCACTTTGCGGTAGAGCTGCACCCGCGAGATGCCCAGGCTACGGGCTACGTCTTCCACGCTCAGGTCGGAACGGCCGAGGTTGGCTTCCACAATGGCGGTGAGGTCAGCCAGAAATTTCTGGTCGATGCGCTGCGGGGCAACCGTCACCGTATCGACACTCAACTCGCGGCGGAAATGCTCGCGCATTTTGTCGCGGTTGGCCAGCAGGGTGCGCAGGCTTTCGAGCAGGAAGGTGGGATTGAAAGGCTTGGTCAAATACAAGTCGGCGCCGGCCTGCACGCCTTCTACTTGCTGCTCGGGCGCGTTGCGGGCCGTGAGCAGCACCACCGGAATGTGCGAGGTGCGCCAGTCACCTTTGAGCTGGGCTACCACTTCCAGCCCGCTGAGTTCGGGCAGCATCACGTCGCACACTATCAGGTCCGGAATAGATTCGGCGGCCAGACGCAGGCCGGTTGCTCCATCAAAGGCCGAGCTGACCTGAAAATGCGGTTGCAGTTTCTGGGTCAGGAAGGCATTCACGTCCGGGTTGTCTTCAATCACCAGCACAAGTGCTTCGCTGCTGCCATAAGCGGCAGGCTCGCCCGCCGTGGCTGCCGGCGCAATGCCTTCTTCCAGCGCAAATGCTGGCGTGGCCTGCGGGGCGGCATCCAGTAGCTTGAGAGCAGGCGGCAGTTCTAGCGGCAGCGTCACGATAAACGTACTGCCCTGCCCTGGCTGGCTGGTAAACGTGAGCTGGCCCAAGTGGAGGCGCGTGAGGCCCAGCGCCAGTGCCAGCCCCATGCCCGAGCCGCGTGCCGCCGACTGCTGCCCCTGGTAAAACCACTCGAAAATATGCGCCCGGTCTTGCTCCGAAATGCCCCGGCCGGTGTCTTCCACACTCACCCGCACCCCGTTTTCGGCCGGTACCAGCTGAATACTGACCGTAATCTGGCCGCGGTCGGGCGTGAACTTGAGGGCGTTGCTGAGCAGGTTGAAGAACACTTTGTCCAGGATGTTCACATCAAACCAGAGCCGGATAACAGGCTCCGAAGGCAGAAACCGGAGGCTGATGCCGCGCTGCCGGGCCGGTTTTTCAAACACGTCCATGATTTCGCGCACAAAGGCCACGAGGTTGCCTTCGGTGGCGCGCACCGGCATCTTGCCCACGTCAATCTTGCGGAAGTCCATGAGCTGGTTGACGAGCTGCAGCAGGCGCTGTGCATTGCGCCGAATCAGTCCCAGGTCGTGGCGGTGGGTGGCAGGTAGGTCGGGGTTGCTGGTCAGCATTTCCTCTACCGGCCCCAGTATGAGCGTAAGCGGGGTGCGAAGCTCGTGCGAGAAGTTGGTGAAGAAGCGTAGCTTGGCCTCGGTTTCTACTTTGGCCTGCTCAGCAAACTCCTGAATCTGGTTGCGCTGCGACAGTATCTCCTGGTTTTGCAGCTCCAGCTTGCGGTTGCTGCGGCGGTTGGCCCGAAACGCCCGAAACGCAATCAGGCCCAGCACGGCTGCCCCGAGCAGGGCGGCGGCCAGTACATAGAGCACGGTTTGCTGGCTGGCGTAGGTAGCGCGCTGCCGGCGCAGCAGCTGCTGCTGGCGCTGAATATCCTGTTGCTGGCTGGCGAGCTTCTCGGTCTGCAGCTTCATGGTCTGCACATTGGTCGAGTCGATGACCATGGTACCGAGGATATTTTCCTTGTCGTAGGGCTGCTTGCGCAGGATGCGCATAGCCATCCGGATGGCCTCCTCCCCGCCCGGCGGGTAGAGCAGCGTGGCCTTGAGGATGCCATCCTGCACCAGCTGAATACCGCCGTGCGGCCCCGGCATGCCATCCACGCCCACAATCCGGACACGATTAGCCAGCCTGAGCTGCTTGCAGACCTGATAGGCACCCAGCGCAATCCGGTCGTTGTGCGCGAAGATGAGGTCTACCTCGGGGTGGGCGCGCAACACGGCCGGTAGCCGCTCCAGCACCGAGGGCCGCTCCCAGTTGCTATTGACCTGCGCCACTAGCTGCAGTTGCGGATAGGCCGCCAATGCCTGCACAAAGCCCTGGTGCCGGTCGGTGGCCGGCGAAGAACCGGGCGCGCCCAACACTTCCAGCACCTGCCCACGCTGCCCAAGCAGACCGGCCACATAGTTGCCCGCTGTTTGGCCTACTTCCACGTTGTTGCCGCCTACATAAGCCGTGTACAGCTTGGACGTTGTGCGGCGGTCCAGAATCACGACCGGAATACCCCGGTTGTACGCTTCTTCCACAATGGGCGTCACCGGCTCACTTTCGTTGGCCGATACAATCAGCAGGTCGATGCCTTCACGCAGAAACTCTTTGATCTGCTGTTCCTGCAAGGCGCTGCTGTACTTCGCATCCTTTATCCGGAAGTTGACTTCCGGGTAGAAGCTTAGCTCCTTTTTCATGCCGGCCAGCATGGCCTGCCGCCAAGCGTCGCCGTTGGTGCACTGCGAGAAACCAATAGTATAGCGTGGCTTTGTCGCTTGCTGTGTGCAGGCCCCGAAGCCTAGCAACAGGCTCAAAAACAAGGCACAGCGCGCCAGTGAAGGAAGGTGGGAGTCAGAGTGAAGCATGAAGCAGGCAGGTGAAGCAGCCGAACTATCTGCAGCTGCTCCCCGAACCCCAAGTTTCACATTTCTGCTCAATTACCGCAGCTTTCCTTTCCACTGACTCTCTTGCATACTGGCCAGGTGAGCCATAAAAAAACGGCCGTGCTTAGTAGCACGGCCGTTCCAGGAAGGGCGGCAGAAAAACTATGGCTGTTGCCAGCCGCCGCCCAGGGCGCGGTAGAGGTTCACACTTTGCAGTAGCTGAGCTTGCCGGGCTTCAGCCAGACTCAGTTCGGCTTCCAGCACACTACGCTGGGCCGTAATTACTTCCAGATAAGAGGCATAGCCGGCCACATACAGGTCGTTGGCGGTGGCTACACCCTTCGTGAGCAGGTCTACTTCCTGCTGGCGGAGTGCGGCGGCCGAGCGGAAGTTTTCCAGGCCCTTGAGCCCGGTCACGACTTCGCGGAAGCCGGTTTGCAGTGTCTTCTGGTAGAGGTAGTAGGTTTCGAGGTTGGCGGCTACGGCGGCGCGGTGGTCGGCTTTAAGCTGGCTCCGGTTGAGGATGGGCCCCGCCAGCCCGGCTACCGCCCCAAATGCCAGCGACGACGGATCGAACAGCATATTGCTGCGGAAAGCATTGAACCCGACGTAGGGCGTGAGCGTGAGCGAGGGCAGAAAAGCGGCCCGGGCGGCATCTACGTCGGCGCGGGCAGCCTGCAGGTCCAGCTCAGCCTGGCGCACATCGGGGCGGCGCAGCAGCGCGGCCGAGGGCAGGCCGGCGCTGAGGCGGGCCGGCAACGTCTGCTGGGGCAGCGCTGCGCCGCGGGCAATAGGTTGCGGGTAGCGGCCGAGCAGCTGGTTGATGGCGGCTTCGGTTTCGGTGATGCGCTGGCGGGTTTCATAGGCCAGGCTTTCGGTGCGCAGGGCTTGGGCTTCAAACTGCTGCACGGCCAGCTCGGTGGCGCGGCCGGCTTGCTTCTGAATCCGCATGACGCCCAGTGCCTTCTGCTGCAGGGCCACGTTGCGCTGCAGCACGGCCAGCTGGTTGTCGTAGGTGAGCAGTTCGTAATAGAGCCGCGCCACTTCGGCCACCACATTGGTCGTCACGAAGTTGCGCCCCTGCTCCGATGCCAGCACCCGCAGGTATGCGGCCTTGCGGCGGCTCTTGAGCTTGCCCCATAAATCAATTTCCCATGAGCTGCGCAGGCCCACGAAAAAATCCGGCGTGAGCGGGCCCGGAATCCGCTGTCCACCTTCAATATTGGGCGACAGGTTAGTATCGAAGTTACCCACGCCGTTCAGGGTGTAGCGGCCATACCGGTCGGCACCGGCCGAGCCTACGGCCGAGACGGTGGGCAGCAGCGCGCCACGACGGGCCAGGTAGTTGGCCCGGGCTGCTTCTACCCGCTGCACGGCAATACGCAGGTCCAGGTTTTGCTGTAGCGCGGTATCAATAAGGGCCGACAGCGCGGGGTCGGCGAAGAACTGCCGCCACGGCAGGGCGCCGGCACTAAGCGTATCGGCGGGCGGGGTGGGCAGCGCACCGCCCGCCGTGGTTGCAGCCACGGCAGACGGCCCCTGCGGGGTGGTGGCAAAGGCAGCAGGCAGTGCCGCACTGGCTTTAGGCTCCGTGGTTGCCGCCACGCGGCAGCCCGAGGCCAAAGCCAGTACAGTAAGACCGGAAACTATAGCAGAACGCAGGCGCATACTTATTTGATGAAATGAACAGGTTCGCCGGCGGGCACGGCCGCGCCGTTGAGACGATGCTGAGGGGCAGGAACGGCGGGCGTTTCTTCGGCTTCTGCAGCGTCAGCATCCAGGTTTTTGGGCTTTTCTAGGCTGGCGAACAGCACGTACAGGCCCGGAATCAGGACCATGCCGAACAGCGTGCCGATGAGCATACCGCCCGCCGCCGCCGTACCGATGGAGCGGTTGCCGAGGGCGCCGGCCCCGCTGGCAATTACCAGCGGAATCAAGCCCGCAATGAAGGCGAAGGACGTCATCAGGATAGGCCGCAGACGCGACACGGCACCTTCTATAGCCGCATCAAGCACAGAAGCTCCCTGGCGGCGGCGCTGCTCGGCAAACTCGATGATGAGGATGGCGTTTTTGCCCAGCAGACCTATCAGCATCACCAGCGCCACCTGGGCGTAGATGTTGTTTTCCAGGCCCAGCAGCTTCAAACTCAGGAAGGCTCCGAACACGCCGGTGGGCAAACTCAGCAGCACCGGCAGCGGCAAGAGCAGACTCTCGTACTGGGCCGCCAGCAGCAGATACACGAAGATGAGCACGATGCCGAACACGTACAGCGCCTGGTCGCCGCTCAGGATTTGCTCCCGCGTCATGCCGCTCCACTCGTAGTCGTAGCCGCGGGGCAGCTCCTTGGCCGCTACCCGCTCGATGGCGCTGATGGCGTCGCCGGAGGAGAAGCCCACGGCAGCGTCACCGTTGATCATGGCCGAGGTGTACATGTTGTAGCGCGTGAGCTGGTCGGGGCCGAAAACACGCTCCAGCTTCACGAAAGTGGAGAAAGGCACCATCTCGCCCCGGTCGTTTTTCACGTGCAGGGTCAGCACGTCCTCGGGGCGGCCGCGGTACTCGGGCGAGGCCTGCACCATCACCTTATACATCTGCCCGAACCGGATGAAGTTGGAGGCGTAGTAGCTGCCCATCAGGGTTTGTAGCGTGCTCATGGCCTTATCGATGGTCACGCCTTTCTTGGCTGCCATGTCCTGGTCAACGTGGATGAGGTACTGCGGGAAATTGGGGTCGAAGCCGGTGAAGGCTCCGTTGATGGCGCCTTCCTTGTTGAGGGCCGTAATGAAGGTCTGGGCCACATCGGCAGTTTTCTGCAGGTCGCCGGTGCCGGATTTGTCGAGCAGGCGCAGCTCGAAGCCACTGGAGTTACCGAAGCCGGGCACGGTGGGCGGCGGCAGAAACTGAATGCTGGCGTCGCTGATGCCTTTGGTTTTCTCCTCCAGCTCCGCAATCAACTCCTGAACCGACTCCTTGCGCTGGTCCCAGGGCTTGAGGTTAATCATGCCCATACCGTAGCTGGAGCCCGCCACTTCGTTCACGAGGCTGTAGCCGGCCAGCGTCGAAACTGACTCGACTGGTCCCATATCCTGCGCCATTTTCTGCACCTGGGCCAGCACCTGCTCGGTGCGTTCCACGGTGGCGCCGGCGGGCGTGGTCACGTTCACGTAAATCATGCCCTGGTCTTCGGTCGGGATGAAGCCGGAGGGCAGCACGCGGCTGACGCCCCAGGTAGCCCCGAAAAACAGCAGCAGCATGCCCAGCGTGACGACGCGGCGCCCTGCCACGCCGCGCAGCAGGCCCTGGTAGCGGCCGGCCATGGCTTCGTAGCGGCGGTTGAAGCCAGCGAAGAAGCGGCCCATCAGGCTTTTCGGCTTTTCACCTTCGGCCAGCGGCGTGTGCCGGAGCATGATGGCACACAGAGCCGGCGTCAGGGTCACGGCATTGACGCCGGAAATGACAATGGCAATGGCCAGCGTGAGCGAAAACTGGCGGTAGAACACGCCCACCGGGCCATCCATGAACGATACCGGGATGAATACCGCCGACATCACCAGCGTAATGGCCACCAGCGAGGAACTGATTTCGCGCATGGCCTCGAAGGTGGCAGCCCGCGCCGGCAGGTGTTTTTCCTGCATTTTGGCGTGCACGGCCTCCACCACCACAATGGCGTTATCGACCACAATACCGATGGCCAGCACCAGCGCAAACAGCGTGAGCAGGTTGATGGAGAAGCCCAGCACCTGCATGAAAAACAGGGTACCAATCAGCGCCACGGGCACGGCCAGCGCCGGAATCAGGGTGGAGCGGAAGTCCTGCAGAAAGATGTACACAATCAGGAACACCAGCAGGAAGGCCTCGACCAGCGTGCGGAGCACCTCGTGAATGGAGGCGTCGAGGAAGCGCGACACGTCGTAGGAGATGCTGTAGGTCATGCCGGGCGGGAAGCTGGTGCCTTTCAGCTCGGCCATGCGGTTTTTCACGCCGTCGATTACCTCGGAGGCGTTGGAGCCGGGGCGCTGCTTGAGCATGATGGCCGCCGAGGGCTGCCCGTCAATCTTCGAGGACATGCCGTAGGTGAGCGAGCCAAATTCTACTTCCGCCACGTCGCGCAGGCGCAGAATGGAGCCATCGGAGCCGGCGCGCACCACAATGTTGCGGTACTGCTCGGGCTCAAACAGCTTGCCGGTGTAGCGCAGCACGTATTGCAGCACCTGCGCCTCGCGGCCCGAGCTTTCCCCCGACTTGCCGGGCGCGGCTTCCACGTTCTGGGCCCGGATGGCTTCCACCACTTCGTCGGTGCCCACGTTGTAGGCGGCCATGCGGTCCGGCTTCAGCCACACCCGCATTGAGTACTCGCGCGAGCCCATGATTTCGGCGAAGCCCACGCCATCAATACGCTTCAGCTCCTGCAGCACGTTGATGTCGGCGAAGTTGTAGATGAACTTCTCGTTGGCTTTGGGGTCGTCGCTCATGATGTTGAGGTAGAGCAGCATGCTGTTCACCTCTTTCTCCGTCGTGACGCCCGCCTTAATCACCTCTTCCGGCAGCTCATCAATGATGGTCGTGACGCGGTTCTGCACGCTCACGGCGGCCAGGTCGGGGTCGGTGCCGACTTTAAAGAACACCGTGATGAGCGTCACGCCGTTGTTGGAGCTCACCGACGACATGTAGGTCATGCCGGGCACGCCGTTGATGGCGCGCTCCAGCGGCGTGGCCACGGCCTTGGCGCATACCTCGGCGTTGGCGCCCGTGTACTTGGCCGTCACCGTCACGGAAGGCGGCACGATGTCGGGGAACTGCGTGATGGGCAGCGTGAACAGCGCCAGCCCCCCGAGCAGCAGCAGAAACACGGAAATAACCAGCGAGAGAATCGGCCGGCGAATGAAAATATCGAACATAGCAGGTGTGTGGCAAGGAAGCCGGAGTCCCCTCCTCAAAAACTGAGGAGGGGTCGGCGTGATAAAAAAGCCAGAGCCGGAAGCCGCTACCAGCCAGTGTCATCCTGCACCGGCTGGCGTGTCCCCCCTTTTCCACGGAGCAGGAAGCCCCGACCCTGACTTTAGGCGGATGGAGTCGTTAGTGCGCGGAAGCCAGCACCGAATCGGGCTGCACCAGGCGCGGCCGGATCTTCTGGCCGTTTTTCAGGCCCGTCGTGCCTTCGTACACAATTTTTTCGCCCGGTTTCAGGCCGTCCTTCACCACGTAGAAAAGACCGGTGCGGGTCTGGGGCTTGAAGTTGCGCATGTGCACCTGGTTGGCGCTGTCCACCACGTACACGTAGTTTTTATCCTGGATTTCGAACACCGCCTTCTGGGGCACCAGCAGGGCTTCGGGCAGCTTGTTGGTGAGGCGAATCCGGCCCGAAGCGCCGTGCTTGAGCAGCTGCTTGGGGTTATCGAAGCGGGCCCGGAAAGCCAGCGAGCCGGTGCTGGCGTTGAACTCGCTTTCGGTGGTTTCTATGTGGCCGGCCAGCGGGTAGAGCGAGCCGTCGGCCAGCGTCAGCGACACGGAATCGGTGTGGCGCTCGGGGTGGCGCTGGCGGGCTTTCACGTACTCCAGGTACTCGCCTTCGGCCACGTTGAAGTAGGCAAACACCGCGCGCAGGTCCGATACGGTGGTCAGCAGCGTGCCTTCTTCCACCATGCTTCCCACTTTCAGCGGAATCCGGTCGATGATGCCATCAAACGGCGCTTTTACCAGCGTGAAACCGAGCTTGAGGCGGGCGGCAGCTTCCTGGGTGCGGGCATCGGCCACGCGGGCGTCGGCGTCCTTCACCTTGGTTTGGGAAAGCGCCAGCTCGGTTTTGGCAATAACGTTCTTGTCCACCAGCAACTTCACCCGCTCCATTTCGAGGCGGGCAGCGCGGGCCTGCGCCTCCGCTCCCGATACCGTAGCGCGGGCCTGGTTCAGCTGGTTCTGATAGGCGCTGGCATTCATGCGGAATAGCGGCTGGCCTTTCTTCACGGTCCGGCCTTCATCTACATAGATATGCTCCAGAAAGCCGCCGACCTGGGCGCGCACTTCCACATTGCGCACGGCCTGCACATCGGCTACATACTCGTGAAATAGCTCCTGCTCCGAAAATTTGAGCGTCGTGACGGGCAGCATCGGAACGGCCTGCGTGGCCGCCGACTGATCTTTGCCATCGGCAGTACAGCCGGCCAGCAAAGCGGCTCCCAGTAGTGCAGGCAAGCCCTGACGCAACGTGGCCGTAAGCGCAGGGAAGAAAGAAGAATTCATGAAACGAATGGAAGAATGACAGATAGGAAGAAGGAGCGGCCGGCAGACGGCTTAAGGACCAATGAGACCCGACGTGGTAGCAGTGGCTGCTGTGGATTGCAGCGTCAGCAGGACACTATCCTGGCGCTGATGGGAGGCTTGGCAGCGCGCTAGCAGGCGCTGGGTCATGTGCAGCTCGGCCTCCGCTTCGGAAAGAGCGGCCGGCTCGTCTTCGGCTTCCGGTATGCGGTAGAGCAGAAACGCGTTCAGCCCCACCGACAGCACAACGGCTAGGGTGAGGAGGTAGAGCAGGAAACTGGTGGGCCGAGGCTCAGGGGTCATTGTGGGGCGGCTGATTTACCCCACAAAGGACCCTCCCCGACATTAAAACGAGATGAGAAGCGTATTAGAAGATATTAACGCCTGCTTCCAGTGCTTATATCAGCCCCTGCCCGGTCAGCGCCGGCAGCCACACGGTAGCGGCAGTACCCTGCCCTACTGCTGACGTAAGCTCCAGCCGGCCACCGTGGCGCTGCACTATTTTCTGGGTGAGCGGCAGACCCAGGCCATACCCGGGCCGGTTGATGGCGCCGGAAGTCCGGTATAGAGGCTCGTAAATACGCTTCAGCTCCTCCGGCGTGAGGCCCGGGCCAGTATCGGTAATGCGGACTCGTAGCGTGTGCGCAGCGGCGTAGGCCAGTTCCGCCTGCACAGCCCCTGTCGAGTATTTACAGGCATTGTCGAGCAGGTTGAGCAGGGCCGTGGTAAGCAGTTGCGCGTTGCCAGGCACCATAAACACGTCGGTTTCCTCGGCTTCAGGCAACTCTCCGAAAACCAGGCGCAGTTCGCGCCCCGGATACTTCGCGCGGGCATAGTCCAAGGCTTGGCTCAGGCATTCATCTAGGCGCACGGGCACGAAAGCCGGCAGGGCACCATCTACTTTCACCAGCGCCAGCAAACTATTGGTGAGGCCGTGGAGGTGGCGGGCGGCATCCAGGCTTTCGGTCATACTCTGGCGGGCATCTTCCAGCGTCTGGTCGTAGGTGAGGGCCGTTTCCAGGGTACCCATTAGGGTGGTGAGCGGAGTGCGCAACTCGTGGGAAGCGTGCGACAGGAAGCTTCTCTGCGACTCAAACGCCTGCTCCAGTCCCGTCAGCATGACGTTGAAGGTCATGGCCAGTTGCGCCATTTCGTCGCGGCGGTTGCCCTCATGCAGGCGGCGCCCCAAGTTAGAGGCCGAAATACGCTCGGCCTGCCGGATAATGCGGGCTACCGGCCGCAATGCTGAGCCCGCAAAGTACCAGCCGGCCAGAATAGTAAGGGCCAGCGCGCCCACATTGCCTACCAGCAGCAGAATCCGAACCCGGTTGAGCTGCGCCCAGCCCAGCCTATCTACCGCCGACACAAAAATGTGGTAATACTTGCCCTGATACTCGTAGGCCATGCCAATTGCCTCTCGGTTGAGCCCAATTGTAAACAGCAGCGGCTGCCTTGGTTTCAGGCGTTTCAGCCGAAGCTGATTGGGTGCTTGGTCAATATCGTCGGTACTGCTGTAGCGCAGGTCCGCCGCCGGGCCATAAATGCTGATTTGCTCCCCAGGAATTGTGATTAAGTCGCCGCGCCGGATACTGCCCAGATTGCCTGTTGCCAGTTTGCCCGTGCGCACCAGCAGCCGCCCCGACAGCGTAGCCGCGTTTTCCAGCCGGTGCTCGAAACGCTGCCGGCGCGTGGTGGCGTAGAAGTAGTAGATAAACGCCGAAAAGCTCACCTGAATGGCCAGCACCAGTAGCGTAAAGCGCAGCATCAGCTTATTGCGAATCAGCATCAGCCTTCCCGCATTACGTAGCCCATGCCCACCACCGTATGAATCAGCTTGGGCGAGAAGTCCCGGTCCAGCTTTTTGCGCAAGTAGCTCACGTACACGTCAATGACGTTGGTACTGGTGTCGAAATCCAACTCCCAGACCCGCTCGGCAATGTCTACACGGCTCACAATTTTACCCCGGTTCAGCAGCAGATGCTCCAGCAGCGCATATTCCCGCGTCGTCAGGTCGATGCGCTGGCCGTTGCGGGTCACGATTTTGGAGTCGAGGTTCAGCTCCAGGTCGGCCATGCGCAAGGCCTGCCGGTTGGGCTCGTTGGCGGAGGCACGCTTGGTGAGGGCGCGGGCACGCAGTAGCAGCTCCTTAAAGGCAAACGGCTTGGCCAAGTAGTCATCGGCGCCGGCCTCAAAGCCCGTCACTTTATCGTCCAGCGAGTCGAGGGCCGTGAGCAGCAGGATGGGCACCTGCCGGTCGGTTTCCCGGATGCGGCGGCACAGCTCGAAACCGTTCAGGTACGGCAGGTTCACGTCCAGAATCACCAGGTCGTAGGGCTGCTGCTGAAACAGCGAGTCGCCCATGCGGCCGTCGTAGCCGATGGTCAGCTCGTAGCCTTCGTGCTCAAATCCTTTTTTCACGAACGAGGCCAGCTTGGGCTCGTCCTCAACCAGCAGTATTTTCATAGAAGCTCCGGCAACATGGCTCCCCAAAGTACGCCAACCAGCCGGCAATGGCTGCAATGCCCGAATCAGAGACGCAAAAAGCCCCAGCGGGCAGCTGGGGCTTCATTTCCTGTTCAAGCTATTTTACTTCTTCTTACGAAGTAGATACACCAAGCCCCCGTTTTCGAGAGAGGCCATCTGCGTTACTTCCCATCCTTCTTCTGCGGTGCTATTCAGCGCGTCACTCAGTTGCTGCGTAGTGGCCGCTACATGCCGGTTCATCATTGCCGTGATGGATGCCATCTGGGCTTTATGCTCTGCAGCCTCCTGCTTATGCTGCTGCTCTAGCTGCGCTGCCGTTTGCAGCTGACCATCTACAAAGGTTCCTTCACTGGTAGTTACGGTAGTCGTGGTTGTGCCGCTGCTTGCAGAGAAAAAAGCAATAGGACTCAGCATTTTAGTGTACTCGTCCGGCACCATTTCTATTTCGGCTTTCCCCTTGAAAGCTGGGCTAAACCGCAGAATAGGCCCAACCACTGTCTTAGAACCGTAGTAGAATACCTGCATGTAGGTGTAGCGCTGTACACAGGCAGTGGTCAACTGCGACAAGCTGAGCAGCAAAACAAATGCACTGAGTAGCCGGAGCGAAATACGATACATGTGCTAAAAGATAGACGTGATGAGCACCTGAAGCTAGAGCTTTTACTCGCGCTTGGTCTTGAGCACCTGCTTCAGCGCGGACAGCTCGTCGCGGAGCTTGGCGGCCGTGAGGAAGTCGAGGTCCTTGGCAGCGGCTTCCATCTGCTTTTCGGTCTGCTTGATGAGCTTCTCCAGATCCGGGCGGTTCATCATGGATATCACCGGCTCGGCAGCAATGGCCAGTGTTCCATCCGTATCGGGGCCGGCGTATCCCTGCGTCTCCACAATGCGGTAATCCGACAGCGAGGTCTGCCCCATGATTTCGGCGTGGCTCTTGCGCACCGTGCGCGGCGTGATGCCGTGCTCCTGATTGTAGGCCAGCTGAGTGGCGCGGCGGCGGTTCGTCTCGTCGATGGCGCGCTGCATGGAGCCGGTCATGCGGTCAGCGTACATGATGACTTTGCCCCGGTCGTTTCGGGCGGCGCGGCCCATGGTCTGGATCAGGCTGCGCTGGTCACGCAGGAAGCCTTCTTTGTCAGCATCCAGAATGGCTACGAGGCTTACTTCGGGCAAGTCGAGGCCTTCACGCAGCAGGTTGACGCCAATTAGCACGTCGATTTCGCCGAGGCGCAGCTGGCGCAGAATTTCCACCCGGTCCAGGGTTTTCACGTCGGAGTGCACGTAGCTCGACTTGATGCCGAGGCGCTCCATGTATTTCTGCAGCTCTTCGGCCATGCGCTTGGTGAGCGTGGTCACGAGCACCCGGTCGCCCATCTTCACGCGGTTGTCCACTTCGTCCAGCAGGTCGTCAATCTGGTTGGTGCTGGGGCGCAGGTCAATTTCGGGGTCGAGCAGGCCCGTAGGACGGATAATCTGCTCCACGATGATGCCGTTGGCCTGCGTCAACTCGTAATCGGCTGGCGTCGCGGAAACGTACACAGCCTGCTGAAACATGCTTTCAAACTCATTGAATGTCAGCGGGCGGTTATCGAAGGCCGAAGGCAGACGGAAACCGTACTCGATGAGGGCCGTTTTGCGGCTTCGGTCGCCGCCCCACATGGCCCGGATCTGGGGCATGGTGGCGTGGCTTTCGTCTACTACCAGCAGATAGTCGCTGGGAAAATAGTCGAGCAGGCAGAACGGGCGGCTGCCGGGCTGGCGTCCATCGAAGTAGCGCGAGTAGTTCTCGATACCGGAGCAGTAGCCCAGCTCCCGAATCATTTCCAGATCAAACTCGGTGCGCTCCATGATGCGCTTGGCCTCCGAATCGCGCCCCTCCTTCTCGAAGTAGGCATGCTGCTGCACCAGATCAAACTGGATTTCCTTGATGGCTTGGTTGAGCGTGTCTTTGCCGGTCACGAACAGCTGCGCCGGGTAGAGCGTCACCGACTTTTCGTCGGAGAGTTTCTTGCCGCTCTGCGGGTCAATCTTGTGAATGGCCTCGATTTCGTCACCGAAAAAGAAGATGCGGTAGGCGTAGTCGGCGTAGGCCGGAAATACGTCTACGGTGTCTCCCTTCACCCGGAAACTGCCGCGCGTAAACTCCATTTCGGTGCGCGAATACAGAATCTGGACGAACTGGTAGAGCAGGTTGTTGCGTGAGTACCGCAGGCCGGGGGCCATGTAAATCACGTTTTTGCTGAACTCCTCCGGGTTGCCGATGCCATAGATGCACGACACCGACGCAATAACAATCACGTCGCGGCGGCCCGAGAGCAGCGTGGACGTAGTGTGCAGCCGCAGCTTCTCGATTTCCTGGTTGATGGCCAGGTCCTTCTCGATGAACACGTCGGTGCTGGCAATGTAGGCCTCGGGCTGGTAGTAGTCGTAGTAGCTGATGTAGTACTCGACGGCGTTGTTGGGAAAGAACTGCTTGAACTCGCCATAGAGCTGCGCAGCCAGGGTTTTGTTGTGGCAGAGCACCAGGGCGGGTTTGCCGGTTTCGGCAATAACGTTGGCCATGGTGAAGGTTTTTCCCGTGCCCGTGGCCCCCAGCAGCACCTGTGCCGGCTCGCCATTGTTGATGCCCTGCACCAGTTGGGCAATGGCTTTGGGCTGGTCGCCGGTAGGCTTGAATTCCGAGGTGAGTTGATACTTCATGCAGCGAGAAAATGGGAAGCCAGCAGGGCTGGCAGCCGGCAGAAAAGCCAGCCTATGATAACTGTATTAGCAAAGTGTAGGTTTCCCGGGAAACAAAAAAACCTGTCCGGCGAGCGAACAGGTTTTTGAAGCAGAGGCTACACGTCTTGGTACCGGCGCGAAGCCTTCTGTAGCTCAATCAACATCGGCAACAGAGGAGAGAAGAAGTTTTTCGATAGATACCTGCTTATTAACGACGAGCTACCGGAGCGGCTTTGACGTTGCCAAACTCCACACTGGCTTCCATTCCAATGGAATAGGGGCGGCTCTGGCGCGAGAGGCTTTGGGCCGGATTGGCATTCAGCGTAGTCAGGCCGGCTTCCAGATCGGGGCCCAGTGCCAGGCTCCAGGAAGCCGCAGCCGGCTGGAACCGGACCCCGGCACCGCTGTGCAGCGTGGCCAGCACCTTGCGGTACGGCGAGTCGGAGGAAGCCAGGGAATAGACGCGGGTAGCTTCGGGCACTCCTTCCAATTCGGTGCGGGAGCCCAGCAGCACGTTTACGGCGGCACCCAACTTGGCATAAACCGACCAGCCCTGCTTGGCATTGGTGGTGTAGCGGACGCTCACGGGCATGCTGGCCGTGCGGTAGCGGTAGTTTACGTTGCGCACCGGCATATCGTAGCGCGGCGGAATGTTCGCCCCCATCGAAGGCATCGGCGCGTAGAAGGCGGCGGCAGTCGACTTGCCATCCAGGAAATACCAGGAAGTACCGGAGGAAGCCTCCTGCTGCGCCATAGCCAGCCCGGCTGCTACCGACCAATTGTCGTTGAGCGTGTAGTCGGCCGTGAGCGAAACCCGCTGCCCCAATCCAGCCTGCAGCTTGTCGCGGTATTCTTCGGCGGCGGCTTCGTAGGCATCGCCGGATGACTTTATCGACGCAAAATCGGCGTAGCTCACAGAAGGAGAAGTGGCGCTGCCCTTAGCGAAATTGATGTTGGGGTTGAAGGCAGAGGCCGCATAAGCGGCATTGAACTTCCAACGGCGTGATTTAGCCGTCTTCGGCTCGTCGTCCTTGTTGTGGGCAGATTCCTCCGAGTCGGTGGCGGCCAGCAAACCTGTTGCCTGCGGAACTGCTGGCAGCGTTTCGGGGCGGCCGAAGCCAGCCACACTGCCCGGTAATCTTACGGCACGGGCCAGCAGAGCGTCAGCGCCTGTTGCGGGCGAAATACCAGCCGTAGTGAAGGCGGCCATACCAGCAGCAGCAGGAGCAGTCGTCAGGATGTAGCCATCCTGCAGCAGCGACGAGCCAAGTGCCGTGGAGGTGCCGCGTTGCCCGCCGTTCAGGCCCAAGCTACGCTCACTGTTATCGGCGGCCGTGGTGCGGCTCTGCTCTAGACCCAGTAGGTCCCGCACGGAGCTACGCAGCTCAGCAGCAGCGGCAAGTGCGGTTTCGGTGGCGCCAGCAGCTGGCTGAGACGTGGCCGGGGTGGCCGTTGCGGCAGCCATACCTGCCTCGCTGACACCAGCATTACTACGGCGGGCAGCCAGGCCAGGGGCAGAGTAGAAGCCAACCGACGAACCGGCGGAAGCTGAGCTACCAGCCGACGTGGTTGCGCTGCTGATAGTGGCCATGCCCGTTTGGCTATCTGGAGCAGTAGCATTGGGTTGAATGCTGAGCCAAGTGCCGCCGCCAGCCAACAGCAGCAACGATGCTGCCGCTGCCCAGCGGTAGCTCAGCAGACGGCGGCGGTAGTTTTCGTTTTGCTGAACCAGCAGCTCATGGTCGAGCTGCTCCCAGAGGCTGGCGCGTGGGGCTACCTCGGCCTCCGCGAACTTCTGCCGAAACAGATGTTCCAGGTCGCCGGTGGGCCGGGGGTCGTTGGTGTTATTAGGAGCGGAAGTGGCCATGCTTGGATTGCGCGTCGAGACGTTCGACTTTAGACTTCAAAATTGCCCGTGCCCGGGAGTACTGTGATTTGCTGGTGCCTTCGGAAATACCCAGCATTTCGCCGATTTCCTTGTGGCCATACCCTTCAATAGCGAAAAGGTTGAACACCATCCGATAGCGCGGGGCCAGCTCCTGCACCATGTTCATCAGGTCTTCGAACCCGTAATTGGAAAGCGTGAACTCCTCCCCGGCCAGCTCCTCGGGGTATTCGCCCTCGCTGACTGCCACTAGCGGAGCATTGCGGCGGTGCTGGCGCAGAGCGGCATTCACCATAATACGGCGAATCCAGAATTCGAGCGGACACTCGCGGCGGAAGCTGCTCAGGTTTCGAAACACCGTGATAAAGCCTTCCTGCAGCACATCTTCGGCCTCGAAGGTTGTCTGGGCGTAGCGCAGACATACGGCCATCATTCGCCCCGCAAACCGTTCGTACAGATACTTCTGCATGAGGCGGCTGCCGGCAAGGCAGCCATCTATCAGCTCGGCCTCGCTTAGTTGGGAAGACGGAATGAGAGGGCGCACAGCAGGAGTTGGCGGAGTAAGAGCTTCGGATGAAACCGGCGTACCGGCCAATAGCCCCCGCAGCCCATTCATGGGCCGCAGTGCCGACGATAATGCACTCACCGCGTTGCCCGGGCTGCGGCGCCGGAGCCGTGCGTCGGAGCGGACGGGCCCTGGGGAAGGGGCTGCGCGCACAGAATAGACCTAGGATACATAGTCAGGAAAGGAAGATGGGAAAGATAACACGCCGGGGCGTGAAGCCGGCTACATCAACAAGAGCCCGCACCTGCCGCCAAGGGTTGCACGCGCTATAGCCACGCACTGAAAAAATCTGGCGCGGTTCTGCCGGTCCTTTGCAAGCCAAGAACTGCTGGCCTTCGTGTAGCTACACACATCACCGTATTTTGTATGCACCTTATCCGGCCAGACTAGCGTATGCCGTTGTCTACCCTAACCTGCATACCCATGAAAACTCTGGTTCTGTTTTACTCAACCTATGGCCACATCTACAAAATGGCGGAAGCCGTAGCTGAAGGCGCCCGCGAAGTAGAAGGCAATGAAGTGACCATCAAACAGGTACCCGAAACCCTACCGAAAGAGCTGCTGGACCAGATTGGCGCTACTGAAGCACAGAAAGCATTCGGGCACATTCCGGTTGCCAAGCCAGAAGAGTTGGCCGACTACGACGCCATTATAGTGGGCGTTCCGACTCGCTACGGCAACATGTGTGGCCAGATGCAGGCTTTCTGGGATTCTACCGGCGGTCTGTGGGCTAAAGGAGCGTTGGTTGGGAAAGTAGGTGGGGCTTTTGTGAGTACTGCCACCCAGCATGGGGGCCAGGAAACCACTATCCGGGCCGTACACACCATGCAGCTGCACCACGGCTTTGTGCTGGTAGGGCTGCCCTATGCCTGGCAGGGCCAAATGGGCCACCATGAAGTGACAGGCGGCACTCCTTACGGCGCCAGCACTGTAGCCGGCGGACAGGGCGAGCGGCAGCCTAGTGGCAACGACCTGGAAGGGGCGCGCTACCAAGGGCGCCATACTGCGGAAATTGCAAAAAAACTTGCCTCTAAATAATATTCGGCGCGGTTTTCGCGGGTTTTTCTTACGTTTACATCTAGAAACAAGAATTTATCCCGCACACCTCTGCAACAATTACTAGCCACCTCTACTAGGGTGGCTGGTTTTTTTTGCACTTATCCTATTGCCAAAACATGCAACCCCAGCCGGGTCTGGTGTGACACTGCCTCAAACGGCTTTGCCCCGTTCAGTCGGCCCCGTCAACGGTTCACCCCTGTTCTGCGACGGTTCGGCAGATTTCGCTTTCAGCGCTCCGTGATAATCCGTCCCTTTGCACAGTTCCCGGCTCTTTCTTTATCCCTACCAATGAAAAACCTATACCTCCCGCTGTATCTATCGGGGCTGCTTGCAGTGCCAGCTATGGCCCAAACGCCTGCCACACCGGGTGCACCAGCGGGTCAGCGGCCTGCTTTGGCTCCCGGCCAGACACCTACTCCACGCCTGAGCTTGCCGGAAACGCCCAAGGGCAACGGCCGCATTACAGGTACTGTGCTGGATGCTACTACCAAAAAACCCGTGGAATTTGCCACGGTAGCACTCCTGCCAGCTACCGGCGAGCGGCCACTTGATGGCACCGCTGCCGATGAACGAGGCCGTTTCGTTCTGAAAGGCGTGGCAGCCGGCGCCTACCGCGTGCAGGTGACGTTTGTGGGCTATGGCGCACAGGTGCAGAACATAACTGTGGCGGACGGCACCGTGGATATGGGTAGTGTGCTGCTGACCGCTACGACCCAGAAGCTGGGCGAGGTAACCGTGACCGGCGAGAAAGACGTGGTGGAAACCAAGCCAGACCGCATTGTATACAACGCCGACCGGGACCTGACCAACACGGGTGGCACCGCCGCCGACGTGCTGCGCAAAGTACCCCTCGTAAACGTAGACCCCGACGGCAACGTGGAACTGCGCGGCACCAGCAATGTGCGCGTGCTCATCAACAACAAGCCTTCAGGTATTGTGGCCTCGTCGGTGGCCGATGCCATGAAGCAGATTCCGGCCGACCAGATTAAAACCGTGGAGGTGATTACGACGCCCTCGGCCAAGTACGACGCGGAAGGCACAGGCGGCATTATCAACATCACGCTCAAGAAGAACAACCTGGAGGGCACCAACGGCAGCGTGGGCGTGGCGGGCGGCACGCGCAGCTCCAACGCCAATGCCTCGCTGAACGTGCGGCGCGGCAAAATCGGCATCAACAGCTCGGCCAGTGGCTTCATGTTCTATAGCCCCAACCGCAACGAACTGACCCGCAGTATTCGCAACGAGCAGGGACTGTTTGAGCAGTCGTTGCGGCAAGAAGGCGACGGGTTTACGCTGGGCGGCGGCGGATTTGGGCGCCTGGGCTTCGATTTCGACCCCAACAAATACAACAACTTCAATCTGAGCGTGCAGGGCAGCCTGTTTCGCAACAAAGGCGACTACGACCAGTTCAACCAGCCCAGCAACATTCCGGCTTTCACCCGCTCTACTGACCGCAACTTCCGGACGCAGAGCTACGATGTGAGTGGCTCTTACACGCGCACCTTTGAGGGCAAACCCAAACGCGAGTGGAGCGTGCTGGGCCAGCACACCCGCAACCGCAACACCCAGCGCTACGACCTGGACCAGTTTCCGGAGCGGGCCACAGAAGGCGAGAAAACCTACCGCGAAGGCAGCGACAACCTCAGCCGTAACCTCGAAACCACCCTTCAGACTGACTACACGCACCCTTTCTCGGAAACCGCTACGCTCGAAACCGGCGCTAAAGGCATTCTGCGCCGCGTAAGCAGCGACTACGACGTGCAGATAGACCCGACCGGCAACAGCCAGCTAATACGCAGCGCCGAACGGTCCAACACGTTTGACTACAGCCAGAATGTGCTGTCGGCCTACGCTACTTATGGGTTCAGCCTGAGCAAGAAGGTGAGCACACGCCTGGGCGCCCGCCTGGAGCACACTGATATAGAAGGAAACTTTGAACAGGGGGAGGCCAGCACTTTCACGCAGAACTACACCAATCTGCTGCCCAACCTGAGCCTGAGCTACCAGCCCGGTAAACCCGGCCAGACGGTGCGCCTGGCGTATTCGCGCCGCATTCAGCGTCCCCAGATTTTCTACCTGAATCCGTTCATCAACGCTTCTGACTCGCTCAACATCAGCTACGGTAACCCGCGCCTGAATCCGGAGTTTACGGACAGCTACGAGCTGAACTATACCACTTTCGTTAAAGGCACGGTGATTAACGGCTCTGCCTATGTGCGCCGTACCGGCAATGCCATCGAAACGGTGCGCTTTGTGGATGAGAATGGCGTGCAGAACCAGACCTTCCGCAACATCGGGCGCAACGCTACCTACGGGGTGAGCTTGTTTGGCTCGGTGAAGCCGACGCCGAAGTGGGACCTGAGCGGCAACCTCAACTTCTACTACGTCACGCTGCGCAGCCCGGCCCTCGATTTGACCGGCGCGGCCCTCGACAACAGCGGGCTGATGTATAATCTCAATATCAACTCCAGCTACAAGTTTGCCAAGTTTGATGATGCCGATGCGCCGGCGTGGCGGCGCGGCCTGACGCTGCAGTTTTTCGGGGGCCTGAACTCGCCACGGATTCAGCTGCAGGGCCGGCAGGCAGCCTGGACGTTCTACTCGATGGGCCTGCGCAAGAGCCTGCTCCAGGACAAGGCTGACCTCACGCTCAATGCCGACAACTTCCTACAGGCGACCCGTAACCTGAACACGATTCTGGAAACGCCGCAGTTCACGCAGGAAAGCAACAACTACATCTACATGCGCGGCGTGCGGCTGGCCTTCAACTACCGCTTTGGCAAGGTGTCGGCGCAGCCGCAGAAGCGTCGCAAAGGCATCCAGAACGACGACACCAAACAGGGTGAAGGCGGCCAGGGCCAGGGGCAGCAATAATGGAGTAGTAGCGAAGTACGCAGCTGTTCAGCTGCGCAACACGGAGGACCTTCATACACTAGAACAACTCGTTTCAGTGTGCGAAGGTCCTTTGCATTTCTTCTCTCATCCAATCTTACATTCGGCCGTGGTAGCGCAGCAGTTCCAAGAAAGGCTCCCGGTACGTTTCGCCGATGGGCAGCATAGTACCCTGCACCTGCACGCGCCCACGCTCTACATATTCGAGGTGGCGCAGGCTGATGAGATACGACCGATGAATGCGCGCAAAGCGGCCCGGCGGCAGTAGCTCCTCCAACCGCCGAAACGACTGCAGCGTCAGGATTTTTCCGCTGACAGTGTAGAGCATGAGATATTCCTTCTGGCCCTCCACGTAGAGAATATCGGCCACGGGCACGCGGCGCAAGCGGTTGTCGTGGCGTACAAACAGTGCTTCGTCAGCGCCCTCCGGTGCGGTTTCGGGTGTTGCGGCAGTAACTGTGGCGGTGGGCTGGCTAAGGGCGGCGCGGGCGCGATGCGTGGCTTGCACAAACCGCTCAAACGAAATGGGTTTCAGCAGATAGTCCAGGGCAGGCAGCTCGTAGCTCTGCACCGCGTAGTTGGCGTGGGCCGTGGTAAAGATGATGCGCGGACCCGGCGCGGGTAACAATTGTGCCAGCTGCAGGCCTGTGAGGCGCGGCATATGAATGTCGAGAAACACGACGTCCACCGGATGATCCTGCAGGAAAGCTACAGCCGCCAGCGCATCATGAAACCGGCCTTTTAGCTCCAGAAACGGCATCTGGGCGCAGTATTCGGCCAATACATCTAGGGCCAAATGCTCGTCATCGACGAGGACGCACGTGAGCGGACGGCGGGTAGCGGCTGGGAGAAGTTGTTCCATAATCGGATGTGCAGCGTGGCTCCGGCTTTGGGCTGGAGCTTTTTCGGAAACCAGGCCCGAGGATCAGGCTGGCCGGAGTGTGAGCGTAACGTAGTATTCCGTCTGGTTTTGTATCACAGACAGCGTATGGCGGCTGGGATAGAGCAGGGCCAGCCGGCGGCGCAGGTTAGTGAGGCCCATACCGCCGGCTTCTTCTAATGTCGGGCCGCCGCCTTCCGCCACCTGGTTGCGGACGCTGAAACGCAGATGCCCCGTTTCTTCCAATTGGAGCACCAGCTGGGCTACGTGGGGCCGCGCGGCCAGGTCGCCGTGCTTGAAGGCGTTTTCGACCAGCGGCAGCAGCAGCATCGGCGGCAACTGGTAGGCATACTCGGCGCCGGGCGGCAGCAGCACCGTCAGCTGGATGGCCTCGTCGGCGACGTCGGGAGGCAGGCGCAGCAACTGCAGATCCAGGAAGCCGCGCAGGTGGCTGATTTCGCGGGTTAGTGGCACCAGGTCGGCGGCACTGTCGTAGAGCTGGTAGCGCATCAGCTCGGCCAGGCGCAACACAGCCTGTGGTGCTTGGGCCGAGCGGTTGAGAGTGAGCGAGTAGATGTTGTTGAGCGTGTTGAACAGGAAATGGGGATGCAGCTGCGTTTTGAGCAGTGCCAGTTCGGTACGCAGGTGTTGCTGCTCCAGTTCTCGCCGGTTTTCCCGCTCGCGCAGAAAGTCGCCGGCCAGCCGCAGAAAGAAGCTTAGCAGCAGAATCAGGCCACCCAGCAGCAGGTAGTAGGCCTGCAGCACCTGCACGTAGAACGCCACCGGCTGCGAAATTCCGTCGCGCTTTACCTCCTCCAGCAACACGCTCAGCCCAATGCGCAGCACCACAAACCCAAACAGGCCCGCCAGCAGCGCCCCACCATATGCCAGCAACCGGTGCCGTACAAACAGGCGCGGCATCAGCCACCAGTTCAGATAAAACAGGCCCGAATCGAGCAGATCAGTGAGTAGCGCATTGACCCAGAAATGCTCTTCCAGTGCGGGTAGCAGTGGCCCCACGCGCAGCAGCCGCAGCTGCACATCAAAGTACAGCAGCAAGGCTAGCCAAGCCAGATGAGGCCACGGCAGTCGTTTCAGAAATAAAGGGAACCACACCCGGGGCCGGAGTGGGCGAGCAGCAGAAGAAAGTACAGGCATACAGATACGGCGGACTCGGGGCTCGCCTGAAGTTGCCAAAATAGCGAATTGGCCGGCAGCCACTCCCCTGTTTTCAACTATCACCGGTGCGGGCTCTACCAACGCCGCGCTACTGCCTATCAACTGGGCTATTGCTCGGCCGTGGGTGTGTTTGGTGGATTGGTAGGACAGTAAAGGGGGTTGGTTGAGAGAAAGAGCCAAGGTGGTTGATATTCCCGAAAGGCGCCCCAGAATGTGCCTAGGTTTGGAATATGCGGTGCTGCTGCCTACTGCGACGCACCTGCGCTACTTCAGCATTTCTCTATTCTGCTCCTGATGAAACACGTGTCCCCGCTACTATTGCTGCTGGTACTTATCACCTCGTTTACACACGCACAAAGCCCCATTTCTCCGGCAGCTACCGGCACGGCCCGCCTGCTGGGCCGCGTAGTGGATGCTGCTACGCAGAAACCCGTAGAATACGCCACTGTAGCGGTGCTACCGGCCACCGGGACTACGCCGTTGGCCGGTGGCGCCTGCGACGCAGAAGGTCGTTTCGACTTCAGCAACCTGCCGACTGGTCCGCTTCGGTTGCAGCTGAGCTTCGTGGGCTATACCACTCGCCTGGAAAGCATTATGCTGGCAAAGCCTCTTACTGACCTAGGCGCGCTTACCCTTACTGCTTCTTCTCAGACCTTAGCTGGCGTGACTATTACCGGTGAGCGGCCAGTGGTGGAAACCAAGCCGGACCGCCTCATCTACAACGCCGACCAGGACCCCAGCAACACCGGCGGTACGGTGGCCGATATTCTGCGCAAAACCTCGCTAGTAAACCTCGATGGGGAAGGCAACGTGCAACTGCGCGGCACCCGCAATGTGCGCATCCTGATTAATAACAAACCCTCGGCGCTGCTGGCCGGCAATCTCGCAGAAGCCCTCAAGCAGATTCCAGCCGACCAGATTAAAGCCATTGAAGTCATTACGGCACCTTCGGCGAAATATGATGGGGAAGGCTCGGGGGGTATTATCAACATTGTGCTGAAAAAGAACAGCCTGCAAGGCGTGAACGGCAGCGCAGGTGCTACTGGCGGCAACCGCAACCAGAGCCTCAATACCAGCCTCAATGTTAAGCGGGGCACTCTGGGCGTTAACACGAAACTTAGCGGCTTCCGGAACCTCTATCCGTTCAAAAGCAGCACCGAGCGGACCGTCTATTTGTCGGATGGCAGCACCGGGCAGCTGAGTGAGCGAACCACCTCCCGCAACCAGGGACAGGGCGGATATGGCCAGCTAGAACTCACCTACGACCCGTCGCCGTTGCACAGCTTCACGCTGAGCGGCAATGGCAACCTGTACAGCACCGACTCGCCCCAGGAACTCGTCAACCAGTATCGGGGACAGCCGCAGCTTGACACCTTGTACACGCGCGACATCAGCCTGCGCGACCAGAGCCGCAATTTCGATCTGAATGCGGGCTATACTCGCACCTTTGGCGAGAAGCAGCCGCGCCGCGAGTGGAGCATGCTGGCGCAACACACCAGCAACCGCAGCCGCGAGCAGTATCGCCTCGACCAGTTTCCGACGCCGGAGTTGCGCGGTGGCCCCATTGAGTACCAGGAAACCAGCCGCAACCTGGCCCGCAACCTTGAAACCACCTTCCAAACCGACTACACGCAGCCATTCGGCGAGAAAACCACGCTCGAAGTCGGCGCCAAGCACATCCGGCGCCAAGTCAGCAGTGACTACACTTTGGATACGCTCCTGACTGGCCAGCAGCCCGATTTCGTGCGCAGTACGTTGCGTTCCAACAGATTCACGTATCGCCAGAATGTGCTGGCCGCGTATGGCACTTATGGCTTCTCGCTGGGCAAGAAGTACGCTTTCAGCCTGGGCACGCGGCTAGAGCGCACGGCCATCGAAGGCGAATTTCAGAATGAAGCCGGCCGCTTTCAGAACAGCTACCTGAACGTACTGCGCAACCTCAGTGCTACCCGCACGCTCAAGAAGGAAGGCCAGACACTGCGCCTGAGCTATTCCCGCCGCATCCAGCGCCCTCAGATTTACTACCTCAACCCCTACGTCAACCAAGTAACGCCCAACTCAGTGGACTTTGGCAACCCCGAACTACGGCCGGAATTGGTGGACCTGGTAGAACTAGGTTACAGCACGTTCGGCGAAAAAACGTCGTTGAATGCTTCTGGGTTCGGGCGGCGCACCAGCAACTCCATTGAGCGGTTCAGCCGCTACAACGAGGCCCTGGCCCGCAACGAAACTACTTACGGCAACCTCTCGACGGCTACCATAGTGGGGCTGAACCTGTATGGCTCCTGGAAACCGCGCCCCGAATGGGACCTGAGCAGCAACCTGACGGCCGACTACACCAGTCTGCGCAGTGCCATCCTGCAGCGCCCCAACCGCCGGGCCAGCCTCAGCATGAACATAAATGGGTCGCGCAAGCTGGGCAAAACCTACACGGCGCAAGGCTACGCGGGCTTCTGGACGGCCGGCGTGGAGCTACAGTCGCGCTACTCCGGTGGCATCTACTACGGTCTGAGCGCCAAGAAGCTGCTCTTGAAAGAAAAGGCTGACTTTACGCTGGCGCTCGTCAATTTCCTGACGCCGGGCCGCTATTTCCGCAGCACCACCACCACGCCTGATTTCGTCAACTACGGCAGCTTTTACTCCTACCAACGCGCCCTCCGGCTGTCGTTCAACTACCGCTTTGGCAAGCTGGAAACCGGCCAGCGCCAGCGCAAAACCATCCGCAACGACGACTCCAAAGGCGGCGGCAGTGGCGGGCAGCAAGGCGACTAGTTGCTATTAAGACTAAGTGTTCCAGATTTTCCAGGCGGCTTCTGCCTGCAGGCAGAGCATTTCGAACCCGTTTTTGGTTTGAGCGCCAGCCGCCTGCCCGCGCTTCATAAACTCGGTTTCGCGGGGGTTATAAATGAGGTCGTAGAGGCAATGGTGGGCCGTGAGAGCCTCATACGGAATGGGCGGGCACTCCTCCACCGCGGGGTAAGTACCAAGCGGGGTAGTGTTGATGATAAGTAAATGCTCCTGCAATAGCCGGGGTGTGAGTTCTTGGTAGGTGAGCCCCGCTCCCATCGGGTTCCGCGACACAACCCAATAGCCGATGCCCAGTTCACGTAGTGCCACCTCCACTGCCTTGGATGCGCCTCCACTGCCCAGCACCAGCGCCCGAAGTCCGGCAGGCCACGGGTTAGGCAGCAACGCGCGCAGCGAATCCCGAAACCCTACATAATCGGTGTTGTGGCCAATCAGGCGGCCATCGGCGGCAAACTCAATAACGTTGACTGCCCCCACCCGTGCCGCAGACGGGGCTACTTCGCTCAGAAACGGCCACACCTGTTCCTTATAGGGAATCGTGACATTGAGGCCGCGCAAGCCAGGGTGACGAGCAAGCAACGCCGGCAACTCGTTGATGGTAGGCAGCTCGAACAACGCGTAGTGATGGTCGGCTAGGTTGAGGCTGTCAAACTTCTGGGTGAAATACGTTTGTGAGAAAGAATGCGTCAGGCTACGACCGATAAGTCCAAATTCAGGCATGATAGAACGGATAGTTTCAACCATCAAGCAACAAAAAAAACCACCCCGGCCAAAGCGGCCAGAGTGGTTTCCCGAAATGTTAGTACGCTGCCCTCGTTAAGCAACAGGAGCTTTGGGGGCGCGGCGGGACTTTATGAACTCCCACACTGCCGGCAGCACCGAAACCACGATTATGCCTATCGTGAACAGCCCAAAGTTTTTCTGAATGAACGGTATGCTTCCCAAAAAGTAGCCAGCGCCTGTGAGCAGTACTACCCACAGCACCGCTCCTACCACGTTATAAGAAAGAAACTTGCCATAGCTCATGGTGCCTACCCCAGCCACAAAAGGCGCAAACGTGCGGATGATAGGGATAAAGCGGGCTATGATAATGGTTTTGGCGCCGTGCTTCTGGTAGAAAGCCTGGGTCTGTTCGAGGTGTTCCCGCTTCAGAAACCGTGAGTTCTCGCGGAATACGCGGGGGCCCAGATAGTCGCCGATGTGGTAGTTGAGCGTGTCGCCGAGCACGGCCGCTATAATCAGCAGGCCCATCATTGCCCAGACATTTAGGGGCGAGCCAGGCAGTGCGGTTAAGGAACCAGCCGCGAACAGCAGCGAGTCGCCGGGCAGGAAAGGCAGCACTACTACGCCAGTTTCCACGAAAATGATGAGAAACAGGATAGCATACGTCCAGGCGCCATAGTCCTGGATAATTTCCGCTAAGTGCTTATCAAGATGTAGAACGAAGTCGAGCAGATGCTTCAGAATTTCCATGCGAAGGTGCGAGGTAGTAGAAATAGAACTACAAAGAAAGCGGAAAGCCACCGGAGTAGCGTACCGCCAGTGGCTGGCAACCCTGGAAAGCCAAGAAAAATTCGGCGGCGCACATGCGCCAAGCGCCCAACACGTTATACTGCAGCCGTTATGTAACCGCTGATTTCTATGCCGAATTCTCTGTATCTATTATTCTTCGTGGTGCTCACGCTGCTGAGCTGCCGCCCGGCTACCGCGCAGGCCATCCTCAACCTGGATTTCGAGCCGGGCGCCAACCGCCGCCAGCCGCTGCTGTTCTGGGGGCGCCGCCAGCAACCCGACGAGCTGCTGATTCGCGTCGATACGGTGTCGCCCGCTCAGCACGGCCGGGGCAGTTTGCTGCTGGATGCCTCGCTGGCCGAAGAACCGGAAGGCACTTCTTTATATACCAGCGTGCCTGTTTCGGATTCGGTGCGGGGCCGCATAGCCACCGTAAGCGTGTGGGTGCGCACCGAAGAATTTCAGGGCACTGCCTGGCTGAAGGCCTACAGCTATTTTTTCACGGAAACCAGTCCAGATTCCGAGAAGATGTCGGAGAAAGATACCCGGGCTACCCCGCTGGCCATAGTAGCCGGCTGGCAGAAACTAACGGTACAGCTGCCCGTGGGCCAGACGGCTAACCACCTCAGCATGTTGCTGGCTTTCAACGGCCGGGGCCGACTGTGGCTCGACAACTTTGAGGTGCGCTACGACAACGGCCAAACCTACCGCGACGCGCCACTGGCGGGCACCGAGCCGCTGCTGCTGCCCGCCGGCACCCCACTACCCGACTGGGACTTCGAGCGGCGCGGTCCTGCCCAGCTGCCCGGTGCGGCTTCCACTGCCCGCCGCTGGCAGCTGGACTCTACGGTGGCGCAGCGGGGCCGGCGCAGCTTGCGCGTAGAGGCCGCTCCGGCCAGTGCCACGCCCGTGTACCTGGGCGTGGTGCCGCTGGATTCGCTGCTGGGCAAAACCCTTACGGTGCGCGGCTACGTGCGCTACTCCGGTCCGGCCGTAGTGGGCCAGGCGCCTCCAGCTTTGCTGTACCGCGTACTGGCCAACAGCGACTTGAGAATGTATCCGTATGACCGGCACAAATGGCCCGGCATACTCACGGCCAGCCCACTGCCGAAGCCTACGCCCGGCACGCCGTGGCAACGGTTCGAGCTGACGCTGCCCATCAGCGCCAAGCGCAACCTTTCTCAGCTGGCGCTGCTGCTGCAGCCTGGCGCGGCCCCGGTCTGGCTCGACCATATAGAGCTGCTGGCTGATGGCCGGGCCTTTTCGCCGCCACCACCACCCGTGCCGGGGCTGCCTACCGCCGCCGAGCTGGCCTGGCTGCGCAAGGCCGCCGTGCCGCTCCGCACCACTGCCCCCGACGGCGGCGACCAGAAAGATCTGGCTGCATTCGGGCAATTGGTTGGGTCGGCACCGGTTATCGGGTTGGGCGAAGTCACGCTGGGCTCACACGAGCAGATGCAGCTCAAGCAACGGCTGTTTCGGTATCTGGTGGAGCAGAAAAACGTGCGCGTGCTGGCCCTCGACACCGAACTGGGCGCCTGCCTGGCGTTGAACGACTACCTGCAAACCGGCACCGGCAACCCCCAGCAGCTGGTAGCCGACCTGCCCCTCTGGGAAACCGAAGAAATGTTGG
Organism: Hymenobacter sediminicola; assembly: GCF_014250515.1. Taxonomy (NCBI): domain Bacteria; kingdom Pseudomonadati; phylum Bacteroidota; class Cytophagia; order Cytophagales; family Hymenobacteraceae; genus Hymenobacter; species Hymenobacter sediminicola. The sequence continues at coordinate 732,684 of NZ_CP060202.1, read as the reverse complement.
CCTTGATGCGCTGGATGCGGACGTACAACCAGCAGCACCCGACGGCTACCCTACAGCTGCTGGGCATAGATCTGCAGGAGGCTCCGGAAAGTTTGCGCTATCTGCGCCAGCGCCTGCCCGCCCAGGCCGGCTACCGGGGGGAACTGCTCACGACGCAGCAACGCCAGCTCCGGGAACTGGCCGACGCAGGCATTTCGCTGAATTACCTGCAGAACGCCCCGCAAACCGACCCGCGCCTGGAAGCTGTGCGCCGCCTACTGGCCGAGGTTCGCGCTGCCTTCGATGGTCCGGCCAAACTCCGGCGAGGCTACGGCGCCACGCCCGCGGAAGCAGCCACTCTAACCCAACTGCTCCGCCAGGCCGAGCAGTACAGCGTCGTGCAAACGATGTCGTCGCGGTTCCGCCTCAGCTACCGGGCTGCGTGCCTGGCCGAGAATGTGGAGTGGGCCCGCACGCAGGCTAATGGCAAGGGAGTGGCCGTATGGTCGCACAACACCCACCTGAAAACCTACGACCAAGACGATGCTACTTTGGGCGAAGTGCTACGGCGCTACTATGGTGCGGGCTACGTGGCGGTTGGCTTCCTGTTTCACGAAGGCAGCTTCCGGGCCCTGCCTTCCACCGAGCCTCCAGCATTTGTTACGGCCACAGCGGCCCCATCATCCGTGGGCAGCTACGAGCACTATTTCCGGGCGGCCACGCTGCCGGCATCGTTTCTCAACCTGCGCACTCCTGACCTAGCGCCGGGCACACAGTGGCTCTACGAGAATCTCCTGTTCCGCGACGGGACCCTACGCCCCTATGAGCAGCCCTTCAGCCGCCACAGCCTCCGCCGCGAGTTTGATGCCCTGCTGTACGTCCCAAAATCTACGCCGGCAGCCGTCGTTAGAGCTAGTAAGTAACGCTGCCGCACCTACGCTACACCAAAAGTCTCTCTAGAATCAATAAGCGGTTTAGCAGTTCTACTTCCACTTCCTTCACCGAAAAGCCCAGTCCGGCCAGGTGCTCCGTCAGTTCTTCGCCTGCTACTGTCAGCGGATTTGCCGTTAGGGTATTGAACAGCACTTGCCCGCCCGGCGGCAGCACCCGCCATATGTCCTGCCAAAAACCTGCTTGTTGCAACTCAGCTGGCAGCTCCAAATCAATAAACAGGTCGATGATAATGAGGTCATAGGCGGCGGATGGCGCAGTCTGGATCCACACAAAAGCATCGGCGCACACAATCGAGAGATTCGCGTCGGGGCGGATTCCGAATTCCGTATCGGCTACGGCAATAACGGCGGGGTCTAGTTCGAGGGCGGTGATAGGCGCTGTTACACGGTGTTCCTGGCGTAGCGTCTGCACCACGGACCCTCCACCAAGCCCCAGCACCAGAATGCGCTGCGCCTGCTGGGGTTCCAGAAACATCAGCCCGTAGCGTAGTACCTGCTGCAACGAGCCGTAGGAGTAGTTGGCATGGCGCGTATCAAGCACTTTGCGGCCTCGGTACCATGTCACTTCCAGCGGCCCGTTGATGGGCGAATGGATAGTGCGGGTAAGTGGCACCAAATAGCTCAGGTAGCGGCGCAGGTAGTGTAGCATGGCGCTGCAAGGTAAAGCAGCCGGAGTTGCCGAAGGCCGCCAGATGCCAAACGGCCTGCTCCTCCCAAGCGGAGAAGCAGGCCGTTGAGCGGGCAGGTCAGAGGGGCCGTTTAGGCCCCACGCCCTTGCTGAGCAGCTACTCGCCAAACTTTGTTGCCAGCATCGTCTAGCACCAGCAGCGAACCATCCGGCAGCGCCGTGACACCTACGGGGCGGCCATATACTTCCTTTTCACCCGGATTAGCAATGAAGCCCGTCACGAAATCTTCCATACCGCCGCTGGGCTTGCCGTTGCTGAACGGCACGAAGACCACCTTATAGCCCGTAAACTCCGAGCGGTTCCAAGAGCCGTGTTGCCCAATGAACGCTCCATTCTGATACTTGGCCGGAAAACCGTTGCCGGTATAAAACGCCAGTCCCAACGAAGCGGTGTGCGGACCTAGGGCTACGTCCGGCACTACGGTTTTCTGTACCAAGTCTGGCCGCTCGCCTTTGCGACGGGGGTCTTCTTTGGGGCCGAAATAGGCGTATGGCCATCCGTAGAAGGCGCCGGGTTGCACACTGGTCAGGTAGTCGGGCACTAAGTCGTCGCCGAGCTCATCCCGCTCGTTCACGGCGGTCCAGAGGGTTTTGGTGCCGGGCGCCCAGCCCATACCTACAGGGTTACGCAAGCCACTGGCATAGATTTTTTCGCCGCTGCCGTCGGGGTTTATTTCCAGAATATTGGCGCGGCGCTGTTCGTTTTCCATTCCGTGCTCTGCCACATTAGAGCCCGAGCCCACGCTCACATAAATCTTCGAGCCGTCGGCGCTGGCCAGCAGGTTACGGGTCCAGTGGTTGTTGTAGCCACCAGCTGGCAGGTCCAGAATCTTCTGGCCAGGTCCCGTGATTTTGGTCTGGCCTGGCTTATAGGCATAGCGCACCACTCCGTCAGTATTTCCTACATAGAAGTAGTTGCCGAGCACCAGCATCCCGAGGGGCTGGTTTAGGTTGGCCAGAAAGGTTTCGCGCACATCGGGCTTGCCATCCTTGTTGGTGTCGCGGAGCAGGGTGATACGGTTGGCACTGGTTTCCTTGAGCGACTTGGAAGGGTCCAAGTCCAACTTGGCTGCAATCTTTTTCTTGGTCGTGGTCGGAATGGTATTGGATTCGGCTACCAGCACGTCGCCATTAGGCGTCACGTAGGCCCACCGCGGGCTGTTGAGGTTGCCAGCATACTCCGTAATCACGAAACCAGCGGGCACCACCGGCGTTTTGCCGGCTGGCCACCCAATCACATGGCTGCGCTTGGTAGTGGATTTGGTGGCGTAGGGTTCCGGCAGCGTAGGAGCTGCCGCATTGGATTGAGCCGCTGAGTCAGGCGCTTCTACTACCTGGGCAGGCGTATTCGTAGGCGTATCCGTTTTGGGCTGGCCTTGGTTGCAGGCCGCCAGCAGCACCAGCGCCGCTACCGGCCCCGGAAAAGGAAGATGTTTCATATCAGACAGTAAGACAGATTCAGAACTATCTTCCTACTCTATCAACCGGATATGGTTACACCTGGGCGGTAGTCTTGTTCGCCATCCGCAACGGCGTCAGCAGCGAATAAATGGCGGAATCCAGAAACTGGCCCCGGAAATAATAGTCTTCGTGGAAGTAGGCTTCGCGCACAAATCCGTGCTTTGCGAGCAGTGCCATAGAGGCTGTGTTTTGCGGATTTACGTTGGCCTCCACACTGTGCAGCTGCATGGTATGAAATCCAAAATGTAGTACCGCTTCTAGCGCCTCATGCATCAGGCCCTGCTGCCAGTAGTCGGGGTGCAGGCCGTAGCCTATTTCGGCGCGGTGGTGCTCGGGTATAAGGCGCCAGAACCCCAGCGTGCCTAGCAGCACATCTTCCTGCTCTGGCCGCACCATTGCCCAGGTGATGCCGGTGTTGTCGGCGGCGGCCTGCTCTACCTTCCGGATCAGGGCTAGGCTCTCCTCCACGGTATGGTCCGGTTCCCGGTCGATGTAGCGCATAACCCGCGGGTCGGAACGCTGAATCAGCAGAGCAGGGGCATCGGTATGGCACAGAGGCCGTAGCAACAGGCGCGCCGTACGCAACTCCGGAAACGGTGTAAACTGAAAGGTGAGCATAGCAGCAACAAACGAAAAAGTACCCGCCGAAAGATGCACATTTCGCCGCAGCTATTCGCAGAGCTACTTGCTCTCAACCCTCGCTTTTCAGCTTCGTCCGGTATTCATTCTGGCCTATTCTGCCGATTTCGCTGAAGTAGTGGGAAGCAATACGGGCTCTATCCGGTAGCCTTGTTGGCGCAGCAACTGCAGCACGCCGGTGCTGCCTCCTAGGTGTGCTGCTCCCACAGCAAAGAAGGTGGGCTTGCTTTTCATCCAGGTACTCATTTTTGGAATCCAGTCTTGGTTACGGGCCTGCAGTTCGGCCGGCTCATCATTCTCAGAACCATACTTGGGGTCAACCGATAACCGATACAGTTCGTCCACATCCCGGCCACGGTACGTGGCGACGAGGTGCTGCATGAGCTGGGGAATGCTGTCGTAGGTGCGTATGGCCTCTACCAGGTCGGCGGCCTGCTTGCGGTACGGTACCTGCTGCATCGACACCAGTTGCTGTTCTATCGTTTCCAGACCCAACACTTCCTTCTGCTGCGCTTTGGCCAGCTCCAAAAACTTTCCTTCGTAGCTCACAGGCGTGCAGGGCAGGGCCGCGCTGTATACCAGTGCTTCCGTAAGAGCGGGTTTTACCAGCACATAGGGCAGAATTGATTGGTGAAGCTGCTGGCGGAAAAACTTCTTCACGACCTTGAAGTCGCGTGGCTTCATGAGGCGGCGCAGAGAGTTGGGCCAGGGTAACTGGGCCGCCCGCCGGAACTGCTTTCCCATTGCCGGATCGTCCAGGTCCAGTTCCAGCACGAGTTGCCCGCTACTCAGGAATGCCGCCTCCATTTCGGGCGGCACTATGGCATCATCGGGGCATAGCACGTGCATTGTTCCGAAAACATAGGAAGGGCCCGGCAGGCCCGCTCCCGAGATTCGCCACAGCAGCGTTTTGGTCTTATTGTAAGAAGCAGTATCGGGCGCAGCCTGAGTTTGCCCCAGTGCGGCCCCAGACAGGGCCAGTAACAATAGCAGCGCCAAACAGCCCGTGCGGCACGGAGAATATAGATTGGGCATATTAGATAAGGTAAGAACGTAAAAAAGGGCCATACACTATCTGTACAGCCCTTTTTTTTAAAGTATGTGAACGGTTAGCCGCGTGGCATGGACGTGCCAGGTTTGCCAGGCGTCTTCACCTCGGGGCGGAACATTTCATCCACGTTGTCCATATCGAGGAAGTGCGTGAACGTGTCGCCACGCAGGCCCAAGCGGATGGTTTCCAGGCTCACAATTTCATTGGGCGCAATGTTGCCCAGGTTCACGTTGGCTCCAAGCAGCTTGATGAACCACACCTGCTGGGCTTTCTGAGGAGCTTCCCACAGAATTTTCTCGAACGGAATCTGGGTCAGGATTTCTTCTACCAGACCTGAGCGAACCTCGCCAGTGCTGCGGAACAGGCCTACGTTACCAGCCTCACGGGCTTCGCCAATCACCTTTATGGCGCCGGCTTCCAGCTCCGTTTTCATCTGCGAAATCCACTTGTAGGGCGGGATAATCTTCTCCGCATCCTTCGAGCCCACTTCGCTTAGCACTTTCACGTCCTTGGCCAGCGTCTGGATGTATTCGAGCTTTTTGTCGTGCACCAGATCAATAGAGCCGTCAGATACTTCGGCGTATTCCATCTCATACTCCTCCAGTAGGCGGCGGTAATCGTCGAACTGGTTACGAATGATGAAGGCCTCGAACAACGTGCCCCCGAAGTACACCGGAATGCCAGCCTCTTTGTAGGCCGCCAGCTTACGCTTGAGGTTAGGCGTTACGAAGGACGTGGCCCAGCCCAGCTTCACAATGTCGGTGTAAGGCGCGCCTACTTCCAGGAAATCTTCCACTTCGCGTACGCTCAGGCCTTTGTCCATTACCATGGTAAAGCCTTGCTCGCGGGGTTTTTCGGTGCGCTCAGGTAGCTGCGTGAGGTTGTAATTCATTCTGTAGGGTCTTGGGAGGCTGGGGAGCGAACCGGCGGGGCCGGCAGTTCCCGAAAAAACAACGGGCGTAAAAGTACGCCCGAAATCCAGAAAGCCTACCGCCGAAAAGAAGCGGGCCGAACCAGTGAGTGGTTCGGCCCGCAGCCTTTATTTCCGATACTGATCAATCAACCGAGCCAGTGCCTTCTGCGACTCCAGTTCCGGGAAGTACTCGAACAGCAGTCGGTGCTTGTCGAAATCCAGCGTCAGGGCGTTTTCCAGTGTCTCGTATGCCTCGCGGTAGCGGCCGGCAGCCAGCAAATAAGCGCACAGCCGGTAGTGTAACTCAGCCTCCATAGGCTGTACCTCCACGGCATTGCGCATCAGGTCGATGGCACCCTCAAAATTTCCCTGCTCATACAGCAAGATGCTCCAGTTTAGCCAGGCATCCTTACTATCAGGGGCTACTTCCGTGGCCTTTTCATAGGCCTCTAAGGCACTTACAATGTTGCCCACCTGGTACTCAGCGGCTGCCAATGCCAACCAGTATTCAACGCTCTCGGCATAGATGCCTACTGCCTTGCGGAAGAAGTGGATAGCCTCGAAGAAGCGTTCCTGCTCATTGAGAATGATGCCGATACCAAACCACGCCTCATCCATCTCCGGCTCCAAGTCGATGGATTTCTGGTAGAAACGGCGGGCCGAATCCCATTCGCGGAGCTTCTCGTGGCACTCTCCGATGTTGCACAGCGCCTCTGGGCTGGGCTCCCCCTCTGGGTAGCTTACCTCAAATTCCGCAATGGCCTCCCGGTATTTTTCCTGCGTCACATAGGTGCTGGCCAGGTAGGCGTGCGCCTCGTAGAACTTGGCGTCGATGAGGATGGCATACTCGAAGGCCGCAATAGCCTTTTCCGGCTGGTTGAGGCGAAAATGCGCCTGCCCCAGGTTGTACCACGCCACCGCCGAGTACGGGTCATCGTCGGTGAAGCGCTGGAAGAATGGTAGGTTTTCCTCGAGTCGCTCACTCACTTCCAGACAGTAAAGTAGCTCCTGAACGGCCACATCATTGTCGGAATTGAGACGCAGGCTTTTCTTATAGTATTTGGCCGCGCTCTTGAATTTCTGCCAGCTTTGGTAGGCCAACCCCAGGTTGAAGTAGATGTCGTCGCGGTCTGGCGCCCGTTCGGCGGCCTGCAGGAAAAACGCTACAGCCTCCGCGAATTCACCTTTTTGGGTGGCAATAATGCCGCGCGTTACGGCTACGTCTGGGTTGTCGGGGTCCAGTTCGGCTACGTTTTCAATCTGGGTGCTGGCAGCCGTGTACTCGCCTTTCATGGCCAGCACCTGCGAGCGGTCAATCAGCAGTTCCGTGCTGAACGGATATTGGGCAATAGCAGCTTCACAGGCTTGTAGCGCCTTGTCATACTGCGTGTTGGTGGTATAATGGTCGATAATATTCTCAAAATCGGCCAAGTCGAAAAAGACAGGCTCGTTCTGGGCTACCATCCGCTCAAAACGGCGCACAGTGTCCAGCACTTCATCCCGGTCCTCAAAATTTTCATTCATTCTCATGCAGCTACAATCAAGTACCGGTACACCGTCAAAACGGCAGCCCCGATGGGCTTACTTCACTTTATATCTGCCCTAGGCAGGTATATGGTCTAATATACAACAACCACACCGAAGACCTGCGGGTTCAGGTAGTGGCAGATGCCAGGAAAGGCGACGGGCAATGAAGCGTTTTTGCGGACCTATTCCCAATTCCGCGCCTTATTTCTTTGCCTGTTTTTGCATCAGTTCCCGGCAGCACCATTCTATGGTTTCCGGCACAGGCCGAAAGGCAAGTCCGGTGTCCTGCTGCACCTTTTCGGCGCGGTACAGCACTGGATGGCGGCCGGCGCGGGCTGTATCCTTGGTAATGAGAGGCCGGGCACCGGTCAGTACCGAGCGAGCGTGCTCCAGGCGCCAGATGCCTTCCGCGGCCCAATCCGGCACCGATACGGTAGGTGGCTTGCGGCCAAAGCACGCTGCGGCGCGGCTTAGAAACTCACTAAGCAGGAGGCTGCCGCCGCTTAACACATACCGTTCCCCGGATACGTCAAGTTCCAAGGTGAGGCGCAGCATCATGGCCACTACATCGCGCACATCTACCACATTGATGCTGCCGGGTGTGTAGAAGCGGTGTTGCTCCCAAGCATACCGAAACAGCCGGGTGCTGCTCCGCTCCCAATCTGCGGGCCCCAGAATTACGGAGGGACACACCATCACTGCCTGCAGTCCTTCTGATATGCCCCGCCACACTTCCAGTTCGGCGAGGTATTTTGAAGTAGCATACGCCCCGTGCTCGGCGCCTAGGTCCCACTTGGTATTCTCATCAAGCACCTGCAGCACATCAGGCCCAGCCTGTTCGCGGGCTTGTGCTGCCCCCCCGCCCAGCGCCGCCACCGACGACACCTGACAGAGTCGGATGCCGGGCCGATCCAGGCTAGCATCCACTATGGCGGCAGTACCTTCTACGTTCACCTGCAGCAAGGCTTCCTCATCCTGCGGAGCATACGACACCAGTCCGGCGCAATGAAAAACGTGCGTTACACCTTTCAGTGCAGTGCTCAGCAATGTCGTATCGCGCAGGTCACCTTCCACCCATTCTACCACGTCGGCGCCCTCCAGCACCGGTATCTGGCGGCGGTAGAGAGCACGCACTGGCAGCCCCCGCGCCACCAGCGCCGGAATCAGGAAACCTCCTACAAGGCCGCTACCACCAGTGACGAAGATCATATTAGGAGCCAGTTGCAGCCTGAGTAGCTGGAATTATTTACAACGTATTGTTCAGCAGCGGAAGCGCCAGCAACTTGCGCATATACTCAGTGGGCAGAGCCTTGTCGCGCAGCGTGGATGTGTGCTTAAGATTGTGCGCATCTGTCCCGACCAGATCTACCAAACCGGCATCGATGAGCTTCTCGGCCACCTTTTCGGCACCGGAAGAATAGTAGCCTGCCAGAGAGTTAAGATTCAACTGGAGCAGCGCGCCATTCTCCCGGACCTTTACAAGGTCATCGAAGCGGCCGTAGAAATACGTGTAGCGCTCCGGGTGCGCCAGCACTGGCTGGTAACCCATGCTTTGCAGCCGAAACACAGTTTCTGCCAGATTGAAAGGCTCGTTGATGTAGCTCGTTTCAAACAGCAGGTAGCGCTTGTCGCCGCCGAACGTGAGTAGTTCGTCGCCCCGGTCCAGACGGGGGCCAAACCATTCGTCGAGGTAGTACTCCGCCGCACATTCCAGCTGCACATCCGTAATTCCGGCCTCCGTCGCTACTCGCTGCAAGTGGTGTAAGGCGCCTCGGATGCCCTCCGGGGTATTTTTGTAGAAGTCGCCCATGAGGTGGGGCGTCATAATCAGTTTCCGGTAGCCCAAGGCGCGTAACTCGCGCAGCAGCTCCAGAGAATGTTCTACCGTTTCGGCCCCATCATCAAGCCCAGGCAGCAAATGGGAATGCATATCGGCTCCCAGCACTGCTAGGGCGTCTGCTGGCAAAGCAGTCTGTGCAACCTTACTGCCGAAAAGCTTCTGGAAAAAGGAGGCCATGTTACCCGCTATGCCTAAGAAAACCGCTTACGCAGGCGGGTAATGGCACTCTCAGTCGGCTTCGTTTCCTCGTAGTAGCCCTGCCCATAGCCATAGCCATAGCCATAGCCGTAACCATAGCCATACATACCGCTGGAAGTAGCATCGTTGAGGATGGTGCTGAGCCGGGTAAAGTTGTTGGCCCGCATCAGCTTGTTGATGTTCTTAAGGAAAGCCTTCTTGGAGTAGTTGGCCCGCACGATATAAATCGGAATGTCAGCCTTGCGCATGATAAGGATACCATCCGTCACCAAACCAACAGGCGGCGTGTCAATCAGAATCACGTCGTAGGTTTTGTGCAGCTCGGCCAGCATCTCATCGAACTTGGCCCCCAGGATCAGCTCTGATGGGTTAGGTGGTGTGGGCCCGGCCGAAATAAAGTCCAGGGTCGGGATGGACGTATGCTGAATGCACTCCTGAATGGTGTGCTTTTCAATTAGGATGGTGCTTATTCCTTTCACATTCTCCGCTCCAAAAGCCAAGTTGACTTTGGGTTTGCGCATGTCCAGGTCCAGAATCACTACACGTTGCTCCGACAGCGCAATAATGCCTCCCAGATTTACTGAGACGAACGTTTTCCCTTCGCCCGAAATGGTAGAAGTAACCGAAATCAGCCGCTTCTTTTTGGCTGAGCTGATAAAGTCCAGATTGGTCCGAATGGAACGTATAGACTCCGAAATAGCTGACTTGGGGTTCTTGTCCACCACCAGCTTCGAGACGGCCATCTTTTCCTTATCGTAGGTAGGAATCACGCCCAGTACGGAAGCCTGCGTCGCACGCTCTAGTTCGCGCACACTAGTGACGGTGTTGTGCATAAAGTAGCGCACTGCCATCAGCGACAGGCCCAGCACGATACCGCTCGCCAGCCCAATGGCATATACCATAAGCCGCACGGGTGAAATAGGCACGTTTGGCATACTCGCCGGCGACAGAATCTGGAAGTCGGGCGTAGTGCCGGCTTTGGCAATGTTGAACTCCACTTTCTTGTCCATCAGCATCAGATACGATTTCTCGTACAGTTCCAATGGGCGCGTGAGCCGGGCCAGTTCGGTGGCTTTTTGCGGTAAGGTTTGCAATTCTGAAGTGAAAGAATTGCGTTGGCGGTCTAATGCGGCCAGCTGGCTAGAGAGCAGCTCTCGGCTTTGCCGAAGCGTACGGCGCAAATTACCTTTCACGTAATTCAACGCTTCCCGCTGCTGCTGTACAGCCTCGGTCGTTTCCTTATAGGAGCGAGAAAGACGGCGCAGATTCCATTGCAATCCGTTCAATTCGGTCAGCTGCTGTGCTAGCTGAGGGTTGTCGATGGTAGCCAGTGCCGGAATGCTCTGCTCTACCGTCATATCTTCCCGGGCAGTAATGGCGCCTTGCTCAGCCAGGGCGGCCACTTCGTTTAGCAACCGAATCTTCTCTGCCAGCTTCAGCCGCTCTTCTTCCTGCTTTTCCAGCCGGGCAGTAAGGTCACCGATAGTAGCTTTGACATCATACGTCTTGTTCTGACGCGCAAAACTCTGGAGGTTCTCTTCTGCAACTGCTAGGTTCTGCCTGTTTTCCGTCAGCTGTTGATCCAAAAACTGCAGGGTTTGCGCGGTAGCGGCTTGCTTCTGCGCAATCTTTTCCTGCAGGTATACCGTGTCTATCTTATTGACGATAGCGCGGGCTTTACTAGGTGTGAAATCCTGGAAGGAAATCTGGATTGTGTTGGCGTCAGGATTTACTATCTCCACCAGCAGGTTCCGGTCGAGGTAGCTGTTGATAGCGCCTTCGTCGTTAATGATGAAGTGAAACGTACGGTCAAGCGCGGAAGCATCCATCGTTGGCGTAGTACGGATGCGTAGCGTCATGCCGCCAATCCGAAAAGGCTCACCAATAGAATACTCGCCCGTTTGCTCCTGCCCGGCCTGCAAGTAGGAAAGCCGAAAGCGTGTCGGGCTTGTAAAGCTGAGGCCGAACTTTGTATTGAAAAGAATGTCTCCTCCGTACTCCACCCGAAACGGTGAAACACCATACAGCTCACTTTCGAGTACAGTCCCTTCGGCGTAGTAGTTTACATCGAGGTCCAGGGAGTCTTTCAGGCGGCGGTAGATAATATTGGATTTTATCAACTCTACTTCTCCTGAAAGCTTGCTGATGTTTTGCCGGCCACCAGCTGTTTCGCCCAGCGCCCCACCTAATCCCAGCGCGCCAGCTTCCGTTTTCTCATCAATCTTCAGCAGCGACGAAGACTTGTATATCGGTTTGGTGTAGCGCAAAAACAACCACGAACCTGTAAGGCCCAGCCCAATCAGCAGCAACAGCCAAAGCAGACTCCGCCGGGCAACCAGCAGCAGCGTATCAAAATCAAGTCCACCTCCTTCGTCTGCAGCCTCTGCGTCTGTGGGCACAGTGCTTACTCCACCGGAACCAGTAGCATTTCGGATCAACTCTTCCAGCTCGGCGTTTTCGTTAACGGCCATTTAAAGATATCAGGAGTTCTGCTCAGAAAAACAAAATGCACCTACGCTGATTACCGCGTAAGGCTTATAATAAGGCTGATGCTGGTCAGGAAAAGCCCGGCAAGGCCCAGCAGAGGAGCCGCATCGTTTAGCCCATCAATGAAAGGACGTCGAATGGGCTCAATGTATACAATATCATTTGGCTCCATTTGCAGATTAGCACGGCGCATCCCATTAATAGTTGTTAGGTCTACCTGTTCAATCTGTGGGTTCTTTAAATCTCCACGGATGATGCGGATGTTAGATACCTTACCTCCAGAACGGTACAAGGTTGCCGCACCAGCGCCGCTCGCGCCATCTACACCGCCAGCGGCGGCCAGCACTTCCAGCAGGTTCATGTTATCGTTCGTAAGCGGCACTATTCTTCCGCCCGGTGAGCCCAGCACAATTACCCGGTTATTCGTCACCCGAGTCGTGACGAAGACTCCTTTGTAGAATTCACTGTATTTAATCTGGAGTACACTGTCTGCCTGCAGCAGCGTGTAGCCGCTCAGCCTTACACGATTGATCAACGGAAGCGTAACGTATCCATCGGTCTGCACAAGGAACTCAGAGAAGTTAGCCGTTTGGCCTGCTCCCTGACCGGTGCCGGAAGAGGCACTGCTTTGTACAGCGCCGGCATTGCGGTTTCCGGCGCTGGGCAACGATGCGCCTCCGGGAGGTGAACCAAACTGTAGTTCCCCATTGGGGTCAATTATCCGCTCGCCGTTGTTGGTATACACCCGTACCGCTAGAAAATCGTTCGGCTGGATCGTGTAATTCCGGTTTACTCGGTTCACAACGCGGCGCAGCTTGGTGGTATCCATGCCTTTTACCGCATCGTCCAGCCGGAACATAACGCGCTGATTGTACACCTCTTTTGAGCAAGAAAACAAACCCAGAAATGGTATACACAACAGCCAAAGGAACGTGAGGCGGCGAAATGCGGATGGATACATGCAGGCTGAAGGAGCCAAAAAGTTACGGAACGGGCCCTGGCAAGGCGACGTCCAACTACGGAAGATTCTCTGAAAAACCTTCAAAGTTAACCGAATTGGCGCCCCCTTTCAAAATTGGGTCCACCGACCGGAATTCTGCACATGGCTGGGCGCGGCCAAAATCGTACTTTCGCGGACCCAAAACCGGCCCTTACCGGTTATACTTCTAATTCCCACCACCTTCATTCTTTTGCCCATGGAACTGGTAGCTACCGAAAACCAGACAATGATTGCCCAGATGGTGCGCGACTTTGGCGCGCAACACATCAAGCCCCACATGATGAAGTGGGACGAAAGCCAGGAATTTCCCGTGGAAGTGTTTCACAAGCTGGGCGAAATGGGCCTGATGGGTGTACTGGTGCCGCAGGAATACGGTGGTGCTGGGTTTGGCTACACTGAATACGTGACGGCTATTGCTGAACTGTCGAAGATAGATGGCAGCATCGGCCTGAGCATGGCAGCACATAACTCACTTTGCACCGGCCATATTCTGCAGCATGCTTCCGAGGAGCAAAAGCGCAAGTATTTGCCTAAGCTGGCTTCCGGCGAATGGATTGGAGCCTGGGGCCTCACCGAACCCAATACGGGTTCTGATGCCGGCAACATGCGGACCGTGGCCGTTGAAGACGGCGACCATTACGTACTGAACGGTGCCAAAAACTTCATCACGCATGGCAAAACCGGCAACGTCGCCGTCGTTATTGCCCGTACTGGCGAAGTAGGCGACTCGCGGGCCATGACGGCCTTCATCATCGAGCGTGGCACACCTGGTTTCGCGGCGGGCCGCAAGGAAGATAAGCTAGGAATGAGAGCTTCTGAAACCACAGAACTCATCTTCACTGATTGCCGCGTACCCAAAGAGAATGTCATTGGGCAAGTTGGTGATGGATTTGTGCAGGCGCTTAAGGTGTTGGACGGTGGCCGTATCAGCATTGCGGCACTTAGCTTAGGCATTGCACAAGGTGCTTACGAAGCAGCTCTGCAATATTCCAAGGAGCGGTATCAGTTCAACCAGCCCATCAGCAATTTCCAGGGCATCAGCTTTAAACTGGCCGATATGGCAACGGAAATCGAGGCGGCTTCTTTGCTCACCTACCGAGCAGCCGACATGAAGGACCGGGGTCTGAGCGTGAATAAGGAGTCGGCAATGGCCAAGCTCTATGCTTCGGAAGTGTCGGTGCGCGTTGCAAATGAGGGCGTGCAAATCTTTGGAGGCTACGGCTATACCAAGGACTATCCGGCCGAGAAATACTACCGCGACGCCAAACTGTGCACCATCGGCGAGGGCACCTCTGAAATTCAGAAGCTCGTCATTGCCCGGACCCTGCTCAAGTAAGTAGTTGCGGTGGAAGCAGCCGATGCGTATTTGCAGAAATTCGTAGGCAAACAAGCCATCGGCCGCCTTTAGGGCCAATCAGACAAAAATCCGAGTAATCCGTTTTTAATCTTCCAACTCTCTGATTATCTTTGCGGCCCTTCATAGAAGAGTTTTCAACCCCACTGACATATGATCATCGTACAAATCAAGGAAAACGAGTCGGTTGACCGCGCCCTCAAGCGTTTCAAGAAGAAGTTTGAGCGCACGGGCGTTCTGAAAGAACTGCGTCGTCGCACGTTTTTCCAGAAGCCTTCCATCACCAACCGTAAGCAGAAGCAGAAGGCCATCTACAAGCAGGTGACCTACGGCAACGACAACAACGCCTAGCGTTCTGCCCCTTCCGGATTAAAAACCGGCTGATGCCCTTTTCTGGTGCGTCAGCCGGTTTTTTCGCGTACATACGGTTGCGGTTTTTTTCTTCCGCCGAAATCCATACATTGGTTATCCGGCCCTAGCGGCCGGGCTCCGATGTATGGATTTATTTTTCAACTACCTGCGGTCTGAGCGGCGCTACAGCCCGCACACGCTGCTCTCTTACCAGACAGATATGCGGCAGTTTGCCACCTATCTCAAGAATACCTATGAATTAGCTGAGCCTGCGCAGGCCGACCATACGCTTATCCGCTCGTGGGTGGTGACGCTGATGCAGCAGGACCTCGATCCGCGCACCGTCAACCGTAAGATTGCCTGCTTACGCTCCTACTTCAAGTTTCTGCTGACCACCGGAGTTATCAGCAGAAACCCGATGCTGCGCATCAAAGCACCCAAAATGGCGAAGAAGCTGCCCGACTTCGTGCCGGAGGATAGCCTCAATGGGTTGCTTAACTCTTTTGAGTTTCCGGACACGTTTGCAGGTATCCGCGACCAGCTAGTATTGGAACTGCTCTATGGCACCGGAATCCGCCTTTCGGAGCTAATCGGGATTCGGCCGGATGATGTGAGCCTGCCGGGGCGCACAGTGCGGGTTACAGGCAAAGGCAACAAGCAGCGCATCGTGCCGCTCAACCCCACACTGGTGGTTGTGCTTACCAACTATATAGCATTTCGCAAACGCGAGTTTGGTCCAGAAGGCAACGCCCAGCCGGCACTCCTCGTTACGGACAAAGGTGAACCGTTGTATGAAAAACTAGTGTATCGAACTGTGAAGCACTATTTGAGTCAGATAACGACTGCTTCGTCGCAGCAGCATCCGCACGTGCTACGTCACTCCTTTGCCACGCATTTGCTGAACAAAGGCGCTGATCTGAACGCCATTAAAGAGTTATTGGGCCACGCGAATCTGGCCGCCACGCAAGTCTACACCCACTTGTCCATCGACAAGCTGAAATCAGTCTTTGAACAGGCCCATCCCAAGGCCTGAGTTGTGTTCCTTTTTCTTACTCCCAAACCCTACGAACGATGAAAGTACAGATGCATTCGGTGCACTTCGACGCCGACCAAAAACTGCTCGATTTCATCCAGAAACGCCTCGACAAGCTCGAAACCTTTTATGACCGTGTCACGGAAGGTGAAGTGATTCTGAAGCTGAATAATAAAGATGGTATTGCCAACAAAACTGTAGAAGTAAAGCTGTTTGTACCTGGCGCTACGTTGTTTTCGCAGGAAGATGCGCCTTCGTTTGAAGCGGCAGCCGACGCGGCGGCTGACAGCCTGAAACGCCAGATTACGAAGCATAAGGAAAAGCTGCTTACTCACTAGTCTTACTACCTACTACAACAGAAAGCCCCACCTGATGATCAGGCGGGGCTTTCTGTTGTAGTAAACGGTTGCAGATTGGCTCCTATAGGCCAAACTCCGCTTTGATCTTGTCGACGTAATCGAGCTTTTCCCAGGTGAAGGTTTCCACGGTACGGGTGCTGCCGTTAGCATCCTGCACCTGCTTGGTACCGGGCTGGCGGCCCATGTGACCATACGCTGCCGATTCGCTGAAAATAGGGTTGCGCAGACCCAAGCGCTGCACAATAGCATAAGGGCGCAGGTCGAACAGGTTCTGCACCTTCTCGGCAATCTGACCGTCGGTGAGCTTTTCGCCGTGGCCATTGCTGGCGTTGGTGGTTCCGTAGGTTGTCACGAATACGCCTACTGGCTTCGCTACCCCAATGGCGTAAGCTACCTGAACCAGCACTTGGTCGGCAACGCCGGCAGCTACTAGGTTTTTGGCAATGTGGCGGGCGGCATAGGCGGCCGAACGGTCTACTTTGCTGGAGTCCTTACCCGAGAAAGCACCGCCACCGTGGGCACCTTTGCCACCATAGGTATCCACGATGATCTTGCGGCCGGTCAGGCCAGAATCGCCGTGAGGCCCCCCGATAACGAACTTGCCGGTAGGGTTGATATGGTAGATGATAGAATCGGTGAACAGGCTCTGTACCTCACTACCCAACTGCGCCTTCACGCGGGGCACCAAAATGGTTTTGATGTCCTGCTCAATCTGCTTGAGCATGGTTTGCTCGTCCTGATTGAACTCATCGTGCTGCGTGCTCACCACAATGGTTTCAATGGCTTCCGGCGTGTTGTCGTCAGCGTAGCGAATGGTAACCTGGCTTTTGGCATCAGGACGCAGGTACGTCATTTCCTTGCCTTCGCGACGAATCTTGGACAGTTCCTGCAGCAAGCGGTGCGACAGATCCAGGGCCAGCGGCATGTAGTTAGCCGTTTCCTTGGTGGCGTAACCGAACATCATGCCTTGGTCGCCGGCGCCCTGTTCTTCGTCGCTGGCGCGCTCCACGCCCTGGTTGATATCGGCCGACTGCTCATGCAGGCGGTTCATGACCTCGCAGGTGTCGGCGTTGAAAAGGTACTCGGGCTTGTTATAGCCAATACGGCGGATAACTTCCCGGATAATGGGTTCCGCCTCTACATGGGCCTTCGATTTAATTTCGCCGGCAACCAGTGCAAAATCCGTTGTTACGAGTGTTTCGCAGGCTACTTTGGAGGCGGGGTCCTGGCGGAGATACTCGTCGAGGATAGCGTCAGAAATCTGGTCGGCTACTTTATCGGGGTGGCCTTCCGAAACAGATTCGGAAGTGAACAGGTACGGCATCAGCTTGTAAGGTAGAGTACACAAGGGGCCGGCAGCCCCTGCCCTGCTGTGGTAGCAGGGCTACAAAGCTACTATTTAGTTAGGAGTTGCTGGCTATTTGCTCCGGAAGGAAATGTGGTAGCGAGAATCGGTGGCGGGTCAACCTCCACAATATCTTTTCCGTTGTAGCGCTACTTTCCCTCTCTATTGCCCTATGAAGCAAATTTCCACTCTCGTGCTGGCGGTTGGTCTGCTGGCCACCGGCTCTCCTGAAGCGCATGCGCAGAAAGCGCCATCTCCCTACCACACCCGTTTCGCCGTAGATGGCCCCATATCAGCGGGTCTGGGGGCGCTCAGTATTACGGGCTTGCTTTTGGTGCAGACAAAGGACGGTTTGACCGATGCTCAGCTGGCTGCTCTCAACAAAAACGACATTCCCAAGTTCGACCGGTTTTCGGCGGGCTACTACAGTGAGCGGGCCCAGACGGCCGGTGACCTGATTGTATACCCTTCATTGCTGATTGCGCCGGGCTTGCTGGCGCTGGACTCCGATGTGCGAAGCCGCTACGGGCAAGTACTGGGGCTGTATCTGCAGAGCATGCTGGCCGCCGATGCTACCTTCACCATGACTATTGGCAACGTGACGCGCTACCGGCCCTTCCTGTATGGCACCGAGGGCGGAGGCAGCCGCAACAGCAAGATTTCTACCAACTCGTTCTTTGCCGGCCACACGGCCCATACGGCGGCGGCTACCTTCTTTGCCGCCAAAGTATACCACGACTTTCACCCCGGCTCCAAGGCCGAGCCATTTATCTGGACGGCGGCCACCGTGGTGTCTGTGGCGGAGGCTTATACGCGCCTGGAAGCCGGCAAGCACTTTCTCTCCGATAACCTTTTAGGGCTTGCTGTAGGTGCTACGGCCGGTGTTCTGGTGCCACAGCTGCACAAGAAAACCGGCAACACGTACAGCGTAAGCCCGGTGCAGGGCCTCAACGCGAATGGCTACTCCTACTCTGGCCTTGCCCTGACCAAGAGGCTCTAGCAGCATCAGGAAAACGGCCCGTACGACAGGACTTGATAGGTATGCCAAGCTAGTACCGTTACCACCAAGCCTATGCGCTGGCCCAGCCCTTGCAGGTGGGCCAGCGCAGCCGCGCTTAGGCAGAGTAGTAGTGGCTGTAGCGTGAACGTGAGCCGCTCATTGTAGTAGCCTAGTGCCGCTAAAAACGCCCCAAACAGCAGCAGCAGGAAAACAGCATCTGCCACCACTGGCGTCATCGGTTGCCTGCGCCTCCGGGCCGCCAACCATAAAAGTGGTACTGCCAGCAGCCAGCCTACCAGACCAGACAGCGTACCGGCAAACTCCAGCAGCTTTTGCCCAACTGTGGTCAGAAATTCTGCGGGAGACGTCTGGGCGGCCTCTGCCAGCCACACCAGTTGGTGGTAGCGCGCCATTTCGTGGTTGTAGTACGTTACCCCCCGGAGTTTCAGCAGCAGTATCCAGCCGACGGTAGGTAGCAGGAAAAGTAACACTGTGCCAGCGGCTAAACTCCACATCTGTTTTCGTGGCCAGCGCTGGCCAGACTGCCGCCCCAGCGCGTAAAGCAGTACGGGCAGCACCAGCACAAAATTGCCGTAAACAAGCGGCAACAGTCCGGTAGCCAGAGCCCAACCTAACCACTGCACTGGGCGCGGCGGCCGTTGCCGAAACCGCTCCAGCAGCCATAGGCAAAACAGTGGCGTAAAGAAGCAAAACATCTGCTGGTGCGCGGTCCAGAAAAAGGCCTTTACAATAGGATTTGACACCAGGAACACCAGCAGACAGCCCAGTGTCAGCAGGTTGCCCGTGCCTTTTGTAAGCGGCGAGTAGAGCCGCACAAACAGCAGCAACGACGTCAGCAGCACCCCGAAGTTCAGCAGCACGAAAGCCGGATAGAAGCCAATCAGCGCACGGTCGGACAAGGGCACATCGGGCCCGACGGCGGCCCGCACGCTGGCCTCATCCACCAAGATGGGCAGGACTGCGCGCAACGGGTACCCAAGTGCCGTGCCCAGCAGCACATACAGCGGCCTCGACTGACGTTCTTCGTTTTGCTGCAGTAGTCGGCCGGGCTCTTCAGCCGCCTGAATGTAGCCGTAGGAATCTTTGTTGAGAATGAACCCAGCCTGTTCTCCCAGCGGAATATAGAGCCCCCAGAACTCATCGGGCGTTTGGGGTGGCGGCGAAAACAGAAACGACAAGGCACTGCCCAAAATCAGGACAGTCAGCACAAGGATACGTCTGGGAAGGCGAGCCGGCATTACGCGCTAATGGGTGCCGCTGCCGGTGCCACCTCCTAGTATGGGCTCAGCAGGCTTCAGGTTGGTTTCGAACAGCTTCAGGATGCGCTTATACTCGTCGGTCCAGGAAGAAGGCTCCACGAAGCCGTGGTCTTCCACGGGGTACACGGCCAGCTCCCAATTCTCTTTTTTCAACTCGATAAGACGCTGCGAAAGGCGCACAATGTCCTGGAAATGCACGTTCGTATCAACCATCCCGTGGCACATGAGCAGTGCCCCTTTCAGGCCGCTGGCGTAGTTGATGGGCGAGGAGCGGGCATAGGCCAGTGAGTCGTTGTAGGGCTCGTTGAGGATGTTGTCGGTGTAGCCGTGGTTGTAGTGCGCCCAGTCCGTGACGGAGCGCAGGGCCGCGCCAGCCCGAAATACGTCGGGCTGCGTGAACATGGCCATCAGCGTGATAAAACCACCGTAGCTACCGCCGTAAATGCCGATGCGCTGCGCGCTGACGCCGTATTTTTCCGTGAGCATTTTGGCACCGTCCACGTGGTCGGTGAGGTCTTTGCCACCCATATAGCGGTAGATACCGGTGCGCACGTCGCGGCCGTAGCCGGCCGAGCCGCGGTAGTCGATATCGAGCACCGTGTAGCCTTTATCAACCAGCAGGTTGTGGAACATGTATTCGCGGGAATACTGGCTCCACCATTTGTGCGCGTTTTGCAGGTAGCCGGCGCCGTGCACAAAAATCACGGCTGGACCCTGCGCTACGGCATTGGCGGGGCGGTAGAGGCGGGCGTACACGTCGGCCCCGTCGCGGGCCTTGATAGTCACGATTTCCGGGTCGCGCCAGGGGTAGCTTTCAAACTCCGGCGTGGTGCTACGCGTCAGTTGCCGCATTTTGGAGCCGGCTTTGTTGTCCATCACGAACAGCTCCCAGGGCTTGTTGGCGTAGCTGTAGCGCACGGCCAGCGTGCGGCCGTCCGGCGACACGGTCACCTCATTGGCGCCAGCGCTGCTGGTAATCTGCTGCAGTGGGCCGCCTTCCAAGCGCATGTGGTAAAACTGCTGCTCGCCGGGGTGTGTGGCGTTGGCCGTCAGGTACCACGTTTTGTTGTCGCGGCTGAGCTGAGCTTTCTGGATTTCAAACTTGCCGCTGGTCAGGGCTTTTTTCTGCCCGCTGGTTACGTCTACAGTGTAGAGGTGGGAGTAGCCGGTTTCCTCGCTCTGGAACCACACGCGGCGGTTGTCGGGCAGCCAGCCCACGTTGCCGGCCCCGTAGCCGATGCCCGGACCGTTGATCCAAGCCTCGTCGCGCTGGCGGTCCAGCAGCGTAATTTTCTGCGCCGCCGGGTCTAGAGCTACAATCCACCGGTCCTTATTATCAGTGGAGCGCACCACCAGAAACGCCCGCTGCCCGTCCTCGGACCAGAACGGCCCGAACGGCTGCACGCGGCGCAGCTCGTTAGCAGGCTTTTCCTTTTTGGCCGTGGCCGCTGCCTTGGCCGAGTCGGCGGGCATGGGCGCTTTGGCCGGCATCTGGTATTCCTTGCGGTAAGCAGGCTGCTCATCAAGGCCTTTCAGCTCCCGGTAGCCCAGTACGAATGTCGTGTCGCGGGCCACGTCGTACATGCCCAGTTCGTAGGCAGTCTGGGGCGCGCCCACTTTCGTGCGGGTCGAAATATCCTCGGTGAAGCCGGAGGCCGTCACAAAGCTGGGCACTAGTGCTACCTTCTCGCTGGAAGGCTCCTGCATCAGCGTGTAGGTTACGTAGCGGCCATCGGGGCTGAGCTGCAGGTTGTCTATCTGCTGCTGGCCGATGTAAATGGCCTTGGGACGCAGCTTGGCCAGGGCTTTTTGCTGCCGCTCCCGCGCCTGCCGGTCCTGGTCTTTCTGCCGAATTACGTCGAACAAAGCCAGCTGCTGGGCCCGCAGATAGCGCTCCGACTTATCGTTGGGCTGGCCGTTGGCGGGCTTACTGCCTTTACGGAAGTCGGTGCGCTGAGTGGTTTCGCCAGTAGCCGGGTCCCAGGTGTAGAGGTTCTGGCTGCGTACGTAGCTTACCAGTTTGCCCCGCAGCGCAAAGTTCGGCTCGGTTTCGCGCTCCGCGGTGTTTGTGATGCGGCGTGTTTTCTGGGTTTTAAGGTCCAGCAGATAGATGTCGCCTTCTTTCTCGTAGACCTTACGCGTGTAGGCCGCATCGTATTCGCCGGTGCTAGCAGGCAACGTGCGCTGCTCGCGCCAGCTTACTTTGCGCGGCGCCGCAGTGCCTGTCGGGGCCACCTGATACAGCGAGTCGCGGCGGTCTTTGTCGGGGTTCCAGCTGAAGTAGATGCGTCGGCCGTCCTCGCCCCAATACACGTTGGAAGGCGCCGTACCCAGCCATTGCGCCGGGTCGCGCATGATTTTATCGACGGTGAGCGGGCCCAGGGCAGTAGCCGGAGCAGCAGGAGTTTGGGCCAGCGCCGGCGCCGAAACGACCAGCATCAGCCCCAGAAAGCGGAAAGAGTGCATCAACAAAACTACAAGAGGCGAGGAATTACTGGCGCAAAGACACGGTTAGCCGCTGAGCGTTGCCGGAGTACGATGCTACAACTCCCGCAGTTCCTGCTGCAGATTGCGGCGGGCAGCGGCTTCCAGACGGGTGTGGTAGTCGGCGGTGCGGTAAAGCGCAGGCGCGGCCAGCATCTTTTCCAGCACTTTGCGGCGGCCCCGGCGGTACAGAATGCCAGGCACCATGCGGTATTCCTGGCGCACTTGCCGGGCGTATTCTTGGTACCGGGCTTCCGGCGCGCCCAGAATGCTCAGGTCAGCGTCGAGGAAAAACAGCAGGTCAGCATCATCGGGCGGCTGGGGCAATGTGTGGTCTTTGGTGCGCTCAATCAGGAAGACCACCCGCTCCTGCCGCGCCGCTGAAAGTGACGTGACGGACAAAAACTCCCAGGCCAGCTCGGCGCTTTTCTCCTCATTATCGGAGCGCAGTGGCTCATACACGGCATCATGAAACCAGACGGCCAGCTCCACTACCACCGCATCCTGCAGCTGGTCGGCGGCAGTATCAGTAGCTTCCAGCAGCGCCTGAATATGCGTGAGCGTGTGGTAGTGCCGGCCGGGAGCCTGATAGGCAGCCACCAACTGCTCCAACATAGCGGCTCGACGGCCTTCATCCGGGAGCAGCGGCGCCGTGAGGCGGTGCCAGCGGGCAGCGAGAGAAGCAAGCATAACGAAAGATAAAGAATTGGTTTGGCGCTCTACGTTCGGCGACGGCTCAGCGCATACGGTACCAGCCCGGCTAGCACCGTCAGCAAGCCGTAGAGCGACTCGGTGGGCTTGTCGTGGATAATAAACCAGAGCGTCCAGGCGCTGAGGGCCAGAAACAATAGCGGCGTGACGGGGTAGCCCCAGGCGCGGTAGGGCCGCGGCAGGGCTGGCTGCCGCCAGCGCAGCACAAACAGCCCCAGCACGGTCAGGAACGTAAACAGATTGAGCACAAAACCGGCGTAGAGCAGCACCTGCTCGAAGGTAGCCGTGACGATGAACAGCAGCGTGAGGCCCGTTTGCAGCAGCATGGCCCGCACCGGAATGCCCGCCGGACTCAGGTGCGCCAGCGGCCGGAGCGGCGGCAAATCTTCACCCATCACCTGCACAATGCGCGGGCCGGCAAAAATCATGGCGCTGATAGTGGACACCAGCAGCGCCGCAATCAGGCCGCCCATCAGCCGCCCGCCCGCCACGCCAAACAGCTGCGTGCCCGCAATAAACCCCACCTCGGCCTGCCCTTCCAGCTTGGCTAATGAGGTTGAATACAGGAAAACAAAGTTCAGCGCCACGTACAGTGCCATGACCAGCGCGGTGCCCGTGAGCAGGATGCGCGGCAACGTCCGTTGCGGCTCGTGCACTTCGCCGGTGGCATACACAGCCGCGTTCCAGCCCGAATAGGCATACGACACAAACACCAACGACACCGCAAACGCCGGACTCAGCAACTCCTGCGTCGCCAGCTTTGTGGGCGCAAACGACAGCGGCTGCGGCACCGCTACCACCAGCCCCACCCCGATGAAGGCCACCAGCACCAGCACTTTCACGGCCGTCACGAGTACTTGCAGGCGACTACCGGCCTGGCGGCTGGTGGCGTGCACTGCCGTGAGAGCCAGCACCACGGCCACTGGCAGCAGCAGCGGCGGCAGCCCCGGCCACACACTGCCTGCATATTTGCCCAGCGCCATGGCCGCCAGCGCCGTGGGCGCCGCAAACCCCACCGTGGCTGACACCCACCCCGACAAAAACCCCACAGCCGGATGGTAGATGCGAGACAGGTAATGATACTCGCCTCCCGAGCGGGGCAGCGCCGCCGCCAGCTCCCCGTAGCTCAGCGCCCCGCACAGCGCTACCACACCGCCTACGGCCCACAACATCAGCAGCGCAAAACCACTCTTGATATCCACTATCTGAAAACCCAGACTAGTAAAAACGCCCGTCCCAACCATGTTGGCTACCACAATAGATATACCGGTCAGAACGCTGATTTTGTAGGGAGAAGATTGGGGCATAGAGAAAATGATTTCGCGGCCAAAGATGCACAAACCCACCCAACCAAGGGATTTTGCGCCGCTACAAGTAGTTCTGAAGGCTGCCTAACTGCTCTTCAGACAGCCACAGACGCACAAAGGCCCGACAGATGCACTGTCGGGCCTTCCTACAATCTGGCAAACTATGAAAGCCTACGCCGCGCTTGGCTTGGGGCGCTTGTAGAGCGGCACGGTGCTACATGGCTCGCCATACATCACGCTGCTCACTACAGGCAGCAGTTTCTGCATAATGGCCACGTAGGCGTAGGTCGGCACTTCTTTTTCGCCGCAGCCTTTCACCACCACTTTCGCGTCGCGGTACTGCTCGGCATCGATGGCGGCAATGGCTTCCTGAAACAGCTCCTGCTCCAGCGCCGCCAACTCTCCGAACACGTAGCGGTGAGCGTGGCCCTGCAGCTTGGAAGCCAGCAGCATGTAGGCCCAGGTCGGCACAATGGCATCAGCGGAGCAGATGATGGCCACGTTCTTGCCGTCGTATTGGCTCCAGTCGTGGGTTTTCACGAATTCGCGCAGGTCCTTCTCACGCAGCATCAAGCCGTGAAACAGGTTGTCCTTGATGTCATACACGACCCGCTCGCCGGGGTGCAACAGCTCCTCCAAGTTCAGCGACGTGAGGGCGCTGGTAGCTACTCGGTTGATGAGGGTATCTTCCATGTTATTGGGTGGCATTGCGCCGTTGCGGCACTACTTCGCTTTCGGGGTAGTGGTGTACACTTCTTTCAGATAAAACGGCTCGTAGTAGGCCACGTCCCGGAACTCAGCCCGCTTGTAAGCTTCTACTGCCAGCGCCCCCACAGCTACCGCCGAGGGCTCGATGCCGGCCAGAAACCCTACGGTAGACTGGTCCTGAACGAGCGGCCGGAGCTTGGCCGCGCCGTTTCCGAAGCATAACAAGCGGTGGTGGGCCATTTGTTCGGCCAGCGCCGTTTCATCCAGAATCAGGGGCGTGGGAGCCAGCACCTCCGTCCCATCGGGGCGGTAGAGGGCGGTGTAGACTTCCATGCGGCGCGCGTCCAGCATGGGGCACAGCAGCAGGTTTTCGGTGGGCACGGTAGCAGCGGCCACCTGCCGGGCCAGCGCCGCCAGCGTATTCACGGCTATCAGCGGAATGTCCAGCGCGTAGCACAGGCCCTTGGCGGCAGCCGCTCCAATCCGCAGCCCCGTGTAGGAGCCCGGCCCGTCGCTCACGGCCACGGCCGCTACATCCTGCAGCGTATGCAGCGTATTTTCCAGCAGCTGGCTAACAAGCACACTTAGGTGTGAAGAGTGCGACTTTTCCAGCCGCAGCTCCGACTGCCCTACCAACTGGCCATCATCTGCGCGGTGCAGCGCTACGGAGCAAACAGGTGAGGACGTTTCGAGGGAAAGAATCATGCTAGGCATGAGGCAAAGGTAATGAACACGTAATGCCCTGTAGAATTAGAACTGCTCTACCTGCTCAGCCCCCAAGTCACCTACCGCTCGCCGCGCCCAGAAATCTTCGTCTCCTATCTTATTGGCCTTCTCCTGAACAAACCACACACCAAGAGGCCAGAACCACAATGCCAAAAAGGACACAAAAGCTTGGCTAAAATCGGGTCGGCGGCCATGTTCCTTGGCTAGTAATAATGAAGCAGTGAACCAATGCAGGTGAATGTAGGCAAACCCAGCATACAGACCGGGCAGCATTGCTATGCCCGCTACTTGGAAGCTGATTGACGAGAATTGAAACTCCGAATCGTTAGCAAAGCTTGCATATGCCAATGCCAGCAAGACAACAAAAACGTTCGTCAAAAACCAAGTGAAATTATAGCCCAATACGTCTGCACGTATGCGGCTGAGCGAGCTTACCAGAAGAGCAATCCATGCCACCCATAGAAATAGACTTGCAAAGGACAGTATCGAATCTATTATGCCGTCTTCTACAGTCCAGGAGGCGACGCGGGGCACCAGCAGGCACAAAAAAATTTGCCAAGGCTTAGTGCGCAGGATGAAATCATTCATGGATAAGAAAAAACACGGCAGCCTCGTGTTGAAGTTGCCGTGCTAGTATAGTGATGCTTCGTACAGTTCTTCTACTTCGCCGTGCCTGCGCCTTTGGTGCTGCTGGCGGCGTGGCCGCCAGGCTTGAGCAGAGAGGCGTAGCGGTTCGGGTCGTTGAGCACGTTCATGGCCATCAGGATGTTGGGGTCGTCGTCGAAGGTGGCCTCAATCTGGCCCTTCTGGAAGTAGTAGCGCGACACGATTTCCTGCTCCAGCAAATCCTTGATTTCGGGCTTGAAGCGGGTCAGGTCGTTGCTTTTATTGGTACTCACCTTGCGGCGCATAGCTTCCAACTCGGTTTTCACGTCGTCGTAGTGCTTCTCGTCCTTCACCTTCTTGGTCAGGTCGGTGATGGCTTTCTCGGCGTCGGTGCTGTAGCTGATGTCCTTACCCTTCAGGTAGTCAGTAAACTTCGCGTACTCAGCATCCGTGAGCTTAAACTGCCGAGCCGGCACAATAGTAGGGTGCTCGGAACGGTAGCGGGTAGCATAGTCGAAGAGGTAGCTTTTCTGCAGCAGCACCCGCGTGATGTCCGCAATTTCCCGCTCCTGTACTTCCACGTCGGGCGCCACGCCGCCGCCGTCGTATACGGTACGGCCAGCCTGTGTTTTGAAGGCCGTGCGCAACGAGTCCGGTACCTTACCCAGAGTACCGTCATCGGCGCGGTGCGCGTAGTCGATTTCCTGGATGCAGCGGCCGCTCGGGATATAGTATTTGGCCGTCGTCACCTTCAATTGTGAGTTGTAGCTCAAGGGCCGGGTCGCCTGTACAAGGCCCTTGCCAAACGTCCGCTCTCCCACTACCACGGCACGGTCATAGTCCTGCAGCACCCCCGATACGATTTCGGAGGCTGAAGCCGAACGGTTGCTTGTGATGATGACAACCGGAATCTGAGTGTCAAGCGGCACGTCCAGCGCCTTATACGTCTTGTTCCAGTCCGACACCTTGCCTTTAGTGCTCACGATGTCGAGGCCCTTGTCCACAAACAGGTTGGCAATATTCACCGACTCGTTGAGCAGGCCACCCGGATTGTCGCGGATATCAAACACGATTTTCTTGGCCCCTTGCTCTTTGAGCTTGGTGAGAGCCATCCGCACTTCCTTGCCGGCGTCTACCGTGAAACCCGACAGCTGGAAGTAGCCAATATCGGTAGTGAGCATGCCGTAATACGGCACATTATCCACCTGAATCTTGTCACGGGTAATATCGATGGCGACTGGTGCATCTTGGCCGTAGCGGGTCACCATCAGCTTCACCTGCGAGTTGGCCTGCCCCTTCAGCAGCTTACTGATATCGGCATTATTCTTCTTCTCAACATTCACATTGTTGATAGTCAGAATCTCGTCGCCGGGTAGCAGACCGGCTTTCTGAGCCGGATAGCCTTCATAGGCAGCCTGCACTACGGTCTTGCCGTTGCGCTTCACCACCACCGCCCCAATGCCGCCATACTGGCCCGTCGTCATGGTCCGGAAATCCTCAATGTCGTCTTCCGGAATGTAGTTGGTATACGGATCCAGCGACTTGAGCATGGCATCGATACCTGTTTTTACCAGCTTGGCTGGCGGCACCTCGTCCACGTAGTAGGTGTTCACCTCTTTGAAAAGGGTGGCGAAAATGTCCAGGTTTTTGGCGATTTCGAAGTATCGCTCGTTGTCGGAGCGAAAGGAAACCAGAAGCGCAGCCCCACCAAGGAGGGTACCGGCCAGTATAGACTTGTTGCGCATAGACAGGAGAAGGAGCAGATAAACGACCCTACAAAGCAGACACTTCCCCAGCTTGCGGGGTTGCGTCGGTCAGCAAACGCTCCAGCCCTGAAATTAATTTTTTTTCAACCAGCGTGAAAGGCTTTTTTTCTTTGCCGGTGTAGATAATTGCCAAAAGCCCGACAGCATGGCCACTTTCGGCTTCTGTCAGGCGGTACCTGTTGAGGCGGTAGGCCTCGCGCAATAGGCGCTTGAGATAGTTGCGGTCTACGGCGCGCTTGAAACTGCGCTTGCTCACGCTGACCAGCACCTGCGGCGGGGCCGCGGTGCGCACTTCAGCCGGCAGCCAAACTAGCCGCAACGGGTATAAACCAAAAGAAGAACCCCGGCCGAAAAGCTCTTCAATAAGCTTTTTGCGGCACAAGTGTTCTTCTTTCGGAAACGAGTAGGAGCGCTCCACCGGCATCGGAGACGATTTGGAGGGCACGGCCACAGCCGTCGACAGCGGTTTAGCGCTTATGACGGCCTTCGTCGGATACGGTCAGGCGCTTGCGGCCTTTGGCACGGCGGCGGGCCAACACGCTGCGGCCGTTAGCGGATTCCATGCGGGTGCGGAACCCGTGCTTGTTGCGGCGCTTACGCTGCGAGGGCTGAAAAGTACGTTTCATGGTATGTCTGGTGACTCAATTACAGGTAGGGCCGGCAAAGGTAAGAGCTTGAGTTGGAAAAGACAAAGCCTCGCCCGCCTTTTTCCGGGCCAAGCAACCGACATGTGCTGAAAATTCAGGGCGTTGGCGTCAGATGAAGCGGCAGTTTTACCGTACCAAACCCTACATACTATCCGCTTTTTTCGGCTGGATAGCCGTACCTTCGCAGCAGGTTTGCCGCCGCTCCGCCCCTATTTCCGGCTATGATTCACTACTACGTCTCGTTTGAGAACCCGCTTACTTTTTACGTGCAGCTGCACATGACCTTCGAGGTACCCGCCGCGGGCCCCGAAACAGTGGAGCTGCAACTGCCTGCGTGGCGGCCGGGGCGCTACGAGTTGCAGAACTTCGCCCAGAAGATTCAGCGGGTGGAGGTAGTGGATGCAGCTTCGCAGGAGGTTTTGCCCACCCGTAAACTCACCAAAGACCGGTGGGAAGTAGCATCGGCGAAGGGCCGGACGGTGCAGGTGCGCTACAACTTTTATGCGCACCAGATGGATGCCGGTGGCTCCTGGCTCGATGAAACGCAGCTCTACCTGAATCCAGTACAGGGCTTTATGTACGTGGAAGGCCGACAGCATGAGCCCTGCCAGGTACAGCTGCAGCTGCCCGACGGCTGGCAGCTGGCGTGTGGCTTGCCCCAGAGCGGCCCCAACACCTTGCAGGCCCAGAGCTTCGACCACCTGGCCGATTCGCCTCTGATTGCCAGCCCCACGCTCCAGTACCGCAACTATGAGGTGCAGAGCCTGCCCTTCTACATCTGGATTCAGGGCGAGTGCGCCCCAGACTGGCAGCGGCTGGTGACGGATTTTCGGGCTTTCAGCCAAGAGCAGCTGGCACTGTTCGGCTCGTTTCCGGCGCAGGACTACCATTTCCTCAACCAGATTCTGCCTTACAAGCATTACCACGGCGTAGAGCACCTCAACTCCACAGTGATTACGCTGGGCCCGGCCGAACTGCTGATGACCGAAGGCCTGTACAAGGAGCTGCTGGGAGTCAGCTGCCACGAATTGTTTCACGCCTGGAATATTAAGAGCATCCGGCCCGCCGAGATGCAGCCGTACGACTATTCCAAGGAAAACTACTTCCGCACTTGCTTCATTGCGGAGGGTATCACGACGTACTACGGCGAGTATCTGCTGGCCCGCGCCCAGGTGCGTACCGCTGAGCAGTATTTTGCGGAACTGAACACCGTGCTACGCAAGCACTACGACGACTACGGCCGCTACCATCTTTCTCTGGCCGATGCCAGCATGGACCTGTGGCTCGACGGCTACAAGCCCGGCATTCCGGACCGCAAAGTGTCGGTGTACCACAAAGGGGCGCTGGTGGCGTTGCTGCTCGACCTCACGTTGCGCCGCCTTTCCCAGCACCAGCGCAGCCTCGATGATGTGATGCGCCGCCTGTGGGAAGAGTTCGGCAAAACCGGCATTGGTTATACTGAGGACGACTACCGCCGCATTGTAATGGACGTGGCCGGGCGCGACATGACGGCCTATTTCGACAAGTTCATTTATGGCACGGCGCCGCTGGAAGAGCCGCTGGACAAGGCGCTGAGCTTTGTAGGCTGCACGCTGCGCATCGAGGAAAACATGTCGGCTTCGGAAGGGCTGTTCGGCTTCCGGACGGTGGTGAAAAACGAGCGGACGGAAGTCACGGACATTCTGCCCGGCTCCCCGGCCGCTGCGGCTTTCACCGTAGATGATGAGATAGTAGCGGTGAACGGGCGCCGTGTGGACATGAACCTGCAGAGCCTGCTTTCCAGCAGCCCCGAGCATCACTATGAAGTCAGTGTATTCCGCCAGAACCGGCTATTAACCGTGCCGCTGACGGCACAGGAAGGCCATCGGTTCTGGCAGAAGATTACCATCGAAAAGCTCCCGGAGGCCACTGCCGAGCAGCAGGCTAGTTTCAAGAGCTGGATAAAGCAGGAATTTTAAGCGCAGCTTTTACTCTACTCCCATGTTCCGGCTTCGCGCACTAATAGTGGTTTTGCCACTGGCAGTGCTTTTGTTGAGTTGTTCCTTCCGCGGCCCCACCGAGCGGAGCCAGCCCGGTGTACCCGTAGTGGCACCCGCGCCCCGGCTGCCTCGGCCGCAACCGCCACGCATCTACCGCCTCGGCCACCTCGATACGCTGGTGCAGGTACCAGGCCGCGTCCTCCCGATTCATCAGGCGTCGCGCGGGCTCTATGAGCGGCTGCCCCAGCCGCTGGTGCTGCCTGCCGCGCCGGCTTCTGCCGAAGAGGAAGAGGCCTTCGATTTTGCGGCCGAAGAGCGGCAGCGCCTGCGCACGGCCGGCAAAACGGTGCGCCGCAACGGCAATACCCTGTGGCTGTATCCCAGCAAGGCCAAGCCGCTCCAGCTGCGCAACAACCCCACGGAAAACCCCGATGCCAACGTTGGCTACGAATATCTATCCAGCCTACCCACTATTCATCAATGGCTGGTATCGGTACACTTGTATGAAGGTGGCTACTTCATGCTGGTTGATCAGCGCACTGGCCGCCGCACCCGTATTTGGAGTCCGCCGGCAGTTGCGCCCGATGGCCGGCATTTCGTATGTGGCAATTCCGATGTGCTGGCCCGCTACGAACCCAGCGGCCTGCAACTCTGGTCAGTGGATGGCACCACGCTCCGGTTGCTTTGGGAACGGCAAACCGAATGGGGCTGCACGCAGCCCCGCTGGCTCGACAACAAAACCATTCTCTTCGAGCAGGACTTCTTCGACAACGGCGACGTAGACACTCGCGTGGTGCGCCTCACGGTGGTTCCGTAGTAATTTCGTTGCACAAAAAAGCCCCGCCAGATATTTTGGCGGGGCTTTTTTGTCGCTTAGATGGTTAGTCGGCTTTGCGGCCGGGACCTTTGCCACTGCCGTCAACCGACATCGGCTTGTTGCCTTGCGGGTTGTTGCGGATGGGCGGAATATTGTTGTCGCCCGAAGAGTTGCCGTCGGTTGTGTTGCCGTGCGTGGATACGTTACTCACGTTCGGATTCTGGACTTGCGTGCTTTTCTTTTTGGTATTGGCAGCCGGATTGACAGAAGTTTGGTCGTTCGTCAGGTCGGTTTGTTTTTTGCTCATGCTCATGGCCGTGGGGATTTACGGGTGGATGAATATTCCTTGTACCGCCCAGCCGGCTGCGGGGTTGCGCAAAATACGGGCAACAAAAAACCCCGAGCCTAACGCCCCGGGGTTTCCTATACGAATTAAGAAGCTTGCTACGAAGCAGCCACCGCAACCGGAGCTACGGCCACAAGGTCAGCGAACTGCTGTTCGCGCGCTTCGATTTCCTCCTGGCTCAGGTTCAGCAGGCGCTCCGTGCCGAACTTTTCTACGCAGAACGAGGCCATAGCCGAGCCGTGAATAACGGCGCGTTTCATGTTCTCGAAGCTGATGTCGTCGGTAGCGGCGAGGTAGCCAATGAAGCCACCAGCAAACGTGTCGCCGGCACCGGTCGGGTCGAATACTTCTTCCAGCGGCAGAGCAGGTGCAAAGAAGATCTGCTTCTTATCAAACAGCAGCGCGCCATGCTCGCCTTTCTTGATGATGAGATACTTAGGGCCCATATCTAGAATAATTTTGGCAGCCTTCACCAACGAGTGCTGGCCGGAAAGCTGACGAGCTTCCTCATCGTTAATGCTGAGTACGTCCACCATTTCGATGGTCGTTTTCAGTTCTTCCAGCGCAATGTCCATCCAGAAGTTCATCGTGTCCATCACGATAAGCTTGGGCCGATTGACGAGGCGCTGAATCACGAGGCGCTGAATCTGGGGCGTCAGATTGCCCAGCATCAGATACTTGCAATCCTGGTACGAATCGGGAATAACCGGGTCGAAATCGGCCAGTACGTTGAGCTCCGTTACCAGCGTTTCGCGCGAGTTCAGGTCGTTGGCATACTTGCCCGACCAGAAAAACGACTTTTCGCCCTGCTTAATCTGTAGGCCCTCCGTATCGGCGCCGTGCTGCTGAAGCAAGTCAATATCCGACTGCGGAAAGTCGTCGCCGACGACGGCTACCAGTTTTACCGGCTTCACGGAATAGCTCGCCGACAGCGAAATGTAGGTAGCGGCGCCACCGATGATTTTGTCGGTTTTGCCAAAAGGCGTTTCCAGCGCGTCGAACGCCACGGACCCGATAACGACCAGACTCATATGCAAAGAGGAAAAAGGTGATTCATACAGTATTCTGCTGCCTAGCAACGTCACAAATATCCAAATCCTTCCGCAGTCGGGCAGATATTATTGCGGCGGGCCATCTGAACCTTGGACTGCGAGTTGAACCAGACAGCTAGATGAGGAAGCCGGTAGAGCAAAGAAAAAGGCCTCACACATTACGTTTGAGGCCTTTTAGAGTGGGTAAATAATGGGGCTCGAACCCACGACCTTCGGAATCACAATCCGACGCTCTAACCAGCTGAGCTATATCTACCGTGTGTGCTATTGAGCAACAAAAGTAGTGCTCAATGGCAGATTTACAAACTCTGAAGGGTATTTTTTTCCGCGAAGATGCAGGCTACTGCCGGTGCCCGTCAGCATTCCCCGTACCTTTGTAGTTCGTAATACCCTTTTAGCATGTCTGATACGCCGCAGCCCCTCGCCTTCTCCGATTTCAAGATTAACAAGCAACTGCTTACGGCAGTGGCCGAGGCCGGTTTTACGGAACCTACGCCTGTACAGCAGCAGACCATTCCGCTCCTGCTGGCCGGCCACGATGTGCTGGGCATTGCGCAAACAGGCACCGGCAAAACGGCTGCCTTCGGGCTGCCGCTGCTCATGAAAGTGAAATACGCGCAGGGCACCCATCCGCGCGGCCTGGTGCTGGCTCCTACCCGTGAGCTGGCCATGCAGTTGGAAAGCCACCTCAAGAAATTGGCCGTCAACACCGACCTGCGCATTTTTGCCATCTATGGCGGGCTGGGACCAAAGACCCAGATTGAAACTATTGCCCAAGGCGTCGATATCCTGATTGCCACACCAGGCCGCCTGCTGGAACTCTACTTGCGCGGTGACTTGGTGCTGAAAGAGCTGAAGACGCTGGTGATGGACGAGGCCGATAAGATGATGGACATGGGTTTCATGCCCCAGATCCGGCGCATTCTGGAAGTTATTCCGAGCAAGCGGCAGAACGTGCTGTTCTCGGCCACCATGCCCGATAAGGTAACGGTGCTGAGCGAAGAGTTTCTGGAGTTTCCGGTACGGGTGGAAGTAACGCCGGCCGCTACCTCGGCCCAGACCGTGACCCAGCAGCTATATGAGGTGCCCAATCTGCTCACCAAAATCAACCTGCTCGAGTATCTGTTCCTCGATTGGGACACCTTCCAGCGGGTTCTGATTTTTACGCGCACCAAAGAGCACGCCGACAACGTAGCCAGCTTCCTGCAGCGCAAAGCCCACGGCGAGGTACGCGTCATTCATGGCAACAAAGGCCAGAACGTGCGCATCAACGCCATGGAAGCCTTCAAGGCCGGTGATATCCGCTTTCTGGTGGCTACCGATGTGGCAGCCCGCGGTATTGATGTCCCTCAGGTAAGCCACGTCATCAACTTCGATGTGCCGCTGGTGTACGACGACTACGTGCACCGCATCGGGCGCACGGGCCGGGCCCAGCACACCGGTGCGGCCATCACCTTCGCCAACGAGGCCGAAATGCACCACATGCAGCGCATTTCGGAGCTGATCCGGCAGGAAATCCCGCTGGTGCCAATGCCGCCGGAAGTAACGGTGATGCCGACCATGTTTGAGGAACAGCAGGACATGGACCGCGAGAAGGACGAGCGTCGCAAGCGCGAAGACCCAGAGTTCAAGGGCGCTTTTCATGAGCGCAAAGAGTGGATCAAGCCCGGTGTGACCATCGATAAGCGTACCGGCCGCCCCTTCGTGGTGGGTCCTACCCGCAGCACCAAAGGCAGCAAAGCCAATTCGACCAAAGGCAGCGACTCGCGCCCCGGCACCAAAGCTGTGAAGGCCGCTCGTGCCAAGGCCCGGACTCGCCGTAATAAGTAGCATACTGGCGTGCAAGCCTTCATCAGTAAGCAAAAAGGCCTCGCTCGCGCGAGGCCTTTTTGCTTACTGATGATAAAACACGCGCCGCTGAATTTTAGCGGTAGTGGTCGAAGATGGGCAAGTGGCTGAACTTAACGGCCAATAATGTAAAAGCAGCTCCCCAAAGCACAGCACTCCAAAGCATATGCAGCATGATGCGCCAGCGCGGTACGTGCAATTGCGTGGCAATGACAGTGCCGCCAATAGGGCTGAACAGAATGGGCGTCAGGAAAGCAATGCCGGCCATCCCGAAGCGCCGGAAGATGCCCACAATACGGCGACTCTTGCGGCTAAAGAGGGGCTTACCCTTGGCTTCACGCTTGCGGCGCTGATGCAGGGCCCACATTTTGCCCACGCTCGAAATCAGTACGACCGTTGTCATCATGCCCGCCACCGACAGCACCCAGATAAGGCCCACAGGCAGCCCGGCCGCAATACCGGCTACTGGCGCGGCCACGAACTTGACCATGCCCAGCAGAAAGACAGACGCGTATTTGAGAAGTTGAGGCAGCACGACAGACAACAGCAGGGGTGGAACAGGCAACAGGGTGGAGCCTAAAATTACAAAGAACCCAGCGGCAAGTCAGGTTATCAAATAAGGTCGGCCCGCGAAAATGCGTTCCAAACCGGAGCGCGGCTTTTAGAGCTTGCTGCCGTACGACAGGTCGCCGGCGTCGCCAAGGCCCGGCACGATGTAGGCGTGTTCGTTGAGCTTTTCGTCGATGGCGGCTACCCAAAGCGTAGCTTCCGGAATTTCGCGCGTGACATGCGCCACGCCTTCCGGCGAGGCTATAACAGCGGCAATGTGCACCTGCCGTGGCGTGCCGAAGCGCAGCATAGCCCGGTAGGTTTGCACCAGCGACTTGCCCGAGGCCAGCATCGGGTCTACTAGAATCAATACCCGTTCGTCCAGACTCGGAGCCGATAGATAATCGACCTGCACCTGCACCTGCGAGGTGCCTTCGATGCGGTAAGCGGCCACAAACGCACTCGGCGACTGATCGAAGTAGTTGAGAAAGCCCTGGTGAAACGGCAGGCCGGCACGCAGCACGGTAGCCAGCACCGGAAAATCGTGTAGGTGCAGGCTCCGCGACTCGCCCAGCGGCGTTTTCACGGCCTTTTCCACGTAGCTCAGCTGCGAGCTGATGCGGTAAGCCATGATTTCGCCGAGGCGCTGCAGGTTGCGGCGGAACCGTAGCGAGTCGCGCTGCACCTCCACGTCGCGCAACTCGGCGAGGAAATGATTGGCCACCGAAGGCTCGGCACATACGACGTGGACGCGGCTTTCGGGAGCAGCGGCAGAGTCAGCGGAAGGAGAAATCAGCGCATCCATTGCAGGTACCAGGGACGTTGGGTGAAGGAAAGAGCCGCGTAGGGCACGGGCGTGGCCCCGAAATTGGCAAAAAAACGGGCAATAGACGGTATCATGCCGCCTTCAAAATCAAGAATCAGCCCTACGGTGCCGGCGTGCTGCCGAATTACATGGTCGAGCAGCAGCAGTGGCGCGCCAGCTTTTTTGCCAGCCGGCGAGGCTCCGGCAAACAGGTACACTAGCCGGGTGCGGTAGCGCACAAACAGCGCCCCAGCCAGCAGTTCGCCGGTTTCGGGGCTCCGCACCGCCAGCGGCAGCGCCTGCCCGTGCTGCTCCAGGGCAGCATACAGTGTGCGCAGCTGCTGATAGTGCTTGTCTTTGAGGCCGGCCGCTTCGCCGCTGTGCTGCCGGAACAGAGCCAGCATTTCGTCGAGGGCAGTCAGAGGAGCCACGGTGAGTGGCATGGGTAGTTGGGCGTTCAGGCGCAGGCGGCGGCGGTAGTCAGCGGCGTAGCCAGCGTGCAGCGTGGCGTAGCTGGGTGCTAGCGGCAGTTGGTAGGTGAGGCGCTCAGCTAATTGAAAACCGGTAGGCGCGGTGGCTAATTCCTGCTCGGTGTGTAGCTGCAAATAAAATCGGGGGTAGTGCCCGCGTAGCAGTGGCAGAAAATCCAGCAACTCGGCGTGGCAGCTGGCAGCGGTGGTCAGCAAACCCAGCTGCTGCGTGAAAGCCGGTTGCTGAACCTCGTGCCCCCAGGGCAAGCGCCGCACCGGCAGCGGCAGCACAGCCCGGTACTCGCCCGACGCCCCCGACTCCACCACGGCATCCCAGCGGCCGGCGGTAGCGGCCAGCCACCAGCTCTGGGCGTAGGGCACCACTTGCCGAGCCTGCGCCACGCAGGCATCCCAGGCAGCCAGATCAAGTTGATAGTGACGGAGCAGCAGCAGTGGCATGGGCTAAAGGTACGGTCCTGAAAACGCTGGATGAATAATCCGGCTAGGGCTACCTCCTTACTACACCTGAAGCTGCTGTCGGACCGCATAGGCAATGCTGTTGTTTTCAGGTAGTCTGAAAGGCGTTGGGAGTGTTGCAGGCAGTTGCGAAATAGGCCGAGCAGGAGAGAAAATACTAGTTTGTGAGACGAGGGAAGTACACACCGGCTGCGAGGTAGCGCGTCCGAGTGTTGTGGCAACTGCGTAGGTTTGCGACCCGGCCGGCCGTTTTGCGTATGCGGCCTTATCCCTATGAAAAAACTTCTGCTCTTTCTGGCGCTGAGTGCCTTGCTGACGGATACTGCCTTTGGGCAAAGTATGTCGCTGAAATTTGATGGGCCGGTGCCTCCCGCCGACTCAACACAGCGTGGCAACCGGCGCGGTTTGCTGCGCCGCAAGGCCGCCCGAACTGTGCCGGTGGCACCTGTTGCGGCACCTGTGCCCACTGCCGTGATTCCCTCTGTTACTGACTCGGTTGCTGCTACCGTGGCCATGCCCCCTGTGGTGGCTCCCGCGCCAGTAGCGCTGAACTCCTCTTATCTGCAGGGGGTTGTAACTGTACCGCTCGACCCAGACGTGTACCGTCTGATTGACCGCTACGCCATTAAATACGGTTCCGATTCGCTGGGCGACCTCCAGACCGCCGTGCGGCCTTATGCCCGCGCAGCCGTGGCCCGACTGGCCGAGCGGATGCTGGCTGATGCAGCTAATCTTTCGGTTCAGGACCGTTTCAACGCGGAATACCTGCTGCGCGACAACTGGAACTACTCTACTCAGGCTACAGCTCTCAACCAGAGCCAGCGGCCAGTACTAAAGCACTTCTACCAGCGCCAAACCGACCTCTACAGCCTTTCTACTCCTGATTTTACGTTGCGCGTGAATCCGGTACTGGGCCTAGCGGCGGGCAAGGACTCGGAAACCGATGGGCTGCGCTTTCTCAATACCCGTGGCCTGCAGGTAGAAGGCGTCATTGATCAGCGGCTGGGCTTCTACACGTTTCTGGCCGACAATCAGATGGCCGTGCCGCTCTATGCGCAGCAGCGCATTCGCCGCGACGCCATTGTGCCCCACGAAGGGTATTGGAAGGATTTTAAGACTATCGGCGGCAGCCAGTACGACTTCTTTTCGGCGCGGGGCTACATTACCTACGCGGCTACCAAGCATATCAATGTGCAGCTGGGCCACGACCGAAACGTCATCGGCAACGGCTACCGCTCCCTCATCCTTTCCGACTATAGTGCGCCCTACTTCTTCCTGAAGCTGAATACGCGCATCTGGAAGCTGAACTATCAGAATCTGTTCACCGAAATGACCGTGGAACGCACGCGTGATGCTGCCGGCAGCCCAATGGACACGGTGTATCAGAAGAAATACCTGAACGTGCACCATTTGAGCTATGATGTAACGCCTAATTTCAATGTAGGAGTGTACGAGGCCATCGTGTTTGCGCGCCGCAGTGGCCATTATGAGTTGCAATACCTAAACCCCATTATCTTCTACCGCGCCATCGAGCAGCAGATTGGCTCCGGCGACAACGCCATTCTGGGCCTCGATTTTAAATGGAACATCCGGCAGCGGGTGCAGCTGTATGGGCAGTTGGTACTGGATGAGTTTGTATTGAGCCAGATCCGGTCGGGCAACGGGTGGTGGGCCAACAAGCAGGCGTTTCAGCTGGGTGGCAAGTACGTGGATGTAGCCGGAATCCGGAATCTGGATGTGCAGGCGGAGTTCAACTACATTCGCCCCTACACCTACGAGCACGAAGACCAGTACACCAACTTTCAGCACTACCAGCAGCCTCTAGCCCACCCCATGGGCGCCAACCTCTACGAAATGCTCGGTATCGTGAGCTACCAGCCTGTTGCGCGCCTCCAGCTGACAGCCAAGGCTTTCTACACCGTGCAAGGGCTCGACCGGCCTAATGCTACCGACCCGAGCGTGCTGAACTATGGCGGCAATGTGCTACTCAGCTACAATTCCCGCGTGAGCGAGTTCGGCAATACGGTAGGCCAAGGCAACCAGAGCCAACTGCTCCACACCGACTTTACCGCTTCGTACCAGCCCCGTCAGAACGTATTTCTGGATGCCAAGCTCATCATGCGCCGCCAGAGCTTCACTGATAGTCCCACGCAGAACACCGTTTTCCCGACGGTAGCACTGCGCTGGAACATTGTCCAGCGGCTGCACGAGTTTTAACGGTTGGGGTACTGCTACTTCATACCGGGTACCCCAGGCACCTACTATACCTTCTATGCGCCACGAGCCGGAAGCGCTGCTGCTGTACTGCCCCGTCAATCAGCAGGAGCTGGATTTGATAGCGGCTTCGGGGTGGCTGGAGTTTCCGTCATGCGTGCCAGCGCAACCCATTTTCTACTTGGTGATGGATGAGGCGCAGGCAGCCCGCATTGCCTGCGACTGGCACGGCTCCGACTATGGCGTAGGCTATGTGCTGCGTTTTGCGTTGGATGCCGAGTATGCCGCCACGTTCCCGGTGCAGAACGTGGGGTTGCGGGAGTACAACGAGCTATGGGTGCCCGCCGAAGAGCTTGCTGATTTCAACCGCCAGATTCTGGGGCAGATTGAAGTAGTAGCTGTTTTTGGCGCGGAGTAAGCCCCTGAGAAGGTTGTGCGGCAGACCACCGGCGCAGCCCCATGAATGCGCTACCTTTGCGGCTTCCGATGAAGACCTACCTCCGCATTCTGCAATACGCCCGGCCCTACGCCGATTTTCTGCCGCTGTACCTGCTGTACACAGTGCTGGGCATCTTTTTTGGCATTGGCAACCTCGCCCTGGTTATTCCGATGCTGAACGTGCTGTTCGAGACGACTAACAAGCTGCAGGCGCCAGAACAGCTGCCCGCCTTCGCCCTGACGCTCGACTATATTACAGGCACGTTCAACTACTTCTTTGCGCAGGTTATTGCGGAGCATGGCAAGCTCGGTGCGCTGCTGTTTGTATGCCTGGTGCTGGTGTCGTCGGTGTTTTTCAGCAACGTATTCCGCTACCTGAGTTTGCGCATTGCGGCCCGCGTCCGGTCGCGCGTTATCCGCAACCTGCGCCGCCACCTATACCACCGCGTGCTGAAGCTGCAGCTGGGCTACTTCTCCACGGGCCGCAAAGGCGACATGATGTCGCGCTTCACCAACGACGTGCAGGAAGTGGAAATATCGGTGGTCAATACGCTGCAGGGCGTTATCCGGGACCCGCTCTACATCTTGGCGTACTTCGTGGTGCTGTTTTACATGTCCACGAAGCTCACGCTATTTTCGTTGGTGCTGCTGCCGGTTTCAGGCGGCATCATTGCGGCGCTGGCCAAGCGGCTGCGCACCCAGGCCAAAACCAGCCAGGGCACGCTGGGCTCTATGCTGTCGGTGATTGACGAAACGCTCGGTGGCATCCGCGTCATCAAGGCCTTCAACGCGCAGGAGTACATTACGGGCAAGTTTGAAGACCAGAACGACCTGTATGCCCGCACCTCGCGCCGCATCGACAACACCCGCGACCTTGCTTCTCCCTTCTCCGAGTTTGCCGGCGTGCTAGTAGTGGCCGGGCTGCTGTATTTCGGCGGCACGCTCATTCTGGGCGGCACCTCCGACCTGCAGGCGGCGGCGTTTATCACCTACATCATTATGTTTTCGCAGGTGCTTACGCCGGCTAAGTCGCTGTCGTCGTCGTTTGGCAACATTCAGCGGGGCCTAGTAGCTGGCGAGCGGGTGCTGAGCATTATCGATACCGAACCCGTTATCCGCGACAATCCCGATGCGAAGCTGCTGCCGGAATTCAAGCAGCAGATTGAGTTGCGCAACTTACAGTTTGCTTACGGCGAAGTGCCCGTGCTGCAGGATATCAATCTGGTTATCGAGAAAGGCAAAACTGTGGCACTGGTAGGCCCGAGCGGCTCGGGCAAAAGCACCCTCGCCGACCTGCTGCCCCGCTTCTACGACCCTACCGGCGGTCAGATTCTCATCGACGGCCACGACGTGCGCGACTGTACCATCCATTCGGTGCGGGAACAGATGGGCATCGTGACGCAGGAAAGTATCCTCTTCAACGACACCATCTTCAACAACATCCGCTTCAATACCCAGGCCACCGAGGCCGAGGTGATAGAAGCTGCCCGCATTGCGAATGCCCACGACTTTATTGTGGCTACACCTGAGGGCTACCAGACACTGATTGGAGACAGAGGCGGCCGGCTTTCGGGTGGGCAGCGGCAGCGCCTGAGCATTGCGCGGGCCATTTTGCGCAACCCGCCCATTCTCATTCTCGACGAAGCTACCTCGGCCCTCGACACGGAAAGCGAGAAGCTGGTGCAGGAGGCCCTGACCCGCCTGATGCAGCACCGCACCTCACTGGTTATTGCGCACCGCCTGAGTACCGTGCAGCACGCCGACGAAATCATTGTACTGAACGAAGGCCGCATTGCGGAACGCGGGACACACGAAGAACTCTTGCGCCAGCCCGGCGGCCTGTATCAGCGCCTGAGCCAGATGCAGGCCAGCAACGCGGCGCTGGTGTAGTCAAACGAAGCCACAGCCACCATATTCTTTAATGTAAGCTGCCATGTCTACCTCTGACTCCTCTCACCGCTGGGTGGCAACGCTTATTGTGCTGCTGCTACTGTTCCAGGCCGGCAATTGGGCTTGGCACAAATACCAGAAGTTTCAGCAACAGCCGGCCTTAAAATCGGCGGCGGCTCTAAAACACAAAATAGAGGCCAGCATGGCTTACGACACCGCTCTAATGGCCGCCGATTCTCTCTTGGCATCAGCTGATACGGCCGCCGCGGCGCGGCTCCTAGACTCACTCAGTCAGCAGTCAACAGACGGGCTGTTCCCGATTGAGCGCCAGAAGCTACAGCGCCTGCAGCAGAGCCTTGATTCAGTACGTGCGCTTTCGCCGCCTCAGCGCCGCTAGCGGGTGCGCAACGAGCTGGCCTGTATAAACGGATAGAATGCGCGAACCCCTATATTTAACCCGCCTACTGCCTTTTCGCGTACAGGGGCCCATTGTTCTCTTCACCTAGCTCCGCCGACTCATGCTTGTTCTGAAACGTTTGGTTACCATTCTGGTGATGGTCTATGTGCTGCTGGCGCTGTTGCTCATTTTGAGCCCCGGCTCCCGCGACGGCCTGATGGCTGTAACGGCCGGCACCAACGCCACCGGTTTTTATTACGCCCTGTTCATCATAGGAGCGGTTTTACTGGCACTACAGCTCATCACTGAAAACCTCGACAGCACGCTGCTGCGCCGCGACGTGGCCGCCCGCGAAGGGAAAATCAACGAGCTGAAGGCTCGTCTATATGACCAGCAACTAGAGCAGCGTGGTTCTGCAGCCGGCGCAACCCGCACCGGCACTACGGTGCATCCTGAAGGCTATGTGGCCCCTACTCCCGTGCCGCCGCCGGCCCCGCGCCGCGACGATGCGCCGCTGGTATAGGCAGCGTATCTTTGCCGCGTGACTACCACTTCCCCCCTCACCGACCTCATTCGGGCGGAGCTGACCGAAGCCCGAACTGTGCTGGACCGTTTCCTAGCCGACCCCGTCAACCTCATGGCCATTGAGCAGGCCGCCCGTCTTATGGCTGGCAGCCTGCGCAGCAAAGGCAAGATCCTAACCTGCGGCAATGGCGGCAGCCTCTGCGACGCTCAGCATTTTGCCGAAGAACTAACCGGCCGCTACCGCCAGAACCGGCCAGCTCTAGGGGCCATTGCCCTCACAGAGGCGTCGCACATGAGCTGCGTCGCCAATGATTTCGGCTACGACTACATCTTTAGCCGCTACGTAGAGGCCCTGGGGCGCCCCGGCGACGTACTGCTCGCCATCAGTACCAGCGGCAACTCACCAAATGTGCTGCGTGCCGCCGAAGCCGCTAAAGCCGCCGGTATGCAGGTAGTTGGGCTCACCGGCAAAGACGGGGGCCAGCTTGCCGCTCTCTGCGACGTAGAAATCCGAGCCCCACACCACGGTTACGCCGACCGGGTTCAGGAGATACACATCAAGGCCATCCACATCATGATTATGCTCATCGAGCAGTTGGTAGCCGAATAGAAAAAGTATGTACACCATGAAAAAAGCCCGGCCACATGGCCGGGCATTTTTCATGGTGCATTTCCTATATCTTCGCTACCGACATTATATTTTTCCTGGTTACTATATGC
The DNA here is from genome assembly GCF_014250515.1 of Hymenobacter sediminicola. Lineage (NCBI taxonomy): Bacteria > Pseudomonadati > Bacteroidota > Cytophagia > Cytophagales > Hymenobacteraceae > Hymenobacter > Hymenobacter sediminicola. The sequence continues at coordinate 689,744 of NZ_CP060202.1, read as the reverse complement.
TTACCAAGACCTTCGGCTCTGCCGTACAGGGCGTCAATGCTTACACTATTACTATTGAAGTAGTTGTATCGCAAGGCACTAACTTCTATGTGGTGGGCCTGCCTGACAACGCCATCAAAGAAAGCCAGCAGCGCATAGAGGCAGCCCTCAAATTCCGCGGCTATCGAATGCCGCGTACCAAGGTGGTCGTGAATATGGCTCCCGCCGATATCCGAAAGGAAGGTTCCGCTTATGACCTGCCCATTGCGCTGGGCATTCTGCACGGCTCACAGCAACTGAATACCGAGAAGCTGGAGGAGTACATCATCATGGGCGAACTGGCGCTGGATGGCGGCCTCCGCCCCATCCGGGGTGTGTTGCCTATTGCCATCCAGGCACGCAAGGAAGGCTTCAAAGGGTTTATTCTGCCCCGTGAAAACGCACGGGAAGCAGCCATCGTCAACAACCTCGACATTATTCCCGTCGAGACGATGCAGGAGGCTATCGACTTTTTTGAAGGCCGCCTTGCCATCGAACCGCTGGTAATCGACACGCGCGACGTTTTTCAGCACGACGCCAACCAGTACGCCGCCGACTTTGCCGATGTGCAGGGCCAGGAAAATATTAAGCGGGCCTTGGAAATTGCGGCGGCCGGTGGCCATAATGTTATCATGATAGGCCCACCCGGCGCGGGCAAGACTATGCTTGCCAAGCGCCTGCCTACTATTCTGCCGCCCCTCACGATTCAGGAAGCGCTGGAAACCACCAAAATCCATTCAGTGGCGGGCAAGCTGGGCACCAATGCCTCTTTGCTGGGCACGCGGCCGTTCCGGGCCCCGCATCATACTATTTCGGATGTGGCGCTGGTGGGTGGCGGCGGCAACCCCCAGCCGGGCGAAATCTCACTGGCCCATAACGGCGTGCTGTTTCTGGATGAGTTGCCGGAGTTTAAGCGCACCGTGCTGGAAGTGATGCGCCAGCCGCTTGAGGAGCGCCGCGTCACGATTTCGCGGGCCAAAGTCAGCATCGATTTCCCGGCAAACTTCATGCTCATAGCCAGCATGAACCCTTGTCCCTGTGGCTACTACAATCATCCGGAGAAAGAATGCGTGTCAAATACAGAAGTCGATGATAATACATAAAAGTCGATGATAATTCCAAAACGGTATCAATGACTTATGTATGCGTTAGCCGTCTTCTTAATCCATGACTGACACTGTCACACTCAACAATGATTTGAGTGGGCAATGGTAACCTAGTTATTATACCAAACCCCTTGTTAGGGCGAGAAAACAGCCTACTACAACTTTGGCAAACATCATCGGCGACGGGCAGTACGAGGAAAGTCACTATTCTGCTACTGTTCACAAACTAATCTATGTAGGGAGTCCTTTTAAGGACACCAAGTCCGATATTTACGCCATTCCCTGCTATTTTCAGCCTTGGTTGCACACGAAAAATCTGCCCGCAGACCTTCCCATATCTGCCCATTTAGTAAACGGTAACAAGGCCGGCGAATTGGTTTGTGGTTCACTCTGGACAGACACAGTAGGTACCAGTAAGCCTATTTATCATAACAACTCCGATTTCGAAGTTTTCTGGACGGGCAGCAAAGCCCTCTTTGCCGTGTTGCTCAAAAACGTAATTAACCCGGGAGCACTATCGCCATCATCATTCTGGATTAAGAAGGGCGACACATGGATTATTTGTATTGAGTTCAATAACAAGAAGATTATAATCCCATATTTTGAATTACTGCGCGTACTATTCTACCAGGCGAGCAAGCGTTTAACGCAATTTTTTCTATCATATCTGCCACTTGAGTTGTTATGTCGCCCCCTTGTCTTTCCAGGCGATGATAAATCACTACTTGCCCGGTTTTACGTGGCTAGTGAAAATCTTAAAGAGTCAGAAGCCCGGGTATTGGGAGGGCTGTTATTTGACCCATCATTAAAACAAATTTTTGATTTAAGTCAAAACCATTGGCTCAGTACTGGCAATGCTTTAACGCCAAAAAAACTGGCAGGAAAGTTTAGTAAGAGCATACTTTTACATGCAAATGGATATAATTTCAATTATAACAATGAACAATATTTTTGGGTTGATTCATTAAAAATTGTCAATTCGCCTTATAATTTCAAACATCTGTTGTTTCATCCTATTGGCTATAATAAAGCTAATTCCTTAAGCATTTCCAATCCCGTTATATGTTCGGACTTACTTGAAGATAATATTAATCATTGTAGATTAATGCCGTTACAATGCTGTCTGCATGGAAACACCGATTTTGGACGTAAGCTTTCGACTTCGCGCAATAAAAGGTCTAAAAAGCATTTATTTTCTGTAAGCTCCATTCTTCCAAGTGTCACCTGCGCGCTGCCATGGGCTACTTTACCAGTAGCAAAGTCTAAATTCTTATGGCTCGATAGGGCATTAGCAGAACAGGTCCAACACGTAGATAAAAATCTGTACGAAAGTGCTGTTAAATGCACACCAGCTTTTCGCAAGCTTTTAAAAAGATTCACAGCGAACGGGCATGCTGTAAAATTGCTCTCTTTAAATAACCCAGACGGCATTTTTGGAATCAATGCCTCCATACTTCCAGTCGATGGACACACGGTTTTACCGCTTGCATTCCATCGAAAATTGACTGGTATTTTTACCGTAGCCGAAGTATCACTCGGCAACGGCCCAATATTTTTGGCTCAACCTTTCCCTGAAAAAAATCCGAACCTTATTCTGTTATGCCAAAAACAAAATTTGACTCACCCCAGTGACTTAGAGTGGAACAATCTTTTCAGTATAGTTCACCCAATTCACGATTCTAGAGATTACGCCGTTTTTTATAAGAACTGCTCAAACTTAAACAGGGGCAGTGTCTCTACAAATTCAGCATTGATAGCGCATGCCATCCCTTTAAATAAAATTACAGTAGACCTATGCGTATCTTCAAGTAATCACCTGCTTTCCAGATTTAGAAAGCGTTTACAATTTTACGTAGCTACCAACCTTAAACACCCAGCCGGCGTAACCGATAGCCAGCGTGGGAAAATAACGCGGTTGAGCGCGAACATATGCAGAGCACCTGACTCGCTCTGGACAGCAGCTATTTACAGTCTCTGGCTGCGCTAGGAGCGCCACTAGCACCACAGTGTAGCCAAAACCATCTTTTCCTAAGACTAGCCCAACCTCTGAAGCACTTCAAATTGCTTTATCCGAGCTATGCATGTCTTCGACCCGGCGAAGTAGTTCGGACGCCTGTAGTCGTAAAGCAGCAGCTAACCGAAAAATAGTAGTGAGTGAGGGCTGTTTGGTTCCCGTTTCCAATTGAGAAATGAAGGTCCGGTCTAACTGGGCCTCGTCAGCAAGCGCTTCCTGGGATAATCCTCGCGCCTTACGCATCTCCTTGACGACCAGGCCAAATGCTTTGATTGGTTCGCCGCTCATATTGGCGGCAAGCTACTGGTGCCTAACAGCCACCTGTTGTTGTCAGTAGTCTACAAAAAAGACGTAAATTGCGTCCTTAAATGAGTAAGGGTTAAGAAAACAGTTTCCTGTCTCACCGTACTGCGTGCAAGCTGAAGCATATACCATTGCTAACATTGTTACGCGGGTAAGGGACGTTGGCGGCACTTAGAAACCCATTGAGATGGAGTTATCCATCTACCAAGTAACAGGTTCTGAGCCTACCATTTACTAAGAAGCCCCCATTGCCTCGGGGAAAGCTACTGAGGCTCGCTCTCATTGCATACATGCCTTCACCGTCGTTATTACGGACGCAAATAATGTGGCACTGGATAACTCAGCCTATTGGAGCACTGGTCGCAAAAGGTCAAAGAATCATTTGTTAACAAAGAATTGGCACACATTACCTGATCCTATTCGAAGGTTCCAGTCATTTAGAGAGATTAAAGCAGTCTAGGTAAGGCGGACACGGTTAGAGAGCTGCTTGGACACTGCAGTAGTTGCCAGCAGAAGCCTGCTGCCAAGAATGACTTCTGGTCTACCAATACCTTGATCCCTGATACAAAACCGAGCCCGCAAAACCAATGAAAAAAGAAGATAAGAAAGAAGAAAAGCGCAGCTTCACGACGACGATTACGATAGAGAACGATCGACGGCTCGCTAATTACCAAGCAAATAAGCCTGGTGGCGCCCGAACAACTGACGTGGTGAACCAGGCTCTAGAACGCTTCCTTGATGCAAACAAGCAGTACGCGGACGCTAAGCCAAGTAATGATAAGTAGCCAGACAGGTTTCTTCAGGCGCGACTGGAACAACCATGCCTTACAGTGATGGCCAAGCTAAGCCGGCACGACAGTCTGTAAATGCCCGCCCCCGGCTGTTAGAACAATCGGGGGGCGGTGAGGTGGTCTAGCCGAGACAGACAATGCGAATTTTTATATTCCACTACCCATGACTGAAAAAGTGAATGCAGGCAGAACGCTGTCCGCCACTCGCAAGAAGTACTTAAACCGCTTCAACATTCATAGGAACGCCACAACTACAACTCCTGTTTCTGACCGCAAAGAAATGCTCGGTCAAAACGGTGCCGAACCAAAACGGCATCTCTTCGGCCATATCCCTCCGGATGGTGTAACTCTTGATTTTATTGTCGTGCATGACGCCGATAAACCGCACCGGCCAGTCTTCCAGCAGCCAAGTAGCCTGCTCTAATAAGTAGGTGCGTTTGGCGATGGGCAGTTGCTCGAATGCCCCTCCGCCTGCCGCCCACTCCGCCGACTGGCCCAACCGAAGCCTTATATCGGTCTGTAGCCGTAAGGCCTCCCCAAATGGGCAGGATAGTATCCTGACTAATTGCCGCAGTACTCGGAAATACTGATGTGGATAAGGCACAGCCTGATTCCACCCTTCTCGACTGACGCGGTATAGGGAATGGTAACGGCGTAACTCTTGAGGGGGGACTAGTTTTGTGGGAGCTTGGCTAAGGTCGAAGGCGCACTTAAAACAGGTTGACAGGGGTTGGTTGGCGACGCTCTGATGGCCCACATCAAGGCGAAAAAAATTAACTGGTGCGCCACAAACTGGGCATTCCTCGCGCAGGTAGACGCCGCAGACTGGACAGGCCACATAGAAAGCCAGTCGCCAATTAGTTCTATAGTAGGGGTCAGTCCCATCCCGTTGCAGACAACGCGGGCAATACACGAGCCCGTTTCCTTGGTGGGTGCGGTGAAATATACCCACGGGCATCAGCCAACTGGTGGGGCCCTGTTTGGCCGTAAGCAACGAGGTCCCCGTAAGGCGCTCGACAACTGGGGCCAGCATCGTCCGGGCGATGCGGTGCGAGGGAGTTAGGGTGCGGGTTGCCAGGGTATCCAGCATAAGAGTTGGGGCAAGCTTGTCGATGTCCCGCTTCCACACGACGAACTTGGGCCAGAGGTAATGAGAGAACGTCTGCACCTTTACTTGGTGGGCCTGCGCCAGTCGGACCAGCCAGCTCGACAATAATTCGTCTTCGCCCGGATGAAACGTACATGGAAGAATATGCCTCTCCCGCAAGATGTCCGCAGAGGTCGTGGACGACATCAGGATGAAACGCCTTGAAAGCGCCTGCGTTCCGAGGGGAGCACGTAGTCAATTTGGTCCAGCAGCTTCCGGTCAATGTGTTCCTTTCCCGAACGAATGGCTGCCACGGCCGCCGCAGTGATAACGGCGGAAATCTCCCCTATTGTCCCCTCGCTCATTGCGTAGATGCGCTCGGCTATAGCTGGCTCAGACAAGCCCGATGCCTTACGCAGAGGCAACAGCCGCTCAAAGCTGGCCAGCAGGCGCAGGTAATCCTCAGCGTAATGCCACTTGGGCAAGAATTTCTGCACAAAGCGATTGGCCATTTGGGGGTCCGCGCTCATAGCATTGCGCGCCTCCATTGTGCCGGCTGCGACAATAATGATTTGCAGTTCGTTGGCCATGCCCTTGAGCACGTTCAGAAACACCCGCTGGCTGGTACTGCTTCCTGCCAGTAGGTTCTGAATCTCGTCGATGATGAGCATCCGAGCATTCAAGTGCTGCATGACGTGGAAGACCTGTCTTTCCATGCGATCCATGCGGTCTGCTAGCCGGTAGGGTGCGTTGAGTTGGTCCAGCAACCTGCGATAAAACTGCTTCTCATCGGGCTTGGGTGGGGCCTCCACGGTGATGACGGGGCGAACCATCTTTTCGTCGCCGGGGGTAGCATAGGGCTTGTGCTGTTGACAAAACTTTTTAAGTAGCAAAGTTTTGCCATTGTTTGTCTCGCCCACCAGGAGCAGGTTCGGCATCCGGGCAATCTTGGGGTGAACCAGCAGTTCTTCCAGCCGCTCCAGAATGCGTTCGGCTGCCGGGTACTTAATCCAGCGGTTTGACTGGATAAAATGGATGCGGGAGGGCGTATCCCCCAACGCGACGGCATACAGCCCCTCAATCAAATGCTCCATACTCGAGTTCGTCAAAGGGCTGAATGGTTCCGGTACTCGGCAGTGGTACTTGGGCCAGAGCGGAGGCTCCCCGTATCTGGCCACTAGGCGTGAGACCATCCGGGGCAGGCACAGCAGAAATCGTTTCCTGCCTGACACTTTTCGACAGGCTGCTTTTGGCCTTAGCCTGTCGGCGCTGTCGGCGCACAAGTCGCGTCTGGTTAACGGCCTGCGCCTCAATTTCCCGCAGCTGGTCATACTCTGCGAAGAATGTCGGCTCGTCCACCTCTGTCACGCCTTTGCTCTCCAATTGCCGCATCACCTGTTTGTGCTCCCACAGCGTCATGGGCGGGCGCTTCAGTTCGCGGTAGGGAACATCGAAATAACATTTTGCCTCGGGGTCGTAGAAATATAGGATGCTGATGTCGCGCGGGTCTCGCTTGAAAATAAACTTGCGCTTGCGCCTGTTTTTTGGTGATTCTTCCTCCCGGGCGTGGACCCAGGGACGGAGTACGTCGCTGTAGTAGTGAATGTGGTCCAGGACGACCCCATAGTACTGTACGGTGCGCTTATAATAGGGCAAAAAGTCGCGCTTGACCCGTTCCTCGTCCTGCAAGAGAGGCGGCAAACCCGTTTTCTCGTAAATGCCGTCCACGAACGCCTTCAGCGGGCTCTGGCCCAAAGCGGAGTGAGTGCGCTTGTGGTAAATGTTGACGACCAAGTGTAGCAGCCACCGCTCGAATTCTTTCAACGTCAGGGCCGCCTTGTCAGCGGAAGGGTACTCGCCTCGCTGCTGCGGGTTGGAAAACGTCGTGCCTGGCAACTCGTGAATTTCCCGAGAGAACGTGCCCAGTAGCCGCTCGATGTGGCCACCGTAGTTGGGCTTACGGACGGGCCGCCACTCCAAGTCGATGCCGTATTCCTCGCAGGCACGCATGAGCATATTGCCCCGAAACTCCTTACCGTTGTCGACGTAAATCTTCCGCATCTTGCCCCAGCAGGGCCACTCGCCTAGTACGTTCAGCCGGTCAAGCCAGGAATCCTTTGGCAACAAGCTGTTGGCGACGCACATGCCAACGCCTAGTGCGCCAGGTGTTTCGAAAGACACGTAGAAGCCAACCACTATACGGCTGTACACGTCGATGGCCATCGTAATCCAGGGCCTACCAAGGGGCATGCGCGTTTCGTCGTCCACTAGGATAACATCACCCGGCGTGTGGTCGATTTGCACAACCGCCAGGGGGAAGTCCGCCCCGGGATATTTATCTGGGTGAGGGCGAAATTGGTCGTCGGCGGCCTTATGCCCATGCCGCAAGCGAATCTTCTTCTCTTCGCGAATGGCCTTCACCCGATTGCTTACGGTGTTTAGGTGAGGGGCCGTCAGTCCGAGCCGCTGGCAACGGGCCGTCACGTCGCGGTAGACACGTTTAAGCGGGTATTGCTGCTTGTTAAGGTAAATCTCCTCCACCGAGGAGCGCACGATTGCTTCCAACTCAGGGGATAGCCGGCTCTTGCCCTCTCCCCCGCTGGACCCACGCGGGATAAGTTGGGAAACTTGTCCTGTAGCTTCGAACTGATTCATCCAACGATAAAGGGTCGCCGCGCCTAGTTGGTGCTGCTGGGCGACGGTATGCACTAATTTCCCATCTCCTCGGCGGTTCAGTAAAGGCTCGATGATGGCCAAGCGCCGCTTGGCCTCAGCCCACTGTTCATCGGAAACCAGTTCCAAGGGAACCACTGGCACCGTGCCGGCTTCGGCTTCCGGAGCAGGCGACCGTAGGTATCTGACGGGTACAGTAAGCAAGCGCCCCGAAATTGGGTCTTCCAATACCACCGTATTCATGTTGCCAGTCAGCTGACGAATCTGATGAGGCTTACCCTGGTAGGTAACCCGGTCACCGGGCTGTATGGGGAATTCGTTCACGGAATCCATAGCTCGGCTTGCAGGGATAATTCAACAGTTAAATCGCAATGAATCAATCGCATGGCTACCAATTGCCAGAGCGTATAGAGTAATTCAGCACGCTTGGTACGGTCGGTGGTGGCCAGTAGCAGCAACTCGTTCCCCGTCGTGCGGTGAACGTCTTCCATCAGGCTCATCAGCAAGTCTTGATTCGTCTGCCGAACCTGCAACTCAGGCCCAATGTAATGGCGCAGAAATCGCACATTGACCAAATAATTCGTACGAATTTCGCGCTCGGTTAATAGCTTAAATCGCCATCCCCGCCCGGCAGCATAACGCGAAGCAGCCATAAATTTTGGTTTCAGGTCAGTCCAGCACTGCTTAAGTTCTGCTCGATATTTCACCTCACCAAGTATCGGTTTGATGGCAGTTGAGACAGCTGGGTCATTACGATAGTATACCAGCACATCGGGGGTATAGCGTCTCACAGTTCCTTCGTGCACGTACTCGATGGTAATGGGTTGCTCACAATAGGATTCCACACAATCATCGAATTCCAGAAGTTGCAGCAAGTCTCGCTCCAGAGAAGATTCGTATTGCGGTGCCCGTCCGTTTTTATTACTGCTGATTTGACCACGAATGGAACGCGTTGAGGGCTGAATCCTACGAACCGGATTTGTTATAGCTGTATTCATCAACTGATTAATAAATCCACGAATTAGCCAGACTGTCGCTTGCAGTCAGGCAAGGTCAGCAGAACTATGGCTCACAAAGACAGATGCATCATTGTGAAAGCCTTCAATGAAATAATGTAGCTTAGAATTGGTATCCCGAAGACCATTACAAAGGCAACCTATACCCTTTTTATCATCCAAGCAAAAACCAAATTCTACACTATGTGATTGAATACGAACAATGTATCTAAATAGACACAATTTAAATAAGGGGTATCTTGCAGTCTATCAATTTGAACACGAGTACCCATTACACTCGGATAGCAGGGTGAAAAATGTGGGTACCTATCTCGAAAAAAAGTTGTAAGGTGGTCTAGCCGAGACGCACAGAAGCAGGACGTATATTTCCGGAGTCATGACATCAATGTGTTGAATGCGACGGAGACAAAGGGCATAAAGGCAGTAAGGTTCACGTGGCCGTCGACTCGTTGGGACACTTACGGGCTGCGCTTAGTGCCCCAGCCAGCACCCAGAACTGGACTCAATTGAACGCGCTGGCTGAGGAAGTGACGGCCTTGACGGGCTAAACGGTGAGTTTGGCGTACATCGACTAAGCCACTGGACCAAATTCTCCTGCTCACCCCAGCATGGGGTCGTTGCTGGAACGGGTCTGGACCGCGGAGACTGCTCCTAGGCAGCGCTTTCCACAGTCTTCCTATCGTCAATACGCAGTACATTGCGTACGATACTTGGCGGTTACAGGCCTTAGCATAACACCGATGGCTAGGGCCGGAAGTACTGTCTGGCAGCAACGGTTCAACGGCCGCCGACGAGGAGAAGTCAAAAATTTGGTGTGTATCGCAGCTACGTCCCCAGTTGTAATCGGGCGCACCGAGAATGTTATCAAGTGTGCGATTCTAAAATTGCACCGCTTGGCTAAAACTGCTTCCTCTATTGGAAAGGCATTTAATACAACTTATAATTATCTGGCAATGCATAGCTAAGTCAAAAGTATTACGTCGAGTACTACTCCATAACACCAATTGCGAGTAATTATCAGTCGTGCAATTTCTTTCTCTACATCTCCCTATACTAGTCACCTTTTTTGCATACTATAAGTAAGCAAAGCGTTATATGGCACACTCACTTATCTCATGGATAGCACGGAACAATGATTTCGACACAACACCGGAGGGATTATTTAATTCGGTTAATTTGAATGGGCCAAACATTCAGTTTCATGAGCATTTCTTCACGCTTGGCGGATTTGATGAGCACATCCTGCTTTACGCCGATGCCAAGCAGGAGCTCTGGGCTGAGCATTTGCTCACCTTTTTGCGCCGTCAGCATCCAGAGCGCCAAATTCGCACTGAATTGCTGGCATTAACCAATGTCATCGACTTGGCCGAGATAAAAACCAAAGTGGAAACTTGGTTATTGCACCTTACCAGTCACGAGATAACACTGTTTTTTTCGCCTGGCACTCCTATCATGCAATTGGCCTGGTATATATGCCACACAACCCTTGGCTTGAACACCCACCTGGTGCAAACCAGAGCGGGCAAGTTTAGCCCTGATAAGTTACCAGCCCTGATGCGACTAGACGTCGAGAGGTCGACCGTTCCGGTAACAGCCATTATCCGAGAACGACAACTCAAACTTGGAGCCAGCACGTCAACCGAAACAGCTCATCTTATCGGGGATAGTCTACAGACGGTGTACCGTCGAGCAGGTCAGGTAGCACAAACCGATAACGTAACCGTGCTCATACGTGGGGAAAGCGGCACCGGTAAGGAGCATTTGGCCCACTATGTACATCAACAATCCGCCCGGCGTAAAGGGCCGTTTCGAGCGTTGAACTGTGCTGCGTTAGCGGACACCCTGCTGGAAAGCAGACTTTTTGGGCATAGAAAAGGTGCGTTCACGGGAGCCGACCGCGATACGGAAGGTGAATTTAAGGCCGCTGAAGGCGGAACCTTATTCTTGGACGAGATAGGAGACATATCCCCTGCGTTGCAAGTGACGTTACTGCGTGTATTACAATCAGATGAAATCCAACCTTTAGGCGGGGAACCTCACAAGGTGAACGTGCGTGTAGTGGCCGCGACCCATGCCCATTTAGAGCAACAGTGCGAACAAGGCCTATTCCGATGGGACTTATATTACCGTTTAGCGATAGCGGAACTCGAACTACCACCTCTGCGAGAATGGTCTGATAAGGAACGCGAAGCACTGGTCAGCCATTTAATCCAGAAGCAACAACGAGCGTTACACAAACCGCAGCCGCTTCAGTTCTCGGATGCTGCACGCAGGGTATTAATGGCACATTCGTTTCCAGGCAATGTGCGCGAGCTAGAGAATTTGATAACGAGGCTTTATATCTTCTCTCCTATCAATAATCCACTGGTGCAGCCGGAAGACCTGCCTTCTCGCCTTCGTACGCCCACGAGTGTGTTGGCTGCTGAGCCGCTTCTGCTCAAAGATGTTGTACGTGCTCATGCAGTCCGGGCATTAACCAGTCACAAAGGAATAAAGGCACAAGCGGCCACTGCCCTGGGGATTGACGTTCGTACTCTAAATAAGGCGCTTAAGTCCGGTTGATTCGCCAATCACGTTCTCGATTTGCGCTGGCATTAGGCAATTATGGTCCGATACTCCTCTTAAACAACCATTGCAGAGCATCACGCACTTTATGTGTGCCACCAAGCATATTATGCATGCTCTTAATTTGGCAATGCCCCTGAAACGCTCAAATCAGATGTTTTTCATCTTGGCGTGGTATTGGAAAATAGTGGTTTGTCTCTACACAAAAACAGGTGTCGAGACAAACCACTCTAATCCCAATCCCTATGGAATTGACCAATTCGCGGCTCTCCAAATTTATTGACCGCATCAAGTTGCCGCGTGATAGTATGGGCAAGTACCGTGACCAGGTGGAAAACCTGCAAACGAAACTCGCCGACAAAATAAAGAACGATAAACGCACGGGCATGCGTGTTTCCGGCTTCCGCATTGCCGGTTCGTGGAGCAAGCGCACCATCTTGCGTGCATCAGGCCTCAGCCCGATTGATATTGATTTGGTGTTGTTTGTCACCGGCGACGACACGTTACGTGACGATGTCAGCAAGTTACACGACTTTGTCGTTTCCTACCTGGAGGAAATTTACCCTACAAAAGACATCGGCAAAGATGTCGATGCGGAAGGCAAGACGAAAGCGATAACCATCAAATTCGTGGGAACAGGCCTTTACGTGGACATTGTGCCCGTTGTGCCACTGGAATCACCTGTCGACTATGTCTGGCAGCCTGAACGTGGCGGTGGAGGCCGGTACCATACCAGCATTACCAACCAGTTAGCTACAGCTAAAGCGTGGCGGGACCGCAACAGTTCCTACACTTCAATTGTGCGGGCCGCTAAATACTGGCGCAACTATCAAGAGTTGGAGCTACTGTCTTCTTTTACCATTGAACTCATTGTTGCCTATCTCGATAGTCAAGAAGGAGTCGATGCTAATGTTGAACACGCGCTTCTGCGGTTTTATCGCCTCCTCAGCGACACGAGTTTCCCCATAGTTTCCTTTCCTGGGGCAATACATGAGGTGCCGGGTCAATTCACGAACCCAGTATTTATCGCAGACCCAACCAATAACGAGAATAATGTGGCGTCCAAACTGACAAAAGTAGGTTGGGACAAGGTGCGAGAAAAGGCTTTAACTGCCTACGAGGTACTGCACATCGCTCGCACCCAAGCCGACCTCGACAGCACGGTAGAAGAATGGAAAGAAATCTTCGGCCCCTCTTTTAATATCGAAGCCTAACCGATTCATTACATGAGTACTACTTCTCAAACCTTTACCCGCACCACGACGGATGTGCAGAAAACCTTTGCTAGCTTCAAAGCTGACTTGGGCATGATTGCTATGCGCACAGGAAAGTGGACGCCGGCACAAGTCGACCTCTACTTTCATGATGTTTTGGCTTTGGCCGAACAATATTATTTGGCGCAGGTCGACATCATTTTACACGACAGTTTGACCGGACGGCCCATGCGTGTGGCGTCTTACACGGTCAACAACGATGGCACGGCTCCTAACGGGGGCCGCGCCGGGGGTAATGATTGGCCAAATCAAGCGAACACGCACCTGTCTCTGCTCCTTTTTTATACGCCTGCTTGGCACAACCTCGGAGCAGTTGCGAAACAGGCTTTTCAGCAAAAGCTCAAGGGCTCGTGGGGCCCCTCGGCAATCGATAGCAATTATCCCCACCTGCAGCGCGAAGCCGCGCAGTTGTACGCCACCAATGGATACGAACTTCAAAAACAAAATCTTCGCTAGATGGTAACCACCACAATTTTCGATAGTACGACCGAGTTGCCCAACGCCGAATTGGTTGAGCGTGCCAAACACTTAGTTGGCTTCGACGACCGATTTAAGCAAATTCACTTCAACTTAAAGCTGTTGCTTGACCCGAAAGGGCTCAATGTGTGGAGCCAGAAGCACCACCATTGTGAGTTGCCCATTTTGCGCTCCTTAACCGACCGCCATCCTCTTATTATCCTTGAAGGTGACGCGGGTACAGGCAAGACCGTGTCGGCGGAGGTTATCGCCAACCAGATGCTAGTAGAGCTGAACAAGACAGGGTACTTCATGAAGCTCAGCACGCGTGTGCGGGGCGACGGAGTACACGGGCAAATGGCAAAGCTTGTCAATCAAGCATTTGAAGAGCTGAAAAAAGTCGCTGGCGAAAAACGTATTGGTTTCCTATTCATCGACGAAGCCGATGCTATCGCCACCACTCGCGCTACCGCACAGATGCACCAAGAAGAAAAGGCAGCTGTCAATACCCTAATCCAGAAGATTGACGACACCCGGGCATTAGCTGGTCGCGCGATTGTGTTTTTAGCAACCAATCGCTTGCATTTTCTCGATGAAGCAATTGTGCGCCGGGCGGCCGTGGTCATGAAGTTTGACCGGCCAACAGCCGAAGAGCGTCGGGCGTTGCTGACTCAGGAGCTAGCAGGCGTTAAACTGACGCCCAAAGAGGTGGAAGAATTAGTCGACCGGACCGGGCCGGAAAAGAATGAAGGGGTAGGGTATTCCTTTTCCGACCTCCGACTGCGATTGCTACCTGCTGCAGTAGCTGCTGCTTACCCCGATAGCCCACTGACTTTCAAGGTGCTCCACAATGCTTTGACACAAACCGTTCCTAGTCCACAAATCAAATGAGCCAGGCTACAAAAACAACACTGGCGTTGCTCTTGGTCATACCACTGAGTGTAACGGTTGTCTTCCTGATTCAAGTTTATCCGCAGGCAACTAGCCCTTGGGCAGCGTTGGGAGTTAGTCTGCTGGTAAACCTGATATCGACGCCAGTCTTTGCTGCATTAGTGGAGATGTTTTACAACCTGCATCGATTCCCTTTGTGGTTTAAAGCACGGGTCATATACCGAAATCAGGAGGTACGGTTATCCATTTCGTACTTGTTTCGCATTAAAGTGAAGGGCAAGTACTTGCTCGTCAAGAACCGTAAGCGCGACTACTATCAACTGGTTGGTGGCGCATACAAGGCTTTTCCAGGAGCCATTAAAGTCTTCAATAAGTACCATGTTAAACCCGATAAGCAATTTGCTACGGACCATGGTATTGCAAAAAGCGATTTGCGATTCCTTGTTCGGGGCTGGTGGGTATTGAAAATGCTTGACTGGTTCCAATCCCAAAAGGACCGCGAAACCAACCAATGGCGTGAATTCTGCGAAGAACTACTAACCACGGATATTTTGCCAAAGCATGAATTCCGTTATGTAGATTATACTTATGCGTGTACCGTTCAAGCACCTATGCGAAGGGCGAAACGGCTGCCTAACCAAGAAATTCTCCTTTTCGAGATATACGACTTGCTTCCCAATATTGAGCAACAAGCTTCGCTGGAAGCCCTTTTTGCGAAGGGGGATACAGATAATGTGAAATGGGCAAGTGCGGAGCTTATCGACTCCCTAGGTACTGATCACCGCACTGAAGTGACGGCTTACGATATTGGTCCCCATACTAAATGGGCACTCAACGAGAAATGGACTGACGACTAAACGGTTGGGCCTCCCGTATTTGCGGGAGGCCCAACCGTTTAGTCGTCAGTCCATTCACTTGTTGGTGATTGTCATATATTGTATGTCCTTAAGCCTAGCTCAAGAAGAACTGAATTGTTCACCCGCTATTAATCAATCACTTATCCCTATTCTTAAAGAAATATTTTATTAACAAAATACTACAATAGATATAAGCTCTACGTTTTCCGACCACTTTTCCTGCCTCCGTATTAGGAGTTAAAGCCATCTAACCACTCCGGGTTCAACACGTCTTAATTTGATGAACTTCTACCGATACATAAGCAATACTTTAAAGCGCAAAATTGCTTCGTTAACCATCGCCAGCAGCCGGACCAGTATCCTAAGGTCCTTGCCTCAACGTCATCCTGAAACAGGACAGGTGTATGCATGGAGCAATTCCTCTCATAAATCATTGCTCGAAAGCGTTATTTACTACGGTACACACGGCCAACCCAAGGTGAGCAAACTGCTGCTCGACAGTTGGTACCAGCAGCAGAAAATACTGCGGCGGCAGGTTTCCAATGCATTACGTGAAGCCGGCTATTCAATACCTGCTGTACCTAGCCAAAAACCAGCACAAATAGTTAAATCGCTGATTAAGACCGATGTATTGCAACGCGGTGAAGAGCAATTCTTCTATCCAGCGGGCAGTTCCTTGATGGTGGATGCGACTGATGAAGAAGTAACGCTCATGGCTGCGCTTTTAGGGTGGTCGGCAATCGCAGTCGATACGAACAATAATTTGCCAACGGGGGAAGAAGGCAATATTTATTCAATCAATAAATCTAAAGAGGATTCCCTTGCTGGAAGTGCGGAAACAAACCTATTACGCGGTATCAAAGTCACTTCCGAAAGTTTGCATTCAGTCGCCAAGCTCAACAGCTTAGTTCCCAAAAATCAACCTGCTGCTCTCCCCCGGCCCGACGAAATTGAGTCTAATTCTACTCCAGAGCCTTTCTCTGAAGTTGCGTTTGAAGCTCTTGAAGTTGATATAGCTAAGCTGGCAGACAAATTACTCAATTACGAGCAGCAGTTGAGACTGGGGCGAATTCCACTCTCAATTGACAAAGAAGTGGACATGCTTGCCGAGATTAATACGCGCTACCAGGCAGCAATCACTTGGTTCAATGCAACAGCGGCGCTTCATCCGGCCATTAACCTGCCAGTACCGCCACCCGATGCAAACTTGAACTACTTGCGCTTGGGCTTGACGGAAGTGAATGTCGCCCACCAGCAAGCGCAACATGCAGTCGATACGCAACAAAAGGCATTGGAAGTACTCGCACTGGTACATTATGTCAGGCACCAATCGATTGCAAAATTCAATCCTCTAGCGGACGTTTATGAGACAGCGAACACATTATCTACAAAAATAGCGGCTACCCCCCCCCCGTCTGAACACCCTAGTAGTCACGAGATAGCCACAGGAACCCACCCGCTGGCGCTGTTAGTGGCAATCGCTGCTTCTCCCGAAAAGGCACATAGCATAACTGATGATGGTTCAGCTGCACAAGCGCTATATGCGGCATTGTCTACTCCCGTCGTAATAGCCCTGCTTCGAGGAAATTTGTATTTAGCCAGCGAGGAAGCAATTGCATCCGAGACCGTAGAGGTCGGAGTAGAAATAAAGTCACCACTCGGTATCGCGGAAGAAATCCAAGAGGTGACCTTAGAAACAGCAATAGAAGCTCCGCATCCAGTCACATCACCTATTTCTGAACCATCACAAGGCATGGACGGCAAGGAGTTTGTGACGGATGTTCATCAAGGCACAGCCGAGGTCGAAGAAGAAGTAAAAGGCACACCGGTAGATCTATTACATGATTTACGGCCCACCCCTCTAGAATTACCTACCGACTCATTGCCTGCTGCCGGGGAGAAATCACGCGCACAAAGTCAGCATGAATACCCTCATCCACCCTTAATAACGATTCCACAAAAGGTCGAAGATGATATTAACGACCCTTCAATAATCGATTTTGAAGGAGATATTCAGACGACGGTCACTTATCCGGAATGGCTAGTGCCTTTACAGTGGGATTTGCTTGAACAACGTCGATTTGCACTTGCTTGGCGCTTAACTGAAGCCGCTACAGGCCCCCATCATGTGGAAGTGGTGAATCAACACAATCCACTACCTGCTTGGCTATTGAAATGCTTGGCTGTTACCCAAGAACTGCGCGTTGGGCCAACCACGCTGAGTACTGTATTTTCAGAAGCCATTCAACCGGTTTTAGACCTTCCTGCTGGCTCTAGTTTTCTGACCTGGCAAGGGAGAGCCGTTGTGTTAGCCGCGGCCTTATGGCCTGCACTCGTGGCCCCAATCACCCAAGCGCAGGAATTGCTTCGTAATGGGCTGCCAGGTTTTGCGAACGTGAATAATTTGTGTTTGCACATTTTGACTCGCAATGCATTAGAGCCTTTGCAGCCAGCGCTACTGCAGCACTACCAGACCGACCAGCAATGGCAACAACAGCTCAAGGAAATACAGACAAAGCTTAATCAATGGGCTGACCAATACCAACACGCGGAGTTTAGGCAACGGAAAAACCATCCGATTACAGTATTCTGGCGCCACTGCTTGAAGCGTGAGCAGCCCATCGGCCAGTTACTGAATGTCTTGACCCGACCAGCAGCCTCGCAAGGGCAGATGGATACAGCACGGCGATTGGTTGTTGAATTGCAAAATGAGGCCTCATTGCAACGTAAGCTCCACGAAGCAAATCTGGAATTAGCGCCTAACCGGCATGTGTGGCCTTGGTTTAGAACCCATCTAGCTCCCTTACTTGATATTTCTGCCGCCTGGCTGGACTTGCAGGCCAAGCGCCCCACATCAGAGGGCATACCCTATCAAGAGAGCCAAGACCAAGAATTTTGCCGTGAACTCACGCGCTTGCTGGCCTTGGCTCAAGGTGATATAGTCGATAGCCGCAAGCGCGAAACAGCCAGCTATTCACTGGTTGCGCTGGAGCTATTAGCGAATGCCTTAGACCAGGTGCAAAAATTGTTAGGGGGAACGCCAATCAGCACACTACCAGAGCCCAGTGCATTTCAAATACTTACGCTGCCCCTATTCCGAAGCAAAGGCATCGAGTTGGGGCCCACTAGTGAATTGGTAGGTGAACCTAGTTATCAACTATCCAATTTACAGCAAGCGGCCAAGGAAGGTGAACTCAGTTGGGTGGCAGCCTATCAATATCATTTAAAGGAAGGCAATTTTCAAGCATGCCAATATATCCGAAGCTACTTGCCAGCACTGCGAGAATTAGGAGGGTCAGCTGATTTTCCTCGTCAAAGCTACTTAGTCGATTGGCGTGCCCAAGAGCAACACTTAACTCACGCGATTAATCTAACAGCGCAAGCTGTTGAAACAGGAGTACGAAAGGGCTACATAAGCGAGCAAATGCGCGCAGAATGCAGCCTTCTATTAGATAATCAGCGTAATCTCCTCCTTGCTAAACCACTGCCGGAGACTTTACCCCTTAATTTTCCTTATCTGCACCGTCAGTTAAAAGCTTGGCAGCAACGCTTGGAAACAACGCGTGAATCAAGCGTTGCTACTGTAAGCGAAGAACTGGCACGACTTATTGAGAAATTGCCTGAGTCTAGACAGCAGGCAAATACCGAACGGGTAGCGCGAGCCCTTAGTGAGAGCTCCGTCAGTGTTGCGCACCATTATGTGGCTCAACTCATGAACGATGTTGACATAACCACAAATAACATCGACCAATCAGAATTCAAAACATTCTTCGTAAACCGTTTCCCTTTACTTGAATCTGCTCTTACCGGAGCGTCGCCCGACGAACATGTAAAAGCTTTGAGAGAGGGGAAAACACTAGCTGGTCAAGATTTAGAATCAATAGATGAGAAAGCAAGGCTAGAAGCTAGCCAAGCATTGATTGACTGGCAGGAACTTCGAGCCAATCGTACTGCTATCGGCGGACCTAACCAGCAGGCACTTGTCCAATTGTTAAAGTTCGTTGGATTTCCCCAGCCCGAATTAGTATTAACGGCTCCTTCCTCTGGACGTCAAGGGTTTGAGGCGCTGGATGTCGAAAAGATGTTTGTGCGTGGTAAAGACCTATGTCCGATTGCTGCGTTTGCTTCCGATGCAAAAGGTGCATATAGGCTTTTACTGGTGTGGACGCGAGTAGGAGACGTAGAAGAACTTTTTGAAAGGGTAGACTCCATTAGCGAGCGAGGCCTATCTCGCAAGCCCATTATTGTTTTTTATTTTCATGCGCTAAATGCCGCTCAGCGGAACGATTTAGCCAGTTTGAGTCGCGAACGCAAAAAAACATTTTTAGTCTTTGACCGGCTGTTGCTGCTGTATCTAGCAACTGCTGGCTTGCAACGGCCGCGGTTGCCATTGTTTTTTCAGTTGACATTGCCTTTCACTTACGTTAAGCCTTACATAACCGGTGGTAGCAACCTCCCGCCAGAAATGTTCTATGGCAGAGAGGAAGAAAAGATGCAATTGAGAAGTAGCTCCTCTAATTCTTCTTGCCTAGTATATGGTGGGCGGCAACTTGGGAAAACCGCTATTCTGCGTGATATTCAACGCGAATTTCACTGCCCGGAAGAAGATGAATTAGTACTTTTTCTCGATATCAGGCTGCTTGGCTTTGAAGGCCACCCAATAAAGAATTTGGTAGAAGAACTAGTTAAGCTACTACAAAACACAAATTTACCTATTCTACCCACTAAGAGCCTTTCCAATGTCGGGCCGAAAAAAGTATTGGACTATATTCGGCGATGGATACAAGGCGAATCTAAACGTCGCATGCTGCTATTCTTGGATGAAGCCGACCAGTTTCTTAACCAAGACGCGGCTCAGCAATTCGAGTACACGAACCTGTTCAAAAGCCTTATGGACGATACCGACCGTCGCTTTAAGGTAGTCTTTTCAGGTACACACAACGTGCAACGTACTTATCGTTTACCCAATCAGCCTTTGTCACAATTGGGCACAGCGGTATGTATTGGGCCACTTATTGCAAACTATGAGGCCCGCCAAGCCGAGGAATTGGTTCGCCGCCCCCTGGAGAGCTTAGGATTCGAGTTTGAGAAAGACGAATTAGTAACTGAAATATTAGTCGCCACTAATTATTTCCCTAGTTTGATTCAACTGTTTTGTGACCGGCTCCTTACACATCTATACACCGCATATCCTTCGCCTGAAGCTGGGCAACGACCTTATTACTGTATCAGAGAGCACGATGTCACTAGTGCGTCCATAAAAGCACGAGGAGACATTCGTGCTAAGTTCTTGCTTACGCTGGATTTGAACCCGCGCTTTAAATTACTTGCGTATTTGCTAGCTTCACATGAGGTAGCAGAGCTATACAGTGAACCCGCCGTTGAAGGACTTACTAACCGACAACTGCATGAAGCGGCACGGGACTATTGGCCCGCAGCCTTTGGCCCACACAGTGCGGATGCTGACTTTCAAATTTTACTGGAAGAAGTAGAGGAGTTAAGTATCGCGACTCGTATTCCAGCAACTGAAACCTACCACTTGCGCACACCCAACCTGCGTCAACTACTAGGGACGCTTCCAGATATTGAACGGGAGTTATCTACCTTCCACCACACCCCCATTCCAGGCGCTTACCAAGCTGATTTAGCACGTGATTTCTATGGCGGAACTGGTCATCAAACGCGTCTCCCCAGTCCTTTAACCGCTTCTCAATATGCCATCATTCGCGCTAATGGCACTACTATTATTCGCGGCAGTGAAGCGGCAGGACTGAAAAAGGTTGAAGATTTTCTGAAGAGTCAAGGCGACATTCATTTTGTATTGCTGAAAGATGCAAATGATGAGGGACGATGCCGCAAAGAATTAGAAGAAATCAAGGATGCCCGGCCCAATTTTAAGACAACAGTGGTCTTGGTTCGAGATCGCTACAGCATGGACCTCGTCAAGTTTACTGTTGATTTGACGCGTGGTTTAACGTCGGATATGCGACGAATGCACGTAGTCTTTTTAATGGACCCCGCTAAACTCTTGCGTGTTTTAAATCATAAAACAAAGCATTTCGAGTTGTTCTTCAACGCTAGGGTGAATCTGCTAGAGTTGCATGCTTGGCAATCTCAAACCCTGACCCAGTGGATGAAGGAAGCTGCAGAGATACCATCTTACACAGCACGTATTCGTGAACTAACGGGTGGATGGTATGATGCACTCTTTTACTTCCTGGAGCATCTGGCACTACACGACAGCCCGGCAGATTCTCTTGAGTTGCTAGAAGCTTATGTACAGGAGCATGCTAAGGCTGCTCAATGGGGTATTCTTTCTAACTCGACAGAAGACAAAGTGTTGCGCATACTTGCCACGTTCAGTTCTGCAACCGAAGCCTTATCGCAGGCGGATTTAGAAGGTTTTTTACCAGAAGAATCTGTTGGCGCTATCGCATCAGCACTGAAATGGGCAGAGATTTTAGGCTTAGTAGTCCCTGCTGCAGAACGCGGTACTATTCGCATTGAACAGCACATAGCATCATTATACAAGTGAGGGCGATACAACAAGGCCCAGGCAGTTGGTGGGAACTCCCGGGGCCACACCAATTAGTGGCCACTGTAGCCGATGACTTAGACCGTGGACGGTGTGTTGTAGTGCGGTTGCCAATGCATCTACCCGCGGGATTTTATGAAGCAGTCTCCAAGCAATTAGAGTGGTGCAGCAGCCAACCACAGCGATGGAAGCGCTTGCCGACGATTACAACAGAAAACCTGGAGGAATGGCAATTACTCGGTTGGTTGTACGAGCAATTCGGTTTGGAAGAGCATGACTTTATCCACGACAAAAGCAATGCTCATCTCTGTTGCCAGCCAGGCTTCAGAGGGTGCCGTTTGTTGTTGCGTAATTTGTCATTACCCGCCGTGCGTTTATGGAGCAACTTCTTGGAAAACTATCAACACGAATTGAAAGACCAAGAACAAATCAACAGAACAACTTTTCTATTGCTTTTAGAAGGAGAAGCAGCTACACTGGCTCCAACAGCAAATACAAATCTGCTGGTTCATAGCTATGGCAGCCAAATTGCGTTTGATGACTTAAAGTTATTCATGCGCTTTGCGAATTTAGATACGTTGCAACCAATGCAACCTCTACTCCAGCAACTTCGCCAAGCCATCGCCTCGGCACTAGCTCCGACCGACCCTTTATTAGCCATTAGCTTAGTAAATCAACCCCTTGCTACGCTGCTAAATCCAACTTCTTTCCTACGCCAAGTTGCAGAAAAGCGTGGTTGGCAGTCCCAGCCGCTAGCATTACAAACACCAGAACCTCCACCTGAAATCGCGCTGAAACTATGGTATACAGGCGAGTGGGCAACGCTTGAAGAAAGGTCCTGTCTACATCCGGGGCTACTGGCACTACATGAACGTTACGATTATATTCAAAGTCGAATCTGGGAGGGGCAGTTAAAAATTATTCTCCCGTTTTTAGAACAGCGGCGTCATCACTTACTAGAATTATATAGAGAAGACTTAAATAATCTTTTGCCACATACAAAGCCGTTAGGCAAAACACATACTGTGCAGATAAATGACGTAGCAGAACTAGAGCTAGGTGATTTGTTTTACTTGCGCACTAAGCCAGAACTAAGCAAGTACGGAAACGTGCTTGTAGAAGAATTGAAACTATTGCGGCACTGTAGGGTCGAATTAGCACATCAGCGGCCGATAGACGAAAATGCTATTAATCAACTGTTGGCCTTAATAGAAAGCTCATAATATAATTGTTGACTTACTGTAGGTAGTTGTTGAACGTTGCCTCTTCGGCTTATAGCAGTAAATACTCCTTCCGAAGAAAATCAGCACATTGCATTATTTTCATTTTTACAAACTCTGCTAATGCAAAAAAATTCATCAGCTAAAGGCTGAGCGTAATGATGAACTGCGCCATTACTTGACCGTCGAGCCAAGAGCATTGCCCTATAAGGTGTAGAAATATCAATCTTGTCCTTGTCTAGGCCGCCGTGTTATTTCAAGACACAATCATTGAGTAGTAGTATTTTCTAAGATAGTATCACGGACTTTTGTAAAATTCTCACTTACTTCTAGTGCGAAAGTGCCCGAATCCCTCAGTATTTTATCGTTGGTTTCTAAATTTGACAATGCGTGTGCGGACCGGGCGTGGTGCAGCGCTACCTCAACAAGGTCAGCGGCCCACTCCTAGACCGCATTGACCTGCACGTGGAAGTGACGCCCGTGACGTTTGACCAGATGACGGAAACACGCAAGGCGGAGAGCAGTCAGGAAATTCAGTTGCGGGTAGACCAAGCACGGCAGGTGCAAGCCAAACGTTTCACCGATTTCCCCGACATCCATTCCAATGCCATGATGCCGCCCCAGATGGTGAAGGACATATGCCAGATTAACGATGCTGGCCGTACGCTGCTCAAAACCGCTATGGAGCGTCTCGGCCTCTCAGCCCGTGCCTACGACCGAATTCTAAAAGTAGCCCGCACCATCGCCGACTTGGGCGGCGCAGATGACATCCGCATCGAACATCTAGCCGAAGCCATCCAATACCGCAGCCTCGATAGGGAGGGTTGGGCTGGCTAACAGATTTTCAAGTTCGGTTGCAACAGGCCCCAGATCTGTAGGGAGTTCGCACGTGTGGTTTGAAAAATTCAAGCAATTGCTCCACCTGCACGTGGCTTACACTGAAGCCCAATAGAACAAGCACAAAAAACCCTCATCTGCGCGTCGCAAATGAGGGTTTTGGTGATCCCGCTGGGATTCGAACCCAGGACCCATACATTAAAAGTGTATTGCTCTACCAGCTGAGCTACAGAATCAGTTCCCTCCAGAAAAACGCTTTCTGCGGAAGGGATTGCAAAAGTACTAGCTGTATTCGTTTCCTCCAAACATTTCGTTGTCTTTGCTGGCTGCCGCAGGATTTTGGCAGCCAAATACCACTAGCTTTCAGCACTATATACCATAAATAAATTTTCCGGTGAGCAAGACAAGCGTCAGAATGCTTGCTAACGGAATAAATGGGAGCTTTGCATGCCGGCAACTTTGCGACGCATTATGTACAAAGCCTTACTCAAACCTCTGTTTTTTCGGTTAGATGCGGAGAAAGCGCATCACTTGGTATTCGACAACCTCAAACGAGCCCATGCCATACCCGGTGCAGCAGCGCTGTTGCGGAGGATCTACGATTTCCAGTACCCCGGACTGGAGCGAGAAGTATTTGGGTTGCGCTTCCGAAACCCAGTAGGGCTGGCAGCCGGCCTCGACAAGAATGCCGAGTTTACGACGGAGCTGGCAGCACTGGGCTTTGGCTTTGTAGAAATAGGAACCGTGACGCCACGGCCGCAGCCTGGAAACCCGGTACCTCGCTTATTCCGGCTGCCGCAAGATGAGGCCCTGCTCAACCGCATGGGATTCAACAACGAGGGGGCAACTGCCGCAGCCGAACGGTTGCGCCATGACCGGCCGGCCGGCATCATCATCGGCGGCAATATTGGCAAGAACAAGGATACCCCCAACGAGCAGGCAGCCAATGACTATGTGGCTTGTGTAGAGGCCCTGCACGCGGTAGTCGACTACTTTGTAGTGAATGTGTCGTCGCCGAATACGCCGGGACTGCGGCAGCTGCAGGAACGGGAGCCGCTTATTCGGTTGCTGCAACAGGTGCAGGAACGCAACGCCACGCTGCCCGTGCCCCGCCCCCTACTGCTCAAGATAGCGCCCGACCTCACCGATACGCAGCTCGACGATATCCTACTGATTGCGCGCGAAACCAAACTCAGCGGCCTAGTGGCCACCAACACAACCATCAGTAGGGAGGGGCTACAAACGCCAGCCGGACATGTAGCTTCCCTTGGAGCAGGTGGCCTGAGCGGCCGCCCACTGCGCCAGCGGGCTACAGAGGTTATCCGTTATCTGCACCGCCATAGCCAAGGAGGCTTACCCATAATTGGAGTGGGCGGTATTCACTCGGCAGCCGATGCACTGGAAAAGCTGGATGCCGGCGCTTCGCTGATACAGCTATACACCGGGTTTGTATACGAAGGGCCAGGCTTAATTAAACGTATCAACCAGCAGCTAGCACGCAGGCAGGCAGTATAATCAGGCGGCTGTCAGGCGGCTTCCGGCTGAATCCGCACCTCTACTACGGCACCGGGGTGCTGGCCCTGCCGGAATCTGGCCTTGTAGCGGTTCTGTACCCAAATCATAGGTGGCACCATGAGCAGCGTGGGCCATAGGAAATTCCAGGGCCAAGGGATGAAATGCAAACTGGTAGCCGAGAAAGCCGAAACAGCTGCAATGTAGGAGCCTACGAAGCCCGATATATGGTTAAGGAGCCATTGGCCCGGTGCTGGGGGCGTAGTCTGCACGTACGACCACAACTGCCGGCCGGTAGTCATCAGCCCAATGGCACCAAATACCAATGAAGGCACCGTGCCGGATAGGAAGCCATATGCCAGCGTGCCGCCGAAAACCAGCAACCCGGCCCCTACTCCTACCCAATCAACAAGCGCGGGCCGCTGGCCTTGATGGAGCTTTTTGAGATACAGAGAACGGTAGCCGAACCAGGCCAGATAGAGGCTGAAAATGCCTGTCAGAAGCAGAAATGTAAGGCCATTCACTACAGCCGAAAAGATAGCCGTAGACCCGGCTACTACCATTGCCCAAAAGAAGACGCGCCCCCACAGCCGGTGTGCGGCCCCACCTTTACGCACGTACAGCGCTGCCGGCGCCACAAAAAAGCCCAGAAAACCAGCTGCAATGTGCAGCCAACGATTGTAGAGCAGGAGAGTTTCCATGCGTAACAAGGACGAGGAGAGTTGAGTTGCGAGCCAAACGACAGAAGCAAAGTCCGCATTCGGTCTGCCAGGCGCAACTCTACTTCGCCCAATCGTCAGATTCACCTTCTGAAACTACTCAAACCGCTCCTGAAACATTTTCCCATTTACAGCTTTACGCCTACTTTCCATTCTATCACATCGGCGGAGCCTCGGTGTACTTTCAGGTCTACGGCACCGAACAGCCGGTCAGTCACGTGGTATTTCAGACCGATTCGCTCGTAGTAGAACTTATTGGACTTGTATGGATTGTAGATGTAGAAACCCAGATGCGTGACGACAGCCAGCCGGCCGAAAAGCAATTCGTGGCCTACCAGCACGCCGGCTTTTTTCACGTCGGGCAGCGTGTCAGCGTTACGGGCCGTGTCGCGCTGCTCCTGAATGAGGCTCCGGTCGTAGAAACCTTCTAGTCCTACCAGCAGGTTGCTTTTGCGCCCCACACGCCGCCCACCCAGCACCGACACGGAATGCACCAGGTATTTCTGCCGGTCGATGGGGCTACGCTGCTTAAATCCCAGACTGGTGCTCAGGTTCAGGAAATTATGGCCTAAGTCAGCGGGCGTATCATCAGCTGGGACAGTGGTGGGCACAAACGGCCGCTGCTGATGGTAGTTGAAACCCACAAAAACAGTGGGCAGATTGATGCCAAAATTGGGCTTGGTGGTAGCGCCATTGGAATAGTGGTTCAGGCCCAGCCCAACCAAAAGACCCAGGTGTTCGGCTACGGCCACATCATACTCCAGCCGCATCTGCATCGTGGCGTTCAGCCGCGAACTGACGATGGTGTTCTTGTGATTGGTTTCGAGGTTGAACGGATTGGAGAAGTAAGCCAACCCCGTCCCAATCCGGAAATTCACCTCGTGCCGGGGAGTCCGTAGGAAGCTCTTATTGATATAGGTTGTAGCAGCATAGGAGCGCCCCAGCACCGGATTGTGATAGTCGTAATAAACCAGCGCCACACCTAGTTTGGGGTAGCGGTACCAGCTATGCCATGGCTCCGAGCCATTGGTCTGGCGCTGCAGATTCAGCTCAACCCCGGTGGGGTGCGACACAGCTAAGTGCTTCACGGCCGGGGTATGGGCAATAACGAAGCTACCCTGCGCATACGCACCAAGTATCAGTGGCCCTTTCCCGCTTTCTGTCTGTGCCTGGGCCGGGCAGCTGCAGAGGGCTGTGGCTCCCAGCAGAAGCAACAAACCTAAACCATATCGAATCATCATAGTGCTACTAGCCAGCCCTTCAAAAGTAGCGAAACGTGCTTGATGCAACATGAAGGAACCACGGCGCCGGGCAGTTTCCGCAATAAATTCTCTTGCCACGTGACGGAAACTCACCTGGAGGGCGGCAAAGCATAAGCCATTAGTGCTGTTGGGCTTTGGTGGAAACACGTTGATACTCAAACAGTACTTATTTAAGAATTTTGTGTTATTCTGAAACCTCAGCAGATCCTTTTCCGATATGAGTCCTTGAAAACCATGCTGAATGTAGCACTGGTAGTGTTGCTGGCCTGTGGTTTCTACCTCACCCCCCCTCCTTTTATGAAAAAGTCTCTTGCCCTCACGCTGGCGTTGGCGTCAGTTGCCTCTATTGCCCATGCCCAGGATGCAGGTGGTTTCCGTATCGGCGTTAAAGTCGGCGGTACCTATTCCAATATCAATGGCCGCGACTCTGAGAAAATCACCGGGGTTGATGGCAACGTGAAATACA
Organism: Hymenobacter sediminicola; assembly: GCF_014250515.1. Lineage (NCBI taxonomy): Bacteria > Pseudomonadati > Bacteroidota > Cytophagia > Cytophagales > Hymenobacteraceae > Hymenobacter > Hymenobacter sediminicola. Next base: position 662,142 of record NZ_CP060202.1, on the reverse strand, counting down.
AGCCGGGTTTCAACGCCGGTCTGGCCTTCACGATTCCTGTTACCAGCGACGGGTTTGCTTCGTTTGCGCCAGAAATTCTGGTAAACCGCAAGGGGTACAGCATCACTAGCACCGTGGATGGCCCAGCTAGCGGCAACATCGCCAAAGAAGAGTTTGAATACAACCGGTCACTTACTTACATCGACGTTCCGCTGCTCTTCAAAATCAATACGGGCGGCCTGTTCTTCGAACTTGGCCCGCAGGTAGGCTACATGGCGCGCTCTAGCCAAGAAATCCAGTATACTACCAAGTACCGCGACGGAACCAAGGATAAAAACGAAAGCGACACCAGCGACTCAAAAGAGGACCTCGCCAGCTTTGATATTGGCGGTGTAGCTGGCCTCGGCTACCAGACTGCCGGCGGTTTCAGCGTAGGAGTACGCTACAACCAAGGCTTCAAAACCTTGTTCGACACCAAGAATGTAAACGGTTCTGATGAGGATCGGGCTTTCAACTCGGCGTATATGGTGCAGCTAGGCTACCTGATTCCGACGAAATAAGTCTGTCTGACTAACATACAAAAAGCGGCGGCTCCCAGTGTGGGGCCGCCGCTTTTTGTATGCTGCAGTTCTGAAAAGCCATTGCTAAGGCGCATGGCACGAGAATACTGCGCATACAGTATTGTAAACCATGAGCTTGCACTCACGCGCTTCAGATAATTCATATATAGATACATAACCTTTTACTGAAACAAATAGTATTTTAGGGCGTCGCGAGGCGTCTCGCATTACCCCTTTTCCACTCTTCAGGTATCGCATTATGAAAAAACTGATTCTCACTCTAGCTCTGGCTGCTGGTGCAGCCTCGTTCAGCCATGCGCAAGGCGTGAAACTTGGTGTGAAAGTAGGCGCTTCGTATGCAAGTATTTCCGGCGACGACACCGAGGACGCGAAGTACAAGTTAGGCTTCAACGGGGGCCTGACGGCCAATTTCGGTTTTTCCGACCTGCTCTCCTTCCAGCCCGAATTGCTGTACTCGCAGAAAGGCTTCCAGTACGAGGAAGACGACCTTGACCTCAAAGCCAAGCAGACCTACCACTACGTGGATGTCCCGCTACTGCTCAGAATAAATGCCGATGGTCCATTTTTCGAGTTGGGTCCTCAGGTAGGTGTTCTGCTGGGCCAGAAATCGAAAGTGACGGTAGACGGCGAAGAAGTAGACTCGGACTCGGACTCGGACCTAGACGGCTACAACCGAGTGGACTTCGGCTACATTGCTGGCGTTGGCTACCAGCTGGAAAGCGGCCTGAGTGTTGGGGTACGCTACAATGGCGGCATTGGCAACATCTTCGAAAACGAAGATGGCAGCGGCGACGACAGCAAAGTGCGCAATTCTGTGTTTCAGCTGCAGCTCGGTTACGTATTCGGCGGCAATTAAGCTTTCTTTTTACTCTTGCAATCAGCGGCCTTTTCGTTCAGGAAGGGCCGCTGTTTTTGTGTGGTCCGGTGTCAGTCTGCGCCGCCGCACATATTTTTTAGCATGGATAGAAGCTGAAGTATAGAAACAACGCTACCTTTGCGCGCTGCAAAAAAGCAGTTCCTCATTTCCCCCTATATCATCATGAAAAAAGTATTCCTCACCCTGACTATGGTAGCCGGCATGGCTTCATTGAGCCACGCCCAAGGAGTAAAGGTTGGTATCAAAGGCGGTATCAACTTGGCCACTTTTGCCGGTGAAGATTCCGATGGTGCCGCCCTCAAAGTAGGTCCTCTGGCTGGTGTTGCCCTGAACCTAGGTATCACCGACATGTTCTCGGTGCAGCCAGAAGTGCTGTATTCGGTGAAAGGCGCCCAAGATGAAGACGATAGCAGCTTCAAGCAGAACCTGAACTACATCGATATCCCAGTATTGCTGAAAGTAAATGCTGATGGTCTGTTCTTCGAAGTAGGTCCGCAGTTGGGCATACTGGCCTCAGCCAAAGCCAAGTTCGACAGCGAAGAAGTAGACATCAAGGATGCCGTTAACACGGTTGATTTCGGCTACGTGGCGGGCCTCGGCTACGAGCTCGACAACGGTTTCAACCTGGGTTTGCGCTACAATGGCGGCATTACCAACCCTCCCAAAGAAATTATGGGCTACCAGACGAAAACGCGTAACAGCGCTTTCCAATTCTATGTAGGCTACATGTTCGGCGGCAAATAAGCCTCCCGGTACCTCATGAAAAGCAGCGGCCCTTTCTCTCTGGAAGGGCCGCTATTTTTTGTGCTTCTCTTCTATTTTTTAGCACGGGTGAAAGCTGAAATATAGAATCAGTACTACCTTTGCGCGCTGCAAAAAGCAGCTCCATTTTTCTCCTCTCACTATTATCCTCATTATGAAAAAAGTATTCCTCGCCTTGGCCATGGTAGCCGGCATGACTTCATGGAGCCACGCTCAAGGAGTGAAAGTTGGAATCAAAGGCGGTATCAACTTGGCAACTCTCTCAGGCGACGATGCCGAGGGATTTTCATCGAAAGTAGGCCCTCTGGCTGGGGTTGCCCTGAACCTGGGTATCAACGACATGTTCTCGGTGCAGCCGGAAGTGCTGTATTCGGTGAAAGGCACTCAGAGCGACGAGGACAGCAAAGCAAAGCTGAATTTGAACTACATCGATGTTCCGGTGCTGCTCAAAGTAAATGCTGGCGGCCTGTTCTTTGAGCTTGGCCCGCAACTGGGCATTCTAGCTTCAGCCAAATCCAAATACGAAGACGAGTCGGATGATGTGAAAGACACGTTCAAAACGGTTGACTTCGGGTACGCAGCCGGGCTGGGCTATCAACTCGACGGTGGCTTGAACCTGGGCCTGCGTTACAATGGCGGTATCGCAAACGTATTTGATCTGGACCTGGAAGAAGAGCCAAAAGTACGTAACAGCGCTTTCCAGTTCTATGTAGGCTACATGTTCGGCGGCAAGTAAGCTACCCCGTATTCCTGCGTAAAGGCCCGCTTCCTGTAGGAGCGGGCCTTTTTCATTTCTTATCGGCGGAATACATTCAGCATTTCAGGCTTCCGCAGGCTATTTTCTCCCGAACCGGTAGCGGGCTATGTCCCTCCTGCGGCAAACTCCCCCAATCTGCTCTGGAAAGCAGGTCATTGTTCGTAATTTGCGCCATCTGTGCCTGGTACAGGCCACCGGATATTTCTGTATTCATCTTCTCTTTTTCTATGAAGAAACTTCTTCTCTCTACTCTATTATGTACTGGGCTGACGCTGGCAGCCCACGCCCAGCAGTCTGCTATAGGGCTGCGGGGCGGCCTAAACCTAGCCCGCTACGCTGGGCCCAACTCCCGGGGCGGCTCTACGCTTGTAGGCGGGCTGGCGGGTGTTACGGTTACGTCTACTTTTAATAAAGCGGGTACCACAGCGCTGGAGTTCGAGTTGCTGTATTCAGGCAAAGGCACGAAGGCTGAGGAAGGCAACCAGCAACTCACGCAGCGCCTGCACTACCTTGATATGCCGGTATTGCTACAGTTTAGGCCGGGCCACATGGAATTGGAACTGGGGCCGCAGTTCGGATTGCTGCTGGCGCAAAACACCGAATATTCCGACGGGCGCGGCAACCGTCTCAAAAGCGTGGAAACTGGCGGATTCCGGTCGTTTCAGATTGGCTACGTTCTAGGCGTAGGCTACCGCGCACCCGGCGGCTTCGGGGTTGGAGTTCGATATAATGGTGCCGTCAGCGACATCAGCAGCGGGAGTGGGTTGCGTAACTCGGTGTTTCAGTTGCAGCTGAGCTGTTTGCTCCAGTCGCTACAGCCCGAACCCGAGTTTAGCAACTAGCCGACGCTAAGTACCCAAACAAAAAGGCCTCCGCACGATGTGCGGAGGCCTTTTTGTTTTGTAGTGACAATTCGAAAGCCTACTTCATAGCCGCGGCGTAATTGCGGTAGAAGTGCGGGATGGTTTCGATGCCTTTCAGGAAGTTGAACACGCCATAGTGCTCATTGGGCGAGTGAATGGCGTCCGAGTCAAGACCGAAGCCGAGCAGCACGGTATCTAAGCCCAACTCGCTCTTGAACATGGCCACAATCGGGATGGAACCGCCGCCGCGCGTAGGAATGGGGCGCTTGCCGAAGGTGGTTTCCATGGCATCGGCAGCAGCTTTGTAGGCCACCGAATCAGTTGGCGTCACGACCGGCTCGCCGCCGTGGTGGGGCTTCACGACTACCGTTACGCCGGCCGGCGCAATGCTTTCAAAGTGCTGCTGAAACAGGGCCGTAATTTCTTCGGAGGTTTGGTTGGGCACGAGGCGCATCGAAATCTTGGCGAAGGCCTTGCTGGCAATAACCGTTTTGGCGCCTTCGCCGGTGTAGCCGCCCCAGATGCCGTTCACGTCGAGCGTGGGCCGAATACCGATGCGCTCCACGGTGGTGTAGTCCTTCTCGCCGTAGATGTCTTTCAGGCCGATGCTTTGCTTGAACTCGTCGTCGGAGTGCGGCACGCGGTTCAGCTCGGCGCGCTCTTCGGCCGAAAGCACGGCTACGTTGTCGTAGAAGGCGGGGATGGTGATGTGGTTGTTTTCGTCGTGCAGCGAGGCAATCATCTTGCAGAGCACATTGATGGGGTTGGGCACGGCGCCGCCGTAGAGGCCGGAGTGCAGGTCGCGGTTGGGGCCGGTTACTTCCACCTCGTGGTAGCTCAGGCCGCGCAACCCTACTTCGATGCTGGGCACGTCGTTGGCGAGCATGCCGGTGTCCGAAATCAGAATCACGTCGGCGGCCAGCTTCTCCTTATTGGCGCGCACGAAGATGCCGAGGTTGTTGGAGCCGATTTCCTCTTCGCCCTCAATCATCACTTTGATGTTGCAGGGCAGGCCACCTTCCTGGTTCATTACTTCCAGCGCCTTCACGTGCATGTACACCTGGCCTTTGTCGTCGCAGGCGCCGCGGGCGTAGATTTTGCCGTCCTTGATAACGGGCTCAAACGGCGGCGAGGTCCACAGCTCATAGGGGTCGGCGGGCTGCACGTCGTAGTGGCCGTACACGAGCACCGTGGGCAGGCTGGGGTCGATGATTTTCTCGCCGTAGACGATGGGGTTGCCGGCCGTGGGGCACAGCTCCACGTTGTCGAGGCCTACTTCTTCGAGGCGAGCTTTGAGAAACTCAGCGGCGCGCAGCACGTCGCCGTGAAACTTGGGGTCGGCGGAAACCGAGGGAATACGGAGCCAGTCCAGTAGCTCACTCAGAAAACGGTCCTGGTTCTGTTCGAGGGTAGCAGCCATGCGGGCACAGGGGTTAGTTGGGAATGTGGAGGTAAAGGTAGCAGATGGATCAACTGAATTAGCAGGTCATCAGCAACTCCACATTAAGTGTATCGGGCTGTATATTCGGTAGGTTCGATACTTAAATTCGTTTGACAATTGGAAAACAGTTAGGAGCTTATATAACCAGCCTATCCACTTAGAATTGGTTATCTATGCGTTACTATGAGAAGTCTACATAATAAAGCCTTTGGTGGTGGTGGTGGAGTTGACTGGTCTTCTTCGGCAGGGCAACAGGGTCTGCTAGTACTAGGTCTTATCATGATTTTTGTGGTTAGCTATTCTGTTTATGAATATCGTAAAAGTCATAAACAGCAACGCAAGCCATAATTACTGACCCCGTGTAGCCTCTAGTACTAAGTCAAATTGACGGAAAGCATCATTTGCTCTTTCCCGCACGATCTTAGGGAATTACTCCATTCTTACTTCCGCTTCCATGGCAGCGGCACGCGGCTTTCGGTGCCGGCCCGCAGCCGCCCGATGTTGGCGCGGTGGGTGTAAATGAGCAGGGCCGCCAGAATAAAGCCGAACCACACCAGCAACTGATTCTGAGGGCGGAAGGCGGGCAGCAGCTGGAGCAGCGCAAAGGCCACGCCAGCCGTCATGGAGGATAGGGACACGTACTGAGTGGTAGCCAGCACGGCCAGGAATACGAGGATGCAGACGCCCACCGTGGCGGGCGCAATGGCCAGCATCATGCCCAGCACCGTGGCCACGCCCTTGCCACCCCGAAAGCCTGCAAACACCGGGTAGATGTGCCCCAGAATGGCCAGAATGCCGCAAGCCAGCTGGAAGTACAGTAGCTGCCCAGCCTCGATGGCGCCTTGATTGAGCATCACCTGCGCTAGCGACGTGGCGGCCCAGCCCTTTAGCACGTCAATGGCCATGACAAAGGAGCCGGGCTTCTTGCCCAGTACCCGGAAGGTATTGGTGGCACCCGCATTGCCGGAGCCATGCTCCCGGATGTCGAGGCCGAAGAAGCGCTGACCCACCCACAGGGCTGTAGGAATAGAGCCAAGCAGGTAGGCGGCCACCAGCAGGCCGAGGATGATGGGAATGTTCATGGGGAGGGAGAGCAGAAAGCGAAGAGGCCAAAGATAGAAGTATGGCCCGGTCTGCAGCCAGCGGCCCCCGACCGAAACATTGCGCCCAGGCAACAAAAAAATACCCCGACCATGTGGCCGGGGTATTTTTGGTGGGGCTTAGGAGCCGCCGAAGGGGTCGTTTTCGTTGGCCTTTTTCTTCTTTTCTTCTTCCTTGGCCTTCTTCTCTTCCTCCTTTTTCAGCTTCTCGGCTTCCTTGGCTTTGCGCTCTTCTTCCTTCTTCGCCTGCTTGGGGTCTATGGATGGCTCAGTAGCGGCGGGCTCCGGAGTAGCGGCCGGTTTAGCGGGAGTTGGCGCGGGCTCGGCGGCTTTCTCCTTTTTCTTTTTGGAGGTATCCTCCGCCGGAGCCGGCTCGTCGGCTACGGGGTCAGCTTTTTTCTCCTTTTTCTTAGGAGCCTCGGCCGGAGCAGCACCAGCATCTCCCCCACCGAAGGGGTCGTTCGGGTCGGCGGCGGTTTCCTTCTTGTTCTTCTTTTTCTTATCCACTGGCACTTCCTCTATCGGCATGCCATCCGCATCGAAAGCAGGCTCGTTGCCCTTCTTCTTTTTCTTCTTGCTGGCATCCTGGTCGAAGTCGAAGTTGCCGGTGCTCTGCGAGGCGGCCGAAACCGGCGCGGCGCGTTTCTTCTTGGGGTCTTCCTTGAGGTAATCGCGGCGGAAGCGCACCAGATACTGCTGCACCTCCTGGTCGTCGCCGAGGTAGAAGCCATACTGCGTGGCCGTGTTGTAGTCGCCCTTGGCGGCACGCCCAATAATTTCATCGAACGAGCCGTGCTGGGCTTTCGCCAGCATAGCGGTGCCCGAATACTTCATAAAGTACCAGGTCTGCGGTTCGGCTTCGAGGTAGAGGTTCACCTCGTCGGTGTTGTTGTCGCCCTTATGGATTTCAATGTGGCCGTCGATGAGCACGTTCAAATCCTTTTTGCCAATGCTCACGAGGCCAATTTTGCCCACCGAGTACCAGGCCTTAAACTTCTCGCTCCAGCGCAGATCCACCTTGTTGAGCACCACAGTGTGCAGCATCTTTGGCGAAATCTTCTGGAGTGGCTCATACTTGCCGCGCCGCTCCGAATACGACTGCACGGCTTTGCTGCCTAGAAACTCGCCCAGCTTGTAATACTCTTCCTGCGAGCCATTGAGGGCTTCCGGTGAGCCTTTGGTATTCGTGGCCATGTCAACTCCCATAGCTTCCACGGCTTTCTCCGGCATGTTGATGTCGAAGGCCATGAAAGTATCCAGGTCGTAGCGGTTGCTGTCGGGCTTGGCCGTGCCTACCCCGGATGCCGTGATACCGTAGTCCTTGTTGGAGTTAATCAGGTTGAGCTTACCCCGGAAGCTGAGGCCGCCGGTCGAATCGTTGAATGTCAGCACCGAACCTTCATAGATATTGGGGTCGGTAAGGTCGTGGTTGGCAATGGTGTAAATGCCCTTTTTCTGGTTGAAGGACAAGTAGCCGCCCACCTGGAACAGGTTCCGGTCGATGATATCGAGCTTAGGACCAGCATACAGCGGGTACACTTTGCCCGTGCCTTCCGACATGAACAGGCCCGTGAACAGCGCACTGGCGTCGCCCACTTCGTCGGCCTTGTTGCGGGCCGGCGCTACGGGGTCCGGAATGCGCAACCGGATGGCTTTGGGGTCGATGGAATCCTGCACCGCAAACCAGTCGGCGGCAGTTGGCACCTTGCTGAACTCAAGGCGGCCCTGCCCATCGAAGATGAAGCCACGCCGCTTGGAGTTCATGTTTACGCCGCCCCGGTACGCAATGCGTGGCGCCAGATGGAACTTGTCCTTGGCATCAATCGAGGCCACGGCCATAGTAGCCGGGGAAGGTGGCGCATCCTCCAGGCCGTTGCCTTTCTTCAGCAGCCCACCCTTCTTGGCTCCTTTGGGCCCGCCCGCCAGCATAGCCGTTGAGTCGACCTGGAAGTTGGCGAACTTAATGGCGAAGGAGTCGGCGGAGGCGTTTTTGTAGCTATACAGCGCGTTGCCGGTGAAAGCCGTGCGCGACAGCACCTTAATTTCGCCCTTGTACAGGTTGTGGAACTTGGCCAGCGTATCCATCACGATACCGGCGTTCTGGAACGTGCGCATTTGGGCGTTGGCCAAGATGTACACTTTGTTTGAGTCGGGCTCAATCCAAGCGTCGGCGGCCGCAATGCGGGGCACGCCACCCGCAATGAGGCGGTAGCGGGTCAGGTCGTACTGGCCGGTAGCAGCCCGGAACTTCAGGCCTTTCTGGTCGGGCTTGGTCGAGTAGAAGTAGGACCGCGTAGAGTCGGCGCCGGGCGCTACTTTCAGCTGCACCAGCTTCTTCTTGAAGTCCCACTTACCGCCCGAAAGCGTGGTTCTGTAGTCAGAATACGGCAGGTCGATGCTCGACTTGGAGTCACCCTCTTCGCGGGCAAAGGACGTGTTGCCATTCTTCACGTCATAGGAGAAAGCCACGTTATTGGCCGTGAGGGCTGGCTTGTTGGGCTCCGCCGACTTGATGCTAAGCGTGGATTTTTTGCCGGTGTAGCTGGTGGGCTTGAAGGCAATCTGGGTGGAGCGGATGAAGGACTGCGGCCCATCTACGCCACCGTCGCCGTAGAGGCCACCAGGCGTGAGCGTAGCCGTGCCCTTGAAGCCGTATTGGTCGCCATACATCTTCATAGCCAAACCCTGCGGCTGGGTGCTCAGGTACATCGAGTCCTGCTTCACGGCCCACTTCATCTGGTAGCCGGCCGGTAGCGTCACCTTCGTAAACTCGGTGCCATTGAGCGGCCCCGGCAGGATGGTTCCTGCTTTGCCCACCGTCACGACGGAGTCTTTGTAGAAGATGAACTGGTCGGAGCTGAGCGTGCTGGTGAGGTACTTGATGTCGCCGATGCCTTGGATACCGCGGTTGCTCATCTTCACTTTGTTGAAGAGCCTGCCTTTGCCGCCGTATACCGGCACGCCTTCTTTGGGCAGGTCGTAGGTGAAGCCCAATGAGCCATCGTCCTGCAGAACCAGCTTGGTTTTCAGGTCCGGCACAATACCGCCCGACACAAATGTGCCTTTAAAGCCTACTGCCGAACGGTTCTTGTTGTTGAGCGAGTCGAGTTTGAAAGGCGGAATGTCAAAGTAGACTGTGGTATCGTAAGCGCCGCCCAGCACTTCGGGCTTATCAAAGTACACGTAGGCACCGGTAGTGGCATCGAACGACGGATAAGCCCCCAGCTTCTTGCGCCCCGACTTGTTGTTGGGGTGGTTGATATAGAGCTTGCCCGTTGAGGTCTTCTTCTTATTGGTGAGCGTAAAGTCGGTGTCCTTGCGGGCCTTCATGACGGAGCCTTTCGAGCCTTTGCCCTTCACGATGATGGAGTCAATCTGGGCCAGGTCGATGAAGAAACCGTCGTAGTCGAACTTGAACTCCTTGCCCTTGAACACAAACGACGAGGCCACTACCGTTCCGTTGAACAGGATGCCGCGGTTTTTCTGGATGCGGATGATGCTGGAGTCCGGCTTCACGAACACCGTTACGGAGTCGTCGGAGAAGTTGAAGCGGTCCACGCCCCGCACAATCAGGTCGTTGGTGTTCAGGTTGAGCGTGGCGTTCTTGCCCGAGGGCGAAAGGCTCTTGATGGCAATATGGTCGTAGTCTTTCTTGCCGCGGCTTGAATTCACGTAGTGCGTAGCCTTAGGGCGCAGCGTAATCTGCTGGGTCTGGGGGTTCCAGTCCACGTATCCGTCGCGGGCGAGGCCGGCGGCGGCAGAGCGCACGTTTTCGGGCTTCAGCTTGCGGAAGTCAGCTACTTCCTGCACCGTGAAGCGGCGTTTGTTACCGTTTTCGGCGCTGTAGCCCACTACCATCTGCAGCGGATGCAGCTTATTGATGGACTTAATCTGCTGGTAGCGGGTGTTGGTGTAGAACTCCTTCGATTCGAAATTGGCCGTCACCTGGTTCTTGGCCGTCAGCATGGAGAAGTTGATGTCGGGCGTGCGAATAGGCCAACTCAACATCTCCGCCGTAATTTCCATCTGGTGGTAGCTGTCGAAATAAGGCGTGGATTTGTAGAGGCCCGCCTCGCGCGCCAACTGCAGCACCTGCCCTTTCTTCGTGTATTTCAGCTTCACGCCAGGGTGCGTAAGCGAGTCAATTTTGTCCTCGAAAATAGTAACCGAAGCCCGCTCAGCGGTAATCAGCGAGTCGCCGAGCACATAGGCCCGCGACGAAGCCCGAAACTTGGGTTTGCCGTCCAAATCCACGAAAATGCGCGACAACGAGCCATCCAGCGCCGCCGACAACACGCGGCTGCCGGCCAGCGAGAAGCCTCCGTAGTAGCGAATGTTTTCGCCGATATTCTTGACGCGGGCATCGTTGGTGAGGGAGATGAAACGCGGGTAGCCGGAGTCGGCGGCACCGGGTTTCTTTTTTAGGCTCTTGTAAGAAAGCGCACCTTTTACCGGCGTTTCCAGCACCGCCGGATAGGTTAGCGTTACGGGCTCCGCCGTGAATTCGGCTTTGTTCAAGTCGAAGTCATAGGTGGTGAGGTCGGCGGTAGCGGGGTTGCCGTTTACCTGCCAGCCATACTGGCCGCCGTAGCCCACAAACTTGCCGGTCTGAGGCACTACGGCCCCGCTGGTTTTCTTGATGGTGATAGAGTCGCCCCCGGTCGACATGAACAGGTCAGCATCCTTCAGCACCAGAACTGGTCCACGGGTAGGTGGCGCCACGTAGCTGTCAAAATAGGGCGCTGGCTCGAAGGCAGGCGCCGGTTCCGGCTCCTTGGCGGCAGGCGTTGCCCCGGCTTTGGCAGGGGTAGTTTTAGCTGGTGTTTTCTTGGCCGGCGTGCCCCAGCCGTCGTTGCTGTCGCCCCAGCCGCTGCCGCCGCTGCTGCTCCATAGGTCGGCAGAGTCCCAGCCATCAGACTTGCGTTTTTTGGGCGCGGCCTTTTTAGCGGGTGTCTTGGCACCGGGCTTAGTATTGAGTGGCTGCGTTACAACGGCGGCGGCTGGCGGGGCCGCAACCGGCGCTGCAGCCGGCGCCATGCTTGGCATGTCCTGGTCGTTGTAAGCAAACGAGAAGGTGCCGCCAATTACCCGCAACGTGTTGTAGCGGGAAGTGAAAAGGACTTTGGTATCGAGAAACTGCGCGGCTGAGCTCAGAAACTTGGCTGCTTCTGGGCCCGGATCGGTGCGCACGGTCTTAGTGGCCACATCCAGAAACTCGTCCATCTGCTTGTCGGAGAAGTTCTGAACTGTAGCTCCTGCCACCACCGCATTAAACAAGGCCTCCAAGTGCGGGCGCGCCTTGTAGCCCAGCGTCAGCATCTGCTGCGACAGAGTCACAATGTTGCCCTGCTGTGTAGCGGTGAGCTTGTTACTGGCCCATAGCTGCTGCAGTTTAGCGGCTGTATTTTTGGCGGCAGCGTTATTAGTAGCCGCCATCATCAACTGCACATCCTGCATAAACTGGGCAGGGTCAGTGGATAGTTTGCCGGTAAAGCGGGCAACCGGCGCCGGTGTGCCGGCAGGCTGCGTTTTAGCTGGTTGTTGCGGTTTGGTCTGCTGGGCCAGCGCTGGCGCACTGAGCGTCAGCACCATGGCGCAAAGCCAACCGAAAGCGGATTGCTTCATAGAAAATTCCGTCGGAACCTGATTAGTCGCCTACAATTTCGGTAAAACGAACGGTATTCTCATGGCAATACACTCCGGCTGAGCGTATTCGTAGTTTTAGCCAGTTTAGGGTAAATACTATCCAATCACACCTTCACCGTATCACGGCGGCTGTGTGCCAAAATTCAGTGCTGCCACTACCCCTGCATTGCCTGAAGTATAAACCGAACAAAACAGGCGCCGTGTGAAGGTTTTGTAGATTTATTGGTGAACTAGTGGCGCGCACTGCCGAAAAGGGTATCTTTCCAAACTGCATCTGCGTATCCTTATAGCAGACCACCCACCGTATTCTTGTCTCATGCTCAACGCTGCTTCCCGGCTTTCTGCCCTCGCCCCGAACGCGCTGCTACGCGCAGTCCAGACCTTGCGCGATGATATTACGCAGCGGCTGGGCAAGTCATCTGCTACTGTCTCAGAATGGAAGGATATGCTCCTGCTGGTTGACCCAGAGGTGCAGGTACGGCCCGAATGCGGCACCGTCATCGTGCGCCGCGGCAAAGCAGCCCTCGACCGACTAGCCCGCCACTACTTGGTGCCTCCGCACGACATTCTGCCCAAACTCAGCCGCAAGGCCTTAGTGCATGAGAATCCCGTTGACTACGGCCTCTCCGATGAGGAATGGCTGGCGTTGTGCCTCTAAGCCGAACAATATATCCAACAAAAAAGCCCGCTCAATTAAGTTGAACGGGCTTTTTTTGTTGAGCAGCAATTTTTCTCTATGGCTGGCGGAAGATGGCCGAAACCCAATGGTTCTGGGTGCGGTGGCTTTCGTAGCGCAGTCCCTGTGCTTCGGCGGCAGCGCGGATCAGGGCTAAGTCCTCCTCATAGAAACCGGAGAACAGAATAGGGCAGCCTGGCTTCAGATACTGGCCGTAAGCGCCCATGTCCTCGAGTAGCACATTGCGGTTGATGTTAGCCAGAATAATGTCGAATGGCTCCTCACCTTCCAGCGCCGTGATGTCGCCGAGGCGGGCTTCCACTTTGTCCTGCACGTTGTTTTCGGCGGCGTTGTCGGCAGCATTTTCCGCGGTCCAGGGCTCCACATCCACGGCCAGCACGTAGCTAGCGCCCAGATGCACGGCCATAACGGCCAGGATACCGGTGCCGCAGCCCATGTCCAGCACCCGTTTGCCTTGGTGGTCGATATCGAGCTGGTTGGTAATCATCAGAGCCGTGGTATCGTGGTGGCCGGTACCAAACGACATGCGCGGCATAATGACGATTTCATACTGCAGGTCGGGCCGAGCCTCGTGGAATGGCGCCCGTACCGACACCTTATCGGCAATAACGAGCGGCTGAAAGTTCTTTTCCCACTCGGAGTTCCAATTCTGGCGCGTAATCACACGGTGCTCATACGTCAGCTCTCCCTGGCCTTCGTAACGGCTCATGACCTCGGCAATAGCATCGGCCGAGAACTTGTCCTCATCAATGTAGGCGCAGAAGCCTTCGTCATTGTCTTCGAAGGTGTCGTAGCCTACTTCAGCCAGCTCGGCTACCAGAATATCGGACAGCTCGGCGGGAGCCTGTACGCGTACTTCAACAAAATCCATAGTCAGAAAGAAACAGTTCGGAGGAAACCGGCAGAACCGGGCCGCAAAGGTCGCAGGAAAAACCGGGTGCGCCAATGCCAGCGGCAAAGCACACGGCTTCTTCATGCAGGTATTGTTTTATATAAATATCACTTCCTTTGAGGCGAAAATCAGATTCTTTCCTTCCAACCACTGTTCGATGAAAACAACGATTCGCCTCGTAGCTTCCTGCGCTCTGCTGGGTATGCTGGCCTCTTGCGGCTCCAAAGACAAACCGGAAGAAACGGTGGCTACCACTGAAACCTCTACCACAGTTACGGAGCCCACCACCACAACCGAAGCTCCCGCACCTGCCGAAGCAGCCACCAACACCACCCCCGATGCGAGCTTCGATATCAACACCGTGCCGGTTACCTCGGCCAGCCTGGGGCAGTTTCCATACCTGAGCGTGTTGAAGAACTACTCCGTTAACACGAGCAACAGCGAGGAATATGAGTTTGAGCGCGCATACGTGTACGATGGCAGCAACTTGGTGCCAGTTGAGGGGAAAGTATCACAGCGCCTGATTGGGCCCGAAAGCGGCCAGAACAAAGCGTCGGAACTGATGATACGCCGCAACTACGAAACCCTGCTGCAGAACCTGGGTGCTAAGAAGGTTTCGGCAGTCAAGGTTCCCCGCGAGGTTATCGACAAGCTGGGGTACGACGAGGTGTATAAGCACGGCAAATGGAGCGTCAGCTCCGACCACGAAACCGACACCTACGTTATTCGGCAGAAGGACAAAGAGGTGTGGGCGCAGGTAACGGCCCTGGGTAGCGACGGAAACTACAACCTGACCGTAACCGAGCGGGCTGCCATGCCCCAGCAGGCCACAGTAATACCCGCCGACGAGCTAAAAAAAAACTAGAATCCACAGGCCGGGTCACGCTCTACGTCAACTTCGACACCGACAAAACCAGCATCCTGCCTGAGTCGGAACCCACAGTGGCAGAAGTCGTGACGCTGCTGCAGCAGAATCCGGCGCTGCGCCTGGGCGTGCAGGGCCACACCGACAATGCCGGCACACCAGCCCACAATCAGCAGCTTTCTGAGGGGCGGGCACGGGCCGTGGTAGCGTCGCTCACGCAGGCAGGCATTGCCGCAGGCCGGTTGCAAGCCACCGGCTTCGGCCAGACTATGCCTTTAGCTGATAACACTACTGAGGAAGGCAAGGCCCAAAACCGCCGCGTAGAACTCGTGAAGCTTTAGACCAATTAAATCACACAAAAAGAGGCCACTCCTGTTTGGGAGTGGCCTCTTTTTGTGTGGTAGTAGGACGGCTAGTTTTTCCGGCAGCCGGCGAAGGAGCGCACCTTGGTATAATGGATGCTAAAGTCGGCCAACGAGCGGTTGTCGGACACGAACAGCACGTAGTCGGCAAAGTCGCGGGCATCGGTGAGGTACCACAGGCCGGCCTTATCGGCGAAGAGCTTGTTCGATTCGGGAAACACAAGCACATCGGCAAAGGCTTCTTCCGGCTCCTCATACACAGCTCCGAAGCAGAAGCCCCGGCGGCGCGGGTCACGCTCCAGATATACTGAGCCATAGATACGGCACGGTTCCAGCGAGCCGGCCGGCGCTACCGCCACAAACGGCACCCGCGGCTGGGGCTGCACCGGACTTAGGGCCAGCATACTAGAAAGGAGAAGAGACGAGAACATAAGGTGAGAACCTGGATACAAAAGCTTAGAAATCAGAAAAACTGCTCACTGCAAAGAACCTGCCTAAGTAGCCTCTACACCACCGGAGCATTACGCTAAGTTCTAAACTCTTACTTCTTAGTTCTGGCTTAGAACGACTTGATGATTTCCGTGAAGTCGCGGGACTTGAGGGAGGCACCGCCAATAAGCCCGCCGTCTACATCGGGCTGGCTGAACAGCTCCCGGGCGTTCTGGGCATTGGCCGAGCCGCCGTATAGAATGGTAGTATTCAACGCCGCTTCAGCGTCGTAGGCACCGGCAATCTGCTCCCGGATAAAGGCGTGCACCTCCTGCGCCTGGGCACTGGTGGCTGTTTTGCCCGTTCCGATGGCCCAGATAGGCTCATAGGCCACTACCACCTCGTCGAACTCTTCATTGGACAGGTGAAACAGGCCTTCTTTCAACTGCTGGCTGATGAAACTGAAAGTATCGTCGGCTTCACGGGTTTCCAGGCTTTCACCCACGCAGAAAATCGGTTTGAGGCCGGCTGCCAGCGCGGCTTTCAGCTTCTGGCTCAGCAGCTCGTTGTCTTCGCGGAAGTACTGGCGGCGCTCCGAATGGCCCAGAATCACGTACTCCGCTCCCACCGACTGCAACATCTTGGCCGACACCTCGCCGGTGAAGGCGCCGCTTTCCTTCTGGTGGCAGTTCTGCGCGCCCAGATGAATTCGGCCGCCCTCAGGCAGTTGCTTGCCAATGGCCGACAGAAATGGGAACGGCGGGCAGATGACGACCTGCACATCGGAGCCGGTTACTTCGTCCTGCACCATGTTGGTGATTTCCGATACCAGCGCCAAGCCGTCCTGGAGGGTCATGTTCATCTTCCAGTTGCCGGCAACGATGTTCTTACGCATAATGAGAAAGGTAGAGTGGGGAATGGATGGGCCGCAAAATACGGACAATTCACACGCCAAGGCTACGGCGCCGCCGCCGCGAAGCCAGCACGAAGCTGCCCAACACTGCCAGCACAGCACCGGCCAGTGCGGCCCAGGCCAACTCCGGATACTCAGCGCGGCGGGCTACCCAAATGGCTACCAACGCCCATGCTACCACCAGCGCCACGGTTTCCTCCTGAAACTGCCGGCTGAGCAGTAGCGCTACTACTACCACTACCGCCAGCAACGCCAGCGTCAGGAGTACCAGTACATTTTCGCCCGGCTGCCAGCCCAGTTGCCGCAGTCCAATTGTGATATTGATGGTAGAAGCCACCGAAATCCAGCCCAGATAAAGCCCAAACGGCAGGCTGGCCCAGCGGGGCGCTTTGTGGTCGATGGTGCGCCGCCGCGCCCGCCCGTACGCAACAATCAGTGCCCCCAGAATCAGGAGCATGGTTACGACGCTCGGAATAATCAGCTCATACGCAAACAGCACGACCCAGGAAGCCGTGGCAATGCTGGCCAGTGTGAGTGGTTTGGCTACGGCATCGGGCAGCCCGGTGGTGCGCTGGGCCGGCAGCAGCTGCCACACTGAGTAGACAGCCAGACTCAGAAAAATTAGTCCCCAGATGCTGAAAGCATAGCCAGCCGGCGTGAGCAGCGTGGGGTATTTGGCCGATACGTCGCCCATGCTCTGCCCGTTGAAGGGAAACGCATTGGAATAGTAATTCAGGATGATGTTGCCGAATACGCTAATGGCAGCCAGCCAGCGCCAGATGCGGCTGTATCCGGTGGCAGGACGGGGAGTGTGGCTCGAAGGCATATAGTGGAAATTGTGTTTTCCTACTACGGGCCAGCTCCGGGAGATGTTGGCACGCCCGACCCATTGGACATATGGCCGGGCAACCGCACGATTGTTTCCTGCAAAAAAACCCGGATGGCTTCATCCGGGTTTTTTCTTGTTAACAACTACAAAGCTTACAGCTTCTCGGCCAGGAAACGCGCCGTGTGGTTGGTGTCCTTAAGCTTCACCATGTCCTCGGGGGTGCCTTCAAAGAGCAAGTGTCCTCCGTTCAGGCCGCCTTCGGGGCCAAGGTCAATCACCCAGTCGGCACACTTAATGATGTCCATGTTGTGCTCGATGATGAGCACCGAGTTGCCCTGCTCCACCAGCGCGTTCATGGCCGTCATCAGCTTATTGATGTCGTGGAAGTGCAGGCCGGTGCTGGGCTCATCGAAAATGAACAGAATTTTATCGTTCTGCAGCGTATTGCCCTTAGTCAGGAAGGAGGCCAGCTTCACGCGCTGGGCTTCGCCACCGGAAAGCGTGTTAGCCGACTGTCCCAACCGGATATAGCCCAGGCCCACATCATCGAGCGGCTTGAGGCGCTCCACGATTTTGGGCTGGCCCTTGAAGAACTCGATGCTGTCCTCAATGGTCATGTCGAGCACATCGTTGATGGCCAGGTCCTGATACTTCACGTCCAGCACGTCCTGCTTGAACTTGCGGCCCTCGCAGGCTTCGCAGGTCAGGTAGATGTCGGCCATGAACTGCATTTCAATCTTTACCTGGCCTTCACCCTGGCACACTTCGCAGCGGCCCCCATCAATGTTGAAGGAGAAGTGCGAGGGTTTGAAGCCGCGCGCTTTGGCCAGCGGCTGGTCAGCAAACAGGCTCCGGATGGCATCGTAGGCCTTCACATACGTTACGGGGTTGGAGCGGCTGCTCTTGCCAATGGGGTTTTGGTCTACGAACTCCACGTGCGTTACCTGGCCGTTTACGCCAGTGAGGCGGTCGAACTTGCCGGTGGCTTCGCCCGCGCCGCCGCCGAGTTGCTTGAGCAGGGCCGGCGCCAGAATCCGCTTCACCAAGGTGCTTTTGCCGGAGCCCGAAACGCCCGTCACCACGGTCATTACGTTCAGCGGAAACTTGACGCTCACGTTTTTGAGGTTGTTTTCACGGGCACCGGTCAGCTCCAAGGTATTGCGCCAGGGGCGGCGCGTTTTGGGTACAGCTACTTCGCGGCGGCCACTCAGATACTCGCCGGTGTAGGTATCCGACTTAAGCACCTCGGCGTAGGTGCCTTGGAACTGCAGAATGCCGCCTCCGCTGCCGGCCTCGGGCCCAATGTCGATGATCTGGTCGGCCTGCTCCATCATCTTGTCCTCGTGCTCCACCACAATGACCGTATTGCCGAGTTGCTGCAAGGAGCGCAATACACCAATCAGCTGTTCGGCGTCTTTAGGGTGCAACCCAATAGAGGGCTCGTCGAGAATGTACATGGAGCCTACCAGCGCCGAACCGAGCGAGGTAGCCAGCGAAATGCGCTGGCTCTCGCCACCCGAGAGTGTGCTGCTGAGGCGGTTGAGCGTGAGGTAGCCCAAGCCCACGCGGTTCAGGTACTCCAGCCGGTTGGTGACTTCCGTTACGAGGCGCTCCGCTACTTTGGCTTCGTGCGTGGGCAGGTTGAGGGTCTGGAAAAACTCCAGCGCCCGGCTCACCGGCAGCAGCACCAAGTCGGTGATGCTGTGGTCCTGAATCTTGACATACTGAGCGTCTTTGCGCAGGCGCGTACCGCGGCAGTCGGGGCAGGTGGTGCGGCCCCGGTAGCGGCTTTGCAGCACGCGGTACTGGATTTTGTGGGTTTGGGTAGCTACCCACTTGAAGTAGTCGTCCAGCCCATCGAAGTACTTGTTGCCTTTCCAGAGCAAGGTGCGCTCGGCTTCACTCAGCTCGTTGTAGGGGCGGTGAATGGGAAAATCGAAACGGATGCCATTTTTCAGCAGCGGCTTGAGCCACTCGCTCTGCTTGTCGGTGCGCCAGGGGGCAATGGCGCCCTCGTACACGGTCATGCTCTTATCCGGAATCACCAGGTCCTCGTCAATACCCAGCACCGAGCCGAATCCTTCGCAGGTCTGGCAGGCGCCGTACGGGTTGTTGAAAGAGAAAAAGTTGACGCTCGGTTCCTCAAACACCAGTTCGTCCAACTCAAACCGGTCGGAGAAGGTGCGGGTCTCGTCGTCCATCTTCACGAGGCAGGTGCCGTGGCCCTCGAAAAAGGCAGTCTGCACCGAGTCAGCGAGGCGGAAGGTCAGGTCCTCGTCGCCGGGGATGATGGCGGCGCGGTCAATCATGATGTATACCTCGCCCTTCACTTCGGGCTGGCCCTCGGCAATCAACTCCTCAATGAAGGCGGTTTCACCGTTCACTACCACGCGGCTGTAGCCTTTCTGCAGCAGCAAGTCCAGCTCCTTGCTCATGGGACGGCCATCCTGGGCGGGCTGCAGGGGCGCGAGTAGCATCACGCGGGTGCCTTCGGGCAGCTGCATGAGGTAGTCTACCACATCGGCCACGTTGTCCTTCTTCACCTGCTCCCCGCTTACGGGCGAATAGGTACGGCCCACCCGCGCAAACAGCAGCTTCAGGTAGTCGTAGATTTCGGTGCTGGTGCCCACGGTGGAGCGGTTGTTCTTGATGCTGACCTTCTGCTCGATGGCAATGGCCGGCGAGATGCCCCGGATGTAGTCTACGTCGGGCTTGTCCATGCGGCCCAGGAACTGACGGGCATAGCTGCTGAGGCTCTCCACATACATGCGCTGGCCCTCGGCGTACAGCGTATCAAATGCAAGGCTCGACTTGCCTGAGCCCGACAGGCCCGTTACCACGATGAACTTGTTGCGCGGCAAGGCCACGCTCAGGTTCTTGAGGTTGTGGACGCGGGCGTTTTTGATGAGGATAAACTCGCGCGGATCGAGCTGGTCAATGGGGTCGGCCGCGGGGGCAGCCAGTTGCAGAACGGAGTTGTCGGCCATAGAACGGGTAAACAGCTGCAGCCCGGGGTTTGGTTTCCTGCCGCTGCGGTTTGGGGTAGCGAAGGTACGGGGTAATGAGAGCAGGCGGAACCAGTATCCCAACAACAGCTATTGGGAGCCCGCAAATTCTTAACATTGTGCTACGCCATTTTACCGTTGTCCGATGTCCCTTACGAGTCCGTTAGCTTCGCTTTATACCGTTTTGCAGTCCGTCTATAGCAGTGCGGAAACCAATGCTTCTTTACTACGCAAAAACGAAGCAGCTACGCGTGCTGCCCTCATAGACCCGGTGTTGCGCGCTCTGGGCTGGGATACGGCCAACGTACAGATGGTGGAACCGGAACGAACGATTGGCAGCGAGCTACGCGTAGATTATCTGCTACACGATTCGGAGGGCAAGCCGCGCCTGGTAGTAGAGGCAAAATGCCTCGGGGCCAGCCTCGACAAACACGGCTACGTGAGCAAAGTATTGGGCTACGCGTTGGGATTCAAAGTGCAAACCGTATTCATCACCGATGGCCTGCACTGGCATTGCTACTCCAACCTGCACAAAGGCAACACGGAAGCCACTACCTTCTCTTTGGCTGAAAACGACCTGCTTCCTGCCGCTTTGCACTTAATCCAGTGGCTGGACGCCGCGCAGAGTGGTTATGGCATCAATCTCCCTACGCCTTCAGCACTGGAAGCAGCTGTTGCTTCTCCGGTTGTTGTCAAAGCTACCAAGCAGCCAAAGCTACCGAAAGAAGCAGTTGTGCAAACAGAATTTATTGAGCTGACTCACCTCAACACGCTTCCTGACTTACCCAACCAAAAACCCAGACAGCTACGGCTACCCGATGGCTCAGTGGTAGCGCTGAAAACATGGAAAGATATCTTGCATAAGGTCGGGGAGTTTGTACTAGCGCAACAGCCAGCCATTACACTTCCCTATCCTGACAAAGCAGGTAAGAAAACAGCCTTGCTTTCCGTACAGAAGCCGAAAGCAGGCCTGAGCAGCAGCACCTTCACTTATCAGAACAAGCCGCTGTTCTTGTATACCAATTACAGTGCCCCCGCTTGTATTGCCAATGCGCTGTATCTGCTGAAACTGGTGCCGATAAGTCTGCAGCAAGTTTCTCCCGCTGTGGCATTTTAATTCCCTACTTTCTGACTTCATTAATCCTCTCCAAGCAACTGTGCGCACAACTAAAGGCCCTACACGTAGTATGTCAACCGCAGTAAGCGCTTTAATGGCACTCTAACAAGGACCTATGGACTCATCTGCCCACGAGGATATTGACCGGCTTTTAGCGCAAGCCAAAAGTTCCGGAAGAACTGACGACCTTTCCGCCTTGTGGAAAGCGGCTCTCAGCTTGCCGCAATGGCATTTTATCACGCGGCAAACGGCACATATCGAAGACCGAAAACCATTTGTGGGGGTTATGGATGGCAAGCCCTGGGTATTCCTGTTTACGGACAGGCAACGGGCGCAGGAGTACGCCAGAACTATCCCCAACGGCGGGTTTATCGATGAAAGCGGCAACGTGCTGGTGATATCCACTGACACGCAAAAGGCCATTGACTACCTGCTGGCTCTCGCTGCGCAAGGCGTGTACGGGGTGCGGTTTAACGAACTGAATGGCTGGTACTCTCCCATTGAAAACCTGCCGGCTATCATACAGCACGTGAACAAAGGCTAAGCAGTAGTTACCGTTTCGTGACTACCGAGCCAGTTACAGTAAGCGGCTGGCGTGGCTGCCGGAATACCTATGGGTCAGGCATAAACTGACGGCTTATGTGCCGGGCGTGGGCGTGTCCGGCGGCAACGTAATGGGGCAGCACCCTCATGGCTTTTGTTAAGCGGCTCCGAGAACAGGTTGTCGGTTGCCCACCGAAAACACTTCACGTAAAGTTAATTAGGATGAAAAAGCGCCCCGCGGTTTCCGCCTCACTGCTAGCCTCACTTCTGGGCTGTTTCTTGGCGTTAGCGGCCTGCCAGGAAGGCAACCAACCCACGGAGCAAGTCCAGGCCCTGCCGCAACGCCCGCCAGAGCCCGCCGCACCAAAGATACCGGCCAACTCCCCTACTCCACCCAGCACGGCCCACCCCGCGGCAGACCTGACACACGAAGCGGCCGTGCTGGCCATTCGCCGCGAGTTCAGCCGCATCAACGCCGCCCCGCTGGACAGCGTAAAGCGGCCGTTCCGTTGCGACACAGATGGCACGGTGACGTTCTACTCAGAGAAAGGCCAGGTGGTCAAAATCCTCATCAACTGGGGCTTTCTGGGGGATGGGTCTACCGTCTCCGAGTATTATTACCAGGCCGGGAAGCTTATCTTCTTCTACGAAACCTATACCGGTGGCCCCGCTGGGGAGCCGGAAACCACCAACGATGAGCGAATCTACGTGCAGAACGATAAGGCCATCCGCTTCCTAAAAAACCAGCGTCCGGCTCCCTGCTCACCCTGTGCCTTTAGCCGTTCGTCGCGGCCTTACCGGGTGCTGGCGGCTTTCCGCAGTGGCCAACTGGAATCGGCGCTCTGCCGGCTGTAGCACAGCAGGCCGCGCACCGGCAGCTACTTTTTCAGCACCTTCCCTACTACCTGCTTCCACACCGCATAGCCGGCGGGGGTTAGGTGGAGGCTGTCGGACTCGTAGAACTGCGGCTGGGGGCGGCCGTTGGGGCCGAGCAGCGGGGTGGCGGTATCGAGGTAGCGCAGGCGCTTGGGGTGCGCGGCCACGTACTCCCGGATAAGGCGGTTGGCTTCCTGCATCTGAGGGTAGAGCGCCCAGCGCGACGGACTGGGCTTGATGGCCAGAAATGTCAGCGGCACCTTCGGCAGCTTCTGCTGCATCAGCTGCTCAAATGCCAGAAACGATTGGAACACCTCCTGCGGCGTGGCCCCGGCATTGATGTCGTTGTCGCCCTCGTAGAGCACCACTTGGCGCGGATTGTAAGCCACCACCAGCTTATCGAAGAAGTGCAGGGCGTCGGGAAAGCGGGAGCCGCCGAAGCCGCGGTTGAGTGCCGGGCGGCCAGGCAAATCCTCGCGCAACGTTGTCCATTTGCGCACCGAGGAGCTGCCGTAGAACAGGATGGGCCGGGCAGGCGGCGGCGTGAGGCTGTCCTGGCGGGCAAAGGCGCGCAACTCGTCGGTCCACTGGGCGGGGTTGAGCGGAGGCACAGCCGCCGACTGCGCCCAGCTAGCCCCTAGGGTTGTCAGCCAGAAGCCACCTATTATCACTACTCGACGCATCAGATACAGCATAGGGGAAACAGCTAAAGAGGGCCGGGCCTCACGAAAAACAGGTTGTCAGAAGAAGGTAACGGCGACATGTGGCAGGCTGCACAAATTCTGTTGTATTTGCAGTAGCTAAACTGCCAGGCGGCCAGCCCTATGCCCATCGAACTCTTCAACGCCGAGGTGAAACTAGAGAAATTCTCCGGCAAAGGCGGCTGGACGTATGCGCCGCTGCCGGCCACGGTGTCGGCCCCCAAGTCGTGGTTCAACCAGCTGCGGGTGAGCGGGCAGATTGATGATTTCGTGCTCTACAACGCCAACCTGATGTCGATGGGCAAGGGCCGGCTGTTTCTGCCAGTGCGCGCCGCCATCCGCAAGCAACTCGGCAAGGAAGCCGGCGACGTGGTGCAGCTACTGTTGCTCTGCGCCGACGAGGATGCACCACTTTCGGTATCGGCCGAGGACTTTGCGGAATGCCTGGCCGAAGTGCCAGCCGCCCTGGCCACCTATCAGCAGCTGCCCGCCGCCGACCAGCAAGCCTGGGTGGCGTGGGTGGCCGCCGCCCCTACTGATGAGCAGAAAGTGGCACGCGTGGAAATTGCCTGCCAGCGCCTGGCCTACCACACCGGCCCCGCCCATTGCCTGCCGCTAACCTGAGCTACCGTACAGCTGCCCCCGTAGGGTGCGGGGCTGAACGGCGTAGCTTTGCGGGGCGGGCAGAGGTTGCCCACAGGTTAGCAAGCGGGTACTTATGAGCTTATTGCGCGTTTCGGGAATATCGTTGCAGGAAAGAGGGGACTTCGCGTTGCAGCACATCAGTTTTCAGCAGCGGGAGTTTGAGAAGCTGGCCATAGCCGGCGAAACGGGGGCCGGCAAAAGCACGCTGCTGCAGGTGGTGGCCGGACTGGCGCAGCCCCAAGCCGGAACTGTGCTGTTTGACGGCCAACGCGTGAAAGGCCCGCAAGAAGTACTGGTGCCGGGGCATCCGGGCGTAGCGTATCTGTCACAGCACTCCGAGCTGCCTCACTCCCTGCGCGTGGAGCAGGTGCTGCGCTACGCCAGCAAGCTGCCCGCCGCCGAAAGCCAGAAGCTATATGAGTTGTGCCGCATCGGCCATTTGCTGGAGCGCCGTACCGACCAGGTTTCGGGTGGCGAGCGGCAGCGGATTGCGCTGGCCCGGCTGCTGCTTTCGTCGCCGAAGCTGCTGCTGCTCGACGAGCCGTTTTCCAACTTAGATCGGGGGCACAAGCAGCTCCTGAAAACCGTAATTGACGACATCGGGGAGCAACTGCGCCTGACCTGCATTCTGGTGTCGCATGATCCAGCCGACACGCTTTCCTGGGCCGATACGCTGCTGGTGCTGCAACAGGGCCAGCTGGTGCAGCAAGGGCCGCCCCGGCAGGTATATGCTCAGCCCACGAATGAATATGTGGCGGGCCTCTTTGGCGACTACAACCTGCTGCGTGGGGCAGCCGCTACGGCGTTTGCCGAGCTGGCGGGTCTCGCGCCCCGCCGCAAGCCGCTGCTCATCCGGCCGGAAAGCTTGCGCCTGTTGCCAGCATCCACAGAGGCTGCTGTGCCGGGTACGGTGCGGGCAGTACGGTTTTTCGGGAGCTATTCGGAAGTGGAAGTGGCGCTGCTGCGCACCCGCGTGACGGCGAAAACCGCCGCCACAGACTTACCCGTCGGCGCAGCCGTGGGCGTTGCGCTGGCTCCTGCCGGCGCGTGGTATCTGTAGAGAAGCGTGGCCGCAGTACCAGCTCCGCACAAAAACAAAAAGGGCTGCCTCGCTTGGAGGCAGCCCTTTGTTGTCAGAATCAGAAGGACTCTAGTACGATGAACCGCTGGTAGAAGTGGACTTCATTTTCTTCTTGGCACGCGGCTTTTTCATCTCCTTGGTACGGCGGGTGTCTTGGCTGTTGCCGGGTGTCAGGGTCGACTGCTCGCTGGCAGGCTGGGTGTTGCTGGAAGGCAACGTGCCCAACGACCCCGGAGCCTGCGCCGGTGGCGACGACTGTGGGCTCACGCTGCCGCTAGGCGTAGGCGTGCTTTGGGGCATAGTCTGGGCAGAGGCAGCAGTAACGCTCAGGGCGAAAGCAGCGGCGAAGGCGAGGAAATTTTTCATGGAATCAGGATTGGATAAAGACGAATGATGTCTTCTCATACGCACCTTTCGGCGGCGCGTTGGCAAGTGACGCATCTTAATGGGTACAAGGTTTTGGCATTTCCATCATACCGATGAGCTTGATACTGAATACTATATAGCACAATCAATAGACTCTAGCAGCCCCTTAACTAAGTAGTATTCTGACGATTCAGGCGGGTAGCTCACCAGCCCGACAACCGGCAAATCAGGCTGGCTAAACGGACCATGAATACCGCCCACAAACTCTCTGGCAATACCTGTATACTTGTGTCTGTCTATCCCTTCCTAACTCCTGTCCTATGAACTATCGGCGCCCGTTGTGGGCTGCGGCGACGTTAGCCGTTCTTGTCTCTTTTACTGCACCAGCTGATGAGTTTACCCAGCGCATAGCGGCGCAGCTGAAGCGCTTTTACACGCTTACGAGTCCTGAAAAAGTATACCTGCAGTTTGATAAAGACGTCTATAATGCCGGTGAAACGCTCTGGTTCAAAGGCTATGTAGTGGCTGAGGCACCTCAGCAGGCCGACAGCGTAAGTCAGGTGCTGTATGTGGATCTGATTGGGCCCGACCAGAGGCTGCTAGTGCACCAGACGCTGGCTGTACAGGCCGGTGGAGCCCCAGGCAGCTACTCCCTGCCCGGCAACCTCCCCGAGGGCGTGTACACTGTGCGGGCCTACACCAACTGGATGCGCAACACACCCGATTATTTCTTCACCCGGACACTCCCCATATTGGCATCGGCGGCTGGTTCTGCCCCCAAGCAGCCGGAAAAAACGTCTGCCGGTGCTCAGGTTCAGTTCTTCCCGGAAGGTGGCGAACTGATAGCCGGCTTACCAAGCGTAGTTGCCTTCAAAGCCACCGGCCCCGATGGGCGCGGCATCAGCGTGAACGGCACCGTGCAGGACGAGAAAGGTACTGTGGTGAGCCAGCTCCGCACTCATCACCTAGGCATGGGCCGTTTTGAGCTGCAGCCCACTGCTGGCCACCGGTACTCTGCTAAGGTGCGCTACCCCAGCGGCCAGGAGGCCACCTACGAGTTGCCGGCTGCCCAACCTGCCGGATTCACGCTGCAGGTGCAGGAGAAAGCTGATGCGTTTCAGGTAGTAATCCGGCGCAAGGCTGCTGCCGGCGAAGCACCTACGGAACGGATTGCGTTGGTGGCGCACGTGCGCGACACGCTGGCTCATGCCGCGCAGGCCGAGGTGAGCACTGCCGCACCCCTGACCGTATTGGTACCCAAAAGCCAGCTGCCGGCCGGCATTCTGCATTTTACTGTGTTCGATGGGCAGCAGGTGGCCTGCTGTGAGCGGCTGGCCTTCAGTGCCCCCGGTACCGGCGCCCGCCTCACAGTGCAGCCCACCAAGAAAACCTACGGTCCCCAGGAAAGCGTAACGCTGCGTGTAGCCGCTCAGGATGCAGCCGGCAAGCCCTTGGCAGGCAGCTTCTCGCTGGCCGTTACGGACGTTGCTGGTACGTCGCAGCTACGCAACGCCACCGATATTCGGAGCAGCCTGCTCCTGACTTCTGACCTGCAGGGTGTTGTAGAGCAGCCTGGCTATTATTTCGCGACTACAACTCCCACTACTACCCGCGCCCTCGACGATTTGCTGCTCACCCAAGGGTGGCGCCGTTTTGTGTGGAAGGCGCTGCTAGCCGACCAGTGGAGCCCGATGCCTTATGCCCGTGAGCAAAGCCTGAGCATGAGCGGGCAGGTGCTGGGCAAGCGCATGGAGCCACTTGCCGAGGCTGCCGTTGTGCTCACCAGCTTCCGCCCTTCCAAATCGTATCAGACCCTGACGGACGCGGAAGGCCGCTTCACGTTCTCCGGCTTTTCGGGGCAGGATTCGGCGGCGGTGCGGGTGGTGGCGCTGCCGACCAAGAGCGTCAAGCATCCGCAACTGGTGCTGGACGACAAACTGCCTGCCATTGCAGCTTCGGGCGCGGCACTGTGGCCATGGGCCGCCGACAGCTCGGCGCTGAAGTTCCAGACTGTGGGTGGCCGCAACACCGTGAGCATGCGCGATAAAAACATCCTGCTGAACGAGGTGGTCGTGCAGGACCGTGCTCCGCAGGCTACCCGGCCAGATAACCGCCGCATCTACGGCCGGCCCGATGCTACCATTCTGACCAAGGACATTGCCGGAATCGGCAGCTACAAAGATGTAGTGCAGGTGCTGCAGGGGCGCGTGGCGGGCCTCACTGTAGTTGCCAACCAGGACAACGTACGGATAACGATGCGCGGCAAAAGCAGTTCCAGCCAGACCCAGATGGCACCAGCTATGCAGCAAAGCACCAACTCCCGCAACCGGCCCATGGTCAGCGATGCGCCCACCATGCCGACTGCAACACCCCTGTTTCTGCTTGATGGCATCCCGACGGACATCAACATGATTAACTCAATACCCGTGGTGGATATCGAGGCTATTGAGGTGCTGAAACCTGGGTCGGCCGCCATTTTTGGGGAGCGGGGAGCTTCGGGTGCCATTGCTTTCCTTACCAAGCATGGCAACCCCAACTATCGGCCAGGAGAAGAGCCTGCTCCTACAGTACTGGCTCCGATGTATGCCCCACCCCGCCTGCAGCGCGTACGCGAGTTTTATACTCCTGCTCCCAATGCCGAGGCCAATGCCACCCCGGCCGTTCGCTCGGGTGCTACGCTGTACTGGAATCCTAGCGTGCAAACCGATGCCAGCGGGGTAGCTACCGTCTCGTTTGGTAGTGCTACCAGGTCCGGTTCGTTCCGGGTGGTGGCAGAAGGTATTACACGCACCAACGAGCCGGTACGCGCGACAGAACTGTTCAAGATAGAAGCGTCAAAATAGACGCCCAGACCAGCCGGCTTGTGGCCATGCAGGTCTGGGCGGCAGAAGTACTGCTAGGAAATGATAACCTCTACGCGGCGGTTTTGCTGACGGCCTTCCGGGTTGTCGGAGCCGTCGGGTTTGGTGTTGGGGGCCACGGGGTTGGCTTCGCCGAAGCCCTGTACCTGCAGCTGACCTGCCGCGCCAGCCTGGTGCTGCGTGAGCCAGTCGGCAATGGCCTGTGCGCGACGCTGCGAGAGGGTACGGTTGTAGGTGTCGTCGCCTTTGGCATCGGTGTAGCCATTGATGACGACGCGACTCTTGGTGTACTGCTTCACCACCTCCGCCAGCTTTTCCAGGGTGGGCGTAGCGCCGGGCTTGATGTCGGCTTTGTCGAAGTCGAACAGCACGTCGGTATCGAAGTTGATGACCAGACCCATGTCGGTCATCTTGCCGCCCAGGTCACTGGCTGCGCCCGACAGGTCGCTGACCTGGCCGGTAAGCTTCTGGCCCTGGTCGGGGCGGGAGGCACTGGCGGGAGTTGCTTCGGTGGCCGTGGTGGGCGGCGACGAGCCAACGGGCGCGTTGGCGGTGCCCGTCAGGGGTTGGCCGGCATCAGGTTGGCCTGTAGCAGTGGTAGCGGACTGCTGGTCAGAGCAACTGGTGGCCAGCAGAGCCAGCAGTAGCGGCCCTACCACACGGAGGGCGCAGCTCATCGCTGAATGGTGATGCCGTCAAAGGAACCCATGCCCGGCAGGCTCAGCGAAATAGTGGTGCTGGTGGCCGGCGGAGCCGGGAACTTGAAGCTCATGATGCCGGGGCCCGTCTTGCGTGCATCGGTCGCCACGCTTTTCTTGCTGTAGTCGAGGGGCAGCGCCATGTACATGCCCGATTGGTCTTTGAGCACGTTGTACTTGCGCGAGGTGGCATCGTCGATGTAGGATACCTGGTCGATGTCAGCACGCACGGTTTCATAGTTGGCATCCGCATTTGCGGGCAGGGCAGCCTGAAGCTCCACGGTCAGGATGTCCCCGATGACGCGCGCTTTGGTAAGGGAAATCTGGGTGCCTTTAGGCCCGGGCTGGGTACCCAGCGACGGGGCAGCAGCAGGTGCTGGGGCGGCGGTTTCGGCGCGCTCAACGCCGCCCGAAGTAGCATCGGCGGGAGCAGCCGGCGCAGCCGGGGCGTCGGTGGTGACTGGGGCGGTGGTGGTTTCGGCGGTTTTTTCCTGGCTGCAGGCGGCCAGACTCAGGGCGAAGGCGCTGGCTACTAGAAAGGACTTTTGCATGGGAATAGAGAGTGGTGGAGCTTACCGGTACGAAGCCAATGCGCTAGAGGTTAGCACGTCAGTACCATCTGCCCGCCATTGTGCTATGCCAGCTGCCCAGTTTGCAAGCTGCTACTCCAGCACCGTTACCAGCGTTTTATCGTAGAGCCGCAGCCAGTCGCGGCGCAGGATGGCGTAGAGGTATTCGTCCTCAAATTCGCCCGCGTCGTTCACGCCCGATTCGCGCATGATGCCTTCCAGCTGGAAGCCGGCCGTCTTTTCGATGGAGCGCCGCGAGGAAATGTTGGACAATAGACAGCCCGTGGCAACGCGGTTGAGGCCCAACAGTTCGAAGGCCAGATAAAACAGATGCGGCTTGCTGCGCGGCGTCACGCCCCGGCCCCGCATGTGCCGGAATACATCGGCGCCGGTGGAAGCGGTACGCTCTTCCCAACTGTCTACCGTGAGCAGGGTCATGCCGGCCAGCTCCTGGCCCAGCAGCGAGTAGAAGCCGAAGTTGGTACGCCGGCCCTGCTCGTAGCGCGGCAGGTAATTCCGGAACAACTCGTCCAGCATCTCCTGCGAATCAGGAAACCCCTGAAAGAGAGCGTACACCTCCGACAGGTTGTTTTCGTTGATTAGGTGCAGGGTGATGGAGTCGGAATGCAGGGCCTGGAACATGGCAGTGGCAGTAGGGCAAGGATAACGAGGCATTACCTGGTGGCTCGCAATACCTATGCTTTTCTTTATATTCAGCTAATCAGATGATTCAATGATACCGAAATCCTGTTGACCTATGAAAAAGCTGCTGGTGGCCGCGTGGAGTTTGTGGATGATAAGTACCGGGGTGCGGGCCCAGCAACCCGCTGATATCGTGCTGCTGAATGGCAAGATCTTCACGGCCGACCCGGCCCAGCCCACGGCCCAGGCGCTGGCTATTCGGGGGGAGCGGATTGTGGCGGTGGGCACCACGGCGGAAATAACCAAGCTGGCGGGCCCAAAAACGCGGCGCGTTGATGTGCAGGGCCGCACCATTACGCCCGGCTTCAACGATGCGCACAACCATTTCAGCCCCGACGCGCCCGGGGTGCATCTGGCATTCAAAACCATGGAGCCCAGCTGGGAAGAAACCGCGCAGACCCTGACGGCCGCCGCTGCCAACGCACCGGCGGGAACGTGGCTGTTCGGTACGGTGGGTGCCCAGGTAGTGCTGAATGAACAGGTGAATCGTGCTGCTCTCGACCAACTAGTGCCGCGCCACCCCGTGCTGTTGCGTGCCTACTATGGCCATGGCTTCATTGCCAACACGCTGGCGCTACAAAAACTCAACATCCAGGACCAGCAGCCCGACCCGCTGGGTGGGTATTTCGAGCACACCGCTACTACGCCGCCCCAGCTCAATGGGCGCTTCTGGGAGTATGCGCAGTGGCAGCCCAGCCGCACGCTCACGGCCCAAGTATCCGATGCGGCGGCGCTGACAGAGCTGCGGCAGCTGTCTGATGAAGCTGTGCGGTTGGGTATCACGTCGATGCAGCTGTTTTCGCAGCTACCGTTTGAGCGGTTTGTGCGGCTGCTGGAACAGGCAAAGCTGCCGATTCGGGTGCGGGCCATTCCGTTTTCGCCGACTACGCCGCAGCAGCGCGACCTGTCTGAGGTGCGGCAACTGCCGAAGCCCGCGGCGGCCAACGCCAAAGTCAAAGCCAGCGGCATGAAGTGGGTGCTGGATGGCACGCCCTACGAGCGGGGCGCGGCCCTGCGCCAGCCCTACCTCGACCGCCCCGACTGGAAAGGCCGGCTGAATTTCACGGAGGCCGAGGTGGCGCGTATGGTGCAGGAATCGGTGGAGCTGAAGCAGCAGCTACTGGTGCATTGCGCCGGCGACCGAAGCGCGGAAGTGGTGCTGCAGACCCTCGAAAACAACGGCCCCGCCGCCAGCTGGCCCGCGCGGCGCATGCGCATCGAGCACGGCGACGGCGTGGTGGCCGACCTGTTGCCGCGCGCCAAAAAGCTGGGCGTAGTGGTGGTGCAGAACCCCATGCACTTCGCCGAGCCGCAGCTGTTTCGGCAGCGCTGGAGCCCGGGCATGCAGCCGCTGGGCTCGTTGCTGGCGGCGGGGGTGCCGGTGGCGCTGGGCTCCGATGGGCCGCTGAACCCGTTTCTGAACATCATGATGGCCAGCCTCACGCCGGCCAATCCGAAGGAGGCTATTACGCGGGAGCAGGCGGTGCAGGCCTATACTTATGGCTCGGCTTTCGCCGAATTTGCGGAAAAGGACAAGGGCCGGATTGCGGTGGGCCAGCTGGCCGACGTGGTGGTGCTGTCGCAGGATATTTTTGCGGTGCCGCCCCCGGAGCTGCCCAAAACCGCCAGCCTGCTGACGCTGATAGGTGGGCAGGTGGCCTATGACGCCAAGGTGCTGAAGTAGCCGGGCTGGCTGTGCCGCCTTACGCGGGTACAGTAGCGGGGGCAACCGGTTTGCGCCATGTGTACAGAAACGGCAGCAACCCAATTGCGAGTAATAGTAGCCCGACTACGGCTAGCCGATACTGCGCTGTTGGTGCCTCCAAGGAGCCATGCAACACTTTCGGCAGGTTCTGGACGAATGACAGGCTGTACAGCTGACTCCAGTTGAGCACTACGCCTCCCACGAAAAGCAGCAACGGCAGCAGCCAACTTTCGCGCCGCCGCCATACGATGCTGCTCAGCAACACACAAGCCAGGACTATAGCCACAAAAGCAGCTAGTGGTTCCCGCAGATATAGCTCCGAAATCAGTTGAGCCCCTGAATAGCCCGCCGGTATATGCTGCCCGACATTGGCAGTACCGTAGCGTAGCGCAAGCTGGATAAACCATACGTGCCGAATCAGGAACAGCTCCTGCATGCCCAGCACCAGAAAGGGAATACCCAGCAGGTGCAGGGCCAGCAAACGCCAGTTGATAGGGTTCAGGTGAATAGCCATTGTGCGGATAGTGCCGAAGAAATACGGCCGCAAAGAAAGGCGTTTGCCGTTGCCCGGCTACCCTAGGCCGCTCCTGCCGCTTCGGGAACTGTGCGCCTGCCTGTGCGGCCTCCTCTCCCCTACTCTCCTACCCCTACGCAAACGGCCGCCCCTGAGCAGGAGCGGCCGTGGTAGCACGGTGCCGCAGGCACTGCTTAGATAGCGGGGGCCGGCTTCTCGCGGCGCTGGGCGGTGTTGATGGTTTGGCGGGCCGACTGGTAGGCGGTGTAGAAGCGGGGCTCGGGGCGCTGGTAGCGCACGAGGTACTTGTCGAGGCGGTTGCGGAGCAGGGCCACGGCGGCGCGCAGGTCGGTAGCCAGGGCTTTGGTTTGGGCTTTGCCGTCGGCAATGGCGGCGCGGGGGGCGGTTTGCTCGGCTTGGAAGGCGGTGAGGGCCGTGTCCAGCTCGGTGAGCTCCTGCTTCGTGACGCCTTGCTCCTGGAGGGCCGTGAGGTGGGCGGTGGCCTGAGTGTGAATGTTTTTGCTGATGCGGGCCAGGTCGTTGTCGGGGGCGCGGCGGAGTTGGTACTCGGAGTAGTCGGCGTCGGTGTGGAGGCGGATGTCCTGCTGCTCGTCGGCGTAGGCGAGCAGGGCGGCGGCTACTTCGGCGGCGCGCTGGGCCAGGTGGAGCTTGGTGGCCTTCTTCACGGCCCCGGCGCTGCGGGGGGCGGCGGCGCCTTGCTGAGTTTCGGCGGTGGGGTCCAGGTCCTGGACCAGGGCGGCCAGCTCGGCGCGGGCGGTGCCGAGGGCTTTGTTGGCGGCATAGACCTCGGCATACTGGTCGAGGACGGCGAGGGTGGCCTGCATCATGGTGAGGCGGGCGCGTTGCTTATCAGTCATATAGGGTAAGGATTAAAGTACCTCGGGAAGATAGGCGGCGGCGGGAGCATCGGCTAAGCAGGGCCGCAACTTTTTTTTGCCGGGGCCGCAATGGTTGCTAACCGCTTCACAACGGCCGCTGACCTGTTCACACTGCCTGCTGACCTGCGCACAATGGCATCTAACCGGCTCATAAAGCCCGCTGACCTATGCACATTTCCATCTGACCTCTGCACAATGGTATCTGACCGGCTCACACTGCCATCTAACCGCCTCACAAGTCCTGCTGACTGTAGCGCATCAGTTGGTAACGGGGGCGCAACGCCCTCAGCCCGCCGCCGCAGAGACTGTAGCAGCGGCGTGACTGGTTGTGGCGGGGTATAGCAGTCTTTAACGGCGCAGCCCTGCCCTGTCGCGTTGAGACAGATGAAGAACAACCCCATCGTTATTATGCGTAGGATGGTAAGTAAATGTGAGATAAATCAGCTTATGCACGCAGTCTAAATTCTCTAAATCTACCAGCTTTCTGCAACAACAGTAGCGCACTTGATATAGAATATTCAATTGATAGAGACCAAGTAAATCTTGAAGGGTCAGTGTTGTTAAAATCGTCGTCAAGAGTAAGTATAAGACCTCCTATTATTACCATTCTTTCATGAATTAAATTGACGTGAGATGCTAAGTAGAGAGTAAAATTACTTCCAAAGTACGCATGCAATCTTTTATTAAATACTTGCAATTCTTCTGTCATGAATTGCTCCTTTCTTTCTACATTTTTAAAAGATCTACTATAAAAATTAATATCATATCTTTTTGACCTAATTATATCAAAATGACCACATGTGTCAATTGAAAAATCTCTACAAAATATATGTATTGTTTTTGATTTAATTTCCTCATCTATTCTAATAAAATTAAGTATAAAATCATCAACTTCTTTTTTGCTATGAAAATCAAAATATCTAAGCTGATGATTATTTCTTGAAGCTAAGTGCAATTTTATAGAATTGCTAGTATTAAAATGCTCTGGATTATCAACGAATAATATATTACTCAAAGCTAAAAGCTTAGGGCTAGAAGATTTAGCTATTCTTAAAGTTGGCTCACTATGCAATATTGTTGACAATCTAATAAACTCATCTTCTGCTGTGCATTTATTTTGATCAGGTATTATAACCAATCTATCAGAAAGCGAAGAGTCAAATAACTCCATAAAAAACATCTCTATAAATTCATAAGTATCAGGTGCATTATTAAAATTATTTCTTAATAATTCCACATAATTTTCAGAAACAACGAATCTGTTTTTTGGATTTTGAAAAACATTCAAAATTTCAACTTCACTTTGACTTGGAAAGTTTTTTTGTTTTATTCTGAAATAATATTCAAAAATGTCGCAGAGAAATATTACATTCATTTCAATCAATATTTATCTTGTTAAACACAAGTTCCTTTGCTAATGTGTAGCTAGTGTCGAAAAATCCATCTGGGAAAGGCGAGCTAATTCTGCCATCTTCAGATATGTCATGCCTGCTTTTTATTGATTTTTGATCACCTTTTTTCAAATAATAGATAGAAACGTCATCTGGTCTAATATTTCTAAATTTAGATTTGATTAATATCTGTAATTTTCTGATTATATGCTCACTGTGCGTCTCGATATAGTATTTATTTTTGTCTCCAATGCTGAGTAGAGCCTCAATGAATTTAGCTTGTAGCGATGGATGTAGATGAACTTCGGGCTGTTCAATTATAA
This sequence comes from Hymenobacter sediminicola, assembly GCF_014250515.1. Lineage (NCBI taxonomy): Bacteria > Pseudomonadati > Bacteroidota > Cytophagia > Cytophagales > Hymenobacteraceae > Hymenobacter > Hymenobacter sediminicola. The sequence goes on along the minus strand of NZ_CP060202.1, from coordinate 627,153 downwards.
TTATCTCTCCTTTATACATTATTTCTGAAACACAAGCTTGGAATAGTATAGGCAATTGTAGCCCTACGCCATATCCTACATCAACTATGTTACTGAATAAATCAGATACTTTTACTCGCAATTCTTTAACTGCCACCTTATCTCCTTTTATAACTTTCAAATCTTCGGCAATTCCAAACTTATTTACTGTTTGTATAAATTTATCTAAAACCGCTTTTGGCACATCATTATCCCCAATAACGTTTATTATAGACTGAATATCATTTGCCCTAATAAATCTTTTTTTATCTCTCTCAAAATAATACCTTTCAGGAATATTTTTAACTGAGCTTACAAATTCTATTTTACTAAAATAATCAATGAAATAGTTTTGCGAAACTAACAAAAACGCTATTTCATTAAAAGCTGAAACATTATGTTCTTTTTGAATAGCATCTTCTATATCTATGCCATTTACAATAGTAAAGCATGCATTTTTATCAAATCTTAGATTTTCAATTCTTATAGCTTGACTGTTGTTTCTAAAATACGTAATGTGACATCTAGGTGTTAGAACATTTACAAAGTTTGATTTTGTTAATGTTTCCTTCTTAATTTGATGTATCTCCAATGTCCCTAAAGCCTTATTTTTAATAACTGTTTTTATATTCTCATGTTTATTCAATTCTTTATTCAACTCAATGAAAACAGTCGTTTCATTGTTAAAAGCTTTGTCAAATTGTGCACTTATAGATTTTAATGTTGATCTTTTTTTTGCTAAATTCTCCTCACTTTCTTCTTGATCTTCTTCAAAATCAGACATAAAACTCAAAAAATAATCTTTATATTCTATATCTGTAGAAAAAGCAAATGACAATTTCTTTCTCACATCTTGGTAATGAATCATCTCCTTATAGTTCCCTAAATCAACTAAATTTCCTGACAATGTCAAATTAGAGTCATTTGAATTAAATGCACTTTGCTTAAGCATCAATAAAAACTTTAATAAGCTACTTTTGCCAGAGCTGTTTTCTCCAATTAAAATATTTATTCTAGAAAAATCAAATACTTCTTTTTTAAAACTCCTGAAATTATTTAAATGAATTTTCATTAAGATTGATGTTAAAGTGTTTGGCCAAATTTTGTCGTTGTAATATAGGTTGTTTTCACTTACACTCCCACCGTTTCCTCACTGCCCAGCTCGCTCAGAATGCGCTTGGCGGCTTGGACGCTTTTCACGTCCTCGAAGGAGATGATGAGCTGTTCTTTGCGCTCCTTCATGGAGGCGGAGCGCGGGTGGGTCTGCACGTAGCTGAGGATGTTGCCGAAGGTGGCGCCCTGGAAGTAGGGCTCGTTGTTGGTGGCCGGGATAAAGCCTTTGAGCAGGTTTTTCTTGAGCGTGAGCTTCTCGAAGCCGGTCTGGCAGGCCAGCCAGCGCAGGCGCACGATGTCGGCGAGCTGCTCCACTTCCTCGGGCAGCGGCCCGAAGCGGTCCACGATGCCGGTGAGCAGCTTGCGCAGCTCCTCGGCGTTTTTGGCCCGGTCGAGCTTGCTGTAGAGCTGCAGGCGCTCCGAGACGCTGCTCACGTAGCGGTCCGGAATGAGCACCTGCAGGTCGGTTTCGATGTTGCACTCCTTGGGGCCGCTGGTGCCGGCGGCCTGCTGGAGGCGCTGGGTGGGGTCGCCGAGGAACAGGTCGCGGAACTCGGTTTCCTTGAGCTCCTGCACCGCCTCGTCGAGAATCTGGTGGTAGGTTTCGAAGCCCAGGTCGTTGATGAAGCCCGACTGCTCGCCGCCCAGCAGGTTGCCCGCGCCCCGGATGTCCAGGTCGCGCATGGCCACGTTGAAGCCCGCGCCCAGGTCCGAGAATTCTTCGAGGGTGCTCAGGCGCTTGCGGGCGTCGGAGGGCAAACCGGCCACCGGGGGCGTGAGCAGGTAGCAGTAGGCCTTTTTGTTGGAGCGGCCCACGCGGCCCCGCATCTGGTGCAGGTCGGAGAGGCCGTGCATGTGGGCGCGGTTGATGAGGATGGTGTTGGCGTTGGCAATGTCGAGGCCCGACTCGATGAGGGTGGTGGCCACCAGCACGTCGTAGTCGCCGTCCACGAACTTCATCATGCGCTTTTCCAGCAGGTCGCCGTCCATCTGGCCGTGCACGTAGGTCACGCGGGCATCGGGCACGAGGCGCAGAATCATGCTGGCCTGCTCCTCGATGTCCTTCACGCGGTTGTGCACGAAAAACACCTGCCCGCCCCGCTTCAACTCGCGGGAAACGGCGTCGCGGATCAGCAGTTCGTCGTAGACGTGCAGCTCGGTTTGCACCGGTTGGCGGTTGGGCGGGGGCGTGGCAATCACGCTCAGGTCGCGGGCACCCATCAGCGAGAAGTGCAGGGTGCGCGGAATGGGCGTGGCCGACAGCGTGAGCGTGTCCACGTTCACCTTGATTTCCTTGAGCTTGTCCTTGGTTTTCACCCCGAACTTCTGCTCCTCGTCAATCACCAAGAGGCCCAGGTCTTTGAACTGCACGTCCTTGTTGGTGAGGCGGTGGGTGCCGATGAGGATGTCAGTTTTGCCCTCGGCCACGCGGCCCAGCGTTTCCTTGATTTGCTTGGTGCTCTTGAAGCGGTTGACGTACTCCACCGTCACGGGCAGGTTGCCGAGCCGCTCCCGGAAGGTTTTGTAGTGCTGCATGGCCAGGATGGTGGTGGGCACCAGAATGGCCACCTGCTTGCCATCGGCCACGGCCTTGAAGGCGGCCCGGATGGCCACCTCCGTCTTGCCGAAGCCCACGTCGCCGCACACGAGGCGGTCCATGGGGTGGGGCACCTCCATGTCGCGCTTCACGTCCTCGGTGGCCTTGGCCTGGTCGGGCGTGTCCTCGTAGATAAAGCTGGATTCCAGCTCGGCCTGCATGAAGGAGTCGTGGGCGAAGGCGTGGCCGGGCGCAGTTTTGCGCTTGGCGTACAGCCGGATCAACTCGGCGGCAATGTCCTTCACCTTCTTCTTAACCGACTTCTTCTTGTTTTCCCACTCCGGCGAGCCCAGCTTGCTCATGGTGGGCGGCGTGCCCTCGGCCCCGCTGTACTTGGCAATCTTGTGCAGGGCGTGGATGCTCACGGTCAGCACGTCGTCGTCGCGGTACACCAGCCGGATGGCCTCCTGCAGCCGGTCGTTGATTTCCACCTGGGTGAGGCCGGCGAAGCGGGCAATGCCGTAGTCCTGGTGCACCACGTAGTCGCCGGGCACCAGGGTGCGCAGCTCTTTCAGCGTGAGGGCCTTTTTCTTGGAGAATTTGCGGGTTTCCTGAGCCCGGTAATAGCGCTCAAACAGCTGGTGGTCGGTGTACACCACGAGGTTCAGCGTCTCGTCGATGAACCCTTCGCGCAGGCCCAGCAGCAGGTGCTGAAACTGCACGTTGTTGTCCAGCTCGTCGAAGATGGTGCGGAGGCGGTCGGCCTGGCGCACCTGCTCGGCGGCAATGATGTTGGTGTAGCCCTTCTTCTGGTTGTCGTGCAGGTTCTTCACGATGCGGTTGAAGTCCTTGCCGAAGCTGGGCTGGGGCTTGGCGCTGAACTGGAACTCCTCGGCGCCGGTCTTGAAGTGGAACCGCTTGCCGAACTCCACCACCGCAAACCCTTCCAGCAGCTTGCGCAGCGTCTTGGCCGACTCAAACAAATCGGCGGGCTTGCTCACCACCTGGGTGCCGCCCGCCACGGCCAGCAGCTCCTGGAAGCCCGCCTCGGCCTTGTCGAAGTATTCGTCTACCACGTCCAGGGTCTGGCGCACGTCCTTGGCCCACACGGCGGTGTTCTTCGGAATGAACTCCAGAAACGCTTCCCGCGTCTCCTGCAGCAGCTTGGTCTGCACGTTCGGGATGATGCTCACCTGCTGGCGCTTCTCCACCGACAGCTGCGTCTCGGGGTCAAACGTCCGAATCGTCTCCACCTCATCCCCGAACAGCTCGATGCGGTAGGGCAGCTCGTTGGCGTAGCTGAAGATGTCCACGATGCCGCCGCGCACGGCAAACTGGCCGGCCTCGTACACAAAGTCGCTCCGCTCGAAGTCGTACTCCGCCAGCATGTCGCTCACAAAGTTCACATCCAGCTTGTCGCCCACCTTCACCAGAAAGGTGTTGGCCACCAGGCTTTTCTTGTTGATAACCTTCTCGAACAACGCCTCGGGGTAGGTCACGATGAGGACGCCGGCAGTTTCCTTGGCGCTGGCTTTGCCGCGCTTTTTGCCTTTGGGCTGGCCGTCGGTTTCTGCCGCGTCGGCTGCGTCGTCGGCTTCCTGCTCGGCGGTGGTTTTCGGGCCGCGGTGGCTATTGAGCTTATTGAGCACCTCGGCCCGCATCAGCACGTTGGCGTTTTCCGTCTCGTCGAAGCTATAGGGACGCTTGTAGGAGGTTGGGAACAGCAACGGCTCCTCGTCGGGCACGAGGTGCTGGAGGTCGGCCAGGAAGTAGGCGGCCTCGTCCCGGTCGTGCAGAATGAACAGGTGGTGCTGGTCGGGGTACTCCTGGTGCATGGCAGCCGCCAGCAGCGCATCCTGCGAACCTACCAGCCCTTTGAGGTGCAGGCGTACGGAGGCTTCGGCGGTGGCGGCGGGCTTCAGCGAGTGGCGGGTGGCGGGGTTGAGGCGCGCGCCAATCGTCATACCCGTGGGGTCGAGGGTATAGAGCTTAAGTAAATCGGAGACCTTCAAAACAGCAGTGTGGCTAGGAGAGGAAGCAAAGGTAGAAGCCCGGCCGAATGAAAATCCGGTCGGGCGAAGCAGGCTGACAGGCACCCGTGGGGTGCGCTAGTCAATACCACGCCCACGCCCCGAAAGTTTCCACAGCTTTTCATTGTGGCTGCCGTATCTTCCGAGTTCATGCAGCGAAGCAGCCCGGGGGGGCACAGGGCAATGACAGATAAGCAGAACGAACAAGACGGCACCGAGTGGGACGATATTCTGAATCATTTACGGCAGGTGCGGCAGCAGGTACGGGAGCAGGGGCCGCTACCGGAAGCGGAGAAGGCAGAAGTTACTAGTGCGTTCCACCGGGGCCTGGCGCTGTTGGAAGGGCAGGCCCGCGACATGCGCGGCAACCTGAAAGGCAGCTCCGGTAAGTGGTAGCCGGCCACAACCTCTTCTAAACCCTTCCATTATTGCCTGCTACGAGTAGTGCACTTGTTGATTGCGTGCCAGCTGTTTAGCTTGCGCCATCAACTCCTATTTGTGGGCTGCGGCCCTTGCGGTGCTTTATTCTATGCATTCCTTATCCGGCCGGGGCAGAAGTATCCTATTGCGGAGTATGCTTGTGCTCGGAGGCCTGTTGCTGGGTACACCGCTAGCCGCTTGGGCCCAGAACGCACCGTTCGTTATGCGCACGTTCTACGATTCGGCTCGCACCCAGCCCCGCAGCACGTACTCGGCCTACCACCGCGTTTCATCGGCTGACACGGTTGCGCATGGTTCTTTCCGACGCTTCTGGACCAATGGCAGCTTGGCCGAAGTCGGCCACTTCACTCACGGTCAGGCCGACAGTACCTGGACCCGCTTCTACCCTACCCAGCCCGGCCAGCCGCCCCGGGTAGCGCGGCACCTTCTGATGCAGGGGGGCCAACCCGATGGTGCTTTTGTGGTCTGGCACCCTGACGGCCGGGTGGCCCAGCGCGGCACCTACCGAAACGGGCAGCTAGTAGACTCCCTGGTGACGCTGAAACCCTCCGGCCAACCGCGTCTGCTGGGCCTATTCACTGAAAGCCCAACCGGAGGGCTGCAGGGCAGTTTCCGGCTCTGGAACAACTCCTATACGGCCCAGGCACTCAACCAAAGCTGGATTCCGAGCCCCTACTCTTCCTACAGCAACCCCTACCCGGCCCGCGACCCGCGGCGCTACTGGACCGGGCAGTTGGGAGCCGGCCGGCTAACAGGCGCTTTCACCCAGCGCGACGCCGATGGGCAGGCCATCGTGCGGCTGTCGTTTACTTCACAGGGGCGGCTGCGGCAGGTTACGCGGTATTACCCGGCAGCGTGGCGGCACCACGAACTGCTGCAGGATTTCGACGACGCCACCCGCCGCGACAGTATTGTGCCCAGCGCTCCTTTCTGGCAATGGGAGCCTGTAAGCCGGCAGCCGCTGTTCGTGCTCCGGCGCTGGTCGCCGGAAGGAGGCGAGCCTACTACCACCGTGTTGCACCTGGAACCCGTGAAACAGCGGCCGCAGCCGGTCCGCACTGCCCCACCCCTGCGCCACCCACCTGCCCCAGACACGCGGCCTGTTGCGTGCCAAGGCCCGCAAAAAGGCCCGCAAAAACAACTGCATAAGGACCATTCGCTGCAGCTACAGCCCGGCCCACGCCACACCCGCTGGATGCTGGGCGAGGCCGATACGACGGGTGCTACCCACCGCCCCCTACGCCACCGCGAGAAGCGGCTGGCCGACGGCCGACGGGTACTAGCTACCAAGCGCAGCACCCGCACTTACTACCCCGACGGGAAGCTGCAACTGGTGGAACACCAGCGGTGGCTGGGGCGTGAGCTGGAACGCGGCTACTTCTCCAATGGCCAGCGGCAGGACGTAATGCGGCAGGGACTACTGGCTTCTTACGAGCGGGTGTGGCAGGAAGACGGGCGAAGCAGCGGCACCGAGTTTAGCCGGCTGCTGGGCGTGCGCATGGTGCAGGTGCGTGTTGCCCGAAAACAGCAGGGCCGCCGCACCTACAGCTACAAGACCCGGCCGCGCCTATGGGAATCCAAAAAACGCAGGCGCAACTGGCACCCACATTAGGCAGCTATGTTGCTTCGCCCTGTGTACTGCATTCATCTCCTAGTTCGGATTCCGGAGGCCGTACAGGCGGCATTGCCTGCTCTAGTGCTTTGGCAGTGGTGTACCTTCGGCCCCTAATTCACTTTCTCTGTATTTCTCTTGCGCGGCTCTTCTCACTTGGCCATTGGCCTTATTACTGGCGTGGCTGTGGCTGGCCTCGTTCCTGGCGTCCCGTTCTCCGTGGCTGGCATTGCACTGGCTGGCTTCTCATCCCTGGCTCCTGACCTCGACCACCCTGGCTCGCGCCTGAGCAAACGGCTGGGCTTCGCCCAGAATTATGTGCGCTGGGCCTTTGTAGTAGCGGCACTCCTATTAGCCGCTTACACCCATTTCCAGCTGCCTATTGGGCCTGACAGGCGCATGGGCTTCACGGCAGCACTAGCCTTCGGGCTTATCGGTGCGGCTATGCAAGGCGACTCCACCCGCAAGCTGGCGCTTATGTTTACGGGCCTATGCACGGTGGTAGCGGGCCTCTATACCGGCTTTTTGTGGCTGAGTATGCTGGGCTGCTTTGTGGCGGTAGCACCCTTCACGTCGCACCGCTCCTGGACGCACACCATCTGGGCTGCCGGCCTCTGGACCTATATCGGGCACCTGGCCAACCAAACACTGGGCTGGCATGGCGTGGCGTTGTTTGCGGGCGGTGGCTATGTGTCGCATCTGCTGGCCGATACTCTCACCAAAGCCGGCGTCAAGTGGTTTATGCCCTTGCTAGACTATTCGTTCAAGATTCCGCTCATCCGTACCGGCTCCGCTAGTGGCAACATGCTGGAGGTGGCTATCTGCGTCGGCTACGGTCTGCTGGTGCTAGGGCTAGTGGTAGGAAAAATTGGATTTTAATACAAATCAATATAGCGAATCAGCAAATAGCGCAGGTGAGAAAACATTATCCCACTTTTCACCGTAATAGGACGTTTTTTTGTTAAGCTCGGCCATAACTGAACACCCTCTAAATAGCGTTGCAATAAGTCCCAGCAGGATTTTATGTTCATGTACAGCCATCAACAACTTTTATCCTATCTGATTCTCACAAAACACTCGGCAAGCCTAACTGTATTTATCCCATTGCAGACATTAAGTGAGGATAATTCTTGCAGTAGTTTTTTTTGTCTCTTAGCTTAGCGGCGAAATGCACTAAACGAAGACAGCAATAAAGCATCCGATATTCTTATGTAAGATATATTTTATTTAATATTACAACATGTAAATGTGTAGGGCCTGCTAAGGCAGGAGCAGCCGCTTATCTACTAGGCTGTTTCCCCGGTAGCAGGCAACAGAGTGGTTTTCGCCGATGCAGTAGCGCCTTTGTACCGGCCTTCGGCGTGGACGCTAGCCAGGCAAAGAATTCAACTACCTGTGCTGTAATATGATGGTACTCACCCAATATACTACGTGCTTCAGGCAGCTAAACACTTGGGTATTGTATCTTTGGCACAAGACTGTGCCATACCAGCCGCAGCCGAACCGAATTATCTGCCTCTTCTACCCCCTACACACCTCCTGCTTACCCTCAAACCTTTTTCTGTATGAACCAGATAAATAGCCCTCTGATTAGGATAGGCGTCTTTTATGACGGCAATTATTTCCTGAAGATCAGTGATTACTACTACTTCCAGCATGACCGCAAGGCCCGTATTAGCCTAGAAGGTTTGCACGAGTTTATCCGGCATCAGGTAGCGGAAGAAGAAGATGTTGATGTGCGCCTGAGCCGCATCATCGACGCTCACTTTTTCCGTGGCCGCCTTTCGGCCACAGAAGCGCGCGACAAAGACCGGCTGTTCCATGACCGGTTGCTCGACGATATTCTCATGAACATGAGCATCGCCACGCACTATATGCCCCTGAAAACGCGTGATGGGCGCCTGCAGGAAAAAGGCATTGACGTGTGGCTATCGTTGGAAGCGCTGGAACTGGCCCTGCACAAAAGCTACGACGTTATCGTTCTTATTGCCGGCGACTCGGACTACGTGCCCCTTATTAAGAAGCTCAACACCATCGGCACGCGTGTGATGCTGCTGAACTGGGACTTCAAGTACGTGGATTTCAAAGGCGAAGCCCGCGTAACCCGCGCTTCGCAGCACCTGCTCGAGCAGGCCACCTACCCGGTGCAAATGCACGAAATCATTGATCAAGGCCTCGTCGATACTGATGAGCTGATCGAAAGCATGTTTGTGAACACGCCGGACCCGGTTCCTTTCCCAGCCGTAGCGAAACCTGTGCGCCCCACCGGCCCTACTGCTGCCGGCCCGGTTGGCACTATTGGCATCAGCACCATCAAGAACCTCAAGAACGGCTTTGGCTTCGTAGTGATGCCGCCCAATAACCTGTTCTTCAGCTATGCCGATATGGCGGAAGGCGACTTCAACGAGCTGCGCGAAGGCGACTGGGTAGAATTCACGGTAGGCCGCAACCACCGCGACGAGGACTGTGCCCGCAACGTACGCAAAGTGGCCGCTCCTGCTATGGAAGAAGGCGACGAGTACGATGATGAAGAATCGCACGAGCATGAGTCGGCAGACTCATCCGAGCACTTGTAAGTTTTTGCCCTTGGTTCGGCTATAAAAAGCCGCCGGCTGCTTTCCCTGAGCGCTGGCGGCTTTTTGCTTTCTACTGATTCAAAGCAACTACTCCGCTGGCTCAGTATCGGGGAAGAGCAGCCGGTGAAAGTCGCGCTTATCTGCTGGGTAGCGGTTGAACGTGCCCATACCCCGCGCCACAACTAGGCTCCGCGTAGTGCATTCAATGGCCGCACTCGTGACTACCAACGTGTTGCCAGCATGTTCTACGTGGGCGCGGGCCAGCAGATGGTCATGGAGCCGGACCGGATGTAGGTAGTTTATCTTGAATTCGACCGTGGATACCAGTTCGCCGCGGGTGAAGGCCAACGACAACGCGGCAGCTCCCAGCGCAGCATCCATCAGGCCCGCCAGCACGCCACCGTGGCAGGTGCCTGGTGAGGAGAGGTGCTCTTCCCGGATGGTCATGGCATACCGCACTTCGCCGGGCTCCGAGACGGTCAGCACCATGCCATTGGTGCGGCCGTAGCTATTTATCTGGTTGTAGATGGCTATCAGCGTGCCAACGTCAGGAAGCTGCTCCATGTTGAGAAAGAGAGAAGTAAGTGGCAGGAAAAGTAGCTACTTTGGGCAACACCTACGCGACTATTCGGTGGCGGCCGCTACTTCTACAAAGCTTTACGCATCAGCTGGTGGGCTACAGTGCCAAACAACGTGTGCGACGGAGCCACTACTAGGTAGCCGAGCTGCTGGTAAAACGGCACAGCATTTTCGCGGGCGTGCAGCACTATTTCCGTGAGACCTTGCCGGCGGGCGGCGGCTTCCAGAAATTCCAGTATCTGGCGCCCCACGCCCTGGCCCTGCGCTGCTGATGCTACCGCCATAAAGCGCACCTGGCCCTGCCGCTGGCCGGAAGGATGCAGGCGCCCCACGCCCAGCGCCTTTCCATCAGGAGCAAGCAGCAGGGCGTGTGTGGTAGTCGGGGCGGCATCATCCTCGGCATGCTCAGAGCCTTCGGGCTGCTGCCAGGGCTGGCGCAGCACTTCGTAGCGGAGCCGGAAATAGGCGGCCCACTCGGCAGGAGTAGCAGGAGAATGAACGGACATGGGGAGGCTGGCCAAGGATGATACCGGCAAAAGTAGCACCCGCTGAATCATCCCCAACTTCCTACCTTTGGCCTTCGCCTCAACCGGCCCGCTGGTTTGGCGTATTGGCTTCCATACCTTCTCTTTCCTCCCCATGGCATCTTTCGACATTGTAAGCAAAGTGGATCCGCAAACGCTGGAAAACGCGGTAAACACGGCGAAAAAAGAACTACAGACCCGCTACGACCTGCGCGATACCAAAGGAGGTATTGACCTTGATAAAAAGGCCAATACTATTCTGCTCAGTTCCGAAAACTCCATGCGGGTGAAGGCGCTGGAAGATATTCTGCTGGGTCGCGTAGTGAAGCAGGGAATTGATGGCACGGCGCTGGACTTTTCGGCGGAGGAGCAAGCCAGCGGCAACCTCGTGAAGAAGACCATCAAAGTGCGCGCCGGCGTGGACAAGGACACGGGCCGCAAAATCAGCAAGGCTATCAAAGACGCTAAGCTGAAAGTGGAGGTGCAGATGCAGGACGACCAAATGCGCGTGACGGCCAAGAAAATAGACGACCTGCAGGCTGCCATTGCTGTGCTCCGCCAACACTCCGCCGACATTGGCCAGCCGCTGCAGTTCGTGAATATGAAAAGCTAAGTGGGTCCACAGCATCTGCTGCCCTAGCGAGGCTGATGCACTTTCAGCTTTCAGTGGCAGGCGCGTACCTGCACTCCGGCCCCTACCGGCCCCTAAGTCGCCAAAGCTCTACTCCTCTCCCCTTTACGTTTACCAGCCTACCACTCCATGAACTTCGATTTTTCGGTCTTCTCCAGCGCTCCGGCCTGGATCAGCCTCCTCACGCTGACCTTTATGGAAATCGTGCTGGGTATCGACAATATCATCTTCATATCCATCATCGTGAACCGGCTGCCCAAAGAGCAGCATGCCCGCGGCCGTAGCATCGGACTACTGCTGGCGCTGGTGTGCCGCATCGGGTTGCTCATGAGTATCACGTGGATTGTGGGCCTGAAAGCCGCTTTATTCAGCGTGAACCTGCCGTGGATGGCAGAGCCGTTCGGGGTATCGGGCCGCGACCTTATTCTGCTGGCTGGCGGTCTGTTCCTGATTGGCAAAAGCACTACGGAAATTCATACCAAGCTCCAGGGTGAGGAAGAAGAAGAGCATGGCGGCAAAGGCAAAGCCACCATGGCCAGCACCATTCTGCAGATCATCGTCATCGACATCGTGTTCAGCTTCGACTCCATCCTGACGGCCGTGGGCCTTGTGGATAATGTACTGATTATGGTGCTGGCTGTCGTTCTGTCGATGGGCGTAATGCTGGTCTTCTCGGGTATAGTGGCCGATTTCGTGAACCGCAATCCTACCATCAAAATGCTGGCCCTCTCCTTCCTGATCATGATTGGGGTAATGCTGGTGATGGAAGCCTTCCACAAGGAAATCGAGAAAGGCTACATCTACTTCGCTATGTTCTTCTCGCTGGTAGTAGAAGTGTTGAATATGCGCCTGCGCAAGAAAGCCACCCCAGTTCATCTGCGCGACTCGCAATACGACTAAGCGCCGGCAGTGGCTTACTACTTACTAAAAACGCCCGCAACTCTGGTTGCGGGCGTTTTTGATTACGGGTTTGTACCAACCTTCCCTGATTTGTTAGACAAAACACAGGTAGAGAAATAAAAAGAAAACAGCGACGGAATTGGTAAACCCCACATTAAAAGCGCGGTCGGGACGAAGGCTGACGCACAAAAACAATAGGGCGCTACCTGCCACTACCACGCACAGCATCCACAGGAAGTCGAATCGACTGATTTGCAGTGTATCGCCCTGCATCTTGCCAGAGCGTATCATTACAGTTTTCACTTTGCCAAACCATGGCGTTTGCAGCACTCGTATTTGGTCGCCTTTTTCAAGCTCCGTATCGTTATCTACCTTAAAATTGGAATTCTGAGTGTACACAATAAAGTAAGATGACGAGCCTCTCTTACTACTTCGGGTCACGTATTCGAATTCTTGCACTGTTTCGTCAGATAGCGTTTCTGTTCGATTGAAGTCAACGGTGAGGAGCGCTACACTCAGTAGGCTCAGATAGGCCACAATCCGAAAGCGGGGCAAAATGCGCCGAAATTCGGCGGCGTAACGTATGTGCATCGGTTGAAGAGGAGGCCGGGCACTTGCCTTGGCACGGCGATACCCCCGGCGGCGTAAGGCCGGGTCCGGGTGCGGCTCGGTATCAGCATCTGTTTCTGGAGCCGGCTGAACCAGTCGGCGCAGTTGCTGGTCGTAGGCAGCGCGACGGGTAGCATTGCTTAGTGTCTCATAGGCTTCGTTGATGGCTATGTAGCGGCGGTGAGCAGCCGGATCGGGCGTGCGGTCGGGGTGCGTGAGCAGCACGAGGCGCCGGTATGCCTGGCGGATTTCGGCGGCAGTAGCCTGCTCGCTCACACCCAGTACCATATAATGAGTGCTCATGCTGCCAAGGCTACTACCGTGGCTGTCTGGTCCTGCACACGCCGGGTAGCCAGTTCCAACAAACGCCGATTCAACTCTGAACGGTACTGCCGGTAATATGCCAATTCGGGTGTCGTAAACAGGCCAATTACCACTCCGACCACAGTGTACCGCAGCTTGGTATTGCGGGTCAGTAACTCGGCCACTAGCCGCTGCTGCTCAGTAAGTGAAGCGGAGGCTAACGGAATATGATGGTCGCGCACAAAGTCAGCCACAACGGCTAGCAGAACGTCGTTCTGCAGCTTCAGAACCGGACGCAGCGTATGGTGCAGAAAATCAGCGGGCGTGGCGTCGCCGGAGGCTGGCTGCACTTGCGGTAGCGTAGGCCGCAGGGCCAACAGCGCCGAGTCGGGCCGGCTGGTGGGAGGCATTTCAATAGACATCAGAATAGAATTCAGGAAGCAAGTAGCACAAAAAACCCGCCCGACATACTGCCGGACGGGTTTTGCTCTGGTAGCAACAGAAAGCCAGCTGGCTTAGTGCTGCACCGCTACTTTCTTGGTGATAGTGCCTTCCGAAGTAGTCAGGCGTACTACATACACACCGTTAGCCAATTCGGCCGTGTTCAGCTTCACGCCAGCTTGCTGGATAGTAGAAGCCGGTACCGACATCGTGCGTACTACCTGCCCCATCATGGTCAGCAACTCTACCGATACGGCCGATTTGCTGCTCACCTGCGTGCGAACCAATACCTGGTCACGAGCGGGGTTAGGATATACTTCCAGCATTTGCTCGTTGAGCTGCTTGTTGGTGCTGAGCGTAGTAGGCAGCGCGAAACCGGCGAAGTTGTCGGTTACGCTGGTAGCCAGACCCTGGATTGCATCGAAGCCCATACCCCGACGAGCGAAGGCACGCCAGATGATGTCCGAGTTCGAGCCGCCATAGAGCAGCGAGTCGGCCTTCAGGATGGCGTTGCGGCCGTCCAGCATGCCAGGTGTGCAGGGCTGCAGCTTCATGCCTTCCAGCACCAAGCGCAGCGTCATGTTGTTGCCGCCGGTCAGCGCCTTGAGGTTGGCGTTGTAGCCGTGGCGCGCAATCATGGCCCAGTTCATATCCCACAGCGCCGTGCACCAGATTTCACCTACGGAGTGCGTTTCGGTGTAGCCAGGAGTGCCCAGATTATCGTAGGTCAGGTCGCTGATCTGCATGTTGGTGGTATACGGCTGCGTGCGGATACCTGCGCCGGCAACCGGCTCCGAAACGGCGTACGTTCCGATACCGCGGGGCGTAGTACCTACGTCGCCGGGCTTGGTCGTCATCCACAAGCCGAAGAAGTCGCTCCAGCCTTCACCCATGGTTTCGTAACCGGTGGTGTTGGGCAGGCAGCTTGAGTTCAGGCGGCCGCCAGTGAGGCGGGTAGAAATACCGTGGCCATACTCGTGCGAGATGATACCGTTGTCGAAGTCACCGTCGCGGCGAGGCGTAGTGCCAGCCGTGAGCGTTACGGTCTGGCCAGCCGTGATGGCCGCCAGCAGACGGGAGCCGTCCACGTAGTTGATAAACAGCGAAGGAATCCGGATACCGATGGAATCGGGAGCCGTGCCAGCCATCGTCACGAGGGCCGTCGAACCCACGATGCTGTCCATTACCACCACAAGGCGGGCGCCGGCATCCTGGGCATTCTTGATCTTAGCTGAGAAGTTGCACTTGCCACGACGGATGAAGGCAATGTTTCCATTGACAGCTGCCGCGTTTACGAATGGCACGTTGCAACCCCGCATAGGCTGAGGCGAACCATCATTCACCGGAACCAGCGTACCCGTGATAGGGCCAACCACAGACAGAGAACGGCCTTGCGCGCTTTCCTGCGCCGACAGTGGGCCAGCCACAGAAGCCGGAGCCGTCACGGTCACAGAAGTAACGCCCGACCATTCGAACATCTGCATCCGTGGAGCCGAGCCGTCAATTGGAGTCGAGAAGTTAGCGTTGTTCAGGTTAGGCGTTGCCAGGGAAGCACCATCTTGTGCTTCTGCCCGCACCGGGTCGTTGCCGCCGGGTGTAGCTGTACCGTTGGTAGTGGTGTAGTTCTTAACCTGGAAGTTGCCGGCTGCTTCCGTGAAGCCCTTGCTGGCCATCACATCGTGCATCACGTTGTTCCAGTAGAACAGGTTGGTTACGGCGGCGTCTTTGTTGATTTCAGGCTGCGCCGAAGTGGCGAAGGGGAAGTCAAAGATCTGCGTAGGGCCACCGTCAGGGCTGGCACCTTTGCGGAATCCGTTTACACCGTTACGATCCAAATAGGCATACACGTTGTTGCCTTTCGTGTTGGTGGAGTCAGCGCCGGCTATGCCGTTCACATCGTGCCAGCCGAAGGGCGAAACCGTCAGATCGGCAGGGTCTACTACCAACTGACGAGCACCGTGGCTGGGGCTCTCAATCGAGAGAGGCAACACGTTGTAGGAGTTGGGCACGTTCACACGGTTGGCCGTAGCGGGCGTAGCCAGCACCTGCTGCCAGCCGCGCGACGCCATCGCCTGCTGGGTCATTTCAGCAAACGATACGGGCTCCGAAACAGTGTAGTCAGTTTTGTCGAGCAGCAGGCCGCTCTGTGCATCTACGCGCACATTCCAGTGGTGCATGGCATCCTGCGGAGCCAGCGTCACGTCCCAGGCCAGCGCAAGCTCGCCGTTGGCTTTGATCTGGTACATCAGCTTCACCGGAATCTTATCCAGCGAAATGCCACCATCGTTGAAAACCATGCCTTCGGCCGGACGGCCTTCCTGCTCCACGCTCAGGGAGCGGGGCGCAGGCATATTCAGGGCCCGGGCCGCAGCAGCTACGGCTTGTGCAGGCGTGAGTGAAGGCGTAGTAGAACGTACTTTAGCCGCCACACCAGACACAAAATTGTGGTGCAACACTACCACACGGCCATTGCTGGCCACGTGTACGTTAGCTACTGCTCCATGAATTTCAATGCCCTGGTGACGCTGGCGCAGATATACGTGCGTCAGGCCAGTGCTGGCATCAGTATACTGGCTGGTGATGGCCGGGCTGGCCATGTCCTGCTCGCTCAGCCCCTGGCGTACTGCCTTGCTCGTTAGAGCCGACAGCGCCTGGGTCACAGGCGCCTGCTGGGCAGCAGCCAAGCCGGGCACCGCCAGCATAGCCGCCAGCAACAGCGCCCGGCTGCCTGGCATTGTAAAAGTTGATTTCATCCGGTTAGGAAAGTAAAAATGGGAAATTGGAAAAGTCGTTAGGTTCAAACTACACCTGCCAGCAGGTGTCTCGTCTCAAATCTACGTAGGAAATCGGGAATTTCAGATAGCCGCGACAGGCAATACTGTCACTTGTTTTACAGAAGCCAAACAGCCCCCTAAAACAAGGCTAAGCATCTGGCTTATTGCATGTTCGACCACCCCATTTTAGTCATGAAATCCCACAGCACTACGCCTGCCGCTACGCTCACATTCAGGCTGTGCTTGGTACCGAACTGCGGTATTTCTACAGCTGCGTCGCAGAGTGCCAGCACCTCATCCTCCACGCCAAATACCTCATTGCCCATTACCAACGCATAGCGCCGGGCCGGATCCGGCTGAAACGCGGGCAGCAGCTGGCTGCCGGTTGTTTGCTCCACCGCCACCAGCACATAGCCGGCGGCTCGCAACTGGTGCAGCGCCTGCAGCGTGGTAGGCGCATATTCCCACGCTACCGACTCAGTGGAGCCCAGCGCCGTTTTGGTGATTTCGCGCTGCGGTGGGCGGCCCGTAATACCGCAGAGCCAGATCTTTTCAATGGCAAACGCGTCGGCGGTGCGGAATGCAGCGCCCACGTTGTGCAGGCTGCGCACGTTGTCGAGCACTAGGGTGAGGGGGAATTTTCGCGTATTTTTGAAGTCTGCCACCGTCAGCCGGTTCAGTTCTTCCATCGAAAGTTTGCGCATGCAGCGGGAGCTTCAGCCGGCACCACGGCAGCCCTGAAAAAGGCACCGTAGGCCGAGCTATTTTTAGTAAACGAATGTTCTGACGGGCGCAAGCTAAAGCTTACGCCACATTTCCATGCCCAAAGTCGCCGACCCCAACAAAAAGCCCATCCGCACGCACGGCACACTCGGTCCCGCTCCCGTGGTCGATACGCCGCTGATGCGCCAGTATTACGAGCTGAAGCAGGCTCACCCCGGCGCAGTGCTCCTGTTTCGCGTCGGCGACTTCTACGAAACCTTCGGTGAGGATGCCGTGACGGCCTCGCGCATTCTGGATATCACCCTCACGAAACGTGGAGCGGGCACGGCCTCCGAAACGCCCTTAGCCGGCTTTCCCCATCATGCCCTCGACAACTACTTGCCCAAGCTGGTACGGGCCGGGCAGCGCGTGGCCATCTGCGACCAGCTCGAGGACCCCAAGCTGGCTAAGGGCCTCGTGAAGCGCGGCATTACGGAACTGGTAACGCCCGGCGTGAGCCTGCACGACAATGTGCTGGACCGCCGCTCCAACAACTACCTCTGCGCCGTGCATTTCGGGAAGCAGGAAGCCGGTATTTCGTTTCTCGATATCAGCACCGGTGAGTTTTTGGTGGCCCAGGGTACTATCGAATACTTGGGCAAGCTACTGCAGAATTTCCAGCCGGCAGAAGTGCTATTCTGCAAGAGAAGCCGCCAGGAGTTTGAAAGCCACTTCGGGCCTGATTACTGCCACTTTGCACTAGATGAGTGGGTATTCGGCTTCGACTATGGCCACGACACGCTTACGCGCCACTTCAATACCACGTCCCTCAAAGGCTTCGGTATTGACGGGCTGCGCGAAGGCATTACAGCGGCCGGCTGTATCCTCCACTACCTCGCCGAAACCAAGCACACCGACGTGGGACACATCGGCAGCATTGGGCGGCTGGAGGAGGATAAGTACGTGTGGCTCGACCGGTTTACGGTGCGCAACTTGGAGCTGGTACAGGCCCAGCACCCTGGTGGTGTCCCGCTGATTGACATCCTAGACCAGACTGTAACGCCTATGGGGGCGCGGCTGCTGCGCAAATGGGTAGTACTGCCCCTGAAAGAGCCCGCCCAGATTCAGCGTCGCCTCGAAACCGTGGAAGCGTTACTTCAGACGCCGGAGCTACTGGAGAATATTCTGCAGCACCTGCGCCAGATCAACGACCTGGAGCGGCTGATTTCCAAGGTGGCGGTACGCCGTATCAACCCACGCGAACTGACACAGCTGGCCCGCGCCCTAGAAGCCATTGGCCCTATCCGCACGGAGCTGGCCGGCTCGGGCATTCGGGCCCTGCAGAAGCTGGCCGATCAGCTGAATCCCTGTGCTACTCTGCGCGACGAAATCCAGGCGAAAATCAAGGCAGATGCGCCCGTCCTGACCAACCAGGGCGGCGTGCTGAACGATGGCGTGGATAAAGAGCTGGATGAGCTGCGGGCCATGGCTTTTTCGGGCAAGGACTACCTGTTTCAACTGCAGCAACGTGCCATCCAGGAAACCGGCATTTCGTCGCTGAAAGTGGCTTACAACAAGGTGTTTGGCTATTATCTGGAAGTGACGAACTCGCACAAAGACAAAGTGCCTGCCTCCTGGATTCGGAAGCAGACGCTGGTGAATGCGGAGCGCTATATCACGGAAGAGCTGAAAGTATACGAGGAGAAAATTCTGCACGCCGAGGAACGCCTGTTCGTCATCGAGCAGAACATCTACAATGAGTTGGTGCTGTTTGCCGCCGAATATGTAGCCCAGATTCAGCAGAACGCCCGCGCCATTGGCGTTGCCGACTGTCTGGCTTCGTTTGCGGCTACGGCCCGCCAGCACCGCTACGTAAAGCCCACCGTTGACGATTCCACGCTGCTTGATATCCGGGCGGGCCGCCACCCGGTCATTGAACGCCAGTTGCCGCCCGGTGAGCAATATATCCCCAACGATATTTGCCTCGACCAGGACGACCAGCAGATTGTGGTGATTACCGGCCCGAACATGGCCGGCAAGTCGGCGCTGTTGCGCCAGACGGCCCTGATTGTGCTGCTGGCCCAGATTGGCTCCTTCGTGCCCGCCGACGCGGCCCACATTGGCGTCATCGATAAGATTTTTACCCGGGTGGGCGCTTCCGATAACCTGAGCAAGGGCGAAAGCACTTTCATGGTGGAAATGACCGAAACCGCCAGCATCCTCAACAACCTCTCGGACCGGAGCCTGGTGCTGATGGATGAAATTGGGCGGGGCACCAGCACTTACGATGGTATCAGCATTGCCTGGGCCATTGTGGAGCACCTGCATAATTCGCCCAGGGCGCGGGCCAAAACCCTCTTTGCCACTCACTACCACGAGCTCAACCAACTAGCCGACGACTGCCCCCGGGTGCGCAACTACAACGTGGCCGTGAAAGAAGCCGACGGACGCATCCTGTTCCTGCGCAAACTGCGAGAAGGCGGCTCCGAGCACTCGTTCGGGATTCATGTGGCACGGATGGCTGGCATGCCTACGTCTGTCGTTTTGCGCGCCAACGAAATCATGCACCACTTGGAGCAGGAGCGCACCTCCGCTGGCATAGATGCGGATGCCCCGACTGAATTTGACGATGTGCTAACAGGTCTGGATTCCGAACCAGATGGCGGCAAGGTAGTGGCAATGAATGGCGCGGCTGTATCCGCCGCAACTCCAGACGCCGAGTCGGCCCGGCGTGGCCCTAAGGCCCAACCTGCAGCGGCCGTACACAATGCCCCCCGTCCTAGTCTGCAGCTCAGCATGTTCGAGCCTGCTGATCCGGCCCTGGAGCGAGTCCGGGAGCTGCTAGAAAAGTTGGACGTAAATACCCTTACTCCCATCGAAGCGCTGCTCAAGCTCAATGAGCTGAAGCTGGCCGTGGGCGGTAGGTAACACTGGTGATGGGTACCCAGCGAGAACCTATACCCAATTGCGTAGCTGGCTGAGGAACGGTTTTAGCCAGCTGCACCACGTGGGATTTGGCCTGCACATAGCTTGTCTATGAAATTTTTCTCTCTGAGAATGAGCCGAAAACACTGTTACCAAGGAGAATATTGCGCTTTTTTGCAGCCTAAGTCTTGACAGAAAGAAAAGACGTTGTACCTTTGTCACATCAAAACGCCACTACGGCGCCAAGATCAAAAGCGAGAGTAGCTCAGTTGGTAGAGCGCGACCTTGCCAAGGTCGAGGTCGCGAGTTCGAACCTCGTCTCCCGCTCCAAAAGGATGCTTCTTCGGAAGCATCCTTTTTTTGTTTTATGGTAAGTATCATGCAGCTAAAAGTTGCTGCTGGAGCAGGAATTCAGAGTTATTTGCTCAACTTGCTTTCCGGCTATTGCTAGCATAAAATTCCTGCCAGAGTGGTGTAATGGTAGCCACGAGGGACTTAAAATCCCTTGTCTTCACGGACGTACGGGTTCGAGTCCCGTCTCTGGTACAATCGAAAAGCCTCCTTTCCTTCGCGGAAAGGAGGCTTTTTCATCTTCAGCTTACTGTCACTGAGTATAACCGGTCACGAATAAGGTGTACGATTTGAGGAGCGCAATCAAGCACACTATTGACCTGGATTTTAGAAAGTTAACCATGGTAGAAGCAGTCATTTTTTTAGTTTTACTAGCTTTTCCCAGCAAGAGCTGGAAGTTGCTCCGCCCCTAATTGCGACCTATTTGGCACAGTAGCCAATTCTGCCATCATGCGTTGGCACTATACCGTTAGCTGCTTGCATCGGATGCCCTATATTGTGAGTACTTAATCAAGTTTCGGTCATAGGTGCTGACCTGTACCACGGTTGGCTATTTTTCATCCCATGCTTCCTGCCCTCTATGCATAATTCTACTGTTTCGGCTATCTGTAGCCTTCCTTCCTTACGAGCTGTCGGCCAACTAATAATCCTGCTCAGCATGGTGCTGTTGGTTGGTCGGGCTTGGGCCACTACCCCACCGCTACGTCCCTCTCCTACTCCGGCCGGCGGCCGGTCATTGGCTGAGGTTCTCACCCTCGAGGGCACGTTGCGACCGGGCGCAACTGGCTCGTTCAACGCGGCAGGCTACCGGCTGCAAACCGCGCCCGATGGCAAGCCCTTGTTCCGGACCCTGGGCACGGCCGGCGCGGGCGACCAGAATTGGCAGGATGCGTTTGGCCCCAGCCTTGGCCCCGATGCGGAAGTGCGGACGACGGTAGTGGCGCCCAACGGCGACGTTTATATTGGCGGGATGTTTCGAAATGTTGGCAATGTCAGTGCCAACTACCTGGCTAAATGGGACGGCACCACCTGGAGCAGCCTGGGCACAGGCCTGAATGGAGCCGTTTACGCGCTGGCAGTAGACGGCAACGGTAACGTATACGCCGGGGGAAACTTCACCACGGCCGGCGGCATCAGCGCCAGCCGTATTGCGCGGTGGAACGGCACCGCTTGGAGTAGCCTAGGCACCGGACTGAATAGTGTGGTGCAGGCCCTAGCCCTGGATGCCGCCGGCAACGTGTACGCTGGCGGCTATTTTACCACCGCCGGCGGAGTTGGTGCCAGTGGCATTGCCAAATGGAACGGCACCGCCTGGAGCAGCCTGGGCGGCCCTCCAAAGTCCTACGGCGCTTATTCTACTGATGTTTTAGCGCTGGCGGTCGATGGCAATGGCAACGTATACGCTTCCTGTGCTTACAACTTTGTGCAGTTCTACGACTACAATATATCCCGATGGAATGGCAGCACTTGGAATGACATCAGCTTCGATAGCGCCATTTTTGGCTATAATGGCCCGGTCTACGCTTTAAAAACAGACAACGCAGGCAACCTCTACGCCGGGGGGAACTTTCAGACAATAAGCGGTGTGGCGGCCAACAATATGGCCAAATGGAACGGCACCGCCTGGAGCAGTCTGGGAGCGGGTCCGAATTCACAAGTTAATGCCTTGGCAGTGGATGGCAGCGGCAATGTGTATGCTGGTGGATTTTTTACCACGGCCGGGGGCGTCAGCGCCAACCGCGTCGCCAGATGGAACGGCACTACCTGGAGCAGTCTGGGTCCAGGCCTGAATGACATTGTTTGGGCGTTGGCGCTGGACGGCAGCGGAAACCTATACGCTGGGGGAGTATTCATGGCGGCCGGAGGCCTAAATGCGCGCCGCTTGGCTAAGTGGAACGGCAGCGCCTGGAGCGCACTGAACAGCGGCGTGGCGGGTGAAGGAATGGGGGCGCGCGTGCGGGCTGTGGCCCTGGACGGCGCCGGCAATGTGTACGTAGGCGGAGACTTTACCACCGCCGGCAGCATATCGGCTAACTTTATTGCCAAATGGAATGGCACCACCTGGAGCGCCCTTGGCACGGGCCTGAACGCCAACGTGAATGCCCTGGCGGTGGATGGCAGCGGTAACGTATATGCCGGGGGAGGCTTTACTATCGCCGGGGGCCTGAGCGCCAGCCGCATTGCCAAGTGGGATGGCACCACCTGGAGCACGCTCGGCACCGGCCTAAACAGCAACGTGGCGACTGTAGCAGTGGACGGCAGCGGCAATGTGTACGCGGGAGGCGAGTTCACTGCTGCTGGGGGGATAAGTGCCAGCCGCATCGCCAAGTGGAACGGCACGGCCTGGAGCAGTTTGGGCACCGGCATGAATGGGGGCGTTGAGGCCTTGGTGGTGGATGGTGGTGGGCAACTATATGCCGGTGGCTATTTCACCACGGCCGGCGGAGTTGGTACCAATGGCATTGCCAAATGGAACGGCACCGCCTGGAGCGCCCTCGGCACAGGAGTAATCTTCAGCCCCGCCACGCAGTTTCAAGCTGGGGTGACTGCCTTGGCCGTGGACGGCAACGGCACGCTCTACGCCGGCGGCAGCTTCACCAGCGCGGGCGGCACCGCCGCCAGCTACATTGCTCAATGGAATGGCACCGCTTGGAGCAGTGTAGGTTCCGGCACGAATGCTTTCATCTGGGGCCTGGCCGTGGACAGCCGCAACAACCTGTATGCCGGAGGCGACTTCACCACCGCCGGCGGCACTAGCGCCAGCCGCATTGCCAAGTGGGATGGCACCACTTGGAGCACGCTTGGCACCGGCCTCAATGCGCTTGTGTTCGACCTGACTACCAATAGTAGCGGCCAAGTATACGCCGGAGGAAACTTCACCGCCGTAGGCGACGGTAGCAAACCAACTCTCTATTTCGGAATTTACAATCCGGCCACCCCGCCAGTGGCCTCAACCTGGACAGGAACAACCTCAACCGACTGGTTTGCAGCCGGCAACTGGACGGCAGGCGTACCCACCGCCACGCTGGACGCAACCGTGCCCGCTGGCGCTCCGCGCTACCCGGTCATTGCTAGCGGCACGGCCCTAGCTCGCAACCTGACTCTGGCCGCCGGCGCCAGCCTGACCCTGACCGCCGGAACCCTGAACTTACAGGGCCAGTTTAGCAACAACGGCACTTTTAGCGCGGCTGGCGGCTCCGTGGAATTTACGGGTGCCCTCGGCCAAGGCGTAAGCGGCAGCAGCGGCACCCGGTTCTGGAACCTGCGTATTGGTGCAGCCGGCGCGGCTCTGGGCAGCCCAGTGACGGTGCAGGGTCTGCTGACGCTCGACGGGAACCTAAGCACCAATGGCCATATACTAACCTTGGAGTCAACATCGGCACAGACGGCGCTGGTAGTGAACAGCGGCGGCTCAGTACTCGGCAACGTGACAGTGCAGCGGGCCATTTCCTCCACGCTCAATCCTGGGTTGGGTTACCGCCACTATAGCTCCCCAGTACAAAATACTACGGTAGCCGACTTAGCAACGAATGGCTTCGCACCAGTAACCAACCAAGCATACAACACCTCAGCCACACCAAATGCGGTGACTCCCTTCCCGACGGTGTTTGGCTACAACCAAAACCGTCTGGCATCAGCAACCAACAATCTAGCTGCCTTCGACCAAGGCTGGTTTTCGCCTGCAGCCACTGACCCGCTGCTTCCTGGCCACGGCTACACTGTGAACATTGATGCCAGCCAGACCATTGACTTCGTAGGGTCTTTGCAAACCGGCCCAGTGACGGTAGCACTAGCTCGCAACAGTGGCGCTGGTGCCACTGCCGGCGGCTGGGCTTTGCTAGGTAACCCATACCCGGCACCGGTTGACTGGAGTCTGGTAGACCCAGCCGACCGGCCTAACCTAGATGCTGCGATGTATGTATTTGAGAGCAGCAGTGCATATGGCGGACAGTACCGCTCCTATGTGAATGGCATTGGCAACCCCGTGCTGCCCATGGCACAAGGATTTTTTGCTCGGGTTAGCGCGGGCCAGACTGCAGGCACACTCACCTTCCGCAACACCCAGCGCCTGACTGCACCTGACAACAACACACCCTTCCAACGTAGCACCGTTGACCTGCGCCCCTTGGCACACTTGGAATTGCGCAGTTCTACCGGCCTGTCCGATACTTTTTATGCCTATGCCGAAACCGGGGCTACACCTGGGGCAGACGCTGCCTACGACGCCGTGAAACTGCCAAATACTTCCAGACTGAACGTGACAAGCCAAGCAGCTACCGGCGAGTTTTTGGCCATCGACGGCCGCCCATCCTTCGCTGCTACCACCACACTACCTCTGACAGTCGCCGTACCTGCAGCCGGAAATTACACCCTCACCGCCGCTGCCCTGCGCAACCTGCCCACTGGCCTCGACGCCTATCTAACCGACGTGGCCACAGGGCAAATTACAAACCTGAGCCAGCAGCCAGCCTATGTTTTCGGCGTGAGTGTTGTCGAAGCCGCTACTCCACTCACCGGGCGTTTCATCTTGCATTTTGCTACGCGCGGGACACTGGCCACAGCTTCTGCCCTTACATCAGCCCAAGTCGCAATTTATCCTAACCCGGCTCACGGAGCCTTCCAAGTGAATATACCGGCTGTGTCCGGCGTCAAACTGGGGCAGATCGAATTGCTCAATAACCTAGGCCAAGTGGTGCGCCAGCAGGCAGTTGTCATTTCCACCAACGGTGCCTCGTTCTCCATCGAGACGACTGGTCTGGCACCAGGCGTTTATACCCTGCATCTGCAAGCCGGCGCCACCAGCGTAGCCAAGCGTATTGTCATCCAATAACGCATTACTGAGCCGTTATCAGGGTTTTGCGGCCAGTTATTAGGGCGTTAGGCTATAGCACAAGCGAGGTAAAAAAGGTGCCTGATGGATGTGTTCTTATAACGCTCCCATTAAAGATAAAAGCTCCTGCCTAATGCTCAGGGGTGAAATTATTTACTGACTCTACAACACGAAAAAGCCCCCTTCGCGGAAAGGGGGCTTTTTCGTGTTGTAGAGCTATACCTCCTGATTTGGAGAACTTGCGGCAGGGACGTACCAACGCAACAGTATCACCAGTACCAGCACGGGCAGCGGCGATACGATAAAATCGATGAGGTGACGGCCAAGCTGGTAGAGCCAGGGCACGTCGCCGGCCAGCTTGCCTGCTACCAGCAGCACCGCACAGCATCCTAATACAGCAACATAGAGCAGGAACACGAGTCGCATACGGCCGGCCGGCACCAGCAGCCGCAACAACAACAGGCACACCCCGGTGTAGGCCACGGCATACGTTGCCACGACTGGCAGACTACGCTTTGTGACTTCGCCGCTTACATTTTGCTGTATAGACGTTAGCTGATCCGTAGCACCTAAGGCTGCTAGCAGGTTGCGCCAAGCGTTGGTGAGCAGCGCAAACACGGATTCATCGTAGACACCGGCCCAGAAAAGCACAGCAACCAAAGCCAGAGCAGCCATAACACGAGGTACAAGCCTACTGAAGCCTCGTGTTGCTTTGACAGAAGGCATCCTATTAGCCATAGCTTTTTGCTTAACTAATGCTAACTTCTGGTTCGCCGGAAACTGCTAACCGGCGCGCCCAAAGCATCCAGAGCAGAAAAATACAGCCATACACTACAAATGTGAAGGTGTAATGATGGTTGAAATCGACGGATTGGTGGGCGTAATAGTGGTTGAGAGCCAGAGCAGCGACGCGTACCACATTCAGCAAGTAGATAGCCAAAATACCAGCCGGAATAAACCACAACTTGCGCCGTACTGGCCCGGGATAAGCCAGCACGAAACCCGCAAACAATACATACAGCACAAGACCATTGCAGGGGTTTCCGACAAAAACGGCCATTTTCTGCTCAATCAGCAGTAGTTGCGGATTGTTGGCGGCGAGGCTGGCCGGAAAGCCAAACAGCTGCAAGGCGGCTGTCGACACTTTAGCAATGTTGATGGAAAGGAAGGTATCAAGCCGGTTATCCTGCCGAAGCCATTGCTCGTACCCAAAGAACCAGACCAGATATAACCCAACTGCCAGCAGCAGAAAGCGCCGGAGCGAGCGGGTAGGCATTGAAGGAGCAGCAACAGGCATACAACGAAAATAGTGTTTTCCGGCCCACTTTAGCCAGCCGGCTCAAAACAGCAAACGGCCCCGCCAACAAAAAGGCGAGGCCGTTTTACTACAATGTCCGGAAATTACCTGCTTTAGCGGCGGCGTTTGTCGCGGAGCTTCTTTAAGCCCAGCCCTACCCCGGCAGCTAGTAGTAGTGAAGCGCCACCATCAATAGGAACCGCCGTGGGCTGTTGTGGGTCAGGCTCGGGGCCGCCGGAACCAGGGCCCTGAGCAGTAGCCAAACCAGTTGTGAGCAGCACCAGAGCTACAGGAAGAAAGTAACGAAGAAGAGAAGACTTCATATAAGGAAGGTCAGATGAGGAAAAGAAAAAGGCCAGCTCCGGCATTGGAGCCGGCCCTTTCTAACAATTGCAGTACTTACTCTACCGTGACGCGCTTGGTAACCGGGCCGCTGGCCGTTTCCATACGCAGGATGTAAACACCCTGAGCCAGATTCTGCACATCAAACTGCGCCTGAACTCCAGTGGAGGTAACTGGCAGAGTCCGCTCGGTGATGATCTGACCAAGGCTGTTGAGCAGCGTTGCTTTCACCGACTTGCCGCCTACCACTGCTGGCATCGTCAGCTGGAAGCTGTGATGAGCAGGGTTCGGGAATACCGCCACCTGGGCTGCCAGCAAACCAGCACCGGTGCCTAGAGCAGTAGTGCCGCGGAATACCAGCGAGAAGCGGGTAGCGGAGGAGGCTGAACCCAGCGTGAACGTATAGTTCGGCTGCTGGCTCAGGCTCTGTAGCGTACCCGATTGAGCATCGCGCAGGAACACCTCGGCACCGGTGCCAAAGTTCAGCAACTGAGCTACCTGGAAGATGTAGGTACCTGCCTGTGGCACACTCAGCTTGAGCGGAACCACTACTTCGGCTCCCGTGAGTGGAGCGAGGCCATTGATGCTCATTTCCTCGCTGCCTACTACCGTAGAAAGATTGGAAGACGTGTTGCGCAGCTTGTAGGCATCGTACCGGTCGTCAATACCAGCCGTGGCTCCCTGCTCGAAGTACACATACGTGTCATCGAGAGAAGTACCAGCCGTGTTACGCACAGCCAGTTGGAGCAGCGGCCGTGTTTCGGGGCCCCGGTTGAAGCTCACCTGCTGGGCAAACGACGTTACGCGGTTGGCGTTGGTCAACGTCAGAGTGGGAGTAGCTCCTGCTGTGCTGGTCCGGACGAAGAAGCCCTGCGACGAAGCAATCAGCGGGTTACCGCCTACACCGTTCTGGTAGCTGCGGTAGTTGGTGCCATACTGGCTGGGGCTCTGGTGCACATAAATAGCACCGTTCAAACCAGCCGGAATGCTCACCGTGCTCCAATCGAGGGGCGACGGATACGGGTTGCCCACCAGATGCCAGCCAGCATCGGCCTGCGTACCACGGGCCAGTGGCAGCGTGCTGATGGTGCCACTGTTGAGGCTACCGACGAAATCAACCAGTGCCGAAGCAGCAATATTCACCGTGTAGCCACGGCCTACTGCCATCGGCTCACCCGTGGAGTTCGGCGAAGTCCAGCCCTTATCGAAGGGCGTGAGGCCGGCGCCATTGTTGGTAGCCACACGTGCTTGCTCGTAGCTGAATACCGTTGGGAATGGTGAAACTGCCAGCGGCGTAGCGCTAACGTTGTAGTCACTGTTCACAACTGGCGAGAAGCCAGCCGTCGTCAGATCAGCCACCGTAGTGCTTTGTACCGGCGACGAGTAGTGGCGGTAGCCCAGGCCGCTGTTCAGGCTTGGGTCGATGTAGCGCTGCACGGTAGCTTGGCCAGTGACCACACCACCCGCGTTATCCACGAGAGCAGTACCGGCGGCGCTAGAAAGCAACGTCAGGGCATTGCTGTTCAGCGTCAGGTTGCCGCTGGTCAGGCGCACTACCTCAGCCACACTCAGCGCCTGACTTAGGCGCAGACCAGTGGCGTTGTTCACCGTCAGGTTGCGTACCCGCGCCGGCAGGCCGGGGCCGGAAGCCTGAGGAGCCGTACCGTTGTACACGTAGTTGGCATCGTTGCTGAACGTGCGCGTGCCAGTTACCTGCACGGCGCCGGTAGCACCAGTAGCAGCAATACCAGCTACGTCGCAGATGCGCAGCTCAGCACCAGCCTGCAGCACGAAGCTGCCAGCGCCATTGATGGTCTGGCAGTTTTGTACCAGCACACCGCCAGTCTGCACCGTCAGAACACCGTTTACTGTCAGCGGGCCCGTCAGGGTAGCCACACCGCTGCTCGTGATGGTTACGTTATTGTAGGTACCCTGCACGTTCTGCGGATTGCTTACCGTCAGATCCTGCGGAGCGGCCGCCAGCGTAGTGAAGGAGGTGGTAACAGCCGACGAGGTCAAGCCGCCAGCGCAGTTGCTGACAATGCTCACCGAATAGGCTGTGCCCGGCGTCAGGCCCGTCAAGGCTACAGGCGAAGCCGTTGGAGCGGGCGTAACCGTGGTGGCCGTGCCGCCAGCGGGCGTGTAGGTAACGGTGTAGCTCGTGGCCGAAGCCGAGGCTGTGAACGTCACGTTGGCCGAGGTCTGCGTTACGCTGTTAGTAGCAACAGCCGTCGGAGCCGTGCAGGATGGCGCATCGGTCTGAGCGCAGATGCTGAAGGTACCAAAGGCGTCATTGCTGTACTCCCACACGCGGGCGTAGATGGTCGAGCCCGGCGTGAGGCCGGTTGCCCGCACACGCGAGAAGTTGTTAGTACCACTGCTAATGTCATCGTTACAGCTAATCAGGCTGAGGCTGCCACAGCTACCCGAGTACAGTGCCAAGCCCGTATCTGAAATGCTGGTGCCACTGCCCTGACTGGTTTCCACTTGTACAATGCCGTTGGCAGGCACCGTCAACGAATACCAGACGTCGCCGCCCAGGTAGCTAGCGCAGCCCGGAGCGGGCGTGCCGGTGGAGGCGGTAGCACCCACGTTAGTGCCGGCCACGGCCGTGCCGCAAGTACCTACCCCAATGCTGCTAATCGGCGTAGCAGTAGCGCAGTCGTCGTTGGCGGGCGGTGGGCTCAGCGTGGTGAAAGAGGTGGTAACAGCCGAAGAGGTCTGGCCACCAGCGCAGTTGCTGACAATGCTCACCGAATAGGCTGTGCCGGGCGTCAGGCCCGTCAGGGCAACAGGTGAGGCCGTGGGGTTAGGGCTCACCGTGGTGGCCGTGCCGCCAGCGGGCGTGTAGGTAACGGTGTAGCTCGTGGCCGAAGCCGAGGCCGTAAACGTCACGTTGGCCGAGGTCTGCGTTACGCTGTTGGTGGCAATAGCCGTCGGAGCCGTGCAGGACGATGGGTTGGTAATGCAGATGGTAAAATTACCGGAGCCGGAGCCCGCGTAGTAATCAAACACACGCACGTAATAGGTGGCGCCTACCGTCAGACCGGTAGCGGTAATAGTTTCCGTACCGCCGTCGCCGCTGTCATCCTGGCACGAGCCCACGTTCACGCCGGGGCAGGCCCCGGAGCGCAGATTCACGACGGCATCAAAGCCGGTGGCGCCTACCACCCGGATGGTGTGGCTGGTGTTGGTAGCCACGAACGAGTACCACACGTCATCATCGGCCGTGCCTGCGCACGTGCCTGCGGCCGTGGAGGCCGTAGCTCCGAGCGTGGAACCCGCAGTAGGGGTGCACGTTGTGGAGGAAGACAAGGAAATAGCGCCCGCGCATTCATCGTTGGCAGGGGCCGGAGGCGGAGCCAACGTTGTGAAATTGACGGTGACTGGCGTAGAAACTCCGCCATTGGAGCAGTTCGTAGTGATGGTGACCGTGTACGCAGTGCTGGGCGTCAGGCCGGTTAAATTCACCGGGCTGCTGCTCAGAGTAGCGGTGGTAGTTGTGCCGCCTGCCGTTGGAGCCAGCGTAAGGGTGTAGTTAGTAGCGCCGGTAGCAGCCGTAAAGGTCAGTTGCCCGGTGGTGGATGCTGCCGTTACGGCTGCATTCGTGACCTGGGCGCAGGGAACGTTCGCCGGGTTGGTTATACAGATGGTAAAACCGCCATTGGCAGCCGTGGAAGGAGCCGTAGAAGAGTAATTGTATACCCGAACGTAGTAAGTTGCGCCTACAGTAAGGCCGGGGAGCACAAGCGTTTCTGCCGATCCGCTGGCTGTGGCATCAACACAACCAATATTTGTGCTGCTGGCGCAACTCCCGGAGCGCGCGTCTATTACAGCATCAAAGCTACTGTTCCCTACTACGCGCACCGTATGCTGCGTGCTCGTCGCGACAAATGAGTACCAGACATCATCGTCATCAGTACCAGCGCAGGTTCCGGTCAGTGAGCGGGTAGCGCCCAGCGTGCTGCCTGTAACAGGCGCGCAGGTTTCATCTGAAGTCAGGCTGATAGCACCGGCGCAGTTGTCGTTGGCGGGCGGTGGGCTCAGGGTGGTGAAGGAGGTGGTAACGGCCGACGAGGTCAAGCCGCCAGCGCAGTTGCTGACAATGCTCACCGAATAGGCCGTGCCCGGCGTCAGACCCGTCAGGGCCACCGGTGATGCCGTCGGAGCGGGCGTAACCGTGGTGGCCGTGCCGCCGGCGGGCGTGTAGGTCACCGTGTAGCTCGTGGCCGAAGCCGAGGCCGTGAACGTTACGTTCGCCGACGTGCTGGTCACGCTGTTGGTGGCTATGCCGGATGGGGCAGCGCAGCTGGGCGGCGTGAAGGTGTATGTTTGTCCGGCTACCGGCTTGGCGTTGATTGTAGTCGTTTCGGTAGTGGAACTGACTGTGGCAGTGGCACCAAGGTTGTTCAGGGACAAGAACTGACCTGAGCTGATACCTGACAACCCGGCCGAAGCCGAACCAGATGCTACCGCACCCGATTCGGGCTGGTACACAAACTGCACCACGTTGGTACCTTCATAGAGCTTTGCCTGAAACGATACGACTGGGTTAGTAGAGTTCCAGTTCCACTCCCAGTTCTTCCATTCAAAGGTAAAAACCCGGTTAGGCGCCGTACCCGTCGTGCTATAAATAGCTCTGCTACTGTTTGCTACGCCACCCACGGTAGCCCGCCCATCTAAGTCGTCCCACAGCGGTGCTACCAGTGGGCGGCTACTGGTGGCTACCGTGTTCAGGTTATTTGTGCTTTGGCTGGCAGCTCCCGCGTTGAACGACAGAAAGCCATTGGAGGAAGCTCGCACCTCGGTGTAGGTAACACCATCGAATACGAAGCTAAACCCAATGGGCAATGCCCCGGAAATGCCAGTATCAACCTGCACACCAGCTACGTTGGTAGCTCCGGCTGTGCCTTCAATAGTCGTATACGTGCCTGACGAGGCAGCAAATCCATATCCGGATACCTGTGCCCAGGCGCCGGTAGCGGCAGCCAGCCATAGGCCCAGCAGGAGCAGAAGCCGTGTAGCCCACGGCTGCGGAGTTGGTGTTCCGGGCCACCGGGTGGTGGTGTGCCCGTTAAACTGTAAAGGTGTGTGCATATAAAGGGGGTAAGTGGTTGGAAAAAAAGCGTAGCCCACGGCCACTGCACTCGGGTGCAGAACAGCCGCGGAAAGAGAAGAAAATCTGAATTTTGTTCATCTATTTGAGTATTTCCCCGCTCAATAACAAGCATATACCTATAAATAAATTAAACTCTTCGTCCATACAGAACCAGATAAAATTAGAATAGTGCTAAATAAAATCTTTCAATTATATTGATTGTGTTATATAGCCACCATCAAGCTATTTGCCAGTCGGCCGGGATACAATTTGCCCAGATACTCCCCGCTTTTTCTACCTTTAACCTTCCTACCTTCTTCCGCGTATGCTGCCGCTTTCCTCGCCTGACCTGCCCGTTCCCGATTATCAGCAGAAAATAAAACAGGTGTTTGCGGAAGTAGGCAAGGTGGTTGTGGGCCAGCAGTACATGGTGGGCCGGCTGCTGATTGGCTTGTTCACCGGTGGGCACATTCTGCTGGAAGGCGTGCCGGGCCTAGCCAAAACCCTTACCATCAGCACCCTCTCCAAAGTACTGCACCTGCACTTTCAGCGCGTGCAGTTCACACCCGACCTGCTTCCCTCCGACTTGGTAGGCACCATGATTTACAACCAGAATCAGTCGGTGTTCGAGGTGAAAAAGGGGCCTATCTTCGCCAATCTGGTGCTGGCCGACGAGGTAAACCGCTCCCCGGCCAAAGTGCAGAGCGCCCTGCTGGAAGCCATGCAGGAAAAGCAGGTGACTATTGGCGAGACTACCTATCCGCTGGACCTGCCGTTTCTGGTACTGGCCACGCAGAATCCGGTGGAACAGGAAGGCACCTATCCGCTACCCGAAGCGCAGGTAGACCGGTTTATGATGAAGGTGTTTGTGGACTACCTCAAGAAAACCGACGAGTTGGAAGTGATGCGCCGCATGGCCAACATGAGCTACGTAGGTGAAGTAAGCCCCATTCTGACCAAAGAAGACATCTTTGGTATCCGCAACCAGATCAACCAGGTCCAGATTTCTGAGACGCTGGAGAAATACATTATCGAGCTGGTATTTGCCACGCGCCGCCCCGCCGACTACGACCTGCCCGAGTTTCAGCAGTACGTGCAGTTTGGGGTGAGCCCGCGGGCCAGTATTGCGCTGCACCGGGCCGCCAAAGCCGTAGCGTATTTCGACGAGCGGGACTATGTGCTACCGGAAGACATCAAGGATGTGGCCGGCGACGTCCTTAATCACCGGATTCTGCTTACTTACGAAGCTGAGGCTGATGGCATCCGCACGCAGGACCTGATTGATGCCATCCTGCGGAAAGTGCCCATCAGCTAACTTCTTCCGCTATTCGCTGTGAAGTGCCAAATAGGCCGGCGGTAATCTACTGCTGCACTACAACCGGCGCAGTAGAAGAAGTGTAGTACGTTGTGTGATGAGGCCAGGCGTTGGTTTGGCGGGCAGGAACAGGTGATGCTACCAGCACCGATTTGCCGGCGGCCAGCACCGAAGCAGCTTCTGGGGTAGCAAACCGGCTTACAACCAGCAAAGCAAACAACACGGCGAATACTACCCAAGTCCACTTGTCATGGGCAGGTTCAGTTGGGGCAAGGTGCTGCGAAGGAGCTTCGGAGCGGGTACTGGGCGTCATAGCTATGGGCATAAAGAGTAAAATCAACTGAAGATTCTTCAGCTTCCTCGGGCTACCAGACAAACCGGACTTGCTGTGCTTCAGCAGGTCCGGTGAAGGGACAGTATTTTCCCAGACAGCGCTGCCGTTTAAAAGGCTGCTGTAGGGCAAAATTTTGTTTTAAACAGAACACAGATCGACCAACAGTGGCGCGGCCGCGGCTACAGGGCTTAAAAGTCGGGCTGCGCTGCCGCTTTGCTCCGACGCGGGCTGAATACGTGCCGCACCTGTTGCGTGAGGTGCGTAATGCGCCGCCGGAAGCCCCGCCCTTTTTCCGCCATGCGGTGCGTGGGCACCCGATATTCTGTGCGCCATTCACGTGGCGCCTCACCCGGCTTTAGCACACCTGCCGTAGCCACTCGGGTAGCAGCGCCGGTTCCCGCTGTGCCGGTACGCTCGTTTTCCCGCACCTCAGAAGCGGATAGCTGCATAGTAGCAGCCGACAACTGCGAGTCAGCAGATACAGCAGCCGGCGCTGGCAGCGCAGTAGCTGTCAATGTATCTGCAGCTGGTGGCAGCGCAGCCAGTGGTGATGCGGCAGATGCAGCCAGTACCAGCGTATCTGTTTCCGGCGTCTGGGCAGCCGTTATCCTTTGGGCTTCCACACCAGTGAACCGAGGATGACGTGCAGCCATCCGCTTCTCAGCAGTTGTTGCCGCCTGCTCGCGGCCTGCCTCCGGCTTGGTTGGAGCAACGGCAGAAAGAATATCGGGAGAAACTGTAGTTGGTGCTGGCTGGAGTGCCGCAGCTGGCGCTTCGGTCCGGCTCACGGCTGGTTGCTCCGTTTTGGGTGTCGGCTTTGTGCTTTCCGGATGCGGCAGTAGCCATCCTACTCCCAACCCTACCAGTCCTACCAGCGGCAGCAATACCTTGTAGGGTAGCGCGCGAGGTGCTTTAGGAATGTCCGCCAATTGCCCTTCTACCCCCGCCCAAAGCCGGCTGGAAGGAGATAGGGTAAAGTCACTGAACGTTTCACGCAGCGACTCATCCAACAGCTCATCTTCGGGGTTCTGGGTCATAATCGGATGAAGTTATTCTGCTGCTGGTAGAGCAGCAGCAGTTGTTTTCGGGCTTTGCTGAGCTGTGCCTTGGATGTACTTTCCTGTATTCCAAGCATTTCACTTATTTCACTATGCGAGTAGCCATCGACGGCGTAAAGCAGCAAAACCACCTTGCAGCCTTCGGGCAGTTGTTCTATCAGGCTCAGCACTTCCAGCACGTTCAGCTGGTCGAGGGCCGAAGCAGAAACCGCAGGAGATACATCGAAGCTATCCGGCAACTCCACTTGGCTCTGGCGACGCAGCTTGCCGCTCTGCCAGTGGTTGATGGCCGTAGTAACCACAATACGCCGGATCCAGCCTTCGAGCGAGCCTTCCGAGCGAAACTCGCCTAACCGGGTAAACACTTTCACGAAGGCATCCTGCAGAATGTCCTCTGCCTCGGGCAGCGTGTAGGCGTACCGCCGCGCAATACCCAGCATACGCCCGGCATAGCGGGAGTACAAGGTCCGTTGGGCCGCCGGTTCGCGGCGAAGACAACGGGCCAGCAGGGCGTCGAGGTCGGAAGAAACCGGCATGCGCGAAAGTGTTCTTCTCGGTGGTTGTGAAGGGGAGACAGGCGACGGCACAAAAAGGCTGCTGTGGAGCTATTATTTCGAGTAAGCAGCAGGCCGTATACCAGGCAATTTACCTGATTTTCCCTCTCAAGCACGCATAAGTTTCTTACCATCAGTTCGTAGCCACCTTGTGCTCTTATTGCGTGCCCGGCGTGGCACTTTATAGGCAAGGAGCAGCGGGAGTTGTTAGCTTTGCGGCTCTTCAGCCGTATGCCTGTGTCCCGTCTTGCCAAAACCCTGCGCGGCCTTAGCAGCCTTATTCGTAACCCCTGGCTGCTCAACCATGTGCTGGCCGCCGACGAAACTGCCTGGCAGCAGCGCGCTTTGGCCCACACGGCGCGACGCCTCACGCCGCAAGGCTTGCCCGCTGTGCCGCTCACGCACTTTCTGACTCCCGACGACCACACGGTGCGGCCTTTCGCTTTTCGGGAAGGCGGCTCCCTGCCTACGGATTTGCTGCTGCTGCGCGCTCTGGCCCGCCGCGTGCCAAAGTGCCGCTATTTCGAAATCGGGACGTGGCGGGGGGAAAGTGCGGCCAACGTGGCCGAAGTGGCGGCTGAGGTGTACACCCTCAACCTGTCGGGCGAAGAAATGCGGACACTGGGGCTGAGTGAGCGGTACATCGAGCTGCACGGCTTCTTCTCGCGCCCTCTCGCCCACGTGCATCACCTGCATGGCAACTCCGCTACTTTCAATCTGGCCGGCCTCGGGCAGCCATTCGATGTCATCTTCATTGACGGCGACCACCGCTACGAAGCCGTCCGGACTGATACGCGCCGGGTATTTGAGCATCTGGTGGGCCCTACTACGGTGGTAGTATGGCATGATGCCAGCCGCCAGCCGGGCCAGCCCCGCTGGGAGGTACTGGCCGGCATTCTGAACGGACTGCCCGCCACGGCCACCGGCCAGCTGGTGCAGGTAGAAAACACGCTCTGCGCCCTCTACTCACCTCACCCGCTGCCTACGCACACCTTCGACCCACTCGGCGACCCAACCACGTGGTTTGAGGTAACCGTCCGGCCCCAGCAGTAGGAACTCGGTTAGCGGTTCTTCACCAGCTCCCGAGCATACGCGACGTCGGTGCGGTTCGGTAGCCAGTCGGCCCAGCCGGTTCCGGTAGCCCGCCCAAACTGCAGCAGCAGGTACGTGGTGGAAGCCAGATACGACAGCGACGACGCCATGGCGGCCCCCACGATGCCTAGCCTTGGAATCAGGAGCCAGCAGGCGGGCACCGTCACGAGCAGGCCCAGGGTAGTAGCCCAGTTGTTGATGCGGTACTGCCCCAATCCGGCGAAATAGCTGCTGCACGTTACGTTCAGGGCTACGGCTACCACGCCCGGCGCCAGCCACCCGATAACGGGCCGGGCCGCCCCAAACTCCGGCCCGAATACCGCCGCTAGCAGCGCCGGTGGCAACAGCGCCAGTACGGCTACGGCGGCGGCTGTTGCCAAGGCTGCCAGCCGGGCCACCCGTAGCGTGGGTGCCAGTTGGGCGTGCTTATCGTCGGCATGCACTAGGTCTACATACTGAATGAGGGCGGCACTGCGCGGAATAAGCCAGATGGCTTCGGCCAACGCTACTCCTACACTAAGTACACCCACGGCCCGGGCATCCACAAAATGCGCCACGAAATAGTAGCTGAGGCGGTAATTGGCAAATGCCAGAATATTGGAGAGGTGCGCTCCGCGGCTGTGGTGGCTTAGCTCCAGGGCCGTTGCACGCAGGCCCCGGCCGCCCTCCCACTGGTCGGGCAGGCGGCATAGCAGCCCGAAGCTAGCTAGCAGCGGTACTCCGTAGGCAACGTAGGCGGCATAGTAGTACACGGGTACTTCGCGCCAGCCCAGCCCCATAAAAGCCAGCAGCAGAAAACCAGCTAGCAGCGCAACCTGCGCCATGTTCAGCGCATTATACGCCGCTTCCTGCTTGCGCCCCAGCAGCAGCGAGATATTGATGGATAGGAATGCCTGCAGCAGCGCCAGTGCCCACAAATGCCCAAGGTAGCTGACCGGCACTGGTCGTAGCAATCCGGCCAGCACCGTGCCGGCCGTGCATACCACCAGCGCCCAGCCATAGGCTGGCACCAGCAGGTGCCACACATTGCGTCGCGGTACCAGAAATATTAGCGACGAGCCGCCCAGTAGCCCAATGAACAGCAGCAGTGCGGCACAGTCCGTCACGAATAGGCTGACTACTCCCCGGCCGGCTGCGCCCAAGGAGCGGGCCGTGAGCCACACCACCGCAAAGCTGAGCAGCGCCACGGAAAGGCGGGTAGCAAACGTGTGGAAGATGCGGCGTAGCACTACAGACGAACGGGTGGTGAGGCGACAAAGGTATTCGCCGGAAGGGTTCAGCAGCTGCCAGGCCAGAACAGATGCAGCATTTGCCCTGGCTCAGCTTAGTAGTAGTGCCACTGGCCTACCCGGCAAAAGCTGTTCTACTGAAGGCGTCGGGAGAATGTGGCGGTCTGTCGAGTGTTTGGGCGCTTCAGCAGATAGTTGGGCCTGGAGCTACTAATGGGGCACTTGGTTTGAATGAAGGGAGACAGAACGCAGCGTCTAGTACCTCACAAGAAAACAACTCTAATTTCCCTACTACCATGAAAAAGCAACTCTTCAGCCTCGCCCTTCTCCTCAGCCTCAGCGCTTCCTTCTCCGGCACTTCCTTCGCCGCCGACCTTGGCAAACGTGACGGCCGCGAGCAACGTAAGGATTTCGGCAAAGGCCAACGCAGCGACGAACTGGCCAAAGAACTCGGTCTGAATGCCAAGCAGAAAGCCAAAGTCGAGAAGATATTCCAGGAGCAACAGCAGCAGATGCAGGCCCTGCGCAGCCGCTCTGGCTCCGCCGACCGTAGCCAGTCGATGAGCGAAGTCAAGCGCATCCACGACAATTCCGACAAGAAGCTCAAGGATGTGCTGTCGAAGAAGCAGTACGCCCAGTTTGAGGCCAAGCGCCAGGAGCGCCAGCGGCAAATGAGCCAGCAAGGAAACCGCCGTGACGACGACCAGCGTGGTAACGGCCGCCGCGACGATGACCGGCGCACCGATGACCGCCGTGACGTAGGTGGCCGGAGCCGCAGCTAGTCCTCCTGCTTCCTCCATCTAGCACAACGCACAACGCGCCGTTCGGCTTTGCCGGGCGGCGCGTTGTGCGTTAGGAAGAAACCACACATAACTAATTGTCTGATAGACGCTGAACCGGCAACTTACGTACGCAAGGCAGTGGCCCAACCGGCCGATTTGTCTTCCACCATATTCTTATTCAGCATGAAGAACATCCTGGTTCCGACTGATTTCTCTGCCCAGGCGCACCATGCGTTTGAAGTGGCGCTGCAGCTGGCACAGCGCACGGGCGGCAATGTCACGCTGCTACACGTACTGGAATCTTTAGGCGACAATTCGGCCAATTTTAGCTCCTATGGCGGCCCCGTAAACGGGGCGGAGTTGCCCAACAGTGAGGGTGTGCCCGATGGCATTTTCGCCATTAAGCTACTGGAAGTGACCAAGCAGCGCATGCACGCCTTGCTGGCCGAAGCGGCCCAACGCGCGCCCGGTGTAGCCGTGCACGACGCAGCTGGCACCGCCGACCTCGACGATGCCATTCTTCGCGTGGTAGCGGAGCGCAACATTGAACTGGTGGTGATGGGCACGCAGGAGCATGACACAATGGAGCAGTTTTTCAATAGCTCTACCACCCAGCGCATGGTACGGCTGGCGCCCTGCCCGGTGTTGGCCGTGAAGCACCAGCAGGCACAGTTCGACGTACGCAACATCGTATTCCCTTCCGATTTCACTGCCGAAACGGCCAATGCCGCCTCGGAACTGCAACAGATTCTGGCCCTTTTTCCGGAAGCGGCCGTGCACCTGCTGCACATCGGCTCCAGCCACGACCAGCAGGTACTAGTGCACATGCAGATGTTTCTCCAGCAGCACAGTCTACCCAACGCCACCACCCATATTTTTGATGCGAGCAGCACGACCACCGGCATCGAGCAGTTTGCCCAGAAAGTGCAGGCCGACCTGATTGTACTGCCTACGCATGCACGTTCGGGTCTGAGCCGTTTGTTCCATAGCAGCGTCGCCGAAAACGTGGCCAGCAGTGCTTTCCCGCCCGTTCTCACCTTTCATTTGCACGCACAGGGCCGCTAGCTCCAAGCACCCTGCCAAATATAGCCCCGGCCGCCGAGCGGCTGGGGCTAGTTGTTGCCGGCGCATTGCGAATCAAATATTCCATCTGTTACTACGACTACCCAACCAAACTCCTACAGGTTGAGGAGTCATCTGCTTGATATGAGAAAATACCTACGTATTGTCGGCCGCCTGGCCATTGTAATGGTGGCCCTGCTACTGGTGGCTGGCGTCGCTTTTGCCAACCTGAGCCCGGAGCTAGGTGGCAAGCCTACTAGAAAACAGCGCGCTGCCTACGCTAAATCGGGCCATTACCGCGACGGGGAGTTTCAGAATCTGGTGCCTACGGAGCAGCTGACGGGGGGCAGTCTGGTATCGGTGATGTGGAAATTCCTGTTCAGCTCTGTACCCAACGAAACGCCTGCTGCGCCCCTGCCTACGCAGCAGCTCGACTCACTGAGCATCACGCGAAAAACGCCCGATATGGTGCGTGTGACGTGGTTCGGACATTCGGCCAGTCTGGTGGAGATAGGCGGCAAAAACATCTTGCTCGACCCCATGCTGAGTGTAAAAATGGGCCCGCTGCCACTCCTGACGCCCAAGCGCTACAACCCAGCCCTAGCCATTACGGCCGAGCAATTACCACTCATTGACGCCGTACTGATTTCACACGACCACTACGACCACCTCGACTACCAGACCATCCAGCGGCTCAAGGACAAGGTGGCCCATTTCTATGTACCGCTGGGTGTGGGGGCACACCTGCTGGCCTGGGGCGTCGATTCGGCGCGGGTTCGGGAACTGGACTGGAACGACTCGGTGCAGTTGCCTGGCCTCACCATCGTTAGCACACCCGCGCGGCACTTCTCCGGGCGCGGCCTCACCAACCGCAACTCCACCTCTTGGAGCTCCTGGGTGCTGAAGTCGGCCACGAAGCGCGTGTTCTACAGCGGCGACGGGGGCTACGGCCCGCACTTTCAGGCTATCGGCGCGCAGCATGGCCCCTTCGATCTGGCTATTATGGAGTGTGGCCAGTACAACGAGAACTGGGCACAGATTCATATGATGCCCGAGCAGACTGTGCGGGCGACGCAGGATGTGCGCGGCCGGGTGTTGCTGCCGGTGCATTGGGGCGCTTTCACGGAGGCGCGTCATGCTTGGAACGAACCGGTGCGCCGGGCCAGTACGGAGGCAGCACGGTTGCTACTACCTATCACCACACCACGGCTGGGGCAACCTATTGTGCTAGGTACCGAACCACTGCCGCAGGAACGGTGGTGGCAGTAGACGAGCCGCCTGCAACTACAATATTATGTTGAAAATTTGCGCCTATTGTTCAAGCAGTTAGTCGCCGATAAAATTGTCTAAGCCAATCCTATTACAGACCAACTATTTCCTGTTGTTTTGTTGACCCAATACCCGACTAGCGGGCATCTATGGGACAATTCCACTTATCAGGTTCATCTGCTTGTACACTTCTACCTTCCTGTTAGCTGCCCGCAAGGTGGCTTCTCCGGTGCCGGGCTTCTACCGTAGTGCACCTTTGCTTGCTGGCTTGTGGCTGGCACTAGGCGTGGCCACGCAAGCCCAGAATCCGACGGTTTCTAGCCTCTCTCCTACCCGCAACGCTACTAATGTTGCCCGCACGGCAGACGTAGTGCCCCGGTTCACACTGAATATTTCCAGCGCGTCGGCTGGCAACCTGCGCGTATTTGGCTCGCAGCTATACGGGCGGCGGCTAGGTACGCTCATAGGCCAGGGCTCTAGCATCCTCCTCTTCAACCCTGCCCAGGACTTCGCCCCCGGCGAGGTGGTGAGCGTCAGCCTGCCAGCCACCATGCTAAGCGCCAGCAACGGTAGCGCCTTAAGCAAGCACGTGTACCAGTTTACGGCGGCTACCGGGGGCACTGGCCGGGGCCGTTTTGCTGATGGCTCCGCCCGCACCCTGGCGGGCCAGGGTACGCCGCATACACTTGTGCTCGGCGACGTGGACAACGACGGCCACCTCGACATCGTGACGGCAAAAAACATCAGCGGCGGCAACTACGGCCTTCTGGATATCCAGCGTAACAACGGCAATGGCACGTTTTCGTCGTGGAGCAGCCTGATGATGAATACCGAGCCGGCCTATCTGGCCTTAGGCGACGTGGATGCTGATGGCGACTTGGACATTGTAACGCCTGTTGGCGTGGGCCTCAACGATGGCAACGGCCACTTCTCGGTGGCTACGGGGTTTTGGCCTTTCATCAACGGCCGCCGGCTCCGGCTCGGCGACGTGGACGCGGATGGCGACCTGGATCTGCTACTCGTGAGTGCCGGACGCGTGCAGGTGGGCCTGAACGATGGCACTGGCACGTTCAGCCCGGGTGCGCTCCTCACCAGCGGCCAGTACATCAACTCGCTGGAAGTAGGCGACCTGGACAACGACGGTGACCTAGACATCTTGGCCGGCGACGGCAACAGCCCCCAGTACAATGTCCTGCTCAACGATGGTGCTGCCACATTCACGGTGGGCGCCAGCCTGACCATGAGCGGCAGCGCGCAGGACGTGGTGTTGGGCGACGTAGACGCCGATGGTGACTTGGACGTTGTGAGTGCCGAATACATCCTGAGTGCCGGCACCAGCGGCCTACTGGGTCTGCGCCTCAACAACGGCAACGCTACATTCGGCAGCCACATCCTCCTGCATTCGTTCAACTATACGGTGCATCCGCGGGAAGTGCGGCTCGGCGATATTGACGCCGACGGCGACCTAGACCTGATGTATATGGACGGTGGCATCAACGGTATTTCCAACGTCATTCACCTGAAGTATAACAACGGCAGCGGCAGCTTCATCTCAGGCCCCGATGCTTTTGTGGGCTACAACCCCTACGGCCCCGCCCTCGGTGACGTGGACAATGACGGCGACCTGGACCTGGTAACGCCCGTAGACCGCACCGTGACCATCCGCCTGAACCAGCCGCCTACCGTCACGATGCCCGTTACCAGCCTCACGCCAGCCCGCAATAGTGTCGGCGTAGCCCGCAATGCCAACCTGGCCGTAAGCTTCGGCCAGGCCACGGCCAGCGGCACGGCACCGCTAGCCGTATTCAGCAGTCAGCGGCAGGGGCTGCGGCAGGGCACGGCCGGCGGGGCTGGCACCGCCACCCTCACCTTCGACCCCACCCGCGACTTTATGCCAGGTGAGCCCATCAGCGTGACGGTGCCGGGCAGCATTGTGAGTAGCGACGGGACGCGCACGGCCCGACCGGAAGTGGTGCAACTACGGGCAGCAGCTACGGGCAGCGGACGGGGCTCCTTCTCGGGTAGCCTCAACCTGCCCATGCCCGGACAGGCCCGCGCCGTAGCTACTGCCGATATCGACAATGATGGGGACCTGGACTTGTTAGTGTCGGGTGCTATGCCCAACGGCTACAACGGCGTGATGGTACGCCTCAACAACGGCGACGCCACGTTCACGAGTGCACCGGATATTTCAGTAGATGCAGCCCCGTCCGATATTGTAGTAGGCGACATTGATGGGGATGGGGACTTGGACTTCATCGTGGCCAACTCTTCGAGCAACACCCTGCCCATCCGCCTCAACAACGGAAACGGCACCTTCACCGACGGCGACCGGGTCTTCACGTTCTTGGAAGGTCATACCTTGGCGCTAGGTGACATGGATGCCGATGGCGACCTAGACCTGCTGATTGGCAACAAGGACCGCAATACGGTTTCGGTGCGCTTTAATACGGGTGCAGGCATGTTCTATGGCACTATGGAAGTACCGACTGGCGCGGGCCCACACCACTTTACAGTCGGCGACGTGGACAATGACGGCGACCTGGACATCGTGACGCCCAACTACGACGCCAATACCATCAGCGTCCGGCTGAACGACGGCCTCGGCATGTTTAGCCTCACGCCCGATCTGCCGGTCGGAAACCAGCCCGAAGATGTGGCGTTGGGTGACTTGGACGGAGACAGAGACTTGGACCTCACGGTGGCAAATGCGGGCAGCGGCACTGTGAGCGTGTTGCGCAACACCGGCACCGGCAGTTTTGTGGCGGCTGGCACCGTGGCAGTGGCCCCCGGCCTGCTCCGCCTCGCCCTCGCCGACCTCGATGCCGACAACGACCTGGACCTGCTGATAAGCGGCGGTACCGCAACCGGCACCACCGCCAGTACCCGCCTTAACGACGGCAGCGGCAACTTCTCCGGTGCCTTTTCCACTCCGCTCGGCAACTCTCCCACCAGCCTTGCCCTTGGCGACCTAGACAACGACGGCGACATAGACGTTGCGGCGGCCAACACTGCCCTGTTTGCCAATACGGTGAGTGTGCGCCTGAACGGTGGTACGCTGGCCAACAAGCCGGCCACCACCGCGCAGCAACTGCAGCTCTACCCAAACCCGGCACGGCAGCAGTTCACGCTTCGGATGCCCATGGCAGCAGGCATTGAATCGGCACAACTGCTTTTATTGAACGGCTTGGGGCAGCAGGTGCAGCAGCAAACGGTGGCCATCAGCGGAAGACACTTGCAGGCCGTAGTAGAAGTAGACGGGCTCCCTTCTGGCGTGTATCAGCTGCGCCTAACGGTGGATGGGTTGGAGCCTATCTACCGAAAAGTGGTAGTACAGTAACGACCAAGATTTGCTAAGAAAAGGCTGCTTCCCGCTCGGGAAGCAGCCTTTTTCATGGTGTAGACACAGCTATCTGATAA
Source organism: Hymenobacter sediminicola (assembly GCF_014250515.1). Taxonomy (NCBI): domain Bacteria; kingdom Pseudomonadati; phylum Bacteroidota; class Cytophagia; order Cytophagales; family Hymenobacteraceae; genus Hymenobacter; species Hymenobacter sediminicola. The sequence goes on along the minus strand of NZ_CP060202.1, from coordinate 583,404 downwards.
AAACTTACAAACTGACGGCCCACGGCCGAGTAGCTGAAATGCTCTTCGGCGTAGCGGCGTAGGGTGGCGGCATCGAACTGCTCGGGCTGGCGTAGCACATGAGCTAAGGCTTCGGCCAGGGCAGCTTCGTCGCGGGCGGGCACGAGGTAGCCGCGGGTGCCGTCGGGGGGCAGCAGCTCGGGTACGCCGCCTACGGCCGTTGCCACCGCCGGCAAGCCGCTGGCTTGGGCTTCGATGAGGACGCAGGGAAGGTTTTCGTAGTTGCTGAATAGTACAAAGCAGGCAGCCCGGCGCATTTCGGTGGCTACGGCTTCGGTAGTGAGCTTGCCCAGAAACGTAACGGTATCCTCCTGCAGCAAGCCCAGTTCGGCGGCTAGCTCTTTCACCTGCGCTTCTGCAGGGCCATACCCCGCAATCCGCAGGCGAATATTAGGCTGGGTAGCGCGCAGCCGCGCTACCACCCGCAGCAGGCCGCTTAGGTTCTTGGCTTGCTCGTTGAATGCGGCCACATGCAACAAGCCGGCGCGCTTACTAGGCTCAGCCGGTAGATGAAACAAGGCTGTATCTACCACATTGGGAATCAGTACTGTGCGCGGATTTCGAACACCCAGTTGCGCGAGAGCCCCCCGCAGGTTATCTGACACGGTATGCAGTCCGGCGGCGGCCTGCACCACCCGCTGTGTCAGCCACCGCCGCAGCCAGCCAATGCGGTGCGCATTTTGCGGCAAATAGAGCGTCCAGTGCTCCGTCACCACGAAAGGCAGGTTGCGCGTCAGCTTTAGCCACCAGGCAAACAGACCGGTGCGCAGCAATACGTGCACATGCACCAGCTCTGGCGGAGCACCCCAGTGCCGCACCAGCCGCTGATAGCCCTGCACCATACACCAGAAGTATAGTCCCAGCTTCATCACCTTATCCAGTGGCCCGAAACCGGTGGGCTGTGCCCGGTAATAATACCGCAACGTGGGTATCGGACCACTCAGGTCGGCATCGAGGCTGATGAAGCTGGGCAACGGGCCGCGGGCTACAGCTGCAAACAGAACAGCCACCTGAGCGTGTGGCGCAACAGCCGCTACATGACGTCCCACAAAGTCTCCGTCCTGGTCGTCGTAGCGGTTTGGGTACCACTTGGGCAGCATCAGTACGCGCATTCGCAGAGGAAAAAGTGGGCGGTTGGAGCTGAAAAGATAAATGGTTTTCCGGCGTCCAGCCTTTTAGCTGTTCTGACGCAAGCATCACCCAACCGCATAATGAAACTGATCATCAAAGAGTAACGCACCTCTATTTCAGCCCTCCATATACTATATAGTGCGTTCTGCAGGCAACAGAGCCCCATTCATAATTTGGTAATAGTGAGGTGACAATGAGGTAACGCTAGAGAAGGAGCTTTGCGGCATAATTCAACCGCATGAACCTGACCTTCACTCGTTTTCTAGCCCTGCTCCTGGTGTTGCTGGGTACTACTTCGGCCGCCTGGGCGCAAACCGGCACCATCAAAGGAACGGTGAAAGACGCCAGCACGCAGGAACCCATCATCGGGGCCAGCGTGGGGGTGCCCGGCACTGCCATTGGCGGCGCCACCGACCTCGACGGTACGTTTACACTCACGAAGGTACCAGCTGGCACCTATTCGCTGGTCGTTAACTCGGTATCCTATGCGCCAAAAACCATTCCCAACCTGCAGGTAGAGCCCGGCAAGGTAGTAGTGATAAATACCGTGCTTAGTAGCTCATCGGCAGCACTTGGTGAAGTAGTGGTGACGGCGCAGCGCCGCACCAACACCGAGGTAGCCGTTATCAGCGAAGTGCGGCAGGCGCAGCTGGTAGCTGTAGGTGTCTCGGCTGAGCAGATTGTGAAGTCGCAGGACCGCGACGCGGCCCAGATTGCCCGGCGCGTGCCCGGCGTCAGCATCCAAGACAACCGCTTCGTACTGGTGCGGGGCCTTACGCAGCGCTACAACGCCGTGATGCTAAACGATGTGCTGACGCCCAGCTCGGAAGTTGATACGCGGGCCTTCGCCTTCGATATGATTCCGAGCAGCGTGATTGACCGGATGATGATTTTCAAGTCCGGTTCCGCCGAACTGCCCGGCGACTTTGCGGGCGGCGTCATCAAAGTATACACCAAGCGGGCCCCGGAGGAAAACTTCACCAATATTAGCCTGCAGGGCGGCTACCGCACCAACACTACCTTCTCCGATGTGCAGAAGTATGAGGGCGGCAAATACGACTGGCTGGGGTTTGACAGCGGTAAGCGCACCATTCCTAGCAACTGGCCCAGCACCCTCAACGGCGACATTTCCAGCCCATTGCGGGCGGCGTATGCCCGCCAGCTGCCCAATAACTGGGCCATCAACTCGGCCAAAGCGGCTCCAGACCTGCGCCTATCCTTCAGCATGGGCCGCCGCTTCGAGTTGGGCGAAAAACAGGTGGGCACGCTTACCAGCCTCAACTACGGCAACTACCACGTGGCTACCGCCCCTACGCTCACGTTCTACGAGAACGGGGCCGACCGCAACGCCGTAGACGCGCAGTTTCAGGACGAATCATACAGCAACGAGGTGCGCCTGGGTGTGGTGCAGAACTTCTGGATGCGCCTGAACAGCCGCAGCACTCTGGAATTCAAGAACCTGTTCAACCAGCTGGGAGCCGCCGAAACCGTGGTGCGCCAGGGTGCCGACTCGGTAGTCACCAACGATGTGCGGGCATTTTCTGAGCGGTATGAAAGCCGCAGCATCTACTCCGGCCAGCTGATTGGCAACCACGAGCTAGCCAACGACAAAACCACCGTCAACTGGGTGGGCGGCTTTGCCTACACGCACCGCACCGAGCCCGACTGGCGCCGGGTGCGCTACCTGCGCCCCTTTGGCGCCACCAACGGCGACGGCACGCCAGCTCCCTTCGGTGTGGCCACGTCTAACCAGCCCGTTCTGACGGAAGCCAGCCGCTACTTCTCCGAGCTAAACGAGCGGGTAGAATCCGGCGCGCTGAACATCATCCACGAATTCACGCAGGACTCTACGAAAGAGGAAGGCGGTATCAAGCTGAAAGCAGGACTGTATGCCGAGCGCAAAGACCGAGACTTCAAGGCCCGCTACTTCGGCTACACGAACGTGGGCAACACTGGCGTGACTGGCAGCGGCGTACGGACACAGACCATCGACCAGGTGTTTGGCCCGGGCAACCTGACGGGCCAGGAAGGCGGCTTCTCGCTGCAGGAAGGCACCGACCCCAACGACTCCTACAACGCCAGCAATACGCTGCTGGCCGGCTACGCCAGCCTGACCGTGCCACTGGGCAAGTTCACGGGCGTTGTTGGCTTCCGGGGCGAATACAACGACCAGGTGGTGACCAGCGAGTTGCGCGGCGGGGGCCTCACCAACGGCGGACGCCGCTTGTTCAGCCCGCTGCCTTCGCTCAACCTCTCCTACAACCTCACCGACCAGATGCTAGTGCGGGCCGCGTACGCCTCCACCATCAACCGCCCCGAGTTCCGGGAGCTGGCCCCCTTCCGCTTTTACGATTTCAACCTGAATGCTGATGTGCAGGGCAACTACGCCCTGAAAACGGCCCAGGTGCAGAACGTGGACGTGCGCTGGGAGCTGTACCCGACTTCCGGCGAGATGCTGACGTTGGGCGCCTTCTACAAGCACTTCGCTAATCCCATTGAAAACTACCTGAGCACGTCGGTGGGCGGCGCCAACAGCCTCAACTATGCCTTCGTGAACACCAAATCGGCGGTGAGCTACGGCGTGGAAGCGGAAGTGCGCAAGTCGCTGGCGGGGCTGTCGGAATCGAGTCTGCTGCAGCGCCTGTCGCTGGTGGGCAATGCCTCTTACATCTTCAGCCAGGTTGACCTCGGCGACGTGCTGAACGTGCCCGATGCCAGCGGCCGGGTACTGCCCACCGATGTAAGTGACACGCAGACCCTGACCCGCCCACTCCAGAGCCAGTCGCCTTACCTCATCAACCTGGGTGCATATTACAACGACGAAGACCGGGGCACGCAGTTGAGCCTGCTCTACAACGTGGTAGGCCCGCGCATTTTCGCCGTCGGCAACAAGGACAACCCTACGCTGTATGAGGTGCCCCGCAATGTTCTTGACCTAGTCCTGACCAAGCGCCTGGCCAAGCACTGGGAGCTGCGCGCCGCTTGGCAGGACGTGTTCAACCAGCCTGTGAAGCTGGTGCAGGACACCGACCGCAACAACAAGTTCTCCAGCAGCGACTCGGCTTACCGCTCGTTCCGTCGCGGCTCCAATACCACCCTGGGCCTCATCTTCTCCTGGTAATCACCAGTTGTCATCATCCTCCTTTTTGTTTCATTCACCCAACCTTTCTTTATGAAACGCTTTCCGAAAACGCTGTTGTTTGCTATGCTGGCGCTGGCCAGTGCTGCACCGCTCAGCAGCTGCGAGGACAACGACGATAATGCACCAGTAGTAACGGACAACCCCAGCGGCCCTACCGACAGCGCGGGGCGCGTTATTCTGTCGGGTGAAATAACGGCCAACCGTACGCTCAAGGCCAACGAGAAATATCTATTGCAGGGCTTCGTATATGTCACCAGCGGCACGACACTCACCATTGAGCCCGGCACCAAAATCTTCGGCGACCAGACCACCAAAGGAGCCCTCATCGTTGAGCGCGGCGCCAAGCTCATGGCAGAAGGCACGCAAAGCAACCCTATCGTCTTCACGTCGGCCAAGGCCAAGGGCAGCCGCAGCTACGGCGACTGGGGCGGTGTGGTGCTAGTAGGCAGTGCCCCCATCAACCAGTCGTTGAGCACGAACATGGAAGGTGGCATCCGGGGCAACTTTGGGGGCACCAATGCCGCCGACAACTCAGGCAGCCTGAAGTACGTGCGCATTGAGTTTGCCGGCATTCCGCTTTCGACTACTGCCAACAGTGAAATCAACGGCCTGACCCTGTACGGCGTTGGCACTGGCACCCAAATCGACTACGTGCAAGTATCCTACTCCGGCGACGACTCTTACGAGTGGTTCGGGGGCACCGTGAATGCCAAGCACCTGGTGGCCTACCGCGGCTTCGATGATGACTTTGATACCGACTTTGGCTTCACCGGCAAGATTCAGTACGGCCTGTCGTTGCGCGACCCGCAGTACGCCGACCAGTCGGGCTCCAATGCTTTCGAGTCGGACAACTTCAACCCCGGCACCCCAGCCAGCGGTTCCAACGCCGGCCTGCCCCTCACAGCGCCTGTGTTCAGCAACATGAGCGTATTCCTGACGGCTGGCGCGCCACCTACCACGCAGGCATCCGGTAGCGGAGTGTATCAGTCGGCTATGCACCTGCGCCGCAACACGTCCATCAGCATCTATAACTCGGTATTCGCCGGCTACCCTGAAGGCTTGCGCCTTGATGGCACCTCTACCTGGGCCAACGTGCAAGCCGGTGGCCTAGACCTGCGCGGCATAACAGTGGCCAATACCAATACGCCGCTCCGCGCGGCCGGCAACACCGGCACCGGCGCCTTCACCGACGCCGAAGTACAAACCTGGTTCAACGGCACCGGCAAAAACAACTCGGTAGTAGCCAGCACCGGCCTGATGGCGCTGGGCTTGAATGCCAACTCATTCAACCTGAGCGGGCCGGCCTTCACGCTGCAAAGCGGCTCGTCGCTGCTGACAGGGGCTGTATTCACCGGCAAAACCGCCGATTCGTTTTTTACTAATGGTGCCTATCGCGGCGCCTTCAACGGCACGGACAACTGGACGCAAGGCTGGACCAACTTCGATCCGCAGAACACCGATTATTAATGCAATAATTGGCTGCTGTGCAGCATCCAGGGCAGAAGCCGGAACGTACGTTCCGGCTTCTTTGCTTTTGCGCCTGCTTCAGCACGCGGGTATCTGCGCCGTCTGTTACTTTTGGCTCTTCTTTGCTACACCCTCCTGCCATGCTCCAGTCTATGACCGGCTACGGCGTTGCGCACCGCGACACCGACCGTTACTCCGCCACCGTCGAGGTAAAGTCTCTCAACTCCAAATCGATGGACCTCACGCTGCGCCTGCCGCGCTTTTTGCAGGAGCGAGAGTTGGAAATCCGCAATCTGGTAACCAAAACTCTCGTGCGGGGCAAAGTCAACCTCAATTTCGACTTCATGCGGGCCCGGGGCGCCGCGGCTCAGGGTAGCGTAGTCAACCAAGCCGTCCTGACCACTGCCTACCAGGAGTTGCTGGAGCTGAGCGCACGCACGGGAGCGTCATTGGAGCAACTGACGGCAATTGCCAAGGCACTACCCGGCGCGCTTCGGCTACCGGCCGAGCTGCCGGTAATGGCTGAGGAAGAGGATGAAATAACTTGGGATGAGTTGCTCCCACTGGTACAGGAGGCCTTGGAGCGCACCAACGAGTTCCGCCGCACCGAAGGCCAGACGCTCACCACCGAAATCCTAGCCTACATCGACAGCATCCGGATTCAGTTGGCTGAGATAGAGCGCCACGACCCCACCCGCGTTGAAAACGTGCGTGAGCGGCTTCGCTCCCACCTCGCCGACCTCACAACCAGTGAGCAGTTTAACCCGGTTCGCTTTGAGCAGGAACTGATTTTCTACATCGAGAAGCTGGATATCGCCGAGGAAAAAGTACGGTTGGTCAGTCATTTGCACTATTTCACCGAAACGGTATATCTACCAGAGCCCACAGGGAAGAAATTAGCGTTTATTTCGCAGGAAATAGGTCGAGAAATCAACACGATAGGTTCGAAAGCCAACGATTCAGTAGTACAACACTTAGTCGTAGGCATGAAGGAAGAACTGGAAAAAATCAAGGAACAGATCAACAACATTCTGTAAGTGCAAACCGAGCATCTGCTATAAAGTAATTGAACTTTTAGGGTAAATTATAGAATAGTGCTTTAACTATAACTTGTTGATATTTTACAGGATATCCGTGAATCATTCCAGAAACACCCATTTTTTTCTATGTCCGAAAAACATTGCTGATTCATCCCTTTCGATGATTATAGAGCAATGAATGGAACAGATAGAAAATATTTTCCCGCTAACAGCTTGCAGTTGCCAGTTTCTTACGTAAATTGTGTTATCCGAGCAGACTGGCCCTTGTGTAGTCGTCGGCGAAACTTGCTTTGTCATTCATCTTTTTTCAGCCTTTAGACATATGAAAAAAGTAGTACTCTTTCCAGTTACCTTCTGCCTGATGCTGTTGATGACAGCATTCCGTCCGGCTGCAGAAATAGAATTGATCAAGAAGCGCGTGCTGAGCGAGCGGGTCGAAATCCTCATTCCCAAAGGGTTTGAAGTGATGAGCGAGCAGCAGATGGACTTCAACTATGCCCGAGCACAGAGCCGTCCGAGCGTTATCTACACAAACAGCAAGGAAGCCAGCATCTCTTTCACCTACACCGACAACACTGCCGACCAGGACATGATTGACATGTACGCCGGCAACTTCTACAAAACTTACTCCAAGCAATTCAAGGAAGCCAAATGGTTCGGTAACGGTGTAAAGGAAATTGCTGGTCGTAAAGTAGGCTACCTCGAGTTGATGAAGCCCGAGCTTGGTCACGAAGTATATCAGTTGATCTTCTTCACTGACGTGGAAGGTAAGCTGCTGATGTGCACTTTCACCTGCGCCGACCGTCAGAAGCCGGAATGGGAAACAGTTGCCAAACAGATCATGAATTCCATCAAGGCAAACGGCTAGTCGTTCGACTCACCTACGCTTTCCATACAGAAGCCCCGAAATGCTGGTCATTTCGGGGCTTCTGCTTTACGGTATGCACAAAATTACCGGGCCGGGCTGGATGATGCGCCCAGCGTATTGAGAAAATCCCGCAGCAAGCCAAAGGTGCTGGCAAAAGCGGTGAGCGGGAGTGTTTCAGACCGGTCTTGCACATCGTGGTAGGCCGTGATGCCACCGCGTGTGTAGAGGAAAAACGCGGGTACGCCCCGCTCCGAGAAAGGAAAATGGTCGGAGTTGGCGGCGCGGCCACGGGCGGCCAGGCTGGGCAGTGTGTGGCTTTTGTCGTTGAGGCGCTGGAGCAACTGGAATTGCGCCGGGAACTCACGACCATTCACGACGGTAGCACCTTCGGAGCCGGTGCCTAGCAAGTCCAGATTCAGCAGGAAACGAATGCGAGGCAAGGGCACCAACGGATGGTCGACGAAATAGCGGGAACCTACTAGGCCAGCTTCTTCAGCACCGAAAGCAATGAACACCACCGAGTAGGAAGGGCGGTTTTCGGGGCGTGAATAATAGGCAGCCAGTTCCAGCAGCATTGCGGTACCGCTGGCATTATCGTTGGCTCCCGGGAAGTACGCTTTGCTGCCCATTGTACCCAGGTGGTCGTAGTGGGCCGTCACGACCAAAAAGGAATCGGGCTGCACCCGGCCAGGCACGAAGCCGACGATATTCTGGGTCTGGTACTGGCGCTGCAAGACGGCGTCTACGCGCACGGCCACCAGCGCCACTGTAGGGCCACTGGCGGTTGAGGGTATCTTATTCCAAACGGATTCAAGCACTTCCAACCGCATCTGCCCGGCTTGCCGCGGCGCCAGTGAAGCTGTGAGTTTCGGTACTAGTGTAAGTCGGAGCGCAGCAGAATCGATATGCTGCTGAAGAGCCTGTGGCAGGGTTGCCAGTCGTTGTTCGTCGGCAGCCCGCACTGCCAAGCCGCCTTGGTGCCAGCGGCGTTGCAACAGCTGCTGCTGCGCCACCGGGTTGGTGAAAACCAGCGTATCGAAGCGCACGATTGGCACAGCCGAAAACGCGCCACCTACTATGCCCGGGCCAGAGTCAGGAGCCGCAATAAACTCCTCTCCTACTCGTAGCTTTCGGGAATGCCCCAACACTGGAAAGCGTAGCATTCCCAAGCTCAATTCCAGGTTCAAGGCCCCCGGAAAGGTGTTCACATCCAGCGTAAATGATTGGGTATAGTCAGGCGTAAGAGGCTGAAGCCCCAATTCCTGAAACCGTTTGCGCAGATAAGCAGCGGCTTTCTGCTCGCCCTTGTTTACGTAGCCGCGGCCGTGCATAGCAGGAGCCGTCAGGGCCTGAATAGTGCGCCGTACGCGCGGCATCTCCTGAGCAGTTGCCGGGGCCAGCGGCAGCCCCAGCGCTACACTCAGGGCTAGAGTTTGCCACCACTTTATCGGGACGTAAGGCATTAGCAAGCAGTAAGGGTTGAGCAGGGCTATTCCCACCAACGGCGGCCGGCATAGGCCAGTAGCAGCCCAATAGCCGCCCCCAGTCCGTCGCTGAGGGCATCAGACCATTCGCCGTGGCGGCCCAGATTCATCGTCATTTGGAGTACTTCTATCAGCAGGCCAAACCCCACACAGGCGAACAGCAGCAACAGGTAGGCATGCTGGCGCAGCCAGGGCCACCGGGTCTGCCGACGTGCTGAGATGACTGCCAGTGCCGCCTGCACTACAAACACAAAGGCATGCGCAGCGGTGTCGAACGACAGCAACTCCCAGGGCGGCGTTACTGGCATGTCCTCGGCTGGTGTCAGGGTCAGTACCAACACCAGCGCCGCCCACGCCAGCGGCAGCCCCACCAAGGAGCGGCCACGTGGCGCGGGCGGCGCGAGTTCAGTCATTGTGCGTACCGCAGTAAGAGTTGGCTTATGCGCCTACCAGCTCACCATAGGCCTCTGCCGACAGCAATGCGTCGAGTTCAGCGGGGTTAGCAATAGATATTTTTACCATCCAACCGTCGCCATAGGGGTCAGAATTCACTGACTCAGGGCTGCCATCGAGGTGGTTGTTTACTTCCAGCACCGTACCAGAAATAGGGCTGAACAGGTCCGATACCGTTTTCACGGCTTCTACCGTGCCGAATACCTCGTTCTGCGCAATTTCCTTATCGAGCGTGTCGATATCAACATACACGATGTCGCCGAGCTCCTTCTGGGCGTGGTCGGTGATGCCTACGTAGGCAACGTCACCTTCAATACGTACCCATTCGTGCTCTTTCGTGTACTTCAGTTCAGCAGGCAGGTTCATAAAGTGCGGGGTTGGAAAGTAGGGGATAAACCGGGCAGCTTCCCGGTTGCTCAAAAGTACGCGGAAATGGCGAAGTGGTGAAATAGTAGCAGGGGAGTTTGATGGGTAACCAACGTTGGTGGACCATCAAACTCCCCTGCTACTGGTGGGTTAGCGTACCTGCTACTGTGACAGGCTGTAGCGCAGCTGGATACCGCCTTCGGTCGTCGAGTTCTTGAACGAGTTCTGCACGCGCGGGTCCGTGACGGTGCGTGAGAAGAAGAACTGCAGGTTCAGCCGCTGGTTCAGCACATAATCAATAGTAGGGCGCAGCTGCAGCTGGCGGGTGCCGTTGGTGGTAAGGCCCCGGGCCCGACCTACGGAAGCAGGATTATTCGAGGTAGCTTCCGACTCATCCACCACATCCTCAATCGTGCGCTGAATGGTGGTATTGTCGCGGATACTCAGGTCGAGGCGGGCGTTCAGCTCGTTGCGCAATACCCGCTGCTCGCCCCCAATGCGGAACGGCAGCCGCAGCCGGTTGGTGGCATAGCCGAAGCCGATGACCAGCTCCTGCGTGTGCAGCTCCGTTACCTGGGCGTTGGTGGTATTCAGGGCAATGGCGCGCTCAGTGCGCAGTTCCACGCGGCCTGTTACCTTCTCCAGCGTCTGGAAGTTGATGCCAATCAGTGGCGAAAGGCGCTCCGCAATGCTTACCTGCCCAATGACATAGTACGGAATGTACTGGCCGGAAGCGTTCGTGAGGAAGCTCAGCTCATTGTCGCCCAGCTCCCGGTTGTAGCTGGTATTAGTGGTGTAGCCGGCAATGTTGTAGACCGAAGCGTAGGCGTGCGTGATGGCAATGGAGCGGAAGTAGCGCTTCACGAAAGGCAGCTCAGCCAGGCCGTTGTACTGAATGTTCCAGTTCGGAATCGGAATTTTGGCGAAAGGCTTGAAGCCGTCGGCTTTGTAGCCATCCGATGACCGACCCTGATACGCATCCAGGAAGGCCGGTATCAGCACATCCTGCGAGTTGTAGCCGTAGGTGCCGGTGCCATTCGTATTGGCAGCGGACAGCCGCTGCTGCACAAAGCCACGGTTTTCCACAAACCGGTTGAAGGCCTTCGATATTTCCCCGTCCGAGGTCCGGTCGCCGAACAGCGTCTGGATACTGATAATGGACGTGCTGAACGAGCCGGAGCCCAACGGTTGAGTGGGAGCTAATTCGTCCAGTGGCCGGAGCGATACTTCATCAATAGCCCGGCGGTAGAACACCTCCCGGTTGCGCACCAGCTGGCGGCGGGCCTCCAGCTGGATATTAAAGTCGCGGAAGGGTTCCAGCGTAGTGCGGGCCGTCAGGTTTTCGGTGAGCAGGGAGCTGAGCGGCGTGTTCAGATAGTCGCTCCGGTCGGTGTACCAGCCGCGCGACGCGGCCCGATCGTACAGGGCATCCAGGTCGTATTGTTTGCCCAGCAGGAACGGAACACCCGGCGCGTCAAAGTCGCTGTTCAGGCCGAAAAAGCGAGTTTTGGGCAAATACCCCGGCAGCAGCGTACCATTGGAGCGGGTGTAGGTGAAGTTGATGGAGCGCGCCGTCATCAGGGAGCGGAGCACGGCTTTGAGGAAACGCAGTTCTGGTCCTTTGCTGGTATCGGCGGCCGGCTGGCCTGCTTCCTTGGCCTGCATACCCGCTTGGTCGATGGCCGAGCCCAGAGAGCGGCGGGCGCCTTTGGCATCCTGGCCGGGCGGCGGGGCATTGTTGATGATGTTAAGGAAGCGCACCTTGTTGTAGAGCTTCACCAGATCAATCTTGCCGTTGGCACTCAGCTCGCCATTGTTCTGGATGGTATTGCCCAGGTTCAGCTCCGTCGTGGTAGTATCGGTCGGGTCGGGGCTGCCGTCCACCAGATACCGCAGCGGTGCCGGCACCCGCAGCGCCGTGGAGGCCGCCTGCCAGGTATAGTTGGCCGCGTAGCGCGCATCCGCCGACAGCCAGTCGGTGAGGGGGAACTTGTCGAGTGGCAGGCGGTAGGTCAGGGCTACAGTCTGGTTGAAGTTGGTGGTGCGGCCCAGCTTAATCAGGTTGTCGCGCAGCATCTCGCGGTTGCGCTGGGCTTCCGGCGAGTCGCCGATGGCACTGCCCACGCCCTCGTCTATCACGGCCCGGTTGTTGGCAGTGTAGTCGAGTGTCAGGGCCTTCGTAATGGCCCACTGCATGTCGTAGATACGGTTGAAGTAGAACGACTTCTGGAACACGCCGGGAATGCCGGTTGTCACAGGAAGCTGGCCGGGTTCCAGCACACGCTGCAGGAACCGCTCGTTGTAGCGCCGGTCAATATCGGCGCGGAACGAGAAGCGCGAAGGCAACGGTGTGAAATTTACGTCCTGGAAAATCTTCAGGTAGGGGTTGTCCAAGGCCTTCACCTTGGCCAGCGGCGTGTAGCTCTTGGGCGTAATCTGGTACAGATACGCCAGCGCTCCGGTGTACGTACGGGTGTAGTCCCGGTCCGTGCGGATATCAGTGTGCGTGCGCTCTGTGATGGAGTAGCTGACGGCGAAGTTTTCGATGTCATACGGCATTGGTTTCTTCTCCGGGTTGGTGCGCTCCTTGCGCACGTTCAGCACGGATATGCTTCGGCTGGAAGTCTGGTCGATTACTTCCTTGCGGTACGCGGCTTGCTTCTCCTCGTCAATGGTGTTGTCGGACTTTCTAAACTTCTGCAACGACTGCTCCAGCTTGGTATCGGGGTCGAGCGGGTCGTATTGTGGCGCACGGCTTTCGTGGCCCGCCTGAATCAGAACTGGTACGCGCAGGCCCAGCTTCTCCGGGAAAAACTTGTCGGCGGCTATGGTAGCGTTGATGTCGCCACGCTTGATGTCTTCCAGGGAGCGTTGAGCCAGTTTGTCCTGCAGCCCGCCAAAACCAACCGACGTGTAGCTGCCGGTAGCCGTGATATTGGCTACATCGGCGAGCTTGGTATTGAAGCGCGCCGTAGCGGCCCAGCCGTTTTCCTTATCGAAGTCAAACACCCGGAACTCATCGGCCCATAGGCACATGCTCTTGGAGTTGCCGTCGTCGGTGGGATTGAAAATACCAATCATGGCCCCCTGCACCGCACTCAGGTCGGGGTTGCCGAACACTGTGATGCTGGCGCCGTTGGGGAAGGTTTTGGTATACGGACCAGCATAGCTGGCTCCACCAGAGTTGATAGCCGCGTTACGTTCGGCCTTCACGTCGATGAAGTCCTGCAGCGCCAGTTGAATCTGGTTGGCATCGGGCCAGATTTCCGACTGCGTGGTAGCGCCGGTGCGGGTTACGACCAGCGGCAGGCGGTACTCATAGTAGTTCTGGTTGTAGTCGGTGCCGAGGCGGATGAAAGCTTGCACGTCGCCGTCGCGCAGGTTAGGGTTTTCGCTTTCGGCGTGCAGGAACAGGCGCAGCTGCTTGTAGCGCAGCAGGCTCAGGCTCAGATTTTTGTAGGCCGCCTGCCCAAAACCGTCGCGCAGCTCTTCCACGCACAGGCGCAGGCTTTGCTCGTTCTGCTCGCGGTTTACGGTGCTGGAGCCGTACTCTTTATCGCGCTGGATGTTAGGCGGTAGCACGTACGGAATAGCGCCTTTGTTGCCGGGGCCGTTTTCCTCGATGCTTACCGTGCTGATGTTGAAGGCTGCTGCCGTTTCGCCGCAGTTGAGGCAGGGCTGGTTGGGCTCCGAAATCGGGCTCAGGTAGCGGCGCCACTGGTTGGCAATGAACTGGGGTTGCACCATGCGCAGCACCACGGGCTGCTGCCAGTCAGTGAGGTACATGCGCAGGAACCGGATGGATTTGAAGCCGAACGGCTGGCCGTCGGCGCTGCGCACATTGTTGTAGCTGCGCACTGGAATCCGGAACTGGTACCACGACACCTGGTCGCCTTTGATTGTGTTCGTGATTTTGTCGACCACGAAGTTGCTGCCCACGGCCAACTGGCCGTCGCGCAGCTCCAGCTGGTACTCGTAGTAGCGCTCCGTCTCCGAAATAACGTTGTCTCGGTTCAGGTCCTCCTTGTCGGGGAAGGCTGTGGACGAAAGCTGGCTATTCTCCTGTGAGTTGCCTTCCAGACCGTTGTACTGCTTATAGCGGCCCAAAATACCCACGTTGTTCTGGTCGTAGAACGGGTCGAGGTGGTGGCGGAAATTGTCGCCGGAAGGGTCGCCATAGGCTTTTCCGAAAAACTGCGACTCTTCCGTATCATTCAGACCGTCGAGGCCTACATCCTGCCGCGCACGGCCGCCGGGCGTGTTGCTGAACGCATCGGTCAGGAACTGCTGGCGCGAAACACGGCCCCATGCAGTATTGCGCGTATCATTCGGGTCGGCCGGATCTGTAACCGACAGGCCGTTTTCAAACTCATACTGGTTGTTGTCGCGCAGCACGTCTTCGCTCACGTTGCCCAAGTTGATGATGAGCCGCCCACCCGTGTCGTTGTTGACCGGAGCGTTTTCGCCATCAATAACCTGCCCTCTTACTCCTTTCAGGAACGGGTCCATCATCCAGAACTCCAGGTACTCGACGTTGGCGTTGTCGAAGTCGGTGTCAAAGGTGATTTCGCGTGAAATAGCACCGTAGTTCTGCTGCGGGTTCGGCAGCGTTCTGCCATCCGCCCCAATGTTGGGGTTGTAGTTGTACGGTCCGCGCTCCGATGGGTAGTAAGCCAGGTCCAGTGAGTACTCGAAGCCATTGCCGGAAGCACCTACGTCACGGTTCGGGAACACCTCAATCCGCTCGATGCCGCGCGTGTAGTGGTTGTCCAGATCAGCTACCCCGATATTGGAGGGCCGGCTGGGGCCATCGGTATAGTACGTCTGGTCGACGGAATACCACGCCAGCTTGGCACGGCGGTAGGCCGAGGTAATGTCGTTGACATCGAAGTTGGGGAAAGTACGCGGCGTGGAACCCAGCCGCCAGGCTACCGCCGAGTTCAGGCCACCCAACGTGTAAGGCGTGCGCGCATTCTCGAAGTCGTCCAGATACGATACGCCGTTTTCGCCGTTGCCTAGCTTCGACTGGCCGGGCAGCAGTTGCGCAAACTCGCCGCTGAACGCCACCGACGAAGGCTCCTTCGTCGAAAGGAAGGGCAGCATATCGAGGTACTTGGTGAGGGCGCGCGAGTCGCGGCGCATATTCACGTCGAAGCCGTAGAGCGTGTTGTTGCCCGGTTCGTCGCCGATGTTTACGCGGTTGATACCTGGCGCCTGGTTTTCGCGCAGGTGCAGAATCGTCGCGCCGAAGTTGACATCTTGGCTGAGGCGGTAGTCGAAGCGGGCCCCAAGTAGCTTGCGCGGCTGCACCTGTACCAGCGCATTTTTCTCGAATTCCACCCGCAGCTCGTTGGCCGAGTTGAGGTAAGCCGGGTTCAGGATTTTGACTTTGGCCTGGTCGTAGAAAACCTGGTAGTCGCGGCCTTCTTCCAGCAGCACCGAGCCGGCGCGCACCCGCACCGAGCCCTGCGCAATGCCAAGGCCGGGCAGCGTAATTTCGTCGGTAGCCGTGGCCTGGAACCGGCCGCGCAGCACAAACTTGTCCTTTTCGGTACGCTGTTGGGCGTCGCTCTGCACCTGCGTGTACAGCTCCTGGTACACGTACTTATCAATCAGCGGCTGCTCAGTCCCCGGATCGAACTTGGAGCGCAGGAACGACCCGAACGGCTCGACCAGTGGGAAGATAATCTTGCCCAACTCCGGGTCGATGGTGATGCCGGGGAAGAAGTCGAAGTTACCGTCGGGGTTCTGGTCGTTGTTGGGGTTCACGTTGTCGAGGTTCAGCACCTCAATCAGCGGAATATTCTGAATGATATTGGGCCGTCCGTCCTTGATGGAAATCAGGTCGACGCCCGTAATGTCATCCTTGTAAATAATCTGAAGCTGAAAATTGTCCCGGTTGAGCTGCGAAGCATTCAGTGGGTACACGTTCTTCATCATCAGGTCCCACGTCGGCAGATTGCGCGTCAGCAGGTTCTCGTTGTCAGGGTTCTGACCGGGGTCCGCAATACCTACTGCTGGATTGGTGGCTTTCAGCAGCTTCAGGAACACTACCTCGTCCTGGCCGCGGTTGCCGTAGTCGTCCACCACTTCCCCTACTTTATAGGTTTTGCCGTTGTACAGGTACTCATAGCTCACGCCCAGCACCTGCTCGGGCAGTAGCTGCGTATTCAGCGAAATGTAGCCCAGCTGTGCGTTGAAGGTATATTCCCGCTCATCAAGCTTACGAGCCCGCACGTGCTCAAAGTCCACGTTCTTTACTAGCGGCTGGCCTGCCACAGCGCCCCGGCTCAGGTAGTTGTCTACGGTCAGCTCGCCGCGGGCTTCGGCGTTGGTCGTCAGCAGCTGGCCCAGCTGGTTGGCGGCGTTGTTGACAGGGCTGGAAGGCAGCGTACCAGCGGCGTTGAGCAGGGGACGCCGGTATACGCGCTTGGCTTCGCCCAAATCCATGAGAGGCACCACGTTGCGCAGGTTGTCGCTCTGGCGGTTGTCGTTGGTGACGTACACTTCCAGGCGCCGGATTTCGATGCCGCTCTGCACCGTAGGCAGGTTGCGTAGGGCTTGGTCGTACCGGTCGCGGAAGAACTGACTCAGGAAGAAGTGCCGGTCCTTTTCGTACTGGCTTACTTTAATTTCGAACTGCCGGCTCTGGCCACCGTTCTGCACGCGCACTTCATCGGCCTGGCCGCGCAGGGTACTGGCCACGGCCGTCACGCTCATGCGCCCAAACTGCAGCTGCGTCTTCACCCCAAACAGGTTCTGGCCGCCCACAATCAGCGAATTATTGAGCGGCAGACTCACGTTGCCGAGCTCAATCTTGCGGATGATGTCGGTGTCGAAGCCCGTGTAATCGAGCTTCATGTTGTTTTCGAAGTCGAAGGCGGCTTTGGTATCGTAGTTGAACGTCAGGCGCAACTTCTCCCCTATCTGCCCGGTCAGGTTCAGGTTCAGGTTCTGGTCGTACTGAAAGTCGCCGATGCGCTGCTGACGCAGTGTCAGCGTAGGGTTCTGGTTGCGGTTGAAGCGGGCGCCCATGCGCAGCGTAACGGCACCAGCGGGCCGAATATCTACGTAAGAGCCACCAAAAATCCGGTCGGCCATAGGGCCGAGGTAGATTTTGGGAATAAGGCGCCTAGCCACGTCGGGGCTGGTGGGGCCTGTTACGCCTCCGGCCGAACGATTTCGGAAATAGTCCCGTATAGCCTGCTGTTGCTGCCAGCGCGAATACTCTTCGAACGTCAGGCGGCTGGGGTCCCGGAAGTCAAACTCCTGCCCCACCCGTTCCTCCACATCGAAGTATTGCAGGCTGTCATCAGGCGTCACGGTTTGCTGCACGTTGCCGGGCAGCGGCAGCACCAGCGGCGAGCGGCGGCGCTGCGGCGAAAACGGCGTACCGGCCCGGTCCTCAGGGTCTACCTTGGGGCGACGGCTGGGACGGTAGCGGCTGGTATCGGGCAGGGCCGTGCGCGGCGTGTCGGGCGCAGGCATGCGCCACGGCAGCCGGCCATGCTCTCCGGCTAGCGGCAACCAGGCCCATAGTTGTTGCAGATCGAAGGCAGAAGCCCCAACAGGTTCGGCCTGCGACCACCAAGCAATGAGCAACGACGCGACAACAACAACGGAGGCGGTGAGGGACTTCTTACCGGAGTTCAAGTGCTACAAATAAAAAAGGATGCGGGTGGCGCTAAACGCTAATTTGACTTAAGAGCAAACTTAATCAATTCCTCCACGCTCAGGTCGTTGCCGTGGCGCTGCTGAATCTGATCCAGGTTTTTCTCGGCTGCCGAGCGGGCGAAGCCCAGCGTTACCAAAGCCGACAACGCTTCGGAGCGGTTGGTATTGTGCGTGCGGGCCAGCGGCACGGTATCCACGCCGGCTTTGGCCAGCAATTCGTCTTTGCGGAGCTTGTCGCGGAGCTCCAGAATTACGCGCTGCGCTGTTTTGGGGCCGACGCCTTTAATGCTCTGAATGGCGCGTACGTCCTCGTTGACAATGGCTTGGCGGATTTCACCCACACTCATGCTGCTCACCATCACAATGCCTGTGCCTGGGCCAATGCCCGACACCGAAATCAACTGCATAAACAGCGCCTTTTCATTGGGGTCGAGGAAGCCGTAGAGCGTGTGTGCGTCTTCCTTGATGTGCTGAAACGTGTAGAGCTTGGCTTTTTCACCCTCAGCGGGCAGCTTGCTGAACGTGGTGAGCGAAATACGGACTTCGTAGCCGACGCCTGCCACATCCAGAATGGCTTGAGCGTGGTCTTTATAGGCAAGCTTTCCTTCGATGTAGGCAATCATGAGAGAGAGTTGGAGGCGGGAAAAACAGGAACTGCCGGGTGCATACTCGGCGGCGGAGAGGCAACACCGGGCAGGGCGTTTTCTATCCCAAACCAGCTAGCATTTTCAACTAAATATTTGGGCACTGCAGCAGCGGCTTTTACCGGTGTGCCTACGGCTCTGTGCCAGCAGGCCCACCGGTAAAAAGTGCCACTACAGGCCGCGGCTCACCTGGCTTTGCTGCGCGTCGACCACGGCAATGGAAGCCATATTCACGATTTCGCGGACGGAGGCGCCCAGCTGCAGAATGTGCACCGGCTTGCGCATGCCCATCAGCACTGGCCCGATTACCTCGGCGCCCCCAATTTCCTGGAGCACTTTGTAGGCAATGTTGCCGCTAATCACATTCGGGAAAATGAGCGTGTTGGCGCCGCCTTTGTCGGCCAGTTCCGAAAACGGGTACTGTTCGCGCAGTAGCTGCGGGTTCAGGGCGGTGTTGGCCTGCATTTCGCCGTCCAGAATCAGGTCGGGGTAGCGCTTTTTGGCCAACTCCGTAGCGCGGCGCGACTTATCGGGCAGCTCGCCGGGGTTGGAGCCGAAGTTGGAGTAGCTGATAACGGCCACCCGCGGCTCGGCGTCGAAGAAGCGCACAGCCTCGGCCGTGAGGCCGATGATGTCCACCATTTCCTCGGCCGTGGGGTCGATGTTGACGGTAGTATCGGCGAAGAAGAACGGGCCTTTCTTGTGCTGAATGATGTACATAGAGGCCACACGCTTCACGCCTTCCTCCACCCCAATCACCTGCAGCGAGGGCACAATGCTCTTGCCATAGTCTTTAGTGAGACCAGTGATGAAGGCGTCGGCCTCGCCGGTTTCCAGCATCATCGAGCCGTAGTAGTTCCGCTCGCGCAGCAGGCGGCGGCCTTCGTAGAGCGTGATGCCGCGGCGGCGGCGCTTTTCATACAGCAGGTTGGCGTACTCTTCGCGCTTGGCGTCCTCTTCCAGAATATCAATAATCTGGCAGCCATTCAGGTCGAGGTTATTGGCCTGCGCAATGCCTTCCAGCTTTTTGCGGTTGCCGAGCAGAATGGGCACCGCAATGCCTTCGTCGAACAGAATCTGGGCTGCTTTGAGGATTTTGTAGTTGTCGGCTTCGGCGAAGACCACCCGCTTGGGGTTGGCGCGGGCCGCCGACGTGATGCGGTTCATCAGCTTCTGGTTCACGCCGAGGCGGCCGCGCAGCTCGTCCTCGTAGGCAGTCCAGTCCTCGATGTTGCGGCGGGCCGAGCCGCTTTCCATGGCGGCTTTGGCCACAGCCGGACTTACCGTCGTAATCAGGCGCGGGTCGAGGGGCTTGGGAATGAGGTAGGTCCGGCCAAAGGCCAGCGTATTGTCGCCGTAGGCGCGGTTTACCATATCCGGCACGGGCTCCTTGGCCAGGTCGGAGAGGGCGCGCACGGCGGCCAGCTTCATAGCCTCGTTGATTTCGGTGGCCCGTACGTCCAGCGCGCCCCGGAAGATGTAGGGGAAGCCGAGTACGTTGTTCACCTGGTTGGGGTGGTCGGAGCGGCCGGTGGCCATAATCAGGTCGGGGCGGGTGGCCACGGCCAGTTCGTAGGCAATTTCCGGCGAAGGGTTGGCCAGCGCGAATACAATGGGGTTGTCGGCCATTTTCAGCAGCAGCTCGGCGGGCAGCACGTTGGCCGCCGAAAGGCCCAGGAACACGTCGGCACCTTCCATAGCCTCGGCCAGCGTGCTGATGGACCGGCTGGTGGCAAACTGCATCTGCAGCGGCGCCAGGTCGGTGCGGCCGGCATGAATGATGCCATCCTTGTCGAACACCACCACGTTTTCGAGCTTGAGGCCCAGCGCCAGGTACAGGCGCAGGCAGCTGATGGCAGCCGCGCCCGCGCCGCTCACCACCAGCTTGATTTCCTTGATGCTTTTGCCCACCACTTCCAGCCCGTTGAGCAGCGCCGCCGACGAAATGATGGCCGTGCCGTGCTGGTCGTCGTGCATGAGCGGGATGTTCATCTTCTCGCGCAGCTCCGTCTCGATGCGGAAGCACTCCGGGGCCTTGATGTCTTCGAGGTTGATGCCGCCGAACGTGGGCTCCAGCGCCTTCACGATGCGGATGAACTCGTCGGGGTCGGTGGCGTCGATTTCGATGTCGAAGCAGTCGATGCCGGCGAATTTCTTGAACAGTACGCCCTTGCCTTCCATGACGGGCTTGCTGGCAGCCGGCCCGATGTTGCCGAGGCCCAGCACGGCCGTACCGTTGCTGATAACGGCCACCAGGTTGCCCTTGGCAGTGTATTTATAAACGTCGTCGGGATTGGCAGCAATGGCCAGGCAGGGCTCGGCCACGCCCGGCGAGTAGGCCAGCGCCAGGTCCAGCTGGGTGCTGACGGGCTTGGTGGGCACTACCTCAATCTTGCCGGCAGGACTCTGGGAGTGGTAGTCGAGGGCGTCTTGTTTGTTGATTTTGAGCATAAGTCGGATTCCGGAGGGAATTGCCGCTGGGGCGGCCACGGATTAGGCAAGTTGGGGCCAAATCCGCCAGAATCAAAGTTTAGGAGGCATGCCGAGGACATAAATGCGCTGCATACAGATCAGCATAAAGCAGAACGTTAGCTGAATAAAACCCCTACCTCTGTTACACTTGCTACAAAAGAGCCGTAGCCTAGCCTGCTTACCAGACACCACTTGTTGCTGGGCTGGCTTGATCTGACATTACAGCCGGGCACTTTACTTTCACTGCATGGAAACCTCGCACACTTTTCAGGCGCAGCTGGAGGCCGGCGGCCCCAGCTTCATGCCTACCCAGATAGTAGTAGTGCCGCCGCTAATGGTGGAGGCGCTGGGCGGCAAAAGCGCGAAACGCGTGACAGGTACCGTAAACGGCCACGCCGTGCGGCTGGGGCTGCTGCCGCTGCCCGGTGGCGGGCGCTACCTCATGCTCAACAAAGACCTGTGCCGCGCCATCGGCATTCAGCTGGGCCAGCACCTCACCGTCAGCCTCACTCCCGACCCGGACCCCGACCACGTGGACCCGCCCGAAGAGCTAGCCGAAGCACTGGAAGCGTGGCCTGAGGCCGCTGCCACCTTTGCCGGGCAGACAGGGGCCATGCGGCGGGCCATGGCGCAGCACGTAGCCAGCGCCAAGCAACCCGAAACCCGCGCCCGCCGCGCCGTGGAGCTGGCCGAACGATTGGCGCTGGGCCGGCACCCGTTTCGAAAACTCTAAGGTATTAGCGGGGCGTGACGCGCAGGGCCGACGCGCCCAGCGCCGGCTGGCCGGCAGCCCCAATGCCTTCGGCGCTGACGCGGAAGGTGCCGCCCTGGTCGGCAGTGTAGAAGGTAAAGCGGGCCGTGCCGGACGCGGAAACGGCCAGGCGCGGCAGCCAATAGAGCGTGGTAGCGCGCGGGTCGGGGCGAGCAGCAGCCGGGGCTTTTTCGTAGCGCGGGGCATAGAACTCGCGGGCCCGGTAGTAGGCCGGCAGCAGGCGCGTTACGATGCCCGCAGCGGGCTCCTTGCTGTAGTCGTAGTCGGGGTTGCCGGTTTTGGTGAAAACGGCAATGGCCCCAGCGCCGCCCCGCATGCCGTATATGGCAGCCGAGGGGCCTTTCAGCACTTCAATACGCTCCACAATGGAGGGCGAAATTCCCATCAGCGCATCCGCATCCGACAGCGGCACGCCATCCAGCAGAAACAGCGGCTGGCTGGGTCCCGACAGGCTGGTAATACCCCGTATCAATACGTTGTAAGAAGAGCCGCTGCGGGTTACTTGCACGCCGGCTACGCGGCCCTGCAGCAGCTGGAAAATATCAGTGTAGGCATTGGCCTGCGGAATGTCGCGCAGATTCAGTACCGCGCTGGGGTTGCTATGAATAGAGCGAATGTCACGCGCGGGCTCTGCTGGTCGGCTTCCTTTCACCGTGACGTTGCGGAGCTGAATACTCCGGCTCGAATCGGGGCGGTATTGCTGCTCCAGTACCTGCTGGCGGCGGCTACGCTGGGTGTAGGCCGCTACTTCGGGAGCAGCTGCGGGTACCAGTAGCGGCAGGGGTAGCGGTTTAGCTGGCAGCGGCCATAGCTCATTCAGCTGCACCAGCACGTTGCTGCTGCCTTTCTCGGTGCGGGCCTGCACTACCACCTTCGTTGAATCTTGGCCGCTGAAGCCCATAAACAGGAATTGCCCCTGCGCATTCGCCTGGCCGGTACTTACGCTTCTGCTTGGTTGTTGCAGCAGCGTCACGCTACCGTTGGGCACGGGCTTCTGATTGGCGCGCACCAGCCGGCCTCCCAGCGAAAGGCTCTGCTCAGGCAGAAACTGGTAGTTGGCTACGGGCGAAACGTCCTGCAGCAGCTCCCGCCACACAAAGCGGCTCCAGCCCTGCGTCAGCAGCAGCTGGTCGAGGGCCAATCGGGTTTCGGGTGTGGAGTTGCGGAAGTAGTACCCAGGATTTTCGACGTAGCCTTTCAGCTCCGAGGTCAGCAGCAGTTGCGACTCGATGGTAGCATCGGTGGTAGCAGTAGCTGGCAGGCCTGCCTCACTGGTTACGGCCAGCGACAACTCGGCGGCGGCCGGCGCTCCGTCGGCCGTGCGCACTTCCACATCCACGGTCACGGCTTCGCGCGGGCCGTAGCCGGACTTATCGGGGCGCACGGTTACGCGTAGCGGGCGGGCATCGGGTACAAACGCCAGCCGTTCGGCGCGAGGCTGCTGCTGGTCATCGAACAACGTGAGGTGCAGCACGCCGGCAGGCATCTTGTCTTTGGGCAATGAAGCCGAGAAGGTTTCGTCGGCCTGAATCTGCCCCTGCCCCATATACACCGGTGTGCCACGCACATGCGCCAGCAGCCTAAACCCGGCAGGTTTTGCCGATGTCCCGGCTGCCGCCCGGTGCCGGATAAATACTTTCAGCGAGTTGCCGGCTTCCCGCGTGTTCATCACAAAGCCATCCGGCAAGGCAGCCGGCAGCGGGTAGTCGGCGGTGGCGCCGGTTGGCAATACGACGCGGGCGTGGTAGCGGCGGCCAGGGGCCGGCGTGAAGTTGAAAGAACTCATGCCCAGGGCGGGCGTACTGAAGCTGGCTTGCACCTGGTTCTGCTCATCTAGGATTTCGCCGCGCACGGCTAAGCCAGTGCCGGTGGCATCCATGGCCTTCACTCCTACTACCGTAGCCAGACCGGCCACGTAGTCGCCGCCTTCCGGAAAAAACTGCACGTCGGGGCGCAGGGCAGCGGCTGGCCGTGCCGAACTACGGCGGGCGGAGGTTGTTTTGCCGGCCGGGGTGCCCACCTCATCAGTAGCCGGTGAAGCCATTTGCCATACAGGAAGACGGCGCGAGAAAAACAGCTGCTCCCCGGCGTTGCGCATCCAGGAGGTATAAGCGCGCACCGTATACACGCCTTGGGCCAGCGTATCGGGCAGGGCCAGGTCGCCGTGGGCCAGGCCACCGCGCAGCGCCAGCGTACGGCGCAGCAGTACGCGGCGTCCGGAAGGACTTACTACATCTACATACAGCACCCGGCTGAGCGAATCGAGCCGGTGGTAGCGGGCATCGGCCACGTAGGCTTTAAACCACACGGTTTCGCCGGCGGCATAGGCAGCTTGGTTGAGGTGCAGGTAGCTGACTTCAGGCTGGGCTTCGGCATAAAACGCCAGCAGGCGCTCCACCAGCTTTTCAGCCGGATCGGCGGGAAGCCGAAAAGCAAGACTAATAGCAATAACGGAAGTAGTGGTGGCACCTATAGTCAGGTAACGCAAGGCAGGAATAGGCGGAAATTTCACGGGTATCAGTAAGAATTAAGTAGATATATAGTCGGACACTGAGGTAAATGTATCACCAAAAGCCGCCTGTACTGGCAGTAGTGGCTTACCCCATGAGAAACACCCCAGCCTGCGCACCCGTTTCGCGACTATATGAGGCAGACTCCTACAGCCGGATGCTGAAAGCCAGCGGCTCCAGAATCAGTTCATTGGTGTAAGTGTTCACCACCAGCCGCAAGCCAGCTTCCAGCGGCGTACGCAGGCGCAGCACATTGAACAGTGCCGCCACATCGAGGCCCACATTGCGGTAGTTACCGGCCCCAGATATACCCGCGCTGCGGCCCTGCGCTACATCCAGAAAGGTAGTGGCCCGCAGCCGCTGCACGTACAGCACCCGCCCCACTGACCAATGCGGAAACGCCAGCGGCAAATAGTAGTCTACGGAGGCAGCCCGCAGCCTATCAAAACTCACGTAGCCCTCACCACGCGGAAACGACACGGCCGAAGCAAACTGATACTGGCTCTGCTGCTGATACTGGTAGCCAGCGCGCAAGCGCAGCGCATGGTGCTTGGCCAGGCCGGGCAGAAATACACTGCCTTGCGCCCCCCACTGCCGCGCGTCCAGCCCGGTCCTGAAAGGCGTAAGCCGCGACGTGAGCAACAGCGTGCCGCCCAGGCATGGGGCCACGTCGCGGGCACTTTGCTTGAGCTGAGCCACGTAGCTGAGCGTGGTCTGGAGCGCATGCACGGGCTGGTCGGGGCCGGGTTCGGAGCGGAAGCGTACCGGCAGGTCGTAGCCGCTGACTCGCTCGTGCAGGTAGTAGCTGCTTAGAGTGAGGGCCGAGAGCATCCGGGAGCGGGTGAGCGTGAGCGGCAGGCGCAGGCCGGTAGTGAGGCGGGTGGCCTGCCATTGGTCGCGGAGCAGAGCACCGTTGCGGCGGATGGTCACGTCGCGGCCGCCGTGGCTGATTTCGGCATCGAGCACCGGATACTGGCCCTGGTAGCTGAAGCCGCCGAATACGGCCGCTGTCCGCTCGTTCTGGTCGTAGCTGACACCCGCAATGGCTTGCGTGGTGCTCAGCACGTCCTGCGACCGGACGCCCAGACTCACGCTGTTGCCGGTCGGGCTTTGCACCACACCCCAGCTGAACACGTTGAATGCATTGCGCAGCACCGAATACGGCCGCATCGGATACCGCGCCACCGAGTCCTGGCGCGACGCCACGCCCAGCAGCGGCACCACGGCCGCCGCGCCCGGCTCCCGCGCCGCCAGCGCCGCAGCGTAGGGCTGCACCGCATCGGCCGGAGCGGCCGGCACCGGCTGCCAGGCGGCCGGGTTCAGGGGCATTTCTACTACGCGTGCGCCGGTGGCCCGGTAATCGTGGAAAGCTAGCCGCTGGCCATCCGGCGAAACGGCCGCCTGATAGGCGCCCAGCGGCCTCGATGTTACTTGAAATACCTGCCCGGTAGTAACGTGCACCGCATAGATGTTATCAATACCCGACTGCGGCGAGTTGTACAGCACATAGTCGCCCCAGGGCTGCGGGTTGGTCAGGTTGATGTTAGCCACGGGCAGCAGGGGCCGCGTCGTGCCGGTAGCCGGCTCCAGGACCTCGATGGTTTTGCCGCCCGGCTTGAGCACTACGGCTGCTATGTGCTGGCCATCGGGCAGAAAACGGGGCTGCAGGTACAGGTCGTTTTGCGGGTTGGGCAGGGTCTGGAGTACGGCACCGGTGCCGGCATCCAGAAGGTGCAGCGCATGGTGGTAGGCTGTATCCGTTTCCACGGCCACCAGCCGCTGGCCATTGGGCGAGAGGGCCGCGGCCGTGTAGCGGTGGTGGCGGCCGAGGCGCGCCACGCGGCGGGTCTGCAGGTTCAGCACGCGTAACTCGGAATAGATGCGCTGGCCCCAGCGGGCGTCGGGCTGCAACTCCGGCCACACGGCTTTGCCGCCGCCCACGCTTAGCAACTCGGGTAGGTTCAGCAGGCCCGGCACATGGATTTTTCGCTCTGTGCCGCGCCGGTCCAGCAGCACCAGCTGCGCAATGTCGCCGAGGCCGCTTTTCAGGGCCAGCACCGTGCTGTCGTTCACGTATTGCGGGTATTGGTACTCGGTGAATACCTTGCCTTGGTACTGCCCGGCCAGTTCCTGCGCCTCCGTCAGTTGGAGGGTGCGCTGCTCGGCCCGCCAGGTCGAGTCCAGTTCCTGCACGGTGCGCTGGTACAGGTCTTCCACACGCAAACCCGTGGTGCGCTTCAGGCCATCGGAAAACGAAAACGGGTAGAACGGAAAGCGGTAGTAGCGGGTCAGGGCCCGGTCCCAGACGTCGGGGCCGTAATGAGCTTTGGCGTAGGAGGTCAGGTAGTAGCCGAGCACGTACCAGTTGGGCACCTGGTCACGCAGGGAGCCATTGGCGGCTTTCTGGTAGTTGTAGAAGCGGCCGGAAAGCAGGTTGGCGCGCAGGCCCACGCCAAACTCCGGAATCCGGCCCCGGCCACTGCGCGTGAGGGCCGTTTCGGTGCCCACGGCGTCACCCTCAAAAAACCACTGCGGCACGCCTACCGCCGCCACACCCAGTGCTCCATCTCCGAGCAAGGGGCTCAGGAAACGGCCGATTCCCTGCCGGCCCTTCTCAAACTGCCCCACGTGCCGATACTCGTGCACCACCAGCCCATCCAGCCAATCGACAGTGCCGAGGCCCATGCCCTGCTGCGGAGTGATGAAAAACTCGGCGTGGCGCGGCAGAAACGTCACGAAGCCATTGCTGACACTAGTACGCGTCTGCATCACCACCGAAATGGGGCGCGGACTGACGCTGAGCGTAGCCGCGCCGGGGCCATACACTTGCTCCAGCCGGGTAGCTGTGCGTTGCGCCGCCTCTTCCAGCCCAGCCGGGTACAGCACCCGAAAATGTGGCGTGCTCACCTGCTGCCAGCGCAGGGCCGGCGGATTCTGGTCGAGGATGGGCAGGCTTTGGGCGTGGCCGGCCACGGCCGAAGCCAGGGCCGCCAGGGCGGGCAACAGGAGCTTACGCATGTGCTGGGAATGGACGAAGTGCAAGAAACCCCGTCGGCATGGAAAAGCCAAAGCGAATTTCCGGCGTGGCCTGATAGAAGGCGGCAAACCGGAAATCCGCTTTGGCTTATACTGATGAAAAAGTAACGGCGCTTACTTGGTCAGGACGATGCTGACCACTTTGCCGGGGCCGGCCACCACAAACTTGCACTCGTTGAAATCGGGTGGGGCCATTACGGGGCGCACGTTGTTGGAGAAGGCAAACGGCTCGGTCGGGATGCCCACGAAATTCTTGTCCAGCTTGTCGTTGTTGTTCATGTCCTGCGTGATGGCCACGGCCCACTCGCCGTGCGGCAGATCAACGGGCAGCGTAATCTGGCGCTGGCCGCCAGGCTGCACCACCTTCTTAAACGCATAGCCTTGTGGCTTGAGAAACTGGTCGCGCAGGTTGTAGAAGTAGAGCTTCACTACCGACTGCGAGGAAGCCAGCGCCGACACTACCACCGTTACGGAAGAAGTTCCCGTCGGATTTCCGGCTACTACCGGCGCGGCGGCCAGCATGCTACATCCGCCAAACACACAGGCAAGCGTTAAGAATTTCATAAGCAAACGATTAAGCGAATGGAACAGTGTAGGGCCAACACCCAGTTCTGCTGAAAAAGTGCCACTTCTAATGTAAAAGCCGGCCGCAGCGAAAGGGGACCATCAAGATACCGAGAAATACTGTGGCGCGCTTCCTCTGTTTGCTATGCTGCCGATGGTTTGAGCAGCGGCAGCAGCACCTCGAATGTCAGCCCAAACTCGGCACCCAGTTTGGCCACAGCCCCGTTGGGCAGTGCCAGCAGCGGCGGCAACAGGTGCAGGGCTTCTATTTCAATGGTGCCCATTTCGCGGGCTACGCGGCCGCAGTTGCTAAAAGCGTGTTCTAGCTCTTTGGTCAGAGGCAAGCTGCCACTGGGCGGCGGCTCTTCCGGTGCTAGTTGGTATGCCGCTATGTGTGCTTCCAGGCACAGCCCAAACAGCTGTGGACTCACCAGCAGGTGGTCGAGCACGCGGGCAGCCGACGTCGTGGGTTCGGCCAGAACAGCCATCAGCAGATGCTCGGCACCCACAAAATCGTTGCGTGAGCAGATGGCCACTTCGCGGCTCTGGCTGATAATATGCTTTAAGCTTTCAGAAAGGAAGGGCGTTGAACGGCGCTTGGCGAAAGGCCACATAACTTTCTTGGTTTACTTTTTGCGCTCCGGTTAGCCGATAACAGCTCCGCCGTAAGGTAAAACGGGCGAGGCAACTTCATCGGCTTTCCCCTCATCTATTTCCTAACCTGTTTGCTTTCACTCCTACTTCGTAGCCTCGTATGCCACGCTTTGTTTACTGTTTTCTGTTAGCCGGCAGTCTGCTGGCTGCTACTGCCTGCACCCGCCAGGCTTACACGACCAACACGCTGGATGCGCCGGCCCTCACCGCGCACCGCACGGTAGCCATTATGCCGTTTGAAGTGGAACAGGACCGCCTTCGTCTGCGTGACATCCGCTACGCCGGGCCGAATCCGAGCGAAGAGGACGTGAAAAAGCATCAGCAGAACTGGACGGCGGCACAGCTGCTGGAGCGGCGCAACTTAGGCTATCAGTTGCAACAGCAAGTGCAGGACCAGCTGCAGGCCCAGCAACCCGGCAATGGCTATACCGTGCAGTTTCAGGATGTACGCGAAACCAACAAACGCCTGCTGGCGGCTGGCATCACCTACGAGAACCTGCCCAACCACACGATGCAGGAGTTGCAGCAAGCCTTAGGAGTCGATGCACTGTTGTCGGGCCAGACGCTGCTCTACCAACCCATGCCCAACGGCATCAATCTGGCCGCCCGCATCCTGCTCAACGACGGTGTTACGGCTGGTCTGCCCTCCAATACGGCTACTACCAACCTGATGCTACATGACTGCCGCAACGGCCAGCTCACATGGCGCTTCGACTACGAGCGCGCCGGTAGTGCCTCCCTCAACCCGGAGCGCCTCAGCAAAGACCTAGTGAAAGCCGCCCGCCGCAGCTTTCCGTACCGGCGCTAAACTGGCGTTACATCCACTGGTAGATCGGGAGAAAGCAACGGCATACCGGCAATCCGGGGTGCCGTTGCGTGATCTTTCTGTGACGAGCTTGCCTTTGTACCGGCAAATTCGTTGTTTAAGAGAGAGTTTCACGCTACTCCTCAGGTATGCAAATACACCAGGTAGCCGGCCGTCTGGCCCGTGGCTGGTACTACTGCCGCAAGTAGTCCTGCTTCCCTGCGCGTTTCCGACTCTGTCCCATTTTCATGGGATACCGGGCTTTGTCTCCTCTACTGTTTCTGCTGTCAACCAACTGGCATTGCCGTGCATCAACGCGTGCTGCGGTAATTCCAGCTTGTTTTTGTCTGGCGCGCATCAGCTTACAGCTCCCATTCTCCCAGGTCTTCGCTGCGGGCTACGTGATAAATCTCGTCGCAGAGCATTTCAATCTGGTACGCATTGGTATTCGGGTTAAGTATCCAGTTGCTGATAGCCTGGCAATAGGCTTTCAACATCTCGCTCTGGCCCAGCTGATGCACATGCTCCTTATGAAAGCTGCGCAGGTGAGCTGCCGTTTGCTCCCGTACCCGCGGACTGTCGGCAGCCGGCAATCCGGTACTCTCCAGCGGATCTGAATTTGACATAATCAATATTAATTTGAAGAAAACTGTGTTACGACAGATAAGTAAGCAGGGTTATCAACTGTTGGGCTTACGCTGAAAACATTCAGCCAAGCAGGCTCTTATGCATATCTGCTTCCTTGGCGGCTCAAGTTCAGGCACAGGGCCTCCAAGGGCTTGTTGGTTGGGCTTGCCGGCCTGGAACGGTTCAGCCTCCAATACTTGTTTCGGGCTCAGCATACTACGTCCGGCAGCAGGTGCACTACGTAAGTTGGTCCGTTTTCACTCCCTTCCCTATTCCCAATGAGTTCGTTGCTAAAACTAAAATCCTACATTCTGGGGCTGCTTCTCCTGACAGCTGCCTGCTCGCAGCAGCGCCCCGCCGATGCCCAGACGCTAAGCCGCTCTACGGCCGGCGGCCTGCCCACCGATACTCAGGCCAAAGGGTTGGCGGTAGCTACACTGGCGGGCGGCTGCTTCTGGTGTACCGAGGAAGTATTTGAGGAGCTGAAAGGCGTGAAATATGTGGTATCAGGCTACGCAGGCGGTAAGGAGGCCAACCCTACTTACGAACAGGTAGGCAGCGGCCGCACCGACCACGCCGAAAGCTTCCAGGTGTATTACGACCCGAAGCAAATTAGTTACCAGCAGCTTCTGGATGTGTTTTTTCTGGCCGGCCACGACCCCACCACTCTCAACCGCCAGGGTCCTGATGCGGGGGCACAGTACCGCTCTATTGCCTTTTACCGCACGCCGCAGGAAAAGCAGCTCATCGACGCCACTATCCGGCGCGTCAACGCCTCCAAGCACTACCCGAATCCTATTGTAACGCAGGTGGCGCCCTTCACTAAGTTCTGGCCCGCCGAAGACTATCACCAGGGCTATTTCCGCCTGCACGGCGACAACCCCTATGTGCAGTCTGTCTCGACTCCGAAGGTGCTGAAATTCCGCAAAGCCTTTCCGCAGCTTCTCAAAAATCCGCTGTAGCCCCGCATTGTCTTCCACTGAAAATCGGTTGCCTTGTGTTGTTGCGGCCGGTTTTCAGGCAATGGCTGCTCTATAGTCAAGTACAGGTATACCGCCGCCCCTATATTCCTTGCAGTTGCCGTATCTTTCGTGCCTGCTCTGCCTGCCCCCTGACACACCCCTATGCTCTGGTCTGATATCACTGAAACTGCTGCCGCCCAAACCCTGATGCGGGAGTTGCAGCCGGTACCCATGCTCGATGCGCTGCCGCACTTGGCCTGGCTTTCCACGCCTGATGGCACCGTCATTCATTGCAATAAGCGCTGGCACAGCTATACTGGAGCGCCTGCCAATGCCCTTGCTGACGGCGGCTTCGTGGAATATCTGCACCCCGAAGACCGGGCGGAAGCTGCCGAAGCCCAGTTGCGCCATTTGCCTAATGGCAAAACCATGGAGCTGCATCTGCGCTGGCGTGGCCAGGACGGCCGCTACCGCTGGTACCTCGACCGGGTAGTACCGCTGTATGCCACCGGTGGCCGTCTGCTCGGCTGGCTGGGCACCTCCACCGACATTGATGAGCAGAAGCGCACTGAAATTCAGGAGCGCCGCGGCCGTGAGCTGTTTGAGTTGATGGCCCGTGCCACCAACGACCTGATGTGGGACTGGGATATGACTTCGGGCCGCATGTGGTACAGCGAAGAGTTCTGGCAGATGGTGGGCTACCCACCCCGCCCGGACACCGAGACTGTCTCGTTCTGGCTCAGTCTCATCCACCCCGATGATTTGGAGCGGGTGACCAACGGCGTGCAGGACGACCTGACGACCAGCGCCAAGCTGCTGGAATCTGAATTCCGGCTGCGGCGCTCCGATGGCATATACCTCACCATTCAGGACCGTGCCTGCGTTATTCATGATGCCACTGGCCTGCCGGTGCGCATGGTAGGCGCTATGCGCAATATCTCGGCAGAGGTAGCCGCGCACTAGTTAGTAGCTACTGCAAGGCTGGTACGGGCACCTGATCTGCGGACCGTTGTGTATTTTGGCCGTTCATCCTGACTGCCGAAATACCCACATGGCCCGTCCTGTCCTCGTTTCCAAGCTGCCCGACATCGGTACCAGCATTTTCTCCTTGATGACCCAGTTGGCGCAGGAGTGTGGTGCCATCAATCTGGCGCAGGGCTTCCCAGACTACGACCCACCAGTGGCGTTGCAGCAGGCGCTGGCTCGGCACGCCACCACGCCCGGCCATCACCAATATGCTCCAATGCCGGGTCTGCTGCGCCTGCGCGAAGCCATTGCCCACAAAACGGCCCGCGTCTACGGCGTGTCGGCTCCCGACCCAGCCACAGAAGTAACCATAACTTGCGGCGCAACGGAGGCGCTTTATGCGGTGCTGGCAGCCGTGGTGCATCCGGGAGATGAAGTGCTGGTGCTAGAACCTGCCTATGACCTTTATGGTCCGGCCATTCGGCTTCAGGGAGGCGTACCGATTTATGTGCCTTTGGAAGCCCCCGACTTCCGCCCCGACTGGGACCGGGTACGGGCCGCTCTCACGCCGCGCACCCGGCTTATTATGCTCAACTCACCGCACAACCCCAGCGGCGCGGTGCTGAGCGCTCAGGATCTGCACCTGCTTGCGGACCTGCTGCGCGACACCGATACGTTCGTACTCAGCGACGAAGTGTATGAGCATATGGTATTTGATGAGCAGCCGCACCAAAGCGTGCTTCTGCATCCGGAGTTGCGGGAGCGGGCCTTCGTACTGTCTTCTTTCGGCAAAACGTACCACGCTACGGGCTGGAAAATGGGCTATTGCATAGCTCCGGCTGCTCTTACGGCAGAGGTACGCCGGGTGCATCAGTTTCTGACTTTCGCCGTGAGTACTCCTACGCAGCACGCGCTGGCCGATGCCCTGGAAACCGATACTACCCACGACCAGAGCCTGCCAGACTTCTACCAGTACAAGCGCGACCTGTTCCGCAGCCTACTGGCGGGCTCCCGCTTTGAACTGCTGCCCGTGCCCGGCGGCTATTTTCAGCTGGCCCGCTACCGGCAGATTTCTGCCGAAGGGGATGTGGCGTTTGCCCAGCGGCTCACACGTGAAGCGGGTGTGGCAGTAGTGCCCGTTTCCGCTTTCTATCATGATGGCCACGACGACGGGCTGATCCGATTCTGCTTCGCGAAGCAGGATAGCACATTGCATGCGGCGGCACAGCGGTTGGTTGGTCTGTAACTGCGCAGGCCACTCACCCTTATAAGTGTAAGCGCCATACTTGCAGCCTGCCTCTGTTGCAATCTACTCAGTTACAACTACTCGTATATTTCAAGCACTATATCTAAGATACAATAGCAAACCCGCGGCCCCATTGATATGAAATAATTATATAAATTATAGCATTATTCTACTTGCCAATAGCTTACCTTTTGAGGCGTTGGTGTACACCGTATTTCTGCCCTGCTCTTCATTGTTGCTTCACCTCCATGGCTGACCTCACCGTTTCTTTTGTGCAAGCCTCCTTACAGTGGCACGATCCGGCAGCTAATCGTGCGGAGCTGCAGCGGCATATTGGTGAAATATCCATTGCCACCGACCTGATTGTACTGCCCGAAATGTTCACTACTGGCTTCAGCATGGATGCGCCCCAACTGGCAGAAACCATGTCGGGCCCAACTGTGGCCTGGATGCAGGAATTGGCCGTTGCCCGTGATGCCGTTATTGCCGGCAGTATTATTATTCGGGACGAGCAGGGGAGTTATTTCAACCGTCTGCTATGGGTGCGCCCCGATGGCAGCATCAGCTATTACAACAAGCGCCATCTGTTTTCGATAGCCGGCGAGCAGAACGTTTACACAGCCGGTACTGAGCGCCTGATTGAGGAATGGCGCGGCTGGCGCATCTGTCCACTGGTCTGCTACGACCTGCGCTTTCCGGTCTGGAGCCGCAACCCCATGCACCAGCCCTACGACCTACTGCTGTATGTAGCGAACTGGCCGGCCTCGCGCCGCACCGCCTGGATGACGCTGCTACGGGCCCGGGCCATAGAAAACCTGGCCTATACAATGGGAGTGAATTGCGTGGGCATCGATGGCAACAGCTTGGCCTACGCCGGCGACTCTGCCCTGCTTGACATGCGTGGCGAATATCTGGTGGAGGTGGGAAACCAGGAAACCGGTATCACCCGCTCCCTCCGCCGCGCCGATCTGGAGGCGTTCAGGGAACGGTTTCCAGCGCTCCAGGACGCCGACCCCTTCGAACTGACCCAATCAGAAGAGGTAGCACGCTAAACTCAACTGCTCTCACTAACCCAAGTAAAATGCCCCGGCTACCAATGTGGTAACAGGGGCATTTTACTTAGGTGGAGACTTCGGCTGTTTTTGGGTTATTTCACTACCAGCCGCTGAATACCTATCTGGCCGTCAGCAGTCTGGCAACGAACCAGGTAGAGGCCAGCGGCTAGGCCGCGCAGGTCGAGGTGGTGCTGGCGAGCGGGCGTAGCGGCAGTACGGACCACCCGGCCAGTGAGGTCGAGAAGGCTCAGGCTTACGGGGCGCGCGGCCTCCACGGTGGTAGTAGCTGTGGCGGGGTTGGGGTAGAGCGAGAGGGGCAGCGCCTGGGTGGCAGCACCACGGGTGCTCAGCACCCGGTTTCGCGTGGTGGCAGCCAGCACGCCTCCGGCTTCCGTCCCGATGAACAGTTCCGGGGCACCATCCCCATTCACATCAGCGGCAGCCAGCGCGAAGTGGTTAGACTCCCGGTTGCCGAGGTAGCCATCATCGTAGGCGCCGGTGGCGGCGTTATAAAACAGGCTGGTACGCTCCAGGAAAATGCCGTTTTGGGCCCGGAGGTTGGCAAAAAACTTTACCGTGCCAGTAGCATCTATAGTTACCAGATCCGGCATGGTGTCGCCATCAAAGTCCGCCACAATTGGGTACAGTTTAGCCGGACGCGTGCCCGCTGCCGTACGAATTTGTCCAAAGTCGCTGTTGGTCAACACAAAGGCACTTTCCACCGGGCTGGTGCCATTGTTGCGGAAGTACCACAGGCCTTGGCCCGCTGGAAAGTCAGAGCGGTTAGAATAGGTGCCGTACAGCATATCCAGGTAGCCGTCGTTATCCACGTCAAAGAACGTCACGGCATCATCGGCATCGTTCGGCACGTTTTCAATGTACCGCATCGTGGCCGTGTCGAAATTCGGGGCCTGGCCGGCAGCGGCCAGATTCTGGTAGTAGCCCAAAAACTGCCGCCGACCAATGGAGTAGTAGCCGATGCACACCAGGTCCGGCGCACCGTCGCGGTTCAGGTCGGCGATGGTAGGCCGAAGCCCACCGAACTTCTTGGACGACAGGTTTAGATAGTCGCTCGTGATGAGCTGGTATACCGGGCGTGTAGCGGTACCAGTATTGCGGTAATAAGCCAGCGACGCTACCAGAAAGCCACCCGGCGCGTCGCGGCGCAGACCAGAAACCAGCAGGTCTTGCCGGCCATCGGCATCTACGTCCAGAAATACCGGCGCGGCCTGCGTGCTGGTTTCAATCATCTCCTTCTGCAGAAAATCGGGCTGCCGAAAGTCAAAAACAGGTGCCGCACCGGTACTGGTGTTTTCGTAGTAGCGCACCGTGCGGCGCATTTCAATGCTGTCGAGGTTGTCGTAAACGTTGGGCGCCACCAGTAGATCGGGGCGGCCATCAAAGTTCACGTCAAGGTGATAAGCAGCCGGAAAATAGGGAAGCCGGACAGCAGTAGCAGCCGTTGGGAAGTTGGTATTAGCACTGGTCATGGCAGCCGACTGCGGCGTGCCCTGGTTCAGCATCGATACCAACTCGGTGCAATAGTCGCGGCCCATCAGCGCGTCCTGGTCGCCGTCACCGTCTAGGTCAACGAGCGTCAGGTTGCTGCCAAAGGTGTGCTGCACCTGGCCGGGGCGGCAAATGACAGGCGTAGCGCTGAACAGGTAGGAGCCGCATGTACCCAGGCAATTCCGGATGTTGCCCCACACCTGATTGGTCAGCTCAAAGCTGAGCCCGCCGCAGGAGCCGGTACTGATGTTCTGGTACTGTGAGATAATGCGGTTACTGTCCCAGTCGACGACCAGAATATCGAGGCGGCCGTCGCCATCCACATCCTTAATAGAAGGCAGGTTATTGCCCGTGTTGATATTGATGGGAGAGGAACCGGCAAATGCAGCCCGAATCTGAGCAACTACGAGCTGAAACTGCGGCCGCCCACCCACGCCTGCCACGTTTCTGAATACCCGGACATCGTTACCATTGTTGGCGCTGGTAAACAGATCCGGACGGCCGTCGCAATCATAGTCGCGCAGCAGGGCCCAGTTCTGCAGGTCTGCCGGAAACAGCAGCGCGTAGTCGGGAGCATATTGCCACTGGCGGCCGCCACCAGGCGCGGCCGCATTGAGGAACGTCAGCACCCGCCGTGTGCGCCGGTCGAAGATGAACAAGTCGTTTTGGCTGTCGCCGTTCAGGTCGAGGCTGGAAAACTGGGGCGAGTCGAGGCCACCGGCCCAGGGGCTGCGCAGGGTATCGCCGGCCTGCACTACTTTTGCCACATCCCGGAATTCAAAGCCAAAAGCCGTATTTTGGGCAGTTGCTACAGTGGGCAAACCAACCGCGAGCAGCAGAATCAGAACGGAAAACGAATGAATAACGCGTTGAGTCATAGACGAGAAGTTGTTTTCCGGGAGAACACCGATTATTGCCAGCAGAACACAAAAATCAAGCCCTAAGTTACTACTCATGGAAGATATAGCGGCGCTCTACGACCGGTTTCGCGCCTGCACCAGTGTCAGCACCGATTCGCGCCAGCAACAAGCGAATACGCTGTTCTTTGCCCTCAACGGGCCCACCTTTCGCGGGGCCGACTTCGCCCCTCAGGCACTGGCGCAAGGTGCCCGCTACGCTGTAGTAGATGATGCCGCACTGGCCCAGCAGGCGCCAGACCGCTATACCTACGCCCCCGACCCACTGCAAACGCTGCAGGATCTGGCCCACTACCATCGGCAGCAGCTCATTATTCCGGTGTTGGCCATCACGGGCTCGAATGGCAAAACCACTACCAAGGAACTGGTGCATGCTGTGCTCAGCCGCCGCTACCGGGTGCAATACACGCGCGGCAACCTCAACAACCACATTGGGGTACCCCTGACGCTGCTCAGCATCCGGCCCGGCGAGCATGAGCTGGCCATTGTGGAAATGGGGGCCAACCACCAAGGCGAAATAGATCTTCTGTGCCGGATTGCGGCGCCTACGCATGGCCTTATCACCAACATTGGCAAGGCCCACTTGGAAGGGTTTGGGGGCGAAACCGGCATTGCGCGGGGCAAGTCGGAACTGTTCCGGTTCCTGGCGAAAGTAGACGGTACGGCCTTCGTAAATACGCTGGACCCGAAGTTGCCCGCTTTGGCTGAGGTAGTGCAACAGCGCGTCACATACCCCGGCCCCGCCGACACGTATCCGGCTACCCTTATCAGTGCGGCGCCGCAGGTAGTGTTGCGCCTCTTCGATGGGTCGGTGGCGGAGGCTCACATCACCGGCGACTATAACTTCCCGAACCTGGCCGCCGCCGCTGCTGTGGGAGCTTATTTTGAGGTACCGGCCGCTGATATTGCGCAGGCGCTGGCCGACTACGCACCTACTAATAACCGCTCACAGCTGGTAAAAACCAGCCAGAACGAGGTAGTGCTGGACGCCTACAATGCCAACCCCAGCAGCATGGCGGCGGCTCTACGCAGCTTTGCCGCTCGGCCCGGCGTTCCGAACTCGGCCAAGGTGGTTATTCTCGGCGACATGTTTGAGCTGGGGCAAGAAAGCCTTGCAGAACACCAGGCACTGGGCACACTGCTACAGGGCCTGCCACTGGGCACCGTTGTGCTCATCGGGTCGGATATGGTGCGGGCTGCCGAGGCCAGTTCTGCTTTCCACTACTTCGCCACCAAACCCGAAGCGGCGGCCTGGCTACAAACCCAAAACATGAAGGACCGCCAAATCCTGATTAAAGGCTCGCGCGGCATGGGCCTGGAAACACTGCTGGAACTGGTATAAGTCAGGTAGCGGTAAGTGCACGAGTAATGCACTCATCGTGAGCAAAGCGAAGGACCTTCTTACGCTTGAACGATTCTGTTCAGATGTAAGAAGGTCCTTCGCTTTGCTCACGATGCCAAGGGGGTTGTTCCCTCCTATCCTAAAAGGGGCTGTCGAATTCGGCCAGGGTGGGCAGCACCTGGTCTTTGGCAGAGATGGTAGGATTATGCACTCCCCAGTTAATACCTAGCGCAGGGTCGTTCCAGAGTAGACCACCTTCCGCTTGTGGGGCGTAGTAGTTGGTGCACTTATATAGGAAGAGCGTGTTGTCTTCCAGCGCCGTGAAACCGTGGGCAAACCCAACCGGCACATACAGCATGTTGTAGCGCTCCGCATCCAGCTCCACTGCCAGATGCCGGCCATAAGTAGGCGAGTTGCGGCGGATATCTACTATCACATCTAGGGCGCGGCCGGCTGCTACGCGCACTAGCTTGGCCTGCGCATAAGGTGGTTGCTGGAAATGCAGGCCTCGCACCACGCCCCGGTCGGAGCGCGACTGATTGTCCTGTACCCAGTCGCCTTCGATGCCGGCTTCCTTCATACGCTGGGCACTGAACGACTCAAAAAATGCCCCGCGGGCATCTCCGAATACCCGCGGCAGCACTTCCACCACGTCCGGAATATCGAACTGCTTAAACTCCATGTAACTGATTTATCTCTATAGGTACGGAGGGCTTTACCGCGCCGCAAGGTAGGCAGATTTGGCCTCAGCCGGAACGCGCTGGTTTTAGTTGCGGCCCACGGCGGCTACTTCCTGCAGGTATTTATTCAGGACGATTCGCTCGTCAAACTTGGTTTCGGCGAGGTGGCGGCCAGCGCGGCCCATCTGCTCCAGCTCAGCATCGGAAAGACGCAGAATCTGCAGCATTTTGGCCGCCAGGTCCGAGGCGTTGCGCACTTCGCAGAGCAGGCCGTTCTGGCCATCTACCACGGTTTCGCGGCAGCCGGGCACGTCCGTCGTGACGATAGGTTTGGCCATGGCGGCGGCTTCGAGCAGGGTTTTGGGCGTGCCTTCGCGGTAGCTGGGCAGCACCACGCAGTCGGCCTGCCGAATCTGGGCCGCTACGTCGTCGGATGTGCCCAGGTACTCTACGTTGCCGGCCGTCAGCCACTGCTCAAACACAGCCCGCTTCACGCCAACGCCGCCACTCTCATCAATACCGCCCAGCAGTTGAATGCGGGTGCCGGGCACAGCCTCGCGCACCAAGCGGGCCGCCTCAAAATATTCTTCTACCCCCTTCTCGTAGAGCACCCGCGCAATCATCAGAAACGTGAAGGGCTGGTTGCGGGTGAAGGTGGCCGCGGGCCGGAACTTGTCGGTGGCCACGCCGGAGCCAGGCAGCAGGTCTGTAATGGCGGGGCGCACCAGGCCGTGCTGCAGAAACAGCTGCCGGTCATCGTCATTCTGGAAAAACACTTTGCGCGGAAACCGAAATGCGAAGCGGTAGAGTCCTAGTGCCACCTTACTCACCAGGTTTTTCACGATGAACACCGTACCCAGCCCACTCACGTTGTTCACGCTTGGGATGCCGGCCAGCCGGGCCGCTAGCGTGCCGTAGATGTTGGGCTTGATGGTATAGTGTAGCACCACATCGGGCTTTTCGCGGCGGTAAATGTCGTAGAACTGGCGCGTGAGCAAGGCATCCTTGATGGGATTGGTGCCCTTGTTTTCCATCGGAATGGGCACGTAGCGGCAGCCAAGCTCTGTTTCGAGGCGCTCCGAGTAGGCATCGGGCGGCGCAATAGCCAGCACCTCGTGCCCGGCGGCCTGCAGGGCCTGCACCAGACTGCGGCGGAAATTCCAGATGTTCCAGGAGGTGTTGATGACGATGGCGACGCGCATTCTTTGTGGTCAGGAAGTAAGTAGCAATGAGGTGGCCGGGAGACATCGGAGCCGGCGCAAAGGTACGGCGCAACCGGGGTGCGGTTAGAATGTGCAGCCGAAACTTGTTGCCAGCCGATGCTATAGCCGCGCTTGTGCGTGCAGTACCTTTGCCCGACTGTCGGGAGCGTCGCCTTCGCACTTTTCACTTCCTCACCTCACAAAATGGCCGTTTCTAGCCTTCTTTTGCGCCTGCACCTTGTGGTAGTGCTGGCGTTTCTGTTGTTTTTCGCCCTGAAAGCGGGACTATTGTTGTTGAGCCGCCAAGAGGCGCTGCGCAGCCTGCGTGCCCGCACCCGCATCGTGGATTCGGTGCTGGGCCTGCTGATTCTGGTATCGGGAGGCGCGCTGCTGGCGCAGTACCCGGGCCGGGTACCCGCCTGGCTCTGGACCAAACTAGCCTTGGTACTATTGCTGCTGCCGGTAGGTATTGCGGCCATGCGCCGCCAGAATAAACTAGGTGTGGTGCTCACGCTGCTGGGCTTCTTGTATGTATACGGCCTGGCCGAAACCGGTAGCCTTGCCCTGCAACGCCCTGCTGTGCCAGCCACGGCCGCCGTGCTGCCTGGCCTCGCCGAAACCACCGCCACCCCTGATGCTGCCGTGCCCATCGAAGACACCACGGCTCGCCACGCCAGTGGCCTCTCCACTACCGATGCGGCCACTATTGCAGCGGCTACCCCACCTGCTACTGATGCCAGCGCTACAGCTTCTAGTCCCGAAAAGCCTATTCTAGCCGCAGGTAAGGCTCTGTTTCAGCAGAATTGCGAAGTTTGCCACGGCCTCGATGGTAAGCGCGGCATCAACGGCGCCCACGACCTCACCAAGAGCAACCTCAATACCGCTGGCCGCGTGTACATGGTGACGCAGGGCCTGGGCAAGATGCCCGCTTTCAAAGGCCAGCTCACCGAAGCCCAGATTCAGCAGGTAGTTGCCTATTCGCTGACCCTGAAGTAGCATTCAACGTAGAGCGTACTACGGCTTGTCTGCCCATCCCCGCACTCCCTATTCCCTCCCGTACTTTAGCTCATTCTCCTCATGGCGAAGAAACCCAACTCCGGCGGCCGCCAGCATACCAACAGCACCCGCCACCCTGGCGCCGTGGATAGCGCCAAGGGCCGCGCAGGCCGCATTCTGGCCAAAGGCAACAAAGAAGCCACCTACGAAACTTCGGTGGAAGCCGAATCAGCCGTGCTGGTGGCCGTGCCTGACAAGCGCCAGGCTGACGCCCGCACCCAGGAATACCTTGACGAGCTAGCCTTTCTGGCCGAAACGGCCGGCGTGACGGTCACGAAACGCTTTGTACAGCGCCTCGACAAGCCCGATATCCGCACGTTTGTGGGGGAGGGTAAGCTCGAGGAAATCAAGGCGTACGTGCAGCATTCGGGGACCAGCATGGTCATCTTCGACGATGACCTCTCGCCTTCGCAGCTACGCAACCTAGAAGCTGAGCTGAAGGTCAAAATTGTGGACCGCAGCCTGCTTATCATCGATATTTTCGCCAGCCGGGCTAAGTCGGCCACGGCCCGCACGCAGGTAGAGCTGGCCCAGTACCAGTACCTGCTACCCCGCCTCACCGGTCTCTGGACTCACTTGGACAAGCAGCGTGGCGGTGGCGTGAGCCAGCGTGGACCAGGTGAAACCGAAATCGAGACGGACCGACGCGTAGTGCGGGAGCGGATTGACTTCCTGAAAGAGAAGCTTAAGGACCTCGATAGGCAGAGCCACACTCAGCGCAAGTCGCGCGGCGGCGTGGTGCGAGTGGCCTTGGTTGGGTACACCAACGTGGGCAAAAGCACCATCATGAACCTGCTGAGCCGCTCCGATGTATTTGCCGAAAACAAGTTGTTTGCCACCGTCGACTCTACGGTGCGCAAAATTGTGTTCGACAACATTCCCTTCCTGCTCTCCGACACCGTTGGGTTTATCCGCAAGCTGCCGACCCGCCTGATTGAGAGCTTCAAAAGCACCCTCGACGAAATCCGGGAAGCCGACCTGCTGATTCATGTAGTGGACATTTCCCACCCTACTTTCGAAGAGCAGATGGAGGTAGTGAATGAGACGCTCAAGGACATTGAAGCCGCCGACAAACCCATGCTACTCGTCTTCAATAAGATTGACCAGTACCGCGCCGACGCCCCTGCCTCGCCCGAGTTCGAGGATATGAACATTGATGAGGACGAGCCGGTGCGGCCTACCTTGGAGCAGCTACAGGACACGTATATGGCCAAGCTCCATGACCCGGTCATTTTCATCTCGGCACAGGAGCGTGAAAACATCGACGAACTGCGGGCCCTCATCACGCGGCACGTGAGCAAGATTCACATGGAACGCTACCCAAACTTTATTCCGGGCTTCTCCGTAGAGGAGTAGTTTTTCGAAATAATGGCAAAAAGCCCCGACAAGATGTCGGGGCTTTTTTTGTGTTGGCAGTTTCCAGAATATCAACACTTTTTTTGCCTCTTCATTCGCCAAAAAGGCCATTTTCATAAAATTCTCGCATTCTAAGCCGTGTGTTATTGAATTATTCCCAATACATTGGATTCCACATTTTGCTTCTGCCACCACACAACCACTCAATTCACTCGAATGAAAAAAAATGTTTACGCCCTCGCACTTTCTCTTCTTGGCCTGACTTCGGCTGCTTTCGCTCAGGAAGCTCGTCTGGCTCCCACTAGCGCTCCTGCTCTATCCGGCCGCAGCTGTGCTGCCATGGAAGTGCTGCAGGCTCAGATGGCCGCCGATCCTTCCTTGGCTCAGCGTATGGCCACGGTAGAAGCGCAGACCCGCGCCTTCGAAGCCAACCCGGTTGCCAGCCGTGCCACAGCGGGCATCGTTACGATTCCGGTGGTTGTGCACGTGCTCTATAACACCGCCGCTGAGAACGTGCCTGCGTCGCAGATTACGGCGCAGATTGATGTTCTGAATAAGGATTTTGCCAAACTGAACTCTGATGCTGGCCTAGTACCAGCGGCTTTTTCAGGGTTGGCGGCCAACACTAACATCCAGTTTGTGCTGGCGAAGCGTGACCCTAGCGGCAATGCGACGACCGGCATCATCCGCAAATCGACCAAAACCCGCTCTTGGAGCACAAACGACGCCGTGAAAAACTCGAAGCGCGGCGGCGATGATGCTTGGCCTGCTGGCCAATACCTCAACCTGTGGGTGTGTAACCTAGGCAATGGACTGCTCGGCTATGCGCAGTTTCCGGGCGGCGCAGCCAGCACCGATGGCGTGGTAGTACTGTATTCCTCTTTGCCCGGTGGCTCGGCTGCGCCATACAACAAAGGCCGTACGGCCACGCACGAAGTAGGCCACTGGCTGAACCTGCGCCACATCTGGGGAGATGCCAGCTGCGGCAATGACTTGGTTAGTGACACGCCCACCCAGCAGACCGCCAACTATGGCTGCCCCTCGTTCCCGCATATAACCTGCAATAACCAGGGCGACATGTCGATGAACTACATGGACTACACCGACGACGCCTGCATGTATATGTTCTCGACGGGCCAGAGCACGCGCATGAACGCGCTGTTCGGCACCGGCGGCAGCCGCGCTTCGCTGGCTACTTCACTAGGTGGCACGGCACTCCGCCAGATGGCAACGACAGATGCAGCGGCTGATCAAGCTGCTATTCGCCTGTATCCTAACCCCGCAACCATGACGCTGAACGTGTCGGTGCCAGTTGAGAAGGCCAGTGCCTATAGCGTGAAGGTATACGACCTGCGCGGCTACGAAATGAAGCAGGCTGCTTACGACGGCCAGGGCCATATTGGCGTAGCGGCTCTTCCACAGGGCCTCTATCAGGCAGTTATTTCAGATGGACAGCAGACGATTCGTCAGCGTTTCCAAAAAGATTAACTTACTTAGCGCCGATTCCGGACGGTGTTGCAGCACGCCGGTATCCTGTCCCCTCTAATTTCCTACACTCACCAACACGAAAAGCCCGCCTTATAGCGGGCTTTTCTATTTTACACCAAGGCGCGAGTTTATACCAGTTGTTGATATAGTTCAAAAACAAACGTTTGTCTACCAAATATTCCATGGCCAAATGATGCCATTTTATCATCTGGACAGGCTTTTTTAAGAATAGCCATAATTCCGCACATCTTTTTATCCATTACGTTTGAATACTTTCAATAAATTGGCCTTCTCGTTCTCTTTTCCACAACCAACTCCTTTCTCACTCGCATGAAGAAAACCTTCTACGCGTTAGCCCTAGCCGCTCTCGGCTTGGGCACAACAACTCAGGCCGTAGCACAGCGCCAGTGCGCCTCAATGGACGTATTGGAACGTCAGCTCGCATCTGACCCCAACATGTCGCAACGCCTGCAAAGCATCGAAAGCCAGACCCGGCAGTTCGAGGCAAACCCAACAGGGCAACGCGGCACAGCACTGCTCGGTACAATTCCGGTGGTAGTACACGTACTCTACAGCAACACCAACGAGAACATCTCGGATGCGCAGATTGCCTCGCAGATTGCCGTACTCAACGAGGACTTCCGCAAGCTCAACTCCGATGTCAGCAAGACGCCGGCGGCCTTCGCCGGGCTGGCTGCTGACGCCGGCCTCCAGTTTGTGCTGGCCAAGCGCGACCCCAACGGCAATGCTACCACGGGTATCGAGCGTAAGTCGAGCACCAAAACAACCTGGGGTACTGCTGATGCCATGAAGAGCACCAGCACGGGTGGCCTCAA
The DNA here is from genome assembly GCF_014250515.1 of Hymenobacter sediminicola. Lineage (NCBI taxonomy): Bacteria > Pseudomonadati > Bacteroidota > Cytophagia > Cytophagales > Hymenobacteraceae > Hymenobacter > Hymenobacter sediminicola. The sequence goes on along the minus strand of NZ_CP060202.1, from coordinate 539,041 downwards.
CGCCTGGCCTGCTGGTCAGTACATGAACATATGGGTGTGCAATATCGGCGGCGGAATCCTAGGCTACGCGCAGTTCCCGGGCGGCCCGGCCAGCACTGATGGCGTAGTAATCGGACCAAACTATTTTGGGCGTACCGGCTACCTGTCGGCTCCGTTCAATCTGGGCCGTACGGCTACGCACGAAGTAGGCCACTACCTGAACCTGCGCCACATCTGGGGAGATGCCAACTGTGGCAACGACTTGGTGAGCGACACACCCACCCAGCAGGCTGACAACGCCGGCTGCCCAACTTTCCCACGCCGCACCTGCGGCAACACCACCAACGGTGACATGTTCATGAACTACATGGACTACACCAACGACGCCTGCATGTACATGTTCTCGACGGGCCAGAGCACCCGCATGGGCGCTCTGTTCGGCACCGGCGGCAGCCGTGCTTCGCTGCTCACCTCGCTGGGCGGCACGGCCCCCGGCGGTGGCACTACGCCTCCTCCTACCACCGTTACCTACTGCGCCAGCAAAGGCACGAGCGTGTCGTATGAGTGGATTGATCTAGTGAGCCTGGGCAGCATCACCCGCAGCTCGGCCAGCAACGCCGGCTACTACGACGGCACGGCTCTGAACACGACCGTGACGGCCGGCTCCTCGCAGACGATCAGCTACAGCGCCGGCTTCGCCTCCACGGCCTACACCGAGTACTGGAAAGTGTACATCGACTACAACCAGGACGGCGACTTCCTGGACAGCGGCGAGACGGTGGTCAACCGGGCGGGCACGAGCAGCGCCACGACGCTGAGCAGCACGTTCACGGTGCCGGCCACGGCCAAGAACGGCAAGACCCGCCTGCGGGTGGTGATGAGCGACGCCTCGGCCACGAGCAGCTGCGGCAGCTTCAGCTACGGCGAAACCGAGGACTACTCCATCACCATCTCCGGCGGTACGGCCCGCACTTCGGCCCGCCTAGCTTCTGCCGATTATGGCGTGTATCCGAACCCAGCAACCAATGTGCTGAACATTGCTATTCCCGCTGACCACGATGCTACCGCCGTGAGCGTACGAGTGTACGACATGCGTGGTGCCGAGCAGCGCCAGCTTCGTTACAGCGGCGAAGGACAGCTTGATATTTCGGGCCTGAGCAAAGGTATCTACATGGTGACCATTACGGATGGCCAGCAGGTATCGAACCAGCGCTTCGTGAAAGAGTAGTAGTTGCTCTTCCTTTTTTAAAACAGGAAAGCCCGCCACATGGCGGGCTTTCTTTTTGGGCCTGCGGCAGCGTGGCATATTATTTTGCCGTTGTGCTTGCGCTGCGAAATAACCATTTTGCCGGGGTCGTAGTAAAGAGGCCTGCCTCCGGTCCGCTACTCTCTCCAACCCACCTACTTGCCGTATGAAAATCCTGTACCTGATGCGCCACGCCAAATCCAGCTGGAGCTTCGACGACCTCTCTGATGAGCAGCGCCCTCTCAACGACCGGGGCCGTGACGATGCCCCCCGCATGGGCCAGGCGTTGGCTCAGCGTGACACCCATATAGATCTGCTGTTGGCTTCTACCGCCGTTCGCTCACTAACCACCGCCGCACTGGTGGCGAAGGAAATCGGCTACCCGCACGAGAAGATTCAGGTACGTCCCGAAATTTACCACGCCGATTTGCAGACCTTGTTACGCGTGGTCCGGGAGTCGCCGGACGAGGCAGATTCCGTGCTGCTGGTAGGCCACAACAACACCATCACTGACCTGGCCAACCACTTAATGGAAAGCCCGCTGAGCGAGGAGATGCCCACGGCCTCTATTGTATGCCTGCATTTCCAGACGGAACACTGGGCCGATGTGGACCGCAGCAACGCAGAGTTTTACTTCTTCGACTGTCCGCGCAACGCCGAGTAGCGCACCAACACTGAACGCCAGTTCCCCAGCCTCGAAGTAGCACTTCTGCTTTTGACTTCTCGGCTTCTTACGGTGCAATGCGCTGTATACATTTGATTTCACCCCCATGGAAAAGACCGAAAAAAAGCCCGCTGCGGCGAAGCCCGAACTACTAAACCGGGAGCTGAGCTGGCTGGCTTTCAACCGCCGCGTACTGCAAGAAGCACAGAATCCGCAGGTGCCGCTACTGGAGCGCCTTAAGTTTATGGCCATCTTCAGCAGCAACCTCGACGAGTACTTTAAGGTGCGCGTGGCTACGCTGCGGCGGTTGGTGAAACTCAAAAAGAAAACCCGCGCCAAGCTGGGCGAAGACCCTACCGAGCAGCTCAAGAACCTACTGGATGAGGTGGGCCGGCAGCAGGAAGAATTCGGCGACACGTTCCGCAATGGCTTGCTGCCCGCACTGCGCGAGCAGCACATTCACTTGGTATCGGAGCACGACCTGAGCGAAGAGCAGCGTAAATGGGTGCAGCAGTATTTTGAGCAGCACGTGCAGGATTTGCTTTCGCCCGTGATTCTGGATGAAAACCTGCACCACCTGTTTCTCAAGGACCAGACGGTATATCTCACGTTCTACCTCACGGAGCCAACCAGCACAGGCAAGAAGAAAAAGCACACCGACGATCAGCGGGTGATGGTGATGGAAATGCCCACCAAGCGCCACGGCAGCCGGTTTGTGCAGCTGCCCGTAGTAGGCGACGAACGGTTTGTGATGTTCCTCGACGACGTGGTGCGGTGCTGTGCCCACACGCTGTTCCCCAAGTTCGAGAAGGTGCAGGTGCACGCCATTAAGCTCTCCCGCGACGCCGAACTCGACATTCAGGAGGAAGTATCTGGCAACCTGATGGCCAAAATCAAGAGTAGCCTGCAGAAGCGCGAAACCGGCTATCCGGCCCGCCTGCTCTACGACCCGGCCATGCCCAAAGAGGTGCTGAAAGCTATTATGCAGAAGACCGGTATCGGCAAAGAAGAACTAGTGGAAGGCAGCCGCTACCACAACTTCCGCGACTTTTTCGGCTTCCCTGACCTGGGTCTAACGCATCTGGTGTACGAGCCGCACCCGCCGCTGCCGCACCCAACGCTGCCGCGCACCGGCAAAATGATACCGGCCATTGCCGTACGGGACCATCTGCTGAACCTGCCCTATCAGTCGTTCGACTATGTGACACGCTTCATTACAGAAGCCGCGCAGGACCCGCAGGTGAGTAGCATCAGCATCACGCTCTACCGCGTTTCGAGCAAAAGCGAAGTAGCTAAAGCGCTGCTGAAAGCTGTGAAACACGGCAAGCAGGTGACCGTGGTAGTAGAGCTGAAGGCCCGCTTCGATGAGGAGAGCAACATGTACTGGGCCGAGAAGCTGCAAAAGGCCGGAGCCAACGTTATCTATGGCATTCCGGAGTTGAAAGTACATAGTAAACTACTGCTTGTTACGCGCGCCGAGGAAGGCCAGAACCGCCTCTACGCCTACCTGAGCACCGGCAACTTTAACGAAGTGACCAGCAGCATCTACGCCGACCACGGCCTGTTTACGAGTGACCCGCGCCTGACCAGTGAGGTGGGTGAGGTATTCCGCTATTTCCACGACCGGCAGGACAAAACCGGCCAGTTTGAGCACTTGCTGGTGGCGCCGTTTGAACTGCGCGAACGACTAAATGCACTGATAGACGGCGAAATCAAGCGGGCAAAAAAAGGCGAAGATGCCTACATCATTCTCAAGCTGAATGCCCTGCAGGATGAGCGTATGATTTTGAAGCTCTACGAAGCCAGCGAGGCTGGTGTGCGTATCGAGCTGCTTATCCGGGGCATTTCGTGCCTGATTCCGGGCCGAGCGGGCCAAAGCGAGAATATCAGCCAGCGTGGTATCGTGGACCGCTACCTGGAGCACGCCCGCATCTACGTATTTGGCAATGGCGGCGACGAGAAGCTATACGTAGCCTCTTCTGACTGGATGGCACGCAACCTGGACCGGCGCGTGGAAGTGGCCTTCCCAATTCTGCAACCTGAACTGCGGGCTGAAGTGCGCCACCTGCTGGACCTGCAACGCCAGGATAATGTGAAGTCGCGGGACTGGCAGAACAATTTTGTGGGCCAAGACGAAGCGGAGGCGGGCCGTGTGCGGGCCCAGTTTGACACCTACGCCTACCTCAAAAAGTTGGCTTCCCGCCGCCGGAAACCAGCATAGTTACCAGTTGAAAAGCAGGGTGATGAATGGCTACTGCAGCGTCGCCACTGTAAAAACCATATATTCAGGGTGAACGATCTGCAGGAGCAGACGTGTTTGTTGCACTTCAGATTTCCTCACCATGACATATACCTCCTCTTCCGCACTGGTTTCTACTCCGGCCACTAACATCAGCTTCCACGAGTTGAAAGTATGGCCAGCCTGCTTCGCAGCCGTACTCAACGGGAATAAGCCCTTCGATGTGCGCTTCAACGACCGGCAGTATAAAGTAGGCGACGCTCTGCTGCTGCGCGAGTACGAACCTGAAAGCGAACAGTACAGCGGCCGCAGCACAGAGCGTTGGGTTAGCTACCTGCTACAGGGTGGCTCCTTCGGGCTCGAGCAAGGCTGGTGCGTACTGGGTTTGGCCGAACACCCACCCCTGCCAGCCGGCGTGCATGACACGCGCCTGTGGTAGCACCATCTGTCAACATCATCTAATTTGGAAAGTCCGGTTGCTACGCGGTGGTGTAGCAACCGGACTTTTTAGCTACGGCGCTTAGCCTTCGGCTTCGTTTTTCTTTCCCTGCTTAGCAGAAGCTGCCAGTGCTATCTGGGGATAGAATGTTGGTGGCTATGTGACACAATGCATGGCCCACTTACGCGCATGCCACGCTGGCCTTCCACGCTAACAGTTTGCTGGATGAGCGTGTTGCTATGGCGTGCCAACCGCTGGTTTACGCCCAAATACTATCCAGCCCGTATATAGGGCTGGCCGAGCGGCGGCCTGGTTTCCGCATTTCCCCCTTATGTACTCTTCTTCTACTCTCAACATTCAGTTCCGGCCCGACCTGGATTTGCTCACGGTGCGCTGGCTGGATGCTCTGCATCCTGACTTGTTTCAGCAGGACTATCATACTATTCTGGCGGAGTCGCGGAGCAATAATACTGCTCGCTGGCTCGTGGATGTGCGCCGCCGCCCCCATCCTACCCCCGAAATGGCCGACTGGGCAGCCAACGTGTGGCTCCCGGAAGTGGTAGCGGCGCTGGCTCCGGTACGCCCCCGCCTGGCCTATCTCATTTCGCCGAGCCGTGAAGAAGCTCTGAAGGCTAGTCCTTCGCTGCAGCAAAGCGTGCAGGCCGCCATTAGCCCAACCCGGGGCTACGATGTAGCCATCTTCAACGACGAAGGCTTGGCTACTGAGTGGTTATTGGCGCATTAGCCAGAGACAAACTGGAGGGCAACTGGCAGCTTCAGCTAACCTTATCCTACCCAATAGCCCAGCAGGTAATTGCGTAGCAGCACTAGCAGCAGCAGTATGTTCAGGCTGTAGAGGCTGAAACGCACCAGCCGGTAGCCGACGCCTGCCCACAGCAGTGTATACCCCAGCAGCAGCAGGGCCAGCAAAGGCCCCGCAATGGCAATGCCAGGCAGGCTCCGGAAATTAAGGACCGGCATCTGCCAGAGCCCGAGCAACAGAGTCAGCACTATTCCGGCAGCAGCGGTAGCAGCCAGCAAAAGCCCGGATGGCCGCTGACGGGGTAAAAAAAAGTGCAGTAGCAACAGGCAAAACGGTGTACAGAATACGTAGCGTGCTACACTGATAAGAGACGTAGAACCCCGAAGCAGCGGGGCATACAAGAGCGTATTGAGTACTGTTGCCACTACAAAGCCCGCCGCAAATATTACTTCCGGGGCAGGACGCTGGCGCTGTATCAGTACCCAGAGCAGCCAGCCCCCCAAAGCCAGCCCGGCCACTAGCGCCATAGCGTCCAGTAGCATAATACCCTGGCTTACGCTGGTCAAAGGCAATACCGGTAACTTGAAAGTGTGACCCCAGTGCAGTTGGGTTTTCACGTACGCCAGCCATATGCCTGTGCTGTACCATTGCCCAAGCACCACCAACCCAATTCCCGTCGCTGCTGACGCCAGATACAGAGCACTACGACCAAGCCACCGACGCCATTCTGCCGGGCAATGTCTGATTTCGACTAGCCCCAGCCCAACCGCCGCCGGCAGAAAATATAGCGCTGAAGGACGCACAATGCCACCCAGCAGCAATCCGGCCGCTACCAGTGCGGGCCGCTGCCGGGCCAGCCCCAGCACTACCAGCCCGGACGCCGCGTAAAACAATGCCTCGGTGTAGGGCACATAAAAAAACAAGCTGGTTGGCAGCGCTACGAACAACCAGACTGCCGGCCACCATAGCCGAAGCTGCCGGGCAAGCCCATACGTAGTACCCAGCATGAGCATGCCGTTCAGCACGCTGATACCTGCTGGGCTCAGATTCAGCCACCGCCACAGGTAAGAAAAGAGCGGAAAAAAACCAGTATTGCTCTTGGCATTGGCCTCGAAATGATACCCATCAGCCCGGATGCTCTCATACCACAGGGCATCCCAGCGTAGCAGACTAACCAAGTGGTCAGGATAGTACTGCAGGCACCACACTATTAGCAGCACAGCCAGTATTCCAGGCAGCAAAAGCAGGAAAACAGGCTTTCTCATAGAGCGGAGCTTACTTGTCTTACCTAGATACTAAATAGGCAGGGGGTTTCAAACCTGTAGGCATGTAGCGGCCACTGTTTTACGACTTTACCAGGCCAGCCGGGGTTAGGAACACGGCCAGTTCGCCTTGTGGGCTCAACGCTTGCCGATGAAGGGGGCAGTTCTGTATATTGGCAGGCTTTCCCCTAGCTACCATGTCGTCGCCAGACATTTCCTGCACTATTCATCACCGCCCCGACCTGGGGCTGCTGGTAGCCCGTTGGCCTTCGGATGCCTCCGTGTATCAGCTCCAGACTGATTTCGAGGCATTGCTACGGGCCGCTATGGAAAGCGACACCGCCCGCTGGCTACTGGACGTGCGTCGGCGTGACGCGCTACAGCCTGACTTTGCCCACTGGACTGTGCATGATTTCTTTCCGCGGGCCGCCGCCATGCTGGCACCCCAGCAGCTACGCATTGCGGCGCTTTGCTCCCCCGCCCGCCTCACCGCTTATGATACCAGCGCCGAGCAAAAAGCCATAATCGAGGAAGGAACTGCTCCCGAACAACGCTACCAGCTGCGCTTGTTTCTGGATGAGGGAGCCACTATTCAATGGCTTTCTGCCTGATGCGCCAGTTGGCAGTACGCTGAAACACAAACAAGGTCCTCCATCTTGACAGACAAAGGCCCTTGTTCGTGTTTACTAGTTACGGTAGCGCCTAGCGCGGGGCGCTGCTTTTTTTCAGGAACTTACGAGGCGGCACAATAAAGATTTCGAGAGAGGCATATGGCGCCCCGGCAAACTTGCTGTCAACTATCTTCTCCCGGTCGGCGTTGGTGCGGTCGAAGGCGTCGAAAGCGTAATTATAGCGGTAGCCACCTTCCACGCCGAACCAGATGAAGTCATAGATTTCACGCTCCCAGCGGCCCCGGAATTTCACTTCAGTTTCACGAAGTTCCAGCGTCCGTAGCGGGCTTTTGTCAGACAAGGCCAAGCCGGTTTCCGGGTTTTTGCGCGTCAGCTCATTGCGCAGTTTGATGATGTAGTTGAAGCCATCAACTGAGTAGCCGGCAAAGAACAGGGAACGGGGCGAAGCGTTGTAGCGCATCGTTACGCGGGCCGGAAACAGTGCTTCCACCCCCCACCGGTTGTTGAAGGTACGGTTGTAGAGCACTGCCGGGTAGATGCTCTGCCGCCCAAAGGTGTAGCCCAGTTGCGCCCCGATACCCCACGAAAAAGTAGGGCTGCGCTTCCAGCCATACAGAAACTCCGACGACACGCGCAAATAGTCCGTCACGTTCAGTTCCGAGGAGGTGTAGTCGCCACTCAGTTCGCCCTTTATCCGGAAGATGTACCAATTGTCGGTGTTCACTGGCCGGATGACGGCCAGTTGCGCGCCCAGCGTTTTGAGCGCCTTGTTCTCAATGTTATCGTAGAGCTCGTAGTTGGTTGGGTTCTGCTTAAACTGGAACTCCTCCCGCTCATAGTTGACTCCCAGAATAAGCTTTAGATGGGGACGGTTAAGCATCGGAATGTAGCCCTTGATGACGAGCCGCGCGTTCTTTTCGGCGTTAGCCGAGTAGTCCTGTAGTCCTACCACCTGCGCATCCGAATTGACCTTGAATGTGGGCATCCGCTCGTAGTGGAAGATCAGACCCTTACTAGGGCCCATTCCCACAACCGAAGGCGTGGCAAACTCCTGCTGATCAATGGCACCGCTGGCGGTAGTGTCGCCGGGCGTGGGAGCGGGTGGCGGAAATACCTGGGCAGCGGCCGGAACAGTAGCAGCGCCCAGCAGCGCAAAAAAAGGCAAAGCACGCAACAGACGTGCCCGTTGAGTAACGGTAGTACGCATAAACAGAAGGTCAGCCAGCAACATGTGGAGTCTTGGCTCTTAACGGAGGAGTGCGCAAAAAGGCTGAGTTTGGCTTGGCATTTTCTTACCGGTTCTGGGTCAGGATTTCCTAGCAGCAAAAAGCCCGGCCCATGAAACCGGCCGGGCTTTTTCCTAAAAAGCGAAACGTCGGCTACGTGGCTAGAACAGGAAGTCGAAGCCCACGAACAGTAGGTTTTCCTCGCCTACCGAATACGTAGCGTTGATGACAGCCTGCTTCAGGATGTCGGCCCACACGCCCCCACCAAAACCAGTGTGGAATGCTTTGGCCCCGTCTTTCACATCATACTGCGAATACACCCGCGCTGCATCGGCCAGGCCCATAATCCCGAATTTGCCGGGCACCAGATAGGCATTGAACTCGAAGAGCTGCAGCCGTACCTCGGCATTAGCAAACACCGACGAGCGGCCGGCGTAGCGCGTGCGGCGGTAGCCACGCAGGTTGGTGGTGCCGCCCAGCGTGTTGGCTTGGTAGAAGCGGTAGTCGCCGAAGTTACGGTTGCCCCCGATACGACCCGCCCACGTCAGCTGGAAGGGAAAATTAGGCGTGAGGTAGAAGCGGAATTCGGAAGCCATGCGGCCGTATTTCAGCTGCTCGGCATTGAGCTGGTAGTTGTACTCGATTGAGTTGTACCAGCGCAGGCCAATCCGGGGGTTCTTCGGCGACGAAGCCGCGTCAATGTTGAGGTAGGCGCGGCCACCCAGGTAGCGGTTCAGCTGGAAGTCGGAGGAGCGGATGCCTAGTGCGGCGCCGCTGGTGCCGTTGTTGTTCTCATCGAGGCCCAGCGCAATCTGGCTGCCAATGGGGTTGCGCTCCACCCGGAACTGGTCGTACTGCGGACCAAAGCCAATGTTGAGGAAGCTGAACAGGTCACGCTCCAGCACTGGGCTCACATAGAGCCGCGAGAAGCGCACCCGGTACGTGTCGTTGATGTCGCGGGCACGGGTGTCATTGTCGTCGGACAGAATGTTTTCGGTGTCGTTGCCTTCCCCGAAGTAATTATAAAGCAGCTGCGGACCGTAGAACTGGGCATTCACCCGCAGGTCGTACTTACCAATTACATCTACATAGTGCCCCAGGTAGCGCACGTTGTACGCCTGTTGCGAAGGCGAATAGTTGGCGGCTAGGCTCTGCTCCGAAGCATAGGGCTCCTTGCGGAAGCCATAGGTGCGGTACACAACGCCGCCGCCAAAAAACAGTCGGTCATCTACGTTGTAGCCGAAATAAAGCGTGGGGCCAAAGTAGTTCAGGGTGTAGTCCTTACGGTCGGAGCGGTTGTGCACATCGTAGCGGCTCACATCAATGCCAGGCTCCGTGCGTAGGCGCGTATCGCGGCCGGGCACTATCACGTTGCCGGTGTCGGCATCGTAGATGTGGGTGTAGTGCCGGAAGCCAGCCACGTTTGAGCGGTCCACGATAGAGTCGCGGCCCGTGCCCGCAATGACGCGTACCCGCGGGCCGCTTTTCACGTCGCCTTTCAGGTCATATATATCGTTGCCATCGAACCCATAGAGACGCAGTTCTTTGGTCACCTTATTGTCGAAGGTGCGGTCGAAGAGCATTTTGGTCAGCTCGCCTTCCTTATTGATCTTCTGCACCGATACCCGGGTCTTGTCGTCGGGCAGTCGTTCCACCACAAACTTCTCGCGCTTCTTAGAGCCTTTTACCTCCGTCACGCGGCTCAGCAGCGTGTAGTAGTTGGCGGCTACTTCGGGCAGTAGGTCACGGCGCTTCTTCAGCTTCCCGATTATTTCCTGCGCGTGCAGGTCGTAGATCTGCTGGGGCCACCGTTCCCGAAATGCCTTCTCAATCACCTCGTCGGTGAGGCCGGCCTTCATGTCGTTGGCTTCTTTCACCCACTGCTCCTTCGTCACGGAAGCCAAGTACACCCGGTCATTGCTGAGGGCTGTCAGGTTCAGGCCTTTCCAGTCCGCATAGTCGTCGCCGAAGTTCTGGAAGTTGCGAATGGCCCACTTGCGCGAAGCCAGGTACGGAAACAAGCCGTCGCCTTTGAAGAAGGCAACGTCGCGGTCCTCAGGCACAGCCGTGAATTTCCGGTCGCCGTCTTTGTCCTTTTTCTCGGCCCAGCGCCACTGGTCCTCGTGCCGGTCCCAGTCGCCAATCCACATATCGAAGAGGCGTGTGCGAGCAAAGGCTTTTTCGTTGACGCGGTTGTCATTGTCGTCGGTGATGCGCTCAAACACCTTGTCGGTGCCCACCAGGTTTTTGGCGTTGCCAAGCGAAGCGACGTCGCTCTGGTCGTCTTTGGCATCTTCCTCAATGGCGCCCGGCGTGTTGCCGAACCGCTCGAGATACTGCCCCAGCAGCGGATCCTGCGGAATGTAGCGCAGCTCCGGGTTGGTATGCAGAATGTCGGCGGCCGTGGCCAGCGGCGGTATCGGCAGCGACGAATAGGGGTGCTGCGCCGAAATCTGGTCCTGCAGAATGTCGGCAGCGGCGCCGGTACGCAGCGCTTCTGGCAGCACCGCCGATGGATCTTTGTTGAGGCTGCGAATGGTGAAGTTGCGGCCTTCCTCGTTACGCACTTTCAGCGAAGCTGTCTGCTTGCCGCCCCCGATTTTGTAGGGAGTCAGACCACCTTTCTCAGTAGCCAGATCCAGCACCGGGAATGTCACTGGCGTCGCCCATTCCTTGCGGTAATGCTCTCCAAACAGAAACTTGTGAAACTTGCCACGCTCCTCGTAGCTAGAGTTTACGGCTACCGTCACGGTACTGTCGCGGAAGTTAGGACGCTTGCCAGCCAGTGGCACGGCTACGCTGTCAGTTGCAACCGGAGTCTGGGCGTAGAGTGGAGTGCGGAATACCAAGCGTCCGGTTTCGCCGGCAGCATTCGGAATCCAGAACTCTACCCATGCTTGGCCGTCATCGTAGTAATTGACCCGCGCAAAGCCCTTTTCCTTATCCGAGAAGTGCGCGTTGGCGTCGCGGCCGGTGCGCACGTGTTGAGTTTTGCAGCCCGAGCCGCTCACAATCTGGTGGTACGTATCGGCCTTGAAATACTGCAGATTGTGCTCGTGGCCGGCCGCGTACACGATGTTTGGGTGCTTGGCAAAAATATCTTCCAGCCCCTTTTTGTATGCTTGGTATAGCGGGTGGGGAATGTCCTGCGAAATCCCGCCGTATTTGCGCGCAAATGGATACACCGACCCGATGATGGGCAGCGGCAGGAACGCGTATTTGTAGACGATAGAAAGCGGGAAAATATGGTCACCAAGCGTGAAGAAACCGCCGTGAATACCATCTGACTGAATGGGGTGGTGCGCCACTACCACGATATTCTTGTCCTTGTTCTGAGTAATGATGTCTTCGAGCTGCGTGAAAAAGTCTGTCTCGTTGGCTACGCCGCAGCCGCTGTTCGAGCCGTAAGGCCGCTCGCCTTCACCCTGTAAAAACCACTGCGAGTTGATGGCAATCATCACCACATTGTCCTGCAGGCGCACCTCAAACGGGCCGGGGCAGGCATCACGCGGAATGAAAAAGTCGCCTGTATAGGAGAAGGCCGCCGAATCGTTGGTCATGAAATTCTCCACGAACCGTTGCTGGCGGTTCACTTGGTCTACGGCGCCCTTGTTGCCCTGCTTCCAGTCGTGGTTACCAGGAATCATGTACTTCTCCCCTTGGTAGTCACGCAGCACATTCAGCTGATCTACAATGCGGCGCTCCGACTCTTTACGGTCGTAGGCACCTTCTTCGGGCATGCCGTACTCGTAGATATTGTCGCCGAGGTAGATGGTGGTGCTTTTGGTGCCGGCGGAAAGAATCTGCTTGCGCAGATAGTTCAGTGAAGGCTCGCCACCTTTAGCCGTCTCAATGGGCTTGCCCACATCCCCGATCAGGAAGACCGTGTAGCGGATGCGGGAGCTGTCGGGAGGCGTTTTGGCCTCCCAGTTTTCGGCGCCATGATGGTAGTTCGGCCGGGTAGTGTGAGGTGTCTGCGTTGGCTTCTGGGCCCACACCGGGGCCGTACAAGCCGTCAGCACTAGGCCACAAGTCAATAAAAAGCGCTTCATAAAAAGGCTATAGGGAGAAATTGCGGGTACGTACCCCGTTGGCTGGCGGCTGGCTCACTCAGGTAGTTCGTAGAAATACGAGTAACTTACCCAAACGGCTAACCGAGCTTCGCGTCCAAAGCAGGCCGGGTGCCTGCCCTACGCAATCTAACACTATACGGTTGAGTGGTGCCAGAAAAACCCCGTCGCCTGATTCGCGTTGAAAGGCGGTCGGGAGGCCTCTGCCACCGTTGCACACCCTTTCTTCCTCCATGGAACCCACGGAAACGCTCCAGCTCCCCAAAGCCGAAAAATCAGAGATTCTGAAGCAGGCCAAGGCGTACATTACACAGCTTCTTGAGGCTAAGCTCCCCAAGCAGATAGTCTACCATTCGCTGGCGCATACCACGGCTGTGGTGAAGGAAGCGCGCAAGCTGGGAGAAGATGCCGGCCTGAACGCCCCCGACCAGGAGGCGCTGCTACTGGCCGCCTGGTTTCATGATGCCGGCTACATTGAAGTATACGATGGGCACGAATACCGCAGCATGGAACTGGCGGAACAGTGGCTAAGCCAGCAGGGCTACCCGGCCGAGCGCATTACCTTGGTGAAGGAGACCATCCGGGGCACGCACCGCAACGAAGAGTGTGAAACTCAGCTGCAGCAACTGCTGGCTGATGCCGATATGAGCGGCATGGGCCGGGAAGATTTCTTTGCCAATGCGGAACTGCTACGGGCCGAATGGGAAACTACGCTGGGCAAGACCTATTCCAACGTGGAGTGGGCTGAGTCGCAGCTGGACTTTCTGCACGGGGCCAAGTTCCACACAGAGGTAGCCAACAGCCGCTATCAGGAGCAGTTTAAGGCCAACATCAAGGAGCAGCGTGACCGGCTGAAAAAGACCGAGAAGAAAAAGAAAAAGAAGACCGAAGAGGAAACCGGCACTTTTGCAGAGCCCAAGCGCGGCATCGAAACGATGTTCCGCACCATGTACAGCAACCACATGAAGCTCTCGGACATGGCCGATAAAAAGGCTAACATGATGATTAGCCTCAATGCAGTGCTACTGTCGGTTATTATTACCTACCTCGGAGCCAAGGCTGGCACCAAGTCCGGTGTGCTGAGCCCTACCATTATGAACAACCCGGTGCTTACCATCCCAATCGGGCTGCTGCTAGCTACGGCGCTGGGCTCGGTGGTATCGGCCATTCTGTGCGCTCAGCCTGATGTCACCAGTTTCAAGTGGTTGAAGCGCAGCCCTCAGATTGCGACAAACCGCCGTGTAAATCTGCTGTTCTTCGGCAACTTCAATAAGCTCAGCCTCGACGACTTCCAGCACGGCATGAACGAACTGATGGGCCAGAAAGACGCGCTGTATACCAACATGGTGACGGACATTTACTACCTCGGCGACGTGCTGACGCGCAAGTACCGCTTGCTGCGCATCAGCTACACTATCTTCATGGTCGGACTGATTCTGACGGCACTATCCTTCGGTATTGCCCTGCTTTACAAGATGTAAGCTCGTTTGGGCAGTCTTTGGTTTCGAGCTACCTTTGCAGCGATTCGCCGGCTGCGTAGTTCAACGGATAGAATAGGCGTTTCCTAAACGCTTGATATGGGTTCGATTCCCGTCGCGGCTACTCTCAAAAAACCCTCTTTGCTGCCTGCAAAGAGGGTTTTTCATTTTCGATGAATAAATAGCGGCCCCTGAGACGCCGATAATTGACAAGTAATACCGATTTTGTTACATCAAACCAACCCATTACGCCGGTTATCGTCGTACATGGGCTACGCTCCGAGTACCCTGCTTACACACCTTTTGCCCGTTAGTTACCAGTAATGGAATGCCTCTTCCTGTCCCCGGCGCCGCATGGCCGTCGGGTTTGCCTGTATGCCGTGCCCGATGGCATCCCTCTGTACTTCAAACACACCGAACTCACCCAGCAGCCAGACTACCAAACCCGATGGCGGGGTAACCCCGCACTGATGCCGGAGGCGGAAGCCCAGCGCTGGGTAGCGCGACACCCCACCAATCCGGCGCTTTTCCTCGATTATCAGCAACCTGACAAAGGCGGCCCCGGCCTTCAGACGGCCCGTGCGTCGTTTCTTTCGGCAGTAGCCAAGCTGGCCGCCGGGCTGGAATACTCACCGGGCAGCATTCCGGAGGAGATTCTGATAGGCGAAGAACCAGAGTAGTTACTACTCGCTCAGCAACCCACTGGAGACGGCGAACTTGATAAGGGCGGCGGTATTTTTGGCCTGGGTTTTCTCGATGATATTCTGGCGGTGGGTTTCGATCGTGCGTTTGCTGGTGAAGAGGCGGTCGGCAATTTCGGCGTTGGTCAGCCCTTCGGCAATCAGGCGCAACACCTCCAGTTCCCGCTTTGATAGGTCGCCGGATTTGCCCCGATTTTCGTGCGGGGCCGCTACGTTGCGCACCAGCTTGTAGAGCATATCCAGCCCAACTTCCGTGCACAGAAAAGGCCGGCCGGCCGCTACCGTACGGATACCGTGCGTAATTTCTGTGATGTCGGCATTCTTCAGCACGTAGCCAGTAGCGCCGGCTTCCAGCATTCGGTGTACATAGTTTTCATGGTCGAGCATAGACAGCACCAGCACGCGCAGATCTGGGTACTCATCGTGCAGCCGCTTCATGGTAGCAAAGCCGTCCAGCACGGGCATGTTAATATCCATCAGCACTACATCGGTGGGAGTACTGGGAAGCATAGTGAGGAGTTCTTCGCCATTGGAAGCTTCTCCCACCACTTCCAGATCGGGCTGCAGGCTGAGCAGGGCCCGAATACCGTCGCGCAAAATCGTGTGGTCATCGGTCAGGAATACTCGGATCATATGCTGGAGGCGCAGGAGGAATATGGCGTTTCGGACAAGCCAGACCACGGATACGAGCCTGTACTGTGTGCAAAAAACCAGCACTGAGCGTATAGGCGGAACGGGGAAACCCAGGCTTAGGTTCAGTGGCTGATTGGGGCTGGCTCACTGCGGATTCTTAACCCCAACTGTACGCAGATGCAGCGCAAGCGGTGTTTGCCGTAGGTCCCTGTCACGGTAGTGCCGCGCGCAGACCACCCGTATTTGTACGGACAAAACCGGCGTTCGGGCAGGAACTGCATCAGGGTAAATACTGCTTTTAGGCCTTGTATTCGGCCCCGTGATTCCTATGTTCTACTTTCGGTCATAGGGTGCCAGACGCTTTCCGGGCGGGCTCCTATCCATTTCTCTGACCGCTGCCTTGGCTTAGGAACGGTAAGCGGCGCCTCTAGCCAGTGTTTCTATTCGCTTAAAATGATTCGCGTACTACTAACCGATGACCACCCTATAATCCGGGACGGAATTCGGTCTTTACTTCAAAACGAGCATAGTATGACTGTGGTAGGGGAAGCCAGCGACGGGCAGGCCCTGCTCGATCTGCTGCCTACCACCCCGGCCGATATAGTGGTTTTGGACCTGAACATGCCGGGCATGAGTGGCTTCGACACAATTCCGCTGCTGCGGGACCAATACCCCGACCTGCACATCCTGGTGCTTTCTATGCTAGACAATGAGCAGTATATAGCGCAGGTGCTGCGGTGTGGAGCGCTAGGCTATGCCCTCAAAAACACAGACCAAGCTGAGCTAATCTACGCCATAACCACAGTGTCGCGGGGCCTGCCGTACCTCAGCACCACTATTGCGCTGGACTTGCTGCGCAAGCTGCACCACACTGCCGAAGCCCCGGCGGAGTTGATCCGGCCCCAGAACGGCCTATCGAAGCGGGAGTTGGAGGTGTTGCGCCTGATTGCCGAAGGGCTGACCAACGCCGAAATTGCCGACCGCCTCTTCACCAGCAAACGCACGATCGAAACCCACCGCCAGAATATCATCGAGAAAACCCAGGCCAAAAATACCGCCGCCCTCATCAAGTTCGCCGTCTCCAATGGGTTGGTGTAATCAGGTATACTTAGCAACTCGCACGGTACTACCTACGGATGCCTACCCAGCATCGGTACGTATTTATAACTGCACTGAAAATCAGTAGTTAACTCTTTTTTATTTTCTGATAACGTTATACTTTTACAGTATCGGATAGAACAATGCTTACGCCAAGAAATGGAAAGGCGGTGAGCAAGAAGTTTCTTGCTAGTGACTGAACGAATAATGTTTGAGTTGCGCTTACTGCCAGTACGCCGTGTTAGCATGAGTGTAGCTGTTGGGCATTAACTAAAAGTGGCTTCTATGCTGGATGTGTACCGCGAGATTTTACCAGACAGCTACCTGCTGATTCTGACTGATGTACCAAATGCACCGGAAAACGAGGTGCTTCGGCGG
The DNA here is from genome assembly GCF_014250515.1 of Hymenobacter sediminicola. Taxonomy (NCBI): domain Bacteria; kingdom Pseudomonadati; phylum Bacteroidota; class Cytophagia; order Cytophagales; family Hymenobacteraceae; genus Hymenobacter; species Hymenobacter sediminicola. The sequence continues at coordinate 522,233 of NZ_CP060202.1, read as the reverse complement.
GCTCTGCACCGAGCCGGCACCAGTGGCAAGGCCAGCGTGTGGGTAGACTGCAGCCAACTGCCCAAACTGCCGGCCGCGGCCCTTCAACTACTGGGTGCTTATTACGAAACCCTACAGCACAGACATATACACCTGGTGCTTTGCCATCTGACCGATGAGCTACGCGAGGCTATTGAGGCCCTGCCAGGCACGCAGCGTCCGCCGGTGGTAGCCACGCTGCTGGAAGCGGCCTGCTATTGCCGCTCCCAGCGCGGAGGTGTGCGGCGCACTACTGCTATAGCAGCATAGCCAGACTGCTGACCGTAAGCGCTACAATAGCCGTGTTGAAGCCAAATGACAGCAGCGCGTGCAGCAAGGTCAGCCGGCGCAAGGTGCGGCCCGAAACTCCCACGTCTGCCGTCTGGGCTGCCATGCCGATGGTGAAGGAGTAGTAGGCAAAATCGAGGTAGTCCGGCTCTTTTTCGTCTCCCGGAAACTCCAGCCCACCTTCTTTTCGCCCATTGTCAGTGTCATAGAATAGGTGGGCATAGCGGAGCGTGAACAGCGTGTGCACCAGGAGCCAGGCCGCCAGCACGCCCCCAATCCCAACTACTGCCGGCCGCAGCTGCACTACATGCCCAGGTAGGCGCGTGGAAGCCAGCAGCGTAACAATAGCCAGTAGGCTGGCACTGGAAGCCGCCAATACAAATCCGAAAGACAGCACACGCCCCGGGTCTTCCCGCGTGGCAATGCGCCGGATGTGGCCCACATCGGCGGTGAGGATAATGCTCCAGGTAACGAGCAGCGTAGTTAGGGCAAAGACGTCCCAGGCTGCCGTGAGCCGTAGTAGCGGGGGCCAGGCAGCAGGCACCAGTATGTACAGCAGCACCGCTGGCAACACCCCGATGGACAGGCGCTTCCAGGCAGCAAGCACTTCCAGCTGATGCAGGGCGGCCCACCCGCGAGTAGGAGCAGAAGAGACCATAAGCACGACAGAATAAAATATTCTGCGTAAGCTACGGCATCTCAACCGTTGCCCGCATGAACTCAGCTCCGCTTTCCGGCCTCTACGCGCCTTCGCTCAGCCTCCTCACCGACCTTTATCAAGTTACAATGGCGTATGGCTACTGGCAACAGGGCCTGCAGGACCGAGAGGCCGTTTTTCATCTGTACTTTCGCCGGCCGCCTTTCCAAGGGGGCTATGCTGTAGCAGCCGGGCTGGCACACGCCGTCGACTTTCTGCAGAACCTACGTTTTTCGGAAGATGATCTTGCCTACCTGGGAGGCCTGCAGAGCTCGAAAGGCGGCGTGATGTTTCCTCAGGAGTTTCTAGAGTATCTGCGCGAGTTGCGTTTCAACTGTGATGTAGATGCCATTGCGGAGGGCACAGCCGTATTTGCCAATGAGCCCCTAATTCGGGTGCAGGGTCCGCTGCTCCAAGCTCAGTTGGTAGAAACGGCCCTGCTCACGCTCGTCAACTTTCAGACGCTGATAGCCACCAAAGCCGCCCGCATCCGAGAAGCCGCCGGTTCCGACACGGTGCTGGAGTTTGGCCTCCGCCGGGCCCAGGGCTTCGATGGGGGGCTGAGTGCCAGCCGGGCAGCTTACCTGGGCGGCGTTGATGCCACATCCAACGTGCTGGCGGGGCAGCGTTTCGGTATTCCGGTGAAAGGCACGCACGCCCATAGCTGGGTTATGGCCTTTGAGAATGAGGAAGAAGCCTTTGCCGCGTATGCGAAGGCCTTTCCCGATGACTCCGTATTTTTAGTAGACACCTACGACACCCTGGAAGGGGTACGGCACGCCATCAGTGTGGCCCGCCAGATGCGCGCCCAAGGGCACGAGTTGGGCGGCATCCGCCTCGATTCCGGTGACCTGGCCTACCTCAGCCGTGAGGCCAGGGCATTGCTCAACGAAGCCGGATTTCCTAATGTGCGCATCGTGGCCAGCAACGACCTCGAAGAGAACCTCATTACCAGCCTGAAGCTACAGGGCGCCCGGATTGACACCTGGGGCATTGGTACGCAGCTTGTGACGGCCTACGACCAGCCAGCGCTGGGTGGGGTATACAAGCTGGCCGCCCTGCGCAAACCCGATGACTCGGGCTGGGACTTCACCATCAAGCTCTCGGAGCAGCTGGCCAAAACCAGTATTCCGGGCATTCTGCAGGTGCGGCGCTACGAAACCGAGAATGGCCAGCCCCGCGCCGACATGCTCTACAACGCCGCCGAGCCCCTCCCCGACCACCTCACCATCGTCGATCCGCTGGATGCGACGCGCCGCCGCTCAGTGCGACCCGAGGCCCCGTACCGGGAACTCCTGAAGCCCGTATTTCGGCGCGGCAAGCTGGTACACGAGTTGCCTACGCTAGCCGAAAGCCGGGCACATGCCCAGCGTGAAGTCCAAAGCCTCGACCCCAGCATCCGCCGTTTCCTGAACCCGCACACCTATCCAGTGGGTCTTGAAGAAAGCCTCAACACCTTCCGCACCAACCTCATCCTGGAGAAACGCCCACAGCAGAAAACGTAGCGGGCAGCAGTCTACTACTCAGAATGCACTGCGGGTTCGTTGTCGGGCTGGGGCATTTTCTCGTTTTGGCGCCGTAGCCGCTGGCACAGCTCCCGCATAATGGTGCGTACTACCTCCGTGCACTCCTCTGTCACGTCGTAAAAGTCCTCTTGGTCGATACGAAATGCGCGAACGGGCTGCAGGGCTACCGCCGACGCAGAACGAGGTTCCGCATCGAGCAGGGCCAGCTCTCCAAAGAACTCACCTTTGCCGAAAGTGGTAAGCAGCTGCCGCTTATTGAAAATTCCTACTTCGCCTTCGTAAATGATGAACAGCGAAGTGCCTAAGGTCCCTTTCGCGAATATCTCCTCGTCTTGCCCATAGGTTACTTCGTGCATGATAGGCACAATGGTGGCGAGGCTATTCTCGGGGGTCTGGCCAAACAGCGCGGTACTTTTCAGCATTCGAACACGCTCCAGAAACGAAACAGCTGAGGGTGAGGCATGGTCAGTCATGGCGGAATACGAAGCGAGGGTGGGATAGAACTGCAGCAGATGGTCGTAGGCGGCCGGGCGCTGCAGCGGCAGCCGGCGCAACACCTCTTCGGCACTTTCCTGCACCAAACGATTCGTTGTCTGCAGGTGCGGATGCAAGTAGGTCACGTTTTCGGGGGTGGGATGCCACTGGCGTAGGGCTACGCTTACCGTCCAGGCGGAGAAGGCCGCTATACCGCGCCGGATAATGGTGGTCTGGATGGATTCCGTCAGGACAGCGGGGCCCAGCAAGTCATCAAACGTTTGGACTTTCTCGCTGAGACGGCCGACATCCAGCAATGCCTGCAGGCCCTGATACAACGGCCGCGGAATCAGGTTGTCCAGAATTTCCAGGGCATTTGCCTGCCGCTCACCAGTGGCATGGGCCAAGCCACGCTGTGCGTTTAGCAAAGGGCCTTGGTCGTAGAGTTGGATTAGTAGTCCAAGCAGGCGCTGCTGGCTTTTGCGCAGTTCGTAGCGCAGGGTACTTCGTAGCTCCGCATTGGCATTGGTCATACTGTGCAGCATGTGCTGGGCAAGTCGCATTTCTTCCTCAACCAAGTGCTGAAAAAGAGGTGCATCGGTGGGCACTGCGGGCAGGCTGCTCAGGGCCCGCAGCGCGGCAGCCCGGCCGTGCAGATTAGCGTCCTGCGCCATGCGCACCAGCACCTGGCGGCCCGCTTCTGTTTTTAACCGGCTGCATACCTGCGCCAATTCCCGCAGAAACCGGGCATCGGTTTCATGAGCTAAAGTATCCTGCAGATACGGCAGAATACCGTCGCCTATCTGCACCAGACAGTCGGCAGCGGGGCGGCGGGCGGCTTTAGACCGCAGCAGCCCCAGCAGCTGGCTAGCCAAGACCGTAGGCGAAACGGCCGTAGCGGCCGTAGTGGCGGCCTGCACCAGGGCTGTTTCCTGGCTACTAAGCCCTGTGGTGATGAGGGCCACCTGCTGGTCGGGCAATAGAAAACGCACGAGTTGCAGAGCCGCTACGTGGTGGTGGGCGGTAGCAGCCAGTTCAGCCAGACTGGCTTGGGCCTGCACGTCGGAAGGCACGGCCTCTAGTCTGCCCCGAATGGCGCCTTTGCGCACCGCAATATCGGTGTGCTGCAGCAGGTCGGTGGCATTAGGATGCCGACATACCAGTTGGCTGGCCGTTTCCCGTACTGTAGCATCGGGGTCGTGCAGGAGCAGGTAGCGGAGCAGGCTCAGTTTCACCCGGTCGCCTACCATCAGCAGCACCCGGCGGCGGACCTCTCCTGCAGGATGGCGGAGCAGAGTCTGGGCGTGTTGTACCAGCAGTGGGGCATCTATCCGGTGTAGGTGCTGCAAGGCGCTCAGGGCTTCGGCAGCGGGTACAGTGGGCACGGCAGGTTGTGTTCGGGATTCGCTTGCCGGGGCCAACGCCAGCTCGTCGGTGGTGAAGCGCAGGCCTAACGCATTCTTCAGCTCGCTCAGATACTGCTGATACGCGCTCTGTAGCAGCAGCAAAGCAACCAGCAGGAACACAGCCATGCATCCCAGCCCCGCCCATACAGGCAGGCCGCCCGCCCCACGTAGCAGCAGTAGCAGCAAACCGCCAAGCCCGAGGCCCAACGGCTCATAGAAGCTTTTTACCCAGGTGTGCCCCTGCAACCGCCCGGCAGGCGGAAGCGGCTGAAACAGCACCAGAAAAACCGGTTCAAACAGGGCCCGCCGCAGTACTTCCAGCCCCAGATACAGGCCACAGAAATACGCCATCTGGCCCATCGGGCCTACACCGCCCGCCCGTAGCACTCCAAACAGCACGACGCCAGCTAGTGCCGCCAGCGGCAGCACGGCCAGAGTCCAGCGAATACCCAGCCGGTCGAGCCCGTGGCGGGCTACCAGCAGCTTGAACACCGTTGCCAGCCCATACGTCAGGGCCAGCACGCTGCCTACATACTGCAACATGGAGCCCTGGCTCTGCAGCTTCTGCTTCACGTTGACAAAAAACAGATACTCCACACCGACTGCTACTACAGCAATTGCCGTCAGGCTCAGGCCCATGTACAGAACCAGTTTGCGGCCCCTAGGTGACGAGTGCAACTGATGTGGTGAAGCAAGGGCTACTGGCTGCGCTGCCATAGCCTGCGCCCGGAACGTATAGCGCTGCATGGAAAGAGCCAGCACATACATGCCAAAAGCCGTCAGGAGCAGAAAATACAGGTCGTAGTGCAGGTGCACAAACACGGCCAGCACGGCTCCCAACGCCTTGGCCGGCATGTCGCCGGCACTGATGATGCCGAACAGCCGCCGGCTTTGCCGCACATTAAACACCACCGCCGACATGCCCCAGAACTCCAGGTTCGTGAGCAGATAAATCAGCCGGTAGCCGGCCATGATGGCAACTGCCGCCACCACCGACGCTCCCGTGACCAGCAGCACGCTCAGTACCACGGTTAGCACCAGCGTCGCCAGCAGCGCCCGCACAGCCAGCTTTTGCAGCGGCCATCTATGCTCGCAGTACGCATACAGCCGCCCCACCAGCAGCATAGCAACAGCCCCGGCACAGTAGCCTAGCGGCAGGTTCCGCTCCGGATGGTTTTCCAGCAGCAGTACGTTGGCCGCCACATACACCAGAATAGTGCCGATGCCCAGCAGAAAATTGTGCAGGAAAAACAGCCAAACGGTTTTCGTCTCGCCCGGCCGCACTCCCAGAAAACGGTACCACGTGTTTGTATTCATGCTCGTTCTCCTCCTGGAGCTTACCTGCTTCATTCCTGCAAGTCCCACGTTGCTGGCCTTCTTCTAATGCAGGGCTCTTTTCTTTATGAGGCCACCGCGCGTGTCGCTGACGCTCTGCATCACGACGAATGCCTGCGGGTCAATGGCGTGGATTGCCTTAGTTAGACTAATGACTTCCAGCCGCGTCACGACTGTAAAAACGGCCTCTACCTTGAGCCGCTGGTGCCCATGCGAACCGAACCCCTGCGTACATTCATACACCGTTGCGCCGCGGTGCAGCTTGTCGGTTATCAGTTGCCGGATTTCATTGCTGTGAAAGGAAATGATGGTCAGGCTGGTGTATTCTTCGATGCCAACCAGGATAAAATCAACTGTTTTGGCTGCCGACAGATACGCCAATATCGAATACAGAGCCGTTTCGACTGACAAAAGCCAGGCAGCCACCCCGAATATTATGATGTTGATTATCATAATGATATCACCAATGGAGCCCGGAAGCTTGCGGCTGATATACACGGCCAGAATTTCGGTACCATCGAGCACGCCGCCGCCCCGCATAGCCAGCCCGATGCCCGCCCCCAAGAAGAAGCCGCCAAACACGGCAATCAGCAGCTTGTCCTGCGTGAGGGCCGGAAATGATACGACCATCAGAGCACCGGCCAGTGCCGTGATAGTGAGTAGGGTTTTGAGCGCAAACGCCGAACCCAACTGGTAGTACCCCAGAATAACGAAAGGAATATTTATCAGCAGAATCAGGGCCGACAGCGAAATGCCCGTGACGTGGCTGACCAGCATAGAGATGCCCGTGACGCCGCCATCAATGAACTCGTTCGGCAGCAGAAACCCTTTCAGGCCCAGCGCTGCCGAAAACACACCCGCCAATAGAAGCACAAACTGCAGCACCTTCTGCCCAAGCTGCGAAGCAGAAGAGGCCAGAAGCGTGCCGGGTGCGGGCCCAGTAGACGAAGTGGGCAAATCCAACTGATGAGCCAGCTTACGGGCTTGGGCCGGTGGGGAAACAGGTTGATCAAATATCATCGCGCGGGCAGTAGCAAAGCAGACCCATTTAATCCAGACCCGAGCAGGCAGCAACTCTCTTTGCCACTTGGCAGGCTATGCAGAACACACCCAGCGTCGGCTGGTACCGGGGCACATGAGCGTCAGCTGGTTAGGCGTCGCTCCATGAACTTTCACCTCTGGCCATGACGACGGCCGTGCACACTTTCTACCGCTGTAGACCCTCCTTTCAACTACCAAATCAGTCTGCATGAAGCCGATGAAATGGCAAATCAACTCATTCTAACCACTAATATGTAAAAAATAAATCAAAATACTTATACTATAGAAGTCGAGCGGCTCTATTGCTTCTAATCTCACTTGCGAGTAGTTGCGGCAGTATGCTGCCATAAAAACTCCATATAAGAGCAGATCTGCTGCCTTACCCAGTTTCGGGTTCCTGCAATAACAGAACCATCACCAACAAGCATTAACAATATTTTATATTAACTTAGTACCACTGGCACATAGTTCAGCGGACATTGCCCTTCTGCCACTCTGCTGCCAGAAACGCAGATATGCCAACCGCAGAGCCCGTTCTGCTGGGAAGTATCTACCCCTGATGTTTTTCCTTGTAGCACATGAAAAGCGCGCTTCCGGTTTTTCTGCTTGTGCTCTGTCTGGCTTTCGGTACCGAAACAGCCGCACAGGATACGGGTGCTTCTCCTCGGTTTTCGGTGCAGAAAACAGTGGTATACCCTGTCCGGGACCCGGCAAAGCTGTCTGCCACCATAGCGTGGTACTCCTCCTTTTTCGGCAGCCAACCGACCAAGATTGACTTGGAGGCTACCTATCCTTATGCCACCTACCACATTGACGGAGTAGAGGTCCGGCTGGATACCAACCCGCAGCTAGTAAAACTGAAGGAACCTGTTTTCTACTGGATGCTCCCGACTTCTAAAGATGTGGAGGCCAAGTACAACACACTCAACGCAGACCGTACTAACCGCTTCGAACGCACCCTCTTTCAGAAGTTCAGGAACATTGAAGACGGCCGGCCTGACAAAACCCTTTCCCGAGGCACCGGAGCCGTGACTGAAGTAGCAGAATTTGTGGTGGTAGACCCGGCCGGCAACCAGGTTGGGGTAATAAATAACCCAGTATATCCGCCGAAAATAGATGGGGAGTGACGGTTGCAGACGCCGTTTCTAGGTATTCGCTCTGGTCTTTTTATTCACTTTCCAATATCTCGCCTACCATGAAAATCAGCTTGCTACTCGCAATAATGTTTGCTCTAGCTTTTCAGGCAAACATTCAGGCCCAAAATACTTCCTCAACATCGGACTCAGGTGGCAATAGAAATTCAGGATTTAAGAGTCAAAAGACGATTATATATCCAGCAAAAAATGGCAGAACAATAGACCGGGAAATCCTGGATTGGTACACCGGCTTCTTCGAATCGTCCCCCAAAGAAATGAAACTTGAGGGAGAGGACCGATATATTATTTATGAAATAGACGGCATAAAAGTGTGCGTGGGCTTAGATCCTGCTTCTCGCTCTGGCTCTTCCACACTGCTCACTTCATTCCAACTTGATAAAACTGTTTTTTATTGGGTATTGTCTTCGGCAGAAGAAGTCGATACCAAATACAATAAGCTGCAGGACGAGGGCAACAGCTTTGCAGGGTTACCATTCTTCAAGCTCCGTAAAATAAGCAAAGGCAAACACACGGCAGATAACCGCGTCTCAGCAAATGTGGCTACGCAAGAAGTAAAGGAATTCACAGTCAAGGATCCGTTAGGGAATGAAATAGGGGTGATTAATAATCCCATTTATGTCCCGACTCGATAGATGCACAGTGCTTATTTCCACCGCATGAAAACGCTCCAGCTTCTGCTACTCCTGCTGCTCCTAACAGCCTCATCCTGCTGGCGCAGTAATTTTTCTGAGGATAAACCAGACCCTATTTATGCCCAGCATGATACGGTAGTTTACACAGCAAAGACAGAAGCCGAATTGGTGAAGCTGATAGAATGGTATAATCAGTTTCTGGGCAAAGAAACATCAGAGCGAAGTGAGGGATATGCTGTCTATAAAGTTGGTAGTATTGTAGTAATCTTAACTACAAGTGCCAGTTATCGCCAAACGAAAGAGCCTATTTTCTACTGGCGGCTACCTAACACAGCTGACATTGAAAAGGATTATGCGCGTGTAGAGAAAATAAGCGGCACTACGATAGAAACAATTCTGACAGATATCAGCACCGACGCTAATACAGCCGGAAAAGCAATAAAGAAATATGTCGTCATCGATCCATGCGGCAATAAAGTTGGTGTGGTAAATAACCCTATATATCCTCCTACAATGTCTCCTGAACCCGAGAAATAAACACCCACGTTTTAAGCGTCTTTCTTTCACTCTATTGTCTATGCACAGCTCCCGCGCCATACTACTACTTTTGGCACTGGGAATGCTCTGCATCGGGCCCGGCCACGCCCAGAACCGTGCGGTTGACAGTTTGCGGCACCTGTTGCGCACTCAAGCCCGCGCCGATACAACGCGGGTGCGGCGTTTGCACGCCTTGGTATTGCAGCTAGCCTCTACCGATGCGCCCCAAGCCCTTCATCTGAGCCGGCAGGCACTGGGCTTATCGCAGCAGGTAGCCGACACAGCCGGTATCGGGCGCAGCTTGTTGTGGCTGAGCATCCTGCACCGACGGCTCGCGGCTTACGACTCTGCGCGAGTATACACGAGGCAGGCACAGGAACTGTTTGAGCGTAGCCACGACCACCGCCGCGAAGCCCGGGCCTGCCTGGAACTGAGCCTCATTGATTTGCAGCAGAGCAACCTCACCGCCGCGCTGGCCTGGGCGCTACGGGGCCTGCCGCTGGCCGAAAAAAGCAACGACCTAGCCACCCAAACCCAGTTGCGAGCTACGTTGGGCAGCATCTACTGGAAAATTGGGGACTACGAAGGGGCTAAATTAGTCCTCACCAAAGCCCTCGAAGACGGCCGCAAGCTCGATGACCAGCAAGTAGTGGCAGCCGTGCTCAATAGCCTTGGCAGCACCTACCAGCAACAGCAGAACTGGCCCCAAGCACTGTACTACTTTCGGCGGGCGGTGTCCGTGAGCCGGCGCATGAGTGATACGCAGAACCAGCTGGTCAACGAAATTGGAATGGCCGAGGTGTATAGCCAACAGGGCAACGCGGCCCGGGCCTTGCGGCATGGTCAGCGCGCCCGAAAACTGGTTCGGGCAACCAGTGATGGGTTCAACCTGCCGGCAGTAGAGATACTGCTGGCGCGTGCCTACCTGCTCCTGCACCAACCTGACAGTGCTATTGCACTGGCGCGCCATGGCATGCAGCTCAGCCAAAAAAACCGCAGCAATGGCAACCTCAGCGACGCCACCGAAATTCTGGCCCAGGCATACGCCGACGTCGGCAACTACCAGGAAGCCTACCGCTTCCAACGGCTGTTTGCTGCTTATCAGGACACGTTGGCGGGCGAGGCGACCCAGCGCAAAACCAGCGCCTTGCGCTACGGGTACGAGCTGGACAAAAAGCAAAACCAGATTGAGCTGCTGACCAAAACCCGCCAGCTACAGGAGCAAAAAAGTGCCCGCCAGCGGCAGCAGATGTATGGCTTGTGGGCGGGACTAGCGGGGGCCGTACTGATGGCGGGCCTATTGTGGCGCAACGTCTATATAAAGCAGCGCGCTAACCGCCACCTCAACGAGAAGAACGCCCAGATTGCCAGCCAGCGCGACGACCTGACACGCGCCTTAACGGAGCTAAAAGCTGCGCAAAACCAGCTTATTCAGCGGGAGAAAATGGCGAGCTTAGGCGAGCTTACGGCAGGCATTGCGCATGAAATCCAGAATCCACTCAACTTCGTCAACAACTTTTCCGAAGTCAGTACTGAACTCGTGGAGGAATTTATGGACGGACCGTGGCAGCAGCTTCCCGAAGCTGAAAAAGCCTATGCCACCGAGCTACTGGAAAGCCTGACGCAGAATCTGCAGAAGATAACACAGCACGGCCAGCGGGCCGACAATATTGTGAAGGGTATGCTGCAGCACTCGCACGCCAGCGCCGGCCACCGCGAGCTTACTGACCTGAATACGCTGGTAGCCGAGCACTTGTCGCTGGCCTACCAAAGCTTCCGGGCCAAAAACAAGTCGTTTGGCGCCACGTTGGTTTCTGACTTGGATGCCCTGATGCCGAAGCTGAACGTAGTGCCGCAGGACATCGGCCGGGTGATGCTCAACCTGTGCACCAACGCTTTTTATGCGCTGCAGGAGCGCCAGGCGCTAGGCCAATCCGACTACACGCCGGAATTGATAATTCACACAAAGCGCCTAAGCCAGCAGGTCCAGATTCGGGTGCAGGACAATGGCACCGGCATGAGTGAGGAAATACAGCAGAAAATCTTCCAGCCTTTCTTCACTACCAAGCCACCCGGCGAAGGCACCGGCCTGGGTCTGTCGCTCAGCTACGACATTATCGTGAAAGGGCACGATGGCACGTTCAGCGTCACGAGCCAGGAAGGCCAGGGTACGGAAGTAACTATTTGTCTGCCGCTTTGAGTTATGGAGGCAGCTATCCTAAATGCAGCTCTGCACGAAGCTGATTTTTGGAGAAGCAGTTGCTGTAGCCAGTGCAGCGAGCTGATTTTGTTGTAAAGGAGTCTTGAGGAAGCCTGTGGTAATGAGATTGGCGAAGTATGGCGGGCTTTCAAGCATGAACCCTATGAGGTAAACAGCCCGGCAAAACTCTGTACTAAGCCAGCCAAAGTCTATACTTCAAAGCGTATGCTGGCAGCTACTTTTGCTACTGTTTCGTTGTTATGGCAACTCACCCGCCGCTGCCGGTTGCCCCAGTTACCGCAGCAGCCTACAGCCAACTTATTATGCCCACTCTGAAATTCAAAACCAGCATCAATTGCGCTAACTGCCTGCGCGCCGTCACGCCTTTCCTCGACGCCGAACCTACCGTGCAGAAGTGGAACGTAGACACCGATAACCCCGCCAAAATCCTGACTGTGGAAGGCGCAAACGTCATTCCGGAACAGGTGATGAAGGCTGTGTTGCAGGCCGGATTTGATATTGAGCCGGTAACAGCTTAGCAAGCACGCAGCTCCCACCTATCATCCTGACAAAGGAAGAACCTTATTACGCTGACATCAGTCGTTCGCACGGCGTTTCAGCGTAATAAGGTCCTTCCTTTGTCAGGATGACAGCGTTTTAACTACCAAGGCTACGCCTTATAGCGCAACTCGCCGGCTCCTACGCGCAATACCACATCGGTTTCTGGGGTGATGCGGCCGGCTACCTGGGCCTGGTAGCCGTGGGTGCGCAGGGTTTCGGCTACGGCTTCGGCCTGCTCGGGCTCCGTTACGAGCAGCATACCGTTGCCCATGTTCCAGTAGAGATAGGCTTCGGTGGGCATGATGCCGGCCAACTCGGCCAGCTGCTGCATAGCGGGCAGGGGCGCAAACAGGTTATCTAGTTCCGCACCGACCCCATTCTTGAGCACGCGCCGGAAGTTGTCGGCAATGCCGCCGCCGGTGATGTGCGCGGCTGCGTGCAGGGGCAGGCTGGTATCCAGCACCGCCGCCACGCCCGGCGAGAAGATGAGCGAGGGGGCCAGCATTACCTCGCCCCAGGTCTGGCCCATTTCGGCAGCATCAGCGCCGGTGTAGGGTGCCTCATGCCATTTCTCACCGAAGGCTTTGGTGAGAGCACGGCGGGCCAGAGAGTAACCGTTGGAGCGGAAGGACGGGGAACGAAGCGCCACCACGGCCTGGCCGGCGCGCACGTTGGCGCCGCTCAGAGGGCGCTCCAGGCTCGGGTGCAGCACGCCCACGGCCGTCGAGCACCAGTTGAAGTTCATTTTCGCGCCGGGGTAGCCGCCGATTCGGTTGCCCAGCTCGGCAATTTCGCCGCCCGTTACGGCTACCTGGCTGAACTGGGCCGCGTCGTGCAGGCCGCGCATGAGCTCGTCCACCACCTCGTAGTTGAGGGTGTTCACGTCGATGATATTGGAGAGGTTGGTGGGGATGAAACCGGCCACTACCAAATCGTCGGCCACCATGGCAATCAGGTCGTAGCCCAACGTGTCGTAGCGGTCCAGGCGCTCAGCCACTTCAATCTTGGTTCCGATACCATCGGAGCCGATGCCCAGCCGCTCGGCCCCGAACCGGATTTCGTTGGAGAAGCCGCCCGCCAGGTCTTGGGCCGGCTCACCGGGCTTGCCAGCGCGGGTGCTAAATGTTTTCTGCGCCCAGTTATAGGCGTTCTTGGAAGCGGCGTTGCCTTCTTCGATGGAGTAGCCGGCGGTGGCTTTGAGGTTGGTATCGGCGGAAGTCTGGCTCATGAGAGAGTCTAATCAGGAAATGCGTCTGTCGTCATCTTAAGCGGAGCGAAGGACATTATTACTCAGGAACGAGTAATTCAGAGATGCTAGGGTCCTTCGCTCCGCTCAGGATGACAGGCAGATTGAGTTAGTGCTCGGTAGGCTCGGGGGCTTTGGCGCTGACGGACGGAATGACATCAGAGCCTTTCTTGTCGGAGCGGTGGCTTTGGCGCTCCTCCTGGATATGGCGCAGGTACTTGGTCACGTCGCCGGTGGGGTAGTTGCCGGTGAAGCAGGCAAAGCAAGAGCCGCCGTGACCTTTGTCCTCCGCAAACAACTCCTGCAAATCCTCCACCGATTGGTAAATCACTTTGTCGGCCTCAATGTAGCGGCAGATTTCTTCTTCGGTGTAGTTGGCCGCAATCAGCTCAGTGCTCATGGCCATATCAATGCCGTAGATACAGGGCGCAATGATGGGCGGGGCGCTGCTGATGAAGTACACCTCAGCCGCGCCGGCCTCGCGCAGAATGCGCACAATGCGCCGCGACGTAGTACCACGCACGATGCTGTCGTCCACCACGGCCACTTTCTTGCCTTCCACAAACTCCCGAATGGGGTTCAGCTTTTTCTTCACGATATCCTCGCGGCCGGCCTGGCTGCTCACGATGAAGGAGCGGCCCATGTGATTGTTCTTAACCAGCGCCCGGCGGTAGGGCACCCCAATAGCTTCGGCCAAACCAGAGGCCGAGAAATAGCCCGACGACGGCACATCAATCACCATATCGGGCTGAATGCCTGATTCGATAACCTTGCGGGCCAGCATCTTGCCTAGCCGCACCCGCTCGCGCGCCACCAGCCGGCCGTGGATGGTGGAATCTTCGCGGGCGAAGTAGATGTGCTCAAACACACAGAAGTTTTTGGGCTGCTCCTGCTGGTTTTTGTGGTGCACCTTAAAGTTCTTGTCGATGAACACCGCCTGGCCGGGGCCTACGTTTTCCACGAACTCGAAACCCAGATAATCAAAGCAGGTACTTTCCGAGGCGAAGGCGAAAACGGGGCCGCGTTCCGTTTCGCGGCGGCCCAGCACCAATGGCCGGATACCCAGCGGATCGTTGAAGGCCAGCAGGCCGTGCCCGGCAATGATGGTGATGGTAGCGTAGGCGCCCTTCACCAGCTCCTGCGTCGTCTCTACGGCATCGAAAATATCCACCACCGACAGCGCATCGAGGTTTTTCAGGCGCAGCTCCGAAGCGAAGGTGTACATGATCAGTTCCAGGTCGTTGCTGGTTTTGGGCAGCACGTGGTACTTCTCGTGCAGGCGCTTGGCAGCCGAGCGGAAGTTGATGACGTTGCCGTTGTGCACCATCGAGAGCCCAAACGGGTAGCTGGTGGTAAACGGCTGGGCCAACTCGGCGTCGCCGGAACCCTGGGTGGTGTAGCGCGCGTGGCCGATGCCGATGTTGCCCTTCAACTTCTTGAGCTGCTTGGGCTTGAACACGTCGGAGATGAGGCCGTTGCCCTTGCAGAGGTGAAAGTTCTCGTCGAAGGTGGCAATACCGGCCGCGTCCTGGCCGCGGTGCTGGAGCGCGGTGAGGCCGAACACGATATCGTGCGCAACGTCATCAGGACCGTAAAAACCTACTATTCCGCACATGGCAATCGGGTGGTTACAGGGTAAAATTTAAGAACGTCATGCTTGATCTAGCGGCCGCTTGCCGAGGCATCTCGCATGCTGACGTTGGATTACTATTCAGACGACGCCACGCGAGATGCTCCGACAGGCGCAGTATGAAGTTCTTTTTTGATGAGTTCCGCTAAGGTTTCGGCGTACACGCGGTGCTCCACAGCCAGGCCGCGGCGCTCTACTTCGGCCAGGGTGGTGGCACCCTGCAAGTCAACAGCGTGCTGGGCCAAAATAGGTCCGGTGTCGAGGCCTTCGTCCACCAGATGCACCGTGATTTTGGTTTCGGGCAGGTGGTTGTCGAAGGCCCACTCGTAGGCGTGCAGGCCTTGGTGCTGGTGAGTGTCGGCGGGGTGAATGTTGAGGATGCGGCCCGCAAACGCCCGGATGAACGTAGGCGACAGAATCCGCATGTAGCCGGCCAGCACCACGTAGTCGGGCTGATACGTTTGCAGTGCCTCCACCACTTCGGCATCAAACTCGGCCCGCTTGCGGCCCTGGCTGCTGCGGCTGGCCGTAGGGCAGCCCAAAGCCGCCGCCGTTTCCAGACCGGGCGCATCGGGCTTATTGCTGAATACTACAGCTACTTCGGCCAAGTCCTGCAGCACGCCTGTTTGCACGGCGTTTACCAGGGCCACCATATTGGAGCCCCGGCCCGACAGCAAAATGGCCAGGCGCTGTTTGCGGGTGCTATGGTTACCAGTTGCCGGCAAGGGTCGGTTCCGGCCGCTGGCCGATGTCAGTGCGGATGTAGGCATCCTGGAAGTTAACTCGTTCTGTTTCGCGGTACACGTGGGCTACCGCGTCTTCCAGTTCCTCGCCGTGGCCGACCAGCACCAGCACCCGGCCGCCATTGGTTACCAATTCGCCGGTTTCAGTGCGCTTGGTGGCGCCGTGGAAGGCCAGAATACTGGGGTGCAGCTGGTCGAGGCCGGTAATGGGGAAGCCGGTGGGGAAGCTGGCGGCGGGATAGCCGCCCGAGGCCAGCACCACGCCCACGTAGTAGCCACGCCGTTGGCGCACCACGGTTTGCTGCAGCTTGCCGTCGAGGGTGGCTTCAATCAGCTCGAGCAAACTGCTTTCCAGGGCGGGTAACAGGACTTCGGCTTCGGGGTCGCCGAGGCGGGTGTTGTATTCCAGCAGCTTGGGGCCCTGCGGCGTGAGCATGATACCGAAGTACAGGAAGCCGTTAAAGTCGAACTGCTCGTTTTGCAGCCCGCGTAGCGTGGGGTCGATGATATCGGTGCGGATGGCGGCCAGCACGTTGTCGTCGGCGAACGGGACTGGGCAGTAGGCACCCATGCCGCCGGTGTTGGGGCCCTGGTCGCCGGCCAGCAGTTGCTTGTGGTCCTGGGAAGGCGTCAGCAGCCGGATGCGGTTGCCATCGGTGATGCCGATGATGCTAATTTCAGGGCCGGTGAGCTTTTCTTCGAGCAGGAAGCTGAACCAGCCGCTGTGCAGGCGGGCCAACTCGTCGAGGGCGGCGTGGGCTTCTTCTACCGAGGAGCAGACATACACGCCTTTGCCGGCGGCCAGCCCGTCGAATTTCACCACCACGTCGCCGTTCAACTCGGCGGCTTTGGCGCGGGCGGCGTCCATCTTGTCGCTGCGGAACTGCCAGGACAGGGCCGTGGCTACGCCGTGGCGGCGCATGAAATCCTTGCTCCACACCTTAGAGCTTTCCAGCGTAGCCCCGGCGCGCCCCGGCCCAAACACCCGGATATCGGAGCCCTGAAAGAAGTCCGTGACGCCCGCCGCCAGAGGAGCCTCCGGCCCTACCACGATCAGTTTCACGCCCTGCGCTTCGCAGAAGGCTTTGATGGCCGGGAAGTCGGTGGCGCTGATTTCGGGGTGGCTGTTGGGGATGCCGGCGTTGCCGGGCAGCACGTGCACGGTAGCGCCGTCGCGGGTCAGCTTCCACGCCATGGCGTGTTCACGGGCCCCGCCGCCGAGGAGTACTATGGGTGTTGAATTCGTCACGGTGTCGTTCTAGTGTTGTTTCCCGCAGAGGGCGCAGAAGGTTTCGCAGAGGTGCGCAGAGTCGTTCTAACTAATATCGTCAATGGCACTAATTTTTCCGGCGGAAAACAGGAACACCGACTTACCCTGCAGTTGCAGCGTATCGCCCGCTTTCAGGCCGTTAGGCAAATCTATAGCCGCCACGGCTGAGTAGTCAATGAGCACTTCCACGTGGTTATCGGTTATCTGCCAGTTGGTGACCCGCTGCTCCCGTTGAGAGAAATACTGCCTGGCTTGCTCGGCCTGCACCTGGAACTCTGCCTTACCGTGGATGGTCAGGCTGACTTCGCCGCCGGTTACGTTCCGAAATATCACCTCGTCGTGCAACGGCGCCAGCATACCGGCCACATCAAAGCGGTTATACGCTTCGATGTAATCGATTACCAGCTTTTTCGCCTGCGAGGACTCCATTTCAGATGGTTTCTTTCATGATACCAGCACGCACTAGGTTGCCCACGAGGCGGGCTTGTACGTCGCCACCGGGAGTGACTTCGTTGCCGGTGGGCAGCGGAGCGCCCGTGATACGCTCGTAGATATCGAGGTAGCGACGGGTGGCTTCGGCAGATACTTCGGGCGTGAGGGCGCGGGGGTACAGGCCGTCCTGCTTGTTGGCAATCAGCCACTGGCGCACGTACTCCTTGTCCATCTGCTCGGCCGTCTCCGGGTTGCGGGCGTAGTCCTCGGCGCTCCAGAACCGCGACGAATCGGGCGTGTGGATTTCGTCAATCAGCATCAGCTCCCCGTTCAGCAAGCCAAACTCATACTTGGTGTCCACCAGAATGATGCCGCGCTCGGCCATCCACGCCGAAGCGAAGCTGAACAGCTCCAACGACTTCACCCGCATCTGCTCGTACAGTTCCTGCGACACCCAGCCTTCCGACACGAGGTTTTCCGGCGTAATCTCGCGGTCCGATTCCTCCTTGGTGGTCGGCGTTACAATGGGCTCGGGGAACTGCTGGTGCTTGGTCAGGCCATCCGGCACGGTTACGCCCGAAAATGTGCGCTGGCCCTGCTGGTAGCCGCGCAGCATGGAGCCCGTGAGGTAGTTGCGCACCACCATCTCCACCCGAATCGGCTCGGCTTCCTGGGCCAGCGTCACGTTCGGGTCGGGCAGCGAAATCACGTGGTTCGGGATGATGTGCCGGGTTTTGTCAAACCAGAAAGCGGCCAGCCCGTTCAGCACCGCGCCTTTGTGGGCCACGGGCGTTTCCAGCACCGAGTCAAACGCCGACAGCCGGTCAGTAACCACGATAAGCCGCTCACCGGAAGGGGCGCGGTACGAATCACGGACCTTGCCACGGTGCAGGAGTTCAAGCTGGGGAGTATCGAAGTGGTTGAGGGTGTTCATATGAGAGGGTGTCAACCGGCGGGGCTGGCAGATGGCTCGTTAGGATGAAAACTGGTGGGCTGCTGGCTGCGCTACGGTGGCGGGGCGCTGGCTTTGCACGTGCTGCACGATGTTGCGGAACAGCTTCAACCCGTCGCCTTCCTCACTCAGATTCGGGTTCTGGCGCTTGCGCCGCGCCCAATCCGGGTGGTTATACAGCGACAAAAACGCCTCCGGATGCGGCATTAGTCCAAACACGCGACCGGTCGTATCCGTGAGCCCCGCGCAGTTCAGGTCGGCGCCGTTGGGATTGAAAGGGTAGACTTCGGTGGGCGAGCCGTCGAAATCGGTGTAGGCCAGGCAGTTCAGACCACCGGCTTCGATGGCGGCCAGCGTGGCGGCATCCTGAATAATGAGGCGCCCCTCGCCGTGGCGCACGGGCACTTCCAGCGTGTCTAGGCCCTTGAGGAAGGGCGAGTTTGCCTTTGGGTTGACTTTGAGCTTCACCCAGCGGTCCTCGTAGCGGCCCGAGGCGTTGTGGGTCAGGGTTACTTCGGGCGTCACGGTGCCGCTCAGGTCGGGCAGCAAACCCAGCTTCACCAGCACCTGGAAGCCGTTGCAGATGCCCATCACGTGCTTGCCGTTGGCAATGAACTCCTTGATATCATCGAGCAGCGTGCGGCCCTCGGCGTTGCGGCGGTAGCGCAGCTTGTTGGCCAGCACTACGCCCGAGCCCAAGTCGTCGCCGAAGGAGAAGCCGCCGGGGAAGTTCAGGATGTCGTAGTCGTGGATGCTGACGTGGCCGTGCAGCACTTGGTTGAGATGCACGATGGTAGCTTCCGCGCCGGCCAGCTTATACGCGGCGGCAAACTCTTCCTCGCAGTTGATACCGAAACCCGTCAGGATCAGGGCCTGTACTGGTTGCTGGTTGTTAGTTGTTGGTTGTTGGTCAACGGGCTGTTCCTTGCTTTTCAGTGGCTCGGCGGATTCGTGGCCGGGGTCAACGCTTTTGTAGCCGGGCAGCACAATCTGGCCTTCGCGGTTCACGATTTCGTGGCCGGGGTCGTCGTGCTGGGGGCGCGGGGGCGTGTGCTGGTCCGGCAGTTGGGGAGTCTGTTCCATGATTAGTGCGCGGTTTCGGGGTGGCCGAAGCCGATAATGCGGTTTACCGGACCGTTGGTCCACTCGTGGCGCAGAGCCGCCGTGCTGGCCGCAATGATGGTTTTACCCGCCTGTTGTACCGTCAGCTGGCCATCCGGCGTGACGCGGCCCAGGCGCGTGGCGCGCCCGCCGAAGTGCTGCTCAAACGCCACCACATCCTCGGGGGCCACCGTGGCTACAAACCGGGAGTGCGACTCTGAAAACAGCTGCACATGCACCGGCAGGCCTTCCGGTAATTCCACCTCGGCCCCGAAACCGTAGCCAAACGTCGCCTCGGCCAGCGTCACTGCCAGGCCGCCATCCGACAAGTCGTGGCAGCTCTGAATCAGGCCCTGGTCGTTGGCCTGGCCCATCAGCGTGTAGAGGGCTTTGGCCTGCTCGAAGCGCACTTTGGGCACGTTGGCCCCCAGCTCGCCGAAAAGCTGATAGAACTCCGAGCCGCCCAGCTCGTCGTAGGTTTCACCCAGCAGGTACACCACGTCATCGGCCTGCTTGAAGTCGGACGTAATGGCTTTGCGGACATCCTCCATCTTGGCGGTCATGGAGTACAGCACCGTGGGCGGCACCGAAATCTTCACGCCGTCGGCTTTGAAGTCGTTTTTCATCGAGTCCTTGCCCGAGGTGAGCGGGATGCAGTAGGCCGCCGTGGCGTCGCGCAGGGCTTGGCACATGCGCACCAGCTTGGCCAGCTTGTGCTTGCCATCGGGGTTGCTGATGGGGTCGTACACCGAGTCGGGCACGCAGAAGTTGTCGTTCACGGACCAGAAGTTGCCGTCGCCGTAGCTGAGGTTGGGCAGTTTGCCGCCCACGGCCACGATCTGGCGCACGGCCTCGTCAAACGCGCCGGCCGACATGTGGTAGGCGTCCAAATCACCGAAGCGGGGCAGGATGCCGTTGCTCACGGCCACGCCTTCCCAGCTCTCGAAATTAAAGCGCACCACGGCCGCATCCTGCGGGGCCTGGCCGGTAGCGCCCATCAGCGGCTTGATAATCGTGCGGCCCTTCACCTCGTGGTCGTACTGCCGAATCACCGATTCGCGGGAGCAGATGTTGAGGCTGCCCAGCAGGCGGCTCAGTACGTCAGTATAGTCAAGGTCAGCCGCCAGATTCGGCTCCTGCGCCGTAGGCTTGCTCCACTCCGCTTCCAGCACTTTACGCGGTACGCCGTTGTGCAGAAACTCCATGTCCAGCCGCGCCACCGATTCGCCATCAAAACGCACGTCGAGGCTGCCATCGGCGGTGAAATAGCCGATGTCGGTCAGCTCCACTTCCATCTCCCGGCCCAAGGCCAGCAGCTCGTTCAGCTTGGCGGGTTCTACGGCCAAAGAAAACCGCTCCTGCGACTCTGAAACAAAGATTTCCCAAGGACGGAGGCCGGGGTATTTCAGCGGCACTTTTTCCAGCTCCACCACGGCTCCGCCGCTGATGGTGGCCAGCTCGCCAATGCTCGACGACAAACCGCCCGCACCGTTGTCGGTGCTGCACTTGATGAGGCCGCGCCGCGTGGCCAGGATCAGGAAGTCCATAGCCAGCTTCTGGGTGATGGGCGAGCCAATCTGCACGGCCGTGGCGGGTGAGGTTTCGTCCAGTTCAATGCTGCTGAACGTCGCGCCGTGGATGCCGTCTTTGCCCACCCGGCCGCCGGCCATGATGATGCGGTCCTGGGCGTCGATGTTCTTTTCCCAGGAGTCCAGCCCGGCCAGCTGCATCGGCATCACGGCGCCGGTGCCGCAATATACCAGCGGCTTGCCGGCGTACCGGTCATCGAACACGATGCTGCCGTTCACGGTGGGCACGCCCGACTTATTGCCGCCGTCCTCGATGCCCTTGCGCACGCCCTCAAAAATGCGGCGCGGGTGCAGCTGGTTGCTCAGCAGCGTGCCATCAAACTCGGGGTTGCCGAAGCAGAGCACGTTGGTGTTGAACAAGAGCCGCGCCCCCCCGATGCCAGTCGCCAGCGGGTCGCGGTTGTTGCCCAGAATGCCCGTGATGGCCCCACCATACGGGTCGATGGCCGAGGGCGAATTGTGGGTTTCGACTTTCCACACGAACAGCGACTCGGGGTTGATGCGTACGGCCCCGGCGTTGTCGCTGAACACCTTAATCAGCCAGTCGTTGCCGTTGGCGCGGAGCTGCCGGTCTACTTCCGAAGTGGCGTCTTTGATGTAAGTTTTAAACAGGGAATCGACTTCGAACTCCTCGCCCGTGTCGGCATCCTTGTATTTAATCAGGGCCGAAAACTCCTTGTGCTTGCAGTGCTCCGACCAGGTTTGGGCAATGATTTCCAGCTCGCAATCCGTCGGATCCTGGGGCAGACCGGCGGCCTGGCGCTCCTCCCGGGTGCTGGTGTAATGGTCGCGCACGGCGCGCATTTCCTCCAGGTTCAGGGCGTAGAGATTGTCTTTCGACAGCTTCTGCAGCTCCTCATCCGACAAACCAACCAGCGGCACGGTTTCCGTAATCGATTCGGCCCCGCCACCGGGCCGCGGCGTATAGTCGCGGATATCGGTGATGGGGCCGGTTTCGAAGCGGTTGATCATCTTGTTGCCCAGCAGTTCCTGCGCGAGTTGGCGCAGACTGCTCTCGGGCAGGGCTTCTTCGAGGAAGTAGAGCCGTTTCGAGAAGATGTGCTGGGTATGAGTATCGAGCGGCTCGTTGAGAAGGTCGCCGAGGGCGTTCTGGGCCGAAATGCCTTCGTCGTCGGTGACGCCGGGCAGCTTGGCGACGAGGATGTAGCTTTGGTAGTGGGCGTCGTGGCGGAACTCATCGAAGGCCACGTCATGCAGCACCGGGTCCTGAAGGCAGTGGGTGGCGAAGTCGCGCAGCTGCTGGTCCGAGAGGGGGTAGCGCACCGTGTAGAGGGCGGTGCTTTGTACGCGGCCGGTGCGCAGGCCCAGGTGGCGGTGGGCCGCTTCGGCTACGCGCTGGCCCTCGCCGTCGTGTTGGCCGGGCTTGAGCAGCAGCTGAATGGTTCTTTGGCTAGCTTCCAAAAGAGGGAGGTTTGTCTATTTTTCGGGTTTCCCACGCCTGGCGAAATTGCCACCGTGAGGAAGCATACCCACGCAGGGTACGCCGAAAATGCCTTGCCGAAGCGCCGGTTGCGCCGCAGTAGGTTTAAGAAAACGCTTTATCGGGCCGACTGCCCGGTTTTACTACCGGAATACCTGCCCGGCACAGCGGGCACTCATCGGGTGCGTAGGTAGCCGCCGTGACCGGCAGCAGGGCAAAGTTCGGAAAAGAAAGGCCAGCTTTCCCACTAGTGCGGTCAATTAAACTAACCACGGCCAAAACTTTTGCCCCCAGCGCTTCCAGCAGCCGGGCTACTTCATTGGTGCTCTTACCAGTAGTCACCACGTCCTCGGCAATGACGATTTTCTGGCCAGGCTCGATGGTAAAGCCGCGCCGCAGCGTCATCTGGCCCGCGTCGTCGCGCTCCGTGAAGATGCCGGGCACGCCTAATTGCCGGGCCAACTCGTAGCCAATCACCACGCCGCCCATAGCCGGCCCCACTACCACATCGGGCTGCAAACCGGCCGCCTGAATCCGGTGGGCCAGCTCCGCCGCGGCCGGCGCGGCTAAGTCGGGCCGGCGCAGAAACCGGGCACATTGCACGTAGGTATCAGAATGCAGGCCCGAGGACAGACGGAAGTGCCCGCGCAGCAGCGCATCTTCCTGCAACAGCTGCTGCTCCAGGGTTTCGGGGGTGAAGGGAGTGGGAGGAGTGTGTGCGGATATTACAGTCATTGTTTGAATTAGTGTCCTAAGCGTGGTTCTGCACTCTGATTTCTAGTGTCTGATTTTTGGTTGTGGCCCTTCCTCGAAACAATCTTCAGGGATGTACCATACATCAGTCATTGTTATTGGTCTTCCTCCTTCAGATCTCCTCTTGGTACTGTTATCCCCAAACCAGACAGCAATATGGTCCTCTGGAACCGGCACTTCGTCTTTATCCATCTTGTCAAGAGTTTGGCCACTTAGCCCGACGACTACACAGGGCAAACCGTCCATTTCCAAAATATCGCCTAGCTTAAAGATGCTTGCCATATAGCCTACTGTCTTATTTAGGGCCTTACACCGTTACCGGCCGCAGCTGATTCATTTGCTCCACCAGCTCCCGGGCGGCGGCGCCGGCATCTTCGGCCTGCCATAACGCGCGCGACGTATTGATGAGCAGGCCGGCGCCGTCGGGGCGGAGGCCGGCGCGAAGGGTGGCGGCTAGGTCGCCGCCCTGGGCACCCACGCCGGGCACCAGAAACCACTGTTCGGGGCAGAGGGCGCGCATGCGGGCTACGGCCTCGGCGTTGGTGGCGCCTACCACCAGCCCAATGCCGCCGTGCACTTCATCGAGCTTGCGGGCAATGGTGGCCGCGCAATCCGAGAGGCTGCCGCCGCGGGTGAGGGCCACATCCTGCAAGGAGTGCGCGGGCTTGTTCGAGGTTTTGGCCAGCACGAACACCAGCTTACCGGGCCGGGCGAAGGGCACAATGGCGTCGTCGCCCATGTAGGGGTTCACCGTCACGCCGTCGGCCCCGATGATGTCGTAGGCGAAGCGGGCGTAGTGGTCGGCGGTGTTGGCAATGTCGCCGAACTTGCCGTCCAGAATCACTGGAATGCCTTCCGGCACGCGCCGCACGGTTTCGCGCAGCAGCTGCACGCCGTTTTCCCGGCTCAGAAAAAAGGCCAGATTGGGCTTGAAGGCGGCGGCGTATTCGCTGGTTTGGTCAATGACTTCGGCCAGCCGGCGCGCTACCTGCGCATCGTCGCCCACCGGGTCGAGGCCCACGCAAAGCAGGCTGTTGGCGTACTGAACTCGTTGGGTTAGCTTTTCCATTCGGAGGAAACGGTTTCAGGGTGAAGGTGGGCGCACTCGGTGGCTAGGCGGGCCGTGAGGCCGGGCTCCAGCCACTCACCGCTGGCAATCTGCACAGCCGAGGCCCCGCAACGCAGGTAATCCGTCACATGGCTGGCCGTGAACACGCCGCCCGTTCCGAAGATAGGCAGCGTAATCCGCTCATCGTGTGCCAGTTCCCACACGCACCGTAGCGCCACCGGCCGCAGTGCTTCTCCCGACAATCCCCCGACCATCGGCGCGGCCGTAGCATCGTCGGGTAAATGCAGGGCTTTGAGCAAGTTGGTGGCAGCCAACGCATCGGCCCCGCCTTCCTGCGCCCCCAGCGCCAGGCTCCGAATATGCTCGGGCCACGGCGGCAGCTTCACGATGACTGCAGCCGCGGGGCCTAGCTCGTTGCGCACGGCTTGGGTGGCGTCGCGCACAAACTGCGCGGTCAACTCCTCCCCTTGCCCGGCGTCAGGCTGGGCAATGTACACTTCCACGCCGGCAATCAGGCCGGCGGTTTCGCGGGCCAGGAAGCGGGCAATCTTGCGGAAGCCAGGGATGCCAGGGGCTGTGATGCTCACAAACACCGGCACGCCGTAGCGGCGCAGGTTGGGCAAGTGCTCCTGCACCAGAATCTCGGCGCTTTCGGTGCGCATGTGGGTGGCGTTGAGCAAGGTCTGCTCGTTTACCTGCCAGATGCCTTCCTCGTAGAGCCCGGGCTGGGGCTCCATCGTGACGGTGCGGGTGAAGATAGCCCCCAGCCGCTCGTAGCCCGCGCCTTCCAGCTGCCAGCTGGCGGCGGCTAGGCACACGGGGTTCCGCAGCGTAAGTTGTCCGAGTTGCATAGGTTCTGGAAATAGAAAAATCCATCGGTTGGCAAGGAACACTCCCTTGCTGTTCGTCAGGACTAGGTGTAAACAAAACATACCGCCCGAAACGGGGTGGTCAACCACGGACCGACTTGCGCCAGAATCCCCTCTGATCTTCCATCACCCCGTTGGTCGAGCCACCCCTCCCCGGCCTCCGGAGCCAGGTTTTGTCGGGCTTGCTTTAGCGCAACACAGCCATCTGATTGGGGTCCGTGCTCAGATTCACGTTACGGGTGGCAACAGGAGCGGCGGCTACCATCTGCTGGGTGAGAGTGGTGGTGTCGTTCATGGTGGGTACCAGTGTAGGGTGAGAAGAAGTTAGAAAATGCTAGGAGAAAGGATGGTCTTGGCGCTGCCGACCGAGTGGGCCGGGCACAAAAAAACCGCTTCGAAAACGGAAGCGGTGAAAAAAGCAAAACCAATAAAACCGAAAGAGTCAACGGGAGAAATGACCTTCCGGTCATCTCGCAGGACAGCATTTCGCTCAGTCCCACGCTTCATCAAATGATATTGATTCAGTTGAAGCACGGCTCAAAAGTACTACTTCGTTTTATTGCCACCAAATACTGCTCCCACTTTTTAGTGGAGAAAACTTTGTCTCTTCTCATTAGGCGAGCTATTTCACCTCCTAACACCTACTAGTAATAGAGCTCGGTACGAATCTGACTATCAACAACTTTACTTAACCATATTTTTCATCCTTCATACCATCATTCCTCCTTACCTTTGTGGCAGTTGCCTGGCACCCAACAATATCCTGCAGCTCGCGCACAGTCTTTGCATATAAATAATCCTACTTTACACTAACTACTTGTTTTTGTTAAGTGATGTAAACAAGGGTCTTTTTTGAGGTGCAACCATAGCCCCCGATTCGGGTATATAGTGGACTTGGGCTTTCTTGCTAAAATCATACATCACCTCACCAAGTACAAGTGACGGGTCACTAGAAAGTACGTCACTCGTTTCTTTGCTTTTGCTTCCTACCTGATGAAAAAAGTAGTACTCAGTTTTTTGATTGGTGGATGCCTGAGCCTGGCACTTACTGCGCAGGCCCAAGACACTGCAATGCCTGCTGGCTATACCGAACGGGTAGCGGATGAGGAGCCCGACCAGACAGTACTATTTCGCCGTGCCTCCGACTGGGTAGAAAACCATTTCTCGTACTCTCCCAAAAAGCTGATCAGCACTGATGCGGCGAAAGGAGAGCTACGGGCTGAGGGCACCGTGAAAGTCAAAACCACGACTACATCAGGCCAGCTTCAGGAACGACCTGTTCAGTTCGAATTTGTCTTCCACACACTTGCTTCCGGCTACGACTACAGCGTAGGCCAGCTGCGAATAGCGCCTGACCCGAAGAAGCCCGATGAAACCGTGCCTTTCGAGGAATTTGTGGCCCAATTGGCGGCCGAACGGACCAATGCCCGCACGCACAATGACCGCCGGGTAACTGCTCAGGCCAGCTCGCTCACTAGCGAAATTGCCATGTCATTTCGCTCCTATATGAATAGCCGGCCCGCTGCTGGTGCCGTAGAATAAGACAGTTGTCAGTTACGAAAAAGCCCCGAGACCTTTCCGGATCAGGAAATGCGCGGGGCTTTTTCGTAGACAATAGATTCTGCCATTTACGTGTGCTGGCCGAAGTAGCACAGGCGCAGATGGGCATAAATGCAGAGAGCCGCGTTGCAGCGCGGCTCTCCATCCTCTTCACATTTCCCACTTACTTCACTCACTACAAAGGTACGAGATGGTAGGTCGGGAAGTTGAGGCGAAAGTCAGAATAACAGAATGTTAATATACTTCTTAAGTCGGTGATCCTCAGAATCACGCTTGCTATTCCGGCTTCCGGCAAAACGGTGAATATTGGTAGGCGTTGGGTCCAAAAACCGCTGACCTAGATACAACATGGCTAATTGGTGGGGCCAGTATCCACCCGTGATTCGATGGCGCTTTGTACAGTAGTGCTCACCGCTGACAACAGATTGTAGCCAGTAGCCTGCTCAATTGCATCGACGGAGGTGCGGTAGGTGCCCCAGCTTGTGTTCAGAGAATTGTCGTTGGGAGTGTTGATGGCAATGATGCGGGTGCTGCTCGTGACACGGCTGGCATCGCCGGAGCCATTGGGCAGCACAACCACCACTTTCCAGCAACGTGCCGGTACAGTAATCTTGCCGCTGGCTACGGTGGTAGCGTAGCCGCTGGAGCCCGTGCCGCCTTTGCCGTAGCTACCACAGATGATGTATAGCTCATTGCCGGCATCAACCAGCGTCCGGCAGTAGTTTTCCAGATTTGCCCAGGTACGCTGGTTGTTGTTGGGAGCCTGCGGCATCATATTCGACATCAGAAAAGTCGCCGTGTTGTCGGCTACGGAGCCGGTACGGTCGGCGCTGGGGCAATTATGGCCCCGGTCGAAGCCGGAGCCGCTGTAGCTACTGCTGCTGGCTTTGAACCAGCCGGAGGGCAGCGTATTGTCAGGCGCGAAATTGTCTTGGCGAGGCGTGCTGCCCAGCCAAGCACTGCTCAGGTGCCAGCTCACCCAGTTCGGCACAGCCCGGTCGCGGTGATAGGACATGGTGAACTGGGGCTTTACGAGCAGGTAATTCCAGTACTGGCTGGCATCCGTAACGGCACCGCTGGGGTTGCCGAGCGCCAGGTTGCCGTCGCGGGTGGCGCTAGCATCCGACGACTGGACGGCAGTGCCGGCCTGCGGAGCCGGTAGCTCGTCTTTAGAACACGACACGGCCAAGGCCAGGAGCATTCCCCATGCGAGGAACCGGGTAGTTGAGTTGGTCATGGAAAGGGAAAGTGGGACGAAAAGCGAAGAGAGCAGAAGGTAGGAGGCCACAGCAGTAGCAGGGGGAGCTACTGCAAAAGTGCGACAAAGCATACAGCGGCAACAGCAAGGAATATTATCATTCTGTTGCTATGTCTGGATTTTGCTTATTTCTGACGAATACTAATCAGAAAATATCAATATCCTGACCAGCAGCCATAATCATGTACAGCGCCCCTAAAACGCAAATCCATAACACTTGAAAAAATCAATAGCCATATAGTTGGAATTATATTTTTAAGCATGGTTCTTGTATCTGCAATTTTTCTCCACCATATCTTTTATTCCATGATGAAACGCTTACCCTTCCTGTTACTAGCCGCCCTACTGTTGCTACAGTTTCCTGCGGCACGAGCCTCCCACTTCCTTGGCGGCGACCTGACCTATGAGGCTCTTGGCAACAACCGCTACAAGCTAGCCCTTACCGTATTCCGGGACTGTAGCGGTGTCAGCGTGTATACCACTGCCACATTTGTGTGCCGATCTACGGGCTGCACAACTACTGGCACAGGAGCCATTACTTCTGTCGCACCGCTGCTGAACTCAACCATTGGTACGCCCTATTGCCCGGGTGCTCCGGGTGGCGCTGCCCCATGTGGTGCAGGCCTTCCGGTAAACACAGAAATGGCTCGCTACGAAACCATCGTTACGTTGCCTCCGGCCGCCGAATGGCGTATCAGCGTACAGGACAATGCTCGTCCGGATCTGGCCAATATCAACGGCAACACGGACATCTATTACGAGGCCACACTGAGCAATATGGGAAATGGCCAAACCTTCCAAAACCACTCACCAGTATTTGCAACCAATGCGGTACAATTCGTGGGCTGGAACCTGCCAACTACGTTCAGCCACTTGGCCTATGATACGGACGGTGACTCATTGGTCTACTCGTTGGAACGGCCTCTAATGTCCTGCGGTAGCCCTAATGTCTACAATCAGTTCAATGCAGGGGCCACGTATATCTCCTTGCCCACTACCGGTGCTCCTTGCGTAGCAACGCTTCCCGCTTCACTAACTACGTACAGCCCCACATTCCCGCTTCCTTCCTTGGCCTTTACGGGCGCTTGCCCCGTGAAAACGGCTGTGCCCAGCTTCCTGTTCAACCCGGCCATGGGTTCAATGTCGTTTACCCCAGTGCTGTTCACACCGGGCAACACTACGATGCTACAGGCCCAGAACAAGTATGTGGTAGTCGTGAAAGTGGATGAGTACCGTCGGCAGCCCGGCAACACGTATTTCCATATCGGCAGCGTGCGGCGCGAAATGGTGTTTGTCGTGTCGGACTGTGGCAGCAACGTGAATCCTTCGCTGGGCCCTGTCACGATTGGAGGCACTTCTCAACAAGCTAGCGCCGTTATTCCAGTCACAGCTGGTCGCCTTATCAGTCTGAACCTGAGTGGCATTGATTCCAATCCCAATCAGGTCATTACGCTGACCAGCAACGCTGAGCAGATGCTGCCTAATTCCGAATTTACTCCTTCGGCTCCTAGCGCGCAGCCTACGGCGCAGCTCAATTGGCTCCCTCCTACTACGCTACGCCCCGGCCTGTACTACTGCACGGTCAGCACTACAGATAATGCCTGCCCCATCAAAGGCGTGACCCAACAGACGCTTACTTTCCGCGTCACGAACACAACGCTGGCTACTTCAACTGCCAAGGCAGTAACGACTCTCGCCGCTGTGCCTACACCGTTCTCAGGCCAAGTAAGCTTCCAGCTGGCGCAGGCCGGCGTGCAGACCGTAACCATATTCGACCGGCTCGGACGGCAGGTAGCAACGCTGCGCAGCTCGGCAGCCGGTGAAGTGAAATGGCAGCCAGCTGCTTCGGTGGCACCTGGTTTGTATTTGGCCCGCACCGCAGACGGCCGCCAGGTGGCCCGCTTGCTCCGCTCAGACACAGAATAGCAGACAGTCCAGTCCCACAACAAAAAGGCCCGCCGGTACTACCGGCGGGCCTTTTTGTTGCCTCACATGCGTGAGGCGGCTGTGTTACTAGCGCCCTGTTACGACCAGACGCTGGCTGCCCAGCTTTTGGCCCTGGCTACCGGTTAGCACCACGTTGTAGAGGCCGGCGGGCAGCACCTCGCCTTGCAGGCTCATGACCGACTTGGAAGCAGGTATCTGACGAACCAACATTCCCTGAGTATCATAGATTTTCAAGAGGCCAAGTGCATTCTCGCCGAAAGCCTGCAGCTCAATCGTTACCGCGTCGGAACTGGTAGCAGGATTAGGATATACGGCCAGCACCTCAGCTTTGGGTAGGTTCAATGTTACCACTGCCACCGGGGAATACTGACTGGTGCCGTCGGTATCAACCTGACGTAGACGATAGTAAAGGGTAGCAGCTCCTGCCTTGCCAGCGGTTTCGTCGCGGAAGCTATAGGCGCGGCCCGTGCTGGTACCGGCTCCTTCTACCCGGCCTACCGCTTTGAAACCATCTTTGGCCTGCAGTGCCCGCTCTACCAGGAAATAGCTGTTGTTAGTTTCGGATGCCGTTCTCCAAGCAACATCTACTGCTAGCCCGGAAGCCTTGGCATCGAAAGCAGCCAGCTCAACCGGCAGCGGGCCGGGTGCCGTGATTGTCAGCGGGAAGCCGTTGGGACGGTCTTCGGCAAAGGCATACAGAATGCGGGTGCGGTCGAATACAGACAGCGTTGTGTTGATTTCTACTTCTACTCGCTGGAAGTTCTGCGTGGTATTGAAATACACTTCGGTATTCCCGTTGGTCAGCAAACCCTGTGAAAGCAGCGACGCACCGCTAGCTGTTTCCAGCAACCGGTTGTTGCTGTCGTAGGTGCGAATGGTGATGTCGTTGAGCAGTTGCGTATTCAGCAGCCCGGCACCCGTGTTCAGCACTACGCCGGCAGCATTGCCCGCCTGGCCACTACCGTTGAGGTTCACGCGCACAGTGTTCGAAGTCAGTACGCCTACCACACTAGTTCTGATTTCGGCATAATCAGTAAGGCTGGCATTGGCTATGTTTTGCGGATTTTGGATACTACCGCTTCCCGAGTAGGTAACCTGGCCGGCAGCACCACTAGAGAAGTCTGAGCGCACTGGGGTCTGGTCTTTGAATACACCCGGCTCCAGGCCAAAGCCATAGTACACTTCCAGGCCGTCTAGCACGCTCAACCCGCTGCTGCGCGTCAACTTCACCTCATCAAACGCCCGATTTGTTGGAAAGCTGATTTGATACTGGCCGTTGGGCAGCGCCGTAACTGTTAGCAGATCAAAGCCGGTGACACTTTCCCGTGGCTCGCCATTTAGGTAGGTCGTGATGCGCAACCCGCCCAGCAGACTGATATCGGCAAGACCTTGTTTACCTACTACAAACCCGGCATAGTAGCCACCCGGCACGCTGTTTTCTAGCTTTACTTTCAGGGAGTTCGGGCAGCTTACTCCTAGCACGGAGTTGAAGGTGGCGTGGTTAGTCAGGGACGCATCGGCCGCGAACGACGGGTTCTGAACACCGGAATTAACGCAGACGCTTACGCCATTATCTACTACCTCCGTGCTGTAGTTCACACCGGCAGCTGGGCTCGGAAACCGCGACACTACCCCTGTGGCTGTTTCTACCACGTTGGCATCTACCCCGTAGGCATAGTACACCCGAATATCATAGTCGACTCCTATTAGTGAGGTGGCTATAATTTCCAGATGGTCGAACTCCTCTTTCGCGACGAATTCCAGCCGGCCTGGCGTGCCGGAGCCAAGCACCGTGGTGGCAAGAGACGTAACTAGCAGAGACTCTTTCTCTGTTGTTCCGTCGTATGTTTTAATTCTGATAGGACCTATCGCCGATAAGATGCTGCTGGAACCGATTACAAATCCGGCGCGTGAATTCTTCAGCACCCGGTCCGACATCTCCACTTTGACCCCAACCGGCACAACCCCGAGTCCTAGTAAGGGCAGGTTGAGAGTGGCATAATCAGTAAAATCATTGTTTGAAGCCCTGTTTCTGAATGAAACTGAGCCACAGGTAAGCGAAACCCCACACGAAACTATTTCTTGTGCTGGGCCTGAGCCATAGATGGCGGGCCTGGCGGCCATGCTGGTAGAGGTGCCTAGCAGCCACAGGGCAGCTAGTGCGAGTATACGGGAGTAGAAGGTGCGTTCCATAGTAGAGCAGAAATAAGCTCCCGGACCAATCCCAAGAGCGTTATCCCTACTTGTACAATACAGTTGCCATTGTATATTTTTAAATTATACACACTGATTATCAATACCTTAATAATATAATATAAATTATATATTTTCCCAATAGTAGATTACGCTTCCCATTTAGAGAAAATATGGCAAAGCCCGTTTTCCCCCCCTATACTCGCACTCCGCCTCCATCCACTCCTACCTGAGCTATTGAAAACTGTATAATTGGTATGAAACCCTTTCCCAATGCGTGGTACTTCAGCAATTGGCAGGTGCTTCTGCTATCCAATTATTCAGGCTACGGCAGGCTAATCCCTTCTGATTCAAATGTCTGTTTCTTCCGCTGTTAATATTTTTATTGTCGAGGACAACGCCTGGTATGGCGAGCTTCTAGAATATAAGCTTGCCCAGAACCCTGACTATCAGGTCCAGCGCTTCACTACTGCCCAAGCGTGCTTCGACCATCTGAGTGAAAAGCCTGACCTGATTACGCTGGACTACTCGCTGCCTGATGGCAAAGGCGACCAGGTACTGCGTCAGATTAAGGAGCGCCTGCCCGAGGTAGCTGTCATCATTATTTCGGGTCAGGAAGATGTGCGTACGGCTATCGGGCTGTTGCGCCAGGGAGCGTATGACTACCTAGTGAAAGATGAGGAAACTGCTGACCGCCTCTGGAACTCCGTGAATAACGTGCGCAAGCAGCTGCTGCTACGCCGTGAAAACGAGCGTTTGCGTGAGCAGATTGGCATGAAGTACGAGCCGGGCCGCGCCATTCTGGGTAGCAGCCCTCAGATGCAGCAGCTCAGCACCCTTATCGAAAAAGCTGCGCGCACCAATATCACCGTGTCGCTGAGCGGCGAAACTGGCACTGGCAAGGAGCTGGTGGCCAAAGCCATTCATTATTTGTCGCCACGCCGCGAGCAGGCATTCGTGGCCGTAAACGTAGCAGCCATTCCGCGGGAGTTGCTGGAAAGTGAGCTGTTCGGCCATGAGAAAGGGGCGTTTACGGGAGCTATCAGCCGCCGCATCGGGCGGTTTGAGGAAGCGCACCGCGGTACCCTGTTTCTCGATGAAATTGCCGAAATGCCACTGGACCTGCAGGCTAAGCTGCTGCGAGTGCTGCAGGAACGGGAGGTACTGCGGGTAGGTGGAGGCCAGCCCATTGCATTCGATGCCCGCCTGATGGTGGCCACCCACCATGATCTGGCAGAGCAAGTACAGAAGGGCCGTTTCCGCGAAGACCTGTACTACCGGCTGCTGGGCCTGCCGATTGTGCTCCCCCCCCTGCGTGAGCGTGGCCAAGACATCCTGATGCTTGCAGAGTCATTCCTGAGTGATTTCTGCCACCAGAATAAGATGACTCCCTGCCGCCTTTCTGATGAGGCCCGCAACCTGCTGCTGCGCTACCCCTTCCCTGGCAACGTGCGCGAGTTGAAAGCCATTATAGAGCTGGCGGCTGTGCTGGCCGAGCAGGATACCATTCTGCCCCAGGACCTGTCGTTGCGCATACAGGGTAGCAGCACCAATGGGCAGGCCCCAGCCGCCGAGTCGCTGCGGACTCAGATAGCGGCCATTGTGCAGCGCTATTTAGATGCACACCAAGGAAATATTATGCAGGTTGCCGACAAGCTGCAAATCGGGAAGTCTACTATTTATCGTATGGCTCAGAACAACGAGGTGCGGTTGCGCTAATGTTGTGCAGGCGTGCCACTGACACTCAGGCTGCCTTTCCCCTTCTTGCCTGAAACCGTGTGCTATGAGCTCTATCAGTCAACGCCAGCTACAGCGCCGCCTCCGGCACGCGGAGCAAGCCCAACAAGCGTTGCGGCAGGAACTGCAGCAACTGCGTGAACAGTCGCACCTACAGAGCCAGGCTGCCGCTGGGCAGCTTACCGCGCTGCTCCAGACAATCAGCACCGGCCTACTAGCGCAGGACGAACATTGCCACATCAAGCTCATCAATCAGCGGCTCTGCGACTTGCTGGCGCTACCCGATCCTCCCGCAGCCTACATTGGCCAGGACTGCCATCAGGTTCTGCGCCAGTCGGCAGCTTTCCGACGGCCCGACGACGTGCTGCAGCAGGCGGATGAGGCGATGCGGGCTCAGCTGCGCCGGGCCGAGCTGGTAGAGCTGGCCAACGGTCGTGTTCTGCAGCGCGAGTACCTGCCGGTGGTACAGAACGGGCGCACGATGCTACACCTTTGGAGCTACGAAGACGTAACTCGCCAGCGGCAGGTGCAGGCCCACGTGCAGGAACTCAGCCAGCTGGCAGAGCAGAGCCCGGACCCTATTATCTGTTTCGGGCACGACGGCCAGGCCCGCTACGCCAATCCGGCAGCTGGCCCAGTACTCCGGGCCCTGGCTAGGCCAGAGTGGCAACCCGACCGGGAGTTTCTGCACCAGCAAGTAAAATCGGCTCTGCAGGAGAATACCTCCCGCATTGTGGAGCGTCAGCTCGATGGGGCGTTTTACCACTGGACCATTGTACCGCTGCTCCAAGAGGAAGCAGCTAACATTTACCTCACCGATATTACGGCCCGCCGCCAGGCCGAAACCCAGCTGCGCCACAGCCAATTGCTCATGGCCCGCATCAACGACACCATTCCGGCGGTTGTTTTTCTCTACGATCTGCAGGCACACCGCCTCAACTACATCAACCGGCAGATAGAGCGGGTACTAGGCTACCCCGAGCAGACCATTGAAACCCAGGCGGGGCTGTTGCAGCAGATTATTCATCCGGAGGATCTGCGGAGTCTGTTCAACAAACGGGGCTACCTGCAGGCGTTGCCAGATGGGGAACTTAGCACCGGCGAGTACCGGGTACGGCACCAGAACGGCAACTGGCGGTGGCTCTGGATTCGGAGCACGGCTTTCACGCGCGACGAAAACGGCCTCGTGTACCAAGTGCTGTGCAGCGCCGAGGATATTACTCAGCGTAAAGCCACCGAAGAAGCCCTGCGCCAAAGCCAGTTGCTGGTGGAACGCGTCGCCTACACAGCCCCCAACCTTATCTACATCTACGACCTGGCTGAAAAGCGCAATGTGTACTCCAACCGGCACATCGAAGTCATGCTGGGATATACGGAGGAGGAAATCCAGGAAATGGGCGGGGAAGTGCTGGAGCGGCTGATGCCCCCGACGGAAGTACAGCGGTTGCGGGAACATTATGAGCACGTAGCCCAACTAGCGGACAGTGAAATCCTGTCCCTGGAATTTCATCTCACCCACCGCAATGGATCAGCCCGCTGGCTGCGCGTTACGGACACTCCTTTTGAGCGGGATGCGGCCGGGCAAGTGCGCCAGATAGTAGGCGTTGGAGAAGACATTACGCGCTGGAAAGTAGCCGATGAGCAGCGCCGCACTGCCAACCGGCGGCTGGCCGAGCAAAACCGTCTTTTCCGCCAAGTTATCGACACTACGCCGCACCTCATCTACCTCAAAGACAACCTAGGCAACTATTTGCTGGCCAACCGCGCCACCGCCGAGCTATACGGCATGACCCCGGAGCAGATTGTAGGCGCTCAGCCCGACCAGCTGCCGGCCATGCTGACCGATGGACAGCGCTACCGCCAGCAAGACGAACAAGTGCTGCGCACCGGGCAGGAGCTCATCCAGGAAGAAACGTTTACCAAGCCCGACGGCGAGATTCTCTGGTTTTACAGCATCAAACGCCCGTTTGTGCTGGCCGATGGCAATATGCAGGTGCTGGGTGTTGATATCAACATCACGGAGCTGAAACGCACGCAGCTTGATTTGCACGCTGCCAAGGAAGCAGCCGAAGAAAACGCACAGGCCAAGCAGAACTTCCTGGCCAACATGAGTCACGAAATCCGCACACCGCTCAACGGGATTCTGGGCATGGCCGGGCTGCTATCCAAGACGCCGCTCGACGACCAGCAGAGCCAGTTCCTGGGCCACATCCGCCACTCCGCCGACCATCTACTAGTCGTCATCAATGATGTGCTGGCAATGGCGCAGCTGGGAGCCGGCAAAATCCGGCCGGAAAATATTCCTTTTGATTTGCGGGAAGTACTGCGGGCCAGTCAGGAGTCGTTGCTGCCACGGGCACAGGAGAAAGGTATTGCGCTTGAGCTGGAGCTGCCGCCGGCCACCGTGCCCACTACCGTGCTCGGCGACCCGCATCGGCTGCGTCAGGTGTTGCTTAATCTGCTCAGCAATGCCGTAAAGTTTACCGAGCACGGGCAGGTGCTCCTCACGTGCCGCCGCCTCAGCCAGCCCGGCGAAGAGCCCCTGTTTCAGTTCCAGGTGCTGGATACCGGGCCCGGTATTCCACCCGATCAGCTGCAAGAAATGTTTGAGCCCTTCACGCAGGCTTCGGCCAGCACGGCCCGCGAATATGGCGGCTCCGGCCTGGGCCTGAGCATTTCGCGCGGCTTGGTAGACCTGATGGGAGGCACCATGATGGCCGAAAGCCGCCTGCACGAAGGCAGCACCTTCGGCTTTACGCTCACCTTCCGCCCCGCTGAGCCTACCGCCGTGAAAGTGCCGGCCAAAGCAGCCACCAACTACCGGGAGCTGGGGGCCCGCCGGGTGCTGCTGGCCGAAGACAATGCCGTAAACCAGTTTCTGGTAGAATCATTGCTGCGGGGCTGGGGCTGGACGGTAGATACCGCCAGCACCGGCCCGGATGCGCTGGCACTGTTTGACCAACACAGCTACGATATTGTCTTGATGGATATTCAGATGCCCGGTATGGATGGAGTGGCCGCTACTAGGCGCCTGCGTCAACATCCGGAGGCGCAGAGAGCCGCTACGCCGGTGCTGGCTCTCACGGCCCACGCCCTGCGCGGCGAGGCGGAGCGCTACGCGGAAGCGGGCTTCTCAGGGTATCTATCCAAGCCATTTCGGGAAGAAGACCTTTTCCGGACTATTGCTGCCGCGTTGGGTAAGCGGCCGGCGGTAGAATCAGCGGAGTTTATTTCCGGTGCAGAAACGGCTAACGCTCCACTTTACAGCCTGAGTGGTATTCGGCGGCTGGCACACGGCAACGAGGAATTTGTGCGGCGCCTCGCGCATCTGTTTATCCAGACTACTCCGCCGGCCGTTCGTGAGCTGGAGCAACATGCCGCATCCGGGCAGTGCGAGCAGCTAGCCGCTGCCGCTCATCACCTCAAAAGCTCCCTCGATGGACTGCACATCCGGCAGTTGCACGCGCCCATCCGCCGCCTGGAAGCCTGCCGCGACACGCCTCTGGAACCACAGGAAGCGCAACAGCTGGTAACCCTGGTTCGTGAGGTGACCGAGCAGGTGATGGCCGGACTGCGGCGGGATTTTCCGGGACTGTAGCCAAGCAGCTCCAGTACCACATGCAGTATCTTCCGCCTTTAAAGGCGCTACATGACTGAATTTTCTTTTGATACACTCGTTATTGGGGCGGGCCAGGCAGGGCTGGCGGCAGCATACTATCTGCAGCAGCGCAACATCGATTTTGTGTTGCTGGAAGAGCGCGCTGCTGTCGGCGACGTATGGGCCTCCCGGTTTGATGCACTGCGGCTGTTTTCGCCGCGCTGGGCCAGCGGCCTACCGGGGCTACCTTGGCCCGGCAGCGCCCTCGGCTACCCAACCAAAGACGAAGCGGCAGCCTACCTGCGTCAGTATGCAGCGCATTTCCGGTTTCCGATACATACCGGGCAACGTGCCGTTAGTCTAGCACCGGCCACAGTAGGCAATGGGTACACCGTGCAGACGGCCACAGGGCAACTGTACCATGTGCATCGCGTGATTGTGAGTACCGGTGCCTATTCTATGCCGCGTATACCAGGCTTTGCGGCGCAGCTGCCGGCTGCCGTGCAGCAGCTCCACAGCAGCCAATACCGCAACCCGCAGCAGCTACCAGGCACCGGAGCGGTAGGGGTAGTAGGAAGCGGCAATTCGGCCCTACAGATTGCCGCCGATGTAGCCACCATTCGCCCGGTTTATGCTGCCTTCGACGACAGCACGCCCTCCTTTCCGAATAACCAAGCCACCTGGGCACTGCTGAAAGGCACCGGAATGCTCGGCATTTCGCGCTACAATGCCCTAGGCCGCTATGCTATGCTGCAGCCAGAGCCAGTGGTAAGAGGCGACCTGCAACGGCTGCGCCGCTTTTCTAACGCGCAGTTTATTGGTCGGGCCAGCAGCAGCACACCGGCTGGCGGCTTACAGGGCCAACGGCTGGCAACACCGCCG
Organism: Hymenobacter sediminicola; assembly: GCF_014250515.1. Classification (NCBI taxonomy): domain Bacteria; kingdom Pseudomonadati; phylum Bacteroidota; class Cytophagia; order Cytophagales; family Hymenobacteraceae; genus Hymenobacter; species Hymenobacter sediminicola. The sequence goes on along the minus strand of NZ_CP060202.1, from coordinate 484,091 downwards.
CTCGATGCCATTGTCTGGGCTACCGGGTTCGGGCCTGGATTTGACTGGATAAAGCTGCCCATTTTTGAGGCCGACGGCACGCCACGCCACCACTACGGCCTTACTGAGGCGCGGGGTATTGCGTTTTTAGGACTTCCGTGGCTGAATAGCCGCAGTTCGGCTCTGATGGGCGGCGTAGGCACCGATGCCCGCTACGTAGTGGCGCAGTTACTGGGCAGCACATAATTATACTGCAACTACTTGGGCCCTTTCGCGGTTCTAGAACATATACGCGCCTGCTCGGGCATACTATCCTTCCGGATAGCACCGTTGACGCACTTTCTTTCGTTCTTCTAACCTTCCCTACGATGTCTCTGCTGATTTTTCTAGGCGTAGCACTTGCCACGGCCCTGCTTGCCCTCAATACGTTTGAACAAGTAAAAGCGTCCCTGAAACCGATACCGGTTCGCGCTAAAAACCGCCGCTAAGTCGTTGATCCGATAAAAGAAAAGCCCCATCTGTAGCAGATGGGGCTTTTCTTTTGAGCTTAACTGAATGAAAACCAGTTCTGGCAGCTACCGGATTACCAGTTTGCGCATCTCGCTGGCGTTGTCGCCCTCGAGCTTCACATAATACAGGCCGCTAGCAAACTTGCTTAGATCCAAGGTTTTGGTAAACCGGTCGTTGAGTTCCGTAATGGTTTCGCGGTAAATTACCGAGCCAATTACGTTGAGCACGCGCAATTCTAGCTTACGGCCTTCGAAGCCATTAATGGCAATATGAACAATGCCTGTGCTGGGATTCGGGTACACCAAAATCGTACGCTCATCGGCTGGGCGGCCGGCGCGCTTAGTAACTCCGATTGGGGTAGCGGAAGCAGAAGATATGCTGCTGCGCACCGGACCGATGGCTAGAAGCATCAAAAACAGAAAGTAGAGTAGGCGTGGCATCATAGCGGGCCGTAAGGGTGGAAATGGGGCGTAAAAAAGGCGCGGATAGGATACCTGCTAAAACGTTAGGCAACCATTTAGGTTTGCAAAGATACCGGGTATTATTCATTAGATGAACAAAATATAACTCATCTTCGACTAACCGCCCTATTTCACCCTCTGAACCAACCCTTTACTAGACAAAACAAGTTGGACGTTCTCATTATTGGCGGCGGCCTGGGAGGCCTCACCGCTGCCCTCGACCTACGAGACCGTGGCTACAGCGTAACGGTGGTGGAACGGCAGCACTATCCGTTTCATCGGGTGTGTGGCGAGTATATCTCCAACGAAGTGCTGCCGTATCTGCGCCGCCTTGATGCCGATCCGGCGGAGCTGCGCCCAACCCGGATTACCCGGTTTCAACTGTCGTCGCCGGCGGGGCGCACGCTATCCGCCCCGCTTGACATGGGTGGATTCGGCATCAGCCGCTTCGCTCTCGACTATCATCTGGCGGGCTTGGCAGAGGCCCGTGGCGTTGTGGTGCTCCAGCGGACTACCGTGGCAGCGGTAGCCTATGCGTCAGCCACTGACAGCCACATCACAACGCTGGCCGACGGGCAGCAACTGGAAGCACGCGTTGTGCTGGGGGCTTTCGGCAAGCGCAGTGCCCTCGACCGGCAATTGCAACGGCCATTTTTTCAGCAACGCTCTCCGTACCTCGGTGTGAAGCACCACCTGCGCCTCGACTACCCGACTGACCAGATTGCGCTGCATAATTTTGAGGACGGCTACGCGGGCATCTCGGCGGTGGAAGACGGGCGCTACTGCTTCTGCTACCTCACCACGCGCCACAACCTGAAGCAGCAGGGCACCATTGCCGCACTGGAACAGAATGTACTGGCCCGCAATCCACACCTGCGCCGAATTCTGGAAACCGCCGAGTTTCTGTATCCACAACCGGAAGTCATCAACGAAATTTCCTTCGCGCCCAAAAGCTGTGTGGAAGACCACATGCTACTTTGCGGCGACGCAGCTGGCCTGATTACGCCGCTCTGCGGCAACGGTATGGCTATGGCTATACACGGTGCCTATCTGGCCAGCACCCACCTGCATGAGTTTCTGCAAGGCCGTATCACCCGCACGACATTGGAAACGCGCTACCGCCACAGCTGGCAGGCACAGTTTGGGCAGCGGCTGCAAGTGGGACGGCTGGTACAGGGCCTATTCGGGCGGCCTGTGCTGAGTGAGGCGGTAGTAGGCGGCCTGCGCCATTGGCAAGATGGCGTACAGGCCCTTATGCGTCGTACGCACGGCACCGCTTTCTGATTCTCCATCGAATAAAATAACGTAAGTAACACGCTGCTACACGTGCTGAGTAGCAAATGGCGCTGCATAGGTTGTAGCACCGTATAGTTTTTTTGCATTCTGCCCCTGCCCTGTTCTGACCGCCTCCTAATTGCGTATACTGCACCGAATGATCAGCTACCTGAGTGCCATTGGCACGGCCAACCCGCCCCACCGTCTTCCACAAGCCCAGATCGGGGATTTCATGGCCCGCGCCCTGCAATTCGATACTGACCAGACCCGTAAGCTGCGGGCCCTCTACCGGGTGTCGGGCATTGGGCACCGCTATACCGTGCTACCCGATTACGGCCGCACCAACGGCGAATTCACCTTCTTTCCCAATACACCGGACCTGGAGCCGTTTCCGTCGGTAGGAGCCCGGATGCGGATATACCGCCAGGAGGCACTGCCGCTGGCTGCCGCCGCTGCTGAGAGCTGCCTGAGCCAAGCACCTGACGTGCCTGCCAATTCGCTGACACACCTGATTTCAGTGAGTTGCACGGGTATGTATGCGCCAGGGCTGGATATTGAGCTGGTAAACCGCTTGGGGCTGCGGCCTGATGTGCAGCGCACCTGCGTGAATTTTATGGGATGCTATGCTGCCTTCAATGCTCTGAAGCTGGCCGATGCCATTTGCCGGGCCGACGCCGACGCCCGCGTGCTGGTAGTTTGCACGGAGCTGTGTACCATTCACTTCCAGAAGCATCACGAAGAAGATCACCTCATTTCTAACGCGTTATTCGGCGACGGTGCGGCGGCGGCTCTGGTACTGGGTCGGCCCTCCGGCGACCGTCCGCACCTAGCCCTGGAAGCCTTCCACTGTGGCTTGGAGCCCGACGGGCACGCTGATATGGCCTGGCACGTCAACGACTTCGGATTTGAGATGACCCTCTCTTCTTACGTTCCCAAGCTGATTCAGCGCGGCATCCGGCGCCTCACCGACGACCTGCTACGCAACCTGCCCGTGCAGCTGCGCGACATCCGGCATTTCGCCATTCATCCGGGCGGGCGGCGCATTCTGGAAACCATTGAGCAGGAACTGGGCCTCACTACCCAGGACAACCGGCCGGCCTACCACGTGCTGCGCGAATACGGCAACATGTCGTCGGCAACGGTGCTGTTTGTACTGCGCGAATTGCTGGCCGGTTTCACGGCAGCCGACAGCGGCGCCCCGGTGCTCAGCTTTGCTTTCGGGCCCGGCCTCACGCTGGAGGCCATGCTGCTGCGCGTGGTGTAGCCGGCCATGTCTTCATCGGTATAGCTATGCCTGATTTTTCGAGCCGTGCGACGGAAGAGGAGTTGATGGACGACCTGTCGCTGGCGTCGGACGCGTTGCGCCGCAACCTCGACGAGTTGGAAACCATCAACACCTGGCTGGGAGGCTACGCGCCGGTACTGAATGCCCTGGAAAAGCTGCGGCCCCAGTTTCCTCAAAACCGCCCACTTCGCCTCGCCGACTTAGGTAGTGGCGGCGGCGACACGTTGCGGCATATTGCCCGCTGGGCCCGGAAACACGCAGTGCCCATAGAACTGGTCGGTATTGATGCCAACCCATTTATGCTGGAGTATGCGGCTCGAAAAGCCCGGAATTATCCTGAAATCAGATTTCGGCAGCAAGACATCTTTTCCGCCGATTTTCAGCAGCAGCCCTTCGATATCCTGACCTGCAGTCTGTTTTGCCACCATTTCTCTGATGCGGCGCTGGCGCAGCTGCTTCCGCAGTGGCAGCAGCAGGCGGGTCTGGCGGTCATCATCAACGACCTGCACCGGCACCCGCTGGCTTATTACAGCATCCGCTGGCTGACGCGCCTGTTTCGGGGCTCCTACCTTGTGCAGCACGATGCGCCCCTATCCGTAGCCCGTGCCTTCACTCGCCCCGACTGGCAACAGTTGCTAGCTGCAGCAGGCATCACAACTTATGCGTTGCGCTGGCGGTGGGCCTTCCGCTGGCAGTTGATTCTTCGGCGGGAGCACAAGAGTAGCCCAGCCCCAGAAGAGCAAACTAGGTAGCGGATTCACATTGTCGCCATTCCACCTCTCAGCTCCACAAATCAGCTGCTACGCGAAAGGTGTTGGCGTGCGCCTCCACAATGTCGGCGATGCGCGGGGAATAGCCGCCGCCCATACATACCACCACCGGAATCTGGTGGCGGTGACAAAGACCAAGCACGAATTCGTCGCGCTGGCGGCAGCCGGCACGGCTCAGGGCAAGGTGGCCGAGCTTGTCGGTTTCCAGCACATCTACCCCACTTAGGTAGAAGATAAAGTCAGGCTGCTGCTCCTGTAACAGGCGCGGCAGTGTGTCGTGTAGCAAGCTAAGGTAGGTCGCATCGTCGGTGCCATCGGGCAGGGCCAGGTCGAGGTCAGATTGTTCCTTGCGGTGCGGATAGTTGCGGGCTCCGTGCATGCTGAACGTAAAGACTCGCGGCTCGTGCTGAAAAATACGGGCTGTTCCGTTGCCCTGATGCACATCCAGATCCACAATGAGCACCTTGCTGACACCAAACTCAGGCTGGGCCAGCAGATAGTCGGCGGCCGCGGCCTGGTCGTTGAGCAAACAGAACCCTTCGCCCCGGTCACGAAAGGCATGGTGGGTGCCGCCGGCAATATTCAGCGCTACACCGCCCTGCAGCGCCCGGCGGGCACATTCCAGCGTGCCTCCCAGAATCATGACTTCGCGCTCAATCAGCTGCGCACTCCACGGGAAGCCGGTGGCGCGCTCCTCATGGCGCGTGAGCTGGCCGCTACATAGCCGTTGGTAATAGTCGGTCGTGTGGGTGCGCATAATGTCCTCAGCCGGCGGTGGCACGGGCCGGAAAAATGCGCTTTCTGCTACCACACCTTCCCGTAGCAACTGTTCCGGCAGCAATTCATACTTGAGCATAGGAAACCGGTGGTTGGCGGGCAGCGGATGGGCATACAGTGGAGCCCAGGCAATGGAAATCATAGGAGCGGCAGGCTGGCTTTTACACGAAAATAACCGCCCTATAGAGCGGTTACTTCGGATTCGGGGAAGGAATGCGTGAGGCGTACTGGGCTCGAACCAGTGACCCCTACCTTGTCGAGGTAGTGCTCTGAACCAACTGAGCTAACGCCCCGCAAACCCTCTGGCGGCGGCCGGAAAGCGCCAAAGATAGTAGCTGCACGCAATGCAGCGGCATAGATCCAACAAAAAATTATGCCCTGGTTTCGGGCCGACATGCAACACTTACACGGCCGGGCAAGTATAGCGCTGTAAAACCGGCCTGCTACCTCTGTTTGCAGCCACACTTCTCTCCCGTTCACTTCTCTTCCATATGAAAAAGATTTTCCTTCTCCTCTGCCTGTTTGGTGCTGGCATGGCTGCTCAAGCCCAAGACGGTCCTATCGGCACGCGTTCTTCCACAGACTACGCTCCAGGTACCAGCGACTCGCGCAATAATGGGTTTGGTGTAAAGGCCGGCTTCAATCTGGCTGACCTGCGCGGCGGCGACAAAGACGCCTATAAGAACCTGTCCAGCCTGAAAACCTACCACGCGGGTGTATATGCGCAGTTTGGCTTCAACGATAAAGTGTCGTTGCAACCAGAGATACTGTTCACCCGCAAAGGCTTTGATGCTGAGCAGTTCACCGTTCAGTCGACGACGCCGGGCCAGACCACGGGCGAAACGCGCGAAACGCGCCTAGACTACATTCAGGTACCCGTGCTGCTGGTGTACAACATTGTTGATAATGTGAGCGTGCACGTTGGGCCGCAGGTATCGTTGCTGGTGAAGGCCAAGTATGCCGGTACGGAGCGTCAGATTTCCAGCGTAGGCCTCAATAGCCTCGAATATGGTGTAGTAGGCGGTGTGGAAGGCCGTGTTGGTCCTGCCCGCATTGGTGCCCGCTACGACCTGGGCCTGGCCGACATCTACAACGACCCTAAAGATGCTGGTGCCGGCGCTTACGACAACGTAAAGAACGGCGTGTTCCAGCTGTATGTAGGCGTGGGCTTCAACAACTAGCCTTACTGCTACTGCGTTCTGTATAATCAAAAAGGGAAGCTTCGGCTTCCCTTTTTTGTATCCGTTTCTACCTTTCCTGCATGGCAGTTACATCTGTATTTCTGTCGTTGTCGGCTGCTACCGTTTTGCCTGCGCTTAATACAGCCCGCGAACTGCTGGCAGAACGTGGCATGGGTGTATTGGGGGCCTGGGCGCTACTCAACCTGCTGGTAAGTGGCTACTACGTCACGCGTACGGACACCCGTTCTGAGCAGCATTATTTTCACCAGATGAACATCGGGTGGGGATTTGTGAATGCGCTGCTAGCCGTCTGGGGCTTGGTGCAGGCGCACCCCAATCAGGTGGCCGGCCTCACACTCACCGACAGCCTTACGGCTCAGTTCAATTTTGAGAAGATACTGCTGCTCAATGTCGGCCTCGATGCCGCATACATCTGCATTGGGAGCTGGCTGCGTGCCCGCGCCGGCACAGCGGCTCTCAAACCCGAACGGCTCCGGGGTTTTGGCCGCTCCTTATGGGTGCAAGGCATTTTTCTGCTGCTGTTTGATATCAGTTTTTACGTAGTGTATCACCGCTATGCCGCGCTTCTGCTGCAGCTGGTACCCTAAGCGGAATTGGGCAGAAAGCAAAAGCCGGAATGCTTAGTGCATTCCGGCTTTTTTGTAGATATAAGCTCGCTAACAGTAGCAGGTTGTTGGTGCAGAAGCTGCCACTTGAGTTGCATTAGTGCTGCCTATTCTTCGTCGCGGCGTAGCTGCTTGAGTTGCTTGCGCACCATTCTTACCCGGTCATCGAACCCATCAGGGTCGTAGTCAATTTCGTCTACGTCCAGCTTTTCCAGCAAATCCATCAGCTCATCAGAGTGCTCGGAGCGGGTACCGGATTTCACGGCCACAAATGCCATTTCCGACCAGAGCAAGGCTTTCAGCCGTTGGCTGTCTTCGCTGAGCATCTGCATTTCCACTACTAGGTTGGAGTTATCGAAGTGGATGAGCTGGGTACGAATGCGGACCAGTTCGCCGTGGTTGGCGGGCCGCAGGTAGCTTACGTGGTGCTTGGTAATCACCCAGGCCCCGTTCTGCTCGCGGGCCAGTTTGCCCATGTTCAGGGAGTAGTGCTGAATAACCTGCTCCTCGCGGGCATTGAGGAAGTAGTCTAGAAATCGGGCGTTGTTGAGGTGGCCCAGCATGTCGCAGTCCTGGAAGTGGATGCGGTGCGTGGTTTCGGGGGTGCGAACCATAGGTGTGGCGTGTGGAGAGGAATAAAAGCAGGAAAACGCGGACCAAAAGTGCGCGCGTTTGGTTGTTGCCTCTCAGCAAGCAGTAACTGTTGTTTTTGTTTCGGCCAGCCTAGCTGCTGTTTACTGTTCTACTCGGTAGGCATCGGCTACCACGCAGTGCGGCTGGCTTTTGCGGGCGTCGGTGGGGCTATCAAACACGATGAGCACGTGTTCCTTATCGAGTATGGCCATTCCTTCGGCTTTGTCTTGGCCAGCAGTGGGGCCCGAGCCATGCGGCACATCAAACAGGCGCTGCAACTTATCGGGCCCAATCAGGCTGTCTTGCTCCTGGCGCAGTGCATCAGGCCAGCAGTATACCGCAATAGTGCCGTCGAGGTCCATGGTGGGACCGGCAAGCAACAGCATATCGTTGCCGCGCTGGCGCAGTTCGCGCAGGCCCATGCCACCCAGGTCCAGAAAGTGTTTTTTGTAGTATTTCTCCGTGGCGCCAGGCACCTCATCGAGACGCAGACGGCCGTGCTTATCCTCCCGGAGCAGTAGTTCAAGCACAATGGCCCAGCCACGGAGCACGGGTCCGCGCAAGCCTACAAACAGCCGCCCATCAGGCGCAGCGGCCAGCCCTTCTATATCGAAGCCATTATCCTTGCCCGGAATCTGCATGAAAGGTTTCAGGTGCGGGTCCTTCGCCAACAAATCGAGCAGGTCGTTGGTGGTGTCGTCGGCCCGAATCTGGGCGGCGCGCAGAGTCTGCGTAGAATCAGTGGGGTGTGGAGCTTCCTTGAACAGCTCGTAGTCGCCGGTTTCGGGATTCAGCAGTAGCGGCACCCGGGCCAGCAGGTAGCGGCTGGGCTCCTCCTCTACTTTCGCCAGCTTCGCAATTTGCTTAGCGACATCCTCCTCGTCGGGCTTGGGCTGCTTGCGCTTGAGGCTGTGCGAACCAATAATCCACAGATAGTGGCCGCACTCGCCCATTCCTTCAATGTCGATTTCCACGTCTTCCGCCTCGTTTGTGAGGTCCAGCAGATCGGCCAGCTGATAACGGCAATGCTGCCCGAACTCATGCGTACCGGTCAGGCGCAGCCGCTCAATGCTGGTGCGCTCGTCGCAGCTTACCCAGATGTTGTCGCCGGTGCGTAGCACGGTGGAAAGCCCGTCGCGGACGTGCTTGCCGGCGGCGTTCAGGCTGAGTTTCGGGTTGAAATGAAGCAGGTAGGACTGGCGGCGCATACGTAGGGTGTGAAAGAGAACAGCACCGTGCGAACGAAACCCGCTGCGGAAGGTTGTGAGCCGCCGCCAACGACCTGCTACCGGCAGCTCAGACGCACTTTTTCCAGTCGGCGCACCACGTCTTTCACCACCGCTTCGTCGGCGGTATACAGCGTCATTTCCGTTGTGACGTTACTGTTTTTGCTCTGACGTTTCACGCTGAGTTCGTAGGTATGCTGGCCGTCTTCGGTTTGTGGCGCGTAGCTCAGCCCGGTGACCTCACTCCACTCGAACCCCATTTTCATCTCAAACCGGCCACTACTCACATTCACGGCCCAGTCGGAGCTGCCTTTGCTTACGCTCACGTTTACAGGCTGCGACATCTGCACATCGGCGTCATTGTCGCGGATGATTTGCTGCACATGGCAGCCATCTAGCTCTAGCTTCACTTCCTGCTTCGGCTTGGCGGGGTCGCGCAGCAACTGATTAAGTTGCTTGGCAAGGGCTTGTTTTTCGGCTGCCGCAACAGTTTGGGCGGTAGCAGCGCTGCTTACTAGGAGCAATATTCCGAGGAGTAGTACGTGTCGTTTCATGGCTGCCGGCTGAGAAGCGTGGTGGTGCTGTGCGAACCGGAACTTCCGGCTGCAGAGGCAGATGCAACTCCATTCACAACAGTTGCCTGTACACTGTGCCACTACACAAACGCAAACGCCCCAGCCAACCAGCAGCAAGCTGGCGGACCGGGGCGTTTTAGCCAGAGCCTAAGCAGCGGGCTACTGGCCGGCTTTACGGTTCTGCATTTCGGCCTGCATCTGGCGCTGCTTGGCTTTCATCTGCTGGTACTGGGTAGAAGTTAGCACCTGCTGCATCTGTTTATCGGAAGAGACATTGATGCGCTTGAGCTCAGCCATTAGGGCCGGACGATTGTTGGCATTCTGTTGCCGGGCGGTGTTCACCTGCTCAGCAGTGGTGGTGAGGATGGCGCGTACTTTCTGCTGCTGATCGGGGCGCAGCTTTAGTTCGTCAGTCATCACATCAGTCAGGTCGCGGGCGGCAGTGGCCGTCACGGTAGGCGCCGTTGACACCGATTTGGCTTCGGGGATACTCTTGTTGCGGCGGGCGCAGCCAGCAGCCAGCGTGGCCAATAGCGCCAGAGTGAGGAAGGGACGGGAGAGATGCATACGGCAGGAACGAAAACAGGCGTGTGCCCCGCATACGCAGAAACGCCGGCTTTTGTCTATTCTGCGGTGGCTATATTCCGTCAGATACCTGCCGCAACAGCCGCAGCGGCCACATGCTGACCTTCTGTCAGATTGATTTTCAGCTGCTGCGCCGTGTAGTGAGCCAGTGCCATAATCGTGAGCATTGGATTTACGCCGCTGCACGCCGGAAAGGCCGAAGCATCGGCGACAAAGAGGTGTTGCACGTCGTACAGTTCGCCGGTGAGGCTGGTGGGATGGGTGGCCGGGTTGCCGCCCATCCGGCAGGTGCTCATCTGGTGGGCGCTATAGAGCCCGAACTGATTGGCCTTCCAGCCCAGGTGCGGCAGCCGCTCCAGCACCTCGGGGTTCTGAATCCGGCCATCCTGCACGCGTAGCGTAGGCTGCGTGCCGTGGGGCAGCAAGATGGTATGCGCCCCGGCGGCAGCATGAATTTCGGCCGCAGCCCGGATGCCGGCCAGCATGTGCGCCCGGTCGTAGTCGCTGAGGTTGTAGTCGATGAGGGCCTGGCCGTGCCGGTCGATGCTGACGCGGCCGCCGTCCCGGTCGCGGGTCAGTACGATGAACGATCCCAGGTGCGCCGCCTGCTGCATCAGCCGCTTGTGCTGTTCCCCCGACAGCCAGGGCAGCACCATGCTCATCAGGCCGGCATGGGCGGGCGGCGTTTCCAGCTTGGCCCCGTAGTTGGTGCCCCCGATACGCGTAAATGTGTCGTTCACCACCGACATGCTGGGCCCGTACCACGGGTGCATTTCCTGCTCATACAGCCCCGAAACCACCACCGTAGGATGCAGGTTGAGGTGGCGCCCGATGTGCGGATGCTTCAGTCCGCTGCGCAGCAGTAAGGCCGGCGTCTGGATAGCGCCGCCTGCCACCACCACGCGCCTGGCCCGCACTGTCACGCGTACCGAGCGTCCGTCAGCAGTCGTATGCACGGCTTCGGCTCCCACCGCGCGGCCATTTTCGATGATGACCCGCTCCACGCGCGTGTCGGCCAGCAGGCGGGCGCCGTGCTCAAAGGCCTGCAGCAGATAGGTGTTCAGCGTGCCCTGCTTGATCCCGTAGGCGTCGCCCATGGTGCTGAACCCGAGGCCCCGGAAATGCTCCTCCGAATCACTGAGCCCCTTTTCGTTGCGCGGAATCAGCTTCACCTCTTGCCCCAGCCGGCGCGACCCGTCCCATAGCGCCTGGTTCTGGCCATTGTGGCGCGTGTAGTCGGTGTTCACGCTCAGGGCCCGGCTCACCGCTTCCAGGCTGGCTTTGAACTCAGGCGAAGTAAAATGCGGCGCCTGATGCTCGCGGGCCCACTCCTCCAGCACGTAGTCGGGGGTGCGGAACGCCCCGGCCCAGTTGACGGTGGTGCCGCCGCCCAGGCAGGAACCCGCCAGAATCCCGATGCCGCCGTCCTGGGTGCTGAGCGTGCCTTTGGCGTCGTAGAGGCGGCCCATCATGTCCACTTCGCGCTGCGTGAAGTCGCAGCCGTGGCAGTAGGGGCCTTTTTCCAGCACCAGCACGTCGTGGCCGGCGGCAGCCAGCTCGCCGGCCACCACGCTACCGCCCGCGCCGCTGCCAATCACCAGCACTTCGCACTCATATACAGTGTCCTGCGTGGGCTGCAGCGTCCGAATCGGACGGGGCGTATCCACTACAGCGTCGGGCTGCGGACCGGGGTAGCCCATATCCGCCCAGACCGGGTTGCCGGTTTCGGCGGTGGAGCCGCCGTAGTACAGGAATGTGAACAGCTTGCGCAGCGCATGAAAGCCTTTGCGCAACTGCGGCAGGTTGCTCTGCGCCCAGCTTTGCAGCATCTTTTCGCGCTGAGCGGGCTGTAGCCTAGCAAACGGACGGAGCGGCCCAAACCACGTCAGGCCCAGCGTGGGCGTATTCAGCAGCCGTAGCAGCTGCACAAATTCGGCGCGGGCTGCCGCCGGCTGCTCCTCCAGCACCTCTCCTATCTGGTCCAGGTTCACTCCCTCGGAGCCGTGGCGCTGCCAGAAAGCAGCTTGTTCGGCCGGGCCATCCAGAGCCGGAATAAAGGTATCGGCGAGGGCGCGGAGCGTTTCGCGCTGGGCATCGGTAAAAGTCATCGTGTTCAGAAAGCAATGCGGGAATCAGCGGCTTACTTAGGCCGGCCGGTTCTGAAAATATCGGAGTTTTCCCGCAGAATTACTCGGCTTGCATACTTAAATCCCAAAACAAAGTCCTACAACGGCTGCTGTAGGACCTTGCATTGAAAGATAGTGGGCGGCCGCTTATAGCCAGCGCAGGAGCAGGTTCACCATCTTCTGCACTTTGGGCGTGTAGGGCGGGTAAAAGCTCTTGATTCCGGTAAGGCCTATGCGTTGGCGCAGCACCGACTTTTCGTTGCTGAACGCCAGAAAGCCAGCGTGGCCGTGAGCCCGCCCTAGGCCACTGTTGCCAGCACCACCGAAGGGCAGGTCGGGGTGGGCAAGGTGCAGGATAGTTTCGTTGACGGCCGCCCCGCCCGCCGGGATGTTGCGCAGCAGGTAGCGTTGGTTTTCGCGGCTCTGCGTGAACACATACAGCGCCAGCGGCCTGGGCCTGGAGTTCACCTCATCAGTGGCTTCCATAAGGGTGCGGAAGGTGCGCACCGGCAGCAGCGGCCCGAATATTTCTTCCTGCATTACGCGGCTATCTGAGGGAGCATTGAGCAGCACGGTAGGCTCGATGAAGCGCTGCCGCTCATCTACATGGCCGCCCAGTGCCACGGTGGCTCCTTGCTTCTGCGCATCTTCCAGCAGCCCAGCCACCCGCTCGAAATGATGCTGATTGACGATGCGCGCATACGAATCGGAGGCGGCTACGCCGTTTCCTTCGGTATCATACAGGCGGCGCACCACTTTCCCAATTTCTTCCAGTAGCTGGCTCTGCACGGATTCCTGCACCAGCAGGTAATCGGGGGCCACGCAAGTCTGGCCAGCATTGATGCCTTTGCCCCACACGATTTTCTCGGCCGCATCGCGCAGATTGGCGGTTTCATCCACAATGGCCGGGCTTTTGCCGCCCAGCTCCAGCGTCACGCTGCTCAGGTGTTCGGCGGCGGCGCGCATCACTACCTTGCCTACCTGCGGACTGCCCGTGAAGAAGATATGGTGGAATGGTAGCTCCAGTAGCTTCGTAGCCACGTCCTTGTTGCCTTCCACCACCGTCACCTCGGCCGGATCGAAGATTTCGCGGGCCATGCGGCTGAGCAGCGCGGCCACGGTCGGGGTCATTTCGGAGGGCTTGATGATAGCGCAGTTGCCGGCGGCCAGCGCCGAAATCAGCGGATCAATGGCCAGATAAAACGGGTAGTTCCAGGGCGCAATAATGAGGCAGACGCCCTTGGGCTCGTACTGTACCCAGCCGCGGGCACCCATTAGTGCCAGCGGCGTCTCGACGCGGTGCGGCTCCATCCACTGCTTCAGGTGCCGGATGGTATGCCTGATTTCCGTTTGGGAGGGCCAGATTTCCGTGACGTCGGTTTCGGTGGCGGGCTTGCGGAAATCGGCGTACAGGGCCTGTTGAATGGCGGCGCGGTTGTCAGCTATCCAACGGGCCAGCTTGCGCAGGCGCGCCAGCCGGGGCGCGGCATCCTCACGGCGCAACGCTTCGGAACGGGCCTGCTGCTGCGCAAAAAGTTGCGGCAACCCAGAAGCAGCAGAAGTGGGAACAGTTTTCATGGGTGCTGGCAAACGGTGGGAAATAGGAGGCTGATGCGGGTACGTAAGTTCGGGAGCTTTAGCCAGAAAGTACACCAGCCGCTGCAACCCATATCCTCACGCTATTCGCAGCACCACACGTTTCCTGGTAAGCTGCTCATACTCTTCATTATACATTTATATTTTTCTATACTACACAGGATGTCGTTTCCGGTTTAAACGGAACAAATACCTCCCACGACCAATAAAAATCTATTAGTCAACTTCTTATAATTAATTTTTACGGCAATAGTCACAGTATTGCGCAGTACTTTTGCAGCAAATCGGCTGCGTTACGAATGGTTTATTGTACTCTTTCAGACGGGCGGTGCCCGCGTTGGTAGCCGCTATGGCAGTTTCTGAACCATTGTATACGCCGAAAGCTGCGGGGCTTGCAGTGACGGAACCGCTACAGCGCCTGCACCAGATGCTGGCGTTGCTGAACGAGCGGCTACCGGTCTACGAAGAGAGTGACCTGTGCCGTCCCCTGACTCCGGGAGGTTGGTCGCGCCGCCAGATTCTGGGGCATCTGATTGATTCGGCCGTGAACAACCACCGCCGATTTGTGCTGTGCCAATTGGAGCCGACTCCTTACCGAGTGGTACCCTACGACCAGAACGGGTGGGTGGAATGCGGAGCCTATCACACCGCTCCCGTAACCGAACTGCTCCAGCTCTGGACGCTCCATAACCAGCAGTTAGCTCGCCTTATTGTGCAGCTCACACCCGATAAACTGGCGCATTGCTGCGAGTTTGATAACGGCTACGCCGTGACGCTGGGGTGGCTAATAGAAGACTATACCGTGCATCTGGAGCATCATGTCCGGCAGATGATTTCCTGATTGAGTGGCACTTTTGCCAGCTAGGGCACTATCCCGGTAGCCGGGCCGTTAGGGGAGCTTGTTTATTGCTCTGCTGATGTTTTTTTCGTTTTTGCGCGGCCTGCGTGCCCCAAGCCAGCTGGCGCTACTGGCCGCTTTTCTGCTCGCTCCTTTGCTCTTACTGGCGCGGCCGCCCCGCCCAAAACCGGCCCCATTGCACCTGCAGGTACGCCGCATAGCACCGGATATCTTTGTGCACACCTCTTACCGCCGCTACCCTGGCACGGCAACGCCAGTTCCATCCAACGGCCTCATCATTAGCACCAGCAAAGGTGCGGTGCTGCTGGATACGGCCTGGGACCCTGACCAAACGCTGGAACTGCTGCGCTGGGTAGCCGACAGCCTGCACCAGCGCGTACGGCTCGTTATTATCTCGCATGCCCACGAAGACCGGCTGGGAGGGTTGGCCGTTCTGCGCGCCAACCACATCAACGTGTATAGCACGCCCCTCACCGCCAAACGCGCTATGAAGCTGGGTTTCGGCACCCCTACGCCGGCTATCAAGCCTTTTACCGTCATTAAGGCGGGTCGGACGCGGCTGGAACTGTTTTCCCCGGGTGCAGGCCATGCTCCCGACAATCTGGTGGCGTGGCTACCCAAACAGCGGGTGCTTTTTGGGGGCTGCTTGGTGAAAGAAGCGGCGGCACCCAGCCTCGGAAATATTGATGAGGCGAATCTGAAGCAGTGGCCCGCTACGGTGCGCAAAGTGGCCGCCCGCTACCCCAAAGCCGAAATAGTAGTGCCGGGCCACGGCCTATGGGGCAGCAACGACCTGCTGGCACACACGCTGGAACTACTCAGCGCGCCCAAAACGCCTAAGTCGCAAACTGCTCTTAATGGTCATCCTTAGACTTTTGTCTCCAGAATGCTGCCTGCATTGACACAGAGGAAGGCCCGGGAAACGAAAAAAGCTGAGACCTAGAGGCCTCAGCTTTTTTATCGTCCGGCAATAAATGACACGAACGGTCCAGCGGCAAAATTCCCACCCAATGCCGCCGGATGATGGTGGTGAGCAGGGTTAGGGGCCTACTCACCGACTGGCTTGCGCCAGTTGTTGTTGTTTTTAAGCAGCAATACGCTTCAACCGAAACGCGCCTACCTCTTTTATATAAATCTGAAAATCAAACAGTTGACAGCCTTTCAAAACTACCCAAGCAGCCTGCTTAGAGTAGTGCCGAATGCTTGATACAATTTCGGCAGCAAATGAGGGGGTTACTACACCTTAATTACCCTATTCGGGTGCTGTGTTGACCGAATGTGTTAATCTTGCAAATAAAAACAAGCCACTACGGCATCACTCGCCATGAAGCTTCAGTTTGAGCCCATCCACCCAACTGCCGACAGCTCCTTTACGCTGCTGCACTACACCGAAGTACAGAGTGCCGGGCTGCTCTGGCACTATCACCCGGAGTACGAGCTGGTGTATATTCCGCAGGGCAGCGGCCGGCGCCACATCGGGCAGCACATTTCGCGGTTTGAGGAGGGGGAGTTGGTGCTTATAGGGCCCGATTTGCCGCACCTGACGTTCAGCTACGGACTACCGGCGGGCACGCCATTTGAGGAAATTGTAGTGCAGCTGCGGTCCGACTTTCTGGGTCCTGAGTTCTGGCAGCACCCGGAAATGGCCGAAATCCGGCAACTGTTGTCCCGCTCGCACGAAGGTCTTTCGTTTGCAGGCCGCACACGAGTGGCAGTAGGCGAACTGCTGCGGCAGCTGCTAGTGGCCCCGCCTTTCACACGCCTGCTGCTGCTTCTGCAGGTGCTGCAGCGCCTAGCCCAGGCCGATACCCAAGACTATACACCGCTACACGCTGGTGCAGGCAGCCAGGCCCTGAGTGGCAAGGAACAGCAGCGCCTGAGCCGGGTGTATCAGTTTGTAGAGCAGCATTATTTCCGGGCTAGCCTCTCGGTGCAGCAGGTAGCCGAGGTGGCGCATCTGTCGGTGCCGGCTTTCTGCCGCTATTTCAAAAAGATGACCCGGCTTACCCTAACCGAGTTTTTGCAGGAATACCGCGTGGGCCAAGCCTGCCGCCGCCTGCTGGACGATGACCTCTCGGTGACGGAAGTGTGCTACGCCAGCGGCTTCAACAACCTGTCGCACTTCAACAAAACGTTCCGGCGCTACACCGGCTACAGCCCTACCGAATACCGCCGGCAGCGCACTGCGGCGTAGCCAGCCGGTTTTCCTGAACGGGCGGAACGCACCGCTGCCGCCGGATGTATGGCACCTGATGGTTGCCTTCACCGACGTATTTCATGGTTGATACCCGCCCAAATAATTGGCCGGGAGTTGCCGGCTGGCTCCTGTTACTGCTGGTAGTGCTGGCCGCTGTGCCAGCCGGCCCACTGAAGCCATTAGTGCTGCAAGTGCTACCGCTGGATATACGACCCACCACATTTACCATTGCGGAAGTGCGGGATGAGCGGCCCGACCGCACGGCGGTGGCTTGGCTGCTGCCGGTACCGGCCAAATCTGGTGCTATGCCGGGGGCACCCGTCGCCGTTGATTTGCAGGGCGGCGGAACAGAAGCTTTGCAGCATTTTTTCCGGAAAAGCCTTCCTCACAATGCCGCTCTGCGCCCGATTATCATTCGGATAAAGGAATGCCGCGTGACGGAAACAGCAACACCAGGAGGACAGATAGAAGGCCGGATAGCGTTGCAGCTGGCGTTTGAATGGCAACGTCCTGAGGGGCCTCCGCTCCTGCTGACCGAGTACCGCGGCGGGGCCCGCTATGGCCGCCTTCCTTCCGACCACAGCTTGGTGGAGCCCACGTTGCGCCGTTCCCTCACCGATGCCTTACGCTACCTGAACGGCTGGATGAACGCCGCCACTGCCCATGATGTGCGCCTGGCCGCGAGCGTGCATCCTACGTTTCATAACGACTTGCGCCGCACCGAGCCCGACACGCTCTTCTACGACCCGGCTCGCCCGTTACGCTGGTCCGATTTTACAGGCAGGCCCCGACCCGGTAATTACGCTGCTACCGTGTTTCCCGGCTTCGCCTACCGGGGGCAGCCGCGTGTGCAGAACGGCGTAGTGGAGCTGGACCTGACACTGCAGGTATTCGTGGTGCGCAGTTCGTCGTGGGTGGGGCCGGGCCAGCAGACAGCGTCTCATCTTAATCACGAGCAGCGCCACTTTGATCTAGTGAAGCTGGTGGCCGAACGGTTTCGGCGCAAAGCCACCGCCGACAGCCTGACCGTGGAAGACTACAACAGCATCCTGCAGCTGCAGTATCTAAAATCCTTCACCGAAATGAACCGCTTGCAGGACCAGTACGATTCTGAAACTCACCACGGCACCGACGCGGCCGGGCAGCAGCGTTGGAACCAGCATATTGATGCTGAGCTGCGCCGGTATGGTGTAACTGGCGCCCACCATGCCGAATAACGCAAAAGCCCCCGCACCGAGAACGGGCGGGGGCTTTTATCTTACTATCTAGCTGAAAGCTAGTCTTTCACTTTTACGTTGCCATCGTCGGCGTCACGCTTCACTTTGGTGCCGCTGGGGTATTCTACTTTCCGGTCGCCGTCTTTGTCTACTTTCACGGTCTTGCCGTTGGCGTATACAATTTTGGTTTCACCGTTCTTCTTCTTGTCGTACTTCACAATGGCTGGGCCACTGCTCCGACGGGCTGCAGGAGCCTCGTCGCGCACCGTTACGGTAGTGTAGGGCGTACCATCGTAGTAGGTACCACGGTTAGACGAGTACGTATTGTACTGGTTCGGGTCCGTTACGATGGTTTTCACCTCGCGGTCCGTGTCGTCGTTCACCTGGCGCAGAGCAGCGTAGCGGCCGGTAGTATCGGTAGCATAGCGCGTCTCGATTTCGTTGAGGCGGCGGCCACGGGTGTAATAGGTTTTCTCGATACGTGTTACGACTACCGTATCCGTCAGCTTGAGGTCTTCGGCAATGCGGGCAGCCAGCTGGTCAGCATCGGTGCGGTAGGCGGCAGTATCTGCCAGGTTAGCATCCGAAACTACCACCGCCGTATCGGCAGCCGGCGTAGTCGCCGCATCTACAGCGGCGGGCTTGTCTTGAGTGCAGGAAGCGGCCACCAGCGTAGCGGCTGCCGAAACAAGGAACAGGGTCTTATTCATGGAAATTGGAATCAATGGAAACCGGATATAGCCGGGCGGCTATACGGGGGGCTGATACGGCTGAGGTTACGGTGAGGTTGCGGAAGCCGCTGCGCCCTTCCGCTTCTGCAGTAGCCGGACCGTTAGGAATTGGCCCTTGCTTAAGCGGTTACTTTGTCTACCACAACTTTCAAACAGAGCCTACTGTGTTCAGACTGCTGACGGGGATAGAACTCTAGTTTGTCAACCTAAAACTGCTGATAGAGAAAAATCTGGCGGGCCGGGCAACGGTGGCAGCGGCAGCTACATCTATGTAAGTGTAAGCCAGTTCTTTCTCTCATTTAGCCTTGTTGTTATGCGTACTTCTCCCCTCTTCAAGTCGCTGGCCGTAGCGGCTGTGCTCAGCACCGTTTCTGTAATTGCCGGGCAGGCGCAGCAACTCCGGCAGGTCGCCGCTTTCCAGAAGCTCAGGACCAGCGGAGCCTGCAACGTAGTGCTGACCAAAGGCACGACTACGCAGGTGAAAGTGGAAGCCGACAGCGACGTGGAGAAGTACATCCGGACGGAAGTACAGAATGGCACGCTCATGATTTACCGCGACAAGGATGCGCCTATGCAGCTGTTCAGCAACAAAAAGGTGACGGTGTACGTGACCTGCCCACGCCTGACCGGTGTGGAAACCAGCGGCGCTTCCGATATCAAGAGCGAGTCTACATTCAAGGCCGATGATTTCAGCATTAAAGCTAGCGGCGCCAGTGATGTGACACTGCGCCTCGATGCCCAACGGCTGACAGTGCAGGCATCCGGCGCTTCCGACGTCCGCCTCTCGGGCCACGTAGAGCGCCAGCAGGTACAAATCAGCGGCAGCAGCGACTACCAAGCTTCCAACCTGCAAAGCCGCAAAGCCGATGTACAGGCCTCCGGTGCTTCCGATGCCTACGTTTTTGTGGAAGAGGAACTGTCGGCGCGCAGCTCCGGTGCCAGCGACGTGCGCAACAAGGGCAAAGCGCGGGTGACGCGGTAGCACACGTCGCTATTCAGCACCCGATATCATCATATAAGAAAACGGCGGCAGCTCCTGATGAGCTGCCGCCGTTTTGTATAGTACACCTAAGTAGTTCACCTGAAAAATTCACCTCAATAGCACACGTAAACAGAAGCTAGCGCAGGGGCGTGGCGGCCGTGCTTTGGCGCACAAACAGCAGCGCGTCGTAGGCGGCGCTGAGCCTGGTATCGTTGTAGTAGTTCTCGCCGCCGGCGGTCTGCCCAATCAGGCGGTGCGGGCGCACCAGGTCCTGCTTGCCCAACTGATTCGTGCTGAAATAGTATACCGGGCTGCTCACCTGGCTCATAGCTTCTTCCCAAGAGCCGGCTTTGGGGGCAGGCAGCGGATAGGAACTCATCACACTTGCCGGCGAGATGAAGCGCTCCGTGGTAGCGGCATAAGTGCCGGAGCCGGTACCAGTAGCTAGCACGAAATATTGGCCCGGAAACATCCGTTCGAGGTAGTCGCCGGTGCCACCGCCGTTGCTGCTTTTGGCATCAATGGCTTTGCGGCCCACATGGGCGTTATGAGCCCAAATAATCACCTTGTGGTTATCACCAGCTACAAATTTGGTCATTTCGGCGAAGGCACTGTCGCGGGAGGCATCACGCTTGAACACTTCGTACTGATAGAATACATCGAACCCCAGACGGGCATTTTTGGCGGCTCCGGCCAGCACTTCCTGCTGCTTGCGGGGCAGTTTGATGGTAGGCAGCGCCTGCACTAGTTTTTCAGCGGCTTTGTACCCTGCACTACCGTTGGCCAACCACTCCTCGCGGTTTCTTTTAAAGGTCTTGTCACTCATCTTGTACCAGTATGCATCGTTGTATTGGGCGCTTTTCAGGAGTTGCGCCACGGCGGCCTGCAGATCAGAATTTTTGCTTTTGGCCAAGCCCTGCTGAAGCAGTTGAGCATCGGCGGTAGAGAACATAACGTCGATACCGGTAAGCTCTACCTGGCGGCGGTTAGAGCGGTTATGGGTCTGCATCCAAGTCAGTAGCTCTTCCATTTCGCGGTTTTGCCACATGCCAAGCAGGTGTTTCTGCATCAGCGGCTTGAGGTCGGTGGAAGTGCGCTGCTGCATGGCTTGGTTGAGCAGGTGGGTGTCGCCGTAAGTATTTTCCAGCGCTAGCCGGTCGAAGCCGTGCTCTTCCACCAGGATGCGCGTCAGCCAGAACCGCAGCTTGTAGAACTCGGCCGTGCCGTGGGTGCCTTCGCCCATGCTTACCACCCGTTTGCCAGCCATCTGGGCGATGAGCGGGCGCACCGTTTCGCGGAACTGCTCGAAGGTTTGGGTGTTCACGGCGTTGATGAGGGCCGGGTTGAGCGTGATGCGGGCCGTGTCGGCGGCAGGCGCTACCGGGGCAGCGGGAGCCGTCTGGGCCGAGGCAGTGCAGGAAGCACCGGTGAACAAAGCGGCGGCGAGCAGGGAGCGGAACAAGGTTTTCATGGGACCGGGGAAAGGAGGTGTCGGGAGAGAAAAGCCAGCCGTTCAGCGACTGGCAACGACACAAAGGAATGGCCCTGCCGAGGCGAAAAGAAGCTTTATTAGACCACGGCGGGCCACGAGGCGACGAATCAGACGGCCCGGTTTTTTGGTCGAAGAAATGCCCCCTGTTGGTCGAAATCTGCGGCTATGAATTTTGCGCTCAACGCAACTCTCTACCCGTTCTGCCCCGGCGCCTCCTCCGGGTAGAAGGAAGCACCGGGGCATGGCAGTGGCTGCACAAATCCGTTTCGGCGGCCTAGTTTTCCAGGCGCATTTTCTCGCTCTCGATGCCCGTGCGGCGGGTTTTGATGGCCTTCACTTTCTGGTTGCCGAAGCGGTAGCTGAAATTCAGCCGCACGAAGCGGGTCTCGGTTTTATCGAGGCTGTACGCCTGTACCCCTTCTGCCCGCGTGTTGTAGCGGTTTACCTGCAGATTCAGCGGGTCGAGCACGGTCAGCGTGAGCGTGCCCTTTTCTTTCAGCACCGGCTTTGATACCGCAATGCTGCCGTTGTACTGGGCTTTGAACGAGTAGGCCCCGTACGTGAGCGGCGTGCGGTAGAACAGGTTGAGCTCGGCCCGCATGCCATTCGGCATGTTCACCGTGGTGTTGCTGCTGGCCATTACCCCCACACTCGACTGGTTCAGCCAGGGCATGGTGGGGGAGTAGAAACGGACGTACGTGGCTCCCACAAAATTCACCGTGGTTATTGCGCCGCCACCAATCTGCTTGGTGAGGCTCATGTTGGCATCCAGCGTGGTGGCCCGGCTCAGGTTCGCGTCGGACTGAATGAGGACGCTGGTAGCCGGGTCGCGGCGGAATACACTGGCCAGGGCATTGGTGTGGCGGCCGTAGCTCAGCGAGGTAGCCACTGCGCTGTTGTAGCTGTGCGAAACGGAGAAGTTGTGCGAAAACGAGGGCCGGATGTTGGGGTTGCCCTGGTAGTACAGATAGGGGCTGATGTAGGTCAGGAAGGGATTAACGATGTCGAAGCGGAACCGGTCAATCTTGCGCTGGTAACTGAAATTCCACTGCTGCTTCTCCGACATACTGTAGTCCAGCGCCACGCTCGGAAACAGGTTGAAATAGTCGCGCTTGTTTTGCTGATTGAGCGTCAGCGATTCGCCTTCGCTGTGCGTGTGCTCGGCCCGCAACCCCAGCTGTACGCCTACTGTCTTGCTCACCGTCTGGCGCACCGAGGCATAGCCCGCGTTGATGTACTCACGGTACACGAAGTGGTTGGTGCGCCGCTCGTCGTTGAGCCAGGTGCCACCTTCGCCTTCGTTTTCCCAGTGGATGTCGTTATCAGTAACGGTGCGCAAAGACTTCAGGCCCGCTTCCAGCGCCGTGGCTTTGCCGAAGGAGCGCGTGTAGTCGGCGGTGAAAGAGGCTACGGAGTTGGTGGCCGGCGAGTAGGTGCGCAGCGCACTGGCCGTGGCGTCCTCGCTTTGCAGGTTGAAGCCGGCGTTGTGGTACTGCTCGTCGAAGCGCTTGTTGAAAGTGAGGTAATCCGCGTTGAGTTTCAGCTCGCCGCCGGCCGAATCCAGCAACGTGCGGTAGTACAGGCTAATGGTTGGGTTGAATCCCCGCCCGGTGCCGTTGGTTTGCAGCCCATTGGTCGCGCTGATCGGGCCGTTCAGGTTGGCTACGGCGGAGTGGGTATTGCCGTTGGTTTCGCGGGCGCTGGCTATGCCTCGGATCTGCAGGCCTACTGAACTGCGTTTGGTCAGGTCGTAGTCCACGTTGATGCGGGCCGTCTGGCTGTTGCGCTCCGTCACGCTGTAGCTCGCCTCATCGATACGTGCCTCCTGGTTCAGCACCCGGTTGCTGTCGAAGCGGCGGTACTGTTTAGTACGCTGGTAGTCGAGCCCCCCGAACACGTTCAGCTTGTCGCGGCGGTAGCTCAGTAAGAGGCCGCCGTTGTAGCGAGCGAAGCGGCCGGCCCCTGCGCCGGCACTCACGTTGCCGTTGGTCCCGAAAGCGCTGTTTTTCTTGGTGAGGATGTTGATGACGGCCCCGCCATTGGCGTCGTATCTGGCCGAGGGGTTGGCCACCACTTCCACTTTGTCGAGGGTATTGCTGGGCAGCGAGGCGAGTAGGTCGGCCAGGTCGTTGCCGCCGAGGTTGGTGGCCTTGCCGTCGATGAGCACCAGCGCCGTTTTGCCCCGCACCAGGTAGCGGCCACCTTGCTCAATCACGCCCGGAGCGCGGGACAGCACTTCGGAAGCGTTGCCACCCTGGGCAATGGGACTTTCGGCCACATTCAGTATAAGCTTGTCGGCGCGCTGCTCAATGAACGGCTTACGGGCCGTTACGGTCACGCCTTTCAGCTGCTGCCCGGTGGCGGCCAGCAGCACCGGCGCCAGCGCCACGGGCTGGCCCGCGCTTACTTCCACGGCCAGCGGTGCGGGCGTTTTGTAGCCGATGTAGCGCACCAGCAGCTGGTAGCGGCCGGCCGGCACCGCCTCAAAGTGAAACGCGCCCTGCTCGTTGCTGACGGTGCTGAGCACCAGGGCTGCTGCGGCCGGCTGCAGCACCACCGTAGCGAAGGCCAGCGCCTGCCGGGAAGCACTGTCGGCGACGATGCCACGCAGGGCAGGGGCCGTGGCGCGCTGAGCGGCCGAAGCCGGCGCGGTTTGGGCGGTAGCTACGGCCGGTGCAGCGGCCAGAGCAGTGACGAGGAGCAGGGAGGCGGAAGCATGTTTCATGGCGCTGAAAGAGAGGAGGATGTCGGAGGAAAACCCAGCTACCAACCGGCTGGGAATAGGGCAAAGCAACACCCGCCCGGCGCGTTTCCAGCGCGTTTTTCGACCACTCCTGCCCTCGTCACGACTAAGTAGCCGGCCCGTTTTTTTAGTCGAAAAAAACACCCCCTTTGGTCGAAATCCGGCCTTGCGCATGCTGCAGGCGGCCAGAAAATCCGCCAACTTGGCCCCATGCAAAAGCTCACCGCCCCTCTTCCTGCCCCCGACCGCCCCAGTCGTTTTCCGCTTGTGTTCGAGGGGCTGGTGTGGGCGCTGTACGTGGGCCTATACAAGTACAACTTCTTCATGCAGGAAGCCGGACGCCTTGTGCCCCTCACGGAGCGCGCCAACTTCCCCTACCCTCAGCTCATCCTGTTTGCATTGCTGGCGACGCTCTACATTGTACCCTACTACCGCGTGCTTTTGCCACTGCTGCTGCGCCGCCGGCGCTATGCGCTGCTGGGAATTGGCGCGCTGCTCTACACGTGGTGGGGCATCAAGCTGAACCTGGTGCTGGCCCACGGCCTGTTTCAGTACATACCCAGCCCGCCCCAGCTGGCGAGCTACTACCAGCAAGAATACCTAGAAGCCGCCGCCACCCTGCTGGGCCGCGCCCAATACCACATCAGCCTGCTGTTCACCGATTTGCTGGCCTTCAGCTGCGTGGCGTTCGTGCGGATTGCCTTCGAGCACGAATACCGCCGCCGCCACCTCGAAAAAGACCATCTGGCCCTGCAGATGGAGCAACTGAAGGCCCAGCTGCAGCCGCACTTTCTGTTCAACACGCTCAACAGCATCTACGGCCTGAGTCTGGCTGGCTCGCCGGAAACGCCGCGCTTCATTCTGCTGCTTTCGGAGCTGATGCGCTACGTGCTCTATGACAGCGGCAAACAGCAGATCGGGCTGCCCGAGGAAGTGGAGTTTCTGGAGAACTATTTCGAGCTGGAGCAGCGCAAGTATGCCGGCGCGCGGGTGGAGTTCCGGGCAGTGGGCGACACGGCTGGCGTGCAGGTGCCGCCGCTACTACTGCTGCCGCTAGTAGAAAACAGCTTCAAGCACGGCCGCCACCACTTTTCTGATGCGGCCACCGTGCAAGCCACCCTCACCACCACGCCCGGCCAGCTGCACTTCCTCATCGAAAACGACATGCTGCCCGAAGCCCCGGCGGCCTCGGCCAAGCGCAGCGGCGGCATCGGCCTCCAGAACATTCGGCAGCGCCTCAACCTGTATTACCCCAACGCCCACGAGCTGCACCTCACCGAGCATGACGGCCGCTACCGCGCCGAGCTGATGCTGCGGGTGTAGCGGGCCTGCGTAACA
The DNA here is from genome assembly GCF_014250515.1 of Hymenobacter sediminicola. Lineage (NCBI taxonomy): Bacteria > Pseudomonadati > Bacteroidota > Cytophagia > Cytophagales > Hymenobacteraceae > Hymenobacter > Hymenobacter sediminicola. The sequence continues at coordinate 458,927 of NZ_CP060202.1, read as the reverse complement.
GAACGTGATGTTAAAAGCCCGTCATGCTGAGCTTACCGAAGCATCTCTACCGCTTCGTCTAAATGACATTGCAACGAAGCGGTAAAGATGCTTAGGCTGCGCCTTCGCTCAGCATGCTGAGCTTTCATTACTCCATCATCCCATAACTTCATTACTAATTGCTATGACTACTACCCCTGCCCCCGTTCGTTGCCTGATTGTGGATGATGAGCCGCTGGCCCACCAGGTGCTCACTCAGTTCATCGGCCAGACGCCGGGGCTGACTCTGTCGGGCAAGTGCCGCAACGCCATGGAAGCCTACGAGCACCTGGCCCAGCACCCCGTGGATCTGCTGTTTCTGGATATCGAAATGCCGCTCGTGACGGGCCTGAACTTCCTGAAAAGCCTCACGCACCCGCCCAAAACCGTGCTGACCACTGCCTACCGCGAGTACGCCTACGAAGGATATGAGCTGGATGTGCTCGACTATCTGCTCAAGCCTTTCAGCTACGAGCGGTTTATGAAAGCCGTGGCCCGCCTGCCTGCCACCCAGCCCGCCCCACCCACCGACACGGCCGACGAAAAGTACCTGCTGGTGAAGGAGCGCCAGGGGTTGCTGAAAGTGCCGCACCGCGACATTGTGTATGTGGAGGGCTGCAAGGACTATGTGAAAATCACGACGGCCACCAAAAGCTACCTGCTGCACCACACCATGAAGGAAATGGTGGAAGTGCTGGGGCCGGCCTTCGTGCGGGTGCACCGCTCCTTCATTGTGGCCGCCGCTCACATCCGCATGCTGCAGCCCGATAATGTGCTGCTCCACGACAACACGCTGCTGCCCATCGGCAACTCACACCGGACGGACCTGATGTTGTATTTTAAAAAGTAGTTCTTATACCTTTCCTCGCCCCTCTTTCCTATCTCCATCCTCATGCTACACAAAACATTTACCCTACTCGCCCTTTCCTTGCTGCTGGCCGGCACGTCTTTGGCCCAAACCGCCACTCAAACAACAACCCAAGTACCGCCCCAAACTGCTGCGGCCGCCCCGTTCAACAAGGCCAAGCTCGATAGCCTCTTTACGGCCCTCGAAGCCAACCACAAGCTGATGGGAAGCCTCGTACTGTCGCAGAACGGGCAGGTGATATATAGCCGCGCTTTGGGGCTTGAGCAGCCGGGCGGGCCCGCCACGCCAGCTACGCGCTACCGCATTGGCAGCATCAGCAAAACGTTTACGGCCACCATGGTGATGCAGCTGGTGGAAGAAGGCAAGCTGAAGCTGGACGCACCTATTGCCACTTGGTTCCCGATGATGCCCAACGCCACCAAAATCACCGTGGATCAGCTACTGCACCACCGCAGCGGCCTGCACAACTTCACCGACGACCCGGCCTACGAGCAGTACATGACCCAGCCCAAAACCCAGGCTGAGCTGCTGGCCATCATGGCCAAGCCAGCCGTAGATTTCGAGCCGGGCGCAAAGTTTGAGTACAGCAACACCAATTATGTGCTGCTGGGCTACCTCGTGGAGAAGGTCACGAAACAGCCCTACGCGAAAGCCCTACAGAAGCGCATCACCGGCAAGCTGAAGTTGAAGGATACCTATTACGGCGGCCGCATCGACGGCAAACAGCACGAGGCGGCCTCGTTCAAATGGAGCGGCACCGCCTGGCAGCCCGAGCCGGAAACCGACATGAGCATTCCCGGCGGCGCGGGCGCCATCGTCTCGACGCCCACGGATTTGGCGCGCTTCATTGAGGGCCTATATGCGGGCAAGCTGGTGAAGCCGGCCACCCTGCAGCAGATGCAGACTATGCAGGACAAATACGGCATTGGCCTGATGACGATTCCGTTCTACGAGCGCAAAAGCTTCGGCCACGGCGGTGCCATCGACAATTTCCGGTCTTCGCTCGGCTACTACCCCACCGAAAAGCTCACGCTGGCCTTGTGCACGAACGGCTCTAACGGCTTCTCGGGCAACGACCTAGCTATTGGCGCTTTATCCAGTTACTTCGGCCGCGCCTACCGCCTGCCCGATTTTACGACCCCACCTACCGTTTCCCTCACGGCCCAGGATATCAGCCAATTCACCGGCAACTACGCCAGCCAGCAGATGCCACTGAAAATCAGCGTTACGGCCTCCGGCGCCACGCTCATGGCGCAGGCAACAGGCCAGGGTGCGTTTCCGCTCACGGCCCGTTCCAAAACGCAGTTCGTATTCGATGCGGCTGGCATTATCATGGACTTCGATGCGGCCACGCATACTTTCACGCTGAAACAGGGCGGCAGAAAATCCCTATTCACGCGGGAATAAGCAGCAGGTCTATCCGCTCTTACTTCCCCTTTGGCGCCGTAGGCAGTACCGCCAAGCTGTTCAGGTACACTTCCAGCATAGTATAGCCGTCAGGGCCAGTTTTGGCGCGGTCAGCAGCGTCTTGGGAATTGAGGCCGTGGCTTTTTTCCCAGGCGTCGGGCATGCCGTCGTGGTCGGTGTCGGTGGGGGCCGGGGTGGATTTCAGCTCCGGCCAGGCTTTCTGCGACACGCTGTAGGGCGTGCCGTGCGGATAGCCTCCCTGCACATCAATCAGGCGACCTCGGCGCTGCGTCACGTCCCGGATAATGCGCTGGTCGAGGGTATCGCGGCGGGGCAGGCTGGCGCCCACGCTTTGCAGCACGGCGGCGTAGGCATCCGGGGCACTTTGCGTAGCTACCAGGCCCAGATCAAACGGCTGGTTTACCTTCGACAGCACGGTATCGGCGGTGGTGCCACCCTGCATGGTCACGCCGCGCCAGTTGTGGCGGGTCACGTCGGCGCTGGCGTCTACGTAGTTGCCGCTGAGGTAGAATTTGCCGTAAGGCAGCGGGTTTTTGCCCTTGTCCAGCTTGTAGGGATTCACGACGCGCGCCTTCACGCTTTCCTTGGTGCTGGGGCCGTGTTTGTAGTAGTTGCCCACGAGGTTGTAGTTGCCGCCCTCGCCGGCGTACACGTTGTTTTCGCCCCAGTTGTAGATGACGTTGTTGCGGAAGTCCACGTTTTCGAAGCCGGCTGGGTGTGTATAGCGGCTGCCGTTGAAGCGCGGCGTCCGGCTGTTGCAGTGCGCAAACAGGTTGTGGTGCATGGTGGCGTGCTGCCCGCCCCAGATGCCGCCGTAGCCGTGCCGCTCAAAATCCTTGTCGCCGGTTTCGAAGTGGTAGGAATAGTTGAGCGGCTCACTCAGCAGGTTCCACTGCAGCGTCGTGCTGTCGCCCTCGTACACACTCAGCACCTCGTCGGTGCTCCAGCTCATGGTGCAGTGGTCGATGACGAGCCGGCTGTTGCGCACGCCCCCGAAAGCGTCGTCGCCCCCGCCCCCGTCCACTTGGCCTTTGTTCTGGTTTTTGTCGCCCATCCGGAAGCGGACGAACCGGATAATGACGTTGTTGGCCTTCACGCTCACCGGATAATCAGCGAGGCAGATACCGTCGCCGGGCGCGGTCTGGCCCGCTAGGGTGGTATTGGGCTTGCTGATGGTGAGCGGCGACTGCAAATGAATGGTGCCGGATACCCGAAACACTACCGTGCGAGCCGGCGCAGCCTTGGTGAGGGCGTAGCGCAGGCTGCCAGGCTGGTTGTCGTCGTTGAGGTTGGTGACTTCGAACACCGTAGTGGGCACCGCCGCCGTGCCGCGCCCGCCACTCGTGAACCGTCCCGCCCCTTCAGCGCCCGGAAACGCAGGCTGCTGCGCCACTACTGGCGAGGCCGCTGTGGCCACCACTGCCAGCGCACCAAAGCAACCAATTGAAAGAATACGGGAGAATTGAGGAAGGCGGAATTTCCGGTACATACGGTAGGGTGTGGAAGCGGCAGCGCGGGTCAATGGCATTAGGCACAAATAGAAGCTGTGCGGCCTTCGGCAGTCTGATACTAACCCCGGAGCCGGGCGCGGGCCGCATGCGCAGGGATATTTCTTTGCGCAATCGATGCCGGCATCGTTGCCAGCTGCGCCGTACGGCAGGCGCTGTTGTAGCTTTGCATCCGCTGGCCCTACCGCGGCCGGCCCATTACTCCTTTTCCTTCCGAATGCCCCACCGTCACTTTCTGCTCTTCAAACCCTTCGGCTACCTCAGTCAGTTCGTCAGCGAAGATGCCCGCGAGGCCCGCAAGAAGAAGTTTCTGGGGGCGCTGCACGACTTTCCCGAAGGCACAATGTCTGTGGGCCGGCTCGATGAGCACAGTGAAGGACTGCTACTGCTCACCACCGATGGCCGCGTGAGTGAGCGGGTGCGCCGCAAAGACGTAGAGAAAGAATACTACGCGCAGGTAGATGGCCTCATCACCGACGAAGCGGTGGCGCTGCTGCAGCAGGGCGTGGAAATAGGCGTGCCCGAAGGCCGCTACCGCACGCTGCCCTGCGCCGCCTTCCGCCTCCCGGCCCCACCCGATCTGCCGCCCCGACCTCGCAAAATCCGCGACGACCGGCACGGGCCGACAAGTTGGGTGAGCATTACCGTGACGGAGGGCAAATACCGGCAGGTGCGCAAAATGACTGCTGCCGCTGGCTTTCCCACCTTGCGGCTGGTGCGGGTGCGCATCGGGCACATCCAGCTTGGCGGCCTGCAGCCCGGCGAAGTGCGCGAAGTAGCAGAGCTGCTGCCCTTAGACAACGCAACCACTGCTTCTGCTGCTACCAATCTGGAATAGTTCGAGTAGCTGTTTTGCAGGCAAAAGGCTACCTTATGCTGTGTTACCGCTTCGTGCTATACCAAGCAGCAGGGCGGCAGAAATATAGTTATGCCCGAAGCTGCGGCGTCCTGCTTATCTTTGGCTTTCGGCCGGGTGCTGTCTGCCAGTAAGCAGGCCCTCCGGCGTATCCAGCTACCCGGCGTTTTTATCCTTTTCTATTCCCGGCAACCCCAGTGGTTGGCGGGCCTTATGGGTTACTGAACTATCGTTACCGAATATCAGTTTTTATCTATGCACGTATAAGCACTTACCAACCGCATCTTCACCGCCATCCGGCAAACATATCACTCAAATACACAACATGGGCAAATCGCAGGCAACCTTCGGCAAGAAGGAAAACGAGAAAAAGAGGCTGAAAAAGCGCAACGAGAAGGCCGAGAAAAAGGAAGAGCGCCAGGCTAACGCTAAGAAAGGCCAAGATCTGGAAGAAATGCTCGCCTACGTCGATGAGGATGGCAACATCTCTTCCACACCGCCGGACCCCAAGAAAAAGCGCGAAATCAAGACCGAGGACATCCGCATTGGTGCCATCCGCCAGGAAGATATGGTGGAAGAAGACCCAATCCGGAAGGGCACCGTTACGTTCTTCAACGACTCGAAAGGCTACGGCTTTATCAAGGATAAGCTGACCCAGCAGAGCATCTTCGTGCACGCCAACAACGTGCTGCAGACGATTAAGGAAAACGATAAAGTGAGCTTCGAAGTGGAAATGGGCCAGAAAGGTCCAAGCGCCATCGGAGTGAAGTTGGACACCGAATAATCTGGCGGCCTATTGCCCGCAAACGCCAAGCGGCCGAAGCTCTCCGGAGTTTCGGCCGCTTGGCGTTTGCGGGCGCAGCACGTAGTTTTGTAGCGGCTAAAAACTGCCTGCCTCCATCTGGCGGGCTGCGGCTCCCAACTACCTGCCTTTATTGCTATGAAACGTATTTTGATGGCCGTGCTGTGCTTGGGCATGGCAGCCTGTGCGCCGGGCGTAAAAATCCAGTCGAAGCAGGCGCTGGCGCCCCTGGCGGCACAGGAGCCCTTTCTCATCATCAAAGAAGGCGAAGGCTTCAATGTGCCGGGCGAAGAGTTGGGCGATATTCACATTAAAGACACGGGCTTCACGCTGTTCTGCGACTACGACAAGGTAGAAGCCCTGGCCGTGGAGCGGGCTAAAAGCATGGGCGCCAATACGCTCTGGATTTATGAGCACCGCCTGCCCAGCCTGCGCAGCACCTGCCACCAGATCCGGGCCAAAGCCATGCGCCTGACCGACCTGACGCCCTATGAACAGGAGATTGTCTGGACGCCGACGCGCCGCCTGAAGCAAACCGACTTTAAGGCCAGCACCGAGAACCGGCCGTTTCAGGCCGCCACCAACAGCAGCATTCGGTACCGCTACGCCGGCCAGGGCCTGGGCAAGGTGCGGCTAGTGGTAGAAACGTATTTCGACTGTCGGAATTCCTACTTCAAACCCTCCGCCCAGAACGAGCAGGTGCTGGCCCACGAGCAGGTACACTTCGACATTGTGGAGCTGCATGCCCGCCTCCTGACCCGGCTGCTGCAGGAGCAGGCCCCTACCAGCCGCGAGCTGGAGCAGAAGCACGAAGCCGTGTTCCGGCAGGTGCTCACCGAGTGCCAAACCATGCAGGACGCCTACGACAGCGAGGTATACAAAGACCAGAGCAAGCTGGTACAGTGGCAGCAGAAGATTGCTCAGAACCTCACCGCCCTGCAACCCTACGCCGACAAGTCGCTGACCGTTAAGATCAGTTTGTAAAGGCGGCGGGCCGCAACGGCCTGCTAGTGCACGAAGGCATCCATTGCCGCGGTAGGGCGTCCGTTGGAGTCGAAGGCGCCCAGGGTATAGCCCTGCCAGTTGGAATAGGCCTGCGGCTCCCAGTAGAACACGCCCAGCCCGCCCGGCGCCGCCTGCGTTTTAGCTATCAGGTCGCGCAGAAACTCCCGGCACGGAATGGCATCCGCGACGCTCATCCCGGCCTCACAGATCATCACCTCCTTGCCGTAGCGCGACACCACATCCTGCATGGTGGCCAGCACCTGCTGGTTCAGAGCAGGCCAGTTAGTAGCCGTGGGGTACACTGACAGGCCGCACACATCCCAGCGGGCGCCCTGGGCGCGCAGGCCGTCGAAAATCCAGCGGGCATTGGTCAGGTTCTGGCCGTTGGCTACGTGCACGATGACCTTGGCGGCCGGATACACTTCCGCGGTAGCACGCTGGCCGCTGTTGATCATGGCCGCCAGGTTCTGGAAGTTGGCGGCGGAAAGCGACGGGCGGCCTTCGGGCCACAGCATCCCGTCGCTGATTTCATTGCCGATCTGCACCCATTCCACGGGCACGCCAGCTGCTTTCAGGGTAGTGAGTGTCGTGAGGGTGTGGTCGTAGACGGATTGGGCCAGGGCGCTGGCGTTCTGCCCGGCCCAGCCAGCCGGCTTGGTTTGCTGGCCCGGGTCGGCCCAGGAGTCGCTGTAGTGGAAATCGACCAGCAGGCGCATACCGGCGGCCTTGGCGCGCCGTGCCTTCACCAGCAGGTCGGCGGTATTGCACCAGCCATTGGCGGGGTTCACCCACACCCGCAGCCGAATGGCCTCAATACCCTTGCCGCGCAGCACCGCCAGCAGATCCTGCGCAGCGCCGCTGCTATTGTAGAACTTGTAGTTCGAGGCTTCCATCTGGGTCATCCAACTGGGGTCGGCCCCGTAGGCAAAGCCGGTGGAGGGCGTCGGCGGTTCGGCAACGATGACGACTGGCTCCGTTTCGTCTTTTGAGCAGCCGGCACCCATGCCAAACAGCAGCCCCAGCAGCAGGAGAAAAGAGAATTTCATAGAACTGGATAAGGGGAAGCCGGAATAGAGGATGACAAAGAACAGGGTCCTAGTCCCGGTCGAAGTTAGCACGCTTGTTCAGGGCCGCCATCCGCACGGTTTCCGCAATGCGCCGGGCGCGGGTTTCGGGCTGTTTGGCGCCCAGCACCCAGGTCAGAATCATTTTGCGGGCCGAGGGTGAGAAGGCGGCGAAGTGCCGGGCCGCTTGGGCATCAGTGGCCAGGGCGGCGGCTAAGTCGTCGGGCACGATGCCAGCTTCGGCAGCATCGAGGCTTTCCCAGGCACCGTTCTGCTTGGCTCGCGCAATGGCGGCCAGACCGGCGGGCATAAGCTGGCCAGTGGCTTCCAGGCGTTCCAGCCGCTCCTTGTTTACGCGGCTCCAGCCGCTGCGGGGCTTGCGGGGCGTAAACAGCAGCTGGGTCCGGTCGGCGTCGAGCTTGCGCGGGTGCGAGTCGATCCAGCCGAAGCACAGGGCCTCTTCCACGGCCTCGGCGTAGCTCACGCTGGGTTGGCCACTGGCTTTTTTGAAGTATACCAGCCACACACCGGGGCTGCTGGCGTGGTGCTCCGCCAGCCAGTGCCGCCACTCGGCGCGGCTAGCGGGCTGGGCTTGGGCGTAAGTGTCAGTGCGGGACATGCAGGCAGGCGGACAGATGGATGGTACGGGAACAGGCTAGTTACAAAAAAGCGGCTGAGCCTCTGGCAGGTTCAGCCGCTTCTGCTACAACATAGCCTTACTCAGGTGGCCCGGAGCCGCGCTAGTAGCTTTCCTTCTGAAATCCGAACGCGCGCAGCTGGGCCGCAAACGTGTCGGGGTAGTTGGCTTTGATGTGGTGGATGAGGGCCCCCAGCGCCTTGCGCAGCAGCTGCTCGCCCTGGCCCTTGGCGCTGACTTTGCTGCTCCGCTCGCCGGCCGTGGCGGTGCTGTCCTGCACCAGCTGGGCGTACTCGGTGGCCAGCGGCTGCCAGAAGGCGGTGCCGTACTTCTTCTTGTCGAAGCCGTGGGCTTTGAGGGCCAGCAGCAGCTTGCCCAGGGCCTTTACCCGTTCGGCGCGGGCAGCGGGCAAGGTGTATTTGCGGTCCACTTTTTCAATCCCGAACTCGGGGTAGTAGGCGCGGCCCTCGTTTTCCTCGTGCTCCTCGGCGAGGTAGTTTTTCACGAAGGGCAGGCCCTTGGCCACCTGCTTATCGAGGGCCTGCAGGCGTTTGGCCTGGGGCGTGCGGGTGTCGCCGGCTGCATCGGCGGCGTCGCGGTGCTGGGCAAAGTTGGCGGCCTGGGCGGCCAGGTCTTCCTTGCTGAGCCAGAGCAGGTCGGGTAGCTCCGAGGTTTGCCAGGCTCCGGCTACGGTGGTAGCCAGCGTGGCCAGCGCCACCTCCGAAGCAGGCAGCTGGTTGGTGCGGCGGATAGGTTTAGGGGTGCCGGCCGGAGCCGGAGTAAGCGAATCGGACATGATAAGTAGGGTAAAGTAAATGATGCCGATAAGGTAAGATTTCCGCCGCAAGCCCCCACCGTGCGGAAGTGCCCGGATGTAAAAATTTTCCTTCTCTTCTACTGCGGAAGTGCCCGGATGTGATTACATCGGAGTACTTCCGCAGTAGAAGGGCTTGGATGTATTCGTATCCGGGCACTTCCTGAGGGGAAGTGGGCGGGTGGAATGGTTTTGGTGTTCTTGCGATGAGGTTGTACTTGTGCCTCTTCTGGGTTATACTACATAAGGCTTATGCCTTAAGGGCTGCGCCTAAAATTCGTTCGCACAACTCAAGCCTATTGCGCAACTGCACGTAGCTACTGGGACATAAAGTTCATTCGGCAGCGTTGAGCGATACGGAAATGAGTTTCATCTTTGTTCAACAAAATAACTCACAAAACGAATCAGCGGAAGCCATGAAACATTTAGAATATATAAAAAACTCACTCAAAGAATTAGAAATTGAAATATCAAATTACCCATTTAAAAGCGAAGACTGGCGAACTTCTTACCTTGAACTCACCTATTCGTCTTTAGAAATATACTACCGACATTGGTGTTCTATTTATTCATCACAAATTGTTTCAGAACAAAATCTTAGCAAAGAACAGGAGAAAATAGTAGAGGATTTTAAAAGCACTACAAAAAACATGACTTTGTTTTACAGCACAAGAAATAGCTTTAATCGAAGTTTATTAACAGAGGCATGGTCAACATTCGAATTCAGTTTAACCTATATCTGCGAACAATTATTTGACGAAAATATTAAAAATGAATTATTAGAAGAAGATTTTAATGATCTTATGAAACTATTATCTACATATAGTATATCCGAACAACATTTGACAAAAATAAAGAAGAATTTTTCAAAAAAACATTTGACACATGTTCCAGTGACAAGAAAATATAACAAAATCTATTCAATTTTCAAACACAACCATTCAGGGGACATTGAAAGCGACAGAAGATATTTAGAATTCATTGGCACATATAGAAATTGTATTCACACAAACTACATATACCACGGAAATAACAAAGAATACTCTTTTCACGGAACAACTTATTACTTTGTTAATGGCGAAGCTGTAAGCCATAGTAAAGAGCCTGACATTACAAGCATGTTTGATATGGCAATCGAATTAAAAAATGTATGTCGAAGATTATTTGATTCAATAGATTATCCTGGATTACTTGAATTTCCAGCAGACAAAGTAATACAGCCATGACATCATGAGGAAACTAAAAGCGGCGACAACTCCCAGGAGTTGCCGCCGCTTTTGCTTTTAGTCTTTCAACTTTAGAGTTACATGTGAATCGCGCGGTTCTCGGTAGCGGCCAAGCACGCTTCCTTCATGGCTTCGGCGTAGGTGGGGTGGGCGTGGCTCATGCGGGCGACGTCCTCGGCGGAGGCACGGAACTCCATGGCCGTTACGGCTTCGGCAATGAGGTCGGCGATGCGCGGGCCAATCATGTGCACGCCCAGGATTTCGTCGGTTTCCTTGTCGGCCAGCACTTTCACGAAGCCGTCGAGGTCCATGGAGGCGCGGGCGCGGCCGGAGGCGCGGAACGGGAACGAGCCGGTTTTGTAGGCCTTGCCCTGCTCCTTCAGCTGCTCCTCGGTGTAGCCCACTCCCGCCACTTCCGGCCAGGTGTACACCACGCCGGGGATGAGCAGGTAGTTGACGTGCGGCTTCTGGCCCACAATGGTTTCCGCCACAAACACGCCTTCTTCCTCGGCCTTGTGCGCCAGCATAGCGCCGCGCACCACGTCGCCGATGGCGTAGATGCCGGGCACGTTGGTTTGCAGGTGGGCATCTACCTTGATGCGGCCACGCTCTTCCATTTCCACGCCGGCCGCTTCTAGGTTCAAGCCGGCAGTGTACGGCACGCGGCCCACGGCTACCAGGCAGTAGTCGCCTTCAAACTTCACTTCCTCGCCTTTCGGGTTGGTAGCCGTTACGGTCACGGCGTCGCCCTCACGGGTAGCGCCGGTTACTTTGTGGCTCAGGAAAAACTCGATGCCGATTTTGCCCAGGATGCGCTTCAGCTCTTTGCCGAGGCCGCGGTCCATGGTCGGAATCAAGGAGTCCAGGAACTCCACCACCGACACTTTCGCGCCGAGGCGAGCGTACACCGACGCCATTTCCAGCCCGATTACGCCGCCGCCAATTACAATCATGTGCTTGGGCACTTCCCGGATGTTCAGGGCCTCGGTGCTGGTGATGATACGCTCCTTGTCCTGGGCAATGAACGGCAGCACCGTAGGCTTGGAGCCGGTGGCAATGATGACGTTCTTGGTTTCAATCTGCTGCGCTTCGCCGCCCGCGGTGGGCGCAATGCTGATGTGGTTCTTATCGACAAATGAACCGACGCCGTGCAGCACGTCGATTTTGTTTTTCTTCATCAGGAACTGAATCCCGTCGGTATTGGCCTTCACCACCCCGTTTTTGCGGTCGATGAGCTGGTTCATGTTGATCTGCAAGTCGCTCAGCTCAATGCCGTGCTCCTTGAAAGTGTGGCCGGCATTGTGGAAGTGCTCCGTCGAGTCGAGCAGGGCCTTGCTGGGGATGCAGCCCACGTTGAGGCAGGTGCCGCCCAGGGTGTCGTATTTCTCGATGAGGGCGGTTTTGAGGCCCAACTGGGAGCAGCGGATGGCCGCCACATAGCCGCCGGGCCCGGAGCCGATGACGGTAACGTCGTATTGGTTCATGCGAAGGTGAATTCAGTGAGAATCAACTAGGGGCGAAGGTACGGAAGGGGAGTTTGGGAAATGGCAAGTTTTTCCATTTCAACGGCGGTCAACTGGTTTCCTTACCCACCATTAGTGCTGTGGAGTGCGCCTCTCTCAGCCTGGGCAGGAAGTGGAAGCAGTTGTTGCGGCGGCTTCACAGCTGCTGGTCCAGGCGCAGAGGGATTGGAGGATGGGGAGCAGGCGCAGACCGTTTTCGGTGAGGGAGTAATCCACGCGGGGCGGCACCTCATTGAAAGCTTCGCGCAGAATCAGACCGGCTTCTTCCAGTTCCTTCAGTTGCTCGGCCAGCACCTTGCGCGATATGAGCGGCATGTGCGCCGCCAGTTGCCCAAACCGAATGCGGCGCTGGCCTATCCCCCAAATAATGAGGGGCTTCCATTTCCCGCCGAGGATGCCCATGGTGCGCGTCATGGCACAAGAGGAAGCTAGTAGTTGATCTGTTTTCATGATGGTTACTTCCAGGTTACTAGTAACGTGCTGGTAACTAGTTTCTTCACAAATTCACTTGCCAATAGTAACTAATCCACACTATTAACAGTTCCTTTGCGTAACAAACGTACAAAAGCTGTCAGCAACATCCTGCATCGTTTGCCGAAGAAAGCCGACCTGATCAGCGGCCCACTTCGGATAGACTGTAAAAAGCACTCATAAGTTATCGGCCGACGGCAGCTAAGCTCGCAGGCCACCACACTCTCAGATCAACTCCTCCGCACGGAGGATACCCATATGAAAAAACTAGAAGGAAAAGTTGCTGTCATCACGGGCGGAAACAGCGGTATCGGCTTGGCCACGGCCAAACGGTTTGTGGAAGAAGGCGCCTACGTGTTCATCACCGGCCGTCGGCAGCAGGAACTGGACGCCGCCGTGCAGCAGATTGGCCGCAACGTAACCGGCGTACAAGGCGACGTAGCCAACCTCGCCGACCTCGACCGGCTGTTCGCCACCGTACAAGCCGAGAAAGGCACCTTGGACATTGTGTTTGCCAACGCCGGCGGTGGCGAGTTGGTACCTCTGGGCGCCATCACCGAAGAACATTTCGATAGAACCTTCAACAGCAACGTGAAGGGCCTGCTGTTCACGGTGCAGAAAGCGTTGCCCCTGCTCAAAGATGGTAGCTCCATTATCCTGAATGCCTCCACTACTTCCATCAAAGGCAGTGAGGCCTTCAGCGTGTACAGTGCTACCAAGGCCGCAGTCCGCTCCTTCGCCCGCAACTGGACAATAGATCTGAAGCAGCGTAAGATTCGGGTGAATGCCCTGAGCCCTGGCCCCATTGCCACGCCCGGCCTAGATGGCATCGGCAGCACGCCCGAAGAGAAAGAGCAAATCAAAGCTCACCTCGTAAGCCTCATCCCCCTCGGCCGCCTCGGCGACCCCGACGAAGTTGCGAAAGTGGCCTCCTTCCTCGCCTCCGATGAAAGTAGTTTCATCACCGGCATCGAGTTGTTCGTGGATGGCGGCTCAGCCCAAATCTAAGCGTAGGGTCGTGCTACTGCTGGGTTGAGCAGCAGAGTTGCAAATCAACTGACTGATACCTTCGAATGAAAAAGCGCCTCTTCCGACTATGGAAGAGGCGCTTTTCTGTGGTCGGGAAACGACGTTTGAGCGACCTATGCCTATTTGTAGAGTGCACCTCGGGTAAGGCATATCAAACCCACCATTTCACCTTCTACTCCACCAGCACCCCGATGTAGTAGTTGAATGTGTCCACTTCCAGGTTGTCCTTGGTGAGGCCGGGCACGGCCAGCGGCTGCATTTTGGTGGTGAGCGGCAGGGCCACGTATTCGCCGCCTTTGGTGCGTAGGCGTACGGGTAGGTTGAAGCCCGGCACGTCGGCAATCCAGCGGGCCAGCACTTTCTCCTTCTCGAAGCGGATTTCCAATGTGGGTAGACCGGGGTGGCGCAGGTACTGGTCGAAGATGGGCGTGAAGTCGCGGCCACTCTGCTGATTGATGTATCCGACAATCTGCTCGGTCGTGACGGTCTGATGGTAGAACGTACTGCCGAGGCCACGCAGAATCTGGCGCCATTTCTCATCGTCGTTGAGGGCGGTGCGCACCATGTTAAGCAGGTTGCTGCCCTTGTCGTACATGTCACCGGAGCCCTCCTGGTTTACACCGTACGTCCCGATGATGGGGCCGTTGTTCTGGATGTTGCGCCGCTGCCCGTGGATATACTCCTGCCCTGCCTGCTTGCCGTACTGGCTTTCCACAAATAAGGCCTCGGAGTAGCACGTGAAGCCTTCGTGCACCCACATATCAGCAATATCCTTGCTGGTGATGTTGTTGCCGAACCACTCGTGCCCACTTTCGTGGATGATGATGAAGTCCCACTTCGAGCCCCAGCCGGTGTTGGAGCGGTCCTGGCCCAAATAGCCGTTCTGGTACTTGTTGCCGTAGGCTACGGCGCTCTGGTGCTCCATGCCCAGGTGCGGCGCGTCCACCAGCTTGTAGCCATCCTTGTAGAACGGATACGGCCCAAACCAGTGCTCCATGCTCTTAAGCATGGGCGGCACGTTGGCCGCAAAGTGCGCTTTGGCTTTGGTCAGGTTTTCGGGCAGCACCCAGTAGTCTACGGACAGCGGGCCGGCCTCACCGGCGTAAGTGCCGCCGCTGAAGTGCTGGTAGTCGCCCACGTTAAGGGCCACGTCGTAGTTGTTGATAGGGTTGCCCACGAACCAGTCGAAGCGGGTGTAGCCGCCTTTTAGCTTGGTGGTTTTGCGAAGCCGCCCATTAGACACGTCCTTCAGGCCCTTCGGCACCGATACGCTGATGAGCATGGAATCTACCTCGTCGGCCTGGTGGTCTTTAGTGGGCCACCAGATGCTGGCGCCCACGCCCTGGCACGCCGACGCTACCCACGGCTTGCCCTGGGCATCCTGCGTGAATACGAGGCCACCATCCCAGGGCGCTTTCTTCGCCACCGTCGGCTGGCCGGAATAATACACCCGGAACTCATCTTTAGAACCCTGCTGGATGGGTTGCGGGAACGTCACGAATACCGCGTTGGCTTCCCGTGTAAACGGCACCGACTTGCCTTGGTATTCCACCTTGTCCACTTTCAGATTGGCAAACAAATCGAACTGGAGGCGCGTGAAATCCTGGGTGGCCGTGAAGCGAAACAGATTGGAGCCGCTCAGGGCCCGGTTGGCCACGTCCAGCTTCACATCGAGGTGGTAGTAGTTGATGTCGTAGCAGGTGCGCAGGAGCGTGAGGCCGCCCCGCAGCGAGTCGGCGCGGGTGAAGGCGGGCCGGGGCTGAAGCAGTTGGGCGGTGGCCGTTTGGAAATGGATACTTAGCAGAAACGCAACCAGAAGCAGAACGCGGGGCATAGTAAGGGGAAAGGAACTACACAGATACAAGCGCCCAATAGACGCTGCCGCGCAAGCTACGTTGCGCTGCTTGTGCGGCAGCGGCCCGCTGCCCTGACTCCAAGGCAGCCAAGTCCCTGTTGCTCCGCGCTGAAGACAGCACCTTTCGGCTTAAGATCACGCAAAAAGCTCCTTCCCCGCAGTCGGAGAAGGAGCTTTGCATGACTCCCGCTGTTCGGGGCAGCTAGGAAACCGGCGGAGCGCTCAGCTGGCCGATCTGGCCCCGCAGCACAGCCCGGGCAATACCCAGGTTGGTGTTCTGCCCGGCTACCACCAGATAAATAAACCGGCGGCCGTCGGGGCTGAGCTGAAGCAGGTGCAGCTGACTGGAAAGCGTGATGAGGATATCATCGAGTTGCTCATCGGCCAGCTGCAGGGCTGTCATGGCCTTCAGCTTGAGCTTTACCACTTCGGCATTGAAGCTGGCAGCCGTATCGGGGTCGATGGCCGCAGTGCCGGAGTAGGCAGCCAGACTGGTACCGGAAGCCACATCGACCACCGCTACAGCCAGCAGCTCCGGCAGCTCGGCCCGCACCTGCTCCACTACCAGCGTAGCAAGCGGGTCGGCTGTGCTGGCCTGCCGGGTTTTCGCCGGCTCCGTCGGGCGGGGTGCTTTTCTACGGTACGATTTCGGTTTCACGCCAACAGGGCTACTTCAAACAATAGCGCAGGCTGCACCTAAAACTGCCACCAACGGCGCTTTTGCTGCGGCTCCTGGGGCTGCAGAGTCACGTCCGTGATGCTGCTTTTCTTCACCACCAGTTCCTCATCCTGGTAGCCGCCGTAGCCATACTTAAGCGTGGTGGTGCCGGCCGGCACCTGCATCACATACTCGCCCTCGGAGTTGGTCGACACGCCGTGGCGGCTGCCGGGGTTGAGGACCGTAGCGCCTACCAGCGGCGAGCCGGCCTCATTCAGGATGCGGCCCCGCACCGTAATCATGCGGGCAACGGCTGCCGTAGAGGATACCGATGCTTCAGCAGCTTCGCTGACTTCGGCGGCAGTAGCCAGCTCCAGGCTTTCCGTGGGTAGGTTGTCGGTAGGGGTGCGCTCCGTCGGGAGCTTGGTGCCCGCAAATACCATCGTACCAAGCAGGGCGGCCGACGCTACCATTGTGGTAGCCCGACGGCGGAAGCGCACCGGCTCGGCCCGGATGTACTGAACCTGCTTCTGTACCCAGGTAGGAGCTGCTACAGCCTCTGTGGCCTGCAACTCCTGCCAGCGGTTAAGGGTTTCGTGGGCCTGGTCGGCGTCCTGGCGCAGGTAGCTTTCCACGGCCTGGGCCGAGGTGCGGGTCAGGTCGCCGTTCAGGTAAGCATCCCGGTACACGGGCAGGAGCTCGCCGGTTTGCGGATCAAAAGGAGAAGCCGTCAATTTCATACGCGTAGTAGAATAGAGGGTGAGAAAAATGTAAAATGAAGCGTTGCCGCTACCCAAGCGTCCTACTCCTGGCAGGTGCGCATCACGGCGCGGGCAATACCCAAGTTGGTGTCGCGGCAGTCAACAGCGACGTAGAGAAACCGACGGCCATCGGAAAGCAGCCGCAGCAGGTGCAACTGGTTCTGAAGCGTAATCAGAATGTCGTCCAGCTGCTCCTCGGCCGGCAGCTGCAGAGCCTGCATGGCGCGGCGCTGCTGCCGGATCACCTCGGCATTGAAGCCAATGGCTTTGCTCAGGTTGAACTCGCGGGAAGTAGTATAGGAAGCCAGCAGCTGGCCCGACTCCACCTCCACTACTGCGGCCGCCAGCAGCTCCGGCAACCCGCTGAGCAGCTGCTTTAGCAGTTGCTCAGCGGCGGCCGCAGCCGGCCCAGGGCCGGCAGGCACTATTTTATTGACGGCGGACCCGGCCAGCGCCTGTATGCGTTGAAGAAAAGGAATCGGCATAGCGGCCTATACAATGTGCCAGCGCCCGTAACCAAGCACCCGGCAATAGGCAAAAAACACGCAGTTCCTGCGCAGAAAAGAATCGGATATTGCCGCCCGCCCCATCTAGTGGCACAGACGGCAATACGACAGGCTGATACGCTGAATTTAGTTGAGCTGATCAGCGTGGGCACGCAGCACTTCGCGGGCAATAGCCAGGTTGGTGTCACGGGAGTTTACCACCAGATAGATAAACTTGGTGCCGCTTTCGTTGAGCTTGATGAGGTGCAGCTGATTCGACAGGGAGATAAGAATATCCTGAATCGACTCGCCGGAAAGCTTCAGGGCCGCCATAGCCTTCTGCTTCTGCTTTACTACCTCCGTGTTGTAAGCCGCCGCCGTGTCAGGGTTGAGGGCCGGCGAATTGGAGTGCGAGGCCAGGCTCATGCCTGAGTTGATATCAACGACAGCAATAGCCACCAGACCTGGCAGGTCCGTGATGACGTCTTGTACTATTTTGCCGGCGGGGTTGTTGACTGAGTAAGCCATGGTACTATAAAAGAAAAAGAAAAGAGGAAAAAACCGTGAGCGGGTGCCAGTCATTCGTTCAAAAGCATCGGGGTGGAACCACGCAGTGAACCAGCATACCGTACTTGCCCCGAAGTAGTAGAAAGACGTTCGTAAGCAGCCTAACCCTCTGATTTTCTTCTCGACAGCAGATCAGCTTACCATGCAAAGCTCCGTTCTTTTGGGCCTTTGAAAAATGACCGGCATCAAATCAGAAAATGATTGTGATTAAACTTTTCCCACAATAGCGAGCCTGGGAATCATTTTGGGAATCGCGCAGCGAGGCCTCCTGAAACAGCTACGCCCCCGAAGCAGCATTACTGCAACGGAGGCGTGTCGTCAGGTAACTTCCAGAAAGCAGCTCAGGTGTGGAGCGCCGATATTCTTTGCAGTCCTTTCAGGTCCAGAACGGTGATGCGGCTGCCCTGCGTGGTCACCAGGCCCTCGTCGCGGAACTCGGAGAGCAGGCGGCTGGCAGTTTCTTTGGCCGTACTCATCAGCGCGGCCAGATCTTCGCGGGAGATAGGAATGCTGAATGTGGTGCCCGTATCGGGTTGGAAGAAGCGGTAGAGCAGCAGGAGCGCCTCGGCCAGCCGCTCACGGACGGGCTTATAGGCCGTGTGCAGCACCCGCTTCTGGGTTTCGCCCAGCATCTGAGCCAACAATCTCATGAGAGCATGAGAAAACTGCGTGTTCTGCTCCAGCAGGCTGTAGAAGTCAGGCCGCGGCACCATGCATACCACACAATCGTTGAGGGCCACAGCCGAAGAAACGTAGCAGCCCCCATCAGACAAGGCCTGAAAGCCCAGCGCATCTCCCTCCTTGCGCAACGACAGAATCTGCTCTTTCCCGTCACCACTCACCTTTGACACTTTCACGCGGCCCTGATGAATGCAGTGCAAACCAGCAGGCCGACTGCCTTCCTGAAAAATAATCTGCCCGCGCTGGTAACGCTGCGACACTTTGCTACCGGAAATCAAAGCTAGCTCGCTTACCTGGCATTTGCCCAGCAGTGAGTGGTTCAAGTGCGGGCAATGCTGGCAGTTGGTGGGGGGAGCAGCTACTACTGGGGCCATCAGATTCTGTGCGTATAGTTTTGCTCTGGCCAGGCAGACCTTCTACTGTTTGCCTGACTTATGATTAAATTATTTTGATATACATCAAAGCAATGCTAAGCACGCCTTGCAAACAAAAGTACAAAAACAAAATATGAATATTCAAGTGGAATTCAGTTTTTATCAATCTAAAAACAAGCTGTACTGCCTCTACACTGACAATAGCAAGCCATTTCGCAACCTTATCCCAATATGAGACCAAAATCTAAAAATAGGACTAATACAAAATAAAAGCTCATCATTAAACTCTGACGTGTTTTGTCTTGGAAGTAGTTTTCCCGTTATGAACCAAGCAGCCTTCGGAATCAGTTTTCAGCAGGGTTTTGCAGCAACGGCTATGCAGAGCGCAGTGAAGAATCAGGCAGTACAGGTAACGTTGGAAAAACGCCCTTAGGTTTGTGAGCTTATTCCTTTGCCACATGTCTACTGTCGTCCCTACTGCCCCTCGTTTTCTTGTTGTGCTGGCACTGTTGGCGCTATATCTGGTGTGGGGTTCCACATACTTGGCTACCAAGGTAGCGCTGGGCGTCTGGCCGCCGTTTTTGCTGTCGGCTATGCGCTTTCTGCTGGCCGGCGCCCTCATGTACGGCGCCGTGCGGCTGAGTGGCGCGGCGGCCCCCAGCCGGCAGGACTGGCTGCGGGCGGCCGTGGTAGGGTTGTGTTTGCCACTTTTCGGAAATGGCGGCACCACTTTCGCGCAGCAGTACATTCCGTCAGGCATGGCAGCGCTGCTGGTCGCCACGGTGCCCATGTTCCTGGCATTGTTGGGCTGGGCCTCGGGCCTCGCACCGCGCCCCAACGGCAAAGTGCTGCTGGGCCTAGCCCTGGGGATGGGCGGCTTGGGCTTGCTGATGAGCACCCGTAGCACGGCACCAGTGCTACTGCCGGGCCACCCGTTGCTCGGTACGGTATCGGTGCTGCTGGCGTCCCTGATGTGGTCAGTTGGTTCGCTCTACTCGCGGCAGAAACCCATTGGCGGTTCCCCGTTTCTGGGGGTGGGCATGCAGATGCTGTGCGGCGGGGCGTTTCTGCTGGTGGCGGGGCTGCTGCACGGTGAAGCCGCTACGTTTCAGGTGAGCCACGTTCCACTTAAGGTGTGGGGTGCATTCGCCTATCTGGTCACATTCGGCTCGTTCGTGGCATTTTCGGCTTACATCTGGTTGCTGCGGGTGGTAGAGCCGGCGCTGGCGGGCACCTACGCCTTTGTAAATCCGGTGGTGGCAGTGCTCCTGGGCTGGGCTCTTGCAGGCGAAACGCTGAATACCGGGATGCTGGGCGGAGCTGCGCTGATTGTGGTAGCCGTGGCGCTGGTAGTGTTGGGTGGGCGGCAGCCGACGCGGCCAGTTCAGGAGTAACCCACCAAGTGGCGCAGTAAAAGACCAGTTTAACGATGATGATACGCGTATTCGCGTCTCGTCATCGTTAAACTGGTCTTATCATCAACTCAGTCAGACATCAGAAACTACATCTACCGTTACTTTAGGCTATGTCCCGACTCCGACTTTCTTATTCCGCCAGCTTCCTACTGAGCCTCGGTTTCCTTGCTGCCTGCCAGATGGCTAAACCCACCTCCTCCCCTACCACCGGCCCACCAGCCACGGCGCCGGCCACGCCCGTGTGGCAATCGGCGGCCTACACTGTCTTTCGTGATTCGCTGGTGCAGGGTCCGCACACGGCGCGGGCCCTCTCCCGCCAGGCGCTGATCTCCAACTATCAGAGCCCGGCTAACGCGTTTCAGAGTCCGCAGGTGAGCTTCAAGTTCAGTGTCAACGGCAAGGACAACGAAATGGCGCCCGGCCAGGACCACCTGTTCCTAGCCTTGCCAGCCGTCGGCGGTGCGGCTCTCGAAACCCCGGTTATCGTGTTCGGGCAGCAGTCGGTGGACAAGCGGCCGGTGCCAGCAAACCAGTACCTGGCGCCCAACACGCCGCTCACCATTCGGCTGGATCTGCGGCCGATGCTGGCCGCCTTCCGGAAACAGGGCTACTACACGCTTTACAATGGCCAGAAGCTCTACCAAGCCGATTTCATGCACGTATTCGTGGCCGGCAACACCGCGCCGCTGAGCTGGGACTTCGACAACCTGATTAACAAGCCGCCGCTGGAGCTGAAAGACCCCGACGGCAACGGTATCTACGAAACCACCGTGGTCCTCAACGCTCACTCCGACCAAAAGAGCACCGCCGCCCGCTGGCAGGCTACGCTCGACGTGTCGGCGTTTCCGCAGCTCACCTCCGATTTTCCGCTGCTCGATGCGCTGTATAATATGGCGCTGGAAGAAGCCAAACGTGCCGTGGAGCCTGATGGCACGTTCCGCACCGGCCAGGAATGGGCCGGCGTCTGGACCCGCGACATCAGCTACAGCATCATTCTGAGCCAGGCGCTGCTGCAACCGGAAGCGGCCAAAATCAGCTTAATGCGCAAGGTCACGCCCGAAGGCCGCATTATCCAGGACACCGGCACCGGCGGCGCCTACCCCGTTTCCACCGACCGGATCATCTGGGCTACGGCCGCCTGGGAAATCTACCTGGCCACCGGCGACGAAGCCTGGCTGCGGCAGGTGTACCCCATCATCAAGCACACCATCGAGGACGACGAGCAGGTGGCGTACAATGCGCAAACCGGCCTCGTGCGCGGCGAATCGTCGTTTCTGGACTGGCGCGAGCAGACCTACTCCAAGTGGATGCAGCCCGTGGACATCTACCAGAGCGAAAACCTGGGCACCAACGCGGCGCACTATCAAGGCAACGTTGTGCTGGGTTTGATGGCCGAAAAGCTGGGCGAAACCGCCGTGGCGCGCGAGGCGCAAACCCGCGCGGCCCGCATCAAACAGGGCATCAACCAGCATCTGTGGCTGGAGGATAAGGGCTATTACGGGCAGTTCCGCTACGGCCGCGTGCATCAGCAGGTATCGCCGAAGTCGGAGGCGCTGGGCGAGGCGCTGGCGGTACTGTTTGGCGTGGCCGAAGGCAGCCGGCCCCAGACCGTGGTGGCCCGCACGCCCGCCATGGACTACGGCATGCCGTGCATCTACCCGCAGATTTCCGGCATTCCGCCCTACCACAACAATGCTGTGTGGCCGTTTGTGCAGAGCTACTGGGGACTGGCGGCGGCCAAAGTTGGCAACGAAACTGCCTTTCTGGAAAGCCTGATGGCCGTGGCGCGGCCCGCGGCGCTGTTTCTCACCAATAAGGAAAACTTCGTGGCCAGCAACGGCGACTTCGCCGGTACCCAGATCAACAGCAGCAACATGCTCTGGAGCCTCTCGGGTGCACTGGGGCTAGTGTACAAAGGTTTGTTTGGCATGAACTTCCAGGCCGATCAGCTCACGTTCCAACCATTCGTGCCGCAGGCGTTGGCTGGCCCGCGCAAGCTCACCAACTTCCGCTACTGGGGCGCCGTGCTCAACATCGAAATGGTCGGCTTCGGCCAGGGCATCCGCCAGATAACGCTGGACGGTAAGCCGCTACCCGACGCCACCATCCCGGCCACGCTCACCGGCACGCATGACATCCGGATTGAGCTGCCCAATACGCCATTGGCAAGCTCAGCACAGAATAAAGTGGCGCACCACGTAGCGCCGCCCACGCCTGCCGTGCGCTACGCGGCCGGTACCTTGGCGTGGCCTGCCGTGGAGAGCGCCCGCGCCTACCAAGTGCTGCGCAACGGCCAGTTTGCGGCTCGCACCACCGAATCCACCTACGCCGTGCCCGCCGGCCAGCCGTTCAGCGAATATCAGGTGGTAGCCATCGACGCCCAAGGCTTCGAGAGCTTCGCCAGTGAGCCAGTGGTGCCCGAGGCCGCCCGCCACACGCAGCTTGTGGAAATAGAGGCGGCTACACCCAAATCATCTAAAGCGTACAAAGGTTATCAGGGCAAGGGTTTCGTAGAAATCAACAAGATGCTGAACCGCCGCCTCACGGTGCCAATATCGGTGCTAGCGACAGGGCTCTATGCGCTTGATTTCCGCTATGCCAACGGCAACGGTCCTATCAACACCAGCAACAAGTGCGCGATTCGTACGCTCCGCCTTGGGGCGACACAGGTAGGTACGGTAGTACTGCCACAGCGCGGCGTGGACGAGTGGTCGGACTGGGGCTACTCCAACCCAATTCTAGTGCAATTGCCGAAAGGCCGCTCATTACTTGCTCTTGACCTAGAAGTAGCTAATGAGAATATGAACGGGGCAGTTAATGAGGCCTTGCTAGATCAGCTGCGCATTACCCGGGTAAAATAACATCGGTAAAATGCGTTTGAATAGCATATAATCAGGAAAAGATAAAAACTTTATCATTCTATAGCGAATGACACGTAACCTGCGTAAATTCGCTACGTAGTTGGTAGCCCACCCTGTCATCCTCCTTTGTCTATGCAAACCTCTTCCACGCGCCACGACATTCAGACTGAAGGCGACATCAAAACGCTTGTCGATACGCTGTGCCATAAGGCTACGCAGGACACGCTCCTAGGAGCCAGTTTTGGAGCGGCGGCCCGCATTCATTGGCCCCACTACCTCACGTCGCAGTACCGCTACTGGAGCAGCACGCTGCTGGGCGAAGGAACAACTGAAGGTGAGCCTCTTCCTGAGCAGGTGGCCCTCCCCCGCAGTGGCGCCCACGTCGAGCATTGGCTGAATCTATTCTCGTCGACGGTAGAAGAGCACTTCACTGGCTCCCGCGCCGAACAAGCCAAACAAGTAGCTCAACAGATGGCCACGCGCCTAAGTGCATCCCGCACCCGCGAACTGCCAGTCGACTAAATCACAGATTTAGCCGAATTTCACGAATCTTGTAGTCAGTGCTAACCATGCTTTTCTTGCATTAGGACTGACTAATAACATAAAACAAAAAGAGGCTTGCCGATTGGCAAGCCTCTTTTTGTTTTACTGGTCACGGAATTCGGTGAATTCGGCTAAATCTGTGATTTACACGCCCAGCAGCAGACGCGTCGGGTCTTCGAGCAGCTCTTTCACGCGCACCAGGAACGACACCGACTCGCGGCCGTCGATGATACGGTGGTCGTAGCTCAGGGCTAGGTACATCATCGGGCGGATTACCACCTGGCCGTTTTCGGCAATCGGGCGCTGCACGATGTTGTGCATGCCCAGAATGGCCGACTGTGGGGCGTTGATAATCGGGGTGCTCATCATGGAGCCGAACACGCCGCCGTTGGTAATGGTGAACGTGCCGCCGGTCATCTGCTCGATGGTGAGCTTGTTGTCGCGGGCCAGGCCAGCAAGGCGCTGGATTTCCTTCTCGATACCATCGAACGACAGCTCCTCGGCGTTACGGATTACCGGCACCACGAGGCCTTTCGGAGCCGATACGGCAATGCTGATGTCGCAGAAGTCGTTGTACACGATGTCGGTGCCATCAATCTGGGCATTCACGGCGGGCCACTCTTTCAGGGCCACGCACACGGCCTTGGTGAAGAACGACATAAAGCCGAGGCCCACGCTGTGCTTCTCCTTGAACTTGTCCTTGAACTTGTTGCGCAGGTCCATGATGGGCTGCATGTTCACCTCGTTGAAGGTGGTAAGCATGGCCGTTTCGTTCTTCACTGACACCAGACGGCGGGCCACCGTCTTGCGCAGATTGCTCATCCGCTCACGACGCTGGTTGCGGTTTCCGCTAGCGGCCGGAGCAGCCTGTGTTGCTGCAGCCGGTTTGGCAGCAGCCGGAGCAGCGGCCGGAGCCGGTGCGGCAGGCTTGGCCTGGGCGTTCTGGGCATCGTCCTTGGTGATGCGGCCGTCGCGGCCCGAACCCTGCACGTCGGCGGGGTTGATGCCTTTTTCACCGAGGATTTTACCGGCAGCCGGCGAAGGCGTGCCGGTGGCGTAGCTGGTGGTTGCTGAAGCCGCCGGAGCAGCAGCAGCTGGAGCGGTTTGCGTAGCAACTGGTGCGGCGGCCGGAGCCGGAGCGGCAGCGCCGCTACCACCTTCGATGCGGGCAATAGTAGCGCCGATGCCGATGGTTTCGCCTTCCTTGGCGGCGTGGCGCAGCGTGCCGGTACCTTCGGCAGGCAGCTCAAACGTCGCCTTGTCCGATTCCAGCTCGGCAATGATTTCGTCGCGCTGCACCTGGGCACCGTCCTCTTTCAGCCACTTAGCCACTGTTACTTCGGTGATGCTCTCACCTACGGCCGGAATCGTCATTTCTACGGTTCCACCGCCGCCGTTGCTGGCAGCCGGAGCGGCAGCAGCCGGGGCACCGGAAGCAGCACCGCCTTCGGGCTGGCCGCCGTAGCCGGCTTGGTCACTGGCTTTGGGGTTTTCCTCGCCCTTGCTCACCGGATCGGTAGCAGGAGCCGCCGGAGCCTCAGCGGCCGGAGCCGAAGCAGCCGGCGCGGCGGCAGCACCGTCGCCGTCAATTTCGGCAATGGTGGTACCGATGCCGATGGTTTCGCCCTCGGCTACGCGGATTTTCAGCACGCCGTCGGCCTCAGCGGGCAGCTCAAACGTGGCTTTGTCGGATTCCAGCTCGGCCAGAATCTCGTCGCGCTTCACGGTGTCACCGTCGGCTTTCAGCCACTTGGCAATGGTAACCTCGGTGATGGATTCACCAACGGCGGGGATTTTAATTTCCAGACCCATACGTGGGAGTTTTGAAGAGTTTCGGTGGGGGAATGTCGTTGAAGTTGTCGTTCCGATGCAGAAGGCATCTGAGTGAAGCCGTTGCCCGTTTTCACTCAGATGCCTCGCGCTGCCCGGAATGACACAGGACTAGTCCTGCTTCTTGGCTACTTCGGCGGTGGCTTTGATGTTGTCGTCGGCCACGGCTTCTTTGGGCTTGTCAAAGGCGCGGGCCACGAGGTCCTTCTGCTCCTTCACGTGCACCTTGTTGTAGCCGGTTGCCGGCGAGGCCGAGGGCTTGCGCGAAATCACATCTTCCAGCTCGCGGCGCATGAAGCGCAGCAGGTAGTTCCAGTAGCCCATGTTTTCGGGCTCTTCCTGCACCCAGTACAGCTTGGCTTTGGGGTACTTGGCCAGCTCGGCGTCGAGCTGCTTTTTGGGGAAGGGGTGCAGCTGCTCGAGGCGCACAATGGCCACGTCGGTGCGGCCCGACTGCTGCTGCTCGTCCAGGAGGTCGAAGTACACTTTGCCCGAGCACAGCAGCACGCGCTTCACCTTCTTGGCGTCGGCGTACACGTCGCCGAGCACCTCGCGGAAGTGGCCGGAGGTGAACTCCTCCACCGGCGACACGCACAGCGGGTGGCGCAGCATCGACTTCGGCGACATTACCACCAGCGGCTTGCGGAACTCCCAGGTCAGCTGGCGGCGCAGGGCGTGGAAGAAGTTGGCCGGCGTGGTCATGTTGGCCACGATGATGTTGTTTTCGGCGGCCAACTGCAGGAACCGCTCGGGCCGGGCGTTGGAGTGCTCCGGGCCCTGGCCTTCGTAGCCGTGAGGCAGCTGCAGCACCACGCCGTTCATGCGCTGCCACTTGCTTTCCGACGACACGATGAACTGGTCAATCATGGTCTGGGCACCGTTGGCGAAGTCGCCGAACTGGGCTTCCCAGATCACCAGGGCCGTGGGGTTGGCCATGGCGTAGCCGAATTCAAAGCCCAGCACTGCGTATTCGCTCAGCAGCGAGTTGTAGATGCTCAGCTTTTCCTGGCCCTCCGAAATGTAGTTCAGCGAGTTGTATGGGGCCGAGGTTTCGGCATCGTGCAGCACAGCGTGGCGGTGCGAGAAAGTGCCGCGCTGCACGTCCTGGCCGCTCACGCGCACAATGTGCTTCTCATCGAGCAGGGAACCGTAGGCCAGCAGCTCGCCGGCGGCCCAGTTCAGCACGCGCGTCTCGAAGAACATCTTCTTGCGCTCCTCCATCAGCTTTTCAATCTGCTTCAGGGGGCGGAAGCCTTCGGGCAGCGTGGTCAGGGCCTTGCCTACTTTGGCTACCACTTCCTCACTGATGCCCGTTTCCGGCGACTTCTCGAAGTCTTCGGGCTTGCTGCGTCGCAGGGTGCGCCACTCGTTTTCGAGGGGCTGGTAGTTGTAGGGCAGCGGCTTCTGCTTCACCATGTCCAGGCGGGCCTGCAAGGTGTCGCGGAACTCCTTGTCCATCTGCTGGGCCAGCTGCGCGTCCACGTCGCCGCGCTGCACCAGCATGGCGTTGTACACTTCGCGGGGGTTCTGGTGCTTGCTGATGAGGTTGTAAAGCGTGGGCTGGGTGAACTTGGGCTCGTCCGACTCGTTGTGGCCGTGGCGGCGGTAGCACACCATATCAATGAAGATATCGGCGTGGAACTGCTGGCGGTACTCGGTGGCGAGGCGCACGGCAAACACCACAGCTTCAGGGTCGTCACCGTTCACGTGCAGCACCGGCGCGTCGATGATCTTCGCGAGGTCGGTGCTGTAAATCGAGGAGCGGGCGTCCTCGAAATCGGTGGTGAAGCCCACCTGGTTGTTAATTACGAAGTGCAGCGTGCCGCCAGTGCGGTAGCCTTCCAGCAACGACATCTGGGTCAGCTCGTAGCCGATGCCCTGGCCGGCCAGCGCCGCGTCGCCGTGGATGAGGATGGGCAGAATCTGGTGGTAGTCGCCGCCGTACTGGTGCTCAATCTTGGCGCGCACGAAGCCTTCCACCACCGGGTTCACCGCCTCCAGGTGGGAGGGGTTGGGAGCCAGCTTCAGGTTAACTTTCTTGCCTCCTTCGGTTTCTACCTCCGACGAGTAACCCATGTGGTACTTCACGTCGCCGTCGCCCATGGTCAGGTCCGGTACGGCAGTGCCCTCAAATTCCGAGAAGATCTGCTCGTAGGTCTTGCCCATGATGTTGGCCAGCACGTTCAGGCGGCCGCGGTGGGCCATGCCAATCATCACCTCCTGCACGCCTAGTTCCGAAGCCTTATTAACAATAGCGTCGAGGGCCGGAATGGTCGATTCGCCGCCTTCCAGCGAGAAGCGCTTCTGGCCCAGGAACTTCGTGTGCAGGAAGTTCTCGAACACTACGGCCTCGTTCAGCTTCTTGAGGATACGCTTTTTGTACTCCACGCCGGGGTTGAAGCTCAGCGAGTCCTTCTCCACTTTCTCGCGGAACCAATCGAGCACCTGCGGGTCGCGGATGTACATGTACTCGAAGCCGATGGTGCGGGTGTACACCTTCTGCAGGGCGGCCACAATCTCGCGCAGCGTGGCTTCCGCGCCCAAACCCAACACTTCACCGTTCTTGAACTTGGTATCAAGGTCAGCGTCGCTCAACCCGAAATCGGCAATGTTGAGGCGAGCCTTGCGGTCCTTCCGCTCGCGCACCGGGTTGGTCTTGGCCACCAGATGGCCGCGGCTGCGGTAGGCGTGAATGAGGTTGCGCACCTGGGTTTCCTTGTCGGCCGCTACCGTATCCACGGCCCGGACGGCGCCGGCCTGATTGGTGCTGGCTGAGGTGGTCAGCACACCTTCGCCGTCGGCCTGCGGCATCCCGTTTTCGGGGTACTGCTGGGCAAAGTCGAAGCCTTCAAAGAATTTCTGCCAGCTCGTATCCACCGACTGCGGGTCGGCCTTGTAAGACTGGTACAGGTTGTCGAGGTAGTCGCCGTGGGCGTTGGCGATATAAGAGTTGGCGTCCATGCGGTGGGAGCTGGTAGTGTCAGGGGGTAAAGGTAAATAGACTGATCAGGAAGTAAAAACAGATATTCGCATGTTCAAATAAAGCTTATTATCAAGCATATAATTCAATCTTGTTTTCTCTCGATGATACCGATGTCCAATCTATCAAATAAATATAAAAGCCGCTCCCATTGAACAGAAACGGCTTTCGGTGAAGTAGCAATGCATACAGTAGCGCGAACTTTGTAGTTCGCGCTACTGTATGCATTGCTACTTCAATGCCATCTTGAAGATATAGTAGGGCTGGTCCTGCTTGCCGATGCCTTTGTTCCAAGTGGGCGTTTTATGGATGGCTGAGGTAGTCACGTACAGCGTTTTGCCGTCGCCGGAGAAGGCAAACGTATCGGGCCACTCTAGGCGCGGGTCCTGCACCACCGTTTCGATTTTGCCGGCTGGCGTACGGCGCTTGATAGAATGATCCTCAAAAGCACTCAAGTATAGATTATTGGCCGCGTCTATTTCCATGCCGTCGGAGGCGGGCACTTTGCCCAGGTCCTCAATCTGCGAGGCCAGCTGAGCATCCGAGAGGGCGGGGTTGCGCAGGGCTGCCGTCTTGATGCGGAACAGGGTATAGCTGGTCAAGGGCTTCCAGTAGAGGTACTGCATATCCTGGCTCAAGGCAATGCCATCGGCATTGAACCGGGCGCGCTTGCCGGTGGCGTCAATCAGCTCTTTACCGTCAGCTTTGATGTTGAGCGTGGTGTCGCCCATCATCGACGAGTGGCCCGCCAGCAGCTTGCGCGCCTTCCCCGATTTCAGATCCACGACCACCAGACTGCCCACGCCCGATTCGGTGATGTAGGCGTACTGGTTCTGGGTGTCGATGCGCACATCGTTGAGGTAGGATTTGCGGGAGGCCACGCTTTCCGGGATGCTGATGTTCTGCACCACTTTGTCGGTTTTCGGGTCAATCTTAACCAGCTTGGGGCCGCCGGGCACGGTGCCCTTAATGCCGGGCGAGGCCGGATCGAGCACCCACAGCATCCCCGTTTTGTCAGCATGCACGCTCTGGGGGCAAATCCAGTGCTTCTGGGGCTCGTTCTTCACGGTTTCATTCCAGGCGCACCAGTCGGCGTCGGGGTAGCCTTTCACGGAGCCGTCGGGCATCACCTCCGCCACGGGGTTCACGGGGTTGTTGTCCCAGCGGGGGAAGTCGGCAAACACGCGGCCATCGGGTAGCACGGCCACGCCTACCATCTGCGGCTCCCGGAACTGGGCCACCACCTGCAGCGGCGAGTTGGCCGGCGCTACCGGCGCAGCTGTTTGCGCGGAATCGGAAGTGGCGGTGGGGCCGTTAACATCGGTGGCAGGAGCAGGCGAGTTGCAACCCGGCAACAATGCTGCAGCTAAGCCAATGTTCAACAGGCAAAACCGGAATGGAAAAGCTGGGTTCATATAAAGAAAGTAACATGCTAGAATAGGAAGTATGCCACGATCAGCATTCCTCCTACTGCATACGCTCTGAACTGGAGCAGGTTATTATGCCCGCCATAACTCTACTCGGCCCTACCTCGTAAGGGGCGTCACCATTAACGATTGAAGCAAACAACAACACTAATATCATTAGCAATTGCACTTTCCTCCATTTAAAAAAAACCTCTTACCTTTGTAACCTTCAAAATGACATCATTTTGTAAGTGCAATTTATTATAGAAATTATCTATATTTAGACCCTATTTCACTCTCAAAGATGCATGTACGCGGCCTAAACGCTGCTTATCATACTTTAAAAGGCGTTTTTTCTCTACTAACGTAGATGGCGCTTTTCCTGTAGCCGAGTCGGGCCGGCAGTCCATCCTCTCCGGGCATAAGCGAGAGTCCACGAACCCAAACGTCATGTCCATTGCGCTATTCTTACTGACTTTCCTCTTTCCCCCTCGTACTTTTCCTGTTTCGGCACTTGCGCTTCCCTCCACGGTAGCCAGCATCAGCCCCCGTCCGGTATCGGTAGTGGTACCGGTGACGCCTATCAAGCGTATTCTACCTCCTAAAACATTAGCGTACACCGTTACAGCTACTACTTACTGGCCTGAAGTGGGCCAGACGGACGAAGCTCCGATGGAAACCGCTGATGGTTCCATCATCCCGCAGCGTCACTCCAGTAAAACCCGCTGGCTGGCAGTGTCCCGCGACCTACTTGCTCCGTGGGGCGGCCCCTTTAGCTACGGCGACAAGGTGCGTGTAAGCGGTATTTCAGATGCCTTGGATGGCATCTACATCATCCACGACACCATGAATCGTCGCCACCGCCACTGCGTGGACGTGCTGGTGAACGAGAAAGAGTGCAAAAGTGGCCTTGAGGGCCGCTGGACCAATATCAAGCTCAGCAAATTCAAGTTTGAGCCCGTGTGGCAGGCCAGCTAATAGCTGAGCCCTACCTCCTCTTAACTATCCTATTTCCCGCTACTACGCCGGATAACGCTCTACCTGCCGGGGCTGCCCCAGCTCGTCATAGAGGAAGCTTATCGGCTGTTGTGGGTCGCGCATGATTTCCTCCGTCGGAATCTGCCACCGCTTCCACATTTCCAGCAACGATTGTCCATAAGCACTATTCTCCCACGGGTTGAATATATCGCCGGTTACGTCGTCGATAACTGAGTCGTATACCAGATGGTCGTCGCCAGGGTGAACCGGGCGCGGATAATAGTCGGGTACCACATTCAGTAGATAAGCGGCGTAGTAGACCCGCGCTTTGAACTCAGCCACCTGAACCGGGTGCAGAGGGCGCTGGGCATCTTCGTACACGCGGCGCATCGCCTGCCTGATAATTCCGTTGTCTACCAGACAGGTAGTCAGCACTATTGCCCCTAGTTTGATACTGAACACCAAGGTTGTTAGGTCGTCGTCGTACTCGAAGCCTACTACGTCTTGAGCAGAATCAGTTTCGAGTATGAATACAGAAGCCGGTGTAAAATCGTCAAACTCAATGGGTACCCGCAGAGCCTGGAAGGTTTGAAAGAAGGCCTGAAACCGGCGTAGCATCTGCGCGTTTTCAGCTAGTGGGTACTGCGGGCGAGCCAAAGGGTTGAGCTCGTTGAGAAGTTCTGTGACGAGTACGCCATAGAACATTTTACCCAGCCACAGGAACAAGGTTTTCTCCTCCAAAGCCCGAATGCCTTGTGGCCCCTGCTGAGCGGCAGCTTCCACTTGCGCTTCCAGCGGCTCTACATGTAGCGTACGGCAGCTAGAGCAGCATGCAATGCGCAAATCTTTGTATGCCACTATGCGCATATCGAGCAGCTTGATCTGCCGCTCATGCAACTGGTAGCGCGACATCAGCCACTCAGCAAAGACGGGTACAGTATCTGTGCCGGGCGTGATGGAAGTGCCGCACAGGAAGCAGTGCTGCGGCCCGAAACGCATGCCCTCGAACGGGTCGTAGAGCGTGAGGTCGGGCAGAGCAGAGGAAGAAGAGAAATTAGACATAGATGTGTGAACCGCGAAGTCAGGCAAAAGTAACCTGTGCACTCACACCTTTTACCTTCTTAGCATCCATCTTCTGCTATTCACTTCATCATTATGCAATTACCAAACAGTTCCGCCCGCCGGCTAACTCTATAGAGTTGATCGGCGGGCGGAACTGTTTGGTGCAGGCGGAAAGCGTTTTGTGTTAGCGGGAAAGCGAAGACCCTATTTTGATGAGCACTTTGCCTAGTTGCGTAAGTGGCCCCGAATAGTCGTCCCGCACCTCATCAGCTACTTTTGTGGTTTCTGCGCCCAGCGTAGCCAGCGTTTCGGCAAGTTCGTGAGGTTTAGTATCGGAGGCAGCCAGTTGCTCGCGCAGGGTGTCGAGTTCCTGAATTATTTTGGCTAAGCCGGTCCGTTCTGATGCTCGTAGCACTTCCTGCCACCGCTCAATTTCGGCCAAGCCATGCTCGCTGGCCTGACTGGGTATACCTGCATTGAGCAGATTGAGGGTATCTTCCAGCAGTGCCGTGTTTTGCTGGTCTGTTACACCAAGCGGGATGGTGGGAATCGGGGGTGTCTGAGGGGTCGAGGCCGTGGAGTCCATGAGCGAAAGTTGTAAGCGGAAGAAAGTGTTTGTCTATACTTAGGCCGTAGCGGAAAAGTTGGGTGATCCTGCCGCCCCCCTACCCGTACAAGGCAGCCAGCCGCCCCTGTGCGGCCGTGCCACCGCTTGCCCTACTATGCTCCACACCTACCAACCCGTTCCCTTTCCTGACTCTACTCGCCAGCAACAGTTTGATGCTCTCCAGGCCGCCCTGCAAGCAGAAGCCACTGCTCCGGCCACCTTGCTGCTAGGCAACCTGTCCCTTGCTGGGGTGGGTGGCGAAACGCTCGACGCGGTACTCATTCGGCCGCATAGCATTGTGCTGCTACTATTGGTTGCCGGGGGCGGGCCGCTGCATATTCCTGAATTTGGGTACGGTGCCTGGCGCCTCGGCAACCAGCCGCTCACTGGCTCCGGAGGAGCCGACAATCTTTTTCAGCAGTTCAGCCGGCAAAAGGAAGCTCTGGCCGCTTGGCTCCGCCCCCAACTGCCTCCTGAAGCCGCCAACCTGAATTTTATTGCGGGACTGGTACTGTTCGAAGAGCCTGTGATGCTGGGTCCTGAAGTAGAAGAAAGGATGAGCAGTGTGCCAGCCAGCAGCAGTTTCCACCTGTTGCCTGACCCGGCGCGCTGTACCCGCCGATTGCGCCAGCTTAGCACCCCAGAAATAGACCTCACCCCAACTGACATTGCGCAGTTGGCGGAAGAGCTACTGGCTGCACACACCAGTACGGACGATGGGCCGCTTACCGCGCAGGCTGCAGCCTATGCCTCCTCTCAGCCTGCCTCAGCAGCAATGGCTGCTCCTTCCGAAGAAGCCAGCCAGATTCGGCGGGCGGCGGGCTGGTTCTGGCGCTGGCTGGGGGCAGAGGACATTGCCCACGACGAGCCCGACCAGCTACCCGCCGACACCTATGCCACGGCTCCGCAGCAGCAGAAGGAGGAATTGGAACGCATCCGAGCGAGCATGCAGGCCGAGCTTGGAGAACAGCTTCGCGCCCTGGAGGCCCGGGAGAAAGAACGGGAGCAAAGTATTGCGCAACTCCGGGAACAACTGGCTGCCGCACCTCCCGTTACGCCCGAAGCTCAAAACCTGCAGGCCCGCCTCGCCACCGAAAACCAGGAGAAAGAGCGACTGGAAGCCGCTATGCAAGCATCTCGCACCGATCTGGAGGACCGGAACCAAGCACTGGATAGCCGCATCAGGCAGCTGGAAGCCCTTATGCTGCAGTTGCAACAGCCAGCCACTGGCAACGCCTCTCAAACTGGTACACCCAGAAATTGGCGGCAGGCCAAACATTACCTGCGGCAATGGCGGCGTCATCGGGCCCGGGCTGCTATGGGGGGAGCCGGTGTACTGGCGGCGGGCCTACTATGGTGGGCCGTGCGGGCCGCCACAGCAGGACCACCAGTACCGTTTCAGGAGCAGGGAAAGTGGGGCTACCTCACGGCCCACGGCGACACGCTGGTATCCGCCCGCTACACAGCAGCGGAGAGCTTTCAGGAAGATGGACGCGCCATTGTGGAGCAACAAGGAAGTTTCGGATTCATCAATGAGGAGGGCGAGGAAGTGGTGCCGCCTGCCTATGATGCGCTGCAGCCTTATGCGGAGGGTTATGCCCGCGCCCGGGTGGGAAAGCTCTACACGTTTCTGAACGAGGACGGACAGGAGAGCAGCTTTTACTATTACAACGCGCAGCCGTTCAGTGCCGGGAAGGCGGCTGTGCTCGACCACCGGGGCTGGTTCTACATTACCAACCCCAATGAACAGCCGGAAAACCCGGTTATTTTTCAGGAAGCGTATCCGTTCCGAAATGGCTTGGCGCGCGTGAAGCGGAACGGACAGTACACCTTTATTACCGAGGATTTCCTGCAGGACCCTTCCAGTGGCACGGAGCCTTTCGAGCAGTACAGCAATGCTGCCGATTTTGTGGATGGTCGGGCCCGCGTCACGCAGCAGGGCCGCACGTTCTTCATCGACACCGATGCCGACGAAGTGAAGTAGCCACCGGTGCGGCGTTAGAAACAGCTTACAAAAAGTCCACAACATACTGAACCGGGCTTCTCGCAACCTGCTTGGTCAGCTCTATTTTCCGTGCTTTTTGTGCTTGCGCTTTTTGTAGTGGCCTTTGCCGCGCCATCCGGCCCAGCGGCTTAGGTTGTTGCCCGCTGCGGCCTGCACGAACACAGGCCCGGTACCAACGGCTACAGGCGCCAGCACTACCTGGCCAGCCTGTGTGGCAACCGTAGCAGTGCTGCCGGTAAGGTCGCAACCGCTGCCGTCACGCAGTTCTGTGCGCTGGCCACCCGCCTCCACCACAAACCCATCGTGCGTAACAGTACGGCCGTTGGGCAGGTGCACATCATGCGGCATCGGGCGCGGCTGGCCGTTGCGAAGCACGTACATAGTGCCGTCGCGCCGGATAAACCCATCGTTGGTTTGCGCAAGGACTGTGGCAGGCAAAACTAGCAGCAGATAGAGCAAGCTGCGCAGAAACAAATTCATCAGAGAAGGCAGAAATACAGAGAACTTGCCCTACGCGGCAGGTGCCATACACGTTGAAAATTTCGCCTAAAACCAGCAAAACAGGCTGTATTAGAAGCCTCGCAGCTTCTTACACAACCGCCGCCGCACCGCCCGACAGTTCCAGAAGCACTTCGTAATAAGGGCGGCCTTTCATGCGGGCATGAAGCCAGCCGTAGAAGCTCAACGCCTGCAAATCTTCCTGCTCCAGCGGCGCAAAGGCCGGTAGCTGCCGGACCCGCTCCGCAAAGCCGGGTCGTTGCGCCGCTGCTGGGTCGTCCATGATTTCACGTACTAGTCCCAAATAGCCCAGAATAGCCGCGTAGCCGCCGCCATCGGCTGTGAACCGCTCCCGTAGTACCCGCTCGATGGCCCGCAGCCGGTTCAGGGCCAGATCAGGGTTGCCAAGCTCAAACTGCACCAGCATTTCGCCCATATTCTTGTTTAGTGTCCATTCCAGCCCCATTTCCTGCTCGCACCAGTGGTCGGAGCGGCCAATACCGATAAGGGTTTGATTAGTTTTATGAAACTGGCCTTCGGCAAAGTAGTGGAACGCCAGCCCCAAGCGGGCTGTGAGCAGGTCGCGGGTAGAGAGGCTGGTACTAGTCTGTCGCAGCACTTGCTCCAGCAACTGAATGCTCTCGGCGTTGCGGCGCAGGAAGGCGTAGTTGGCGGCCAGCAGAAACGTGTAGCGAGGCAGCCACTCGTTGTGGTAGCCTTGCGCGCCTGTTTCGGCCAGCACGGCCCGCAGCTGCCCCAGATACTGCACCGATTCCTGAAAACGCCGGGTACGGTACTGCGCGTGTGCCACCATATACAATAGCCCCAGCTGGTAGTACCGGTGCGCAGGCTGGAACCCGTGGCGCTTTTCCATAATATGGTAGCAGCGCTGTACAAACGGCGCAAACGACACAAAATCCCGGCGCACGAGCATGGCACTGCGCGCAATAGACATAAGCCGGTATAGCACAGACGGGCGGCGGGCAAATGCCTCCTGCAGATCATACTCGCGCAGCACATCCTGCAGAATACCATCGAAGGCCTCACCGGCGCGCCCTTTCACGCGGGCCTGCCGCAGGCGCTGCCGAATAAGGCTGTCGGCAATGCCGGCGCGTTCTTCTTCATCGGCAGCCTTTTTGTTGAGGTGGCGCCGCCGGATGATGTCCTCCAGTTCGTCGGCGTATTCGCTGCCGGCCTGCGCTATCTGTAGGTTATAGACGGTGTTCAGTAGTTCATACTGCTCGTTGGTACGGGCCAGCTTCTCGGCTTTGTGCAGCATCGACCAGGCCAGCCGGGGTATTCCCGCTTCAAACAGATACTGCGCCAGCGTCAGTAGCCCCCGCACTGAGGAGGCCGTGGTTGGGTCTTGCTGGTGCTGACGGAGCAGCAGATAATCGGTGATGTGGCGCAACAGACGCTTGCGCAGCGCATAGTAAGCCGTTGGGTTCGGCTCATCAGGATACAGTTTGCTGAGTAGCTGCGGCGTAGTGTACTCGCGTGTATGCAGCAGCAACTCGCACAGCTGCACATCCATGCGGCCTTTGGCCTTGCGCTTCTGCCGCTGAATAAACCGGACAAATTCCTTTCGGTCTTCGGGTGAAAAGGTGGCTAACGTAGTACGAAGGTCATCCATAATGGAAGGCGCTGGCAACTAGGATACGTAGATAAATCAGGTGGCAAACTACTGTCTGCACAATGCCGAAATAAAGGACGCATGTTTTGCTGCAGGAACCAACTGTGTTCAGCCAAGGAACACGCCCGCTGGATGTGACTAAAGCTGACCACCGCCGGGGAGGCGCAAAATTCGGGCATGGCTGAACCTGAACAGGAAGCGGGCGTATAGCCGAATCTATTTACCACCTAACTTCTCAATTCCCATGGACGCTAACAACAACGGCATCGACGACAGCACCGAACTGCGGGCTCGCGGAAACTGGAACGAAATCAAAGGGCAGGCCAAACAGAAATGGAGCAACCTGACCGATGACGACATGCATTACGAAGAAGGCAAACAGGACGAATGGTATGGCCGCCTGCAGCAGAAGACCGGCGAGACCATCGATGATATTAAGAACTGGTTCCAGCGCACTTTTTAGTACCGTTGAAACCTAAACCACAGTAAAGGCCTTATCTATTGTAGATGAGGCCTTTACTTTTTTCGATCTATTTTCACCATTAGGAATATTTATATTAATTATTGGTTAAAATAAATTATTATATTTGAAAAAATTTAACCTCCCTATGTTTTATGCAAATCGACCCGGAGGAAATTCGCTCGTCAGGTAATCTGGCGTTACTGCGTCAACGCAAAACCGCTTTCTTCTGCTCACGCGAGTATCCAGCAGAAATAGAGCGCCTTACGTATCTATGGGCTTTAGAGCAGCGCTATATGCAGCGCTGCATTATATCAGGTTTTCACTCCAAGCTGGAGCAGACTGTTTTCCGCTACCTGTTGCAAGGCTCCCGGCAACCTATTGTATACACACTGGGCCGGGGTATACAGGCTAATATACGGCTGGAATACGGCCCGGAAATAGAAGCAGGGCGGTTATTGTTTCTCTCGCCTTTTGAATCCACGGTTCGTACCATCACGCCAGAGACGGCCGAAATCCGCAATCTGCTCATCGCCGACCTCGCCGATGAGTTCTTTATTCCCTATCTGCAGCCAGGCGGCAATCTGGACCAGCTGCTGGCTCATCCTATTGCTCAGGGCAAGCCGGTATATACCCTGAACATTGCCCTCAATCGGCCGCTGCTAAAAAGAGGTATCCGTCCCTGGCTGCCCATGGGTGTACTAGGCCGGCACACTGCGCCGCAAGCAGCTCGCCGTTAGCCCGCAAATTTCACAACATAGCCACTGTGCCGTATTCTGCGTAAACGCCGAATGTTTCACGTTACATTCGGCGCTATGTCAGCTACTGAAAAGTTGTTTTCGGTTGTTCCTTCCTCCCCTTCTTCCGGTCTTAAGACGCTGGCACGTTTCGGTTTCGCAGCTAAAGGAATAGTCTATGTCCTGCTAGGGCTACTGGCACTTCTGGCCGCCACCGGACAACAGGGAGGGCAGACAGCCGACAAAAAGCAAGCGGTACAGACCTTGCAAAGCCTGCCGGGAGGCTCGCTGCTTTTGGGTCTAGTTGCATTTGGGCTGCTCGGCTACATTGTGTGGCGCTTCACGCAGGCCGTAGTAGACACGGAGGATAAGGGCTCCGACGCCAAAGGCATTGGCCGACGCCTGGGCTACGCTGGCAGTGGCCTGCTCTACGCCAGTTTAGCATGGTATGCTGCCCAGCTAGCCTGGAGTGGCTCTGCTGATGGCAGCTCCAATGGCCAACAGACCCTCACGGCCAAAGTACTGAGCTGGCCGGCCGGCGAATGGATTATTATGGCAGCAGGTGTCATCATTATTGGCAGTGGCCTTTACCAGATTTACAGAGCCTACTCTGGTTCCTTTCATAAGCACGTAAACGCCAGCGACCTGCCAGCAAACCAGCAAAATCTGGTGTATCGTACCGGTCAAATTGGTTACACGGCGCGGGGCATTGTAATGGGCATTATTGGCTACTTCTTTGTGCAGGCAGGCCGCCAGTCGCGCGCGGCGGCGGTAGGCACCACCGACGAGGCCTTCGACCTGCTCGCCAGTATGGGTCCGGCGGTGCTGGGTATTGTAGCTGTCGGATTAATGGCTTACGGTTTGTACATGTTGGTCCAGGCCCGTTACCCGGTGTTGCGTATCTGATTGGTTTCAGTTCCGAAAAGCAGAAAGGCTGGCCATTATAGCCAGCCTTTCTGCTTCTTCGGAATTACCGCAGCGCCTGTTCCGCTACATAGTCGGCAAGGTACTGATACCGCGCTGTTAGCTGACCGTTGCGGGCAATGGTGGCGCGTTCCACTACCTCGTCACTGCCTTCATGCACCAAATGAGGTAGCACGTTGTCAATGAGCTGCCGCCCAAAGTCACGAGAAGCATTGCGAGGCAGTTCACAAGGCAGATTGTCTACGGCCATCACCGTGATGTTGCCAGCGCTGGAATAAGCTGGCTCTAACTCGCCGGTAGCGGGGTTGTAGTCGAAGGCCGGCTCCTGAATGGTACTGCTGCGCTTGGTGGTTGGGATGGAGCCGTCCACGTCGCAGGTCACATCGGCAATGGTATCGATGCGGAAATGGGCGCGGCGCGTGTCTTCCTCCTCAAACAGACGTGGAGCGGACGGGTGCCAGTATGCGCAGGCAATGAGCAGATTGGTAACGGGCAGAAAGTTGCGGAATGTGCTTTCGTACTCCTCGGGGTGGCGGTGGAAATCGGGCGTGTCCCATACCCGGCCGTCGCGGCGGCGGTTATAGTCGGAGCTCCGGAGCTGGGTGTATACCGGCTCGTTGAAATCGAGGTAGAGGTAGTCGTACACGCTCACGCGCCGGATACCCATCAAATCCAGCACCTCCACTGCCCCCTGGGCCACACGGCCCGAGCCCGTCACCACCATCTTGATGGACGGCAGCTTTTTCACTTTGAAGAACTCTTCCTGCATGTCCTCCATGTCCACGCACTCGTAGGCGGGTTTCAGCTCGTACAGTCCGTGCTTGCGGCCATAGGTGAGTAGTCCATTGTAGGCTCCCACAATGCCGGCCCAGCGTCCGAAAGCCACAATTCGCTCCCCGTTTTCGTTGGTAAGCATCTCGTAATCAATCAGGGTGATATTCTTGGCTAGCACCTGCCGCAACAGCTCGCGGTTGGCGGGCTGCTTTTTCACGGTGTGTGAGAAAAACAGATAGGTTTTGTTGGTAATGAGCTGTGCTACAGGCACTTCTTTCACGCCCATCAGAATGTCGCAATCAGCTACATCAGGGCGCACGTCAATGCCAGCAGCGCGGTATTCGTCGTCGGAGAAGCAACGGATGGGACTTTCCTGCGCAACGATGGTGAGGCCGGGGAAGCGAGCTTCAGCTTCGGTGCATTTCTTGGGCGTGAGTGGCACACGCTTGTCGGGCGGGGTTTTGCCTTCACGGATCAGGCCAATAGTAATAGGGCGCATGAGGGGGGAATGGGAAGTTCGGGGGATAAATCTGCGGAAAATTGTTGATCTGTCACTGCCGCGTCCCTCAGCCATCCTGCGTCCTCCTTGTCCTGCTGAGCGGGGCGAAGCACCTTGTTACGCCGGGGGTTGCGTCTGAAACGGTGCCGTTCCCGTGTGAAAAGGTCCTTTGCTGCGTTCAGGAGGACAGATGCGAAACATTTGCCCACTTATCGGTTTAAGGGTGAAGCCTTTTCGCGCTACCTTTGTCTGGGCTCTTTCCCGGAGCTACTTGTTGCCACCCTCACTCCTGTTTTTATGTTGCTGAAGACCAAGCCCGCCGATGTGTTCGTGGACCGTCACAACGGCCCCGACGAAGCTGCCGTAGCCGAGATGCTGCGCGTAATCGGCGTGGAGTCGATTGACCAGCTCATCGACGAAACCGTGCCGGCCGCCATCCGCCTGAAAAAGCCGCTGAACCTGCCCGCTGCCCTCACGGAGCGGGCTTTTTTGGCGAAGTTCAAAGGCATTGCCGGCAAGAATAAGCTGTTCAAAAACTACATCGGCCTGGGCTACCACGACACCCAGCTGCCGGCCGTCATTCAGCGTAACATTCTGGAAAACCCGGGCTGGTACACGGCCTACACGCCCTACCAGGCCGAAATTGCCCAGGGCCGCCTCGAAGCCCTCATCAACTACCAGACAATGGTAATTGACCTCACGGGCCTGGAAATTGCCAACGCCTCGCTGCTCGACGAAGGAACTGCCGCCGCCGAAACGCTGCACATGTTCCACTCGCTCAGCAAGAAGAAAAACGCCACCCGCTACTTCGTGTCGGAGCAGGTGCTGCCCCAGACCATCGACGTGGTGCGCACCCGCGCCACGCCCCTAGGCATTGAGCTGGTAGTAGGTGACCACCGCACTGTAGACCTCACCGACGACACCCTGTTCGGCGCGCTGCTGCAGTACCCCGCCGCCGACGGCGCCGTGTACGACTATACCGACTTCATCTCAAAAGCCCACGACAACAACCTGTTCGTGACCGTAGCGGCCGATTTGCTGTCCCTGACCCTGCTCACGCCTCCCGGCGAGATGGGCGCCGACGCCGTGGTAGGCAACTCCCAGCGCTTCGGCGTGCCGATGGGCTATGGCGGCCCGCACGCCGGCTTCCTGGCCACCAAAGACGCTTTCAAGCGCGTGATTCCCGGTCGCATCATCGGCCAGAGCATCGACGCGGCCGGCAACAAGGCCTACCGCATGGCGCTGCAAACCCGCGAGCAGCACATCCGCCGCGAAAAAGCCACCAGCAACATCTGCACCGCCCAGGTGCTGCTGTCGGTGCTGGCCGGCATGTACGCCGTGTACCACGGCCCGCAGCGCATCCGCCAGTTCGCCTCGAACGTCCACGCCCTCACCCGTACCCTCGACACCGAGTTGCACGCCTTGGGTCTGGAGCAAGGCAACGAGTTCTACTTCGACACCCTCGATATCCAGCTAGAAAGCAAGGAGCTGCAGACCGCCATCCGTCAGGAAGCCGAGTCGGCAGGCATCAACTTCCGCTACTTCGAGCAGGACGGCACGGCCCACGTAGGCATCTCGCTCAACCAGAACACCGAAATTGAGGACGTGCAGGACATTGTGGCCGTGTTCAGCAAAGTGCTGGGCCGCGACGTGCGCCAGGTAGCTCAGGCCGACGAGGTGGAGGTGACCTGGACCGACAACCTGATCCGTAAGAGCGAGTACCTCACGCACCCCATCTTCAACTCGCACCACTCCGAGCACGAGATGCTGCGCTACATGAAGCAGCTGGAAAACAAGGATTTGAGCCTGGCTCACTCCATGATTTCGCTCGGCTCGTGCACCATGAAGCTCAACGCCACCGCCGAGATGATTCCGGTGACCTGGCCGGAAATCGGTGGTTTGCACCCGTTTGCGCCGCGTGAGCAGGCCGCCGGCTATACCGAAATCTTCCACGACCTAGAGAAGTGGCTGTGCGAGGTGACGGGTTTCGATGCTGTATCGTTGCAGCCCAACTCGGGCGCACAGGGCGAGTACGCCGGCCTGCTGGCCATCAAAGGCTACCACGATGCCCGCGGCGACCAGCACCGCAACGTGGCCCTGATTCCGGCTTCGGCCCACGGCACCAACCCCGCCTCGGCCGTTATGGCCGGCATGACGGTGGTAGTGGTGAAAAGCACCGAGGAAGGCAACATCGACGTGGCCGACCTCAAAGCTAAAGCGGCCCAGTACGCTGACAAGCTGAGCTGCCTGATGGTGACCTACCCAAGCACGCACGGCGTGTATGAGGAAACCATCATCGACATCTGCGCCACCATTCACCAGCACGGCGGCCGCGTGTACATGGACGGCGCCAACATGAACGCCCAGGTGGGCCTCACCTCGCCCGCTACCATCGGGGCCGACGTATGCCATCTGAACCTGCACAAAACGTTCTGCATCCCGCACGGCGGCGGCGGACCCGGCGTCGGACCCATCGGCGTAGTAGCTGATCTGGCTCCATACCTATCGGGCCACGTGCTGGTAGACGCGGACGGCCGCACGGCCGGTGCCGTAACGTCGGCGCCCTGGGGCTCGGCCAGCATCCTGCCGATTTCTTACGCCTACATCAATATGATGGGCGGCGAAGGACTGACGCAGGCCACGCGCATCGCCATCCTAAACGCCAACTACATCAAGGCGCGTTTGGAAGAGCACTACCCTGTGCTTTACACCGGCTCGAACGGCCGCTGCGCCCACGAGATGATTCTGGAATGCCGCCACTTCAAAAAGGCCGGCATCGAGGTGGAAGACATTGCCAAGCGCCTGATGGACTACGGTTTCCACGCGCCCACGGTGTCCTTCCCAGTGGCTGGCACACTGATGATTGAGCCCACCGAATCGGAAAGCAAGGAAGAGCTGGACCGCTTCATTGAGGCCATGATCAGCATCCGGAAGGAAATTGCGGAGGTAGAAGCTGGCCGCGCCGATGCCAAGGACAACGTGCTCAAGCATGCCCCACACACTGCCGCCACTGTGCTAACCCACGACTGGACGCGCCCTTACACTCGTGAGGAAGCGGTGTACCCCACCGAGTATTCCCGCGCTTACAAGTTCTGGCCCGCCGTGTCGCGCATTGACTCGGCCTATGGCGACCGGAACCTGATTTGCTCTTGCACACCTATTGAACAGTACACGGATGCCGAGGAAAAGCTGGTAGAAACCGATAAAGGCCCCTCGTACTAAGTCTTTCTGACGTAGAAGCCCCTAAGCAAAAGCCCCCGCAACTGTAGTTGCGGGGGCTTTTGCTTAGGGATATGCTTGCCGGGTACTAGTTGCGGTTGCCGAAGCACTGCCGCTGCATGTAGCCATCGTAGGTCTTACCATCTTTGGTTACGCGGGCTTTCATAAAATAGTAGTCCACGGTATCTGTAACCTGTACTTCGGTGCCAGCCGTAATAGTAACCAGCTGAGGAGAAGTCTTTTTCATTCCATCATACAGAATACATTCTACCACTGTATTGTGGGCAACAGGAGTTTTGCTTGTACGGGAGCCGCTAGTATCCTCTTTGGTAGTAGTACAGGCAAAAAGGCTCAGCGAACTGAAAAGAAAGAGTAAGGTTCGGTTCATAGCAAGTGTTTAGGGTTGGGTAAGATAGATATATTCCTAAAATGAATTGAAATTTGCCCGCAATAATTTTCCCGGCTGCGACGCTTCAACATAGGTTTCGTGGAACGTTGGCTGGCACGGCTATGTTGACATAATACAAACCAAAAGCCTTATTCTGCCCTTAGC
Organism: Hymenobacter sediminicola; assembly: GCF_014250515.1. NCBI lineage: Bacteria > Pseudomonadati > Bacteroidota > Cytophagia > Cytophagales > Hymenobacteraceae > Hymenobacter > Hymenobacter sediminicola. Next base: position 415,313 of record NZ_CP060202.1, on the reverse strand, counting down.
AGAGTGTTTCTAGGCATCTAGTGTTTTCCTCTTACTTGCTTTCCATATGACTCGTTTCACTCGTTTTTTTGGCCGTACTGCCACATTACTGGCTGTGAGTACAGCCATACTGTTCGGAACAGCTGGTTGCGCGGCCTCTTCCCGGGTTGGCGTCACTTCTGATTTCGACCATTCTGTCAATTTCCAAGCTTTCAAAACCTGGTCGTGGTACCCTACACAGACCAATGACACGGAAGGTGGTCCGGCTCAGGGCTACCAGTCGTTTTTAGATAAACGCATCCGAACTGCCATTGAGCGGGAGATGACCTCCAAGGGCATTTCCTATACTGAGAAGGGTGGCGACCTGTACGTGGCCTACTCGGCCAAAGTAGAAGATAAGCAGCAGGCCAATTATGGTGGTTTTGGTCCTTACGGCTACCCGTATGGATACCGTTATGGGGGCTTGTATAATAGCGGTTACGTTACGAACTACAAGGCTGGCACGGTCATTATCGACTTCGTGGATTCTCGCCGCAAGGAACTGGCATGGCGCGGACAAGGACAGGCCCAAGTGGACAAGCAGACCATTTCGGAACCCGAAGTATACCGCATCGTCAACAGCATTCTAGGCACATTCCCACCCCAGGATGCTAATGTGCGCCGCTAATTAAAAGCAAGGAATTGCAACCGTTGATTCTAGAAAAGCCTCTTCATTCGGAAAGAGGCTTTTTTATGCACCAATACGTAAGAATTATTGCCTTAGCGGTAGGTACAGGCTTGTTCGGTTTACTAACAGGATGCCAGACTGTGTTCCAAAGCATCTACGGTATCAGAGGGTTGCGGCAGGTGCCGGGCCCGGAGTTGCGCCAACTAGCTAAACGCTACGGCATCGAACAAGCGCAACTGGTACAGCTTGACACCAGCTACCGGCAGTTTCTGGCGCGCCAGTACAACCGCGACTCGGTGGCAGTCAAGAATCATTACCAGCCCTTACAAGTCTCCTACTACGACGCCACAGGCCAACTGCGCTGTTTCTACGTCAATTGTTATGCTGGGGGTGGTTTCCCGAATATCAACTGGAACTATCAGGGCGGCCTGAACCAATTTCCGCCTGCCCCACAGGCTCCCCTCGATACTATTCTGCCATTGACTACCTATTTGAGCTATCTGCGCACTCCCGAAGGCCATCTTTTGCCACCTCAGCCCGCCACCGACTATACGGTAGTAGTGCAATGGAGCCGCTTCATGGGCCGCCAGAGCCGCCGTCTGATAGAAGCAACTAAGCGCAATGGGATGCTGGCGCAGGGTCAGTCAGTACGACTACTATTTGTCAGCAACGACAATTTGCAAGCGTATGTTTACGAGCAGCAGGACCGGCGCGACGCCGCTCGCCGAAAATAAGGAAAGCAAAAAGCCCCATCTGAAGTCAGACGGGGCTTTTTTCGATTAGAAATCAGGCGCCGACTAAATCGGCACATTTACGTGGCGCTCGGCGTGGTAGGAGCTGCGCACCAATGGGCCGCTCTCTACGTATTTCAGGCCGCGAGCCAAGCCTTCCTCGCGGTAGTGCGCAAACAGGTCAGGGTGGATAAATTCGGCGACTTCCAAGTGGCGCTTGGTGGGCTGCAGGTATTGGCCCAGCGTCAGGATGTCGAGGCCATTGGCTACCAGGTCATCCATTGCCTTGTACATCTCATCTTTGGTTTCGCCCAGCCCTAGCATGATACCCGACTTGGTGCGCCGCCCAACCTCTTTGGTCCGGCGAATCTGCTCCAAGCTCCGGTCGTACTTGCCTTGCGGGCGTACGAGCCGGTAGAGGCTACCTACGGTTTCCATATTGTGCGACACCACTTCTTGGCCGCCGGCAATCATCGTATCTAAGGCGTCCCAGTTGGCTTTCACGTCTGGAATCAGCGTTTCGATGGTGGTTTCGGGCGAGAGGCGCTTGGTTTGCACCACTGTTTCGTACCACACGCTGGCGCCCCGGTCCTTGAGTTCGTCGCGGTTTACGGATGTGATGACAGCATGCTTCACCCCCATCAGCTGAATGGCTTCAGCCACACGGCGGGGTTCGTCGAGGTCATATTCGGTAGGGCGGCCGGTGGCTACTGCGCAAAACGAGCAGGAGCGTGTGCACACGTTGCCCAGAATCATAAAAGTGGCGGTGCCGGCACCCCAGCACTCCCCCATGTTGGGGCAGTTGCCGCTTTCACAAATGGTGTGCAGCTTATGTTCATCCACTAAGCGGCGAACAGCCGCGTATTCAGGGCCTACAGGCAGCTTCACCCGCAACCAGTCTGGCTTGCGCGCCTTAGCGGGCGCTACGGGTTCGGGCTGTATGATAGGCAAGGTCAGCAGCAAATCTTCCATGCTACAAAGGTAAGGGGGTAAGTAGGAATGCGGGGCGGATGCCAGCTAGTGAGACACAAAAAATGAGACTTTGTTTGCCACAGCCCTGTGGAGCCGGACAAATCAAGTCTCATTTGCTGATGAAGACGGCCACTCCCAGAAAATCAGCTTCTCGAGCCTAAATAAATGGTGAGGTACACAGATGGGTAGAACCGGTTGTTGATGGTGTTGTCATCCACGTTGAGGGAGCGGATAATGGACGGCCGCTTAGCATAAAGCTCTAGTAGAAATCCGGTTTCGATGCCCGCCACGGCGTCGCGGTAGCGGCCATACTCAAAGCTAAGCGCCCCCCGAACGTGGGCACCTACATAGGGCTTTACCTCATTGATGCCCGAAAAGAGCGGGGCCCGGTCGAAAATCAGGTTGATATTGGAATGTTTCTGTGGGTCGTAGGCTTCGGCGCGGATGTCGTCGGGGCCAGTGGCCTGGCCTTGGCTATTGCGGTCCGTGTAGTCGTAGTACACATAATAAGGCATCAACAACCCAATGGATGGGCCGGCGCCAAACAACCCGTTCACCTGCACACCAGACTCAGGTGCCTTGCGAAAAATCACGCGCTGCACTCCTACCGTGGGCCGTAGCACAAACATGTAGTTGGCCTTGTCGCGCACAAAAGAGCCACCGTTGTAGCTGGGCAGCCGACGCTCTTTCGGGTGCTTCACCTCTACGCCCTCAATGCTCCAGTAGCGCGACCATTTCTCGTTAAGAACCCGCGAAGAGCGCACCGAAAGGCCGCCAATCAGACCACCTCGCGTGTTGAAGTTGAGGCCGTATACAAATTCCTTGCGGTAAGAGGGGTCGTCGTTGGGGGCAGCGGCCGCACCCTGCGCCTGAGCAGCAAGCGGACTAAGCAGCGCCAGCAGGCTGGCAAGAGAGAGTATATGTCGCACGGGACGCAAAGGGGCTAGGACGTATGGAAAGACGGACCGACCGGGGTGCCCGGCGGGCAGCCTGTCGAAAGTACGTAAATTTGCGAGCATCATCTTGTTGCGAACTTACTTCCTACCTGATTCAACTATGAGCACTGCCACCGCCCGCTACGCCGGCCACTTGCGCACCGAAGCCACCCATTCCGCCTCCGGCAGCACCATTCTGACCGATGCTCCCGTGGATAACCACGGCCGGGGCGAAGCGTTTTCACCAACCGACTTGGTTAGTGCCGCGCTGGGCTCCTGCATGATGACCATTATGGGAATTGTGGCCGAACGCCACAACCTGGATCTGACTGGTGTCACGTACGACGTGACTAAGCACATGGCTACCGAGCCGCGGCGTATCCGGCAGATTGACGTGCATTTTCGGCTACCGGCCTCGCTCACAGAAAAGGAGCGTGTGCTGCTCGAAAATGCTGCCCGCACCTGTCCGGTGGCTCTTAGCCTCAACCCGGAAATCCAGCAGGAGGTTCAGTTTGAGTACGCTGGCTAACGTGGGCCAATTCAACAGCCAAAAAAGAACGCCCCGCTACTGCAGGGCGTTCTTTTTTTAGCCGATAACGGTCTATTTGACTGCTTGCTTTACGTCGCTCAGCCGGATGCCCATGTGCGAGGCATCGTAGCGGCACTCTCCGTCCTGAATCAGGAGTAGTTGCGGAGACTCATGCTGCACGCCAAATTTCTGTGCTATTTCGTTGGAGATAGGGCGGAAACGCAGCAAATCCAGGTAGTATATCTTGGTGTCATCCAGCCCAGCATCGGCCCATTGGCGCTCCAGCTTGCCTTTGGCCGCAGCGCTGATGGAGCAGGAAGTGCTGTGCTTAAAGATGATAACTGGTGCTTCCTGCGACTCGCGCACGATATCCAGGAGTTGTTCGGGTTGGGTCAGGGGGAGCCAGGGAGTCATAGCCAAGAGTGGTTAGTTGGTAGCCGCGTTGTCTTTTTTCTTCTTCCGAAGACGTAAAGCAGGGTAGCTTGGTTCACTTACGCGGGCAGCCCCGGTATTGTCGAACTTATAACTATCCCGGTCGTCTTCGGCCTCTACAGAGCGGCCCCCGCCTTCCCGTTTTAGGTCGTCCTTGTTCACGGCCAGGTGCGAGTCCTTGTACGGCGCCGGGTACTTGCGGGCGTCGCGCAGGGCGCGGCGGTTCTGGACCTTTTGGTTGGTCTTCACAATCTGCGCCGACACGTCAGCAGCAGAGAAACAGAACAGGCCGAGAAGCAGGAGCAGGAAACGCATCGGGAGTGGGAACGGGAGGAGGCAAACGGGACAGAAGGCAAAACCAGCACAATAATCAATCCATGCCGGGCTGCGGCGAAGCTAGAAGGGCAGCGTGATACCCAGAAACTTGCGCTGGCCAACTTTCTTTTTCAGCTTGCGGCGCTCGTATTTGGGCTTTTTCAGCAACCCATCTTTGGTATAACTGTTCTTTTGAATTTTCACTTCCACCGGCTCGGCGCTGGTGCTGGTGCCGTCAGCATTGGCATCGTCGGCTCCCTTGGCTGCCTTTTTTACCTTGGGCTGGGGCGGACCTTTGGGGCTAGGCAACGCGTAGCGGTGGCTTTGGCAGGCAGCCAGCAGCGTCAGTGCAAGCAGCCATAAGATTCCGATTCGCTTCATAGTAGTGGTAAGGTACTTAGCCGCCATGTTCAGCGGAGCGCCGTTTTAAGCGCTTTATTCTCTTAAGATTCAGCCGAACAACCATACAGTTGCTTCAGCTTCGCGCAATAGGGTGGCCTTTTTGGAATGAAAGCCGTCCTGCTCCGGCGTTTAGTAGTTCAGCAGCTTTTCCACGGCCAGCCGCAGGCGGTGCTGGGGCAGAAACTGCTTTTCGAGGCTGGGGGAAAATGGAATGGCCGTATCGAGTGAGGCCACGCGCACCAGCGGCGCATCGAGGTGCTGGAAGCAGTGTTCGGCAATCCAGGCCCCGATTTCGCCGCCCAAGCCGCCCGTGAGGGTATCTTCGTGGAGCAGCAGCACACGGCCATTTTTCTCCACGGTTTTGCGCACGGCCTCCTCATCCCAGGGCAGTAGGGTGCGCAGGTCGAGGATATCGGCGTCCAGGTTCAGCTCCTCAGCCAGCGCAAGCGCCCAGTGCACACCCGCGCCGTAGGTGATGATGCTGAGCGTTTCGCCCTCGCGCACCAGCGCGGCCTTCCCGATGGGCGTGGTGTAGTAGGCGTCCGGCACTGGCGCCGAAATGCTGCGGTACAGCAGCTTGTGCTCAAAGTACATGACTGGGTTGGGGTCCTCGAAAGCGGCGCAGAGCAGGCCCTTGGCGTCTACGGGGTTGCTAGGGTACACTACTTTCAGACCGGGCGTGTGCGTAAACCAGGCCTCATTGCTTTGGCTATGAAACGGACCAGCGGCCGTGCCCGCACCGGTAGGCATGCGCACCACTACGTCGGCGTTCTGGCCCCAGCGGTAGTGGCTTTTGGCGAGGTTATTCACAATTTGGTTGAAGCCGCAGCTCACGAAATCGGCGAACTGCATTTCCACCATAGCCTTCTTGCCCTTGATGCTCAGGCCCAGCGCCGCGCCCACAATGGCCGACTCGCACAAAGGCGTGTTGCGTACCCGGCCCTTGCCAAACTGCCCCACAAAGCCATCCGTAATCTTGAATACTCCGCCGTAATCGGCAATGTCCTGGCCCATCAGCACCAAGTCGGGGTGGCGCTCCATGCTCTGGCGCAGCCCGTCCGAAATGGCGTCTACATAGCGCTTATCGGTGGTCGGCTGTTGGTTGCCGGTGGTTAGATTCAGGGCTGCATCGGGCTGGAAGCTGCGGTACATGTCCCCAATTTCCTCTTCGAGGCTTGCGGTGGGCATGGGCACGGCGTCGGCCACTTTCAGGCCTTCTTCTATCTCGCGCTTAATGGTTTCGCGGTAGCGCATGCGGGCTTCCTCGTCCAGAATACCTTCCTGTAGCAGCCACTTTTCGTAGTTCTCCACCGGGTCTTTCTGGGCCCACTCCTCAAACAGCTCTTGGGGCACGTACTTGGTGCCGCTAGCTTCCTCGTGGCCGCGCATTCGGAACGTGAGAGCCTCCAGCAGCACGGGGCGCGGGTTTTGGCGCAAGTCTTCGGCAAGGCGGCGCACGGTATCGTAGACTTCCAGCACGTTGTTGCCGTCTACCTGCACGGCGTCCATGCCGTAGGCAGGACCTTTGTCGATGAAATAGTTGAAGCGGAACTGCTCCCGGCTGGGCGTGCTCAGGCCGTAGCCATTGTTTTCGATGATGAAGATGACCGGCAGCTGCCACACGGCCGCTACGTTCAGGGCCTCGTGGAAGTCGCCTTCGGAGGCGCCGCCGTCGCCACTGTAGGTCACGGTTACTTTGGGGCGGTCTTCGAGCTTATCAGCCAGGGCAATGCCTCCGGCTACCGCCAGCTGCGGCCCCAGGTGCGAAATCATACCCACGATGTGGTGCTCGTTAGTGCCGAAGTGAAAGCTCCGGTCGCGGCCCTTGGTGTAGCCGGTGGTTTTGCCTTGCCACTGCGCAAACAGCCGGTCCAGCGGAATGTCGCGGCCCGTGAATACGCCTAGGTTGCGGTGCAGCGGCAGAATGTACTCGTCGGGCTCCAGGGCCAGCGTGCTGCCCACCGAAATGGCCTCCTGCCCTATTCCCGAAAACCACTTGCTCACTTTGCCTTGGCGTAGCAAAATCAGCATTTTTTCCTCAATCATGCGGGGCTTTAGCAGCGCTTGGTAGAGGTGAAGTAGGGTGTCGTTGGAGTAGTCCTTTCGGTCGAAGTTCATGGGGCAGAAGCGGGTGGGAGAATATCGGGGCCAAAAGTACGGGTTTGGGTTGGATGGAAATTTATCTATCTGCTTTTGTGAATTGAGTTACCCGTCGACATCTATCTTCGAAGGCCCTTCTTTCCCTATATCTTTCTATGCTCCGACTTCTTCCTACTGGTATCTTTTTGCTGACTGCTAGTTCTACCGTGCAGGCGCAAAAATCAATTTCTATTGACAATCAGTATCCTTTGCTAGATAATATCAGCTTGTCTGCTCCAGACAGCCTTCTTACTACGCTTCATTGTACTGCACCTGGCATACCCATAACCCCCTTCACTCTGCCAGCCCTCACCACGCTGCAGCCTGCTCTGAGCCGGGTGGCCGGCGTACAGGTGACGCCGTATTCGGGGGCGCCTGGGGCGTGGAGCACGGTGCGGATCCGGGGAGTAGCCAATGCCACAGGTAGCAGCCAGCCGCTGTATGTGGTAGATGGAATACCGGTGTATAATCTGGATGCCACACCGGAGCGCTGGACAGGACCGAACTACCCTTCGGATCTACCTAATACTGCCATCCCGGGACCTACCACGCCTTTTTCGCCGGTCAGCAATCCGTTGCTGGCTATGCCGGTGGAAGACATTGCGCAGATAGAAGTGGTGAAAGGTGCTGCAGCCACCGCACAATACGGAGCCCAGGGTACCAACGGAGTTATCCGCATCAGTACCCAGCGCGGGGTCGACGGTGAACAAGCGGCTCGGAAGCCACGGGTGCGCTACGCCGGCTGGGCCGGAGTGCAGCATGTGCGCCAGCGCTACGAGCTGCTGAATGCCCGCCAGTACGCCGACTTGGTAAACGTGGCCGCCACCAACAACAATCAGCCGGCCCCGTACTCTGCCGCTGACCTGGCCACGCTGGGGGAAGCAGACCGGCAGGATGAAGTATTCCGGGTGGCAGGCATGCAGAGCCACAACCTGAGTCTGGATGGTCTGACGACAAACAACACCCGTTACTATGTGGCCGCCGACTATCTGCGCCAGACCGGCGTGGTACACAACTCGCGCCTGAGCCGCTACAGCTTGCGCACCAACCTGGAGAAGCAGTTGAATTCGCAGCTTACAGTGTCTCTAAACCTGGCCGGCAGCCAGCTCGACCAGCGCCAGCCGGGCTACGAGCCGGACGCGGGGCCGCTACTGCGGCAGTTTCTGCTGGCCCCGCCCGCCGTGCCCGGCCGCTGGGCTACGCCTGTGCCCATCTTCGAATCGGGGCTGCCGGGCCGCCTGCTGGAGGAGGGCCACACGCCCCGTACGCGTCGGCTACTGGCGCAACTGCAGGCTCGCTATCAAGTCACGCCTGCTCTCACGCTGCGCGCATTTGTGGGCCTGGAGCGCAACGCCACCGACGACGAGTACCGCACCGACTACACCACAGCTACATCGTTTGGCACTTCGCGCTATCAGCGGCAGGAAACGGCGGCCGTAGACCTAACCAGCCAGGTAGCTGGAGCCGAGATACGCTACCAGCGCACCCTGCAGGAACGCCACGCCTTCGGAGCCAGCCTTGGCTACCTGCACCAACAGTACAAACAGTCCACTAACCGCGCCATGCGGCAGGAATTTTCCGACCAAAGCTCTTCGGCCGTAGGAGGTAGTGAAGCCAGCACCCGCCTGTATACCAACCCGTCGCACAGTCCGTCGGCGAGCTTTAGCTACGTGTATGCCGGCCGCTACGAGGTGCAGGCATCCGTACGCGCCGATAAAGTGGTGGATGCACCGGGCCAGCCGGTTTTTTCGAGCGGGGTTGTTTCGTTGGCTTCTCCGGAAGAAGCGTACCACCTGTTCCCGGGCGGCGAGGTGCGTTGGCACGCAGGTAAGGAGGCTTTTCTGCGAGATGTTTCGGCGCTTAAATCTCTCTCGTTGCGAGCCGGTGCTGGACGCACCAGCAGCTACTTTACCCCCGACCGTACCACTCATTTCGATGCGGGCCTGCATCTGGGCGAAGCGAGTAGCCGGTTTTCGCTGGATGCCACTGTGTATGAGCGCCGAACTACCCGCGCACAGTCTGGTGTGCTAGTGCCTGTGCCTACTTCCAGCGGCTTCAGCTATCAAAATGTGTTCCCTGAACTGGACCTGCGCAACCGGGGCCTGGAGTTGACCTTGAATAGCAATTGGCAGGTGGGGCAGGTGCAAGCCTTGAGCACGCTGGCTGCCGCTACCAACCGCAACCTGATAACGCGTATGCCGGCAAGCACCGTCACTTCCGGCCGCTATTATCAGGGCTTGGAAGAAGGGCAGCCATTAGGGCGTTTTCTGGTATATGAGCAGGACGGCACCTACCCCGCTAGCTCGCCGCAGGCCGGGCAGGTGCGCCTCCGCGACACCAACAGCGACGGCCGGCTAAATGCCGACGATGCACGCTACCAGGGCTCGGGGCTGCCCCGCTACACCCTCAACCTGTATCAGCAAGTGCGCCTGAAACGGTGGCAGCTGGAAGCGCAGTTCGATGGGTTGTTCGGCTACCAGTTGCTGAATTCCACACTCGTTTTCCTTGATGCTCCCACCGGCACCATCAACAACTCCGTCCGGGCACTGAATTACTGGACGCCGGCCAATCAGAACACGTCGGTGCCGCGCCCCGGTGCGGAGGTGTTTGGTTCAGTTTACCAGCTCACCGACCAGAACCTGGAAAGCGGCAACCATGTGCGCCTCTCGCAGCTCAGCCTCAGCTACGAAGTGCTAAACAAAGACCAGCGCCGCGCCAGCGTGTGGGTAGGTGGCCAGAATCTACTTGTGACAGGCAGCTACCGTGGCTACGACCCCAACGTGAGCAGTGGAGGCGCCTCCCCGTTGCTGGCCGGCCGCGACGCCAGCGTGTATCCGGTAGCCCGGGTATGGCAAGTAGGCGTGCGGGGTTCGTTCTAGTGGGCGTGGCAGCATAAAACAGGCACCCATAACATTCAGCTTCCCGGCCTCCTACTGGCTTGCAGAGGGATGAGCTTCTTTCTATCTTGCTAGCAGAAGCTCTTCTATTCGAAGGGCTCTGTTTTTTAGTACCTCTCCCGTTCCCCTTCGTGCCTCCGCTTTCCCGTTTCTCTCTCTCCCGTGCCCAGTGGTGGCGTATCGGGTTCGTGCTGCTGCTGATTGCGCTTTCGTTTCTTCCTCTTTTCTGGCTTCTCGACAGCCATCCAGTTCAGCAGTTCGACGAGGCCCGCACCGGCATCAACGGCCTGAACATATTGCGCAACAACGAGTGGCTGGTGCTGCGTGACGCCGATATGCGGCCCGACCTGTGGAATTGTAAGCCGCCACTCTGGCCCTGGGTGCTGGCGCTTAGCTTCAAGCTGGTGGGCCTCTCAGAACTGGGCCTGCGCCTGCCAGTAGCGCTGGCAGCACTGGCCACTACGCTGGTAGTGTACCAGGCTGGCCGACGGTGGCTGGGCACTAAGGAAGGAGGCCTGCTGGCTGCACTGATTCTGCTCACCTCGGGCGGCTACATCAACACGCACATCACCCGTACCGGCGACTACGACACGTTTCTCACTCTCTGGACCACGTTGGGCGCGCTCAACTGGCTGCGCTATCTGCAGGAAGGCCGCAACCGCTCGGCGTGGCTGACGGGGCTGTTCTTTTTTCTGGCAGCTTTTACCAAAGGTGTAGCCGGGCTCATGTTCGGGCCCGGACTGCTGTTGGCTACTCTAGCCACAGGCCAGATGCAGCGGCTGCGGCGGCCGGCTCCGTGGCTGGCCCTGCTGGCCTTGTTCGCCGGAATGGCCACGTGGTACATCGTGCGCGAAAGTGCGGCTCCTGGCTACCTGGCCGCCGTATGGGAATATGAGCTAGGTGGGCCGGCTACTACCCAGATGGAAGGACACCACTATGAGTTCTACTGGTACCTAACCAACCTGATGGAATCTGAATTTACGTTCTGGCTAGTGCCAGCCGTATTAGGAGCATTACTAGGCTGGCGGCTTCCTAAAGGCAGTCCGGGATGGTGGCTCGTGCGGTTTGTGTTGTGCGTAGTAGGCCTGTTCATGCTGACCCTGGCTCTTACCCAGACGAAACTGCACTGGTACAACGCGCCCATGTTCCCGCTGCTGGCGCTGCTGGCAGCCAGCGGCCTACTACAGATGGGCCGGGCCGTGGCCTCACAACAGCACTGGCGCCCCAGCCCGGCAGCCCGTCTGGGCGGGATATTCCTTATTGTCTGCCTTCCCTACTGGGCCCAGTGCCGTACCCTGGTACGCATCTACGATGATCGTTATAAAGTACCGTCGCTTCAGCTGGGCTTTCACCTGCGCCACCAGCTGGAGCTGGAGCCCACCCTGCGCGACTATTACCACGGCGACGATGGGCAGTTCAACGATAGCCCGGCGTTTTACCGCACCGCTATGGCTATGCAGCATAGCCACCGCATCGTGCGGGTGCCACCCTGGAAAGTAAACGAAACTTCCGCTGGCCAGTTAGTAGTTATCTGTGGGGCCAAACCACGGTTCTTCTGGGAAAAGTGGTACCGCACGAGCCTCATCCTTAAAACCGATTCGTGCGTAACGCTTCGCCTAGAAGCGCGCCGGTAGCCATACTTGTGTGCGCTACCTGCCCGGCCGCAGTGGCGGGCTATTGATCTGTAAACTCTGACTTGTATGATTCATTTCGAAGAATTCACGCTAGCTAACGGCCTGCGCTGTATTGTACACGAAGACCACACCACGCCCATGGCCGTGCTCAACGTGCTCTACAATGTGGGTTCCCGCGACGAAGAGGCGTCTCACACGGGCTTTGCTCATTTGTTTGAACACCTCATGTTCTCTGGCTCGGCTAATATTCCGAGCTACGATGAGCCGTTGCAGCGCGTAGGCGGCGAAAACAATGCCTTTACGTCTCCCGACATCACCAACTACTACCTCACGTTGCCGGCAGCCAATATCGAAACCGGCTTCTGGCTGGAATCGGACCGGATGCTGAATCTGGCTTTCTCTGAAAACGGGCTGGAAGTGCAGCGCAAAGTGGTGGTAGAGGAGTTCAAGCAGAACTACCTCAACCAGCCCTACGGCGACGTATGGCTGAAACTGCGGCCCTTGGCCTACACTCGCCACCCCTATCAGTGGGCTACCATCGGCAAGGAGGTCAGCCACATCGAAAACGCGGTGATGGACGATGTCCGGGCTTTTTTCAAGAAGCATTATGCCCCACAAAACGCCATTCTGGTTGTAGCCGGCGCCGTATCGGTGGCCGATGCCCGACGCTTGGCCGAGAAGTGGTTCGAGCCAATTCCAGGAGGCCCGGTATATGAGCGCCAGCTTCCTGCCGAGCCGCGCCAGACTGAGGCCCGGTTCCTGGAGATAGCCGCCGATGTACCGCTGAGCGCCCTGTATAAGGTATACCACATGCCCGCCCGTAGTGCCGATGACTATTATGCTGTAGACTTGCTCAGCGACCTGCTGGGCCGCGGAAAATCGAGCCGACTCTATCAGCAGCTAGTGAAAGAGCAGGCCTTGTTCAACTCTATTTCGGCCTCCGTGATGGGGTCGCTGGAACCCGGTTTGCTGGTGGTAAGCGGCAAGCTGAACGCTGGTGTGGCACTGGAAGCGGCCGATGCGGCGGTGGAAGCGGTGCTGGCCTCGCTGCACACCACCGAAGTATCCACCGAAGAGCTGGAGAAAGTAAAAAACCAGGCAGAAGCCAGCATTGTGTTTGGCGAAATCGAGCTACTGAATCGTGCCATGAACTTAGCCTACAGCAAACTAATGGGCGACGCAAACCTAGTAAACGAGGAAAGTGCCCGCCTACAGGCCGTGACACCGGCCGCCATTCAGGCAGCCGCCCGCGAGGTACTTCGCCCCGACAATTGCAGTACGCTCTACTACCGTGCGCAGCCACGCGAAGCCGTGCCCGTCATGGCCGAAGCTGCAGCGGACGACATACGCTAACCTAGACTACCTGATAAGAGAAAGGCCCGGCCGACATTCGTCGACCGGGCCTTTCTTGTTGATAAACCAAACTATAGAGGGAGGCGCTGTGGCTTACCAGCCACTACCGCCTGATCCCCAGCCGTCGTCTTTTTTCTTAGCGGGTGCCGCGGCTTTCTTGGCAGGAGCTGCTGCTTTCTTGGTTGCTGTAGCACCGCCCGATGCTTTGGTAGCAGTAGCTGAAGCAGCAACCGGGGCTGGAGCAGGCTCTGGGGCCACTGCTATCGGCTCGGGTTCGGGCTCAGGAGCCGGAGTAGCTACTACCGGATCAGGACGCCGAACACTACGCTTCACGTAAGGAGCCAGCGGCCGGCCACGGTAGTCGGTAGTAACACGGTGTGAAGGTGCCGCTGTGAAACCCGGGGCTACTACTGAGCCGCCCGGCTGCGCCGATGACCCACCGCCTACGGCGTCAGCACCGCCGCCACCAAAACCAGCTTTGCTGGATACGCCGCCATCAGCCGGAGCTGCAGCCGGTTCAGCAACAGGTGCTGTTTCTTCTACCGCAGCTGCAGCCGGAGCAGTAGCTGTCTTCTTGGCCGGAGCGGCTTTCTTAGCTGCCGGAGCAGGAGCGCCCCAGCCATCAGAAGAACCCCAACCGTCAGACTTGGCTTTTTTGGATTGTGCCTGCGCCGGCGCAAGCATCAGAAACGTGCCGGCCAGCAGCAACGGAAAGGCGAAACGAGTCATCAGAATAAGATATTAAAAGGTTCTGCAAGATACAGCTTCGCACAGTGGCAAGAAACCCTTTGTACGCTTTTCGCAAACGCAACGCCCTCGTGGAAGTTCCTGCCAGAGCAATAATTATAACAATTTGGCTCTTACCGCTGTTTGCCGGGCCGCGTCGCTGGCTTAGCGGGTTCGGTTGGCATAGCATCGGCAGCCGGTTTAGTTGCTTCGGGCCGGTTCTGGGTGTCAGCTGTTTTGGAAGCATCCTGTGCTGGTGCCGCTACATCTGCTGCTTCAGTAGCGGGAGCCGGAGTAAAGGGCTGCACAGCCGGAGTTGCCGCTGGGGCCTGTTTGGTTTTGAATGCGGGCTGTGCCTGGGTTGTCAGGGCCAGTAGACTACCGGCCAGAGCGAGTAACAGAGAGGAACGTGCCATGACATAGGATTGGATGGTTTGACATATAATAAGTTACGCATTATTTGTCGCACTTCCGGCCACGTAGCTGGTACACTCACACGCAAAAGCCCGGCTGCATCAACCGGGCTTTTGCTGCGTAAATCAGAAAAGAAGAGTAACGGTTACCGGCGCTTTACGCTGGTTTTTTTTGCGGGAGCCGCCTGCTTCTCAGAAGAAATAGAGGTGGCTCCGGTGGTAGCAGGCTTGGGCGTCTTCTTTTTCAGGGGGCGGCCCATATAGTCGGTGGTAGGCGGGCTGGGCATATTCAGTCGGAGGCCGGGAGCCAGCTTCAGGTTCTCCTCGTCGCGCCGGTTCGACCGGTCGTAGCGGGCATATGCTCCGGACCGGGCCTTGGTTTTCGTGTTTGAGGTCCGGTGGTAGCCGTTAGCGGCTTTTTTGGTGCCCGCAGGGCGAGTGACTTGCTGGGCTTGGGCGGAACCAGCCAGTACAGCACCAGCTATGGTCAGCACGGCAACGAAAAGAGCAGAAGTACGCATGGCGGAAAGGCAAAAAGGTGAGCGGATTTTCCTCCTACGGAATCGTCGCGGCTTCGGACAACTTACCAGTTACCGGCAGTGGTAGCCGCTACCGGCGACGACTTTTCAACCTTCTTAGCTAGCGTAGAAGCACCTTTCGACTTTTGCTTCAGCGGGCGACCCCAGTAGTCGGTACTTACGCGGCGGTAAGGCGACGAACTCATGCCGGGTGCCACCATCACCCCCGACGAATGCATCATGGGGTCGGTGCTTACTTCTTCTTCCGCCGAAGCCACATCCTTGGTGGCCGCGGTAGTGAGGTTCGAGGCTTTTTTCTTCAGCGGGCGGCCCCAGTAATCGGTGCTAGGACGGTCGTGCAGGCTCAGGCTTTGGCCAGGAGCTGTATTCCAGCCCATGTTGTAGCGCGGAGCATCTTCGGTGGCAGGCATTACTTCATCAGCGGCCAAAGTGGTAGTAGGCTCATCCAGCCACGAGTCATCTGCAACAGGGTACTGGCTTTGAGCTAAGGAAGCGCTGGCAGAAGCAACCAGCAGGAAGGCGGAGAAGAAAAAGGATTTCATAGCAGTGGAAAGTCGAAGTAAAAAGAAGCGGGCTACTGCCCGTAAGCCTCTGCTACAGAACGGGTGGCGCCCCGCGTTCCGGCTGCTGGCCGTTGGTAAGAAGCCCTTTTGCAGCAACCGTACCAACTTTCAGAACAATGGGTGGCAAAGCAGGTCATCAGCACAAGAAAAAAGCACTGGCACCTCGTAACAAATTGAAATTCAGCAATAAAATTTCGCTGCTGAACAATCCGCATTCAACAAGCAGCAATCAACTTACCTTTGTAGCATTATGCAGGAAACCATTAGCCGGCTGCGCGCCGAAATTGAAGCCTACGACCTGAGCACTCCCGAGCAGCTCGACCAGTTCCGCATTGCGTACACCGGCCGAAAAGGCCAGCTTGCTGATCTGTTCGACCAGCTCAAAACGGTGCCGCAGGAGCAGCGCCGCGCGGTGGGCCAAGACCTGAACCAGTTGAAGCAGCTGGCCCAGACTCGCTTTGATGCGCGCCGGCAGGAACAAGAGGCCGCCGCCGCCAATGCCCCCGCCGACCCTACATTCGACTATACGCTGCCTACCATTCCGAATGCGCTGGGCACGCGCCACCCCTTGAGCTTAGTTCGGGAGGAAATAGTGCGGGTGCTGGCACGTATCGGCTTCAATGTGGCCGAAGGCCCCGAAATTGAGGACGACTGGCACAATTTTACGGCCCTGAACTTCCCAGAAAACCACCCGGCCCGCGACATGCAGGATACGTTTTTCGTGCACCGCACACCGGGCGAGCCAGAATGGGTATTGCGCACGCATACCAGCCCTGTGCAGGTGCGCGTCATGCAGACCCAGAAACCACCTATCCGAAGCATCATGCCCGGCCGCGTGTACCGCAACGAAGCCATTTCGGCCCGCGCCCACATGATGTTCCATCAGGTAGAGGCATTGTTTGTGGATGAAAACGTGAGCTTCGCCGACCTGAAACAGACGGTCTATTACTTTGTGCAGGAGCTGTTTGGGGCTGATGTGCAGGTGCGGTTCCGCCCTTCCTTCTTCCCTTTCACTGAGCCCAGCGCCGAAATAGACATTACCTGCCTGATCTGCAAAGGCAAGGGCTGCAACATCTGCAAACACACGGGTTGGGTAGAAATTGGCGGCTGCGGTATGGTAGATCCGGCTGTATTGGAGCAGTCCGGTATCGACCCGGAACGCTATTCTGGCTATGCCTGGGGCATGGGCATTGAGCGGATTTCTATGCTTAAATACCAGATCAAGGACCTGCGCCTGTTTACAGAAAACGATATGCGTTTTCTGCGCCAGTTTGAGAGCGTGCAGTAACCTTCAGTAGGCACGCCATACTCTGCAGGTGCTTTCCTCGTTTTAATGGCTCCCGGAAAATCGGTTCGTAGAGCGAATCCGTATTCTGGGAGTTGTTGATTTGTCTTTTGCCTCAAGCAGGGGGCCACTTTCTGCCTATCCTACTTTCTAGTTGTACATGGCTACACTGCTCACTAGTATTCCCTCGTTGTACAGCGCAAGAAAGACGTTGCTGGGCGTGCTATTTTTTGGTAGCCAGTTGGCCTTGTCTGCGTGCGGCTCGGACTCAGGTGGTGCGGTTGAGCCGCAGATTCCTTTAGTAGCTTTTTCAGAGAGCATCAACATTACCAATCAGCAATACGTGAACCTACGCTCTGACAACGGGGCAACCTATGTTACGGGCGGAGTACGTGGCTTAATCGTTGTGCGCCAGAACTCGAGTACGTACTATGCCTTTGAGCGCAATTGTCCATACCGCGCCAACGACACCTGTGCCCGTGTTCAGATTGATCCGTCTCGACTGTTTCTTAAGGACCCTTGCTGCGGTTCCCAGTTTGACTTGCAGGGCCGCGTCCAACAAGGGCCAGCCAGTCGTGCGCTTCGCCAGTACAATACTTCCCTATCCGGAAACTTGCTGACAATCACGAATTAGCGGTTTTTAGCAAATATTTTTTCTAGGCATTGTTTGCACCAGGTTTCAATTTGAAGTAATATTGCACCAGCAACGGCAAAAAATGCCGCCATAACCGCTTCCTTAGCTCAGCCGGTTAGAGCATCTGACTGTTAATCAGAGGGTCCCTGGTTCGAGCCCAGGAGGGAGCGCCTTGAGCAAAAGATGCCCGCCTTTATCGGCGGGCATTTTTCGTTTATAGGCTGGTGCGGCACGTGTAGTTACTTTGCTGGCAGCACCAGCACTGGAAGTGAGCTGTGCAGAAGCACGTGTGCTGTCACGCTGCGATGAAATAAGTTGCCGAGGAAACTACGCTGGCGGGCAATCAATACTACTAGGTCGAAATAGGCGGCGGCAGCTGCCTGAAGAATGCCTATAGCAGGGCTGGCTGCGGCTACTGTGCGGGTACGTACCACCGCCTGCAAATCAGTCGTGAGGCCTGTGCGTAGCACTGTATCCAGTACGGCGTCGGCATCGGAAGCATCTTTGGCTACGTGCAGAACGGTCAGTTCGGCCCCTAGGTCTGTGAGCAGGTGCCGCGCTACGCCGGCATAGTCGCCTAAGGTAAACGGCTCCCCATCAACAGCTAGCAGCACCCGCCGGGGCGGCGACACGGTGGCCACACCATGCGGTACGACCAGCATGGGATAAGGTGTCGTCCGGAGAATATCCAGAGCCGTGGTCTGCACCAATTCGTCGGGAGTATCGGTGTAGTCGGGGCGTCCCAGCACGATTAGGGCAGGATGGTGGCGGCTTACGGCATCGGCTACGGCAGACGCTACGCGGCCATGGCCTACTTCGGCTACTACCGGCACCGAGAGGTTGCCCGAAACAGTGCTCAGCGCTAATGCAATGGCCTCCTTGCTCAGGTTCGATAGCTCACCGGTGAACATTTCAGGATCAATAATGGAGTCGCGGCGCACGTGCAGCAGTACCAGACGCGCCCCTAGCGGCCCGGCCAGATTGGTGGCATAATCGAGGGCGCGGTTAGAGGCCTGAAAAAAATCGGTGAGAATCAGTAGGGAAGTAGCCATACGACAAGCGAGTTGAGGAAGAAAAGCAGGAGCAAAATACAGAAACTGAAATGGCTGGCCGCATGATGAAAATCAGCCTATTAGCTGAGTAGCATCAGTTCTGCGCTAGTGTTTGCACTGTATCCTTGTAGTGGCCGGAGCCGGTTAGAAGCAGAACAGTAGATGGTGCTTATCCTGGTATTGCTACCTCCTTTAATCAGGCCTTTTCCACCTATTTGCATCACCTTTATACTACTCTATAAGTCTCTATCTATAAACAACATACATCCATTTATACTAGCTGCAAACTGATAAAACGCTCCCAATGGAATCATACTACTGCATTCTTCGTATGATTGCAACCACTAGAATTTAATCTAATTTTAATTTCCCTTCTATGCGGCTCCTTGCTCTCTGCCTGTTTTTTCTGTTGTCATGTACTGGTGTCCGGGCGCAGATACCGGCCGGTATTTCCTGGAACACAGACTTGGGGTCTGCGTTGCAACAAGCCAAAGCCACCCAAAAACCTGTGCTAGCCGTGTTTTCGGGTTCTGACTGGTGTAAGCCCTGTATCATGCTCAAACAGGAAGTATTTGACCAGCCTGAGTTTGCACAGTATGCCCAAGACCGGTTTGTGCTGGCTCGCTTCGACTTTCCGCGCAGCAAGAAGAACAAGCTCTCGGCCGAACAGACTAAGGTGAATGAGCAGGCCGCTGCGCAGCTCAACAAGGAAGGGGCCTTTCCGCTTGTTGTGCTGTTGTCGCCGGAAGGCAAGGTGCTGGCCAAAACCGGCTACCGCCCCGGTGGTGTGGCCGCCTACGATGCCTACCTCACCCAACTGCTGGCGAAGAAATAGCCGTTATGCGCCGTCTGCCGAATTGCTCCCGTCTGTCTATGCGTTGGTTACTCCGGCCGCTGTTTTTCAGCGGCCTGTTGGCATGTAGCCTCACAGTTGCCGGCCAACCGGCGGCCAAAGCCCGAAACTTCACGCGCAGCGCCCACCTAATGGGCTCGCACTTCACATTTACGGCCGTTTCCGGCAACGATTCTCTGGCGTGGCGGGCTATTCGGGCGGGCATTCGGGAGGCGCAACGCATCGACCGGCTGTGCTCCTATTGGGACTCTGCTTCTCAGATTACGCAGATAAACCGCGCCGCCGGCCTGCGCCCGACCGTAGTGGACCAGGAAGTATATGACCTGATTCAGCGTACGCTCAAGCTCTCGGCCCTGAGTGGCGGGGCATTTGATATCACCTTCGCAGGCGGCGAAAAGATCTATAGGTTTGACAAGAAAGAGCATTCTGCTCTTCCTGACTCGGCTACGGTGCGGGCCTCTGTGCGCCGCATCAACTACCGCAACGTGGTGCTGGACCCCGCCCAGCGTTCCGTAATGCTAACAGAAAAAGGTATGCGCCTGAATCTGGCGGGTATTCTGCAGGGCTACGGCGTGCGCCGCGCACAGGCCCTGATGCGGCAGATGGGCATTCAAGGTGGCCTTATCAACGGGTCTGGTGACGTATCGTGCTGGGGGCGGCAGGCCGATGGCTCGCTCTGGCGCATTGCCATCGGTGACCCGGCCTTTCCGCAGTCGGTATCGTCGTGGCTGACGGTAACGGACATGGCGGTAGTGACGGCTGGCAACTACGAGCAATACTTTATGGTGCAGGGCAACTACTACGGCCACATCATCAACCCGGCTACCGGCTATCCGGCCACGGGGCTGCGCTCCGTCACCATCATCTGCCCCGATGTAGAACTGGCCGACGGCCTCGATGAAGTGGTGTTTGTGAAGGGCCAAGAAGCCGGGCTGGCCTTCATCAACGGCCTGAAGGGCGTTGACTGCACCCTGATTACCAACGATGGCCGTACGCTTGCTTCCAAAGGCATGGCCCTGCGCTATTATTCCACTCAGCAACCGAATCCAGCCCCAAAACCATGACCTTTTCCCGAAAGAATTTTCGTCAGATGCAGTGGTTGCTGGGCGGGGCGGTATTGCTGGCCAGCAGTACCCTTACGAGTTGCGTATCGGTGGCGGCGTATCAGAAAGCGTACCTCAACGACGAGGATATGAAGCTGGCCAACAAGCGGGTAGAAGTGTACGAAACCAATTTTGAAAGCTACCGTGAGGGCGCTGGCGGAGCCAATGGCGGCAAAGTAGGCGGCGGCTGCGGCTGCAACTAGTGGACAGTTGCCCGGTGCGGGCCACTCCGCAAACGCCTTTTTCTTCTCTTTCTCTGTAGCTGAACTTCCCGCTGATGCACTTCTCTTTCTTCCCGGCCGCTTACCGCACAGTTGCCGCTCTACTAGTGCTGGCGCTCCTGCCAGCATTGGCTTGGGCACAGGCTACGCCCACCCCTAACCGGGTAGATGGCTACGGTGCCCCCGCTACTACTGCTCCAAGCCCTGGCAACCCAAGCAACCACGGCGAAACGGAGCTCAACATTTTGATGAGCTACTACGAGCAGGATGGCAACCACGGAGCCGTGGAGGGAGGCATTGGTACCCAGCACCTGACCGACCTCACGCCAACCATCATCCTGAACGTGCCGCTGGATTCGGTTACCCGCCTCTCGGCCAATCTGGGCATGGATTACTATGCGTCTGCCTCTACCGACCGAATCAACCAAGTCAACTCGTCGCCTTCCTCCAGCGACACCCGCTTCCACGCCGATTTAGGATACTCGCGCCAACTAGCCGATAAGCGCACCGTGGTGGGGCTGGGGGCGGGAGTATCCTCGGAGTACGACTACTTCTCCGTGAATGCCACGGCCTCCTGGGCTCGGGCCTCGCAGGATGGCAACCGCGAACTAAGTGTAGCTGGCCAAGTATTTCTTGACCGCGCCACCATTATCCGGCCGGAGGAACTGCGCGGCATTGTGCCCGAAGATGGCGACAATACCCGCCAGAGCTACAACCTGAATATTGTGTACTCGCAGGTGCTCACACAACGCCTGCAACTGGCCGTAAGCACCGAACTGGTGGCCCAGAACGGGCTGTTAAGCACCCCGTTCCACCGAGTATACTTCAAGGAAACCGGCGGTGCGCTAGGCACGGCCCGGACGGAAGTACTACCGCGCCGGCGCTACAAATACCCCGTGGGCCTGCGCCTTACCTATTACGCTACCGACCTGGTGCAGCTGCGCGGCTTCTACCGTTTCTACAACGACAACTTCGGCATCAGTGCGCATACGTTGGAACTGGAAACGCCCGTGAAGGTGACGCCCTTCTTCGTGCTTTACCCCTTCTACCGCTACCACACCCAAACCGCCGCCGACTACTTCGCGCCTTATCTGCAGCATTCCATCAGCGAGCAGTACTACACTTCCGACTACGACCTGGCTGATTTCTCTGCCCATAAGGTAGGATTGGGGCTGCGCTACTCGCCAGTGTACGGCATCGGGCGGTTCAAAACACCTTTCGGAGGGCGTGTGGCTAAATTTAAGGCCCTGGATCTGCGCTATGCCTATTACCGCCAGAGCAGCGGCCTCACGGCCAGCCTCGTCAGCGCCGACTTGTCGTTTACGCTGCCGTAAGCAAGATGCCAGTACTTTCAGGGGCGCTATCTGTTGTAGGGTAAATCTGGCTACTGGGGCTCTTTCTTCTTACCTGTATTGCTATGGCCGTTCCGCACGTGCATCCGCATCCACATCCCGAAGACCACCTGACCAGCTCTGCCATGCTGCAGGACATTGTGATTGGGCTTTCTGATGGCCTGACGGTGCCATTTGCCCTGGCTGCGGGTCTGAGCGGCGCGGTGCAGTCTTCGGACCTGGTCATCACGGCGGGGCTGGCGGAGGTGGTAGCGGGCTCCATTGCCATGGGCTTGGGTGGCTACCTGGCTGGGCGTACAGAAATTGAGCACTACGCGTCTGAGCTGGAGCGGGAGCACCGCGAAGTGCAAGAAGTACCTGAGACTGAGCGCGCGGAAGTAGACGAGCTACTGGCCGAAATGGGGCTTTCCGCAGAAACTCGCGCCGCTGCTGTGCGGGAGCTGACTGCTAACCCGGAGCAGTGGGTACACTTCATGATGAAGTATGAACTGGGCCTGGAGAAGCCCGACCCGAAACAGGCACCCAAAAGCGCCGCCACCATCAGCATAGCGTATGCCATTGGGGGCCTGATTCCGCTTAGCGCCTACTTTGTAACCGATTCGCCGGCGCAGGGCTTGTTGTGGTCGGCGGTGGTTACGCTGCTTTGCCTGCTGGTTTTTGGCTACTTCAAGAGCCGCATGACCGGCCAGCCGCCCGTTTGGGGCGCACTGAAAATGGCGGGCACCGGCGCGCTGGCGGCGGCGGCGGCCTTTTTCGTGGCCCGGCAACTCGACTAAGAAACGGCGGGAGTTCTGACTCCACCCGCCACGCAGCCAGTAGCAAGTATTGCCAGCCCCCCTCCTACCGACTCTACTGCACCCCTGATTCGGCCAGCACTCCGACTTGGCAGCACCAACACTTGCACACATGAACAAATGTTCATATATTTGCAGCAGATTATGAGCACAACTTCTGCTACCGTCGACATGAACCTCTCCATCGAAAAGATGGAAAAAGTGGCCTTCATCCTGAAGACGACGGCCCATCCTACGCGCATTGCTATTGTGCAGCTACTAGCGGCACAGGAAAGCATGTCCGTCAACGATATCAGTGAGCGGCTGCGGGTAGAGCAGAGTCTGGCGTCGCACCATCTTTCGGGCATGAAGCTCAAGGGGATTCTCAATAGCCACCGCGAAGGAAAAAATGTGTTCTACTCGCTGAAAATGCGCGAAGTGGTTGACGTGATTCAGTGTCTGGCGGCCTGCACTTTTTTGTAGCGTCGGCCCTTTTTTTTGCCCCAACACATGAACAGTCATTCATAATTACATACGTTCAACTATTTATCCATGCTTTCATACGCCGGCTACTTCGCCGCCATTTTCATCGGTCTTGCACTGGGCATTCTGGGTGGGGGCGGCTCTATTCTTACGGTGCCGGTGCTGGTGTATCTGATGGGGGTCAGTCCGGTACTTAGCACGGCTTACTCGCTCTTTGTGGTGGGCTCTACCTCGGTGGTGGGCGCTTCGGGGTACTTGCGCAAAGGGCTGGTTTCTCTGCGTACGGCAGTTGTTTTTCTGATTCCTTCGCTGGCAGCCGTTTTTCTGGTTCGTACGGCGCTGCTACCGGCCATCCCGCACGAGCTGTTTATCATCGGCGGCTTCCTGTTCACCAAGGACCTGCTTGTATTGGTGGCATTTGCGGTGCTTATGGTGGTGGCCGCTACCGCCATGATTCGGAACAAACAAACTGAAGATGTACCTGAAACGGAGCGGGACCAGCCCTTCAACTACCCGCTAATTCTGGGCATCGGTGTGCTGGTTGGCACGCTCACTGGTTTCGTGGGTGCAGGTGGTGGCTTTCTTATTATCCCGGCTCTGGTGCTGGGAGCCCGCTTACCCATGAAACTGGCCGTAGGCACTTCGCTGGCCATTATTGCACTGAACTCCCTGATTGGCTTCGTCGGCGACCTGAGTGCCGGTACGCCCATTGCGTGGGGCTTCCTGCTCGGGTTTCTGGCTTTTGCGCTGGCTGGCATTGTGCTGGGCACTTACTTGGCGCGGTTCATTCCTGGTGCCCGGCTGAAACCTGCTTTTGGCTGGTTCACGCTGGCCATGGGCTCTTTCATTCTGCTGCGCGAGTTGGTTTTCAGCCACTGACGCCGACACTGCTCCCCGTGTTTCTCCCCTTGCTTTCGGTCTGTTACTACCCACCTTCCATTCGGCTCCCTGTATGAAAATCGAACAGTTTGAAGACAAAGGTCTGGCTCATTTCTCCTACGCTGTCCTGAGCGAGTGCACCCGCCAGATTGTACTCATCGACCCGGCCCGCAACCCGCAGCCTTATTATGACTTTGCCCGGGACCATGCCGCTACCATTGTGGCGGTTATTGAGACGCACCCTCACGCTGACTTTGTATCCTCGCACCTGGAAATTGCGCAGGCAACCGGGGCAGTTGTCCGGGTGAGCAAGCTGCTGGGGGCCGATTATACGCATGAGGCGTTTGATGACGGCGGCTCGTTTACGATCGGCAAGCTCACCTTCCGGGCCCTCAATACGCCCGGCCACTCACCCGACTCGATTAGCATTGTGCTGAGCCGTGAAGGCCACGATGTAGCCGTGTTTACCGGCGATACGCTGTTCATCGGCGACGTGGGGCGGCCCGACCTGCGCGAGACGGCTGGCAACCTCACGGCCAAACGTGAGGAGCTAGCCCGGCAACTGTATCACTCCCTCCGCGACAAGCTCATGACGCTTGCCGATGACGTGGCAGTGTATCCGGCACACGGCGCGGGCAGCCTCTGCGGCAAAGCCCTAAGCGGAGCAAAGAGCAGTACAATAGGCGCCGAGATGCGCGACAATTATGCCCTGCGCCCACTAAGCGAGGCAGACTTTATACAGGAACTGCTAGCCGACCAGCCGTTCATCCCGAAATACTTTGGGTACGATGTGGCCCTGAATAAAGCGGGTGCGTTATCCTACGCACCGAGCGTGCAGCAGGTGCCGCGGCTGGCCGTTGGCACTTCTCTGGAAGTGGGCGTGTTGGTGGTGGATACCCGTCCTGAGGCCACGTTTAAGCAGGGCCACATACCAGGTGCGCTGAACATTCAGCAGGGTGGCAAATTTGAAACTTGGCTGGGCTCTATCGTGGGACCAGAGGAGCCATTCTATCTGGTGGCTGAGGATGAAGCTGCCTTGGCAGACGTTCTGCAAAAGACCGCCAAAATCGGGTATGAAACGCATATCAAGGGCACGCTGGCAGGCTCACCCTCGTGGACACAAAAGCTGCCTGCCCTGAATGTGGAAAACTTCCGCGCCCACTTGGATAACTACACCATTGTAGACATCCGCAACGTATCAGAGGCAGCCACTGCTCCTTTGTTCGACGGAGCTTTATCTATTCCGCTACCTGAGCTGCGTGAGCGGGCGCAGGAGGTTCCTGGTGGCCGGCCGGTAGTGGTGCATTGCGCGGGTGGCTATCGTTCGGCGGCCGGCAGCAGCATTCTGGCAGCGGCGCTGGCAGGCACACCGGTCTTCGACCTGGGGGAGGCGGTGAAATCCTTTCAACTGGCGGCCATTACTCATTAAATTTTCTGACTTACCGCCGTTTTGGTGGCAAGCCGTATTTCTGTTTCTTCATCTTTTTCCTTGTACCATGCTTAGCATCTTCGAAACTGCTTCACACGCCTACCAAAACCTCACCCCTACTCAGTTTGCGGCCGGCATGCGCCTGCCCGGTGCTCTGCTCATTGACGTGCGCCGCCCCGATGAATTTGCGGCCGGCCACTTGCCTAGTGCCCGCAATATTGATATCACACACACCGATTTCGCCAAGCGGATAGCGGCCCTCGACAACACGCGCGCCGTGTATGTGTATTGCCGCAGCGGTGCCCGCTCGGCTACGGCGGCCAAACAACTGGGTACAGTTGGCTTCGAGCAGGTATTCAATCTGGCCGGCGGCTTGCTGGATTGGCCTAGTCAGCTGGCACGCTAGTGATAGGCCAGGCTGCCAGGGCTTCGTTAGTCCTGGCAGTTTGGGGCCTGTGTCTTCCTGCTTCTACCATTTTTATTCATGCTTGACTTTCTTCGCCAACCCTGGCCCTGGTATGTAGCCGGTCCTTTAATTGGGCTGACAGTTCCCGCGTTGCTGCTACTCGGCAACAAAGTACTGGGCATCAGTAGCGCGCTTCGGCATATATGCGCTGCCTGTGTGCCCGCTGGCATCCCCTTCCTGACCTATAACTGGCGGGCTGAAATCTGGAACCTGTTCTTCGTGCTGGGCATTACCATCGGCGGGTTTATTGGCTACCGAGTACTGGGCCACCCAGATACCGCGGCCATTTCTGCTGAGACGGTACAGGACCTGCAGGCGCAAATGGGCCTCACTGACTTCTCCGGCCTGCTGCCCAAAGAGCTGTTTGCACTTGAAAACCTGAGCAACTGGAAAGGCTGGGTATTTATAGTGCTCGGCGGGTTTCTGGTGGGCTTCGGTACACGGTATGCTGGCGGCTGCACCTCAGGCCATGCTATTTCAGGTCTCTCTAATCTGCAATGGGTGTCCCTGGTGGCCGTCATCGGCTTTTTTGTGGGTGGCCTGTTCATGACGTGGGTAATCTATCCGCTGCTGTTCTAACTGTTGCTTCTACAGATGAAATACATCAAGTATCTGGTGTTGGGCACGTTGTTCGGCATCATCCTGACCAAGAGTGAGGTCATTAGCTGGTTCCGGATTCAGGAGATGTTCCGTTTTCAGTCGTTTCACATGTATGGCATCATCGGCTCAGCCATTGTGGTAGGGCTCCTATCCATCCAGCTTATCAAGCACTACCGGCTACGGAGCCTGAGTGGCGAAGAAATCCGGATTGCCGATAAGCAGTACACGCACGGCACCTGGCTGGGCGGCATCATCTTCGGAGTGGGCTGGGCCATCACCGGGGCGTGCCCTGGCCCCTTGTTTGCGCAGTTAGGCAGCGGCACGGCCGCTGCTGCCATTCTAATTGTGTCGGCTTTGGCGGGGACCTGGACTTATAGCGCGCTGCGCGAAAAACTACCGCATTAAGGCGTTTTTGGGCCCTGATACGGCAGATACCGGCTGGCTCAGGAGCCATTGTAGCGCTTCCGTTTCGGTAGTGAAGGAGCGCTGGCTGAGCGCCATGCTACGAGCCTTTGCCAGTATCCCGACGCTGGACAACCGGGCAAATACGTCGGTGGCCGCCAGATGAGCCGCATGATGGCAGCCCACCTGCTGTACCCATTCTGGCAGCCAATACCCCGCCAGCCATACCTTATCAGCTTCCTGAAAAGGCGCTGCCAGCCGCTCATCAATCAGCAGGTGGCGGCAGCCGGTACGTAGTTGCGCCCGTAGCAATTGGGCAAACAGCGCCCGGACTGACTCGGAGCCGCGCAAGCCTTCCTGCCAATGCAGGCGCAGGTAGCCCAACGGCTCGTGCGTAATACGGCCGAGGCTGTTTTCGTACAGCAGCGCGCCTTCGGCAATGGTTTTCATAGCGAATCGGGATATGACAGGCGTGGTGGCGACAGGAGCTTTCTTCTGCGCGGTAGCTAGTTAGCTCAGGCTTACCTGCTGCCCGCTATGGACTCGACTAACGCCCGGAAATGGCAGACCGAACCACTTGGAGCATCGTGTCACTACTTGGCAGTGGGTGAATCATTAGGCTTGAGCCGCCAATCCGGCATTCCGCTTCCAGCATTTTGCCGCCTCCTTTTCAAGCTTGGCTAGGGCTGTGCTAACCTTTTTGAGAATAGCGTAGTATGCCTGTATAGCGCTGCCAGTTGTTGCGGCCGCCTTTTACCTCACTTCTCCTCTCCCTGCCATGTTGCGCACTCGATTTCCTCTCTTTTTGGCCCTGCTGGTGCTGCTCACCTTTTCTCTAAGCAGCTGCGACGCCATTGGTACTATCTTCAAAGCCGGTGCTTGGACGGGCATTATTGGTGTGTTTCTGGTAGTGCTGCTGCTCTGGCTCGTGATAAGCCGCATACGGCGCTAGCTACAATAGCACAGAAAATACCTCTTCGTTGCGGGCCATAGTGCTGGCAGGTTGTTGCAGCAAGGCCGGCATATAACTGGTAGACGAGCCAACTGTGAAAATGACAGTACTGGCATTGCTCTTCACTAACTGCCGCAGTTCCCGGTTCTGTTAGTAACTACAAAATCCGTCGACGAGTAGCCAGTTATGACTGCATCACGCTGCATATCCAAGCCGTAGTTGCCAAGGAGCACACCAGTCCTGTTGAGGACGAAGGCGTCTTTTACCACTACATCACCGGCCATTGAGTAGGCTATAGCCGGTATACCAGTCATAAAACACAAAACGCCTGCCGTGAAGACGGCAGGCGTTTTGTGCATTTGGAGGTTCTAGGTACTTAGCTCTTTTTATCTGGCATGGTACCTACTATATGGTCCCAGAGTGTGGTGCTTACACCAAAAGCAATTTCGTCTTGGCGGTAGTGGTGCTGGGCGTGGTGGTGCCACCACACTTTTAGGAAGTTCTTCGGCGGTGAATAAACGTGAATGGCATAGTGCACGAACAGGTACAGCGCATACCCGAACACGAAACCTGCCAGCAAACCAAAGCCTGCATTACCGAATGTGAAGTAGAAGATAAAGAACAGCAATGACGCCACGAATACCGTCAGGATAGGCGGCATGGCAAGGCGGGTTTTGTCCTTCGGATACTCATGATGGACACCGTGCATGGTATACTGAAACTTCGCCTTACCCGGCGTATCAGCCTTGATATGGTACACGTAGCGGTGCATCAGGTACTCGACCAGCGTGAAGAGGAACCACCCGGCCAGAAACAGCCCGAAAGCGGCCAAGCCGGTTAGTAGTCCTCGGCTTAGGCTGTAGTAGAGGCTCACGGCCGCCACCGCGAAAAAGATGCTGAGCGGAGCGGCAATATGCGTGTGCGTGAGCCGCTCCAGCGTCGGATTCTCGAACAGCTGGGCCGAACCTTTATGTTTCGGTTTCACCGGGCCCGCAGCAGCAGCTGGCCGGGGTTTCGTGTCAGAGGGAGGAGCAGCGGAAGCAGTCTGGTTCATGGAAGCAAGTATCTGATTCAAGGGCCAAAAGTACGCAGCATTGCGTAAACCCGTGGCGCAAAGAGGAAATCAGCCCGTTGTCTGATAAGCGCTGAGCAGGCGCCGCACATCTTCTAAGGTGCAGGATGGCGCTGTGCAGCACAACGGTGCACGGGCGTAAAACTGTTTTCGGGCCCGCAAGGTTTCATCTAAGCGCCTACTCAGCGCCTCGGCCGTAGGGGCCGCTGCCAGCAATGGTCGGGTAGCGTCCGTGTGCAGAATGCGCCGTACCAATTCGGGCACCGGCACCTCCAGATACAGCACCAGCCCCTTCTTCAGCAGTGCTTCCAGGTTTTGGTGGAAACAGGGTGTACCGCCGCCCGTGGCCAGCACGAAGCTACCCGGCTGTTGCAACACTTCCCGCAGTACCGCAGCCTCCCGCTCCCGGAAATACGCCTCGCCTTCTACCGCAAAAATATCGACTACACTTCGGCCTTCCCGACGAGTTATTTCTTCGTCGAGGTCCAGAAACGGCACTTCGTAAGCCACAGCCAGCGCCCGGCCCAGCGTGGTTTTGCCGGCGCCAGGCATGCCAATCAGGTGGAGTTGGTGAAAGGGAGGAACAGGACGCATGTGCAATCAGGAAAGCCGGACGCGCGGGTCGAGGACAGCATAGAGCACGTCTACGGCAATATTGACCAGCACAAACAGTGCGGCAATGAATATGGTAGCGCCCATCACGACCGGAAAATCGAGGTTCTCGACGGCCCGCAGCGTAACCGTACCCAAGCCCTTCCAGTTGAAAATGTACTCAATGAAGAATGCCCCCGCCATCAGCGAAGCCAGCCAGCCCGATACAGCGGTTACGACAGGGTTCAGCGCATTTTTCAGGGCGTGGCCCACTACCGTTTGGTAGCTGGAAAGTCCTTTGGCCCGTGCCGTGCGGATGTAGTCCTGGCCCAGCACATCGAGCATAGAGGAACGGGTAAGCTGCGTGATGACGGCTAGCGGCCGGATACCCAGCGCAAAGGCCGGCAGCAGCAGATTGCGCAGCACCAAGTGGCGGCCCGTGAAAGCATCATTCTCAAATAGCTGCCCGGTCAGGTTGAGGCCGGTCCAGTGGCTCCAGTAGAACCCAAACGTAATGGCAATCAGGATGCCCGCTACAAATGAAGGAACCGAAATTCCGAGCACTGAAGTCGTAATCAACGCTCTATCGAGCCAGGAATGCGGCTTGAGGGCTGCCACTATGCCGAACGTAATGCCGAGCACGGCGGCCAGCAGCATGGCGGCCAGTGCCAGCCATAGCGTGCCCGTAAAATGGTCGAGCAGAATGGTCAGTACTTCTTTGTTGCTCTGGAAAGAGCGGCGCAGGTAGGGCGTTTTCAGCACCACAGCGTTGTCGCCGAGCGGGAGCAGCGTGAAGCCGCCGTATTTGGCAGTACCAGCCGAGTCGCGCGGGTGCACGCCCAGCGGCGACACATCGTTGAGGTAGCCGAGCAGCTGCGCGGGCATGGGCTGGTCGAGTCCAAGGTCGGCGGCAATGGCGGCGCGAGTGGCCGCGTCAGAACGCTGGCCGGCCAGCAGGGCCACCGGGTCGCCGGGCAACACCTGAAATAGGAAGAATACCGTGAGAGCTACGCCCGCCAGAATCAGCAGGCCATGTCCGAGCCGGCGCAGAACGAAGGAGAGCATTGGAAGGGGTGAATGGTGATGAAGCAAACAGGTAGTGATACTACCCTATCTGCCTCCTTCCCTAAAACAACTTCTCGACGTTGAACAACGCCGGAATGTCGTGGTAGTGGTATTTGGCCAGCACTTTACCGTCCTGTAGCACCATCAGGCCGGGGTTCGAGCGAATCATGGACTTAAGCACGGTGGCGTCGGCGAAGTAGTAGGGCGTGGCCAGGTTCACATCGTGGCGGAACGTATCGAACTTGGCGGGGCTGGTGCTGGTGATGGTCAGGACCTGAATCTTGCGCCGCGACTTCGCCGCTTCTGCTAGCAGCGTATTGATGACCTTGAACCGCTCCCGGTCGGTCTTGTTGGTGTTCTGCACAATGAGCACCAGCTTATTGCCGGTCAGCAGCTCCTGCGTAAAGGAGTTGCCATCCACATCCGACACCTCAAAATCGGTAATGAGCGGCTTGGATTTCTCGGGGTTCAGCACTTCCATGCTCTTGTATTTCCACGTCGAGTCGGTGGGGTACTGGTCGAAGGTCTTGGTTTCGCCGTTGCGCTCCATTACATACTGGTAGCGGGCCTGCTCCAAGGGCTTCATCAGCTTGCCAATGTCGTTGCCGACTTTATAAGGCAGGAAATCAAAATAGGGCAAGTGGCCCAATGCGCGTACCCCAATGCCAATGGCTACGGCCCAAGCCAGCGTGATATACACCACGCCCAACTGGCCTTTGGCAAAGCTGTAGCGCAGGTAGCGGTAGTTGAAAAACACCACCAGCCACATGCCCAGCAGCACCATATCCTTGGCAAACGACTGCCAAGGGGTCAGCTTGATAAAGTCACCGAAGCAGCCGCAATCCGTCACCTTGTTGAAGGCGGCCGAGTAGAAGGTCAGGAAGGCGAAGAAGAGGAGCAGGCCCAGCAACACCCACATCGTCTGGCGCAGCATCCAGCGCAGCAGCAGCGCCACACCCAGCACTACTTCCAGCGAGCTGAGGAAGATGCTGATGGTGCGGGCATAGTCCTTGAAAATCAGAAAAAAGCTACCGAAGTCGACGGCAAATACTTCAAAATATTCCTCCAGCTTCAGGGCCGTGCCCACCGGGTCGTTCAGCTTAATCAGGCCGGAGAAGATAAACAGCGCCCCCAGCAGCAGCCAGCAGACTTTCGTGAATAGTTTCATTGACGGTGTGAGGTGACGGAGTAACGAACAGATGGAGCGGGCACGGCTCTGCAACAGGCGGTTGCCGCGGGTAAGTAAAGCAAAGAAACTGCAAACCCGCCAGTAAACAGCACTGCCAAAGCACTGTTTCCGGCCACGCATCAAATACGCAGCGCTGGGGCTAGTGGCTGCTTGCGGCTGGCGGAACGGGTGCAGCGCTGGCCCAGCCCCGCTTAATGAGCACAAACACGGCGTAGTTGAGCATGTCGCGGTAGTTGGCCTCCACCCCTTCCGATACGCGGGTGGCGCCGGCCAGGTCCTCAATCTGCTTGGTGCGATGCAGCTTCATCAGAATGATGTCGGTGATACTTTCAATCCGCATTTGCCGCCAGGCTTCGCCGTAGTCGTGGTTTTTGGCGAACAGCAGACGGCGGTTTTCGGCCGCTTCCTCCTCATAGGCCGCTGCTACTTCTTCCGGGGCCAGGTCCAACGGCGCATCAGCGGGCAGGCGCAGCTGCATCAAGGCAATAACGCAGTAGTTGATGATGGCCACGAACTCGCCATCCACGTCGTCGGCCACCAGTTGCGTGCCCTTTTCCTGGATGCTGCGGATGCGCTGGGCCTTGATGTAAATCTGGTCGGTGATGCTCGGCAGCCGCATAATGCGCCAAGCCGTGCCGTAGTCGTGGGTTTTAGCCAGAAACAGGGTGCGGCACTGCGCTATTATCCGGTCGTAGTCGTGCTGGGTTTGATTCTCCAAGTTTTTCAGCCTATTTTGTTGAGAAACCGCACCGCCCGTCGTGCTGAGCGTAGCGAAGTATCTCGCTCGTAAGTAATGTAAGTACCACTGCAACGTTAGCCAGCGGAATGCTCCGCGCTGCCCAACGTTCCTTTCCGCCCGAAACCATGCTCCAGGCCGTGCAAGATACGTGTTTCCCGGCTGCGCAAACCCTGCGCTGCCCCGGCGGACGAGTGCTCGATTTGCGCCGGCCGCAGGTGATGGGCATCCTGAATCTGACGCCAGACTCGTTCTTCGAGGGCAACCGGATTGGCAGCACAGATGAACTCTTGCGTCGGGCCGAAGCCATGCTACAGGCTGGTGCCGCTGTGCTCGACCTGGGCGGCTACTCTTCCCGACCTGGCGCCGAGGATATTTCGGAAGACGAGGAGAAGCGCCGCCTGCTGCCCGCTGTAGAAGCCGTGCGCCGCGCTTTCCCGGAAGCAATTCTCTCCGCCGATACGTTTCGGTCCGGCGTGGCCTCAGAAGCAGTGGCGGCCGGCGCCGACATTCTCAACGACATCAGCGGCGGTGAGCTGGACCCGGAGATGCTGCCCACGGCCGGCCGCCTGGGCGTGCCTTACATCCTTATGCACATGCGTGGCACCCCCCAGACTATGGCCCAGCAGACCCATTACGAGGGCGACATTGTGCTGGAAATGGTGCGCTACTTCCGCGACAAGCTGGCCATACTGCGCGCTGCTGGCGTTACAGATGTAGTGCTGGATCCTGGCTTCGGGTTTGCTAAAACGCCAGTTCAAAGCCACGAACTGCTGCGGCGGCTGCCAGAGCTGCGGGTGCTGGGGCTGCCCATTCTGGCGGGCCTTTCGCGGAAAACACTCGTGTACAAGCCGCTTGGCCTCTCGCCCGATGCAGCCCTTACGGGTACTATTGCCGTCAATGCGCTGGCGCTGCTCAACGGGGCGCGGCTGCTGCGCGTACATGATGTGGCGGAAGCCGTGCAAACCGTGCAGCTTGTTTCCACCACTTACCCGCAGCTCTCGTCGTGATTGGCTCCTTCTCCATCGGCTTCCTGCGCATTGGCTGGATAGACGTCGTGGACGTTCTGCTGGTCACGGTGCTGTTTTATCAGCTGTATAAGCTGCTAACAGGGAGCGTGGCGCTGAAGATTTTCCTGGGCTTTATGTCCATCTACCTGTTCTATCTGGTAGTAAAAGCTGCCGGCATGGAGCTGCTGACTAGCATTCTGGGGCAGTTTATGAGTGTGGGCGTATTGGCTGGCATCATTTTGTTTCAGCAGGAAATCAGGCGGTTTCTGCTCAATATCGGTAAGGCCACGGCCTTTGAGCGGATGCGCGTGTTTCCGTGGCGCCGCGACACCGAGGCGGCCGAGCGGCTCAGCGTGACACCCTTCGTGGAAGCCGCTAAAAGTCTGGCCGGTAAGCAGACCGGCGCGCTCATTGCTTTCAGCCTGGCTTCCGACCTCAAGCCCTTCGGCGACACGGGCGACCTAATTGACGCTGCCGTAAGCAAACGCCTGCTGCTGAGCATTTTCAATAAAAGCTCCCCACTGCATGATGGGGCAGTTATTATCAGCCGGGGCCGCATCAAAGCAGCGCGCTGCATTCTGCCCGTGAGCGAAAACCCTGACGTTCCGGCGGCCTTGGGGCTGCGTCACCGCGCGGCCATCGGCCTCACAGAAGTAACTGATGCGGTGGTGCTGGTAGTGAGCGAGGAAACCGGCCAGATTTCCTTGGTGCGCGGTGGTGAAGTGTTCCGCAACCTGGCGCCCGCCGACCTGCGTGCCCGCCTCAATGAGTTCCTGTTTGATGCCGCGCCCAAGCCAGCCGCTTCCTCCCCGACTTCCTCGGCAGCAGAAGTAGCGGCGTAGCAATCCGCAATGCTATAACTATATGTTTTATAAGCTCCTACCTCTACTATCCGCTATTCTATGTAGCACACTCCCACCGGTGTTTGCCCAGTCGAATACGGCAGCATCTGCTGCACCTTCTGCGGTAGTTTCTCAGAAGCCGTATTATGAGTTGGGGCACAGCGCTTGGTTCAAGGAGCAGGGTGCTCTAACGCCGCAACTACGCGAGGCGCTTGCAGTACAGGCGTCGGATGGGATTCAACTAAGAACACTGCCCGATTTGCTGGTTCAGGGGCGGTTCGGCGTGCAGTATGCGCGCATTTACTTGGTCAATCCGGACCCTGCGCCTATTGAGATTGAACGTTCCGACGATACCGTAACCGGTATAACCCTGCTCTTTCAGTCGGACGGCCAGTGGAAATCTTTCAAAACACTGCCTTTCAGCGTCTGTGGTAACAGTTTTTGGCAGGACACACTGCCTCCGCGCTCCTACATGGCAATGGATATAGATGTGTACACCTTCTTTCGGGGTTCCATTCCAACACCTTGTAAAGCAGTGGCCAAACTAGGCTCCCATGTAGTAGAGTCGCCGGTTTTCACGGCTCAGCTTACCGAACAACAGGTATTGGCACTTCGCCAGCCGTAACTACACAATGATGCCCCGCACCGGAAGCGTCCACGCGTGTCGCGCGGGCATTTCCGGTGCGGGGCATCAGCGCCACGGCGGGGCTATTTCAGCACTTCCAGCTCCTTGCCTACTTCAATAAAGGCGGCAATGGCCTTGTCGAGGTGGGCGCGGGTGTGGGCGGCGCTGAGCTGCACCCGGATGCGGGCCTGACCTTTAGGCACTACCGGGAAGTAGAACCCCACCACGTAAATACCTTTTTCCAGCATCTTGGCCGCGAAATCCTGGCTTAGCTTGGCGTCATACAGCATAACGGGCACAATCGGGTGCTCACCGGGCTTGATGTCGAAGCCGGCCGCTGTCATCTTCTCGCGGAAGTACTTCGTATTTTCTTCCAGCCGGTCGCGCAGCTCGGTGCTTTCGGTGAGCAACTCCAACACCCGCAGGCTGGCCCCTACAATGGCCGGGGCCAGCGTGTTCGAGAACAGGTAGGGGCGGCTGCGCTGACGCAGCATGTCAATGATTTCCTTGCGGCCCGACGTAAAGCCGCCCATGGCTCCGCCCAGCGCCTTGCCGAGCGTGCCCGTGATGATATCGACGCGGCCGAGCACATTGCGGTACTCGTGCGTGCCGCGGCCGGTTTTGCCCAGGAAACCCATTGAGTGGCACTCGTCAATCATTACCAGCGCCTCGTACTTGTCGGCCAGGTCGCAGATTTTGTCGAGCTGCGCGATGGTGCCGTCCATGGAGAAAGACCCGTCCGTAACGATAATGCGGTGGCGCGTGCCCTTCGCTACGGCATCCTGCAGCTGCTGCTCTAGGTCCTGCATATCGTTGTGCGCGTAGCGGTAGCGCTGGGCCTTGCACAACCGCACCCCATCAATGATGGAAGCATGGTTCAGGGCATCCGAAATAATAGCATCCTGCTCGTTGAAGAGCGGCTCGAACACCCCGCCGTTGGCATCGAAGGCAGCGGCATACAGAATGGTGTCCTCAGTGCCCAGAAACTCGGCCAATTTGGCTTCCAGTTGCTTATGAATATCCTGGGTACCGCAGATGAAGCGCACCGACGACATGCCGTAGCCGTGCGTATCAATAGCTTCCTTGGCGGCCTTCACCACCTCGGGGTGCGACGACAGGCCCAGGTAGTTATTGGCGCAGAAGTTCAGCACCTCGCCTGCCTCCTGCGTTTCAATTTCCGCACCCTGTGGGCTTGTGATGATGCGCTCCTTCTTGTAAAGGCCGGCATCCTTGATTTCCTGAAGCTGCTGGGTGAGGTCGGGCTGGAGGGTGGTGTACATAGACTGCGTGGTAAACTAGTGATTCGGTGAGTGGGAGGAAGTTGGGCAAAGATACTATCTGCTATCCTGAGCGGAGCGCAGAACGACCAACAAGATTACCGCGCAAAAAATGCCTGCACGCCCGCTTGTCCGCTGTCCATGAGCTGCTGCTTCTGCTCCGCCGACATCCGCTTTATCTTGGGGTTGAAGCCAGCCGTACTAATGCTGATGGTGCGGACCCAGTCCCCGGGCCGGGCCGGATTCAGGTTTTCGATAGCCACGTTGTAGAGCGCGCCCATATACGAGCCGAAATCCTGAATGGCGTAGGGCGCGAGCTGCTGCCGGCCGCCGGGCTGGCGGTCATAAGGTAGCTGCTCGGGCCGGTCGAGGCGCAGGCCCAGGGTTTCGGGGTTGGCGAACGGGCCGGCTGCCGGCAGCGTGTCCGATGCCAAAGCACTCAGGTAACGCGCGTCGTCGAACAAATCGATGGGAAAATTCGCCAGCAGCCCGCCATCTACCAGCACTTCCACAGCCTGCCCTTTGGCGGGCTGCCGCACCACGTGGCCCTGCTTATCGAGCAATACGGCCCGGAAATACAGCGGAATGCTCATGCTGATGCGCACAGCGTCGGCTACGCGCATATCGGGGTGAGTTTCGTGGCTGAACACCTGCACCCGTTGCGTAGTGAGGTTGGTGCCGGTGGTATATAGGTCGCGGTAGTGCAGCGAGTCCTGCCGAACCAGGGTGTGGAGCTGGCCCAGCGTAAGGTTCGGGTCGTGGGTTTTGCGCGCCACCAGCTCGCTTAGGTACTGCGTAAACTGGTCGCCGCGGTACCAGCCATATTGCTTAATGAGGCGGGTGCTGCCGCCGAAGAAGATAAGCCGGCCATCATTAAGCCGCTGTACCGGCGTGTTGTTCATTACCTCGATAATCTCCTTGGGCGAGTACCCTACGGCCAGCAGCGCCGCCTGAATGGCCCCGGCCGAAGTGCCACCTACCCGCCGGATACCGGCCAGCACGCCCCGCTGCTCCAGCTCGGCTAGTGCCCCGCCGTAGGCTATGCCCCGGATGCCCCCGCCTTCCATCACTAGGTTGCGGTAGACGGGTGGGGTTGCTGAAGCTGGTTGGGCAGTGCCCTTTACGGCCAGCTGAAGAGACAGGAATAGAAAAAAGATGGTGCGCATAAAGCAAACGATATGGTAGCGCCAAGATAGCACAAGGGCTGGCCAGGGTTGCAGGGCGCGCCGAACCGCGCGGCCGATAGAAGCGCGGCACCGTCACCAAAAGCAGCGGCTCCCGTATCTTTGCGGGCCCCACCACCTACTTCCCCCCCTACTTCTGCCCATGGCAACTTCCAGCACCTCTCCCACCACCCCCGGCGACACCGTTCTTGTTATTGGCGCCGGCGGTCAGCTTGGCTTAGAACTCACCCACGAGCTGCGTCAGATCTATGGCGCCTCCAACGTGGTAGCCGCCGACGTACGCGCGCCCAAAGACGCCGAAACCCTGGAAGCCGGCCCCTTCGAGCTGCTGGACGTACTGGATAAGTCCCGCCTGGAAGAAGTAGTACGCCAGTATAAGCCCAAGCAAGTGTACCATCTGGCCGCGCTGCTGTCGGCTACGGCCGAGAAGAACCCAAAATTCGGGTGGCAGCTGAACATGGATGGCCTATTTCATGTGCTGGATGCAGCCGTGGACCTAGGCGTGCAGCAGGTGTACTGGCCCAGCAGTATTGCCGTGTTTGGCCCCGATACACCTCGCCAAAATACGCCCCAGCTTACCGTCATGAACCCGAACACGGTGTACGGCATCAGCAAACTAGCTGGCGAACAGTGGTGCGAGTGGTATTTCCGCAAGCATGGCCTGGACGTGCGCAGCCTGCGCTACCCCGGCCTGATCGGCTACAAGAGCCTGCCCGGCGGCGGCACCACCGACTATGCCGTGGACATCTACCACAAGGCCGTGGCCGGCGAGGCCTACGAGTGCTTCCTGAAAGAGGACACTTACTTGCCGATGATGTACATGCCCGACGCGCTGAAAGCTACCCTGGACCTGATGCATGCACCGACCGAGAACATCAAGGTGCGCAGCAGCTACAACTTAGGTGCCATGAGTTTCTCGCCGGCTGAAATTACGGCCAGCATTCAGCGCCACTACCCCGATTTCCGGGTGACGTACCAGCCCGACTCACGCCAGCAGATTGCTGACTCCTGGCCCGCCAGCATCGACGACAGCCAAGCCCGCCAAGACTGGAACTGGCAGCCCGGCTTCGACCTGAACCGCATGACCGACGACATGCTGCTACACCTGAAAGAAGCGCTGGTGCTGAAGTAACAGCCTTCCACTTCATAAGCACAACGCCTCACCCTAGCCGGTGGGGCGTTTTCGTTTTCGGCGCATCCGTAGTAAACCTGCCGGCAATTGGTGCGTTCCTGTTATCGGCTACCTCACTCCCTCATCACCACCGCCATGATAGTCAATCATACGCCCGATGGCTGGCAGATCATCTACCAGCAGATGCATGCGCTGCTAGCAAGCCAGCTGGCTTGGCAATGGCCGCCGCTGGGCCCGCCCGACCGATGGGTGGGTCTGCTGGCGGCCACCGCTCAGCACGACGATGAGCAGCAGCACTGGGACGGACACTACGGCATTACGGCGGCGGGCGCACCCGCCAACTTCACGATGAAGGACTTTTCGCTGGAACAGGCCACACGCCTGATGCAGGCCGCCCGCTTCCAGGGGCGCTGGCGCAGCCTGCTCACCAGCATGCACCTGAGCACCCTCTACGAAGACCTGCGCGACGAAAAAAAGGAGCTGGCCTCTTTTCTGGATGAGCAGCAGGCGCAGCAGAAAAAATGGCTGCGGGAGCTAAAAGTCACGAAGGCCGAAGCCCGCCAGGCCTACGACCTGCTACACTGGTGCGACCGGCTCAGCCTGATTCTATGCCGGCACGAACTACCGGAAATGGGCCGCGCCCTCGAAATATATACCGGCCCCAACGGGCAGCGCTATGAGGTGCAGCAGCCTCAGCCTGATGGCCCCGTAACGGTGCACCCCTGGCCGTTCCGGGACAAACAGTTTGACGTGAGTGTGGAGGCCCTGCAGGTACGGCAGCTCCAGTTCCAGGACGATGGGGAACTGGCCACCGCGCTACGCAAGGCACCCATCGAAACCCTGACGTGGCAGTTCAGCGCACAGCCGTAGCCATTTAGGGACTATAGAGGTTGTATCAGCTTTGGATTCGTCATGATGCCGGCCGGCACAGAGTCCAGGGCCACAATGTGGTCGAGGTGGCGGCCGTCTTTGCCATCGGTGCGGTCGGAGGCAAGCAGCAGTTTGCCGTAGCGGCGGTAGTCGGACCAGCGGCGGCGGAAGGCGGGCAGCGAGTCGTTGGCTTCTTTGTAGTAGGCCCACTCTTCCACGAGGCTGGTTTTGGGGTTCACGAATAGCTGGTACCGGTTGTCAGGCGTCACGCCTACGTTGCGGAAGCTCATATTGAGCACTTCGGCGGCGGTACTATCCATGAATTTGCCGGCTCCCTGGTAAGTGAGCGTAACGCCGGAGTCTTTCAGCTTGAAGGGCATCAGCAGCCACCACGAGTTGTTCACCCAAATCGGGTACATGTTTTCCAGCAGCTTCCGGCCGTCGGGCGTAGCCGAAATATCCTCGCCGCTCCGGTATACACGCCCTTGCTTAGTGCCTAAGTTATAGAGCGCCACCAAGCTGTCTTTCTGCCAACGGAAGTCGCCGGTTTGCTTGTCCCAGAGCTGGTAGGAGCCATCCAGAAAGTCCCAGCCCAGCAGGCGAGTCTGCTGCCAGGCCGGATAGCCGCCCATGTGTTGCATCACCCGGTCGGCCAGGGCCAGCGCCTGATCATCGGAGCCTACCCGGTCGAAGCCGTCGGCGGCCGGATACGAGGCCGTGCTATCGGCGGCAGCCACTTCTGTGGTAGCCGCTGCCGGCTTGTCGGCAGTTGGGTTGCAGCCGCTCAGGCCCGCCAGCAGCGCTGCTGGAATAAGCAAAAACAGGAATCGGCTAGTGGAAAAAGAGCGAGTAGAACGAGGCATAAGCAGCAGGTTTTGAGAATCGGATGAAGCCGTCTGTTCTACGCATAAGTGCCCGATTCGGCCAGCTCAACCGAACGCCTTTGCCATCCGGCCGTACTACCAGAGCTTCTGCTCCTGATTTTTCTGCTTTATGGCCACGCACTACCGCTTCTCTGATATCGTCAATATCTTCAAAACTACCGCTGCCGAGTTCATGGTCAATAACTCGTTTCGCCATGCGGCGGCCCTCTCCTACTACACCATTTTCTCATTGCCGCCACTGCTGCTCATCGTCATTACGGTGGCCAGCTCCATGTATGGCGGCGAAGCCGTAACCGGCCAGGTCTACGGACAGTTACGAGGCTTCGTCGGGGCCGATTCGGCCAAGTTTCTGCAGGATTCCATTGCCGAGTTTACCAAGCAGCAGAAAGGCGGTGCGGCGGCCATCATCGGCATCGGCACCCTCATTTTCGCCGCCACTACCTTCTTCGTGACGCTGCAGGAAAGCATCAACGACATCTGGAATCTGAAAGTGAAGCCCCGCAACGGTATCTGGCAGTTCGTGCGGGACCGGTTGCTCTCGTTTGGCCTGATTCTGAGCGTGGCTCTACTACTGCTTATTTCATTCGTTATCAGCGCCATGCTCTCCGTCTTCACCGACTATCTGCAACGGCTGCTGCCCGAAGTTACGATTATCCTGATCCGGCTGATTGACTTCAGTTTGTCGCTCTTCATCACCTCGCTGCTGTTTGCCCTCATCTACCGG
This sequence comes from Hymenobacter sediminicola, assembly GCF_014250515.1. Classification (NCBI taxonomy): domain Bacteria; kingdom Pseudomonadati; phylum Bacteroidota; class Cytophagia; order Cytophagales; family Hymenobacteraceae; genus Hymenobacter; species Hymenobacter sediminicola. The sequence goes on along the minus strand of NZ_CP060202.1, from coordinate 374,402 downwards.
TTCCTGCCCGATGCCATCATCCGATGGCGCGACGTGGGCATCGGGGCGTTCATTACGGCGCTGCTCTTTATGCTGGGCAAGTACCTGATTGCGGCTTACATAGCCTATGCCAATCCGGGCTCGGCTTTCGGGGCAGCGGGCTCGGCCATTCTGCTGCTGCTGTGGGTGAACTACTCGTCGCTCATTATCTTTTTCGGGGCCGAATTCACCCAGGAGTTTGCCGACGGTTTCGGGCAGAAAGTGCAGCCAAAGGCCCACGCCGTCCGCATCGAAACCCGCGAAGTACCGGAGGGCGAATCAAAGGAGGAAATTACGACGGGCCGCCCCCGCTCCGAAGGACGCTGGAAGAACTAGCGAGCAGGCAATAGCAACAAAGTAAGCCACATTCGTTGCGCCGTTTTCCGAGCCAGCATAGGCTGGTACTGCCCCGTCGGCAACGGTCAAAAAAATTTATCCAAGCAGTTGCAAAGCGCGGGCGGGTTCGTTTCGGTGCGCTATCTTGCAAGGATGAAAACACTATCTACTCTGCTGTTATCCGCCTTACTTCTCCTCTCGGGGCGCATTTATGCTACTCCCACAGCCGCCGATACGCTGAAAGGCCAGAAGCTATTTATTCAGCACGTTTCGCAGTCAGTCTGCAACAAGCTCAACGAAGAAGAGAAAAAGAAGCCGCTCAATAAACTCTCTCCCGAGGAAGGCCAGGCCCTGCTCACGGATGTACTGCAAACCAGCATGCAGGACCATATTGATGAAATGGCGGCTATCATGAAGGCCAATAAAGTAAGTAAGCCGCGCAAGTTCGGGGAAATGGTGGGGCGCGAAGTGGTAGTGGTGCTATTGCAAAACTGCCCGCTTAGTCAGCAGTTGTTCGCGTCGGTGGGCGTATCGGCCATGAAGGATAAGCCGACGATTGCGCCGGAAGAGAAGCCGGTGCTGATGCTCGTTTCTGCTGAAATCTGCCAGCGGCTGGATACCGAAAACGCAAAATCGGCCATTTCCAGCCGCCCTAAGACCGAGCGGAAGCAAGTCATCGAAAACGCCATGCAGGGCGCTATGCTCAAGCATCTGGAAGCCTTATCCAACTACTATGGCCTGAAGCAGATCCAGAACAACAGCCACATGGAAACCGTGGGGCGCAAAATAGGCCTGCTGTTGGCCGACCAGTGCCCCAACTATCTGATGCAGATGGGCCTGGATGAAGTGACGGAAAATTAGGCCGCTACTTCCGGCTTCTCTTTCACGGCCAGCTGTCCGCAGGCAGCGTCAATGTCTTTGCCACGCGAGCGACGCAGGTTGGTTTGCACGCCCCGGTCGGCCAGATACTTCAGAAACGCCATCAGCTTCACTTCGCCGGTGTTTTTGTAGTCGGCGTTTTCGATGGGGTTGTACTCAATGAGATTCACTTTGCAGGGAATCCATTTCGAAATCTGGAACAGCTCCTCGGCGTCCTCTAGCGTGTCGTTGAAGCTTTCGAATACGATGTACTCGTAGGTGACTTTGCGGCCCGTTACCTGGTGGTAATGCTTCAGCGCGTCCTTCAGCGAGGCCAGCGAGTTGGCTTCGTTGATGGGCATGATTTCGTTGCGCTTCGTGTCGTTGGGCGCGTGCAGCGAAAGGGCCAGATTGGCCTTCACGCCGTCGTCGGCCAGCTTCTTGATCATCTTGGCAATGCCGGCAGTGCTGACCGTGATGCGGCGCGGCGCCATGTTCAGGCCGTCGGGCGCCGTAATCCGCTCGATGCTTTTCACCACGTTGGCGTAGTTGAGCAGCGGCTCGCCCATGCCCATGTACACGATGTTGGTGAGCGGCGTGCCGTACTGGGCTTCGCACTGCTCCTTGATGCGCACCACTTGGTCGTAGATTTCGGCGGCGTCGAGGTTGCGCTTGCGCTCCATGTAGCCGGTTGCGCAGAACTTGCACGTAAGTGAGCAGCCCACCTGCGAGCTGATGCAGGCCGTCATGCGCGTATCGTGCGGAATCAGTACGCCTTCCACGATGTTGCCGTCGTAGAGCCGGAATGCCGATTTGATGGTGCCGTCGTTGCTGAGCTGCTGGTTTTGCACCTGCACGCCATTGATGACAAAGTGCTGGGCTAGCAACTCGCGCGTGGCCAGCGAGATGTTGTTCATCTCCTCAAACGAGCCAGCCGTGTTCTTCCAGAGCCACTCGCTCACCTGCTTAGCACGGAACGGCTTCTCGCCGTGCTCCACCATAAAGGTCTTGAGCTCGTCGGGGGTGAGTTTGCGGATGTCGCGCTTGGAAACTACGGGCAGTTCAATCATCATAGCGCAAAGATACAACGCCAGAGGCAGTTGGGTTCCCGGTTTTTGCTATTCTCGGGTACGCGGTCAGCCAGCACGTGCTGTAGAAGTGAGGCAGCCGTTGTGCTTCTCCGCAAATAGCTGCTATTCGCCGCGCAAGCTGCTTTCTGCTTCCAGGCCCAGCGCCCACAGTTTCCGGGTGCTACAAAGGGCGTTACGCATCAGATTTCTCCTCCCGGCTTCCGTAGTAGCCGGCGGCCGCGGCTCCTGCACTCATGCACAGCTCTATAAACCAGAAGCGGCCCGGATTGGCGGGCATATCAAACAAGATAAACAGCCCAAACCACCACGCCAAACAGGCCAGAAACACTGTTATCACCAGATTGGCGGTGTGCTCGTAGTCGGTCAGGCGCAACAGCCCGTACACGCCCAGCCCGATGGCAACCGGAGCACCGAACATAAGCAGCAGGGCCGCCCCCAGAAAGTCTTCTACCGTACCATTCTTGAATGCCTCCCCGAAGACTCGCCGCCCTGCAAACAAGAACAATAAGCAGAGCAGAAAAGCACGTCGTTTCATTCGGGCTAATGTAACCCCGAAAACCACCCGCCAGCGCTAACCTGCTTCACCGCGCAGCCGACCGGCAACTTCCTCGCCGAGCAGCTGCAGTTTGCGGGCTTTGTAGTCGAACATGAGCATGCCGGTTTTGGCGCGGGCTATTTCGCGGCCAGCTTGCGTGCGCACCCGGTACACCACGTCGAAACCGTATTTCGAGAGGTCATCGGCGGCCATCTGGATGTGCAGCACGTCGCCGTAGAACCCCTCGCCTTTGTACTCAATGGCCACATCGGCCATGATGGTGCCGCGCCCGGTGGCAGGGTCGAACTCGGTAAGGCCCACGTGACGCAGAAACTGCACACGGGCTTCGTGCAGCAAGCTGAGCAGCGCATCGTTGCCGAGGTGGCCGCCGTAGTTGAGGTCCGTAATCCGGACGGGCATTTCGATGGAAAACAGGAAAGTTTCCGGTAGATTTACTTTAACGCGAGCCATGTATCTGGGGCAAAAGAAAAGCGGATGGCATACATACGCACAGCTTGCAGGCTGGGCGGTTCAGTAGCTTCTTCTTGCTTCCTTTTGCAACATCTTTTCCGGGCGCCGCGCCGTACCCGCTTCCACTCCCCCATTTCCACGCTTCCCCCAATGTCCAACCCTAAAGTAGAAGTCCGCACTACCGCCGACGGCTCAAGCACGCTATATGTGCCAGCCCTGGATGAGCACTACCATTCCACGCATGGTGCGGTACAGGAAGCCCAGCACGTGTATCTGGCGGCCGGCCTAGAGCCGGTTCTCTCGAAAGCAACGAGCATGGTTTGGGTGCTGGAAGTGGGTTTCGGGACGGGCCTGAATGCGCTGCTTACGCTGGAGCGCAGCTTAGACAGTGCCCAGCCCATCTTCTATGACACTATCGAGAAATACCCGCTTTCGGAAGCCATTATTGAGCAACTAGGCGCGGAACGCTACCTGCTGAACCCCGACTTACTCGACTACCATCAGCAGATTCATGCCGCCTCGTGGGGTACACCGGTAGCTCTCACACCGCAGTTTGCGCTGCTGAAAATGGCCGGCGCCCTGCAGGATACGCTGCTGGCTGAGGACACCTATCAGGTTATTTACTTTGATGCTTTTGCGCCGGAGAAGCAGCCCGACATGTGGACCGATGAAGTATTTGCCCAGTTGTATGCGGCTACTGCGCCCGGTGGCTGCCTAGTGAGTTACTGCGCCAAAGGCTCGTTTCGGCGCAGCCTGAAAGCTGCCGGCTGGCTGGTTGAAAAGGTGCCCGGCCCGGTAGGCAAGCGCGAAATGACGCGCGCCTGGAAACGGGGGTAGAATATAGTGTCTGGCTTCTTAGTATTCCGTCGACTTCTTCGGCTGGTTTGGGGAGTAGTAGGTCTGGTAGGCATCAGCTTAGCACTGGCGTGTGGTTGGCCCAGTTACCCAGAATTTTCGGCAGAAGCGCGAGCGTATTTCGATGCTATCAAAGCCAATGACCAGCCGTTGAAAACGCCTCGGCCCGGTGAGTGGCGACATGAGAACCACGAGCCGGGCCAAACGCTGGAGCAGTACCAAGATTTGGCTATTACCCGACCAGATTCGGTACATCGGACGTTGTATCTGCTGCCGATTGGACACTTTTCACCGCTGCAGAAGCAGGTGCTGGAGGCTACTCGGCAGTATCTGCAGCACTTCTTTCAGCTGCCGGTGACACTGCTGGCGGCGGTACCGGATACGTTTGTGCCGAAGGTGGCCCGGCGCCGGGGAGTTGAGGGGCAGGAGCAACTTCTGGCTCCCTACATCCTCACGCACCACCTCGCCGGAAAGCTACCGCCCGATGGCTTGGCACTAATGGCTCTTAGCCCCCGAGACCTATATCCGAAGCCTGAGTGGAACTACGTATTCGGGCTGGCCTCGTACCCAGACCGTGTGGGAGTTACCTCATTGTATCGGCTGCAGGATACCCGGTTGACAGCGGCCAACTACACCCGCTGCCTAACCCGCCTGCTCAACCTTTCCTCCCACGAGCTGGGACACATGTTTTCCCTGCGCCACTGCACCTTCGCGCGCTGCGCCATGAACGGCACCAATAGTCTAGCGGAAACTGACGGTACACCAAACCGCCTTTGCTCCGAATGCCAGACCAAGCTCTATTGGACATGCCGCTACAACAACCGTCAACGACTACTGGCTCTGCACACCTTTTTCCAAAACCATCAGCTAAAAACCGATGCTTCTTTGGCCAGCCACGACCTGAAGCGCCTACCTGCTGTAACTCGACCTTAACCTCCCACATTGCACCATCCTCCGTAAGTTGCAGCAGTTATGAGTCGTAAACTACTGGAAACAGACGGGCTGGAATGGGTGCAGCAGGGCATCGTGACGGAGGCGCAGCGGGCGCAGCTGCTGGCGCTGTATCCCGAGGAGCGCCCGGCTATCGGGCTGCTGCCGCTACTCGGAAGCCTCCTGATTCTACTGAGTGCGCTAAGCCTGGTAGCAGCCAACTGGCAAAGCTTGCCCGAAGCAGTGCGGCTGGGACTCCTGCTGGGCTCACTGGCCGGCACCTACGCCGGGGCCGAGTACTTCCTGCGCCGCCAGTATGAGTCGCTGGGCATGGGACTGGTGGGGCTGGGGCTGCTGCTGTTCGGCATCAGCATTATTCTGACCAGCCAGATGTATCAGCTCATCGGCTACGACCTAACGGGGCTGGTAGCTTGGGCCGTGGCTGGCGTGGCCCTGACATGGGTGTACCGCAGCCGCTTTCTGTTCATCCTGACAGTGGCTATTGGCGGTATCGTGCAAGGCTATAACACAGGCCAGTTGGGCGCGTTCAGCTACCTGACGGCGGTGCTCACGGCGGGCGGACTGGGCTACTACTGGTGGCGACGCCCCGACTCGCTGCTGGGCGCGGTGCTGGCTACCGGCCTGCTCTGGCAAACCGCACTGCTGGTCAGCCTCCTGCACATTAAAATCACCTGGTTCTTCGGCCCGGCCATGCTGATTTACGCCCTCGGCGACTGGCAGGAAGACCGGCCCGCCGGCCGTGCTATGCAGGGTCCGCCGCTGGTAGCGGCCTTCCTGTTTACGTTAGGCTTGGCACTGTTCGGCGAGTCGGATACTTATACCGGAGAGTTGCGGCCGCCGCTGCTGGCGTATCTGGGGGTGTTGGGCGCGGTGCTGGCGCTTTCACTTTGGGGTAAGCAGCGCCGCGGCCGCCTGGGCAGTGCCACCGACTGGCTGCTGCTACTGCCAGGTTTCTACCTACCGGGTGGGCTGCCACTGGCCATAGCCACGCTGGTGGTGCTCTATGCCTATTCGGGGGCCGTGCTGTGGCGCGCCCACCAGGAGCGCAACCAGGACCGGGTGACGCTGGGCACGGTGCTGTTCATCCTGACGACGGCTGTAGCTTACTTCAAGCTCACTTGGGGCTTCATGGATAAGTCGCTGTTTTTCCTGCTGGGCGGCTCGCTGCTGTTGGGCCTAAGCTGGTTTCTGCGCCGGCGCGCCGCGCACACATTTTCCTCTCCCGAAACTCCCGGCCAGCCATGAGCACACCTCTCCCCATGGCGCCGAACAACGACACAGTAGCCGTACGCCACCCTCCGCTCCCCAAACCGCACCGGCAGCGGTGGCTGCTGTGGCTAGTGGGCGCGCAGTTACTGTTTGTGCTAGCGGTAGCAGCGGCCGGCTACGCTACCGGCCGTTTCGGGAGCGTGGTGCTGTTGCGCACCACACCCGTTGACCCGCGCGACCTGCGCTTCAGCGACTATGTAGAGCTGAACTATACCATTAGTCTGCTGCCGGGTCATCTGTGGAAAGGTAGCACGCTGCCCCGCCGCAAAGACCCCGTGTATGTAGTTTTGGAGCCCCGTGCCGGGGTGTTCGAAGCTGTGGCAGTATATCCGGAGCGGCCAGAAACGGCACCGGGCCAAACGGTATTGCGCGGCTGGGTGGCCGATACGTGGCGCCGCAGTATGCGCCTGCGCTACGGTCTGGAACGCTACTACGTGCCTGAAGAAACCCGACGCAAGCTTCGGCGCCAGCAGCCGCTACAAGTACACATTAGTGTGGCCCCGTGGGGGCAGGCCCGCATTTCGCAGGTAGAGGTGCTGCCAGCTTTGCGCCCTAAGTAGCTAAGGAATAGCAAGTCAGACAAATGGCGCAGATTCACATCCATTCATCTGATTGACAAACGCTTACATTACAAACAGCGCTTTATAGGGAATTACTATCCAGTAGCTCCTGATCAGCAGAGGTGAAGTCTACCAGCGCGTATTTGCCTTGGTCGGTGATGTTCATTTCATCCAGTACATCTACCAGGTCGCGGTATTTTGCATCAGGGCCAGCTTTGATGAGCACAAAAGGAGCCGGCTGCTGCCGTTGGCGCCGGAGCAGCACCTGTCGCAACCCTTCGGCGCTGAAGGTGGTCGTACGAAGTTCGGGCTGCTCCACGTCGGCGCGGTTCAGCCCGAAGAAGTAGTGCACTTTGCTGTCTTTGCCCAGAATCAATGTCAGGGCGTTTTTATCCGGCACATCTGAAACCGGCCCTTTCGTCGGCATCGTGAGGTCCATGGTGGTGGGCTTACTGAACGTTGTGGTCAGCATGAAGAACGTTAGCAGCAGAAACGCCAGGTCCACCATTGGTGTCATGTCGAGGCGGAAAGCTTTCTTCTTGATGCGAGGCTTGTGGCCACGAGCAGCCGGCGCGGAGGATTGGATTTCAGCCATGACACAAATGGTATATAGTGAATTGATATTCACTCAACGGCTTGGCGCTCCGGCTTATTGCATAGTCCGCACGTCTCAGAACCGCCACACTTTCTCTGGCGTGATGCAGGCGTGCAGGCGTACGTCGCCGTCCCAGGCATCAACAATGCGCGGCACCGGTGGCTCTAGGCTCAGCCCGATACGTAGCGTATCGGGCCGGCATTCGGCCAGAAATCGGTCGTAGAATCCTTTGCCATAGCCTACGCGGTGGCCCTGTTCATCAAAAGCCAGCAGCGGAATAAGCACGGCATCCAGCTGTGTCGGCAGCACCTCCGGGGCTTTTACTGGCTCCGGAATTCCCCATTTGTTGTCGAGAAGCTGGGTGTCGGGCGTGAGGTGGTAGTGGCGCAGTGTCTGGCCATCAGGCTGTACCACGGGCACAGCCAATTGCACCGGCAGATCTTCACCCCAGATTTCTATAACGATGGGCCAGGTATCAGGCTCTTTATGGTGCGGAATCGGCAGAAACAAATGGAGCCATTGCCACTCTGCCACCGGGAAGTGACGGAAAAGCTGCCTGCGCAGCTCGTCACTGCGACGGGTAACTTCCTCTTCCGGAAGGGCGCGGCGGCGGGCTAGTGCTGCGCGGCGCAAGTCGGTTTTCAGCATACCAAACGTTTGAAACGCCACCCGCATCTGGCACGTTATCCACTGACTGTCAGGATATACCGCAGCCACGTAGTCTTTCATTGTTACTTACTCCTCTTCCAGCACCGTAAACTCCAGCGCCAGCGGGTCGAAGGCATCCAGCAACTGGTTGATGAAGTCGGGGTTATTGATGAGGATGCTCAACACGTTGTCTTCCCGCTCCTGCAGATGACCGTTCGGCATCAGCTTGTCTTTGAGAGCCGTGAGCTGGCTGTAGGCGGTTTCATGCTTGGCTTCAGCGGCTTTGCTCAGGCGCTTTTCGAGGCCCGTTACAATGCCAGCTACTTTCTGCTGCTCGGCCGCTACGGTCTTCACCAGCGTTGGGTCGAGGCGCTGCGCCAGATCGGCTACCTGCCGGAAAGCTTCTGCCAGTTGCTGCTGCTGCTGCTGCAGGCTCACCTCTTCCTGGCCCAACGTGATACCTACCTGTTTCTTGAGCTCGGGCAGCGGCCGGAACACATCCAGAGAAGTCAGGCCCAGCTTGCGCAGCTTGGCCGCATTGGCCTTGCCGATGTACTGTGCCGAGTTGCGGAGCAGCAGAATCGGGAAAGGCACCCCGCTTTCTTCAAATACACCTTTCAGCTGAAACCAGTATGCCACTTCTGCCCCACCCCCGATGTAGCACAGGTTGGGCAGCAGCAACTCCTGATACAATGGCCGCAGCACCACATTCGGGCTAAACTGCTCGGGATGCTGCTGCGCCAGCTCCAGCACTTCCTGTTGCGTATGGCAGCGGCCGGTATTGCGCACCGTAATCTGCACGCAGTCCTGGGCCGCATCGTACTCCAGCCGCTCCCGCTTGCCGGCGTCGGTCAAGAAGAATAGATTGATAGGACGCGAGTACACCTGTGGCTTATAACCAGCGGCTTCCAGACGGGCATTAGCCGCCTGCACGGCTTTGTTGGACGCCTGCTCCTGAATTTCGGTTCTAAGCACCGGTACCAGTGCCTGCTTGAGCTCGGGAGCATCAGCATCAAGGCTTACCAAACCCAGCTCCCCGAACAGGTCGTGGGTGAGGCGGCGGGTGGCGGCCGCCAGCGTACCCGATTCTTCATACGCCTGCCGGAACAGAGCTGGAATGTCACTAGGCAGTTGGTCCAATAAATCCTCTTTCAATCCGGCCAGCGGCAGGCGGCCTACAGGGCCTCCTATTTCGGCGGCGTTCCACTCGTATTTCTTGCCGAACAGGTTGAAGTGGTTGATTTCCGCGAAGTCGTGGTCTTCGGTAGCCATCCAGTACACTGGCACAAAATCGTACTGCGGATAGTGCTCCTTCAGCTGGCGAGCCAGCTTTACTGCCGTCACAATCTTATAGATGAAATACAGCGGCCCGGTAAACAGATTGAGCTGGTGGCCGGTGGTGATAGTGAACGTCGTGTCCTTGGCAAGCAACTCGATGTTCGCCTGCACGGCCGGGTGCACGGCCAGTAGCGTGGCGTACTGCTGCCGGAGTGCTGCTACCAGCCGCTGGCGGGCGTCCGGGGTGTAGTGCGTCTGTTTTTCCTGCAGTTGCTCACCAAATGCTTCTAGCGTCGGGAACCGATGATAGAAAGGAGCTAAGCCTTCGTGACGGGCCAGGTAATCGGTGAGCAGGGAAGAAAATGCGCCGGTTTCGGCGTACGAGAGAGTCGTGACGGACATACGAGAGAGGGATAATCGGGCTATAACCAGCCAGCTGCCACAAAGTAACTGGGTATTTTTAGTTGGGGTTGCTGATTGGCATTTTCCATCTACTAGTCAAAGCGTTACAAAATAATAGCTCCCGGCACTTGGGGCACCGGGAGCTACTACAAGCTCATTCACTTGGTATGTCCGCCTGGCAGCTGGCAAGCCGAACCTTATACCAGCTTGCCGTACAAATCGAAGTCCGAGGCCTCCGTAATCTGCACCTGTGCGAAGTCGCCGAGACGCACGTAGGTGTCTTTGGTGGCAGGCACCAGCACTTCGTTGTCTACTTCCGGCGAGTCGTACTGAGTGCGGCCCACAAAGTAGCCGCTTTCCTTGCGGTCGAACAGCACCTTATGGGTCTGGCCCACGCGCTCCTCGTTCAGCTCCATCGAAATACCCTGCTGCAGCTCCATAATTTGGTCGGCGCGGTCCTGCTTCACCTCGGCCGGCACGTCGTCTTCGAGCGTGTAGGAGTGCGTATTGTCTTCGTGCGAATAGTTGAAGATGCCCAACCGGTCGAAGCGAGTTTCCTCTACGAAGCGGTACAGTTCCTCGAAATCCTGCTGGGTCTCGCCGGGGTGGCCCGCAATGAGTGTGGTACGGAGCGCAATGTCGGGCACCCGCTGCCGGATGGTATCCACCAGCTCCACGGTGCGACGCTTGCTAATGCCGCGGCGCATGGTTTTCAGCATGTTATCGGAAATATGCTGCAGCGGCATATCCAGGTATTTGCAGATGTTGTCCCGCTCGTTCATCACGTCCAGGGCATCCATCGGGAATTGCGAGGGGTAGGCATACTGCAGCCGGATCCAGTCGATGCCGTTCACGTCGGACAGGTTGCGGAGCAGGTCGGCCAGCTTCCGCTCGCCATAGTGCTGCAGGCCGTAATAGGTCAGATCCTGGGCAATAAGAATCAACTCCTTGGTTCCCATGGAGGCGAGGCGGTTGGCTTCCTTCACCAAGTCCTCGATGGGGCGGTCCATGTGCTTACCGCGCATCAACGGGATGGCGCAGAACGAGCAGGGCCGGTTGCAGCCCTCGGCAATCTTGAAGTAGGCGTAGTGCTTGGGCGTGGTCAGCAGCCGCTCGCCCACCAGCTCGTGCATGTAGTTGGCCTCCAGCGTCTTCATCAGCTGCGGCAGCTCCAAGGTGCCGAAGAAAGCATCTACCTGCGGAATTTCCACCTCCAGGTCGTCCTTATAGCGCTGGGAGAGGCAGCCCGTCACGTAAAGCTTGTCCAGTTTGCCGGCTTCCTTCTCGTCGGCGTAGCGCAGGATGGTATCAATGCTTTCCTGCTTGGCATTGTCGATAAAGCCGCAGGTGTTGATGATGACGATGTTGGCGTCGCTCTGTTCGGCTTCGTGCGTCACCTCAAACTGGTTGGCGCGAAGCTGGCCCATAAGCACCTCCGAGTCCACGATGTTCTTGGAGCAGCCGAGGGTGATGACGTTGACTTTATTGGCCTGCTGGCTTCTTACTTTCATGCTGGATTGGGTAGGCGGGCGGCCGGGCAATTTCTTATCAGTGAGAAAGTTGCCCGCGACGGCCCGCGACGAAAATCGGACCGCAAAGGTACGCAGTAGGCAACGCCTTTTCCTACTGAGGAAGTTTCTTTGTGCGCCGGGCCCTGTAGTTTTCGCCTCCTTTTCTGGAGCGGCAACGGATGCGCTTAACGTCTGCGCAGAGCACCTCTGTAGCAATAGTATCTGGCTGGTTTATTTACCCAGCAGAAACAGCAGCGGCTTATCAAGTCGTTGGTTCCAGGCTTTTTCGCTGTGGTTTTGCCCCGGCACGTAGCGCGTCTGCCAAGAGGTTGGTGTATAGCCCCGGGCCTGTACTACGGCATCTACCTCACGTTGAATGGCCGGATACAGCGCATCCAAAGTCTGGTCGCCACAATCGAAGTAGAGCTTGTGCGTGCGCGGGTCAGGCAGGGCGGTACGCAGGTAACGCAGAAAGGCAGCGGGCATGGGGTTGTTGCGCACCGTGAATGTCCCGGGCCAGTGCGTGGAGAGGCAGGCCGCCCCACCAAACACGGCCGGGTACTCACACAGGGCATACATCGAAATCAGCCCGCCCATGCTGCTGCCGGCCACAAACGTATGCTGACGGTCGGAGTACACACGGTATTTGCGGTCGATAAAAGGCTTGAGTTCCGTTACCAGAAAGCGGAGGTAGGCGTCGGAATTGGGCTGAAACTGCTCGGTACTACGGCCCGACTGGCGCAGTTGCTGAACCACGGTGTCGCGCTCCGCTGTAGTCAGTTGTTCAAAAGGCTTCTGGGGAAAATAGTTGGCGTGGCGACGGGCCCCGGCATTCCAGACGCCTACCACCAGCACGTCCTGCAGCTGCCCGTCCCGTTGCAGTTGGGTTACCACGTCGTCCACGTTCCAGGCTTGGTGGTTCCAGGTGGTGGTACTGTCGAACAGCATCTGCCCGTCGTGCATGTACAGCACCGCAAAACGTCGTTTCCCGTCGTAGTTGGCTGGCAGCCACACATCCACGGTCCGTGGCTCTACCAGTTTGGATGCGAAGCTCTCGATGTGCTCAATGCGACCAGCCACGGTTTTTTGCTGCATCGTCTGGGCTTGCAAGGAAAACTGTAGCATCCAGAACAACAGGACTAGGGCAGCGGGTAGGCGCATGGCAATGGGTAGGTTGAGGCAGGTATAAATGGTTATTCCGCGCGAAACGAGGAATCGGGGGTTACCGCTTAACGATGTACCCTACTTCCTCACTTCGCGCGGAATGACCGTTTTAGTAATCCTTATTTCTTAAACAGCGAATTCACGAACGTATGCCGGTCGAATAGCTGCAGGTCGGTCATCTTCTCTCCCACTCCAATATAGCGCACAGGCACCTGGAGCTGGTCACTGATGCCGATAACCACGCCGCCTTTGGCCGTGCCGTCGAGTTTGGTGATGGCCAGGGCCGACACCTCCGTTGCCTTGGTAAATTCCTTGGCTTGCAGGAAAGCATTCTGGCCGGTGCTCCCATCAAGTACTAGCAGCACCTCATGGGGCGCATCGGGAATTACCTTCTGCATCACGCGCTTGATTTTACTCAGCTCGTTCATCAGGTTCACCTTGTTGTGCAGGCGGCCGGCCGTGTCAATAATTACCACGTCGGCGCCCATTTCCACCCCTTTCTGCACCGCATCGTAGGCCACCGAGGCCGGGTCGGTGTTCATGCCATGCGAAATAACCGGCACGCCCACCCGCTGGCCCCAGATGATAAGCTGGTCTACGGCTGCAGCTCGGAAGGTATCAGCAGCGCCTAGTACTACTTTCTTACCCGCTGAGTGGAAACGGTGCGCCAGCTTCCCAATGGTGGTGGTTTTGCCCACGCCATTCACACCCACTACCATTATCACAAACGGCGAACCGGTGTTGTCGGGGCGGTCCAGAATGGCGCGAGAACCGGTAGCGGCGCTGTTGCGGTCCAGCAGCTCCACGATTTCCTCACGCAGAATGCGGTCCAGCTCCGACGTATTCACATACTTGTCGCGGGCCACGCGCTTCTCAATCCGGTCAATGACCTTCACCGTTGTGTCGATGCCCACATCGGCGTGCACGAGCAGCGTTTCGAGGTCATCGAGCACCGCTTCGTCTACCGTGTTCTTGCCTACTACCGCTTTGCTGAGTTGGTCGAAGAAGTTGGTTTTGGTTTTCTGCAGTCCCTCATCAAGAGCCTGCTGCTGCTCCTTGCTTTCCTTATCCTTCTTGAAAAAATCGAAAAGTCCCATTCGGTCAGGATGTTGCGCGAAGCTCCAGCTTCGCGCGTCGTTGCTGAGGTAAAGCAGATGGCGTATTACGGGCAGTAGGCCAGCCACTCAACAGGGCACCAAGCTGGAGCTTCGTGCTACAACGCAAAAAAGTCCCACGATGGCGGGACTTCTTCACTTATTCAGATTGCCACAGGGGGCACCGAATTACTTAACGCCGGTGGCGAGGTAATCCTGTACTTTGTCAACGGGCACCATCTCCTCGCGGAAGGTATAGGCACCGGTTTTCTCCGATTTCACGGCACGAATGACTTTAGCCCAGTCCTTGCCGCCTGGAGTTTTCAGGGTTGCTACTACTTTCTTAGCCATTGCTCAATTACTTGATTTCCTTGTGAACGGTCATCTTCTTGAGCACGTTGTTGAACTTCTTCAACTCAATGCGCTCAGGAGTGTTCTTGCGGTTCTTGGTGGTGATGTAGCGCGAGGTGCCGGGCTGCCCCGAGTTTTTATGCTCAGTGCATTCAAGGATCACCTGCACCCGATTGCCTTTCTTAGCCATCTCGACGGGGTTTTTGGGATTAAGGACTGCAAAGGTACGCGTCTTTTCGGAATAGACAAACAGTCAGGCGAATAATCCGCGGGCAAATATCAATTTGATATTCAGGGCTTCGGCCCTTCGATATATACCGCTCAAATATACACATAAGCGGGGCCACTGCCGAAGAAAGCTTCAGTAATGGTCCCGACTACAGGTGCAGTCCGCTCAAATAACAGGGCTTTGTGCCCCACATTTTCACTGCGCACTCCTCCGCTTCAGAACTGCGTTCAACGAGGAGAACGTAAAGCCGCCTCAGACAAATGCTAGGTGTGTTACTTCAGGGCAGGCAGTTTGAAATTGTCGAGTGCGCTGGATTTAGCCATCATGGCTTCTACCTCGGCCACGGTGCGGGGCGCTTCTTTTGAGAGGTTTTCGGGCGCGTCAGCCGTAATCAGGATATCATCTTCGATACGCACCCCAATGTTCCACCACTTTTTATCGCAGGGGCTACCTTCCGGAATATAGATGCCGGGCTCTACCGTGATGACGTTGCCAGCCTGCAGCGGCTTGTAATTGCCCCGGTCGTGCACGTCGAGGCCGAGGTAGTGGCTGGTGCCATGCGGGAAGTACTTGCGCATTTCCTCGGGTGTCTGGATAATGCCAAGCTTAATGAGGCCTTCCGCTACCACTTTCTGCGCAGCTTTGTTGGGAGCCTGAAACTCGTTGCCGGCTTTGCACGCCTGGATGCCGGCATCCTGTGCGGCAAGCACCAACTCGTAAATCTGGCGCTGGGCGGGGCTGAACTTGCCGGAAGGCGGCGCAGTCCGGGTGACATCGGCGGTGTAGCCGTGGTACTCAGCCCCGCAGTCCATCAGAATCAAGTCGTTGCCAAGGCGAGGCTTGTCGTTGGTTTCGTAGTGCAGAATGCAACCGTTGCTGCCGGCACCTACAATGCTAGGATAGCCTTCAAATTCGGCTCCGTATTTCTTGTATACATACTCGTGTAGGCCCTGCACTTCCATTTCACCCATATCGGGTTTCAGCGCCTTCATCACCTCCTGCTGGCCCACGGCACTAATTCGCACGGCTTGGCGCAGCAGCTTCAGTTCTTCGGGAGTCTTCACGGCCCGCAACTCGTCTAGTGCATCGTTGAGGGAGCCTACCTCAAAGCGGCTGACAGGACGGGCGGCCACGGCCTGTTGCCGTTCAGCATCGGTGGTGGCCTTGAGGTAGCCTTGCAGATAAGCATCCGTTGCTAATGCTGGCTGGTTCTTCGCCAAGCCTTCTACATAGCTCTTTATGCCGGCGGCATTCACCATTCCGTAGCGCTGCACAGTGGTATAGAGTGCATCGCGGCGGGCGTCGTAGTCGGCCGGAATAGCCGCTTGCCGACGAAACGTAGCGACCAGATCAAACAGGTCAGCAGGGTTGCGGCTGTCGTCACGAACATCTGTTGGGAGTTCCAGGAAATGGATGTGCTTGAAATCAGCCCAGCGGATGCCGGCTCCAGCGAAATCCTTGTTATCGGCCACGTACTGCAGTTTCAACTGTTGCCGGGTGCCTTCGGTACCGAGGCGACGGCCAGTCCATTGTTCGGCTTTTGGGTCGCGAGGCTGTACAAACAGCGCTTCCGTGATGCCAGCCTGTCCTCCTACCGTCTGGGGCTCCTTGAACAGCACCAGCACCGCATCCGGCTCATCGTAGCCGGTGAGATAGTATAAGTCCGGATGCTGATGAAAGATATAGTTGACGTCATTGGCGCGGTTGCGGACCGGGTTGGCAAACAGTACCGCTGCTGAGCCAGCCGGCAGTGCCTGGCGCAATAGCTCGCGGCGGCTCCGATGGAAAGCTGGGTCCAGAAAATCGGCGGGGCGGCCAGGGCCAGCGGCTCGCTGGGCCTGGGCAGCTGGTGCCAGACTAAGCGCCAGCAGCACGCACCGCATCACACGAAGAGCAGAAGTCAGATACATAATAGCAGGGAGAAGGTGAATACAACAAAGACGCGTACCCGCTCCCAAAAATTGCTTTTCGAGGCGGGTACGCGTCTGAAATAAATTCGTGCCGAAGAACGGCCGTTGGCTCGTTAGTAAACGATGAAGCCCTGCTCCTTCGCCTTCTTCAGGACCGACATGATGCCGTTCTTGTTGATGGTACGGATGGTGCTGGTCGCTACTTTCAGCGTTACCCAAGCATCCTCCTCGGGGATGTAGAAGCGCTTTTTCTGCAGGTTCGGGTAGAACTTGCGCTTGGTCTTGTTGTTGGCGTGCGACACGTTGTTGCCTACACGGGTACGCTTGCCGGTCAGATCACAAACTCGGGCCATGGTATCAGGAACTTAAAGGTTTCAATGCTGGAAAAAGGGACGCAAATATCGGCATAAGTTTGACAGAAGCAAACCGGAAGGCTGAAAAATAAGCCGTTATGGCTCCGGAGCCCTCTGCAGGCCGATTACTTTTTGGGTTTGCCCAAGCGCCAAGGACAATGCCGGCAGCCGCTGCCACAGCAACTACCGCGCCGGCGGTGATACTGCTCCGTAAAAACCATAAGGCCTTCGGGAGTGAAGTAAAAGTCGCCGGGCTGGAGCGGTTGGGCTGAGAAGGAAGACACAAATAGATAGAAATGCTCTGCAATGTACGTCGGCTCCCACAAAGACTACGTATACTATATATTTTTAGTATCTTTCCATTACCAAATTAGACTTTTCGCTTTACACTTTTTCTTTCGCTGGCAGATGCGGTACTGGATGTTGACGTTAATGCTACTGGGCACTGGGGTGGCCGGGCTACCAGCAGCGCAGGCGCAACAGCCCGAAATAGCCGTTCCGGCTGTGCGGCTGGCGTTGCAACTGACTACGCTGGAAACAATACCACCTGCTCCGCTAAAGGAGGCCCGACGTACGCTTGCCCAAGCCCGGCAGCGCTTCAATCGGGGCCTGAATCCGGGAGAGACGCTGTATATAGCGGCCACTCTTCTCAACGACGCCGCGAACCGCGTACCGCAGCTTGTGCAGGTACAAACCTGGCAGGATGGCCGCTTGATGGGCCGCTTAGTGGGCTCTAACCTGCCGGATGGCAATAACAAGGAAGAATTTGACGAAAGTGAAATAGTTGACTGGATGATTTTGCACCAGGATGGGGCAGAAGAAGGCAATTACGTAGGTAAATTTCTGGACCTGGAGGAACGGCTGGGCAGCCTGACTGGTCCCCGCTAAGCATAGCGCCGGCCGCTAATTAGTGCGGATAGTCTTCTTGCCAAAATATTCGGCATATGCCTGGTTTGACCAGTCGAAGACATCGGGGGTAATGTCGCCGAAGAGGATGGTGTAAGGCGGCTCCTGTAGGGGTTCTACCACCGTTTCATCGGGGAACCAGCCGGGTTGCTGCAGGGCATAGTAGCGGGTTGTAAGCTGCGCATCGTAGCGGGCAGCGGCACCGCCCAGCCAATCCTGGTAGGCTATCAGCACGTTGTTGTAGTTGTCGGTGGTCTCGTGGCCCCGTAGCGTCAATGTATGTCCGCCTATGAAAGCGCCTAGTATCCAGAGCACCAGCCCGGTCCGCACGAGGAGAGGTAGTGCAAACGTGGGCCGCTCCGTACGGCGCCATAGGTACTGTGCCCAAGCGTGGGCGTTCAGAAACCAGCCAACCAGGAAAAACAGATACAAAATATTGCGGGAGCGAAACGGCAGCGCCTGGTTGTTGAAGCGCCAGCCCATAAACGTTACCAATACCAGACTTACGGCCATCAGCAGCGTAATAAACAATGGGTTTTGAGCCAAGCGGTTCAATGGCAGATTTGGCAAACGCCGCAGCCGGTAGCTGACTGGCAGCAAAAGCAGCGTAAGTGCTGGCAGTACGCCGTTGCCGAGCCAGTTGCAAACATAGCGGTAGGCTGAAAGGGCGGCTTTGCTTAGCGACTCCACGATGGAATATTCATGGGCCGGCCCTACCCGAGCAAAGTTACCAGGTGCCAGAAACGTGGCGACGCACGCCACGCCTACTACAGCACTCAGCCACACATACGCCCACTCGATGCGCCGCCGCTGCAGAAAGCGTACGGCCGTATAGCCCGCAACGCCGACAGCTATAGGCACGGCATTGGTTTCGTTGCACCCGATAATTACAACGGCCAATACTCCAGCCAGCCCCAGCCACTTGCGCCTTGCAGCCGGGTTAGTAGCCCCAGCATACCGCACCAGCGCCGCCAGCCACAGCAGTGTGAGCAGTGCCGGCAGCAGATAGTTGTAGCCGCTTACAATCCAGTAAAAAGCCTCGGCCGGGCTTGGCAATTGCCATAGCAGCAGACTGATCAGGACGCCGCTGCTCAGCCAAAGCGTGCGGCGCTGAAACTCGTCAGCCAGCAGGGTGCGTAGCAACACGTATAACGCCACCGGAAGCGCCAGCAGCAGCAGCAGACAAATGGCGCCATAGCCTCCCGTGATATTGCCGCCATATTGCACCGGGTTCAGCAGCGCCCACAGCACAATGGAAGTGTAGCGGCCTGTCCAGGTCAGGTACATATGTGGCATGTAGCCCCAGCGGCCATGCTTATGCACATCGGTGGCCTGTAGAAAATCGTCGGCGGAGGGGTGGGCGTACCAGCACAGCGCCACAAAAGGCAGCAGGCATAACACCGTGGCTATAGCCAGCAGTAATGGCCCCAACGTCTGGCGGAATCGTGGAAAGGGTAAGGAATAGGGCATAAAATCAGAGACAAGCGGCATGCACGGATGCTAAAACTACTACCCGTCCTCGAAACCGGGCTATTTCCAAAGCTGCTGGCTGGCCGTACCATGGGGTTTTGCGTATTTTTGAGCTACCAACCTTTTCTGTCCTATGCAAACCATTCCCACCACGCATACCAGCCGCAGCCAGGAGCTGATGGCTCTCGAAGACCAGTACGGTGCCCACAACTACCACCCGCTGCCTGTGGTGTTGAGCCGCGGCGAAGGCGTGCATCTATGGGACGTGGAAGGCAAGCACTACTATGATTTCCTCTCCGCCTATTCGGCCGTAAACCAGGGCCACTGCCACCCGCGCATTATCGGGGCGCTTACGGAGCAGGCGCAAAAGCTGACACTGACCAGCCGGGCCTTCTTCAACGACCAGCTCGGCGCAGCCGAAAAACAGCTCTGCGAGTTATTTGGCTATGATAAGGCCCTGCTGATGAACTCGGGAGCTGAAGCCGTGGAAACGGCCCTCAAGCTGGCACGCAAATGGGGCTACCAGGAGAAAGGCATTGCTCCAAACCAGGCCCGCATCATCGTGGCCGAGCACAACTTCCACGGGCGTACTACTGGCATCATCTCCTTCAGCACTGACCCTGACTCGACAGGTGGCTTCGGGCCTTATACACCCGGCTACCAGGTAGTACCTTATGATGACTTGGAGGCCCTGGAAGAAGCCGTGAAAGAGCCGCATGTATGTGCTTTTCTGGTGGAGCCGATTCAGGGTGAGGCCGGCGTAATGGTACCGTCGGAAGGCTATCTGACGAAGGCCGCGGCTATCTGCAAAGCCCACCACGTGCTGTTTATTGCCGACGAAATTCAGACGGGCTTGGGCCGCACCGGCGAGTTACTGGCCGTGTGCTACGAAGCCGTGCATGCCGATATTCTGATTCTGGGCAAGGCGCTAAGCGGCGGCGTGCTGCCGGTATCGGCAGTGCTGGCCCGCAACGAAATCATGCTCACCATTCAGCCCGGTCAGCATGGCTCCACGTTTGGGGGCAACCCACTGGCGGCAGTGGTGATGCGGGCGGCGCTGGATGTACTGCTGGACGAAAAGCTCACGGAGAATGCCCGTGCGCTGGGCGAGGTATTCCGGGAGCGGATGCGCCGCGTGCAGGCCAAGCGCCCGGAAGTGGTAGAGCTAGTGCGCGGCAAAGGCCTGCTGAACGCCGTGGTTATTAAGCCGCACGCCGATGGCCGCACGGCCTGGGACGTATGCGTGACTCTGATGGAGCGCGGCGTACTAGCCAAGCCCACCCACGGCGACATTATCCGGTTTGCCCCGCCGCTGGTCATCAACGAAGAACAACTGCACGAGGCCTGCGACATCATTGAGCAGGTAATTCTGGAGTTCTAAAACGGAAACCTTTTTACCAGAAAAGCCCACCGTGCTGAGCATGGCGGGCTTTTCTGTGCACTTGTATTTCGCCGCTTAGTTCTGGGCCAGCGTGAAAGCGGCCATCTGTACGTCGCGGGAATTGCCGCCCACGAATACCTGGAAGTCACCGGGCTCGGCCACAAACTTCAGGTCGGCGTTGTAGAACTTCAGATCCTCGGGCGTTAGCCGGAACGTAAGCGTACGGCTTTCCCCCTTTTTCAGCAGCACCTTCTGGAAGCCTTTCAGCTCCTTTACAGGCCGGGAAATGGAGCCCACTACGTCGCGGATGTAGAGCTGGGCAACTTCTTCGCCATCGTAGCTCCCGGTATTCTGCACCGTCACTTTCACTTCCAGCGTGCCATTCATGGGCAGCGTGGCAGCACTTAGCTCAGGCTTGCCGTACTGAAACGTAGTGTAGCTCAGGCCGTAGCCGAAAGGATAAAGCGGCTCGTTTGATATGTCTAGGTAGCGCGACTTGTACTTATCTAGCTGCTTCCCGACGTAGGGCCGGCCAGTCATCTTGTGATTGTAGTAGAGCGGAATTTGGCCCACCGACTGCGGGAAAGTAGCCGTGAGCTTGCCCGACGGATTGTAGGCCCCGAACAGCACGTCGGCAATGGCGTTGCCAGCCTGGCTGCCCGCAAACCAGGTTTCCAAAATAGCATCGGCGTTTTTGTCTTCCCACGGCAGCGTTAGAGGGCGGCCGCTCATCAGCACCACTACCAAGGGCTTGCCGGTTTTTTTCAGCGCCTTCAGCAGCTCTAGTTGCTGGCCCGGCAACCCAATATCCGCGCGGCTGGCCGCTTCCCCCGACATTCCCTGCGACTCGCCCACGGCGGCCACAATCACATCGGCGCCCTGCGCTAGCTGCACCGCTTCCTGAATGAGAGCCTCAGAGGTACGCGCGTCCGGCTTTATCTCGCCGTTGTAGGCATTGAGACGGTCAACGAGTTGCTGGTCGTCGGTAAAATTGGCACCCTGTGCCGTCACGAGTCGAACGGAATTGCCCACCGCATTCTTCAGGCCCTGCTCCAGCGAAACAGCCTGTTTCCAGTCGCCGGCAGCACTCCAGCTCCCGAGCATGTCGTGCTGGCGGGTGGCCAGCGGACCGATGAGGGCAATAGTACCCGTTTTCTTGAGCGGCAAGGTATTGTTGCTGTTTTTGAGCAGCACCATGCTTTTGCGGGCTATGTCGCGGGCCTCGGCAATGAATTCCTTCTTCATCATGGTTGCCTTGGCCCGCTTCTCGTTGGTGTAGAGGTAGGGGTCTTTGAACAAACCCAGCTTCCATTTGGCTTCCAGAATGCGGCGGCAGGCTACATCAATCTGCTCCTGTTTCACGGTGCCATCCTTCAGATTCTGGGCCAGATTCTTCAGGAAAATCTCCCCTACCATATCCTGGTCGATGCCCGCATTCAGCGCCAAGGCCGAAACCTGCGCATCGTTGCCCATGCCGTGGGCCGTCATTTCGTTGATGGCAGTATAGTCGGTGGCCACGAAGCCGTTGAATCCCCACTGGTTGCGCAGCAGCTCGGTCATCAGCCACTTATTGCCGGTAGCCGGCACACCGTTGATATCGTTGAACGACGACATCATGGAGCCTGCGCCTGCTTCTACAGCGGCTTTGTAGGGAGGCAGATACTCGTTGTACATGCGCACCAGGCTCATGTCGGTGGTGTTGTAGTCGCGGCCGGCTTCGGCGGCACCATATAGCGCAAAGTGTTTCACGCAGGCCATTACTGTGTTGTTGCGGCTCAGGTCGTCGCCCTGGTAGCCGCGCACCATAGCGCGGGCAATCTGGGAGCCGAGGTATGGGTCTTCACCGGAGCCTTCCGAAATGCGGCCCCAGCGCGGGTCCCGAGCCAGGTCTACCATGGGCGAGTACACCCAGTTGATGCCGTCCGCGGAAGCTTCTTCGGCCGCAATACGGGCGCTGCGCTCAATGGCCGTCAGGTCCCAGCTGGAAGCCAGCCCCAATGCAATAGGGAATATGGTGCGGTGACCGTGAATAACATCGTAGCCGAAAAACAGCGGGATGTGCAGACGCGAATCTTTCACAGCCATTTCCTGGAGTTTGCGGGCCGCTACTGGCGTATACGTATTCAGTACCGAGCCAACATTGCCTTTGCGGATATGCGCGTCCACGTCCTTGCTCACCACGGGCCCCGTCACATCAAACCCGACCGTTATCATGTTCAGCTGGCCGATTTTCTCTTCCAGGGTCATCTTTTGCATCAGGTCGTCGATGAACTTGATCATCTTCGGGTCTGGGGCGCTGGCGGATGCGGGAGCAGGTGCGGCTGACTTCTGAGCCTGCAGTTGCGGAGTGAGCAAGCCCAGCGCCATGAGCAGGGCAGTTGTGAAAACTCGTTTCATGCGGGAATTGAAAGAGAGGATGGAATAGACAAAGCGAAACCCAAGCGTTACGCTTCAGGCCGATTAAATGGCGTATTCTGCAAAGCTGCCACTCTGAGCAAACGACTGAGGCACAGCAACCCGGAAAAATATAGCAGGCCCAATAGACCGTGTCAGCTTCCCCAACATGCACGCATGGTAAAACGCGAGGTACAAGGGCAGTTTTGGCAGGAAAGGCGTATGGCTGGCCTTTACGGGGCTGGAGCAGTGCTTATCAGAGGCTCAGCGCATCAAAATGCCACTAAAGAGCCGAACCGGGGCTGTTCTGTGTCCGGAGAGTGAACTATACAGCGCTGGAAAAACGGGTTTCTGCCACGGGCTGCATCCGTTTTTGTCGGTACGCAATACTACAAAACCTTTGACTTGAGTGAGAAACGAATGTGCAGCTTACTCTGAAAATTTATGACAGCAGCAGCTCACCTTACAGGACTCATTTTATAATTTATCAAACACATGACGCATATAATAAGCAAAAAATAGATATAAAATTATACTATTCTAGCACACACAACGCAGACAGTATCTGTTTTCTGTCGCAATTTTTCTTATTCCAAGGCATCGGCATCGTTCTGTGTCTACCGTTGGGCACGCAGGCAACAAATTGTACCGCTATTGAGCCGCCAGTTGCCGAGTTGTTATCTAGCTGTACAGAATAGGCATGGTGTTATGGCGACTCAACGCGCACACCAGAATATAACACCCATATAATCTGCCACTTACTATACACAACATTCTGTTGCGGCAGGTAAAAACGTGTTACGTAAGCTTCCCAGATAAAGCAATGGTGCTCCTGACACCCTGTAAGGCACCGTTTTTCGGGAGCCGGAGCCATTCTATACGTTCACTCGCCACTGTACGCCCTGCTGACGTAGCATTGCGAGCATCATCGGCGCGGCGTTCCGAACCGTTTGTCGGCTCGAACTCCCGGTCCCTGCCTATCTTGGGCGACTTACTTTTCGTGGTTGTTTGTGAAATCTATTACCCTCTTGAGCAGCCTGCTGCTCCTGTTACTAGCCAGCTGCCGTAGCCAGGAAGTGGCATTTCAGTTTCAGCCCGCAACGGGCAAGGTGGCTACCCCGGCGTTATCTGTACCTGCTGTTGCCCCCACGCCACTTCCCACTGTAGTAGCGGCGACCTACGCCACACCGGCCGCGCCAGCTTCTCGCACAAGGCCTGCCGGAATACGCCGCTTACTGCTCATACGTCGGCCAGCACTCTATCAGACGGCGGCCCGCGCAACCGTTGCGAGACCGTACGCTGCTGCCAAGCACTTGGGCGAGAGGCCGCAGCAGCCGCAACTGGAACACACGGCGGCTTTCGTGCTAGGCGCAGCGCTGATAGCCGGCGGCGTGGTAGGTGGTATTCTGCTAGGCGGCTGGCTGGGCCTGGGTGTGGGCGCCTTAGTAGTTTTACTAGGCTACTACTTTGTAGGCGTGGGCATTGGGGGAAAGCACGCGTGGCTAGAGGTGTTCCAGGAATTTTTTAACATGTAGAAATGCTACGGCGACTTTGGCTTCAGCTAATGCTTTTCGGGTTGCTGGCCAGTTGCCGCAGCGAAAAGATGGCGTTTCAGTTTCGGCCGGCTCAACCGATTTTGAACATAGTGCGGGCAGAAACCACAGCCACGCGAATAGCGTCAGCCAGCTATTACACAGTCCCAAGCGGCAGTTTGATACAGCCAGTACCCACCATAGCTAGTGCTAAACGAATAATCCGGAATAGCCAGCCGCAGTATCGCCACGCTGTACAAACTATTCACTTAAGTGAGCAGCAGGGGAGGAAGTCTGGAAACACTTCAGTTTCAGAAAAGCCAACTGCAGCCGAACATCAACTTTTGATCTGTCGGCAGCCGGTAGATGGGGCCAATGATGTATTGTTTTTTAGTGGAGCTGCCTTGGTGCTAGCAGGCCTGATTATCGGAATATCCATTGGCGGCAGTAGCGGGTTGCTGCTCGCACTGCTTCTATTCGGGATAGGCTATCTGCTGGCGAGCAAAGCCTACGGCAGCCATCCGTAGCGGCAAATGCACTCCCGCCCGCAACCTTACCTTTGCGGCAGCTGTTCTATTTCGTCTTACCAATTGAAAGCAACAATGCCCAACGTCCCCACGCACCGCCCGCGCCGCAACCGCAAGTCTCAGGTTATCCGCGACATGGTGCAGGAAACCCGCCTTACTACCCACGATTTTATCTACCCGCTCTTCCTGATTGAAGGCCAGAACCAGCAGCTGGAAATCCACTCGATGCCCGGTATTCACCGCTTCTCTGCCGACCGGATTATCGACGAAATTGGGCGCTGCGTGGAGTTGGGCATCAACACGTTTGCTCCGTTTCCGGCTATCAATGATGCGCTGAAAGACCGGCTAGCCCGCGAATCGGCTAACCCTGAAGGCTTATACCTTAAGACTATAGCCGATATCAAGCGTCAGTTTCCGGAGGTGGTGCTGATGACCGATGTAGCCATGGACCCCTACTCTTCTGACGGCCACGACGGTGTAGTGGACGTGGAGTCGGGCGAGATTCTCAACGATGCCTCGCTGGAAGTGCTGGGCCAGATGGCCCTGGCGCAGGCCCGCGCCGGCGCCGATATTATCGGCCCCTCGGACATGATGGATGGCCGCGTAGCCTGGATCCGGGAAGTGCTCGACCAGAATGCGTTTTCACACGTGAGCATCATGAGCTACACGGCCAAATACGCCTCGGCTTTCTACGGCCCCTTCCGCGATGCGCTGGACTCGGCGCCTAAAAAAGGCGACAAGAAAAGCTACCAGATGAACCCGGCCAACAAGCGGGAGGCACTGCGTGAGCTGGCCCTCGATGAGGCCGAAGGCGCTGACATGGTGATGATTAAACCGGCCCTGAGCTACCTCGATGTGATTCAGTCGGTGAAGGACAACACGCACCTGCCCGTAACGGCCTACAACGTGTCGGGCGAGTACGCCATGGTGAAAGCTGCCGCCCAGAACGGCTGGCTCGATGGCGAGAAAACTATGATGGAGGTGCTGACCAGCATCAAGCGCGCCGGTGCCGACGCCATCCTGACCTACTTCGCCAAGGAAGCAGCCGAAGTGCTGCGCCGCGGGTAAGTCTGGGGCCTACTTTCAACCCGAAAATTAGGAACGCGCTTCGGCGCGTTCTTTTTTTGCGCATCTGCCACTGCTGCTAGTTCTGCCCATGCCCATCATTCGCCTCGCCACCTTCCCCGACCTGCCTGCCATCCTGCACATTGTGCGCCGGGTGGTGCCGCTAATGAATGCTGCCGGCAACTGGCAATGGACCACCGAGTACCCGAACGAGGACGTGTTTCGGCGTGATATAAAAAAGGGGCACCTGTGGGTAGCCGAACTGAACGAAGAGGTAGCCGCCGTGGC
The DNA here is from genome assembly GCF_014250515.1 of Hymenobacter sediminicola. Taxonomy (NCBI): domain Bacteria; kingdom Pseudomonadati; phylum Bacteroidota; class Cytophagia; order Cytophagales; family Hymenobacteraceae; genus Hymenobacter; species Hymenobacter sediminicola. The sequence continues at coordinate 348,360 of NZ_CP060202.1, read as the reverse complement.
AGCCCTTACCCACAACGACCAGGACCCCGAATATGCCCAAGCCGACTGGGATTTTGCGGAGCCGGCCCTCGTGACGCACCGCCTCGTCGTAGATCCGGCGGCTCAGGGGCATGGTCTGGCCGAAGCCCTGCTCCGCCACGCCGAAACGCTGGCCGCCGCGCAGGGCCTGCGCACACTCCGTGTGGACACCAACTCCGAAAACGCTGCTACACAGCGTCTGTTTCCGAAACTGGGCTACCGGTTTGCGGGCGAAATCACGCTGGCGTTTCGGCCGGGCCTGCGGTTTTTCTGCTACGAGAAGCGGCTGGACTAGCCGTCGGCGTTAGGCCCGGTTTTGCCCGAAAGGCCAGCGGCCCAGCCGGCGGCTCCAGAGCAGAAATACGCCGGTGCCCACGGCCATCATCAGCAGGGCTGCTACCTGAAACGAGAGGAAGAAGCTGCCCGACTGTAGCGAGAAGCTGATGCCGTCTTTGATGCTCCAGAACACCCACAACCACACCACAATAACAATGATGACGGGTAGCGGATACAGCGGCATCCGGAAGGGCAGCCCCTGTGCACCGCGCCGCCGCCGAAGCAGCACCAGCCCTACGGCCTGCCCCACAAACTGCACCAGAATCCGCATGGCCAAGATGGCCGAAATGACTTCGCCAAGCCGGAACAGCAGACTGAATACGAAACCCGCGCCGCCCAGCACCAGCAGCGACACGTGCGGAAAATGCTTAGTGGGGTGGGTTTTGGCAAACACCGGCAGAAACTCGCCATCGGCGGCAGCGGCGTACGGGATGCGCGAGTAGCCGAGCAGCACCGCAAACAGCGAGGCAAACGCCACCCACAGCACCAGCGCCGTAGCAGCCTTGGCGGCCCCGGCCCCGTACAGCCGCTCTACAAACGTGCTGACAATGAACTCCGAGTGTTGCGCTTCCTGCCACGGAATGACGGTGCCCACGCTCCAGTTCAACAGCAGATACAAAGCCATGATGCCCAGAATGCTCAGGAAAATACTGCGCGGAATCACGCGCTGCGGCTCCTTGATTTCGCCACCCAGATGGCACACATTGTAGTAGCCGAGGTAGCTATAGATGGTTTTGACGGTAGCCTGCCCCATAGCGGCCGAGAGTAGCACGCCCGGCAGCTCCGAAAAACCGCCGGCCGGCAGCCACGCAACCTCATGGGTAGCGTGCGTCACGCCCCCAAAAATCAGCCAGCCCATCAGGCCCAGCACGCCCATCCAGAGCAGCACGCCAAGCCGCCCAATGTCCTCGATGCGGCGGTAGAGCAGCGCAATAAGCAGCAACACCACCACGCCTGATACCAGTTTGGACTGCCACCATTCTGTGAGGGGCACGAGGTAGCCGAAGTACTGCGCAAACCCAATGGCGCCCGAAGCCACCACCAGTGGCGCCTGCACCAGCGTTTGCCACACATACAGAAACGACAGCAGCCGGCCCCAGGTATGCTCGCCGTAAGCCAGCTTGAGGAAGCGGTAGGAGCCGCCGGCTTCCGGGTGCGCGGCTCCCAGCTCGCTCCAGATTAGGCCATCGAACAAGCTCAGAGCAGCTCCTACCACCCAAGCCAGCAGGAAATTCGGCCCCATAAAGCCCATGACCAGCGGCAGCGTCACGAAGGGCCCAATGCCCACCATGTCTATCATGTTGAGCGCCGTGGCTTGCACCAGCCCCAAACGGCGGCGCAATGGAGCGGTGGTGGCAGAAGAATCGGCGGAGTCGAGGTGGGCCATACAGAGAGCTAGAGCTGTAAAAGTCGTAGAAATACCGAATGTTCAGATTCGGGCCTTACTTCTGCTTTCCGTAGGCCCAGATGCTTTTTCGGCTGTACTGCCCGCTAGCTAGTTGGCCTTCGTCCGGCTTTGCCAACCCCCGGAACCCGGGGCGCGTACGAGTGGCACACGTTCGTCTTCTTTATGTCCGCCGGTTCATCCAAAATTGCCATCTACGGGGCCATTGGGGCCAATATTGCTATTGCCGCTTCCAAGTTTGTAGCCGCTTTCTTCACGGGCAGCTCAGCTATGCTTTCCGAAGGCATTCACTCGCTCGTGGACAGTGGCAATGGCCTGCTGATTCTCTACGGCGTGAAGCAGTCCGAGAATCCCGCTGATGCCCGCCACCCCTTCGGGCGCAGCAAGGAGCTGTATTTCTGGTCCCTGATTGTGGCCGTGCTGGTGTTTTCGGTCGGTGGCGGCATGTCGTTCTACGAAGGCATTGAGCACCTCAAACACCCAGCTCCCATCACCGACCCCACCTGGAACTATTGGGTACTGGGCCTCTCGCTGATATTCGAAGGAATTTCCTGCTTCCTGGCCTTCCGCGAATTCAACAAAGGCCGTGGCGACTTGGGCTTCTGGGTTACACTGAGCCGCAGCAAAGACCCTTCGGTTTTCGCAATTCTCATGGAAGACCTGGCCGCACTTTTAGGCCTGGGCATAGCGCTGGCCGGCGTGTACTTCGGGCATGCGCTCAACAATCCGTACTTCGATGGCGGCGCCTCCATCTGCATTGGCATACTGCTGGTATCGGTAGCTATTTTTCTGATTTACAAGACCAAAGGGCTGCTGGTAGGCGAAGGGGTGGACGACGAAACCCTCGACTCGCTGGAAGTTATTGCGCGGCAGCAGCGCGGTGTAGAGCAGGTGCGCCGCCCGCTCACCATGTACATGGGCCCGCAGGATGTGGTGCTGGCGCTTGACGTGGAGTTTCATGACCACTTGTCGGCGGTAGAAGTGGAGCACGCTGTAGATGAGTTGCAGGATGCCATCCGGGCCAAGCATCCGGAGTTCAAGCGCATTTTTATCGAGGCCAAAGGACTGGCCGGCAAGCAGCGCGAAACGGCTCTGCAACCTCCCATTTCGCCCCAAATCTGACCAGCGCGGCAAGCTCCACCTTAACCTAAGGTGCAGTTTGGCGGTACACGGCACAGTAGTGCGGCGCCGATGGGGCCGCACTACTGTGCTTTTTTGTTCACCAATATCTGCGTTTATGGTCCCTGTTGCTACCCGCTCTAACCCGTTTCAATCGTTCTGGATGGCCGGCTATGAGTGTACCGACCAGCTCAACTGCTTCGGCAACCGGGTTGATTTTTTGCCGCTGACAGGCCACTTGCAACTCCTCGACGACGATTACCAAGGACTCCAGCAGTATAGCCTAGGCACCGTGCGCGAAGGTATCCGCTGGAGCCAGATCGAAAAAGCGCCTTATCAGTACGACTGGACTACGGTGCGCACCATGCTGGCTGCCGGTCAGCACCACGGCATTCAGCAGGTCTGGGACCTGTGCCACTTCGGCTACCCCGACGACCTAACACCGCTACACCCGCTGTTTGCGCGCCGGTTTGCGGCGCTGTGCCGGGCTTTCGTGCTCATGTACCGGGAAATACGCCCCGAGGGCGAGTTGATTGTAACCCCTATTAACGAGGTAAGCTTTATGAGCTGGCTGGGCGGCGACGCGCGCGGGACTTCGCCCTATTGCGTGGGGCAGGGCTGGGAGGTGAAGTACGGACTGATGCGCGCCTACATCGAGGGCGTAGCAGCCATGCGCGAGCTGGACCCGAACATCCGTATTCTGACCACCGAGCCCCTCATCCATATCGTGCCGCCGCTGAACGCCACCAAGGCCCAGAAAAAACAGGCCCGCGAATGGACCGATAACCAGTATCAGAGTGTGGATATGCTCTGCGGCCGGCTCTGCCCCGAGCTGGGTGGCCGGCCGGAGTTTTTCGACATCATGGGGGTGAACTACTACTACAACAACCAGTGGGAAATTCACACACACCACCGCCTGCCTTGGGTGAACGAGCCCTACGACCCGCGCTGGCGCCCACTACACCACCTGCTACGCCAGGCCTACGAACGGTACGGCCGCCCGATTGTGGTGAGCGAAACCAGCCACCCCGGCCTCGACCGGCCACACTGGATGCGCATGGTAGCTGAAGAATCTGCCGAAGCCCTGCGCCAAGGCGTGCCGCTGTGGGGCGTGTGCCTCTACCCCATCCTCGACCGGCCAGACTGGGATTTCCTGGACCAGGAATGGCACCGCTCAGGTCTTTGGGATGCTGTGCTACGGCCCAACGAGCCGCCATTGCGCGTGTTGCACCAGCCCTACGCCGATGCGCTGCTGGCAGGCCAGCAGCTGGTGGCTGAGGCCATAGCTCCGGAGCTCGTCAGTTCACTGGCGCTTTCTTTATCTTAGCCAGCATGAACCGACCACCCGCCGATACCACCGACCTGCTGCATCACTTCAAACGCGCCTTCGCTGATTCTACTCTCTCGCTGGATGAAGCCCGCCTGTTGCGCCAGCGGCTGGCAGAGCATGGCCAGCATGGCGAAGGCCTGCACGAGTTGCGCCACCGCCTGTTTGGGATGGCTCGTGACCGATTCAACAGTTTTCAGGACAAGGCCGTGATAGAATGGCTGGAAGCAGCCAGTGCCTTGCTGTTGCCTCCGGCTGGCCCACCGGCTCGCGCCGCCCGTTCCGAGGTGTTCTTCAGCCCCAACGACGACTGCGTGGCCGCCATCCGGCGCTTTTTAGGCGAGGCCGCGCATACCCTCGATATCTGTGTGTTCACAATTGCTGATGACCGATTGACCGACGCTGTACTGGCCGCGCACAAACGCGGGGTGCGGGTACGCCTGCTTACCGATAACGACAAGCTCTTTGACCGAGGCTCCGATGTGCGCCAACTGCACGCGGCTGGCCTGCCCGTGCACGTCGACCGTACCACCGACCATATGCACCACAAGTTTGCCGTGGCCGACAGCCGGACCGTGCTAACCGGTTCCTACAACTGGACCCGGTCGGCGGCGGAGCTGAATCTTGAGAATCTGCTCATCACAGAAGACGAGGCTATTGTGCGGCGCTACAACCAGGAATTCGGGCGGCTCTGGGACTCCCTGGAGCCTTTCGGAGGCTGAAACGCACTCTTTATAATAGAAAAGCGCCACCTGCTCTTACAGAACAGGCGGCGCTTTTCTATTATAAAGAGTTACTAGATGAGACTATTTAGCGGCCTCAGCAGCGGGTTCAGCGGTGGCGGCACCTGGCCGGCGGATGCTCACCAGCTGCCTAGTGGTGGTGGCGCCTACGGTTAGGTTTAGGTTATAGTCGCCGGCGGGAAGGCCCGTGAAGTCGAGAGTCTGGTGGTGAGGGCCGGCGTTCTGGCGGCGGTAGTCCGATACGCGAACTGCCGAGCCCCGCTGGTCATAGAGTACCCAGCCCATCGGCTGCGCTTCTCCCAGTTGGTATGCCATCTGCACCACCCCGTTGGAGGGATTGGGATATACTGCCAAGCGGTTGGAACCAGTTACGGGCACGTTGGCGGCTATCGGGCCGGCCAGCTGGGCATCTTTTGGGGCTGCAGCTTCCAGCTTCCATTGTTGCGTGGGGCGGCTAGCGTAGCGGCGCTGCTGCAGGCCGCCTTCTTCCTCGGTGCCGGCAGTCAGGGCTTTGTTGCTGTGCTTGGCTGTGAGTTTGTAATAGCCTTCGCCGGCTTCCTCTATTTTCCAGAGCTGGTTGTTTCCGCTATAGTAAGGCCAGAGGCTCAGGGCCGCGCCATTAGAGGTTTCGCTGCCTAGCACTTCCAGCACCTTGCGTCCGCCCTGCACTGTGAGCTTGTAGTAACCACTACCTGCTTCCTCAATTTCCCACTGGGGCGCTCCGGTAGGTGCCGTTGCCAGGCCTGGCTCTTTCGACACCGGGGCGTCGCCCTGTACTTCCAACGGTTTTCCGTCGGAGCGGGCCATAAGCGTAAACACGCCAGGAATGCTGAGCGCCTTGGCAATTTCGGCAGACGTAGGAGCGGCCTGTTTTGCAGGCTTCGGAGCCGGAGCTGGTTTGGGGGCCGCTGGTTTTGCAGCTACAGCTACTTTGGCAGCAGGAGCTGCTTTGGGCGTTGCTGGGGTTTTAGCAGCGGCCGTGGCTTTGGCCGGTTTTGCAGCGGGTTCCGGCGCAGGCGCAACAGTAAGTACAGTGGGCGCCTCTGCTACCGGCATGCCGGGGCCTTCCAGCGGGTAGAGGTATACAGAAGGAACGGTTTGTGCCCCTTGCCCTGGGCGTACCCACTGCAGGCGCACGTTGGCGTCTCCATCCTGGTCATAGTATTCCACTTTGATGGTGGTTCGCTCACCGGCGGCCAGGCTTACCTCGGCACTGGTAGAAGTAGTGGTGCTGCCCTGTCCGTTCCAGTTGTCGAGAATCTGCTTGCCGTTTATCCACAGCCGCACCCCATCATTGGATTTGGTAATGAACTTGTAGCGGCCTGTGGCGGGGGCTTCAATCTGTCCTTCCCAGCGCACCGAAAAGTTGTCACTACGCAGGCCAGGGGCCGGAATACCCATTTTCCACTCAAAATCGACAACAGCATCGACGCGACGCAGCAGCGGTGTACCGGCCAGGGTGCCGTTGTTGAAATAGGAGCCCGTCAGGCCGGTGCCTTCGCCCGGTCCGAGGGTAGTAGCAGCCTGCGTACCTGGTTGTGTGGCGGGGCCCGAGGCAGGCAGTCCGCCCAGCGCAGAGCCGGTAGAGAGCAACCCGGCTACAAAACAGAACAGTAGGTGTCGCACAATGCGTTAGGTCTAGAGATGAACGGATGAAATGAAGCAGTAAGCAGCAAAAGCTTCTTAGGGAAGTACTATTCTAACCTCCTCCTTAAGCGAGGCTGAAGCAATATAAAGCATTCTTTCACGACCAGCCTCGTGCATTACCCGTCAACTTGTTCATTTCCAATTTTTTCCTTTGTATAGTATATTGTTGTTCTAAAATTACGCTTCACAACTTGTCGGGCAGCTTTTTTGCATTTTTGCGGCCTTCGTCTATCTGTATGTCTGAAACTGTTGCTTTTCTCTCCTCGCCGGTTGGGCTGCTACGCCTGCGCGGCACCGATGCGGGCCTAGCAGCCGTGGAGTTTCTCAACGATGATGTGCATGCCCAAACGCCTCCCCACCAAGTGCCGGAAAGCCTGCAGGAAGCATACCGGCAGCTGCGCGCCTACTTTGGGCGGGAACTTCGTGACTTCACGCTGACCTACGATGTGCAGCAGGGCACGGAGTTTCAGCGCCGTGTCTGGACTGCGCTGACGGATGTGGGGTTCGGCCGCACTGCTTCTTACCTCGACCTGGCCCGGCAGCTGGGCAACCCGGCCGCAGTGCGGGCTGTGGGCGCGGCTAACGGGCAGAATCCGCTGGCCATTGTGTGGCCCTGCCACCGCATCATCGGGGCTAGCGGCCAACTGACCGGCTACGCTGGCGGACTGCCGCGCAAGAAGTGGCTACTGGAGTTTGAGCAGCCGTCTGTGCAGGCCTCCTTGTTTTGAAACAGCATGTGCCGCTGCGGGTAGCACCGCTCTTATTTTATACTCCCACAAACTTCAGTAGCTGCTGATATAGCACATTGTGCTGCCAGTAGAGCTGCAATACCATCGGAATGTGGTGCTTGCCGGGCAGCACTGCAAACTGGGGAGGCCGCCCCAGCGCCGTTAGCTTCTCCCGAAACTTTCGGCTACTCCCGCTGATAGACGGATACGTTTTGCCACCCACAAAAATCAGAAACGGTGGTGTAGTAGCCGTAACGTGGTACATAGCCGATACCTCGCGCCATGTTTCTGGCTGCTTCCCAAACGGCACCAAATACTGCGCATCATTGGGATACTCCATCTTCTGCAGATAGTCATACATATCCAATCCGGCCGGGTCGTCCAGAATAGCGCCTCTGATGGGGTTGCGAGCTAGCCCATGGCGCTGAAACAGGCGGTTGTCGGCGGTGAGCAGCGCCGCCAGGCCGCCACCAGCTGAGTGCCCCATAACAAAGACGCGTTGCGGGTCGCCGCCATAGTCAGCAATGTGCTGGGTAGTCCAGATGACGGCCCGGGCGCAGTCGTCGGCCATGGCAGGCACCTCCACCTGCGGAGCCAGCCGGTAGTTGAGAATAACGGCCACTACCCCCTGCTTGGCCAGGCGCCGCCCAATGAACGAGTAAAAGCCCTTGCTGCCACTGTTCCAGCTACCGCCATGAATGAATACCACTACCGGATGCAGTGCGACCGAGGCTTCTTTGGGCGCATACACATCAAGGCGGTGTCGTTCGGCATCATAGGTGGGGTCGTTGGCCGGCACATAGGCTAGGTCTTGGGTGCGCCGACTGGGCCGGGCCACAGCATACTCATTGGCGAGGCCTAGTAGCAATGGCAACAATAACAGGGCCGGCAGACAGAGCCAATGGCGGGAAATAGACATAGAAGCAAACCAAAAATAGGCAGCACGGAAACTGACTGCGCCCTGCACCTACGCACGCATGCGGCGGCCGGATGGGAGGGGCACCCACACATAATGGCTTGCTACACGCACGAACCCCGCCGCCCGGAGCGTTATATTTGTCTGAAACCGACAGCGGAGGCCCGCTGCAGAAGTTATTTTCGACTTGCTTTTACATGAAATACCCCTTTTTCGTAGCTCTGGGCTTTGCTGGGCTGTTGGCTCTGCCAGCGCAGGCGCAACGCAAAACCAAAATCAAAACCAAGGATGAGGCCGTAACAGCCGCCAGCCGCCTGCAGCCGCTGTTCGGAGGTATTGCGGCAGCGCAGGCTGAAGGTCTGCTGGCTCCCGGCTACGTAGAAAAAGTGGCCGCCAGCTTCAGCTCCCGGGCCGAGGCCAGCCGTTTCTTTTCCAGCAAAGGCTATGAGTACATCAGCGAAGGGCAGGCCGATACAGCCGTTACCCGCTTCAACCTGGCGTGGCTGCTCGATGCCAAAAACCCGGAGGTCTACCGCGGCCTGGGCATTGTGGCCAGTAAGAACCCTGCCCCCGATCAGGCCATCGACCTGCTCATGAAGGGCTTAGCCTTGGCACCCGAAAACGCCCTGATGCTCTCCGACTTGGGGTCCAGCTACCTGATTCGGTACGAGCAGACCAAAAAGAAAAAAGATCTGACAACCGGCATCAGCTACCTGCAGCGCGCCCTTGCCACCGACCCCAACAATGCCATTGCTTGGCAGCAAATGGCGCTGGCTCATTACTTACAGGAAGACTACACGAAAGCCTGGGAGGCGGTCCATAAGGGCCAGAACATCAACATGACCAGCATCGATTTCAACTTCCTCAGCGACCTGATGGCAAAGATGCCCGATCCGGAAGGCAAGTTCAAATAAGCTAGGTGAGGCCAGGAGCCGGCCTTGTGCCGGCCACTGCAACCCCTACCTATTTCCCGCGTACCACGCGTTTCGCACTTTTGCCTGCCTGCTATACCCTCTTTATTTCCATTCTCTACTCAACTATCTACTACCTCACCTAACCTCGTCCCTGCGTGAAGCACGTTCTGCTGATTTCTTCTTTCGCGGCCAGTATTATGCTGGCGCACTCTGTTGCGGCTCAGGAAGGGCCGGAGCGTCGCCGCCGCCACTACAGCAGCCAGGCTCGGGCGTACTATCGGGGCCCGGTTCGGTTTACGGCAGGCGGGGGCGTGGCCCTCTACAACGGCGACTTGGCCGGCGACCTGGGCAACAACCTACCCGGCGGCAGCGGCAGCCTGGGCATTCTGTATCTAGTGCGGCCACGACTGGTTATTGGCGGCGAGGCCACGTATTTCCAGCTCGGGGCCAAAGACCAGTTGGTTGAGCGGGGTTTGGCATTTCGGGGGCGAAATGTGAGTGGCATCACGTTTCTGCGCTACGAGCTGCTGCGCGACGAAAGCGAGTTTGCCAGCCCGAAGCGCCCGGCTGCCCTTATCAAACCGTTTGTGAAGGCTGGAGCCGGCTTCCTACTCTACAATCCCAAGTCGTATCTCGGTACACTGCGACCAGACGACCGAACCAGCTTCCTGGCGCCGGAGCGCAACGACTATCCGGCCCTAGCCATTACGGCACCAGTGGGCTTCGGCATCGTATTCCGGCTCACCCCGCAGCTCAATGCCACGGCCGAAGCAGCCTACTTCTTCACCACCACCGACCAGCTCGACGACGTTAGCCCGGTGAGCGGCCGCTCCAGCTCCAGCCTCAACGACGGCTACGGCCTGGTAGAGTTGAAGCTGGAATACGCTCCCTGGGGCCGGTAGCCGGCTGATGGCAGTTGCCAGAATACTGCAAACAGCTACAAGCAACAATAAAAAAGGCCCGTCGCTCGACGGGCCTTTTTTGCTAGCGTGAAGCAGACACTATTGCTTCACGAAACGCTGATGGAACACTTTCTGCCCGTCGCTGACGGTGAGAGTGTAGATGCCTTTGGCCAAAGCCGACACGTTCAGCTGGTCGCCGCTGATACGCAGGCCGGTTACCTTGGCACCACGCAAGTCCGTGAGCGTCACGGATACTACGGGGGCGTTGTCGGGCATGATAATGTTCACGACATCGGTAGCGGGGTTCGGGTACAGCTCGAGGCTGCGCGAAACGCTCTGGGTAATGCCCATGCTGGCGTTGCTGCCCATGTTGCCGGCAATAGCCGCGCCGCCGGAGATGGTGATGGAATAGTCCTCGGTTTCGCCGTAGCTGAAGCTGCCGCAGCTGCTCGTGGCCGAGGCGTCGCTCATCACCACCCGCAGGCGGGTCTTGCCGTTCTTGGCCGTGGCCGGCACCGTGAACGTGCTGCTCAGCGTCGTGGCGCTGCTCGTGCCCGCCCGGTTGACTACCGTCTCGCCGCTGTCCAGAAAGTCACCATCCTGGTTGTAGTCGATGTACACTTTCCAGTACTCGGTGTAGGCCGTGGAGGCGAAGCCGGCGCTGTAGCTGATCGTCTGCGAGGAGCCGGCCGTCACGGTCGTGGTCAGGGCCGTGCCGTCGTAGTAGCCGGCGTTGCTGGCCGAGCTGCGGGTGATGCTGCCCAGGCTCACCAGATCAATCCACTCGTACGACACGTTCGTGCCTTTGCTGGCACAATAAACAGGCGTTGTGGGCGTACCACCGCCACCTGCGGCGGCACCTACACCCACGGCGTACCACGCATTCGTAACGGCTGTCACCTGCGCCGAGCCGGCACCATATAAGTCCGTAGCGGCCGAAATAGCGGCCGTGCGGGCATTGGCATAAGTAGAAGAAGCCGACAGGTATACTGCTTCGGCACGGTAGGCAATTTTGGCGGCATCATCTAAGCCTATGCCTGCCACCGTGTAGGCACTCCCGATGTCGTTGGTGCCCGAACCACCCTGGCTCAGCAGATAGAACCAGTAGTTGAGCACGCCCGAGTTGGTGTGCACTCCGCCGTAATCATTCGACTGCGTAGGGCTGGTAGTAGTAGCTCTCCAGTAAGTGCCTTTGTAAGTATCGGGCTGGCCGTAGGTGTTGGGGCTGCTCATGGAGCGCAGCGCGCCGCCAGCCTTCATGATTTCTTCGCCGATGAGCCAGGTGCTCTTGCCGGTGAGACCATAGGTGCTTACAGCGCGGGCTTCCACGCAAGCGCCCCAGATGTCGGAGAAGCCTTCGTTCATAGCGCCCGACTCGTTCTGGTAGGTCAGGTTGGCCGTTTTTTCGCAGACAGCGTGCCCGATTTCGTGGCCGCATACGTCCATGGCCGTCAGGGGCTTGAAGGTGCTGGCCCCGTCGCCGTAGGTCATGCGCACTCCATCCCAGAAGGCGTTTTCGTAGCCGGCTCCACCTGGCACATCATCAAAATGCACGTAGCTTTTGATTTTGGCTCCGGCATTGTCGTAGGAATTCCGGTTGTGCACCAGCTTCCAGTAGTCGTAGGTAGCCTGCGCGCCGAAGTGCGCATCGCCGGCCACGTTATCGAAGTTGGTGTTGTTGTACTCGGCGGCCGTCCAGTTGTTGTCGGCATCCACAAAGTCGGCGGCGCCAGTGTAGCTGTTACTGCGTTTGCAGTTGTAGGTTTCGATGCCCAGACCGCGCGTGACTTCACGCAGGTTGTAGCCGCCGGTAGCGGTGCCGTTGGCCAACGCGCGGGTGCCACTGTAGGCCGTGGCAAATGTGGCCGTAGCCGCCGCATGCTTAATGATGTTGTCCTGGCCTACTACTTCGCCGGAATGCGCGTCTACGTAGATGTAAGCACGGCTGATAGGAGCCTGCGCATAAACGTTAAACTTCCAGGCCAGCGTGGGTTTGCCGGCCAGCGCGGCATTGGTGGTGCGCATATTACGCACCACCACCAGCTCACCCTGCGGGCGGTAGGTGGCGTTGGGGTTGTTTTCAAGCTGCTTCAGGCTGGCTTCTTCCCGGTCGTCTTGCCACATGTATTTGCGAGCTCCCACAAACGACATAGCGCGCTGCAATGCAGCGTCTGAGGAAAGTGAGGGAGTCGGGTTGAGGCCACGCACCCGCTCAAACTGTCCGCTGATGCTCTGCACTTTACCACCGCGGGCGTGCACTGAGTAGGTAGCATGCTCTACCTTAATGCCTTTGTAATACTGCTGAAACTTCTCGTGCGCAAAGCCCAGCTCGTCGGCTTCCGATTTGAGGGGAAGCAGCTGGTCGTCGGTAGTAAGTTGCAACTGGTCGCGCAGCAGTTGGCTAGCCTGGTTGAGCTGGTAGGCGGCCACATCGGCTTTGAACTGCACCAAATAAGGGGTGCCGTTGTCGTTGAGGTCTTTGCTTTGCACCCGAGAAAGGTCCTGGGCCAAGCCGGTTGAGCTTAGGCCACCGAGCAGCATCAGCGCTGCCGCAGAGTACTTGTTGAGCATGTTGTGTGGTTGTAGGAGTGAGGAAAGATCGGACTGTATGATTTCCATCAAACAGGCCGTCAATTTATAGTATTTCCAAAACCAACAGCATTTTATTGAAAATTTATTTCCCATGCCCCTGTATTATTGCAACTATCACAACATTTTACAATATAAACTGAATGCAACTTATCCGGTATTTAATACCAAAACACGGCTTATTATATCTCCAAAATCAAATTTCCAGCGTATCACACCGACAAAATCTTACACATTGATCTGCCTCTGAAATGGATGATTCTTCTTCTCAATTGGGTAACCGTTGGAGCCTTGCGCAGCAGCTTGCCGTCGTGACGGGCGCTTCCAAAGGCATCGGCGCGGCAGTAGCTACCGAGCTACTCGGCTTTGGCGCGACAGTGCTGGCCGTGGCGCGGCAGGCGCCCGAACTGGAAGCACAGGTAGCCGCGTGGCGGGCGCAGGGCCTAGATGCGCACGCCGTGATGGCCGATGTAAGCACCGAAACCGGCCGCCGGCAGGTACTTGATGCAGTAGCTGCACATGGCAACGTGCTGCATATTCTGGTCAATAACGTGGGCACCAACATCCGCAAGCCCACCACCGACTACAGCCCCACCGAGTATCAGCACCTGCTGGCTACCAACCTGGAATCGACGTTTGGGTTGTGCCAGGGTGCATATCCTATGCTGAAAGCGGCCGGGGCGGCTAGTATCGTCAATGTGTCGTCGGTGGCGGGGCTGCAGCATGTGCGCACCGGCTCCATCTACGGCATGACCAAAGCGGCTCTCATTCAGCTCAGTCGCAACCTGGCCGCAGAATGGGCACCGGCTGGCATCCGGGTGAATGCTGTGGCGCCGTGGTATATCCGCACGCCACTGGCCGAAACCGTGCTGCGCAACCCCGAATACCTGGAGCAGGTGGTGAGCCGCACGCCTCAGGGCCGGGTAGGCGAGCCAGAAGAAGTGGGCGCCGCCGTGGCGTTTCTGTGTCTACCCGCCGCCAGCTACATCACCGGCCAGTGCCTGAGTGTAGACGGCGGCTTCTCCGTAAATGGCTTCTGAGCCCTGATTTTCGCTGGATTTCCAGGAGTTTTCGGACAACTACACCCCAAGCGAGACTTGCCGGGCGGCAAGTCTCGCTTGGGGTGTAGCATGACTGATGTAGCGGCGTGATAATCGTACATCACCGCCTTAAAATCGGCTTACAGCCGGGTCAGCGCCTGTTCGTAGCGGACTAAGGAGCCTTCGGCGGAGGCGAGGTAGAGGAAAGGCTCAATCAGCTCAAGCTCCATGAGCAGCAGCTCGCCGTCGGCCTCTACTCCGTCTACGCGGGCATAGAGGCAGCCTTGGGCAAAGTCGTGCACAATACGGTCGGCGGCGCGGCGCAGGTAGTCGGGTGCCTCGCGGGCTGCAATGCCGCCACCGAGGTAGTGTTGCACCCGGAAGTCACCGGGCTTAGGCGTTTTCAGCACGCAGTGGCTGTACTCGCCACCCAGATAGATGAGCGACCATTCGCCCTGCTCCTGAATCTGGGGCTGAAACGGCTGCACCAGAAAATCCTCGTGGCGCAGTAGCTCCGTCAGTTCTGGGGTACGGCGGACGGCTTCGGTGCGGGTCAGTTCGAAGGTGTTTTTTGCCCCGCCGCTCACGGAGGGCTTCATCACCAGCCGTTCACAGCCAAGCGTTTCAAACAGCTCATCGGCCTGAAAAGCGCTGCCCTGCACCAGCCAGCGCGTGGGTACAATACGCACGCCGGCCTGCTCCATGTCGCGCAGATACTTCTTGTCGGCGTTCCAGCGCACGGTTTTCACGGGGTTGAGCAGGCGCACGCCCTGAACCTCTATCCTATCAAGCCAGGCGTAGAATTCCTGCACCCTATCGAAGTAATCCCAGGGCGACTTCAGCACCACCACATCGTAGCTCAGCCAGTCAACGGCCGGGTTGCTCCAGATGCGCGGCTCAACATGGTGGCCCTGCTGGCGCAGGTGGCGCGTGAGCAGGTTGTCCTCATCATCGACGTTGGGCGCGGCGTATTGGGCCAGCGTTTCGCAGGTTACAAGCGCAATATTCATACAGTACGGGGGTAGTAGAGTAAGGAGGCGCTGAAGCAATGAGGCAAGGCCGTGCGAAGTCGCGGATGTGTTCCGAGCACTCGTCACCTCATTACTCCATCACCTCATCACGGCTCACTTTTTCATAGTCAGATAATCGGCGGCCAGCGTGGCGAGGGTCTGCACGCCCAGCGTCAGGCCACTTTCGTCTACGAAAAAGCCGGCTGTATGGTGCGGGGCCGTATCGGCGGTCTTCTTTCCTTTGGGCATGCCGCCCACAAATAGGAACACGCCCGGCACTTTCTCCTGGAAATAGGCAAAGTCCTCGGCCCCGGTTACGGCCTTCTGCAGCTCTACATGCTCGGGGCCGGCTACGCGGCGCAGCGTAGGCAGCATCTGCTCGGTGAGGCGCGGCTCGTTGTAGGTCACGGGCGCATAGTTCACGATGTCTACTTCGGCGGTGGCGCCGGTGCTTTCCGCAATGTTGGTAGCAGTGCGGCGCACGGCGGTCCAGATTTGCTGCTGCATCTCCTTGTTGAGCGTGCGGATAGTGCCGGTCAACTCCACTTGCTCCGGAATGATATTGTTGCGCACCCCGCCGTGCACCATGCCCACGGTCAGTACGGCGGCATCTTCGGTCAGCTGCACCTGCCGGCTCACGATGGTCTGCAGGCCCATAATAATCTGGGCGGCGGCTACCACCGGGTCCACGGCCAGCCATGGGTAAGCACCATGCGCCGACTTACCTTTCACCTTGATAGTGAAGACATCCGACGAAGCCATTTCGCCCTCAGGACGGTAGCGAAGGGTGCCTACCTCGGTCTGGGCGTTGATGTGCACCCCGAAAATAGCATCGACGTTGGGGTTGCTGAGTACGCCTTCCTGCACCATCAGCTTGGCCCCGCCCGTCACGCCGGGCAGCGAGCCTTCCTCAGCGGGCTGGAAGATGAACTTCACGGTGCCAGGCAGGTCTTTTTTCACCTGGCTCAGCACGTTGGCCGCGCCCAGCAGCATGGCCACGTGGGTGTCGTGGCCGCAGGCGTGCATCACGCCTACTTCCTGGCCGTTGTACTGGGCGCGGGCTTTGGAGGCGAAAGGCAGCGTTGGACTTTCCGTGACGGGCAGGCCGTCCATGTCGGCGCGCAGGGCCACCACGGGGCCGGGCTTGCCGCCGCGCAGGATACCCACCACGCCGGTACGGGCCACGCCGGTTTGCACTTCCAGTCCCAGCCGCTTCAGCTCCGCTGCAATAATGCCAGCCGTGCGGGTTTCCATGTTGCCCAGTTCCGGGTGCTCATGAATGTCGCGCCGCCAGGCAATTACCTGGGTTTCCTGTTGCGCCGAGAGCTTGGCAATGCGGGCATTGAGGGCGGCATTCTGGGCAGCGGCCGGACGGGTGAGGGAGAAAGCCAGGGGAAGTAACAGGAGCAGACGCTTCATGCAGCAGACGTAGAAAGTGGCCCCAAAAGGTACAACGCCCGCGCCGGTTCGCCAGCAGACGGTGCCGCAACGGCTTTCACAGTCATCCGGCGCCTCAGCTGCGAAACGTTACCTAGGTGCGAAACGGCAGTGCGGTGCCAGGCGGCGCGGCCTTACCTTTGCCGCATGTCATTCACCACCGTCACTGCTACCCCTGTTGCCTCTGCGCCGCTGCGCTGGCCTGCTGCGTGGCGCAATACGAGCTTTCGGGTGCGGCTGCTGGGCGTACTGGTGTTGCTGCTGGGGCTTGTGACGTTGCTACCGCGCTTTTTCGCCTTCATTCAGGCCCGGCACGGCGTGGTATTGCCCGACCCGCTGCTGGCGCTGCTGCCCGCGCACGATGTGTCGGGGCCCACATTTGCGGTTATCTACCTGAGCATTGGGGCGTGTGTGGTGTATCTGCTGCCGCGGCCGGCGCTACTGCTGCGGGCGTTGTGGGCCTACTGGCTGCTGCACCTGTGCCGCTGTCTGCTGCTGTGGCTGCTGCCGCTGGAGCCTCCGGTGGGCCTGGTGCTGCTGCGCGACCCGCTGGTAGACTCTCTCATTTACGCTGCCCCGGCTCCCATCACCAAAGACTTGTTTTTCTCGGGCCACACCGCCACCGTAGCGCTGCTGGCGCTGGCGGTAGGGCCGGTTCGGCTGCGCCGCTGGCTGGTGCTGGGCGCCGTGGCGGTGGGGTTGCTGGTGCTGGTGCAACACGCGCACTACACCTACGACGTGCTGGCCGCCCCGCTCTTTGCCGCTTTCTGCTTCTGGCTGGCTGGCCGAATAACATCAGGAAAGCACGCGGCGCCGGCGCTGTAACCCTGCTACTTCAGGTGCTTCTCGTAGATGCCGGCTGCTATTTTCTCGGTCAGGGACTTGGGCACGAGGCCGGTCAGGTGGGCCGACACTTTATTTAGAGCACCTGGAATCAGCTCGGCCTCACCGGCCAGCATGGCCGCAATACCGGCCTGGGCCACCTGCTCGGGCGTCATGGATACTTTGTTGGCGGTTTCCTGCAAGCCGGCGCTCATGCCGGCCCGGTCGGCGAAGTCAGTGGTGGTGGCACCGGGGCTGAGGCAGGTGACCGACACGCCGGAGCCGCGTAGCTCGTAGCGCAGCCCGCGCGAGAAGCTGAGCAGAAATGCTTTGCTGGCCGCATACAGCGTGAGCGTGGGCACCGCCTGGTAGGCCGCCGTGCTCGACACGTTCAGGATAAAGGACTTGCCCTGCTGCCGGAGCGTGGGCAGCAGCCGGTGCGTGAGGGCTACCGGCACATGCATGTTCAGCTGCAGCATGCTCTGCTGCTCGGCTAGCCCCAGCTCCTCAAACCGGCCCCACATGCCGTAGCCCGCATTATTCACCAGCACCGCCAGTTCCTGCGTCTGGCTGTTGGCCCACTCGGCCACCTGCTCCACAGCATTGGGGGCGGCCAGATCCTGCGCCAGCACGGCCACCTCCACGCCCGACTGCGCACGCAGTTCAGTGGCGGCCTGCTCTAGCTGGTCTTTGGAGCGCGCCACCAGCAGCAGGTTGTAGCCCCGGCGAGCCAGCTCGGCGGCAAAAGCCCGCCCGATTCCGCGGGAAGCACCAGTAATGAGGGCAGTAGGCATGTTGGTTGGGTTTGTATAATGTCTGTTATCCTGAGCAGAGCGAAGGACCTTACCACCGCAGACCGACTCTGTTCAACGTGATAAGGTCCTTCGCTCCGCTCAGGATGACGGAACTTCATGTAAGCCTTAGCTCTGCTACTTTACTAAGTGCAGGAACCGCAGGTAGAACGGCGTAGGACTGTTTTCGTGCTTGGGCTGATACTTGCCAGCCAAGATGGGCACGTACATCACGCGGCGGCGCGAGGCCTCCCCCACCAACGGCGACTGCGCCACGCGGTGCCACATGCGGCCATCGTGCACGGTTAGGTCGCCGGGTTCAGTTTCCACGGCTATTTCGTGGTCGTCGGCGCTGACGTCCTTGTAGTATTTCTTACGAAACAGCATTTCGCGCAGCGGCTGGTGGTGGGTGCCTGGAATCAGACGTAGGCCGCCGTTGGTGGCGGGCGTACCGTCCAGGTGGAAGCCTACGTTGAGCATGGGGCCGATGCGCTTGCCGTAAAACACGTCCCGGAGCGAGTCGGTGTGCCAGCCCATCTGCGAAAACTCCGAGCCCGGCACGTTTACGTAGTGGTTGATGACGAGGCCATCCTTTTCGTTGATACCCACCCGGCCGCCGGGGGCTTCGAGTAGCGGAAACAGGGCCCGAAAGCGGGCATCCTGCAGAAACTCGGCCAGCACGGGGCTGTAGTGCGAGGCAAAGGCGAAACGCTGCACAAGAGGCGAGCCATCCACATCTTTGCCATATTTGATGGGCACGCCGTTTACTTTCTGCACGCCCTCGGCTAGCCACTGCTGCTGCACGGCCTCCGTGGCCCGCAGTAGTACCTGCACCTGCTCGAAACCAGCGAAAGCGCGAAAATGGAGGAAGCCGTAGCGCCGGAAGAAGTCCAGTTGTTCGGTAGTGAGGGCAGAACCGAGAGTAAAGCGCGGATAGGGTAGTGGTAGAGAAGCCATAGTAGCCGTAGCGGCCGGAAGTACGCCCGCAGGCGCAAAGATACAAGGTAGGAGGGCGCCGCCCCATGCGTCGGGTTGCAATCCGGCCGCGGAAAAGGCAGCAAGCTGCACGTGCTGCTGTGAAGAACTGATGAAACCCAGGAACCGGCACACAGGTTTTGGCCGGCCCTCGTACCTTAGCCGCAATGTCTGGTTTCCGGTTTCGTTTGCTGCGGCCGGGCTGGCTGCTGCTGGTGCCATGTGCCCTGAGCCTGCTGCTTCCCGAGCCTGCCCCGGCCCAAACGGCGGGTAGCCGCCTCGTGCCCTTTCGCAATGGCAGCCGCTGGGGCTACGCCGACCAAAACCGTCGTCTTGTGCTGCCGCTGGCCTATGATGAGGCTGGCCCCTTTGTGCAGGAGCTGGCCTGGGTGCGGCAGGGCCCGCTCTACGGCTACATCGATGGCAATGGTAATGCTCTGATACCGGCCCAGTACAGCTACGCTGGCAACTTCAGCCCTACCGGCCGCGCCACCGTGGTGCTGCGCGGCGACACCTTTGCCATCGGGCCAACGGGCCACCGCCTGACCACGCCCGCCGAACCGGAACCCGAAACCGACTACTTGGAGCAGGGCGACCTGCTGCGCCGCCAGGGTAAAGTCGGCTTCCGGTTCACGAGCGGCTCCAGCACCGTGGTACCCGCCGAGTACGACGAAGTCCGGGACCTGCATCACAGTGGCCTGCTGCTGGTGCGCCAGGGCAACAAATGGGGCGTGCTCAACGCCAAAGGCCGCCTCGTGCTGCCGCTGGAGTATGACGCCATTCGGGCCACGGCCGCCAACGGGTTTCTGTATCCGATAGTGGAGCAGGCTGGCCGCCTCGGCTACCTCAGCCACGAGGGCAAGCTGCTGACTGACGTGAAATACGCCGCCGCCGAGCCGTTTGTGGCCGACGTGGCCCGCGTAACCACCAGCA
Organism: Hymenobacter sediminicola; assembly: GCF_014250515.1. Lineage (NCBI taxonomy): Bacteria > Pseudomonadati > Bacteroidota > Cytophagia > Cytophagales > Hymenobacteraceae > Hymenobacter > Hymenobacter sediminicola. The sequence goes on along the minus strand of NZ_CP060202.1, from coordinate 328,708 downwards.
CCGGCCAAACAGGCTACATCAACAGCAAAGGGCGGGAGTTCTGGAAAGATTGAGCCTGATAAAGATGCCGGAGCGCTAGGCACTATTATCGGGCACAGGGCGTAGTATGTATCTTACCCCGGACAGGCTACCCCCTGTTCCATCTGCTACCCTGCTGCCCAATACGATGCTGCTTTCCTTCCCACTGTTTCGCCAACTGGTTTTGGCTCCGCTGCTGCCAGTTGCACCTGCCCCCCGCAAGCCCCTAGTGCTGCTTGTTTCGCTGTGGCTCCTATCCTGTCCCGCTTTCGCTCAGGAACCAGCCGCACCGGCCACACCTACGGTGTATTCCTATGTGGAGCAAATGCCTACCTACCGCCACGGCCGCAGTGCGGCGCTGGCCCAGTTTGTGGAGCGCAACCGCAAGTTTGCGCGGGAGCAATGGAAAACGCAGGGCCAGGTATTCGTGCGCTTCATCGTGACGGATACGGGTGCGGTGCGCGGTGCTGAAGTGGTGAAGGGCCTCAACCCCACCCTCGATGCCGAAGCGCTACGCGTAATTCATCTGCTGGACGGGCAGTTTCTGCCGGGCCACCAGAATGGCTGGGCGGTGCCGGTGTACTACACGCTGGCCGTACCGTTCGTCACGAAGTAACAGCATCTACTATGCTCGACCTTCCTATCCTCAATGTGCACCTGCAGCCCTGCCATGAAGACTGGCAGCAGATGACACCTGTGGCGCAGGGCCACTACTGCGCCAGTTGCCAGCGCACCGTCGTGGACTTCACCCATGCTACCCAATCAGACCTCGAGGCCGTCCGCGCCGACTCTCCCGATGGCCGGATGTGTGGTCGATTCCGGACGGAGCAGCTGGCCCGCCCGCCCCGCCTGCGTCCGAAACTGCGCCAGTTTCTGGTGGCGCTGGTGCTAGTGTGCGGGCTGGGGCTGACGAGCCAGGAGGCAGTAGGGCAATTTTTTTCCTGCACGAAACAGGTCATTACTGAGTCTAGGACTATTTCTGATGCATCAGCGTCAGCACTAGGTTTAGACGCTGCGCCATCCATTCCTCAGCGGCAGGAGAATCTTGTAGTCGGATTTATCACACCTGAAATCATGCCCTCTTTCCCGGGCGGGCAGGATTCATTGGTAGCTTATCTCAAAAGAGAACTGCGCTACCCGGCCTCCACTACAGCCGAAGGGAAAGTGTTCCTTGGCTTTATTATCACGAAAACCGGGCACATCACACAGGTCAAAGTGTTGAAAGGAATCAACCCAACTCTGGATGCTGAAGCATTGCGGGTAGTGCGAAAAATGCCCCGCTGGGTGCATCCACCCCGGCAGCGCCCGATGGAGGTGAGCTTTACACTGCCCATTACCTTCAGTCATAAGTAGACATGAAAGTGCTGCTCCTGTTGCCGCTATTCGCCCTGCCGGTTTTTTTTGGCCAGACTGCTGCCGCCCAGCATCCTTTTCAGACTGCCTTCATTGCGGATGCTGACACGGTTGGCTTATCGTCCAAGCCTGCGACAGTGGGAATGGCTGGAGCAACTGTAGCTAATCATTGCTTCCCGATAAGGCAAGAACTGCCTTGCTTTAAACAGGGCGGCAGTGCAGGGCTGCAGCAGTTTTTCATACAGCATTTACAGTATCCTCGCCTTTTTCTCAGGTCATATAATGAGGGCATCACCACGGTGCGGTTCATCATCGATACGCAGGGAATGATTCGCAACCCAACGACACAAAAGAGCTTTGTCCTAGCCTGGGATGAGGAAGTAATACGGGTAGTTAAACTACTAAATGGTCACTTCAAACCTGCTACTTACAACGGCCAGCCTCTCGATGCCTACGTTACCTTGGCAATACCATTGGCTATTCTCTGAAGTAGGCAGCGCTTCATATACCCTCTTGTGGAACTCCGCTATTCCGGGAAAAATTCGCACTTTACCCGTTCATCGTCCTAAGCGCAATTCCCATGGTCTTCACGCCCAGCCCTATGCTCCTCAAGCTGCTCTACACCCGCGGCAGCCTGCACAACACGCCCGAAGGCGTAGCCTTTAGCATCAAGAACCGCCTCGATACGGTGCGCATCACGCGCATCGACCATGTGCAGATTGACGGCGTGAAGATTGGCGTGGAGCAGATTGCACTGGACCTGGGCGAGGGCGACGTACGGCCCGCCACTACCTTCAACGCCGACAGCGCCGGCTTCACGCTGCCGGTGGGCCAGGCGGCCACGTTCCATCTGGCCACCGAGCACCTCAAGGAAGGTATTCATACGGTGCAGGTACAGTTTGCCGCCGACCCGTTCGGCGACCTGACCGTGGAGGTGGAAGACGCCATTGCGCAGCAGCAGGAAAACAAAAACCGCATTCCGCGCCAAGACCAAGACGACTACTCCGACGCGGCTATTCAGGCCCGGCAGCGCTTCGCCGAGGAGTTTTCGGGGCAGGAGTTCAAGCACCTCAAGCACTACTCCTTCGATGCCCACGACCTGCAGGGCAATTGTGAGCATTTCACGGGCGTGGCCCAGATTCCGGTAGGGTTGGCTGGGCCGCTACGCGTGAACGGGGAGCACGCCGACGGCGACTTCCTGATTCCGATGGCCACCACCGAAGGCACGCTGGTGGCCAGCTACAACCGCGGTATTCAGCTCCTCAACCTCTGCGGAGGGGCTAAGTGCACCGTCATCGGCGACGCCATGCAGCGGGCCCCGGTATTTGTGTTTGACGATGCACGGGGGGCGCGAGATTTTGGCCGCTGGGTAGAGGAGAATATCGACCAGATCCGGCCCGAGGCCGAGAGCACCTCCCGCGTGGCCAAGCTGCAGTACATTGATACGTATCTGAGCAACAAGTTTGCCTTTCTGCGCTTCAACTACAGCACCGGCGACGCGGCCGGCCAGAACATGGTGGGCCGTGCCACCTTCGCGGCCTGCTCCTGGATTCTGGAGAACTACAAAGGCGTACCCATTCGCCACTTCTACCTCGAATCGAACTTCGCCACTGATAAAAAGGCGTCTCAGATCAACGTGATGCGCACCCGGGGCAAGCGGGTAGTAGCGGAGGCCGTCATCAAGCGCGACATTCTGCAGCAGCGTATGCGCGTGACGCCCGAGCAGTTGGCTTACCACGGGCAGGTGAGCAATGTGGGTGCGTTTCTGAGCGGCGCCAACAACAACGGGGCACACTCGGCCAATGGCATTACGGCCCTGTTCATTGCCACCGGCCAGGATGTAGCCAACGTATCGGAGTCGTCGGCGGGCGTGCTATACTCGGAAATCACGCCCGAAGGCGACCTGTACATCAGCATTACCATCCCGAGTCTGATAGTGGCCACGCACGGCGGCGGCACCGGCCTAGCCACCCAGAACGAGTGCCTGCGGATGCTGGGCTGCGTGGGCCGCGGCACCGTGAATAAGTTTGCGGAAATAGTGGCCGGTGTAGTGCTGGCCGGTGAGTTGAGCCTGGGCGCCGCCATCAGCAGCTCCGACTGGGTGAGTAGCCACGAGCAGTACGGCCGCAACCGGTAGCGGAAGTAACCTTGCAGACAAACAGAACCGTCCGGGCGGGAGTAGAATCGGGTGCCAGCACCTAGATTCCGCTTCCGCCCGGACGAACGTTTTATAGGCCCGACTTATGCCATTGCCAGGAACTTATGAGCCTGGGAAAGCCGTATATTTACCGTCTGTATTTCAATCATTTTAGCTGTATGAAACCTATTATCCCGGTCTTGTTTGCACTGACTTTTGCGGCCACTTCGGCTATGGCGCAGGCTGGCATGAGTTCCTACGATATGGCCGATATCACACGCGGCCGGCCAACTTCCACCCGCAACCTCAATATGAGCACCGCCGACAAGGAGGCGGCCATTGCGGGTACGCCGGCGCTGGGCTACTACAACCAAGGTTGGAACGCAGGCACTGTGCAGCCGCTCGACGGAGAAAATGGCTCGGTTTCGGGGTTGCGCTACAACCTGAAGCTACAATGGCTGGAGGCGCAGGATGCTACTGTACCGGGCGGCATCCGGGTGTATCCATCGGGTACTCTCAAAAGCTTTACGCTGGTACCGGCCGCTGGCCAGGCACCGCACCTGTTCCGCGAGTACAAGTACAGTTCTACGCGCACCGGCTCGGGTCGCGGCTATATGGAAGAGCTGAACCGCACCGGCGACGTGCGCTTGCTGGTCCGCCATACGTTCGAGGAGCGCGCTGCCGAAATCAACCCGGCCCTGAATACAGTGGTGCGCCCAGCGCAGCAGTTGCACGTCACGAGCCTGTTCTACACCCAGTCGGCCAAGCCCGATTTTGCCGCCGAGCTGACGCTAGACCGCCGCGGCATCATGCGCGTGTTCAAGGCCCGTGCCGGCGAGATGGACGCCTACGCCAAAACCAATAACCTCGACTACGCCAAGCTGAACGACGTGCTGAAGATGGTGGACTACTACAACACTCTGCCGGCTGCACCGGCGAAGTAGTTCTTTTCAACTTCAGCTTCTATGACAGCTAAACGTATTCTGGTGCCTGGCTTGGCGTTGGCCATCTGCCTTGTGCATCCCACTACTTCTGTTGCCCAAAATGGTCTGAATGCCCTGGATATGGCCGACATTGTGAGTGGCCGTACCGTTTCTACCCAAAACCTGAACCAGCGTAGCAGCGACAGAGCAGCCGCCATTGCGGGCACACCGGTGCTAGGCTACTATGGCCAGAAACAAAGCTGGCATGCCGGAACCATCCAGCAGCTTGACGGGCAAACCAGCCCGGTGTCGGGGTTGCGCTACAACCTGAAGCTGCAATGGCTGGAGGCGCAGGATGCAGCAGCGCCAGACGGAATAAAGGTCTATACAGGTGGCACTCTGAAAGGCTTTACGCTGATTCCGGCGGCCGGACAGGTGCCACTGCAGTTTCGGGAGGTCAAGTACCGCTCATTGCGGTCAGGCAGCGGCCGCGGTATGCTGCAGGTTCTCAACACAACCGGGGCAATCCATCTGTTGGCGCGCCATGTGTATGTGGAGCACGGCCCCCAGATGAACCTGGCGCTCAACACCGAAATGCGCCCGGCATACCAGACCCAGACTACTACCCTGTATGCCATACAGCCCGAAAAACCAGATGTAGCTGTTGAGCTGACGCCTGACCGATCCATCATGCGGCTCTTTAAAAAGCATGCGTCGGAAATGGAGCAGCAGATTAAAGCTATGGGCTGGCGCTACGATAAGCTGGAAGACGTGGTAAAAATGGTAGAGCTATACAACACTATTGCCAGCGACGACCCGATAGAATAGGCCACCACAATAAAAAGCCCCGACCATCTTCATGGTCGGGGCTTTTTATTGTGGTGGGGATGAGCTTACAGCGGGTCAGCCGTGACTTTGAAGCGAGAATCGGAGCGCACGGTAATGTCGCGGGAAATGGGCCGGGCAATTTCGGCTTTGGTCGTGAGCGTGTAGCTGCTAGCCTTGATATACTTGTCGAGCACGGCGTTGGTGGGCGTCAGCTCGATGCTGGTTTGGCCGGCAGGTACCTGCGCCAGCGAGGCCAGCAGCACCTGGTCGTTCTGGTCGGTGCTGATGTAGATTTCGATGCGGCGCAGAAAGTCGAAGTTCTCGCTGCTGGGGTCAGTGATGGTAAGCGTGAGGCGGTTGAGGCTCACGTTTTTAACCAGGTCGGCGCGGGTGCCCTCATTGCTAAACCGCTCTTCAGACTTGGTAGGCACTGAAATAGGCGTCAGCGGGACGAGCGTACCAAGGGGAAAGTTGCTGGCAATGCGGATATTCTGCGAGTCCTCGATGTAGAAGGTCAGCAGCTTATCAATCTTCTTGCAGCCCACTGCCAGCACCAAGGCCAGCAGCGGCAGAACAAACAGTATTTTTTTCATGGCAGTTGAATTTTGCCCCGAAAATACGCGCCACACCGCTGGGTGGTTTGGCGGTTTCGGCAAATAAAACGGCCTCCCGAAAAAATTCAGGAAGCCGTACAACTCAATGTTGCTCAACTGCTAATCCATCATGTCGGCGGAGCGCGGCGGGTCGGGAACGAAGCCGGGCTGCCAGCTCATGGGGTAGCGCGGGTCTATGTAAGGCAACGCCGCTTCGGTCAGGTAGAGCGGCCGGAATGTATCCACCATTACAGCCAACTCGTGGGTTTCCTTCTTGCCGATGCTGGCCTCTACGGTGCCGGGGTGTGGCCCGTGTGGAATGCCGCTGGGATGCCACGTAAATGAGGCCAGATCCACGCCCTTGCGCGACATAAAGTTGCCGGCCACATAGTACAGCACTTCGTCTGAATCGACGTTGGAGTGGTTGTAAGGAGCCGGAATGCTCAGCGGGTGGTAATCGAAGAGGCGCGGCACGAACGAACAGATGACGAAGTTGTTGGCCTCGAAATGCTGGTGCACGGGTGGTGGCTGGTGCAGGCGGCCCGTAATGGGCTCAAAATCGTGGATGCTGGTAGCGTAGGGGTAGAAATAGCCGTCCCAGCCTACCACATCAAACGGCGAATGGCCGTAGGTGAGGTGGTGCAGTTGGCCTTCCTTCTTTATCTTAACCAAGTACTCGCCCGACTCCTGCACGTCTTCCGTCACCAGCTCGTGGGGCGGCCGAATGTCCCGCTCGCAGTAAGGCGAGTGTTCCAGCAGCTGCCCGAAATGGTTGCGGTAGCGGCGGCAGGTTTCCACCGGGCTAAACGACTCGATGATGAGTAGGCGCACGGGCCCGTCCTCGAAGTGCAGCTGGTGGATGATGGTGCGCGGAATAACGATATAGTCGCCGGGCTCGAAGGCCACTTTGCCCATCTGGCTCCACAGCTCGCCCCGGCCTTCGTGCACGAAAATCACCTCATCGGCCAGCGCGTTTTTGTAATAGTACTGCATCCGCTTTTCCGTGGGGTTGCAGATGCTCAGCGTTACGTCGGCGTTGCCGAGCATGGTCTGGCGGGCCTGCAGATAGTCGCCACCGGTGGTAGTCTGGGACAAGGTGCGCAGGTGAGCTGGCTCCAGCGGCCGGTCTTTCAGCAACTTGGGGCTATACGGTTCAGGCGTGCCTACCGTGCGGATTTCGGTGGGCAGATGCTTATGATAGAGCAAAGACGACACACCATGAAAACCCAGCGTGCCTACCAGCTGCTCGGCATACAGCGAGCCGTCGGGTTGGCGAAACTGGGTGTGGCGCTTGCGCGGAATCTGGCCGAGGCGGTGGTAGTAAGCCATGCGGAAAACGAGCGTTGCGGGTGGGAAATGAGGTACGGAGTCTGTAGCGTGAAGGTAAGAAGTTTGGCAGAAGCCCACGCTCCTGCTCCGCCATGGCGCAGCAGGGCCGGCAGTACCGGAACGTAACTACCCTCTTTTGCGTCTTGGGTAGCTATGGCTTGCTTGTTGGCCTTCGCTGTTTCACTGTCTTATGCGCCCTGTTCGTTTTCGTAGCCTGCTGCCGGTTGGTTTTGCACTGCTGGCCGCCGCGCCCTCCCCGGCACCGCGCACCCGCGTTTTCACCTTCGACTACGCGGCCACCGTCCCCGCCCTGCCAGCCGGAGCCGACTCGCTGGAGCTGTGGCTGCCGGTGCCTCACCCCGACGCTTCGCAGGACATCCGAAACCTGAAAATCACGGCCTCGGCGCCCTACAAGCTTGCTGCAGCCCCCTACGGCAACCAGGTGCTGCACCTAAAAGTATCGGCTTCTCAGGCTGCCAATCTGCGCGTTGCTATGCGTTTTGAGGCTACACGGCGCGAACATCTGAACCCGTTCCTCTCACCGTCGAAAGAGGCGAAGGTCCGCAACACCCGCTCCATCGAACCTACGGATCCCGACATGGCCCGCTGGCTGGCCCCCGACCGACTGGTGCCGCTGGATGCCAAAATCAAAACCTGGGCGCAGGAAGTGGTGGCCAAAGCTGGGGCCAAAACCGACCTCGAAAAGGCACGCGCCATTTATGAGCACGTCGTCAGCACCGTCACGTACGACAAAACCGGCCAAGGCTGGGGCCGCGGCGACATTTACTATGCCTGCGACGCCCGCCGCGGCAACTGCACCGATTTTCACGCTGTGTTCATTGGCTACTGCCGTGCTCTGGGTATCCCGGCGCGTTTCAGCATAGGGTTTCCGCTACCTGCGGAGCGTGGCGCAGGCGAAATCAAAGGCTACCATTGCTGGGCTGAGTTTTACACCAAGCAAACTGGCTGGGTACCCGTCGATGCCTCGGAAGCGGCCAAAGACCCCAGCCGCCGCGCCTACTTCTTCGGCGCCCACGACGAAAACCGCGTCGAATTCACCCGAGGCCGCGATGTACCTCTTAGGCCGTCTCAGCAAGGCCAGCCGCTCAACTATTTCATTTACCCCTACGCCGAAGTAGATGGCAAGCCATTCGATGGTGTGACGCGGGAGTTTCGGTATCAGGATCTGGGGCAGTAACAGTTGTTAAAATCAAAAACGGCCGGAGTCCCCACCCCGGCCGTTCTGCAGTATAGTTTTCCCCTAATTCTAACTACTATTATTTCATTGACAGCTTTTGCATGGGATTAGCCGATCCGTCGGCAACGGCCTGTAGGGCCAGCTTTAACTCGGCGTCCTGCTCCTTCAGCACCGCGTAATACGTCGGTTTGCCGTAGGCACTACGTGCAATATACGCTTTGAGTTGATTACGGAGGAGGTTGGCGCAGCGGCGCAGATGCGAAGGGTTAGCTGGCATACCGTCGCGAGCCGCAATTTCAGCCAGTTCCTGCAGTTGCGCATCCGAAATACGGAAGGTGCTCAGAAACTGCTCCGGGCGCAACGCCTCCAGTTCGGGGCGGTGGCTCTGGAAGTAGTTGATAGCGAATTCGCGCACCAGATTATGGCTCTGCAGCCGCGTGTAGTACGCAGAGTAAGCTGAACTGTCGCGCGGCACAAACAGGTCGGGCATAATGCCGCCCCCACCATACACTGTGCGCCCGTGCACCGTCTGGTAGCGCAACGAATCGGCGAAATGGATGCTATCGGCGTGGAACAACTCACCGTGGCGCAGCCGGTTCTGCAGGTCCTGCTCGTAGGCCGCCAGGCCGTGGCTATATGATTTCTGGATGCTCCGGCCCGAAGGCGTATAGTAGCGGGCAATAGTCAGGCGCAGCTCCGAACCATCGTTGAGGGCAATGGGCTGCTGCACAAGTCCTTTCCCGAAGGTGCGGCGGCCAACCACTAGCGCGCGGTCATGGTCCTGCAGGGCGCCGGCCACCACTTCGGCTGCTGAGGCTGACCCTTCGTCTACTAACACTACCAGCGGGCCTTCCTCAAACTCGCCGAGCACCCGCGAATAGGTCTGGGTGTCGTACTGGTCGCCTTTGCCGTCGGTGTATACAATTTTGCGCGTGCCCCCAATGAACTCATCGGCCAGCTTAGTGGCGCGGTCGAGGTAGCCACCGGGGTTGCCGCGCAAATCCAACACGAGACTGGTCATGCCCTGGCGGCGCAGGTCGCCAAGCGCCTGCTTGAACTCGTCGTAGGTGCCACTGGCGAAACGGCTGATTTTGATGTAGCCCGTTTGCGCGTCGAGCAGGTAAGCCACATCCACCGAGTTGTTGGGGATGCGGTTGCGGGTCAACATGACGTTCAGAGGCTTGGCCTGGCCGCGGCGCAGCAGTTGCAGCAGCACCTTGGAGCCGCGCGGACCACGCAGCTTGCCAAACACTTGTTCCGTAGACAGCTGCTTGCCGGAAACCCGCTCGTTGTTTACGGCCAGAATACGGTCGCCGGGCTGCAGGCCCGACAGTTCGGCGGGGCCGCCGCTGAGCGGTGCTACCACCGTCACGGTGTCGCGGAAGATGTTGAACTCCACCCCTACCCCGTCAAAATCACTCTGTAGAAAAGCGGAGGCCTGCTGCTGCTGCTTGGCCGGAATGAACACCGAGTGCGGATCGAGCCGCTCCAGCATACGCCCGATGGCATAGTCAGACAGTGCCTCGGCATCCACGGAGTCTACATAGTCGCGGTCTACGTAGCTTAGAATCTCCTTGAACTTCAGGTAGCCCCGAGCCGTGCCATTCGGATTCTGGTCAGACGGCCGGAAGGGGTTGGCTCCCAGCAGTACCCCACATGCCAGCACTAATGCCAACAACAACGGCTGCTGCACCCGACGCCGCGCATTGCGCGGCTCGGGCTCCACAGAAACCATCGGCTGAGGCTTAAACTCGACTGCCATAAGATACTGAGAGAGTAGTGGTTTGGGCTATAAAAGAAACTTGAGGAGATGCACAGAATTTCAAATCTATTGAAACTTTTCCAAGAAAATCAAGGCATCTATTAGGCAATATGAATTATCCGATAACAATGCAATTTCATCTTTCTTTAGCCCAATATATTCCCATTTTGGGTCGAATTGAGTGCAAATCTGCGTAAACTCTCCGGCAGCCAAAACAAAGGTATGTTTATGATTATATGAAGATTAAAACACTTCGGTGAAGTGTACGAAATCCTCGGTGAGCCGGATTGCTCAATCGGCAGACTGCTAGCTGGCTACTACCGGTTCTGGCAGGGCGTCGTATCTTTGGGGCGGCGGCCGTACCGGCTGCACTCTGCTTACTCCTCATCCTGTTCCGCAATGGGCCGTGTTCTTGCTATCGACTATGGCCACAAGCGTGTGGGGCTGGCAGTTACGGATCCGCTCCAGCTTATTGCCACCCCTCTTGACACCGTGCACAGCAAAGATGTGCTGGCCTTTGTGAAAGCCTATCACCAGCGCGAGCCTTTAGACGCACTGGTTGTGGGAATGCCGCGCACTTTGCTCAACGAAGCCACTGACAGTACCAGCGCCGTAGTAGGCCTGATACGCAGCCTGCGGAAGCAGTTTCCGGAGGTGCCGGTACATGAGATAGACGAGCGGTATACCTCACGCATGGCACACGCCGCCATGCTGGCCGGCGGCCTCAGCAAAAAGGACCGCCGCGACAAAGCCACCGTCGACCGGGTGTCGGCGACCCTTATTCTGCAATCTTTCCTCGAATCCCGATGATTTACCCCATAGTTGCTTTCGGTGACCCAGTACTGAAAGCCCGCGCCAAAGATATTCCGCAAGACTTTCCGGCGGCCGACCTGAAGCAGATTGTGCAGGACATGTACGATACCATGTACCACGCACACGGCGTAGGGCTGGCTGCTCCACAGGTGGGCAAAAGCATACGCCTGTTCGTCATCGACTCGGAGCCAATGATTGACTCAGAAGACGAAGAAACCGGCGAACCGCTGCCCGATGCTGAGCAAGGTGTGAAGCGCGTTTTCATTAACCCCCAGATGGTGAGCGAAACCGGCGAGGAGTGGGGCTTTGAAGAAGGCTGCCTGAGCATCCCGGGTGTGCGCGAAATGGTGTACCGCCCCGAAACCATTGTCATTCGCTACGAAGACGAGCAGCGCCAGGTGCATGAAGACACGTTCTCGGGCATGACAGCCCGCGTGATTCAGCACGAGTATGACCACCTGGAAGGCGTGCTGTTTACCGACAAGATTTCGGGCTTCAAAAAGCAGCTCATCAAAGGCAAGCTTACGCGTATCAGTAAGGGCGACGTGAATGCTGACTACCGTATGCGTTTCGCGGGCCAGGGCCGGCGGTAGCACGTACCGCAGCTTCTGAAAAAGGAAAGGCCTGCTGCAGTAGCTACTGCAGCAGGCCTTTTTATCGGCACAAGGTATTGGTCACGTGCTCATCTGCACTCGTATAGCTCACATTGATAATGCAAAGGGCGTTAGGGCAGCTCGGTGAAGCGGATGGCTTTCACGCCCGGCACCTGAGCCAGCAACTCCCGCAGGATTTGACCGTGCGAAGCTCCCACGGCCACCACTACACGGCGGGCGCCTTGGGCACGCGCCTGTCGCACAATGTTGGCGCACATGCCCTGGTTGCGCAGCAGCCATTGGGCTTTCATGGCTTTCACCTCTTCAGTAGGGAAACCTGGAGCGCCGTACAGAGCTTCGCCACCGTAGAAGTTGAAGGCCTCATCCAGCGCATCGTAGCGGGGCGTGCTCATGGCCAGATAGGCATCCAGGCTGGTGTTGATGTCGTTCCAGAAGTGGCTGTAGGCTTTTTTCGAGGCGGCTATTTTCCGCGCCGTTGCGGCTTCGGGCAGCGTTGAGTCGGCTTTGGCACGGGCCAGCAGGGCTTCCACACTTTTCTGCGTACGCTGCCAGGCCAGGCTCCAGGGCTCGTCGTAGAGCTGGCAGTCCATGGGGTAAATCCGGGGGTGGTTCAGCTCATAGACCAGCGGAAAATAGATTGTCTGATATTCACTGGTAGGACGGATCAGCTTCTTAGCGCGCAACGAATCTGAGCTGCCAAAAACGGTGGTGTAGTAGGCCAGCTCCTGTTTGCCAAACCGGGGCTTCATGTGCGTTTCCAGCACGTAAAGCTGGTATTCAGCGCCCGACCGGTCGTAGTTCAATACATAGTGGCGGGCCAGGTCGGTGCGGGCGTTGTGGTAGTACGGAAAGCCAACTAGGGCTTTTTCCGTTTTGGCCACGGCCTTATCTGACAACGGCTTAGCACGGGGGCTGAGGCGCTGCACATACTGATAGCGCGGCCCGAACATCTGCCGGGAGTAGCCATCTGTGGGAAGCTGCTGCATTTCGGCCGCCGACACATTTTCGCTGAAGACCATGTCGGGCTTGTAGGCTTTCAGCTTGTCGATGATGGGGCGGTATTCTTCGGCCGGGCTGCCATTGACGTGCGACGATGCCACCACCAGCACTTCCAGCGGAGCCTGTGCGGCGGCGGGCAGCACAGCAACGGCCAGAAACAGCCCCAACAGCCGCTTCAGCAGAACAGACAAAAACAGACGAGAAACAGACATGACGAGCAGCTACGTGGAGGAATACCCAAAAGTGCTAGTCTTGACCTGCAGCCCAAACTTTATTATGCCAACCCCTCAAATCCTGATGCCAACCCACGGCGCGCGGCCAGATAGCTAGGTTATCAGCCGAATGCATGGCTTGACATAAGCAACCGGTAGGTTGCCATAAAATAGCGCATAATGCCACCCTAAGCAGCTAGTTTTGGCGGATGATGAACCGACAAATGCGGCTGTTTCATGGGTTGGGCTGGGCGTTGCTGCTGGCCTACGACTTTGTGGGCATCTATGGGCAGCATCTGCCTAACCAAGGCGTGCTGCTGGTGTTGCAGTTCACGTTTCGGCTCAGCATGATGAGCATCTTCTACTACTGCTTTCTGGTACTATTTCCGCGTTATCTGCGCAAAACCCGCATTCCGCAACTACTGCTGGGGCTGGCGCTGGCGCCGGTGGTGTTTACGGCTACCCGCTACGCGCTGGAACAGGTGCTGCTGCCGCTGCTGTTTGGCTTCAGCAACTACACCGGCGAGGTAGATCTGCTGGCGTATTTCCGCGACAATGCCGAGCGGGGCCTGCCCATGATGATGGTGGCCGCCGCCGCCTGGGGCGTGCAGGATGCTTTCTTGCGGGAAAAGCAGCGCGAAACCCAACAGCTGCAGCAGGAAAAAACGCAGGCGGAGCTGGCCTTTCTCAAAACCCAGATCAATCCGCATTTCCTCTACAACACGCTCAACTACCTCTACGCGCAGGCTTACTTAGTTTCGGAGCCGCTGGCTGAGGCTACGCTGCGCCTCTCAGACCTGATGCGCTACATGCTGCACGAAAGCCCCGACGGCAAAGTGGAGCTGCGCCGGGAAGTGGAGTACCTGGAGAATTTTCTGGCGCTACACCGGCTGCGCTTCGAAGACAACTTCTTTGTGACTTTTGAGACGCCGGCTGGCCTCAACGGACAACGGGTGGCGTCTTTGCTGCTGATTCCGTTCGTGGAAAATGCGCTGAAGCACGGTGTCGTGAACCGCGCAGAGCAGCCGGTTGCTATCCGCCTAACGCTGCCCGCCCCGACGCGGCTGCGGTTTGAGGTGCACAACTACATCAGCCAGAACCAGAAAGACCACACTACCGGAATCGGGCTGGCCAATATCCGGCGGCGGCTGGAACTGCTGTATCCGGGCCGGCATCAGCTGCGGGTGCAGCAGGCGGCCGGGGTCTACCACACAACCCTGGACCTGGAGCTGTAGAGAACCGGGCGGCGGTTTGCGGCGGATTCTGCAGCTTTACGGGCCGTGTATTTCCTGTTTTACTTACTGCTGTTGTTATGCTGCGCTGCCTTGTGGTGGATGATGAAGCCTACGCCGGCCGGCTGCTGGCCAGCTACATCGAGAAAATTCCGTTTCTGACGCTGGCGGGCCTCACTACCAACCCCATTGAGGCGCTGCTATGGGTGCAGGAAGGCCGCGCCGACCTGGTTTTTCTGGATATTCAGATGCCCGAGCTAACCGGTCTGCAGTTCCTGAAGCTCTGCGGCGGCCGTTGCAAAGTCATCCTGACTACCGCCTACCCCGAGTATGCGCTGGAAGGCTACGAATATGATGTAGTTGATTACCTGCTCAAGCCCATTGCCTTCGACCGGTTTTTGCGCGCCGCCCAAAAAGCCCAGCCAGTGCCGGCAGTGCCGGCTCCTGCTGCCGGCTCAACTGCCGCCCCAGCCAGTGCTACAGCAGTCAGCCACCTGTTTGTAAAAGGCGAAAGCAAGAACAAGTTTCTGCGGGTCAACCACGCCGATATTCTCTACGCCGAAGCGTTGGGCAACTACCTCACGCTGGTACTTCCGGGCCAGCGCCTCGTGACCTACCAGACGCTCAAGGAACTGGCCGAGCAGTTGCCGCAGCCGCCGTTTTTGCGGGTGCACAAGTCGTTTATCATCTCCCTGGACAAAATCAGTATGGTAGACGGCAACACGGTGTATGTAGGCGACAAGGCCATTCCGGTGGGCGAAACCTACCGCGAAGCCTTGTATCAGGTGGTGCGCGACCGGGCCTGAGCCGTTCGGGAGTTGGGATGTTGTCTGGCTCAATAACTCCGTGTATCTTCCTCGCCTCTATCCGTTGTGTTCCAGACGCTATGCCTCGTATACTGCTGCTTTTAGCCTTTTTATTGTTGCTGCCGCAGCGGCCCCAGGCGTGGGGATTTTTCGGGCACCGGCTTATCAATCGGCTGGCCGTGTTTACGCTGCCGCCCGACATGATGGGCTTCTACAAAACCAACATCGAATACCTGACCGAAAATGCCACCCGGCCCGACTCGCGACGCTCGGTGGTGCCTGGTGAGGCGGCCCGCCACTTTCTTGACGTAGATGTATATGGAGACTCGGCCCTGGCCCGGCTGCCCCGCTCCTACGCCGATGCAGTGGCCAAATTCGGGGAAGACTCGCTGATGAAGCACGGCATTGTGCCCTGGCAAGTGATACGCATGAAAGGCCAGCTTACGGAGGCCTTCCGCCAGCGCGACGCCGACCGGATTCTGAGCCTCTCTGCCGACATGGGTCACTACATTGCTGATGCCTGCGTGCCACTGCACACTACCCACAACTACAATGGCCAACTCACAGGCCAGCGTGGCATTCATGGCCTCTGGGAGTCTCGGCTGCCCGAAATACTGGCCGCCAACTACGATTTTTTTACCGGTCCGGCCCCGTACATCGAGCGGCCCTCCGAAACCATCTGGGCGGCCGTGGCCCGTTCCAATGCCGCCGTCGATTCGGTGCTGACGTTTGAGCGGGACCTGACAGCCAAGATGCCCGAGGACAAGAAGTTTGGGTTTGAGGAGCGCGGCAACCAGACCGTGCGTGTGTACTCGCGCGAGTTCAGCCGCGAGTACCACCAGCGGCTCACGGGGCAGGTGGAGCGGCAGATGCGCCTGGCCCAGCGCCTGATTGGGGCTTTCTGGTACACCTGCTGGGTAGATGCTGGCCAGCCCGACCTGGACGCCTTGCCTAAGCAGCCCTCAGAGAAAGAAAAGCTACGCCTCGCCCGCGAAGCCAAAGAGCTGCAACAGGCCGCGCCCCAAGCCGCCATACCCGGCCACGAAGACTAACCGGCCCGCGCTAGGCAAGCTGGCAGCAGATACCGTGCTTTGCACTCCCATTATCTGCCTACTCTCATGAAAAGCCTGACCACCATTGTGCTGCTTACCATTTCCAACCTGTTCATGACGTTTGCCTGGTACGGGCATTTGCAGTTCAAAAAGATTTCGTGGCTGCACGGGCTGGGTCTGGTGGGCGTGATACTGGTGAGCTGGGGCCTGGCTTTCTTCGAGTATGTGTTTCAGGTGCCGGCCAACCGCATTGGGTTCGAGGAAAACGGTGGGCCGTTCAGCCTGTTTCAGCTCAAGGTCATTCAGGAAGTAGTATCCCTGACGGTTTTCACACTGTGCGCCGTGTATGTGTTCAAAACCGACAAACTGGCCTGGAACCACTTGCTGGGCTTCGGCTTGCTGGTAGCAGCTGTATATGTCATCTTCAAGAAATGGTAAGGCGGGCAGACTAATTCGGTAGTTTTGAGAAATTATACTTCCTCAAAACATGCGTCGTTTCCTATGCTTGGGCGTCTTGAGCTTACTACCGCTCCTGACAACTGCTCAACAGTCTGTTTTCCAACCCGGCTACATCGTGCGCCGAACCGCTCCTACCGACACAGTACGCGGCTATGTTGATGTTTTGCGTGCCACCCGCCTGTTGGGCCAGGTTCGTTTCCGTGCAACTCCCAATGCCTCGACAGAAACTCTTCGGGCAGCGCAGCTAAGTGCCGCAGGCACCACCGATGGGCGTCAGGCATTTCGCACCCGAATGATAACCGGTGACAGCCTACGCATTCTGGAAGTTATCAGCAGCGGGCCACTTAGCTTATACACTGGCTACTCGCCGCTCCCGGCCGTTGATTTTATGCTGGAGCAGGCTGGTGGCAACGTATTGCCGCTGGCCCGCACCCAATTTGAGCCGATGCTGCAAAACGTAGTTGCGCAGTGCCCTAGCCTTGTCGTGGCAGACCGTAGCAAACAACGGCTGCTATATGCCCGGGTTCCTCTGGCAAAAGTTGTTAATCAGTATAATGATTGTCAGCCCACTACTGTACCGAAGCGGTACTATCCGGGAGTTGGCCAACCCGTAGCCATAGGAATTCGGGCTGGGTTACAGCGCAGTCAACTATGGTATCTGGACAACAACCATGACTTCGGCTTTCGGAGACCTGCTTCGAATACGAACCTCACAGCAGCCATACAACTCGTACTTCCAATTGGTGGCAGCCTGCGGGCTGTAGTGGAGGGCATCTATACCAAAGCGCACTCCTACGTGGTGGTGCGAGACCAACCAACAGCAGCTGTAAACTATTTTGTCCGGAGTGCGGACCTCAAAGCAGAACTGCTGCAACTTCCTCTTATGCTGCGTTGGCAGGTGGGGCGCAATGAGCGGCGGGTACACCCCTATATAGAAGGTGGTGGTGGAATCAGTTACCTGCTGAGCTCACGGGCATGGTACCAGGCCATTCCAGAAGCCACCTATGATAAACCGAGTGCCTATGATTTGGGAATGGATAAGTGGCATGTATTGGTGCGTGGTGGTGGCGGAATTACCTATAGAACTGCCATCGGTCTACTGGATTTAGGAATTCATATGCAGAGCATGAACATAGGAAGCCCAACTGAGCGGACTCAATACAAGTTACAACAGTCTGATCTGTCGTTGACGTATTCTCGCTTTCTGTAGGCAGGAAGGATGACAGGCTATTAGGTAGCAGCTGTGTATTGTCCTCTTTAAGAAATAGTGACTTGCTAGTGCAGAAGTTGGGGATTGAAAAAGGAATATTTACTTTCCGCCATCCAATTCACTTAATCTCCTCTTTTCCTGCATGGAACAACCTTACGCTTCGCCTACCGGTGTGCCCCCAGTTGGTGGTCCTCCGCCCAAAAACTGGCTCGTTGAATCTATTCTGGTGACTATTTTCTGCTGCTTGCCCTTTGGTATCGTGGCTATTATCAACGCAGCCAACGTTAACTCCCGCCTATCAGTAGGCGACTACGCCGGTGCCCAAGAGGCATCCCGCAATGCTGGCAAATGGGTGAAATACGCGCTGATCAGCTCGGCTGTCCTCTTTGGCCTTTACATTCTGCTGGTTGTGATTATGGGCATTGGCGGCGGCCTGTTAGGCGCTTTCAACGACTAAACAACTCGTTGCTGTAGTACCAATGCTACTGACCCGAAGAACGGCTGGTGCCACTGCTTTCGGCCTGCTGGCCGGGCTGGCGCTGGCCGTTCTTTATTTTCGCCTCGACCCAGCGCACTACCCTTTTCCGCGCTGCCCGGTGCACTGGCTGACGGGGCTGCACTGCCCCGGTTGCGGCACGCAACGGGCATTGCATGCCCTGTTGCACGGGCACGTGGTGCAGGCGGCAGGATTCAATCTGCTGGCGGCACTGCTGTCGCCGGTAGTGATGCTAGGGTTGCTGGAAGAGGCTCGCGGCTACTTGGCCGGCACGCCCCGGCGCCTGACCTTCTTGTATAGCCCGGCGCTTGGCTGGGGAATAATAGCAATGGCTACTGCCTTCTGCATTTTGCGCAACCTACCTGGCCCGCTTGGCGCTTGGCTGGCACCCTAATCCGGTTGTGGTTTATCACTGCAACCAGAAACCCTGTTGGCAGCTTCGGTGATGCTTTTGGTTGCCGAAAAACAGCCCTTTGCTTATGCCATTGAACAGCCACATATGGCGCGTCAGAAGGGTTGCAGCGCTTTATATTTTCATATCTATATAAATAACCACCTCGCCCCTGCCGGACCCGGCAACCACTCCCCAATCATTGCGTAGGAAGGCCACGCCCCACTGTGGGGCTTTTGCTTCCGTTATATGCGTAAAACGTACTGCTTTCTACAGTTTTTTCTGATAAGTCTGTTGCTGGCCGTGCCAACGGTGCAGGCACAAAAGGTAGGTCTGGTACTATCGGGAGGTGGGGCTAAGGGCCTGGCCCACGTGGGAGTGCTGAAGGTGCTGGAGAAGAACCGCATCCCCATCGACTACATTGTGGGCACGAGTATGGGCGCAATTGTGGGAGCCATGTATGCGGCTGGCTATTCGCCCCGCGAGATTGAGGAAATTGTGCTCAAGCCCGAGTTTCAGAACTGGGTTTCGGGCGAGCCACTGGAAGGCAAGGTGTACAACTATTACGACGGCGACTACAACCCCGCCGCCTTGCACCTGCGCCTGGCCATCGACTCGACCCTGAAAGCGCGCGTAACGCCTAAACTCGTAGATGACGTCACGCTCAACTACGTACTGGCCACTATGCTGGCCCCGGCCGGCGCCATCTCCGGCTACGATTTCAACAAACTGCTGGTGCCCTACCGTAGTGTGGCCTCCGAGGTGTTTACGCGGGAGCGGGTAGTGCAGCGCAGCGGCTCACTCTCCGATGCGGTGCGCAACTCCATGGCTTTTCCGCTGGCTTTCCGCCCGATCCGGCAGCAAGATGGCCGCTACCTCTTCGACGGCGCCGTGGTGGACAACTTCCCGACTGGCGTGATGCGCGAGGAATTCAAGCCCGATATCATGATTGGGGTGAACGTAGGCGACGTGGCCTTCAATAAATATCCCAAGGGCAAAGACGATGCGCTTCTCACCAGCACTCTGCTGTTTCTGGGTTCCAACGTGGCCGATACTGCTTCAGTAGGCCGCAACGGTATCTTCATACAACCCAACCTGGAGGGTATCACAGCGGCTGACTTCAACAAGGTAAAGCAACTGGTAAACCTGGGGCAGCAAGCCACTGAGCGCAAGCTAGAACTACTGCTGACTCGTATTGAGCGGCGCGAAGACACGCTGGCATTGCAGCAGCGGCGCCGGGCGTTTCAGGAGCGTGCCCCTAAGCCCGATTTCAAGCAGATTACGGTGCAGGGCGTGCCGAAGCAACAGCAGGAATTCGTACGGCGCTTCTTCCAGCGCACTGGCTCTTCCTACTCGCCAGGTGATGTGGAAGAGGGCTACTACCGCCTCGTCAACAACGACTTCTTCAACAACGTGTACCCACGGGTGCGCTACGACAGCAAGCTGGAAGGCTACGAACTCAACCTGGATGCCCGCCAGAACTCTAACCTAACGACTGATCTGGGCGTGCTGCTGTCGTCGCGGTCCATGAGCAATTTCTACCTGGGCGGCGCCTACCGCTACCTCAACCGCTACCTCTATACCATCAAGGCCAATGCAACTATTGGGCGCTTCTACAACGGGGCCCAAGGGTCGTTTCGGGTGAGTGTGCCGGGCCGGGCACCGCTCTATTTCGAGCCCACCGTCACGTTCAATAATTTCAACTACCAAGACACTGGTGGCCTGCTGGGTAGCACGGCCCAGAACACGCAGCTGCAGCAGCGCGACCTAAAAACCTACCTGCAGATTGGTTATAGCCCCAACTACCGTAGCCGCTACATCTTGAGCGGGGGCGTGTTTACGAGCCGCGACCGGTTTGCCAATACCAACGAAATAAGCTCTGGCGCCGAACTGGACCAGAACCGGCTGGATGGTCTCACGGCCGCCCTGCAGTTCCAGCGCAACTCTCTGAACCGCCGCCAATACGCCGTGAGCGGACGCCGGGCTGATTTTTCCTTCCGAGGTATATTGGCCGAGGAAGACTACTCACCGGGCTCTACAGCAAATGGCTTGAATGGCCGCACCAAAGACCACAAATGGGTGCAGGCCCGGGCGTATACCGAGCAGTATTTCACTTTTCACAAGGTCGATTCGGTGGGCCGGCGGGTGCATGCCTGGGGCTACACCATTGATGCGGTAGCCACCACGCAGGGCAGCTTTGCCACCTACCGCTCGTCCCTGACGTCAGCACCGGCGTTTTTGCCCCTACCCGATTCGCGCACGCAGTTCCTGGACCGCTACCGCGGCACAGCCTATGCTGCAGTGGGGCTGAAGTACATCAAGGCCATTGTGGGCTCTCTGGAATGGCGCACTGAGGCCTACGTACACACCTTGTTTCGGCCCTGGGAACGGGAAAATGACAATCCATTGCTGCCCCGGCGTGGCCCCACCGTCAGCCGTCCTTACCTAACGGCCATGACCGGCCTCGTGTACCAAACTCCCGTTGGGCCGGCTGCCCTGCAGTTCATTCACTACGATGACCCTGACCACCAGTTCGGCGTGTTTGCCCACATTGGCTACGTACTGTTCCGTGAGAGGGCCCTGGACTAAGCAACCGGCCGATTAAAATCAAAAAGAGGGTGAGGTTCCGACTACACGCACAGCGCTGTCGGAACCTCACCCTCTTTTTGGTTGCATAGTGAGTATGCCGTAATTAGTGAGTAGGCGGCACACTCTCTACCTGAACCGGTATTGCAATACTGATACCTAAAGATTAGTGAATCTTCTCAGCAAACGCCCGTAGGAGCGCTGCTACCTCTTCTGGAGCTTCGTAGGGCAGCAAGTGGCCCGCGCCGGGCACTATTTCTAGGGGTGTGCCTTCGGGCAGCAGGGGCAGCGTTTCCAATCCGTGTACCGAGGGCGACATTACTGCGTCCTGGTCGCCGGCCACGATGGCGCAAGGCACCCGTACCTCGCACATACGGGCGGCCAGGTTTTCGCGGCTGCCGTGTAGCAGCCAGGCATCCCAGGCGGCTTTGGAACTGCTCAGATTATCCTCCACAATGCGCTGCTGCACTGGTTCAGGAAGTGAACGGGCCGTAATTTTCTGCTGGGTTTTCTCGGCCCGGATACGCTGCCCCCAGGCCTGCTGGCTAGCTTTGCGGTCTTCGTCGGTCATGGGCTCTGGCGAGGGTGGCGAAGGGCTCAGCAACACTAGGCCGCGCAGCCCTTTCGGCTGACGAGCCGCCAGGGCCAACGCAATTTTGCCGCCCATGCTGTGGCCGACCAGCACATAGCGGTGTAGTCCCTGAGTCTGAATGAAAGCCGCTACCTCATCAGCGTATGCATCCACGGAGTAGCCTCCCAACGGGCCAGGTGCGCCTCCGAAACCGCCCAGGTTAGGTGATACCAGCCGGTATTCTGGCGTCAGCAAGTCGGCTATGGCCTGGAACTCGTGGCCGGCTCCGGCCCAATAATGCAGGCAAACAAAGGTAAGTGGGTTACTATCGGGCATCAGGGCAAGGGAACACAAATCAGATTCGTTCCTTAACGGCAATACCAGCCTGCGCGTTGGCAGCATAGCAACACCCTGTTGCCATTGAAAATCCGGTTGAGATGACCACTCTACTTTTGGGGTAGTAGCATAAAAAAGCCCTGCCTAAAGAGGCAGGGCTTTTTGTGTTGTAGCGGAGCTACGTAGTGCTTATTTCGTCAGGGCCAGCTGACGAATAGTGTACTCCGAGCCAGACTTTATCCGAACCGTGTACATGCCGTTCGACAGGCTTGAAAGGTCCAGCTTATTCTGCGCATTGTCTCTTACAGCAGAAGTATGCACAACCTGGCCGAGCATGTTGATGATTTCTACCTGCATCGAGCCTTTTGCCTGTGCCCCCTGAATATCCAGCGTTACGTGGCCGTTGCTCGGGTTCGGGAACATCGAAATGGCTTTCGATAGCGCCGCGCTGTTAGTAGACAGCGTACGGGAGCTGAAACCTACTTCGATAGCCAAACGGGTAGCGGCCGGAGCAGGCGGAGTGCCGATGTTCACTGTGCTTACGTCCGTCCACGTGGTAGTGCCTCCGCCCTGGAAGTAGTGTGTGCCTGGGCGCAACGGTGACTCAACCTGATAAGCGAGCTGCACGTTGCCGGAAATTTCTTTCACCCCAACGTAGAAAGTCCCGTTTACCGAGATGTTGCCCGTTACAGGAACGGTGGTTACACCGCCGGCGGCCGTGCGGGTTTGCGTAGGCGACGTGAACAGAATTGTTCCGGGCTGCCCTCCCGTGCCAGCCGCATTCAGCACTACGACCTGGTACGTGGAGGTGGTAGTAGTCACCGGGGCTAGGTTCACACGTACTTCGCCAATAACGGCAGCGGTGTTGATGGTGAACCGAGAAGCCAAAATGCCATTCGGCGTGGTGCCAGAAACGCCGATGCCGGTTGCATTCAGGGGTTGGCTGTCGTCGATGTACGAGAGGTTGTTTGCCGTTACCGCCTGCGTGTACACCAAGGTGTTGTTGGAGGCCAGTCCGTCAGCCGGAGCCGTTACGGTTACCGTATTGGTGCCGATGGCAGTAGGCGTGTAGGCGGCAAATGTGATGGTAGTAGAAGCGCCTACTGCCAGTGCCGGCACAATCTTGGCATCGGTGAAGGTGTTGGCACCAGCCACGCTCAGGTTGAGCGGGAAAGCAGGCAGCGCGGCCGAGCCGGTATTGCGGACTACCGCTTGTACTACCTGCGGAGCCGAAACAGGCGCTTTTCCTACCGTATAAACAGTTTGCACGGCGGCGTCGTTGGCTGGCAGCGGAACCGGAGTTGTCACGCAGATGGTGAAAGCACCGTTGGCAGGGTTAGACGTGTAAGGGTAGTAGCGCATGCGGTAGGTAGTACCTACAGTCAACGCCGTCAAATTCAGGGTTTCGCTGGTGCCGGTAGCATCGGCGCACCCTACGTTGGTGAGGGCACCGCAGGCACCGCTCAGCACTTCCAGAACGCCATCGAAGTTGCCGGTAACCGTAACGGTATGCGACGTAGCAGTGGCCACGAAGCTATACCACACATCCTGGGCAGCAGTGGCCGTGAAGCCGTTGCAGAGAATAGGAGCATTGCTTTGCGTAGCGCCGGCTACCGTACCGTTTGTGGCTGTGCAGGCACCGCCCGCCGCGCTGGGCGTCAGGGTTACGGCAGTGGCGCACTCATTGTTGGCAGGAGGCAGTGCGCTGCTCGTGAACGTACGCGTAATCAGGCCTGTAGTACCGCCACCTGCGCAGATAGCCTGCAACGTAACTGTGTAAGCAGTGCCGGCCGTGAGCCCGGTAATAGCTACCGGCGATGCAGTAGGCGTAGGAGTTACGGTAGTAACGGCGGTTGGAGTGGCCGTAGGGTAGTAGGTTACGGTGTAGCTGGTGTTGCCGCTACCGGGCGTGAAAACCAAGCTAGCCGAGGTGGTCGTGATGCTGCCTATGGATATGGCTGTAGGAGCGGCGCAAACGGCTGCTATTGTGCTGCTGGCGCAGATGGTGAAGGCACCCTGCGTATCGGCGGAGCCGTACCCTGCTACCGACACATAGTAGGTAGTGCTGGGCGTCAGACCGGACAGGTTCAGGGGAGTTGATACCACATTGTTGGCACCGCCTGAAGCACAACCAATTTCCGTGAACGGACCGGCCGCGCTAGCAGCCGAGAAGGCCCGCAGATACCCGGCCGGGTTACCCGTTACCTGGATGCTCACCGACGTGCTGCCGGCTCCGCTGGCCGCCGTCGTGAAGCGGTACCAAACATCTTTAGGCGTCACGGCAATACCGCAGCTGTAAGGCGCAGCACCAGGGTTGGCGTAGCCATTAGCTGTAGTGGTGGTAGCAGCGGTGTTCGTGCCATTCACCGGAGTACAGGTAGCTGCAACCGTTAGGGCAACGGCGCCCGTTGGGTTGTCGTTGGCCGGAACGGCGGCCGGAATAGTAGCGCAAACACCAAACTGCCCTGTAGGGGAAGTGCCGTAGCTCATTACCCGGGCATACACGGTGCTGCCAGCCGTGAGGCCGGTAGCTGTAGCACTGGAAAACAGGCCGGTAGCATCATCGTTGCAAGTCAAGTAGGTAGGGCTGGCGCAGGTACCAGAGTACAGCTCTATTACCGAATCGACGAAGGGGCTGCCAGTGATAGAGCTGGTAGTTACGGTTACGGCGCCGCCGGCCGGCACTATTACGCTGTACCACACGTCGTTGCTGCCCGTGGTGGTAGTGCCACCGCACGAGGGAACAGGAGCCGTACTGGCCGTGGCATTTTCGTTGGTGCCGGTCACTACCGTGCAGGTTGCGCCGGGAGTCAGGGCTATGGCTCCCGTACAGTTGTCATTGGCCGGGGCCTGGGCCCACGCAGCCGGAGCCAATAGCAGCGCAGCGGCCAGCGCTGTCAGCCGTGTCCGCAGTCTGCCGGATGTCCAGGAAGCGGAAGAGTAGAGGTTTGTTATCATGCAACTGATGAAAAGGGTGAAAAGAGAAGGGAATAAAAGTAGGCACCACCCTACCAGGGTGGCTAACACAGTTTTAAGGTAATACCTTCTCTAAGAAACACAATATTTTCTATATAGACACTACCATAGGTCTCGCGCAGAAAAACCCCACTATAGGTGCTGTATAGCTGTTTTTTCTTTATTTAAGCGTGTAGTAAAAAATATTGGCCTCGCTGCCGTTCTCACCCAAGGCTTTTGACTACCGCCACCGGATTTTCTGTCCGGCCTTTCCCGCCCATAGCCGCTCCGGTACCTTGCGCAGAATACTGTCGCGGAGGGTGTGCAGCAGCGGCAGCCGCACAAAGCCCTGGTGCACGACCAGGCTCACTTCGCGCACCGGTTCGGGCGCGGAAAACCGTTTCACCATGGGGTTGTCCAGCTCCTGCAGCACCGACAACTCCGGCACCAGCGTGTAGCCATGGTTGTGGCGCACCAGCTCTTTCAGCGTTTCTATCGAGCCGCTTTCGTAGGTGAAGGGCCGGTTGGTATGCGCCGGAGCGGGCGCGCAGATATTAAGAACCTGATGCCGGAAACAGTGCCCCTGCTGCAAGAGCCACAACCCTGGCTCGCCCATGTCCTGCGGGCTGATAGTGGTGCGGCCGTATAAGGAGTGGTCTTGGGAGATGTAGCCAAGAAAGGGCTCTTCCAGCACCGGAACTTCGTGCAGTTGCCGGTCGTCGAGAGGCGTCACGAGCAGGCCTACATCCAGTTGGTTATCCTTGAGGCGCTGCATAATCTGGGCCGACTGCAACTCCTCTACCTGCACCTGCAGCTGCGGATAGCGCTGCACCAGCTCTACCAGAAACAAGGGCACCAGGTAGGGCGCCAGCGTTGGGATGATGCCCAGCCGAAGTTCTCCAACCAACTCATTCTTCTCTAGTTGCACCACGTCGCGCAACTGCTGCACTTCGCGCAATACCTGGCGAGCCTGCTGCACCACTTTGGCGCCTACTGCGGTGGGGCGTACACCTTTAGTGTTCCGGTCGAAGAGCAGCACGCCTAGCTCCTCCTCCAGCTTCTGTAGCTGCATACTTAGGGTAGGCTGCGTGACGTGGCACTTCTCGGCAGCCAGCACAAACTGCCGGTGCGTATCGAGGGCTACGAGGTACTCAAGCTGCTGTACAGTCATGACGCGAAAATAAAGGATGCTTATGCTGTACGGAAAATCTATCAGCGTTTCTTATACAACAACCCCGCAACCCAACCGTAGTTTGGGTATTACTGCACTGTAGCCGCATGAAACTATTACTGGTCGAGGATGAGCCCAAGCTGGCTTCGTTTATTCAAAAGGGCTTTCAAAACGAAGGATATGAGCTAGACGTGGCATTCGACGGGCAAATGGGCCTGTCGTTGTATCGCCAGAATGCCTACGACCTGATTGTACTTGATGTGAACCTACCCCACATCAACGGCTTTGCGCTCTGCCAGCTTATCCGGGCCGACAATGCCCGTGTGCCCGTGCTTATGCTCACGGCCCTCGACAGCCTCGATGACAAAACCGCCGGCTTCGAGGCCGGAGCGGATGATTACTTGGTCAAGCCCTTCAAGTTTCAGGAACTGCTGCTACGGGCCCGGGCCCTAACCAAGCGCAATGCCACCGAAGCCGCCGTGAAGCGTACCCTGCTCATGGCCGACCTGGAGCTGAACTTGGAAAGCAAAACCGTGACCCGCAACGGCCAGCGCATCGACCTGACCGCCAAGGAATACTCCCTGCTCGAATACCTGCTGCTGAACCGGGGCAAAATCATTTCCCGCGTCGATATCACCGAGCGGGTCTGGGAACTGGACTTCGACACCAGCACCAACGTCATTGATGTGTACATCAGTCATCTGCGGCGCAAGCTCGACAAAGGCTTCGAGCCCAAGCTCATCCACACCGTAGTTGGCATGGGCTATGTGATGCGGGAAGAATAATTTTTCCAGTGGGCCTGATGTGCTAGGCAATACAACACGATGCGCACTACCAATAGCAAGAAGTTAGCATATCAGCACAGTAAACCCACATTAGCGCACTAAATACATGCTGATTCGCAATAAGCTTATTCTGCGGTTCATGGTGCTGGTGTTTGCCATTCAGCTGTGTCTCACAGGGTTTATCTATTACTACAGTGCCCGGGCGCGGGAATTGCGCTTTTATCACCGCCTGGAGGGCAAGGCCGAGCAGACCGCCAACCTGCTGATTCACCGCCTCGACCTCGACCCCGACGTACTGCGTGGCTTCCGCAAGAAGGACCTGCTGACCATGCACAATGAGCGGATCAGCATCTATGATGCGCAGCGGCGGCTGGTATTTCACTTGGCTCAGGAAGACGAGCCCGCCTCGCCCCGCGACCTAGAGTACTTCGACCAGATTACTCGTAAGAAGCCAGCCCGATTCCGTGAAGGCAAGGTCGAAACGCTGGGTATTCTGTACCGCCACCACAAGCGCGAGTACCGGGTGTTCGTGGCCGGGCGTGACCAGTTCGGGGGGCGAGAGTTCGACACGCTGACTTCGATTCTACTCTGGGGCAACCTAGGGGCGCTGGTGCTCATCATCGGGGCAGCTTGGCTGTTTGCCGTCCGCTCATTGCGCCCCTTGCAGCGCATGGTAGCCGAAGTGAAGGGCATCACGGCTTCCAACCTGCGACGGCGGGTAGATGAGGGCAACCAGCGAGACGAAATTGCTCAGTTAGCCATGACGTTTAACCAGATGCTCAGCGGCTTAGAGCAGGCGTTCGAAAACCAGAGGAGCTTTTTGTCGCACGCCTCCCACGAGCTGCGCACCCCACTGGCCAACGTACTGGGCACCTTGGAAACGGCCTCGGCTTACGACACGGAGCTGCCCGCTGCCAAGCGCAGCATTGACTCGGCAGTGGAGGAAATCCAGAAAATAATTGACCTGACCAACGGCCTGCTGACCCTGGCTAAAGCCGACGATACTTCCTTTGCTCGCTCCCCTGTTTCGCTCGATGACGTGGTGCTGCAAGCCGTGGACGCCTGCAAGCTGCGCTACCCTGGTCGCACCATCCAAGTCGATTTTGGCGCTTGGCCCGCGTCGGTGGAAGAAGTATTCGGGATGCGCGGTAACGCTCAGTTACTGCAAACGGCGGTATTAAACCTACTCGACAACGCCTGCAAATACTCCGAGCAGGCCGTGCGCGTGGAACTAGCCTACGAGTCGCGCCACACATTGCGCCTCACCGTAGCCGACACCGGGCCAGGCCTGCCACCCGAGGAAGCCGCCCGCGCCCTAGAGCCGCTCTTCCGGGGCCACAACGGCCACGACAAACCCGGCTATGGTCTGGGCTTGGCCATCACCCAGAAAATTATTCAGGTGCACACGGGCCAGCTCCGGCTCCATTCGCGTCTGGGGGAGGGTACCCAGGTTACAGTGCTGCTGCCCGCCGCCTAGCCAGCCGGGCCCGTTCATGTTGTTTTAATGTGGTAGTCAGACGACGTTAATGTCGGGGCCGGTCCTTTGCTGGGTACTTACGCTAAGCACCCTATGGACTCCATTCCGAATGCCTCTCCCCCAGTAATGGCCTGGATAGTGGCGCTGCTGCTATCAGTAGGGCTCAACGTGTACCTGCTGGTAGCGCCTGCCGCTCCTAGGCAATCAGTCTCCGTTGGTACTACCCGCATGGTCAGCACTTCTGCTCCCGACGACAACGATGATGACGATGATTCCAACGAGGAGGACGATGCCTCCTGGGTGGCCCTGAGCGAAGAGCTGCGTCAGACGCGTCGGCAACTGGCCGAGTGTCAAGGCCGCGCGGTGGCTCCGGTACTGCATCAGGTTGTCAGCCAGTAACTCAATTCGTTCTTCACCTCTGCCCCTATTCCCATGAAAAACCTGCTGTTGTCCCTGCTCGTGCTGCCTGCTTGGTGCAGCGTTCCGGCCGCCAACTCCGTCGCGTCGGGCCCCGAGCTACCTGTGCACGCTGCAAGTCAAAAGTCTGCCCCGCCGGCCCGTGGCACGTCTATGGCCTATGATTTTGCCCGGCCCGCCGCCACCTACCCTATGCCCGCCGAACTAGCCGAGCTGTCGGGTATTGCGTTGGCCGGCCCCACCCACATTACCGGTATCGAAGACGAAACCGGCAACCTCTACGACTATAATCTCAGCACCAAAAAAGTTGACCGAGTCATTCCCTTCGGCGGTAGCGGCGACTACGAAGACGTGGCCCGAGTAGGCTCCGACTGGTTTATTATGCGTAGCGACGGAAAACTGTTCCGCTACTCCGGTGGCAAAACCGAGGAGTTTGAAACCGGCCTGAGCTTCGCCAACGAAACCGAGGGCCTGACGTACGACGCGGCTTCCAAAACCCTGCTAGTGGCCTGCAAAGGGGAGCCGGGTGCGGGCCTGTCGGGTGGGCAGCGGGCCATCTACCGTCTGCAGCCCGGCACTTTCCGAGCCGAAGCCCAGCCTGTCTACGTGCTGGATGTAGCCGCCATTCACGCCTCGTCGCCAACCACGGAAGGCCAACTTGAGAAGTCGGGCAAATCGGGCAAAAAGGGAAAGAAGAAGGATTCCAGCAAAAACTTCTCTCCTTCGGCCATAGCCGTGCACCCTCTCACTCAGCATGTTTTCGTATTGTCGGCCAAGCAAAACGGTATCGTGGAGCTCGACCAGCGCGGGCAATTGGTGGCCGCCCAACCCCTACCCGCCGATTTGTTTCCGCAAGCAGAAGGCTTAGCCTTCACTCCCGGCGGCGACTTGTATGTAGCTACTGAAGCCGGCAAAAAGTCGGGCCAAGCCACTATCTACTTATTCCGGGCCCAAGGCCAATAGGGTTGCTGGCACTCAGCAACAACGCCCCGCTCAGCCTGCATGCAGCATGGGCGGGGCGTTGTGCCGTGTTTATCACTACAACCTATATAGGTATCAGAAATATCGATTTTCATTATAAGATATTAAGCTCAACCTTTGGACTCGTATCAGCTCAACCGTTAACTGCACCGTTA
Source organism: Hymenobacter sediminicola (assembly GCF_014250515.1). Taxonomy (NCBI): domain Bacteria; kingdom Pseudomonadati; phylum Bacteroidota; class Cytophagia; order Cytophagales; family Hymenobacteraceae; genus Hymenobacter; species Hymenobacter sediminicola. Next base: position 298,849 of record NZ_CP060202.1, on the reverse strand, counting down.
GCGGATAAGCGACTGGCCTTTTCATTCCAACCGACACTCCAATGGAAGAATCAACCCAACCTAAGAAGCTGACCACCGCTTCCGGCCGACCAATCTTCGACAACCAGAACTCTCAGTCGGCAGGCCCGCGTGGCCCACTGATGCTCCAGGATTATTTCCTGCATGAGAAATCCGCCCATTTCAACCGGGAGCGGATTCCGGAGCGGGTAGTGCACGCCAAGGGCAGCGGGGCTTACGGCAAATTCACCGTGACGCATGACATCACTCATCTGACCCGTGCCAAGCTGTTCAGCAAAGTCGGCAACGAGTGCAAGATGTTTGCCCGCTTCAGCACGGTAGGTGGCGAGAAAGGCTCGGCCGATACGGAGCGTGACCCCCGGGGCTTTGCGCTGAAATTCTACACCGAAGACGGCAACTGGGACCTGGTAGGCAACAACACGCCGGTATTCTTCGTGAAGGACCCGCTGAAGTTCACTGACTTCATTCATACCCAGAAGCGCGAAGCCCGCAGCAACCGCAAGAGCCCCACGATGATGTGGGACTATTGGAGCCTGAATCCGGAGAGCTTGCACCAAGTCACGATTCTGATGTCAGACCGCGGCACCCCTTACGGCTACCGCCACATGCACGGCTATGGCTCACATACTTTCTCGCTGATCAATGCTGCCAACGAGCGGACGTGGGTGAAATTCCATTTCCGCACCCAGCAGGGCATCAAGAACTTCTCAGACGAGGAAGCTAAGCTGATGAAGGCCAAGGATGCCGATTTCGCCCAGCACGACTTGGTAGACGCCATCGACAACGGCAACTTCCCGCGCTGGACGATGTTCATCCAGACCATGACCGAGGAGCAGGCCCGTGACTTCCGCTGGAACCCCTTCGACCTAACCAAAGTGTGGCCTCAGGGCGAGTTTCCGCTGCAGGAGGTAGGCGTGATGGAGCTGAATGAAGTGCCCGTAAACTACCACGCACACGTGGAGCAGGCTGCCTTTGCGCCGGCGCACGTGGTAGACGGCATAGGCTACTCGCCTGATAAAATGCTGCAGGGCCGTATCCTGAGCTACCCCGACGCGCACCGTTACCGCCTGGGAGCCAACTACGAGCACCTGCCTGTGAATGCCTGCCCGTTCGGCTTCAGCAATTACCAGCGCGACGGCCGCATGGCCCTTGGCGACAATGGCGGCCCCGGCCCCAACTACTTCCCCAACTCCTTCGATGGCCCAGTTGAGGACAAGACGCAGGGCGAACCGGCGCAGGAACTCGACGGCTTTGCCGCGCGCTACGACCGGAACGAAGGCCCCGGCAACGATGACCACTATACGCAGGCCGGCAACCTGTTCCGCCTCCTGGACAAACAGGCGCAGCAGAACCTCATCAACAACGTGGTGGGCGCCATGAGCGGCATCGAAGGCCCGAAGAAAGACCTCATCACGCAGCGCCAGCTGTGCCACTGGTTTCGGGCTGATATCCGCCTGGGCATGGCCATTGCCAAAGGCTTGGGCGTCGACGCTGAAATTCCGATGGAACACGCTCCCGCGGCGGCTGTATAAGGCCTGCTGCCACAGAAATAAAAAGGCCGTTCCGGATATCCGGAACGGCCTTTTTCGTCGGCGTAAAAGGGCCGTTTATAGAGCCTTCTTCCGGCTTGCCTGAAACTTCTTGATCTGCGGATCAATAATCTTCTTATCCCCGACAACCACAATCGTCATGGCCTCGGGACGGACGTATTTGCGGGCAGTTTCGCTCACCTGCTGTGGCGTCACGGCGTTGATATTCTTGACCTGCTCGGTGAGGTAGCTGTCGGGGAGGCCGTGCAGGTTCAGACTATTAAGCTGGCCGATTATGCCGCTGGGGGTAGAGTTGCGCAGCACAAACAGGCCCGACTCGTAGTTCTGGATACCTTTCAGTTCCTCGGCCGTGGGCGGGGTTTTCTGTAGGCGCTCAATCTCATACATGATTTCCTTGAGCGAATTGCCGGTTTCCTGCGTCGTCACGTCGGCGTTCTGGCTCCAGTTACCGGTGCGGTAGTGCGTTTCGAGGTAGCTGTAGGGCGAGTAGGTGTAGCCTTTATCTTCGCGGATGTTGCGCGTGATGCGCGAGCCAAACGAGCCGCCCAGCAGCGAATTCATCACCCGCACGCGCATGTAGTCGGGGTGCGACGGATCCACGACGGGCATGCCGATGACGATGGTAGACTGCGGCGCACCGGGCCGGTCCAGCGTGGTCACGTCGGGCCGGATCTGGGATTTGGCTACTTCAATGCGCGGCGCCGGACCTTGCGGCATCTCAGCCCAGGCTTTGGTAATGGCGTCGCGCAGGGCGACTTTATCGAACTTACCGGCCACAAAAATGGCGGTGCGCTGGGCGCCATATTGGTTCTGATAGAAGGCCTTTACCTGCGCCATAGTTAGGGCATCAATTTCGGCGTCGGTGGGCAGGGGGCGGCCGTAGGGGTGGCTGCCGTAGAGCGCCGCCGAGAACTTCTGGCGGGCCTGCGTGCCGGGCTGGGCCCGGGCCAGGTTCATCTGGCGTTTAAAATCGGCTTTGATGCGGGGCAACTCACTTTCGGGCAGTGTGGAGTGCTGCACTACATCGGCCAGCACCGCGGCCAGTTCCGGCGCATACTCACTCAGGCAGGAAGCCCACAAGTTGGTCTGGTCGGCGCCGGCCGAAATATCGAGGGAGCCACCCATGCGGGCAATCTTGTCGGCTAGTTGTGTGGCCGACAGTGTGGGCGTGCCTTCACGCAGCAGCCGAGCTAACAAGTCGGCAGCACCTACTTCGTTGGCCGCCTCATGCACGTTGCCGGCCTGAATGGCCACCATCATCGTGACTTTGGGTACTTCGCCGTAGGGCACCAGCTGCGCTTTGAGGCCGTTGCTGAGCGTAAATTCCTCTTTGGCCGGCAGCGTAAAGTCGCGGGGCGTACCACCGGGCGGCGGAGTTTCTTTGGGCGTAGTAGGGGCCGCAGCGGCGGCAGAAGTGGCTGGTTTCTTGGCGGGTGTTTTAGCCGGTGCTTTTTGGGCCTCGGCTACCGGTCCGGCAGTCAACAGAGCTGCGCTGAGCAGCCCATAATAAAGCGTTTTCATATGATAAGTTAGCTTTTAGCCAGCGGATTGACAATGAGAATGGTCCGGTTGGTGGGCCGCAGATACTCCTGAATGGTGCGCTGCATAATGGCAGGCGTCACCTTCCGGAATTCGTTTTCCAGCTCGTTGATGCGGGCCGGATTGTTGTCGAACAGCGCAAACGAGGCCAGCATATCGGCCCGCCCGAAATTGTCGGAGCCGGAGAGCTGGTCGTAGAGACTGGAGCGCAGCTTTACTACTGCCAGATCCAGCGTGCTCTGGTCGATGCCGCCTTTGGCGAGGCGGCTGATTTCCTGATCAAGCACGCTCACCACGGAATCAGACTTCACAGACTGGTCATAGATCAGGTCGCCCATCCAGAGCATAGGGCCGGCGTAGTTGAAGGCGTTGCCGAGGTAGTTGATGCCGCCATTCACGTTGTCGGTGAGGCCGCGCTTCTGCACCATAGCCTGATACAGGCGGCTGTCTTTGCCCTGCAGCAGAATCTGGTCGAGCAGGATAAGAGCGTAGTACTCCGGCGTGTTGCGGTCGGGCATGTGGTAGGCGAAGGCCAGCGCGGGCTTGGTGGCCAGCTTGTCGTCCTTGGTGAAGCGCTGCTCCTGCTCCTGGCGCGGCTCCTTCACATCGGGCTTGGGCGGCTGCGTGGCAGCCGGGATGTTCGCAAAATATTTCTCAATCCAGGCCTTGGCTTCCGCCGGCTCAAAGTCGCCGACTACGGCCAGGGCCGCGTTGTTGGGTGCATAGAAGGTCTTGAAGAACTGCTGCGCATCGGCGAGCGTGGCGGCGTCGAGGTCCTTCAGGTCGCCGTAGAAGTTGTGGGCGTTGTTCCAGTTTTTGTTGGCGAACTGCGGCATGTCCAGCCACGGAAAGCCGCCGTAAGGCTGGTTGAGCACGTTTACGCGCACCTCATTTTTCACCACACCCTGCTGGTTGGTCAGGTTGGCCTGCGTGATGGCGAGGCCGCGCATCCGGTCAGCTTCGGCCCAGAGCATGGTTTCGAGCTTGTGCGAGGGCACCACTTCGAAGTAGTTGGTAAAATCGAAGCGCGTGGAGCCGTTGAGTACGCCGCCGTTCTTCTGAATCAGCTGGATAAACTCCATCTTACCCAGGTTCTGCGAGCCCTGAAACATCAGGTGTTCAAACAGATGGGCGTAGCCGGTCCGGTCGCGGGGCTCGTTGCGGAAGCCGACGTTGTAGTAGGCTGCAACCGTGGCCGTAGGCGCCGTGTGGTCGGGCGAGAGCACCACTTTCAGGCCGTTGGGCAGCGTGTAGTACTCCACTGGAATCTGAAAACTGGAAGCGGCAGGCTGCGGAGCCACCTCAGCGGTAGGTGGCGGCGTGGTGCTGGTCGTCGCGACGGAAGCCGCTTTGGGGCTGCAGGCACCCAAGGCGAGCAGGCCAGCTACCCACGCCAGATGCCGGCCGTGGGAAACACGTTTTTTCATAACTAAGATTGCGTAGAGTTGAAGAATAGCGGAAAACGCTTCCAACCTACACAATCCTGCGGAAAGAATTAGCGAAACCACATATAGCCCAACGGTTCTGATCTTCAGCCCAAAAGGATTGTACGCGGCACCTTTCCCTGGATGCCAACCATGTTCTGCTACTTGCCTGATGGTAGACAAGAGCTACTGTTAGTTCATTTGCCTACTGAAGCGCCGAGGGTTACTTTTCCACCTTCAGCATGGCGGGGCGGGTGGTGAATTCAAAAATCTCGCCGTGGGGCATGACGGTAATCTGGCCAAATTCCCGGATCATCATTTTGTAGCTCTCCCCCACCGGCCGAATTTTCCGGTCCAGATCATACAAGCCACAGGCATTCACGGACAGGCGCTTTTCGGCGAGGCTGATGTCCCAGTCGAGCTGATCGAGCAGGCTGTACCAAGTGAATCCCACAACGGGCACTCCATCCTGACGGATGCGCTGCACGTTCACCCACTGCTTCCAGAGCCAGCATTCGGCATCTTTGGCGTTGAAGGTGTTCGTTTCGGTGTGCATCACGGGCTTGCGGTACCGCTCGTAGTACTGGCGGGTCATGGTGTACCAGCCCAGCACATCTTCCGCCGCGCACCAGCTACCATCGGGCTTGATAATCCGCTCGTTGCGGCCGTAGTAATCGTTGCCCATGATCTGGTAGCCAGGTGGCTCACCGGCCATGAACCACTTTAGTTCTTCGCGGGTCATGCCGTTGTCGAGGCAGTAGAGCAGCACTTCGGCATCAATGGTATGGGCGTAAAGCAGGTCCAGTGACAGAAAGCGCAGTTTGTTGGTAAGGCGCACTGCGTCGCTTTCCACGGCGCGCATTTCATGGATGTACTCCGCCGACTCGCTTTGCACAATGATGCAGTCGGGCCGGTACTTGGCAATCTGCTGGTTGCCCATGATGCTGGCAGCCGTAATGTGCTTCATGGCCGTAATAAAGGCCCGGTCGTCTTTGAGCTGCTCGTTCCAGATACCGTCTTTGGCAGAAGCGCGGGCTGTGACGTATATCTCGTTCACGGGCGTATAAAACCGCACCCACGGATAGCGCTGGGCTACTGCCCCGCAGTACTCGGCGAAGTGCACCGGCAGCTCAGGGTTCTGGAAGTTGCCCACCCAGTCGGGCACGCCGAAATGCATCAGGTCGATGATGGGGGTGATGCCGAGGCGCCGGATTTCGGCCATGGCCAGATCCGCAAACTCCCAATCGAACTGGCCGGGACCTTTGTGGATGAGGTAGTAGGGCAGGTTGTAGCGCAGCACTTTCAGGCCCAGCTCCTTCACCAGTCCCAGATCTTCCTTGTAGCGGTTGTAGTGGTCGGTTTCGGCCAGCAAATCACGCCGGATGGTGCCATTGGCAATGGTTGGATAGGAACACTCGATGCCAGTAGCAAACATAAAGTTGCCGGCCGTGCCGGTGGGCAGGCCTGTTCCGTCATGCCCACCGGCCCCACCGAATTGGTCACCTTCGTAATGGCCGTCGCCAAAATTCTCCTTGATATGACTGAGGAAAGACTTCATTGTTGAGCTGTTAGCCGGGTTTAGAGCTAATAGCTGTTGGCTGCTAGCTTTATAGTGAAAAGCAGGAAGCGGGCATCCCCCGTTTCCTACCGCAACGACGCCAAAAACTTGTCGGCGGTGCGCAGGCTCAGGGCCATGATGGTAAGGGCCGGATTCACGCTGAGGGCGCTGGGAAACAACGAGTTGTCGCAGATGTAGAGGTTGGGCACATCGAAGGCGCGTCCGTCGGCATTCACTACGGCGTCGTCGCCACTCAGGCCCATACGCGCCGTCCCGATGACGTGGGCATACCGCTCGAAGGCCCAGATATCCTTCGCGCCGGCGGCCTCCCAGATCTGGCGCATTAGTGCTTCGGCGTGGCGGTTCATGCGCTGCTCGTTTTCCTGGGCTGTGAAGTGCAGGCGCGGCTTGGGCAGGCCGCGGGCATCTTTCTCGTCGCTTAGCTCCAGGAAATTGTCGGCGTGCGGCAGACAGTCGCCCAGAATGTTGATGCCGGCCACATGGTTGTACTGGCGCATGTAGTCGCGCAACGGCTGGCCCCAGAGCTTGCGCTGGCGCACCATTTGGGTGGCAAACGTAACGGGCATCACGCCGATGCTTTGCAGCAGGTAGCCGCCAGCGAAGTCGGCGTCTTTGGGGCGGTGCGTGTCTTCGGAAATCAGCCCACCCGGAATGCCTTTATAGGGCCGAATGTCTTCCTCGAACGTACCCCAGACCTGCATGCCCGGATGAGCCATAAAGTGTTTGCCAACCTGCCCGCTGGTGAGAGCCAGCTCGTTGAGCAGCAGCAGGCGCGGCGTTTCTACAGCTCCGGCACACAAAAACAGGTGCCGGCAGCGCTGGCGCACGGTCTGGCCGTGCTGCTCGTATACTACGCCTGTCACGCGGCCCTGGGCATCACGCTCAATCTCCGTCACAAACGCATCGGCCCTGATTTCGGCGCCGTAGCTTTCGGCCAGTGGCAGAAATGTGACGTCCATACTAGCCTTGGCGCCGCGGTTGCAGCCGGCCTGGCAGAAGCCCCGGTTGGTGCAGGCCTCTCGCCAGCCAATGCCCTCCTGGTAGTAGCGTGCCGACAGTGCTGCGTTAGCCGCCGGCGACGTCTGGATACCGAGTTGCTGGCAGGCGCGCTGCATAAGCTGGGCGGCGCCATTCAGCGGCAGCGGCGCCAATGGGTAGCCTTTGCGGCGCGTAGGGTCCCAGGGGTAAGGCGTGGGGCCCGAAATACCCAGAAAATGCTCCAGCTCCTCGTAATACGGCTCCAGCTCCTCCATCCCGAAAGGCCAGTCGACGCCTTTGCCGAAGTCGGTGAACAGTTGTAGGTCGCCGCGGTGGGCACGGGGGGTGTAGGCAGTATAATGCAGCGTGGAGCCTCCAACGCCGGTGCCGGAATTGTTCTTGCCGAAAGCCACCGGGTTTTGGCCCGCTGAAAGTCGCTCATCGTTCCAAAACAGGAAGTTCTGGGCTTTTTCATCGGTGGCATACTCAGTTTTCGGGTCGCGGCGGGGGCCGGCCTCGAGGGCCACTACCTTCAGGCCAGCCATGGCCAAGCGTGCCAGCAAAGGCGCTCCGCCTGCACCGGTACCAATCACCACGCAGTCTACCTCATCGGTCGGGCCAGGAAGTGGGGCGGTCTGCTCCTGCTCGGTGGGCGCAGCAGTGGCTTCACTTTCAGCCAGCAGGCTTTTGAGCAGCGGGTCCTGTATTTCGGGTTGAACCGGATTCAGTACGCCTTCTTCCAGTAGTTCTTCGTCGGGCATTTTCGTGGTGGCATGTGACAGGTAAGATGCAACAGGTACGTGGGACGGATAGGCTCGTAAACCAATCATGTGTTATTTATCACCCGCTGCCCTTTCTTCCGGCTCTCGTTCTTCGTGCTCATTCAGGCCTATGCGCTGCCAACCGGGCACATCGGCCATTCCTACATACCCAATTTCCTCCTGGGCCAGCGGATGAGCGTAATATCCTTCTGCCATTTCGGCCAGCATTTCCTCAAAAAACCGGTTCTGCGGCAATTGAACCCAGTTTTCTCCGGGTGCTTTGCCGGCAGCCAGCAGCTCCAGAACAGCATCCTGCTTGGCCGTATCCAGCTCCACAAACAGCTGGTTGAATTGTACTTCTGCTGCCTGGTTGATGCCGCCCAGCCCCAGCCGGTACGCCTCCCGGTCGGGCGGCATAGCGTCGTAGCGCCAGCCATCGGCGGTGCCAGCCAGCAGCCGCTTGTCGATGCCGGGAGCTAACTCGATGGGAGTTTCTCGGTCGGGCTGCGGGAAGATGCGGGCCGCCACGGCGCGAAGCAGTGCATAGGTATCGGCATCGAAAAACTGCGGCTCGTAGTGCGCCGGCGCATCCAGCCGGGCATTCAGCGCAGCGCGTGTGGCGGGCGTTACAAGGTCGGTTTGTAGTAGCGTGCGGACGGTGCCTTCAGGATAGTGCGGCATAAAAAAACAGAACAACTGTACAGCGGAGCTTACGTCAGTACCAGTCCGTGCCGGAAAAAGTTATTCAATGACAAAAAGAAGTGCTTTCCCAAAGCTGGGAAAGCACTTCTGCTGGCACCTAAGGCGCCGATAGGAAACAGGGCTGTTCTATTGGTCGCTGCTCATTTTGCCCCCCGTGACATGCACGAGTGAGCCGGTCATGAATGAGCCGTCCTGCGAGGCTAGCAGCACGTAAGCCGGGGCCAGTTCCTCAGGCTGGCCGGGGCGGGCCAGGGCCACTTCGTAGCCGAACTTCTCGATTTCCTCGCGCGGCATGGTACCGGGAATATTGGGCGTCCAGACCGGGCCGGGCACCACGCAGTTCACCCGGATGCCCCGCTCGCCGAGATGGGTGGCCAGGCTCTTGGTGAGGGCATGGATGGCGGACTTGGTGCAGGCGTAGTCAATCAGAATCGGGATACCCGTCAGGCCCACGATGCTGCCCGTGTTGATGATGCAGTCGTCTTTTTTGAGGTGCGGCACGGCGGCTTGTGCCATCCAGATATAGCCCAGGATATTGGTATCGAAAGTGCGGCGGATCTGCTCTTCCGGAATGTCCTCGAATTTCTCCTGGCTCATCTGAAAGGCGGCATTGTTGACGAGGATGTTGAGGCCGCCCAGCTCGGCGCGGGTACGGCGCACAGCCTGCCGGCACTGCTCCGGGTCCCGGACATCCAGCTGCAGCAGAATGCACTTGCGCTGCTGCGCTTCTATCAGCCGCTTGGTTTCTTCAGCGTCCACCACGTTTTCGTTGAAAAGCACGGCCACGTGGGCCCCTTCCATAGCAAAGGCCACCGCCACGGCCCGCCCGATGCCGGAGTCGGCGCCGGTGATGAGGGCAATTTTGTCCTGGAGCTTGCCGGCGGGGCGGTAGGTGCTGAACGCCATACCCGGCTGTAGCTTCATATCAGCCTGTTTGGCCGGATACGGCAGCTTCTGCGCGTGCTGCTTCATGTCTTTGGCTGTGGGCCTCTTCACGGGTACAGGAGCCACAGCAGCCGATTTGGCGGCCTTCTTGGCGGCGGGAGTAGCAGCAGATTTCTTGGCGGGCGCAGCAGCGGCCGGTTTAGACGCGGCAGCAGTTTTAGAAGGGGTGGTAGCTTTTTTGGCGGCCATAGCAGGATGTACAAAGTGGACTTTGGCTTACGCAAAAATGTCCGGCACGGCTGCGTCTAGGTTTGCTTGCGGTTTATTAGCAATCTGTATTAGCCAGTTTTTTCTACCTTTCCTTCTACACCACCTACTCTATTTGCCTGTATGAAAAAACTCCTTTACGCACTTCTGGCGTTGGGCATTAGCCCGGCGGCCATGGCCCAGCTTACGGGTACCCGCACCATTGACCCCGGCGGCAGCGGCAGCAGCAACTACGCCACATTCGGGGCGGCCGTAGCGGCCCTGAACACGCAGGGTGTGGGCGCGGGCGGCGTCACGTTTCTAGTGAAAAGCGGCGTCACGTTTCCGGAATTGGTGCCGGCTATTACGGCCAGCGGCACGGCGACTAATCCTATCCTTTTCCGCAAAGACGGCACGCTGGCCAATCCGAAGCTGGAAGGCACCGGCACCGGCACCACCGATGCAGCCGTGACGCTGGACGGCGCCGACTATGTGACCTTCGACGGCATTGATGTGAATGATGCAGCGGCCAACACCACAGCCGCGCAGCAGCTGGAATACGGCTTCTGGCTGAAAAACGGCGCTACCAACAATACGGTCCAGAATGCTACCGTGGACCTGAACCGCGCTAACACTACCCGCACCTACGGCATCAACGTGCAGGACGGCGGCAACAACCAAAACCGCTTCCTGTCCAACACGGTGCAGGACTGCTACTACGGCTACAACCTCGATGCCACTACCAGCAGCTCCGACGATGGCAACGAAGTGGGCCAGTTGCCGGGCGGCGCGCCCAGCCGGGTGCTCAACATTGGAGCGGCGACGACGGGCGGCGCGACAGGCGTGGTGTACGGCATCTACCTTCGTTCCCAGACCAACGCGCAGGTTTCCAACACCGAAATAAGCACGCTCAACGGGGCCAGCGCGGTGTATGGTATCTACTCGACGGGCACCAGCAACACGGCCGACATTCTCGACAACCGGGTACATGCTCTGGTAGGCACCGGCAGTACCTCGGCGGCGCAGGCCATTTTCGTGAACAGCGGCGTGCTGCACCGCGTGGGCCGCAACCGCACCTATGACATTCTCTCGAGTGGGGCCAACGGCTTTGCTTCGGGCATGGACATTAACGGCGGCACCACTAACTACATTTTCAACAATTTCGTGTACGATGTGAAGGCGCCGGGCAGCACGGCGGGCACCTCGGTACGGGCCCTGAGCTTCCGGGGCGGCACCAACAACTACTGCTACCACAACACGGTAGTGCTGACCTACGCCGCCACAGTGGCGAGCAACAAAAGCGGCGCTTTCTACATCTCGGGCACGCCACCGGTAGACCTGCGCAACAACATCTTCGTGAACCTCGTGACCGGGCTGCCGGCTGGCGGCGGCGGGGTAGCGGCGGCTTTCTTCAAAAGCACGGCTGTAGTCACCAATCTGGCTGCTACTTCCGGCAACAACCTGTATTACGCCGGCCCACCATCGGCTGAGAAACCGATATTCTATGGCGTAGCTACCACGCCCGCCGTCGACCAGACGCTGGCGCAGTACAAGCTGCGGGCCGCTCCGGCCGAGCAAGGCTCCGTTACGGAAAACGTACCGTTCGTGAATCCTGCTACTGACCCACACATCCAGCCCGGCGCTACTACGCAGGTGGAAGGCGGCGGCAGCTCACTGGCAGCCTCGTCCCTACCCGTCCCGACGGACATCGACGGCGACGCCCGCACCATTGCCCGCCCCGACCTGGGTGCCGATGAAGGCACCTTCGTGGCCGTGGATATTAGTGGCCCCACCATTGCGTATCAGCCACTGGGCAATAGCGCCACCACCGGCAACCGCGCCCTGGGCAACGTAGCCATCCAGGACCCATCGGGTGTGGACGTTTCGGCGGCTACCGGCCCACGTCTTTATTATAAGAAGAGCACCGATGCCAACGTCTTCACGGCCCCGAACGATGCCACCGGCAACGGCTGGAAATGGGTGAATGCGGGCCCAAGTGCGCCTCCCGGCCCCGGCTACAGCTTTACGATTGAGGTGAACAAGCTCCGCTCGGCCCCCGTCATCGGCGACACGATTCAGTATTTCGTGACGGCGCAGGACCTGAGCGTGCCGGCCAACGTGAGTGCCTCGCCCGGCGCGGGCTTTGCAGCTACCTCGGTGGCCAGTATCAGCAGCGCGCCCACTCGGCCGAACTTCTACAAGATCCTGGGCCTGCTGAGCGGCGTGAAGACCGTCGGCACTGATCCTACCGCCGACTACCCCACGCTGACGGCCGCTGTAGCGGCTCTGAACAACGCACAACTCGGCGGGGCCCTGACGTTGCGCCTGCTCGATGCCATCTACCCCAACGAAACTTACCCCATCACCATCAACCCCAACCCGGGTTCCAGTGGGGTCAATACCGTCACCATCCTCTCGTGGCGGGCCGGGCTGTCGGCCACCTCGTTTACAGCGCCGGCCACCACCACTACACCGCTGCTCATCGTGGATGCCAGCTACGTGACGATTACGGGGGAAGATGCGGGCAGTTCCAGCAGCCGGTGGCTTTCCTTCACCAACAATGGTATGGCGGCCAGCAGCGGTGTGCTGTTCGTGTCGGGCAGCAACGTGCTGCTGAGCCACTTGAACCTGAAAGCAGCCAGCCCAACTACGGCGTATGGCGTGGCGTTCAACGGCACGGCCAGCAGCCGAATCCGGCGTTCGGCCATCAGCCGGACGGCCACGGCCATTCAGGCCCAGGGCAACAGCACTATTTTCATTGCGAACAACAACCTCATCGGCTCCACGGTAGCGGCCGACAAAGTGGGTGCCAGCGGCATAGTGGTGCTAGCTACCACCGGCTTTGAGCTGTTCAACAACACCATTGCCGGCATCACGCGGGCCAGCGGCGGCTCTACCGCCGGTATTGTGGTGGGCACCACCAGCAGCAACGGCATCGTTGCGGCCAACAGCATTTCCGACATCACCCAGACCGGTACCGCGACGCTCGACACCTACGGGGCCTATGGCATCCGGCTGGCAGCAACAGGCACGGCGGCCAATATCACGGTACTGAACAACATGATTTCGGGCATTCAGAGCAACGGGGATGAAAGCTTCACGTTCACGCCGCATGGTATTTATGCAGCGTCGGGTGGAGGCTACGAGCTCTATTACAACACCATCTGGATGACCGGCAACCTGCCCAACGGCGCTACTCCCATTACGGCGGCCGTAGCCCTGAACACGGGCGTAACGGGTGTAAAAATGCTCAACAACATCCTCGCCAACGAGCAAACGACCACCGCCACTGCCGGCAAGACCTACGCCCTCTACTCGGCTTCTGCGGCCTCGCCCTTCAGCGTCATCGACAACAACGCCTACTCGGCAGTGGGGCCAAACAGCACGCTGGCGTACGTGAATGGCGCCGCCCGCCCTACACTGACGGCCCTGCGCACGGCTACCGGCCAAGACCAAGCCAGTGTGGCTACGCGTGTGTATCTGGCAAGCAACATACCGGGCTCCATCAACCCGGTGTTTAACCGCAGCTGCGACTTGAACGGCCGGGCCCGACCGATTCCGAACTTCCCGGTTGATTTCATGGGCTCTACCCGAAACGCTACCACGCCGGACATTGGAGCGCTGGAATTCACGCCCACGGCCCTGCCCGCCCCCACCGCCGCCAACCAAGTCATCGACTTCGGCCAGGTGGTACCACCACTTACGGCTACGGCCAGCACTGGCAGCGCGGGCACGCGGGTGTGGTACGGCAATGCCGCCCTCACGCAGCGCCTATTCGCCGGAGACTCGTATGCCACGGGCCGCACGGCCGTGGGAGTCTACACCTATTATGTGGTTGATTCGGTGAATACCTGCGTGAGCAGCGCCACTACCGTCACGCTCACTATCCGGCAGCCGCAGTCTACGGTGGCCGCTCTGCGCGACCTGAGCCTGAGCCTCTTCCCCAACCCGGCCTCGGCCACCCGCCCGCTAACGCTGGAAATTACCGGTCCGGCCCGTGTGCTGGAGGTAGAGGTGCTGGATGCCTTGGGCCGCCCGGTGCATCACCAGCAGGCGCGCCACAGCCTCGGTACCTCACGCACGGAGCTTTCCACGAGCAACCTGGCACCTGGCATCTATCTGCTCCGCCTCAGCACTGAGGGCCAGACCACCAGCCGCCGCGTGGTAGTGGAATAGCTCGTTTTCGCACAAGCGAAAACGGGCTACCTGCTATAATAGGCCGGTTTTAAAACAGATAAGCCCTTACTACAATGTGTGTAGTAAGGGCTTATCTGTGTTCATGCGGGTTGCGCTTCAGCTCCGTAGCCGGCTCAACAATTCCCAGCCTCTCTATTTGGGGCACTCCTCGCGGGTGAGTTGCTCGTTGATGCAAATAGCAGCTTGGCTGCCTTTGGCGGCGGCCAGCAACGCCTGTTGGGTGCCGGGCGTGTTGTCGCCGGCAGCGTAGAGGCCGGGCAGCGTCGTCTGGGCATTCTTATCGACCCACACGCTGCCTTTCTTAGTGAACCGGCAGCCCAGTTGCTCCGCCAGTTGGGCGCGCTGATGCTGGTGGGCATGAATGAAGACAGCTGTTCGGGGCAGCTTTTCGCCGTTCTGGAACACGATGTGCCGCAACTCGCCCCGACCGGTTCCGGCCAGCTGCCGAATTTCCTCCTCTCGCACCTGAATGCCCTGCCGACGCAAACGACGACGGGCATTGTCAGTGAGGCCACCGGGTCCATCGGTACATACCACCACATCTTTGCTCCAGCGGCTGACCAGCAGCGCCAGGCCGGTGACGGTTTTGCCGCGGCCGTACACGGCCAGAGGCTGGTCGCGCACTTCCCAGCCGTGGCAGTACGGGCAATGTAGCACGCCAGTACCCCAAAATTCGCGCATGCCTTCCACTACCGGCAACTCATCTTCTACGCCGGTAGCCAGCAATATTTTGCGGGCCGTGCAGGTGCTATTCCGGCCGGTTTCGCCTTCCAGCGTCAACTCAAATCCTACCGCCATTGGCGCAACAGCCAGCACGCGCGCCGGTCGGAGTTCAACGGTAGTGTAGGGCTGCAACTGTTCACGGCCCAAGCGCAGCAAGTCGGCAGGCTTGGCGCCGTCGCGGGTGAGGAAGCCGTGTACACCCGGCGAAGAAACGTTGCGCGGGGCTCCTCCGTCGCAGACCAGCACTCGGCGCAGGCTACGGCCCAGCACCAAGGCCGCGCTAAGCCCGGCACTGCCCGCGCCTATAATCACCACATCAAAATCGAGCAGCGGAGTGGCCGGGGGCCGATGACGGCGGGGACGGGCAGCAGCGGACGGGGGCAGAATAGCGGAATCAGACATAGGGCAATAGGTAGCAGACGAAGGAAAACAGCCTACATATACCGAATGATGGGCACATAGGTTAAGTTGGCCTGCTTTGCAGCTGCTCTTACACCTGGAGCCACAAAAAAGCCCTGCCGGATACCGGCAGGGCTTTTCACATGTTGCGTCTGGAAGGGGGTTATTCCTTGATCAGGCGCACGTTCAGATTCAGGTTGTTGCCGCGTACCAGCACGATGTAGGTGCCGCTGGGCAGGCTCTGGACATCCAGCGCCTTATTCACGCCGCCCTGTACTTGGTAAGTGCCCATGCTCCGGCCAGTGGCATCGAGCAAGGTAGCCTGGTAAGCGCCGGTTGGCAGCGTAGACAGGTCCAGTGTAGCAGTGCGGTCTTGGCTGGTAGCCGGGTTCGGGAACACACTCAGCTTCACTTCGGTGGCCGTGCGAGCCGAGAAGCTCACCGTGCGAACCGGGCTGTAGACTGCCGTGCCATCCGTATCTACCTGCTGCAGGCGGTAGTATATCAGGCCCTGGTGCTTGCTGCCGACGTTGGCATCGGTGAAGGCATAGGTAGTAGTCTGCGAGGTAGTACCCTGGCCGCGCACCTGCGTGATACGCTCGAACGTGCGGCCATCGAAGCTGCGCTCCACATCGAAGTGGTCGTTGTCTTTTTCTGAAGCCGTGCTCCAGGCCAGTTTGGCGTCGTAGTTCTGGGCCGTTACGTCGAAGGCTTTCAGCTCTACGGGCAGCGGACGAGTACCGATGCTGAAGCCTATGGTCTGCGTGTTGGTACCACCATTCACGTCCACCGTCGTCAACGAAATGGTGTACGAGCCAGACGTCCGTAGTTTCGTGCGGTCTACCACGTAGATCTGGCCGGTCGTTGTGTTCAGGCCCAGGCCCAGGCTCGCCAGCAGTGCAGTACCAGCGGCGTCCGTCGAAACGTTGTTGCCGGTAGTAGGCAGGCCATTGCTGGCACCACTTTCCAGAATGCCCGTTGTGGCGTTATACACAACACCAGCGCTGGTGTAGCGGGCCCCATTAGTGTCCGTCACATACGCAATAACATCGTTGTTCTGGTAGGGGTTTGCGCCTCCTTTCAGCGGCGTGCTGGTGTATACCGAAGTCACATCTTGCCCTACCGCAATAGTGTAGGTAGCTGTGTTGGAAGTGGCTGCAATGGAAGTACCAGTAGCAGTAGTAGCATTATCGGTAGCCGTGTACGTGAAGAAGGCGTTGCCGATAAAGCCAGCTGCCGGGTCGAAGCGTAGCGTGCTGATCTGAGCCGTAGAGAGGCTGGCTACCTGGCTGAGGGCCGTTACTTTGGTGGTACCCAGGTACAGGTCGCCGGACGTGGCGACTGGCAGCGACGTAATGGCGTAGGTCAGCGTCTGAGTGGCATCCGCATCGGTAGCTGCCAGCGGCGAGATGAGCAACGAACCAGCCGTGTTAGCCTCCGGTGTCTGCAGCGAGTTCACCACATTGTACGCTACCGGAGTACGGTTGATGGCCGTTGCAACCGCAGCTGTGTTGTTACCGGTTACGTCGCCAGTGGCGCTGGCCGGCGTCAGGGTGGCCGTCACGGTGTAGTTGGCGGCGGGAGCCGTGAAGGTCACGTAATTCGTGATTTCGCCAGCGAGGCCTGCTACCTGGTTGCTGATGGCTGGGAAGGTGATGAGCGTGGTGCCGTTGGCAACGGCTACCGGGCCAGTAGCTCCCGAGTAAGTGATGTTGGTAGCACCACTCGGAATAGTCACCGCCTGGGTCGAAGAAGCCAGCGAGACACCGTTATTCAGCGTCATGACGGCATAGGAAACCGTAGCACCGGGCTGCACCGAAACCGGGCCGCTGATGCTGGTTGCCGGGTCGGCGGTAGCCGTTACGTTAATCGTTGTCGACTGTACGTTGTTGTCCGGCACGATATCCGACGTAGCTGATGCCACGACCGACGTAGCCGTTACTGCACCGTTCCGCGGCGCATTGAAGGTCACTTTATACTTGTTGGCAGGCAGGGAAGCACCGCCGGCCAGCGTACCTACGCTGTTCCAGGTCACCAGACCCGTTGTGTTGTCGTAGCTGCCGCCCGTGCCACCAGCTACCGTTACGGTACCAAAAGCACTCAGCCCAGCAGGCAAGGCAATGCTCGGGGTTACGGTGCTGGCCGTAGCCGAACCAGCTACGTTCGAGAAGTTAGCCGTTACGGTTACCGAAGCACCAGGGGCTACCGACGTAGCCGAAGCCGTGATGGTAGTCGCCAGGTTGGCCGTGGTAGCAGCAGTAGTGCCCGTAGGCGTAGTCCCGGTTGTAGCCACCGAGGCCACGTTGTTGTCCAGGTTAGTTTCTGCCGTAGTCGAGCTTACGCGGGCTACGCCGCTGAGCTGGCTGGCGTCGGGCATTACCACCGTTACAGAGTTAGAGTAGCTACCGCCATTGGCCAGTACGCTCACCGACGTGAAGCTCACCAGACCAGTGGCGTTATCGTAGCTACCACCGCCCGTTACCGTTACGGTACCGCCGACAGTCAGGCCGGCCGGCAGCTGCAGCGTAGTAGCTACACCGGTGGCCACCGACGGGCCGTTGTTGGTAGAAGTTACCACGTAGGTTACGGGGCTACCCGCAGGGGCCGAAGCCGGACCGCTCACGGCCACCTGCACATCAACAGCGGCTTGTACCGTCGTCGTTACAGCAGCCGAGTTGTTGGTCAGAACCGTTTCCGGAGTGCTGCTGCTTACGTTGGCCGTGGCTACGTAGCTGGTGGCACCTGCCGGCACGGTGTAGGAAATGGAGTTGGTCTGCGTGAAGCCTTTGGCCAGCGCATTCGGGAAGCTAATAGTTACAATACCGGTAGCGGCATCATACGAGCCGTTCGATACGGTCACGCCGGTCAGACCGGCCGGCAGCAGCACGCGCTGCACTACGCCGGAGGCCGTGCCTTCCGCGTTGCTGGTGGTCGTGACGGTGTAGGTCACAACCTGGCCGGGAACCACCGTGGCCGGACCCGCCAGCGTAGTTGCTACGTCGGCGCGGGGCGTGATTTCCACTTTGGTCTGCGCGAGGTTGTCAGCAGGCAATACGTCGGCGGAGGTGGTGTAGGCCGTGGCCGTAGCCAGCACGAAGCCCTGCGTTGGGGCCACAAAAGTTACCGTTTGAGCTACCGGATTGGTAGCGCCCGAAGCCAGCGTCCCGATAGAGGCGAAGGTCACGAGGCCCGTCGTGTTGTTGTAGGAGCCACCGTTCGAAACCGTCACGGCACCATTAGCCGTCAGGCCGGCTGGGAGTTGCAGGGTTTCAATCACGCCAGCGGCTGAGGCAGGACCAGCGTTACCGGTTACTACAGTCAAGGTTACGGAGCCGCTTGGCGCCACAACTGAAGCCGACGAGCTGATGGTGGTATACACGTTCACGGCGCTGCTGCCTGCTACCGTTGCAACAGCGGCAGTAGAGTTGTTCAGATTAGCCGCGTTGTTGTTCGTGGTGCCGCTGGTAGGTGAGTTGATGTCACCGGCGTTGTTGCTGCTGGCACCGGCGGTTACCGTGGCCGTGAGAGCCGCGAAGTTGGCCGAAGGTGCCACAAAGCTGATGGAATTCACCACCGTCTGGCCTACTGGCAGCGCCGCAATAGCCGGGAACGTCACCACACCGTTGCCGGAGTTGTACGTACCGCCATTAGAAGCATATACTCCCGTCAGGCCCATTGGCAGCTGTACCGTCTGAATAACGTTCGGAGCCACCGACACCGAGCCGGCGGTAGTGCTTAGGTTGCTGGTCGTCACGCTGTACGTCACCTCGTTGCCGCGCACCACGCCCGTAGCCGGACCGCTGAGGGTCGTAGCCACATCATAGCGCGGGTTGATGGTTACCGTCGTGGCAGCCGTGTTGTTGGCCGTATTGGTTTCGGTGCCGCTGCCGCTGATGTTGGCCGTAGCCGTTATCGGGCCGCTGCCCGGCATAGCCGATACCGCCACACTGTAGGTCTGCGTACTGGAAGCTGCTAGCGTGCCTACTGGAATGCTTACCAGGCCGGTAGCATTGTCGTAAGTGGCCGAAGCGGCATTGGCACCGCCCGCAATGGCTACGGTAGCACCGCCTGTGGTCAGGCCAGCCGGCAGTTGCAGGGTTTCTACTACGCCGCTTACGGCCGTGCCGCTGTTGTTGGTGGCGGCTACCGTGTAAGTAAGGGCTGTGCCGCCGTTGATGGCCGTGTTGTTAGCCGGAGCCGAAATAGTCGTGGCCAGATCAATGGCGGGGTTGCGGACTTCCACCGAAATGTACGCCGTGTTCGAAACCGTGCCCGAGGTATTGTTAACCGTGTAAGGAACCGTCGCAATGCCCGTGAAACCGGCAGCCGGCGTGAACTGCACCTGCCCGCTGCTCAGAAACTGGAACGTGCCGCCCGTTACGGCTACAGCCGTGGTGTTGCCAGCGGCCAGCCCGTTTAGGGCTACCGTTGCGGGGTCGATGCTATACTGGTCGTTGCTCGTTACCGTCAGCGTAATGGCCGTGCCGGGGGTCGTACTATCAGCATCGTTGTTGGCAACGGGAGCCTGGAATACTGGAGCCGTACCCGAGAATTCCGACGTGCCGTAGTTGTTGGCCGTGTTAGTCGCCAGGGTAGCTAGAGCCGTCAGCTGCGCGTTATTGGCCGTCAGGGCCGTGCGCTGGTCTGCCGTGAGGGAGGCCAGCGGAATAGATACCGTGAAGCGGTTGGTGTTGTCCGTGCCCTGGTCGATGTCGTTAATCAGACCGGCATAGGTACTCGTGCCGGCATCCTTATCATCTACAGAACCTTCCACAAACGTGCGGAAATACGTCTGGCCTTCGCCGAAGCCGGTACCATCAGGAGCAGCTACGTACAGTTCTACCGTGACACCCGGCCGGGCAAAGCCCTGCACAATCAGGTTGCCGTTGCGGATGGTGGCGGCCGTAATAACCGGGAAGTTAATCAGGCCGTTGGCCGTCGTGGTGCCATCTACGTCGTCGGTTTCGTTCAGCGTTACGCCGTCGCCGTCGTTGTTGGTCGTGGCCGTCAGGTCAATGCCCAAGTCGCCGTTGGCGTAGAAGCTGTTTTGCGAGAAAATGTTGTTCGAACCACCTCTCGACGAAATACCATCGCCGACGTTTGCTGTGAAGGTGTTGCCGATGATGTTGTTGCTGGCAGCGCCGGTGCTCCGGATACCAATACCTGCCGTCTGGCCGTCACTGGTCGTCTGGCCGTTGCTCTTAAAGAGGTTGCCGGTGATGGTATTGCCGGTGCTGGTGCCGCCAATGAAGTCGATACCGTAACCTGCGTTGTTGATGAACTGGTTGTTGGTAATGGTGTTCGACGACGAGCCGGTTACTTCAATACCGTCCGAGTTGTTGGCCAGCGCATTCCGGGAGATGTTGCCGGTGATGGTAGCGCCGCCTACGCCATTGATGCGCAGGTTAGAACCGTTGTTGTAGAACGTGTTGTCCTGTAGCAGTGCGCTTGTGGCACCGGCCGTGATGCTGATGGCCGCCGTGGTAGAACCGCCCGTTGGGTTGGCACCCGTGAAACCCATGCTGATAACGCGGGCATTAGCGGCCGAGATACCGAAACCATTAGCGCCATTGAAGTCCACAATAACCTCAGGGCCCGTCGTCTGCTCGGATACTGGCTGGCTCTGGTTGCCGTACAGTCCAGACTGCGTCAAGCCGGTGAGCGTAGTAGCTCCGGCGTTGGCGCCCGTAATAGAAGGCAATGCCGAGGCCAGCGTGATAGTTGCTACGCCATTGGACGCAGCACCGCCGCTTACGCCGCTGCGCATACCGGCCGGCACCGTAGTGGTGCTGCCGTTGCTGATCATGAAAATAGAGGCTTCTACTCCTGCCGTCTGGCCTACCTGAGCCAGGTTGGTGTTGGACAGTGCACGGGCATTCGTGATGAACTGACGCAACGAGCCAGCACCAGAATCACGCGTGTTGGTAATTACATCAAAGTTGAACCCGAAGTCAACCGTAGTCAGGCCAGCGGTAGGCACAACCACCTGCTTGATGGACTGAGCCGTGGTGGCGGTAATACCTGTGCCAGCCGTGAGCGAGGACAGGTTGGCATCGGTGGTATTGGCTGGAGCATCCAGCAACGCGGGCTCTTCGCCGCCCACCCGGTTTACGTCGTTATATACGTACGTCTGGGTGCCCAGCAGGCCAGTGGCCGTGCTGGCTCGCACTGATGTTACGGTGGAATTCACCACCCGCACCCGGTAAGTAGCGGCCGAAGGCACGTTGAACGAGTACAGACCGGCAGCGTTGGTAGTAGTCGAAGCTACATAGTCGCCAGCAGCATCGTAGAGTTCTACGGTAGCACCTGGCCGACGAATGGCGCCGTCCGCGAAGGCGGAATTTCGGGCCGAAGTATTGGCCGTAGCGTAGTCGCGCCCGGCGCCGCCACCGTAGTTCACGTCATCGAAAATAGTGCCGCTCAGTACAATTGGGGTGACGTTCAGGGTGCGCGTTGAGGAGTTATTGCCGGTGTTCGTCTGGCCGGAAGTCGTAGTTGTGTTGGCCGTCAGCGTAATCGGGCCGGTGGCCGGCGCTACGATGCTGAAGCTGTACGAAACCGAGTTGCCTGTCGAGAAGTTACCGCCGGGATAGGTGATAGTCCAGCCATTGGTTTGGTCACCGGTTACTGTGCCGCCCGGAGCCGTCACGCCTGGTACGCCGGCAGGAATGCTTACAGTACGGGTTACGCTGTTGGCGGTGGCCGGGCCAGCGTTGGTGTACTGCACCGTGTAGTTAACGGTAGTACCCGCAGTGGCAGTAGTGCTGGCAGCTGTAGGGCTGGTAAACGCAGCCGAAATATCGGCCGTGTTGTTTACAATGTACGATACGCTGGCCTGGTCAGGGGCAGTGTTGGCACCTTGGCTGGTGCCGCCAGTGCCTACTGCAGTGGTACTGGTAGCCGTAATAGTCTGCCCGGCGCTAGTGCCAGAGTTTTTCGGTGTAACCGTGAACGTGTACGACACCGTGTTGCCAGAGGCCACGTTGGTAGCCGCTGGGAAGGTAATCACGAAATTGCTGCCTACGGTAGCAACAGAACCTGCCGAGGGTGTTACTGCCGAAACGTAAGCAGTTGGGATAGTTACCGTGCGCGTTACGCTGGCCGCTATCGACGGACCATTGTTGGTGTACGTGACGGTGTAGTTGCCAGATGGCAGAGTTGCCGTCGGAAGAGCCGCTAATGAACCCGGGCCTGTCAGTGTAGTAGTCAGGTCCGCTATCTGCGTTACGGGATAAGTAACTGTGGCCTGGTCGTTGGTCGTGCTGGTTTGGTTGGTCGTGGTGGTCGTCGTGCTGGTAACGGCAATGTTGCCGGTGCCCGGTAGCGGCCTGATCGTGAAGTTGTAGCTGGTAGAGGTAGCTGCTGCTACGCCGGTAGCCGCAGGGTAGGTTAGTGTCCAGCCAGTTGCCTGGCTGCCAGTTACCGTAGCGCCCGGAGCCGACACGGCGGAAGCCGTATTGGCTGGAACCGAAACTACCCGCGTTTGGGTCGCCAGGTTATCAGGGCCGTTGTTACCGAACGTAGCAGTGTAGTTGCCCGAAACCACGCCAGCACTAAGGGAGCCTGGCCCGGTCAGGGTGGTGTAGGCATCAGCCGAGGCGCACCAGCTAAAGTCGGCAATACCGATAATCTGCGAACCGGGGTCCGCATAAGTTGTCTGCGCGTTTTTATAGGTAATAACCACCTTCGTTACGGCCGACGGAAACAGCACCGTCACGTTGCCATCTACCGTTCCGTTGTTGTTGGTGCCGATTACCTGGTTGTTGCCATTCCAGGCATTCGTGTTGTTCGTACCCAGCGTCACATCGGCCGCAGTCAGCGTGATGGGGGTAGTAGAGGTAGCCGTAGCGTAGCCATCAAACTGCACCAAGTCAGTCCAACCGTTGTTGGTCTGGTTGCCTACCACCCTATCAATATCGTTGATAGTCAGCGCAAAACCACTAACACTGCGGTTTAGATTGAGGGTCAGAGTCGTCCGGTTGACATTCGTGTTGGTTGTGGCGAGAGTTCCGTTGCTGGAAAAGTCCTGTGTCCAATACAGCACTCGGCCATACACCACATCCTGCACAGCCAGCGCCGACGTGGCGTTGGTCGGGTTGGATGTGTAGCCAGCGGAACTGACGCTAGTCCCTTCGGTGGTCAACGTGCGGCTCACTTTCCAGTCTTCACCAATGGTGCGACCAGAAAAATCAGCCGAATTCACGTCGCTACAGGTGCGGGCCGCTACTCGGTTGGCTGTAGTGGAAGAGGTAGCCCGGGCACCAGGAAAAAACAGCACATCCTGAACTGGTGTTCGGGCTGCCGATATCCTGCTGGCGGGCTGCTGAGCTTGGGCATCTGTCTGCCGCAAGGCCAGCCCAACCAGTAGCATCACTGCAAGTTGTAAGGTTGTTCTCATAGAAAAACAAAAGTGTTTGTATCAGGAGGTGTAAGTGCGAAGTAGCGCCTTGGCAGTATGCTACCTGTCACCAAAATTAGATGGCACTGGAGGCACGTGCGGGAGGTTTTCGCCCAACACTGCTTTTTACAGGATGAACCATCATTCCCACCGCGGGAATCAAGAAAAGTCCCACTTTAAGTCGATGGCCTTAGGAGATTCATACAAAATCCGGGAGCCATACGATTTTCCTCAACCGGGTGGATTTACCACTATGAAAAAAAATAAAAAGAGCCCTGTCGATGCGACAGGGCTCTTTTTTAATGAATAGGGGCCAGAAATGCTACAACACTCAGTAAGACTTCACCCTACCGCTTGACGTGTTTAGTCCTAAAATTTCATTACTAAACACAGATTTTTTCAACAGCTCTTCTAAGGGGAGGTGTAGCCGGTATTTCCAGAAATGGGTCGGATTAGCCGGCACATTGATCTGCTCTTCGTGCGAATCAGCCCGACGTAAGGTAGCATCCGTAGCCAGCAGGTCCTGTAGCGGGAAAATGGCCCACATAGCTGGCGAGTGCAGATGCTGCACAATGATTTCGCGGGCTACCCATGGCTCGCACTGGTACGGGGCCTGCTCGCCCCAGTGGCCCAATATGGTTTCGAAGAAACGCTGGGTGGTAGCGTGGTCTTCTTCCCACCAGCCGCGCAGCGTGCTCATGTCGTGCGAACCAGGACTCACCACCGACAGATAAGGAGCCGCATCGGGGTGGCCAAACTCTACTTTCGGGTCGGAAGGCATGCGCTGAATGTTGAGACCCAGCATGCCCAGCGCCTTCATTACGCCCGGTACCGAGGCCGGCACCATGCCCAGATCTTCGCCGCAAATGAGCATGTTGGTGGCGTAGCGCACGGGCGGCAGCTTGGTAAGGCCCTGCTCCCGCCAGAAGTTCTCGTGGCGCCGGAAGAAGAAGTCGTTGTAGATGTCGCGCAGACGGTGCTGATCCTCCCCATTCAACTCCCGGAACGATACCGATTTGTCTACCGTGATGCGCGGATGATAGTGGTCGGGCCGCAGGTCGTCGGGCACGAACAGTACTTCATTGGCAAGGCTATAGAGGCCGGTGCGCAGCCATTTGTAGTGGTCGGTGTTGGCGGGGTCCGCGGCTATTTTCTGCTCAAACACGGCTTCCATCTGGCGCTGGGTACGCACGTGCTCCTTCAGCCGGATGGCGCCGTAGCCGGCGTCTTCCATAAACTCGTCGAACACGACCTGCGCCTGCCCGTGAAAGAGCTGCTGCACAATATGCCAGCGGATATACGGCTCGCAGAGGCGACCATAGTTGAACCAGCCAAGGCGCTGCTCTATTTCATGCTGATGCAGCGGCAGAGCCGGGGAGAAATGGCCCAACAGGCCTTCCACCGAATGCCCTGGAATTTCCCAGATGCGGAAGAAGCCCAGAATATGGTCGATGCGCAGGGCATCGAAGTAGCGGGCCAAGGTGCTCATGCGCTGCTTCCACCACGCGTAGCCATCCTCGGCCATTCGTTCCCAGTTGTAGGTTGGGAAGCGCCAGTTCTGGCCAGTCGTAGAGAAGTCGTCGGGTGGGGCACCGGCCTGCTGGTGCATGTGGTAGAGCTCGGGCTGGGTCCAGGCGTCTACGGAATGGCGGTAGATACCAATGGGTAAGTCACCTTTGAGCACCACCCCGTGCTGGCGGCCGTACTCGACGGCATCAAGCAGCTGCTTGTCGAGGTGGAACTGGGTGAAGAAGTGTAGCGCTACTTCATCGAAGTTGGGCGCATCTTCCCGGATCAGCTCCGCTACTTTTGCCGGAGTCCGGTACTCTCCGGGCCACTGCTGGAAGTCGGCGGTGCCGAACTGGTCCCGCAGCGCGGAGAATACTGCGTACGGCTCCAGCCACGACTTCTGCGCCTCCCGGAACGCCAGGAAGGCCGGGTCGGCGAGGAACTGCTTTTTCTCCTGCTGATACAGCAACCGCGCAAACTTCCACTTCGCCTGCATCACCGGCTCATAGTCCACGAAGTCTTTGGCATTCAGCTGTTCGCGCAGCTGATCTAGTTCCTTTTGCGCGTTTTTATCCTTGAGCGGCGCAATACCTTCAAGGTGGAGGTATTGCGGATGCAGCGCAAACACCGAAATGGCCGCGTACGGATACGAATCGACCCAGGTGTGCGTGGCTACGGTGTCGTTGATGGGCAGAATTTGCACCAGCTTCATGCCAGTAGCCACGGCCCAATCTACAAGCAGCTTCAGGTCGGGAAACTCACCCACGCCCAGGCCGCGCTGGCTCCGCAGTGAAAACACGGGTAGCGCTACGCCGGTGCCGCGCCAGGTGCTGGGGTAGCGGAAGCCTTCATCGGCGCGCACGCGCAGGGTACTGCGGTCCTGGGAAGGCGGCAGAATCCGGTCGTCGCCGGTTTCCAGCAGCACGATTTTCTTCTCCGTCGGGTCCCAAATACCATACTTATACTGCACAGCCCGGTCGGGCTGTTCCAGGGCCACTTCGGCAGTCCATGTGGGGTAGTCAGCATCAGAAAGCAGCACGGCTTTGCGGGCATCCCAGGCACCGAGGGCGGCATCGGAACCCAGCACGCACAGCTGGTGGCCAGGCTCTACGCGCGGGGCAGCCAGCTGAAACCGCACTACCGCATCGGCAACGCGGGCGGCTTTGGCTGGCTTAGCCGCTTTGGCAGCGGCCGGCCGGCGGAGCAGTGCTTCTGTGAAGGCCGACGTAAACAATTCGTTTTCGGGCTGGGCCGGGGCACGCCAAAAGTCTTCCAGCACGATGCGGCTGAACTGGCTGCCGTCGTGCCGGACGCTGCGGTTGGGGCCCCATTCCCAGTGTTTGCCACCATCCTGGTCGTCGAGCAGGATGTACTTATATTCCACGGTGCCGACTACGTCATCAGGCAGGCTGATTTCGTGGCTCCAGCGGCCAAGCTCAGGGTTGTATTGCAGTGAGAGTGCGTGGTCGAGGTTCCATTGGCCAAGGCTTGGCTCAGAACCGCACACTACCAGCCGCTGGCCCCACGCGGTGCGGTAGGGCAGGGAAAAACGGAGAATCATGGGGCGAAAAGAATAAGTCCGAAAGATAAGTAGCTGCCGCGGTATTGTGCGCTATTGGCCATAATCTGGCTGGTGCCGGCGCTACCCGGTCAAACCACCATCGGGTGCCATGAGTGTAGCGCTACAACGACTTAGCACGCTTTTTCCCAACCCCAGGGCCATTTCTACCGTTTGGTTTTCATTGAACCCTAACTGTGTCTGGTTATTACTACTCTGCCTACTTACGCTCGTCGTGCGCTGTATACTATCCTTGGGCTTGTGGCTTTTGTGCTGCTGCTAGTCGTCGGGATTGTAGTTGCCTTACAATTTCCGTCGGTGCAGGACTATGCGGCCCGCAAAGCGGCTGGCTACCTACAAGATAAAATTGGCACGGAAGTCCGGATAGCCAAGTTTCGCACCGATTTCAAGCACGCTCTCAGTCTCGACGGCGTGTATATCGAAGATCAGCAAGGCGATACACTGCTGTCGGTGGGCCACTTGGGCGTCGACCTGGACCTGTGGGGCCTCACCAAATCAGAAATCAACCTGAAGTCCTTGGAGCTGAACGACGGGCGGCTGGCCATCAAGCGCACCGAGCCCGACAGCGTATCGAACTACGACTTCATCGTGAATGCCTTTGCGGCCGGCGACACCACCACAACCACGCCGGCCGACACGACCGGCTCAGGCTTCAAATACGACATCGGCGACCTGCGCCTGACCAACATTCACCTCACCTACGACGACCAGGTGGAGGGTATGAACCTGCGCACGAAAGTAGGCGAGCTGGCCGTAGCCATGGATGCTGTGGACGTGGACCAGTCTATTTATAAGGTGGACGAAGCCACGTTGCGCAACACTAGCATCAGCATTGCCCAAACCAAAACTGCGCCGCCGGACACGGCCGTAGCGGAACCACTGGCCCTGACGTTCGGACTGAACCGGGCGAACCTGAGCAACGTCAGCCTCACGTATAAGAACGACCCGTCGGCGCAGTTCATCAGCACCCGCGTGGGCGAGGCCGAAATTACGGCCGACAACATCGACCTGATCAACTCGCGGGTAGCCCTGAACACGGTGAAGCTACGCAACACCAGCATTGCCTACGCCCAGAACGAAAACGTACCGGTAGAAAAGCGCCTCGTGAATCCGGCCGAAGTGGTGCGCGACCTGAACGATGCCGTGGAAGGCGCCACCGGCCAGCCCGCCAACTGGGTAGTGACCCTGAACCGCTCCGACATCAGCGGTGTGGACGTGGCCTTCGACAACTTTAACGAGCCGACGCAGCGCACCCGCGTGCCGGCCATGGACTACAACCACCTCAAGTTTACGGACCTGACGCTGAACCTGGAGAGCCTGCGCTACTCCGAAAACAGCACCACCGGCCGCATCAACCAACTGGCCGGTAAGGAGAAAAGCGGCTTCCAGGTGCAGTCGGCGAAGGCTGATGTGGTATTTGACTCGGTGCAGACGCGCTTGACCAACCTCGACCTGGTTACGCCGCACACCCGCATCCGCCAGACGCTGGGCATGCGCTACAAGAGCCTCGATGCGCTGGCCGATATGAAGCAGTTGCCCAACCTCGGTATTGAGGGCGACCTGCGCAATGTGCGCCTCGGCTTCCGCGACATTTTATATCTGGCCCCCGACCTAGCCGGCACGCCGCCGTTCAATACGGGTCCCAACCAGTCTATCCTGCTGAGTGGGCGCGTGAGTGGGCGCGTGGGCGATATGCGGATTCAAGGGCTGGAGTTTGTGGGCTTCCGCAACACCATCGTGAAGGCCAGCGGCCGGATTCAGGGCCTGCCCGAAACAGACCGCCGCCTCTACACCGACCTCAACATTCAGCAGTTCACGACTACTGAGGCCGATATCCGCAGCCTGGTGCCTAAGGGCACGATTCCGAATGAGTACCGCATTTCGCCGCGCATGACGGTGGCCGGCACGTTCCGGGGCCGCCCTACAGCTATGCTGTTTGATGCTGACCTGCGTGCTACCACCACTTTCGGGAATGTAGCAGCGAAGGTGGATTTGGGCGCCGGTCCGAAAGGCCAGGAGCCTATTGCTGCCACCTTCAGCACCCAAAACCTGGACGTGGGCAAAATCCTGCGCGACCCGACCATTGGCAAGGTGACAGCCAACGGCCGCCTGAACGGCCGCGGCGGCCTCGACCCGAATATGCTGCGCGGCAAGCTGACGGCCAACGTGCAGCGCGCCACCTACAACGGCTATACCTACCGCGGCATCACAGCCAACGTGGACATTGACCGGAACCTGTACGTGGTGGATGCCCGCAGCACAGAAGACCCCAACCTGAACCTGGACCTGCTGGCCACCGTGAACCTGCGCGACGCCAACAACCCGAGCTACACCGTGGACCGCCTCAACCTGCGCGGCGCCAACCTTACGGCCCTGGGCTTCTACACCGGCGGCGACCTGCGCGTGCAGGGCGACCTGACCGCCAAACTGCGCGGCTCCGACCTAAACACCATAAACGGCACGTTCTCCGGCAACAACATCATCATCGTGCGCGACAACCAGCCATTTGCGCTGGACTCGGTGCGGGGCAGCATTGTGCAGGTACCGGGCCGTACCGAAGTTGTGTTCAACTCCAACATTGTAGATCTGAACCTGAACGGCAACACCCGCCTCGGCGACATTGCCACGGCCCTGCAGGAGCACATCGACCGATATTTTGACCTACCGGACGTGCAATACCGCCCCTCTAAGGCCGACCGCCGCTTCACCTTCGATGCCAACGTGAAAAACACGGCAGCCCTGCAGAAACTGGTGCCCGACCTCAAGCAGCTCACACCGTTCAAACTTACGGGCTCCTTCGACAGCCGCGCCGCCAACCTCACGATGAACACCCGCATTCCACGCATCGTGTACATGGGCTATGCGCTGGACTCGCTGAAATTCAACGTGCAGTCTGATCCGCAAAAGCTGGACTACGGACTGGGTCTGCGTCAGATCAGCCAGGACACCACCCTGCGCATCCCGAACCCTACGCTGGCTGGCAGCATCCAGAACAACCAGATTGGCACCCGCCTGCGCATTGCGGAGTCAGATAGCGCCGAGCGGCTGAATATGGCCGGTGTGCTGCGAGTACTTAACAGTGGCGACGCCTATGCGTTCAGCTTCGACCCCAAGCTGATGCTGGACCGTGTGGAATGGGCCGTAACACCTGGCAATGAGTTGCGCTATACTACTGCCACAGGCGCCATTTTCGCCAATAATGTGGAGTTCAGCCGCAACAACCGCTCCTTGAAGCTGCAGACCCTGCCCGGTGCGCAGTATCCGCTGCAGCTAAACATGCAGAACCTGGAGCTAAACAGCCTGGCCCGCGCTGCTGGCATGCAGGATTCGTTGGTAGCCGGCACTCTGAACGGTCAGGCACTGGCCCTGAGCCTGGGCCAGCCCCGGCAGGCCTTTACGGCCGATGCTGTGCTGAGCAATCTGGTGTATAATAAGACGGTAGTAGGCGACGTGACGCTCAAAGCTACCAACCCTACCCCCGACCGCTACAATGTAGATGTACGCCTCACCAACCAGCAGGGCACCGACGTACGGGCCGTAGGTTACTACCTGGCTACTCCGCCCGACCCCATCCGGTTCGATATAACCGTAAACCGCTTCGATTTGAAGGCTGCCGAGCCTTTCTCGGTCGGGCAGCTACGCGAAGCCACGGGCGGAATTACGGGCAACATGGTCGTGACGGGCACGGCAAGTAAGCCCATCATGAACGGCACGCTCACGACTACCCAGGATGCCGGCCTGACACTTACGCAGCTGGGCTCCGACTTCCGGATGCCCGGCCAGACCATCAGCTTCGATCCGCAGGGCATGCGCTTCGACAACTTCACCATCCTCGATTCGCTCAACAACAAAGCGGTGGTAGACGGCCGCATTCTGATGCCTAATCTGGCCGACGTCAACACCTACCGCTTCAACCTGAACGCCACCACCGACCGGTTCCTGGCCGTGAACAGCCGCGCCACCGACAACGAGCTGTTTTATGGCAAGCTGGTGCTGGACTCCGATACCCGTATCAGCGGCAACATGAACCTGCCGGTGGTGAACACGCGCGTGGTAGTGGTGGAAGGCTCCGACCTGACCATTGTGGTGCCCAACGATGAGGCCGGCCTGGTAGCCACCGACGGCATAGTGGAGTGGGTAGATAAAAGCGCCCCACTCGATACGATGCTGGCGCGCCAGGTAGCCCTGGATTCGGCCAAAACCGCCGCCGGCTTCGACATCACAGCCCGCGTCACCGTCAACGACAACACACCCTTCACACTTGTTATCGACCCAATTTCCGGCGACAACCTGAAAGTGCGGGCAGCCGGCACCCTCAATACGGCCATTGACCCAGCGGGTACCATTACCCTTACCGGCCGCCTCGACGTGACAGACGGCACCTACAATATGTCGCTCTATGATCTGGCGTCGCGCAAGTTCGACATTGGGCAGGGCAGCTCTATTATATGGAGCGGTGACCCGTACAACGCGCAGCTAAACATTGCGGCTATCTACAACGTGAAGGCCGCCCCAGCCGAGCTGCTGGCCTCGCAGGGCCTCGCCGACGAAACCCTGAACGCTGTGGGCCGCAACCAGTTGCCGTTCCAGGTGTTCCTGAACGTGACCGGCGAGCTGCTCAAGCCTATTATTGGTTTCGATATCAAGCTGCCAGAGGAAAGCCGCTCGGAGTTGCGCGGCCCAATTGAGGCCCGCCTAGCCCAATTGCGCCAGCCCAGTGAGGTTTCGGAGCTGAACAAGCAGGTATTCTCGCTGCTGGTCCTGAACCGCTTCATGACCGATGACCCGTTCAAGAGCAGCGGCGGCAACATCGTAGCCGACCAGTTGCGCGGCTCGGCCAGCCAAGTGCTTACGCAGCAGCTCAATAACCTCACTGGCTCCTACCTGTCCAACCTGGGCGTGGAGCTAGGCGTGAACTCCTATGCCGACTACAGCAGCGGCGCCGAGAAAACCCGTACCGACCTGAACGTGGCCGTGCGCCGCCAGCTGCTCAATAACCGTCTTACCGTGCGCCTCGGCACCGATGTGCCGCTGGGTGGCGGCAACCAGGCTAGCCAGGGACAGAATCAGGCCGGTATCAGCTCGTTTGCGGGTGATGTGAGCGTGGAATACAACGTGCTGGCCAATGGTCGAATCCGGTTGCGGGCCTTCCGCAACAATGCTTATGGCGACATCGACGGGCAGTTTGTGCGCACCGGTGCTTCGCTCATCTTCCAGCGCGACTACCGCGACCTGGCCGACCTGTTCAAGGGTATTGACGACGTGGTGAAGGAAGAAGTGAAGCAGAACCGCCGCCAGCAGCGCCGCGAAAAGAAAGCGGCCCAGGACTCGACGCAGACCCTGGCCTCGGACCAGCGGCGCGACACCACGCGTGTAGCCGGGCGCCCCACCACTTCCGGCCGCTAGCAAGCCTTCCCGTTTCAGGCGTGGTGTCCGCCGGCACTTCTTTCCAGTATCCTTTTCCAGAAACCAGCTCTGTTCATGCCTTTTAGCTCTTCCTCCCGTTCCGAAAGTCGTCCGGCAGCACGCCGGCTCCTGCCAGGAAAGGCCGCGGGGCCATGGCTGCGAAAGTGGGCCGCCCTGAGCATGCTGGCACTGTCGGCGGCTTGCTCGGGCACCAAATACATTCCGGAAGGCAGCAAGCTCTACACCGGAAGCACTGTGAAAGTGCAGTCGGAAGCGCCGGTCCCAAACGAAAGCGCCTTGACGACGGAGTTGGAATCGGTTATTGCGCCAAAGCCCAATGCCTCTATCTTGGGCATGCGGCCCAAACTCTACTTCTGGAGCCTGGGCGAAGGCAAAACCAAAGGGCTGGGTAAGTGGCTGGCCGACAAGTACGGTGAAAAACCGGTGCTGCTGAGCGAGGTAGACACCCAACGGGTGAAAAACCTGATGGCCAACCGTCTCAACAACAACGGCTATTTCAAGCCGGTGGTCCACAGTAAGGTGAAGGAAAAGGGCCAGACGGCCACCGTCGATTATCTGGCGCGGGTAGGAAAGCCTTACCTGATCAAGGAAATTCGCTATCCGGAGCGTGACACGTTGCTTGACCGCGCCATTCGGGCCACTGAGTCGGCGTCGCTGCTAAAAGTAGGTGACCCCTACAATCTACAGACGCTTATCAACGAACGAATCCGTATTGATGGCGTGCTCAAAAACCAGGGCTACTACTACTTCACGCCCGACTACCTACTGTATCAGGTAGATAGTACCCTCGACAACCAGGTGAATGTGTACCTGAAGGTGAAAGGCTCGATTCCGAAGCGCGCGGCCCAGCCGTATGTGCTCAACCGCGTAAGCCTGAACACTGACTACTCACTATCGGACACAGCTTCGGCAGGCCGCCAACCCATCATCTACAACAAGTACCGCTACTACCCGGATGAGAAAATGTTTAAGGCGAAGGCCATTACCAACGCCACCTTTCTCTACCCCGACAGCCTGTACCGCCGCCGCCGCGCCGACCAGACCCTGAGCCGCCTTATGAGCCTGGGTACGTTCAAGTTCGTGGATATCCGGTTCCGACCCGCCCGCAATCAGCCCGACTCCGCCGAATACGGCCACCTGAATGCGTTTGTGCGCATGACCCAGGTGCCCAAAAAGAGCCTGCGGGCGGAAGTGCTGCTGGTGAGCAAGTCCAATGGCTTTGTGGGGCCGGGCTTCCGCATTCAGTTCCGCAACCGCTCGGCCCTGCGCGGCGCCGAACAGTTGCTGGTGAACGTAACGGGAGCCTTTGAGAACCAAACCCGCACCGGCACCAACGCCATTGGCCTCACATCCTACGAGCTGGGCGCCGACGCGCAGCTTATTGTGCCGCGTCTCATCACGCCGCCCTTTGATATCCAGCTGCGCAACTCCGACTTTCAGCCGCGCACTACCTTTGGAGCCGGCTATAAATACGTGCAGCGCCTAGACGCTTTCCGGCAGGACGCGTTCAGCCTGAACTACGGCTACACCTGGAAAACCAAAATCACCAACGAGCAGGAGCTACGGCCCATTGACCTGCAATACCTGCGACTGGGAACCGTGTCGGATGTTTTTCAGAAGCTGCTTGATGACAATGCCTTCCTGGCCAACAGCTTCCGCCAGCAGTTTATTCTGGGTAGCAGCTACCGCTACACCTACAACCAGCAGGCGTTGGAACAGCGCCGCAACCAGATGTATTTCAGCGGTGGGGTAGAGTTGTCCGGCAATCTGGCTTACCTGTTCAGTAACCTGACTAGCCAGCCCAAAGAAACCAACCCCGACGGCAGCACGGCCTACACGCTCATCGGCCAGCAGTTTTCGCAATACACCAAAGTAGACCTAGAATTCCGCAACTACTTCCGCATCTCCGCCGACCCCACCAGTGGCAACAAAATTGCCACTCGCCTCCTGATTGGGGCGGGCCTACCCTATCAGAACTCGCGCGTGCTGCCTTACCTCAAGCAGTACGGCATTGGTGGCCCCAACAGTGTGCGGGCCTATGCCGCACGTGGTATTGGCCCAGGCACTTACAAGCCCGATACGGAGAAGCAGACCAATTTCTATGACCAGGTAGGCGACCTGCGCTTCGAAGCCAACGCCGAATACCGCCAGGACTTGTTTCCGTATGTGAAGGGAGCTTTGTTTGTGGATGCCGGCAACATCTGGCTGGTAAACGAAGACCCAGCCCGCGTAGGAGGGAAATTCGAGCCGTCAAAATTCCTGAACCAGCTGGCTATTGGGGCCGGCGCCGGCATCCGGATTGATGTGCAGTTCTTTGTTATCCGCTTCGATGCGGCCATGCCAATACGTGCCCCCTACGGCACGCCCGACGACAAAGCCCCCCGCCTGAATATTGCCATCGGCTACCCATTCTAGCAATTTTTTCCGCCACTATCTCCAGCAACAAGGGCCGCGTATGCGGCCCTTTTGCGTTGTTCAGCTTGCCTGCGTAGACCGGCGCACTACCAGTTGCGACTGAAGCTCCATGCTCTGGCTGGGCAGCACCGGTTTGTTCTTGCTGATGGACCGAAACAGGATCCGGGCTGCTTCCCGACCCATTTCGTAGGCGGGCTGAGTGATAGTTGTGAGGGCCGGAGACAGTAGTGACGCGACGGCCATATTCGAGAAGCTGATAACCTTCACGTCCTCCGGAATGCGCCTCCCCAGCTCCTGGCAGACTTCGTAGCTACACATAGCCAGGCTTTCTACGGAGGCGAAAATACCGTCAATATCCGGGTGCTTCTGTAGCAACTCCCGAATCAGAATGATATTCTCTTCGCGGTCAGGATGGCCCAGCAGAACTAGTTCCGGGTCGTACGCCAAGCCGGCATCACGCAGGGCATCCTCGTAGCCCTGCTGCCGCCGCAGGCCAATGGAAAGCGTATCGGACACGAGCAGATACGCAATACGCTGGCAGCCCGCATCTATCAGGTGCTTGGTGGCCTTGTAGCCACTAGTGCTGTCGTCGGTCGTTACTTTGGTAATGGTTTCCTCGTCGCGCACCCGGTCGAAGAACACGGTTGGGATACCGCGCTCCGTGAGCAGGTCAAAATGCGTGAAGTCAGGGCTTTCACTAGCCACCGATACCAGAATACCATCGGCTCGGCCACTGGCCAAGTGCTGCACTATGGCGGCTTCCCGGCTGTGGCTTTCGTGCGTGAGGTAGACCAGCACATGGTAGTCGTTGGCCCGGGCTATTTCCTCGATACCATCAATGGCCAGCGAGAAAAAGTTATTGGCTACCTCCGGCAGAATCAGGCCAATGGTCTGGCTTTTCTGCTTGCGCAGGCTGCTGGCATACGGGTTCGGCTCATAATTGAGCAGTTGGGCCAGCGCCTTCACGCGGGCTTTGGTTTCAGGCGCAATTTCGTAGCTGTCGTTCAGCGCCCTCGATACGGTGGAGATGGACAGGTTCAACTCCTGCGCCAGCCTTTTCAGGTTGGTTGATTTCATGCGGTAAGCGGCGGGTTATCAAGCTGGAGAGGTTCCGGCTCATGCGCCCGGCCATGTGCGGCGGAAGCAGCATTCTGTCAATAAAGTAACAACCTAATCCCGGATTTACTTCACGCGCGGCAGGCATTCCGGGGGCGTCAGGCAGGTTTTCGGGCTAAATAGCCAAGTCTTAGTTGCCAGCGAGGCAAGATGCTCACCGGAAAATTCAACAGAATCCCGCAAACGTTTTCGTAAATAAACACGGCCCCGTCCTAACCTATCGGCTGGTGAGTGCTGTATTTTCGGTCCCAGTCCTCCCCACAAGTGCTTACTCACTAGCAATGTCCCACCCCTTCTTCCGCTTGGTTGCCGTTCCCGGAACCTTGCTGTCCGTCCGTAGCGTGGCCTGATGTCCTTGTCCAGACTTAGCCTGCTTTCTTCGCAACGATTAGAAAAGCATAGCTACTAGCAGGACGCCGCTTTCGGAATACATTCCGGCCCTGTTGCCGAATTGCCACATCCAGTTTATACGCTCAAAAAGCCATCTGCACGGTAGGCTCTGCCTTCGGCTGCCCTTTTGCGAGCCTACTTCCGGCTGGCTTTGGCACCCGCCTTCGATAAAAACCCACACCTAAATTCCCTTTCTATGCCCTCTTCTCTACCTCACTCGCGTTTTCGGCAGCTGGCCCGGCCCTTGCTGCTGCTGCCGGCATCAGGGTTTCTGTACAGCACGGCCTTGGCTGCAGTGCATACGCCTATTGAGTACTCACTCACAAGCAGCATGCCCGCAGCCGACATCACCGTGAAAGGCCGAGTAGTGGACGAAAAAGGAGCCGGATTACCCGGCGTGAACGTGGTGGTACGCGGCACCAGCAACGGTACCCAAACCGACACGGACGGCCGTTACTCCATCACGGCCGCCGACGATGCCACGCTGGTCTTCAGCTTTATTGGCTACCTGCCCCAGGAAACGGCCGTAGGAGGACGCAGCACGGTTAATATCTCGCTTGCTCCCGACAACAAAACGCTGAGTGAGGTAGTGGTGGTGGGCTATGGGGTGCAGGAGAAAAAGCTACTGAGCACTTCTATTGCCACTGTTTCGGCCAAACAAGTAGAACTGATACCGGTGGCCTCGCCCAACGAGGCGTTGGTGGGCTTGGTGGCTGGTGCCCAGATTACGGAGCCTTCGGGCGAGCCGGGCGCCGGGGCCGTTATCCGGATTCGCGGGCTAGGTTCTATTTCGGCCGGCAACTCGCCACTGTACGTGGTGGACGGATACCCTCTGAACAGTGCCGACAGCTACAACCAGATTCCGCCCGGCGACATTCAGAGCATTCAGATTTTGAAGGATGCGGCGGCCTCGGCTATCTACGGCTCGCGCGGTGGCAACGGCATTGTGATTGTGACCACCAAGCGCGGACGCAACGACGGCAAAACGCGCTTCAACTTCACGGCCAACACCGGTGTTGTGCAGGTGGCTAAGCGCGTAGACCTGATGGACCGCGACGAGTACCTGGACTATCTGCGTGAGTCGTTCACCAACGGCAACCGTGCCATTCCGGCCACGCTGCAGGCCGGAGCCCCCGAGCTGCCCAACACCGACTGGCAGGACGAAATATTCCGCACGGGCATGCAGCAGCAATACCAGCTGTCGGCCTCGGGCGGCACTAGCCTCTCGCGTTTCTACATTTCGGGCAGCTATTTTAAGCAGACCGGCGTGGTAAAGAACACCGGCTTCGACCGGTTTGCCCTGCGCGCCAACTACGATGCGCAGCTGAGCAAGAAGCTGAAACTGGGTCTGAGCCTGGCCCCTAACTTCTCGCGCACCGACGTACTGCCAATTTCGGGCAGCTACAACGGCGGCAACATTCAGGGCGGCGGCCCCGGCGGCGAAACGGCCATCGTCACCTCGGCCCTTATTCTGCCGCCCGTTATTCCGGTATTCCTGCCCAACGGCGACTACGGCGCCATCCGCAACTCGGGCTCTGGCCTGACTACCCCCGGCGACCTGCTCAATCCGGTAGCTACCATCGACCTGTATCAGGACCGCACCAGCGCCGTGCGGGCGTTGGGTTCAACTTTCCTGGACTTTGAAATTATCAAGGGGCTGAACCTGCGCACCAACTTCGGGGCCGAACTGCTCAGCAACCGCCGGGCCATCTATGTGCCGGCCACGCTGCCCACCAACAGCAACCAGGCGGCCAACATCAGCAACCCCGTGCTCAACAACATTGATGCGCGGCAGGGCAACTCCACCAACCTGAACTGGGTGTGGGAAAACACAGCCACCTACAACCGGACGCTGGGCGTGAACCACAACGTGACGCTGCTGGCCGGCTATTCGGCGCAGCGCAACACCAACGAGGGCAGCACCGTCCTGGGCCAGACCGGCACCTACACCAACACCAACATTGAGTACGCCACGGCTGCCGGGCAGTTGTTCGGACAGGCCAACTACTCGGCCAACTCGCTGACGTCCGTATTTGGCCGCCTCGACTACGCCTTCAAGGAGCGCTACATCCTGACGGCGGCCCTCCGCACCGACGGCTCTTCGCGCTTCGGCCCCGACAATCGTTACGCTACGTTCCCCTCGGTGGCACTGGCCTGGCGCGTGGGAGAAGAGAACTTCATCAAAGCTGTTCCAGCCATTTCGGAGCTGAAGCTGCGCGCCTCCTACGGCGTGACCGGCAACAACAACATCGGCGACTACAACTACCAGAGCTACCAGACGGCCGCCAACTATGTGTTTGGCGCTGGCGCCGGCACGCGCTTCTACGGCTTCTCGCCCAACGGCGTCGCCATCCGGGACCTAGGCTGGGAAACCAATACACAGGTTGATGCCGGCTTCGACCTGGGCTTGTTCCGCGACCGGATTTACCTGACCGTGGCTGCCTACCAGCGCAATACCACCGACTTGCTGTTGAACCGCAACATTCCGTCGTTGCTGGGCTATTCGTCGCGGGCGTTGGCTAATGTGGGCGAGGTGCGCAACCGCGGCCTGGAGTTCCAACTGAATACGGCCAACATCCTGGAAGGCGACTTTACTTGGAGCACGGCGGCCAACCTCTCCCTGAACCGCAACGAAGTCATTGCCTTAGCTGGGGCCAATGAGCAAATCACCTTCGATGCTGTATTCGGCTACACTGGTTCGATTCGGGTGGTGCCGGGCCAGCCGCTGGGCGTGTTCTACGGCTACGAGCAGGAGGGCGTGTACCGCGACCAGGCCGATGTGGACAGTAGCCCCAGATGGACAGCCAGCAACCAAGCTGTTGTGCCCGGTGACTTCAAATTCAAAGACAAAAACGGCGACGGCCAGATCAACACCCAGGACGTAGGCGTTATCGGCAACCCGTTCCCCGACTTCACTTACGGCCTGCAGAACACGTTTGGCTACAAGGCATTGTCCTTGGCCGTTACGCTGCAAGGCTCGCAGGGCAACGACGTGCTGTACGGCGGCGACCGGTACACCTTCAACTCGCCGGGCCAGACCAACGCCCGCGCCGAGCTGGTGAACCGCTGGCGCAGCCCCGAAGACCCCGGCGACGGCAAAACACCGCGCGCTACTTCATCCGGCTCACTGCGCACGGTTTTCAACTCCTACTTCATCCACGACGGCTCGTTTCTGCGGGTGCGCAACGTGACGTTGCGCTACAACCTGCCCGTTGAATGGGCCAAAAAGGCCAGTCTGCAGAACGCCAGCATCTATACCTCGGTGCAGAACCTGTACACCTTCACGAAGTATGTGGGCTACAACCCCGAAGCCAACAACTACGGCAACACCACCAACCCCACTTACGGCGTGGATCAGGGCTCTTACCCCATGAACCGCACCCTCACGCTGGGCATCCAAGTTGGTTTCTAACTCTGAGTTGGCGGTTGCCAATCGTTGGGTAGCAGGCTATTGAAGCCGAATAATCCGACGCCTGACAGCCTATCCTCAACAACTCACTTCCCTTTCCCACCATGACTATCGACTTCAAACATATTTTCAAAGGGGCCGGTGCTGCGGCACTGCTGGGCCTGGCGCTGGGCACTTCTTCCTGCGACAAGGACTTCATCGAACTGAACGACCCCACGCGCCTGCCTACCACCGAAGGCTACACCGATTCGCTGAGCATTTTCAACGGCGTGACGGCGGCATACTCGTCGCTGCAGGATTTGTATGGCCGCGCAGGTGGCAGCCGCGGCATTTTTGTGTTCGGCGAAATTCCGTCGGACAACAGCTTCACCGTTACCTCGGGCGAACGACTCAACGAGTTTAACGACTTCACCCTGATCAGCGACAACAACAACGTACAGAGCTATTGGCTGTCGACGTACCGCGCCATTGCCCGCTGCAACATTGTGCTGGGCCGGGCCGGCGCCATCAAGCTCACCGATGCCACCCGCAACCGCTACTACGCCGAGGTGCGCTTTATCCGGGCGCTGGCCTATTTCAACGCGGTGCGCATCTGGGGCGAGGTACCCCTGGTGACTCAGGAAATCGAAACCATCCCCGATGCCTATCAGTTTGGCCGCCGCCCGGTAACGGAAGTATACGCTCAGATTGAGCAGGATCTGGCATTTGCCGAACAGAACCTGCCCGTTACCCAGACCGGTGTAAACCTGGGCCGCGCCACCAAAGGCGCCGCTACGGCGCTGCTGGGCAAGGTGCTGCTCACTCAGAAGAAATACCAGCAGGCCGCCGACAAGCTACAGCCGCTGGCCACGGGCTCCACCTACACGCTGTTGCCCGTCTACGCCAACGTTTTCGCTACCACCAACGAGGTGAATAACGAAATCATCTTCGCCGTGCGCTATACCAAAGGGGCGCTGGGCGTGGGCAGTGCCTTCACCACCTGGTTTATGCCGGCCTACACGGCTGCGCAAACCACGGCCCTGATTGGGGCATCGTTTACCGGGCAGCAGTTCAACACCGTGGATACGGATTTGGTAGCGGCCTTCACGGCCAGCGGCACGACCGATGTGCGCGCGGCTACGTCCTACACACTGCCTATCAATCCGGTAGCTACCAGCCAATACTACACCAAGAAGTACATCGATACGCCCACCAGTGCCACCGACGCCGACAACGACTGGATTGTGCTGCGCCACGCCGATGTACTGCTGATGTACGCCGAAGCCGTAAATGAGCAGGGCGGCCCTACCGCTGCCGCCCTGACGGCCGTAAACCAGGTAATCCGCCGCTCGCGCAACCTGCCTGTGGGCACTGCCAACGCCACCGTCGACCTGCCGGCCGGCACTACGCAAGGCACACTGCGCACCCGTCTGGAGCTGGAGCGCCGCTTGGAGCTAAGCTTCGAAGGCCACCGCTGGTTTGATCTGGTGCGTACCGACCGCGCCATTCCGGTGATGAACGCCTTCTTCACACGCGCCAATGTTGCTACCCGCATCGACCAGAACGACCTGCTGTTCCCGGTTCCGATTCAGGAAATCCAGACCAATCCTATTCTGACCCAGAACCCGGGCTACAACTAGTGAGAGTGAGTGAAAAAGTGTGAGCAAAACGCAGCCAGGCCACTGCAAGGGTCGGGCTGCGTTGGCGCACGTTTTCGGTCCTCTTCTACTGCACCCTTTCCACTCT
Source organism: Hymenobacter sediminicola (assembly GCF_014250515.1). Taxonomy (NCBI): domain Bacteria; kingdom Pseudomonadati; phylum Bacteroidota; class Cytophagia; order Cytophagales; family Hymenobacteraceae; genus Hymenobacter; species Hymenobacter sediminicola. Next base: position 257,880 of record NZ_CP060202.1, on the reverse strand, counting down.
ATTATGACTTCACCCACCCTGATGAAAACGCTAATGGCGGCTGCGTTGCTGCTCGTGGGCGCGTTCAGCAGCCGGCCGCTGCAGGCCCAGTCCATCCTGATTCAGAACATGCCGGGCCGGCAGGTGCTAAGCTTGAACGGCAGCTGGAACTACATCATCGACCCCTACGAAAACGGCTTCTACGACTACCGCCGGGAGGCTTTCGACCAGTCGAAGAGCGGCAAGGGCGGCTACTACGACAACGCCAAGCCGAGCAGCAAGCAAGAGGCCGAGCTGATTGAGTACGACTTCGACAAGTCGCAGGCCATGCAGATTCCGGGCGACTGGAACTCGCAGCGGCCGGAGCTGCTGTACTACGAGGGTACCATCTGGTACAAGAAAAGCTTCACGCTGGCACCCAAGCCCGGCAAACGGTATTTCCTGTACTTCGGGGCTATTAATTACGAGTCGCACATGTACCTGAACGGCAAGAAGCTGGGCATGCACAAGGGCGGCTTCACTCCGATTCAGTATGACATCACCGACCAGCTCAGCGGCACCGGCGAGAACTTCGTGGTGGTGAAGGCCGACAACACGCGCCGCCCCAACGAAGTACCCACCATCAACACCGACTGGTGGAACTACGGCGGCATCACGCGCGACGTGTTCATTGCCGAAACCCCCGACACCTACATCAGCGACTACAAAGTGCAGCTGGCCAAAAACGACCCAAACACGCTGGCGGGCTACGTGCAGCTGGCCGGCGCGGGCAAGGCCGGTCAATCGGTGACATTGAACATCAGTGAAGCGGGTATTAAGCACACCGTGAAAACCGATGGCGAAGGCCGCGCCACGTTCAGCCTGCCGGCCAAAAAGCTGGCCCGCTGGTCGCCGCTGAGCCCGAAGCTGTACGCCGTGCGCCTCACGAGCGGCTCGGACGCGGTGCAGGACCGGATTGGCTTCCGCACGATTCAAACCAAGGGCGCGGATATCCTGCTCAACGGCAAGAGCATTTACATGCGCGGCATCAGCATGCACGATGAAAACCCACTGATTCCGGGCCGGGCCCGGGGCGAGGGGGACTTGCGCATGCTGCTTACCTGGGCCAAGGAGCTGGGCTGCAACTACGTGCGCCTGGCCCACTACCCGCACAACGAAACCATGCTCAAGCTAGCCGACGAAATGGGCTTGCTGGTGTGGGCCGAAGTGCCGGTGTACTGGACCATTGCCTGGGAAAACCCCGCCACCTACCAGAACGCCGAGCAGCAGCTCTCCGACCTGATTGCTATGGGGAAGAACCGCGCCAGCGTGGTGGTGTGGAGCGTGGGTAACGAAACGCCGCTGGGTGAGCCGCGGCTGAAATTCATGAGCAGCCTGGCCCAGAAAGCCCGCTCCCTGGACGATACCCGCCTGATTTCGGCCGCCCTGGAACTGCACCGTACCCCCGACAACGTAATTCACGTGGACGACCCGCTGGGCGAGTTCTTGGATTTGACCAGCATCAACGAGTACGCCGGCTGGTACTGGGGCGGCAAGCCCAGCGAAATCACCAAATACACCTTCGACATCAAGTACAACAAGCCCGTCACCATTAGTGAGTTTGGCGGCGACGCCCTGGCCGGCTACCACGGCGACGCCGACACACGCTGGAGCGAGGAATACCAGGAGGCGCTGTACGTGAACCAACTCAAGATGCTGAGTACCATCAAGAACCTGCGCGGCATGACTCCCTGGATTCTGGCCGACTTCCGCGCCACCCGCCGCCAGCACCCGGTGTACCAGAACGGCTTCAACCGCAAAGGCCTGATTTCCAGCACCGGCGTCAAGAAAAAAGCCTTCTATGTGCTGCAGGATTTCTACCGCCAAATGGCCCAGAAGTACGACGGAAAATAATCATGCTACCTATAAGAAAGAACGTCATGCAGAGCAGAGCGAAGCATCTCGCGTGCGGTCATTGCACTACTAACTCAACGTCAGCATACGAGATGCTTCGCTCTGCTCTGCATGACGTTCGATTGACGAGTTCTGTACTAGCCGCTGTACTTCTCGCCTTCGCCCAAACCACCCACGCCCAGCAGCTCGACACCACTGAGTACACGTTGCGCGTGGATGCGAAAAAGACCATCAACAACTCCCAGCTTGACGGCAAGGCCGGCTTTTCGGCGTACAAAAGCTACCCCACGCGCACCATTGCCCAGCTGCCCGGCTTCCGGCCGGGTACGGTGAAGCTGAGCAAGTACGGCGGGCGGCTGGACAAGCGCACCAAGGCTACGGGCTTCTTTCATGTGGAGAAGCTGAACGGCCGTTGGTGGGCCGTGGACCCCGAGGGCTACTACTACCTGCACAACGCCCCCAACGACGTGCAGGCTGGCCGCTCGGAGCGCACCCAACAGGCGCTGAAACAGAAGTTCGGTGACCAAGCCGGCTGGATGGCCGGTACCCGCGAGTTTCTGCTCGAAAACGGTTTCAACGGCACCGGGGCATGGTCGGCCACCAAGGATATTCAGGCAGAAAATGCCCGGGCCGACAAGCCGCTGGCCTACACCATCAACCTGGATTTCATGAGCAAGTACGGGGATAAGCGCGGCGGCACCTACGTGCAGCCCGGCCACAAAGGCTACCCCAACGACGTGATTTTCGCCTTCGACCCCGGCTTTGAAACCTTTGCCGAGGGGCACGCCAAGCAACTGGCCCAGTACCGCAACGACAAGAACCTGTTCGGCTATTTCTCCGACAATGAGATGCCCCTGCTGCGCAAAAACCTGGACGGCTACCTGAAACTTCCCCCAACAGAGCCCGGCTACCAGGCGGCCAAAAAGTGGGCCGATGAACGAGGCATTACCCTCGAAACCATCACCGACCAGCACCGCCAGGATTTCCTGACCTACGTGGCAGACCGCTACTTCAGCATCGTGGCCAAGGCCATGAAGAAGTATGACCCCAACCACATGTACCTCGGCTGCCGCTTCCACGGGGCTCAGCGTTACTACCCCGAGCTGATGCGTGTGGCCGGCAAATACCTTGATGCGGTGAGCATCAACTACTACAACAACTGGACGCCCGAGCCCCGCTGGGTGCGCGAGTGGGAGCAGGCAGCGGGCAAGCCATTTATCGTGACGGAGTGGTACGTGAAGGGCGAAGACGCGCCGGGCCTGGCCAACACGGCCGGCGCGGGCTGGGTGGTACGCACCCAGGCCGACCGGGGCCTATTCTACCAGAATTTCACGCTGGGCTTGCTGGAATCGAAGAATTGCGTGGGCTGGCACTGGTTCAAATACCAGGATAACGACCCGACCATCGTAGGCGCGGAACCGTCCAACACCAACGCCAACAAGGGCATCGTGGACAACTATCTGGAGCCCTACACGCCCCTGCTCGACAAGATGCGCGAGCTAAACCAGCAGATGTACCCACTGGCCGACTACTTCGACAAACGCCAACCCACGGTACGGTAGCGCAATGTAGAGAAGCGTACCCGCGTCTCGGCGTCCGTGCCGCTGGGCTCACCAGAGTAAACAACATCAGCAACGCCGAGACGCGAAGTGTCGCGTCTCTACAGTTTCATATGAACAGCCTCACCCTCCTGCTTCTAAGCCTTACAACGCTGCTGACTGGTTCAGCGGGGGCGCAAAGTTTGCGGCCGAAAACGCGGGAGCAGGTGGCGCCGCCAGTACGCAAGGAGAAGTTCCGGCTGTATCTGCTGGTGGGCCAGTCGAATATGGCGGGACGGGGTACAGTGGAGGCGCAGGACACAGTGCCAAATGGCCACGTGCTGCGCCTGAACCCGGCTGGCCACTGGGAAGTAGCTAAAGACCCGATGCATTTCGACAAGAGCGTGGCAGGCGTAGGGCCGGGCCTGACGTTTGGCCGGATGCTGGCAGCGCAGGATACAAGCGTGGTTATTGGGCTAATTCCGTGCGCGGTGGGCGGCTCGGCCATCAGCTACTGGCAGCCGGGCGCGTTCTACCCGGCCACCAAAACAAACCCCTACGATGATGCCATCCGGCGCGCCCGCACCGCCATACAGAGCGGTACGCTGGCCGGCGTTATCTGGCACCAAGGCGAATCGGATAGCAACCCGGCCAGCAGCGCGGCCTACGGGCAAAATCTAACGGCTCTCATTACCCGTTTCCGCCAGGATTTGCAGGCGCCGAACGTGCCGTTTGTGGCGGGGCAACTCCCCAAATTTCAGATTCTAAAGCTGGACAGCGCCAACCGTCCACGATCCAACGCAGCGGCCCGCCGCATCAACGCCACGGTAGCTAAGCTGGGCCGCACGGTTCCGCACTACGCTTACGTGTCAGCCGTGGGCACCCACCACATCGGCGACCAAACGCACTTCGATGCCGCGTCGGCCCGGCTCATGGGCCAACGTTACGCTGCGGCCATGCTGCGCCTCCAGAATTCCCGGAAACGCTCTGCTCAGTAATTGTCATTCCGCTGCCAACTGTCACCCACCTATGAAAGCTGCTATCCTGCTGAGTGCCTGTTGCCTGACTTTACTGACACAATGTGGCAAAAAAGAAGCGGGCAGTACAGCGCCTGAACCGCCGCAGCCTGTAGCCAGCTTGAAGTCAGTGGCGCCATTTCCGGTAGGAGCAGCCGTGAATATCAATCTGCTGAAAAACCGCCTTGCTTACCGACAGGTAATGACGACCGAATACAACAGCATCACGGCCGAAAACGCCATGAAGTTCGGTGCGCTACACCCGTCAGCTACCACGTATAATTGGACTGATGCCGACTACCTCGTGGATTTCGCGCAGCAGAACGGCATGCGCGTACACGGCCACACGCTGCTGTGGTACAACTCGTTGCCAAGCTGGGTAACGAACTTTCAGGGCGACTCCGCGGCCTGGGAAAACCTGATGCGCACTCACATCCAAACCGTGGTGACGCGCTACCGCGGCAAGGTAGCTTCCTGGGACGTGGTGAATGAGGCCATTGATGATGCCGGCAACCTGCGCAACAGCGTGTGGCGTCAGCACCTCGGCGACCGGTACATCGACCGGGCCTTCCAGTACGCCGCCGCCGCCGACCCTGCCGCCTTACTATTCTATAACGACTATGGCAACGAGTATAGCACCACCCGCCGTACCGGCATCCTAAACCTGGTTAATACTCTCAAAAACCGCGGCGTGCCCATCCACGGCATCGGGTTGCAGATGCACACCAGCAGCAACATTTCCGATTCGCGTATTGCCGAAGCCATTACTACTGCCGCCGCTACCGGCCTGAAAGTGCACGTAGCCGAGCTGGACATTTCGATGAACCCCAGCCGTACGGCTACCGCCATCTTCACCGACGCACTGGCCGCCGCCCAAAAAGTAAAGTACAAGGCCCTCACCCAAACCTTCAAGGCGCTACCGGCTGCTCAGCGTTACGGCATCACTACCTGGAACGTGGCCGACGCCGACACTTGGAAGCGTGGCGACTGCAGCTGCCCCGAATGGCCCCTCCCCTTCGACGATAACTACCAACGCAAACCGGCCTACGACGGCATCGTGGAAGGTCTGCAGTGAGCCAAAGCCAGGCGTGACGTTCAAACAGTATCAGCCTGGAAAAAGGAAAGTGTAGCCGGATGTCTCCGAATTGCAAGCCAGCCTGTGGGAATGCTGCGCTTGTGGAAAGGGGGGATGACAACCGCGCTACACTTATCCTACTCCAGACTGCCATTACCCGCTCTTCGACTTCTTCCGAATGCTTTCTTCTACCACCAAGTCTCTCTTCCTCGCTGCGTTGCTGCTCACGGCCGGCAGCCCCGCCACAGCTCAGAAAGCCAAGCTGCCAACCGCTGCTTCCATCGAGCAGCGCATCGATGCCTTGCTCCAGCAAATGACGCTGGAGGAGAAAATCGGTCAGCTAAATCAGTATTCCGGGCGCGAGGTGACGGGGCCAGCCAGCAACCGCAAAAACGACCTGCTCAACAGCATCCGCAACGGGCAGGTGGGCTCTATGCTGAACGTAAAAGGCGTAGCTGACACCCGCACTATTCAGGCCGAGGCGCTGAAGTCGCGGCTGAAGATTCCGCTGCTGTTTTCGCTCGACGTAATTCATGGCTACCAGACCGTTTTCCCGATTCCGCTGGGCGAAGCCGCCTCTTGGGACTTAGCCGCTATTCGCGAGTCGGCACACGTAGCGGCGCGGGAAGCTGCCGCCTCCGGCATCCACTGGACGTTTGCGCCCATGGTAGACATCGGGCGCGACCCGCGCTGGGGCCGGGTGATGGAAGGCGCCGGCGAAGACACCTACCTCGGTTCCCAGATTGCGCGGGCCCGGGTGCTGGGCTTCCAGGGCGAAAAACTGGGCGGTACCGATGCCATCATGGCCTGCGCCAAACATTTTGCCGCCTACGGTGCCGCTCTCGCCGGCCGCGACTACAACGCCGTGGACATGAGCGAGCAGCAGCTGTGGGAAGTGTATTTGCCCCCGTTCAAAGCTGCCGCCGATGCCGGTGCGGCTACCTTCATGAACTCGTTCAACACCCTGAACGGTGTGCCCGCCACCGGCAGCAACTACCTGCAGCGCGACATTCTGAAAGGCCAGTGGAATTACCAGGGTTTTGTGGTATCGGACTGGGGCAGCATTGCCGAGATGGTACCGTGGGGCTACGCTCAAAGTAAGTCCGAAGCCGCTCAGAAAGCCCTAGCCGCTGGCTCCGACATGGATATGGAAAGCGACGCGTACCACACCACACTGGCCCAACTGGTGAAAGAAGGCAAAGCCGATATAAAGCTTGTGGACGATGCCGTGCGCCGCATTCTGCGCAAGAAGTTCGAACTGGGCCTGTTCGATGACCCGTACCGCTTCTCGGACCTGAAACGCGAAAAGAAAGTCCTCAACGACCCGCAGCACCGCTTAGCGGCCCGCGACGCAGCCCGCAAGTCGGTCGTGTTACTCGAAAACCGGAACAACACGTTGCCGCTCGCGCAGCAGCGTACTATTGCCGTAATCGGGCCGCTGGCTAAAGCCAAGCGCGACCTGGCCGGCAGTTGGATTGTGCTGGCCGACACCACCCAGATTACATCCCTGCACGACGGCCTCGCTAAACGTGCCGGCAAAAACACCCAAATCCGCTATGCGAAAGGCTGCGAAGTACAGGGCGACTCGCGCGCCGGCTTCGCACAGGCAGTAGAAACCGCCAAAGCCGCTGATGTTGTGGTATTGGCCGTGGGCGAAACCTGGGACATGAGTGGAGAAGCCAAATCCCGCACCGACATCCGGCTGCCCGGTGTGCAGGAAGAGCTATTTCAGGCGCTTAAAGCCACCGGCAAGCCTGTGGTAGTGGTGCTGATGGCCGGCCGGCCCCTCATCTTCAACACCATTGCCGACCAAGCCGATGCTGTGCTCTACGGCTGGTTTCCGGGCTCGGAAGGTGGCACAGCCCTCGCCGATGTACTGTATGGCGACTACAACCCTGGCGGCAAGCTGCCCAGCACCTTTCCGCGCGCGGTGGGCCAGATTCCAATCAGCTACCAGCAGTACAATACTGGCCGACCCGTCACGAAGCCTGGCGACATCCGCTACAAATCAGCCTACATCGACGCGCCCAACACGCCGCGTTATGCTTTCGGGCACGGCCTGAGCTACACCACGTTCAAGTACGACAACCTCAAGCTCAGCCAACCGAGTCTAGCGGCTGGCCAGACTGCAACGCTGCAATGCACCATCACGAATACCGGAAAAGCCACTGGCGAAGAAGTGGTGCAACTCTACCTGCGCGACTTAGTGGCCTCGGTAGCACGGCCCCTCAAAGAGCTGAAGGATTTCCAGAAAATCATGCTCAAGCCTGGCGAAACCCGAACGGTCACCTTCACAATTACCCCCGACAAGCTGGCCTTCTACAACCGCCAGCTGCAATGGCAGGCCGAGCCCGGCGACTTCCAGCTGATGCTAGGGTCAGCCTCCGATGATATCCGCCTCGAAAGCAAGCTCACGCTCCTTCCCTAACGTATTTATGACACCAATTTCTTCTGGGCCAGCTACTGCTAGTGCACCTATTTCTACTCCTCGCTCAATGTCTGCTCTCGACCAGTTTTCACTTCACGGAAAAGTCATCGTCATCACCGGGGCTACCGGTGTGCTGGGTAAGGCGCTGTCGTTGGCCGTAGCCGAAGCAGGGGCTCGTGTGGCCATTCTGGGCCGCAATGCTGGCCGAGCCGCCGAGCGGGTAGCCGCCATCGAGGCTGTGGGCGGCGAAGCCATGGCGGTGCTGGCCGATGTGCTGGATAAAGACCAGATGCAAGCCGCCTGCGACGAAATCGTACAGGCCTGGGGCAGCATCGACGGGCTGGTGAATGCGGCGGGCGGCAATATGCCTGGTGCTACCATCGGCCCCGACCAAGACATATTTGACCTTGGCATCGAGGACACTCGTCGCGCCGTAGACCTCAACTTGTTCGGCACCGTGATACCTACCACCGTGTTTGGCCGCGTAATGGCTGAGCAGGGCAAGGGTTCAATCGTAAACGTGTCGAGTCTAACCGCGCAACGCCCCTTAACGCGGGTGCTGGGTTACACCATGGCCAAAAAAGCCGTGGAAGCCTACACGCAGTGGATGGCTGTGGAACTGGGCCTACGCTACGGTGGCGGCCTGCGCATGAACGCCATAGCCCCCGGCGTGTTCCTAACCGAGCAGAACCGCTCCCTCCTCGTCCAGCCCGACGGTAGCCACACCGACCGCGCCCGCAAGTTCATTGCCGCCACACCTTACCAACGCTTCGGCCAGCCCGAGGAGCTCACCGGTACCCTCATCTACTTGCTCAGCGACGCCTCCCGCTTCGTCACCGGCGAAACAGTAATGGTCGACGGCGGCTTCAATGCCTACAGTGGCGTGTAATTTCATGTGTGGGTAAGATGAATGCCATGCCTCGCTCTGCTCTGTGCATGGCAAACTCTAGTAGTCCTTAATAACCGCTCAATACAATGCCCTTAATCCAAAGCTGGCGCTGGTACGGCCCCCAAGACCCCGTAAGTCTCTCTGATATCCGCCAAGCGGGTGCTACTGATGTAGTGTCGGCCCTGCACCACATTCCCAATGGTGAAGTGTGGCCAATAGCCGAAATTCAGCAACGTCAGCAAGAAGTTGCCGCGGCCGGTTTGACTTGGAGCGTGGTAGAGAGCGTGCCAGTCCATGAGCATATCAAAACTCGTACTGGTGACTTCCAACGCCACATCCGCAACTACCAGCAGACGTTGCGCCACTTGGCTGAGTGCGGCATCCACACCGTCACCTACAACTTCATGCCGGTGCTCGACTGGACCCGTACCGATCTGGCCTACGAAGTGGAGGATGGTTCCCGGGCCCTACGCTTCGAGCGCGCTGCCTTCGTGGCCTTCGACGCGCTGCTGCTACAGCGCCCCCGTGCCCGCGCAGAGTATTCTTTTCAGGAACTGGCTCAGGCGGAAGCTAGGCTGGCTGTTATGAGCGACGACGAAAAGCAGCAACTCCAGCGCAACATCATTGCCGGGTTGCCAGGCTCCGAGGAAAGCTTCACGCTCCAGCAGTTCCAACAGGCCCTAGACACCTACGCCGGCATAGACGCCACGAAACTGCGCGAGCATCTGGTGCTGTTCCTGCAGGAAATAGTGCCGGTGGCGGAAGAAGTCGGCATCAACCTTGCAATTCACCCCGATGATCCACCTTACTCCATCTTGGGGCTCCCCCGCGTGGTGAGCACCGCCGCCGACGTGCAGGCCCTAGCGGATGCCGTACCATCCGTCCGCAATGGCCTGTGCTTCTGCACCGGCTCGTTCGGCGTACGCCCCGACAACGACTTGCCGCAGATGGTCCGGCAGTTTGCCGAACGCATCCACTTCATCCACCTACGCAGCACTCAGCGCGACGCGGCCGGCAATTTCTACGAGGCCAATCATCTGGAAGGCGACGTAGACATGTACGCCGTAATGCGTGAACTGGTGCAAGCTATGCGCCAGCGCCGCACCAGCCTGCCCATGCGCCCCGACCATGGCCACCAGATGCTAGACGACCTGCACAAACGTACCAATCCCGGTTACTCGGCCATCGGCCGCCTCCGCGGGCTGGCCGAACTACGGGGCTTGGAAATGGGCATTACACGCAGTATATACTAGATCTGACACAATAAAACAGGAGGGCCCTCGCCATTAAATTCGGCAAGGGCCCTCCTGTTTTATTGTGTCAGCTAAGAAGAACACACGCTGAAGCATGAACCTGTCGTAGTTTCATTCCACAACTGTATAATGGTTCGATAATAGCCCCTAGCATATCCCCGGCTCGCTCCCTTTCTTCAGGTATATAGAAACAAACGGACGTCGCCCCTGGCCGCGGCATCCGGAAGGGGACGCGTGCAGCCAGGGGCGACGGGCAAATACAGTAAGGTTGGCGGCGACCGACTCTCCCACCGATGAAGGCAGTACCATAGGCGCTCCGGGGCTTAACGACTCTGTTCGGAATGGGAAGAGGTGAACACCCGGGCTAAAGCCACCATTACTGGTGCAGTCCACAGCCACTACCCGCAGGCAGCAGCGCGACTGTAAAACGTTGACGCAAGGACAAGAAAGAAAACGGGTAAGCGTGAGCGGTGTACTACAGAAGCGTTCGAGTCATTAGTATCCCTCGGCTGTGCCATTTCGGACTCTACACCTAGGACCTATCAACGTCGTGGTCTCCGACGACTCTTATTAACGGATATCTCATCTTCAGGTGAGTTTCGCACTTAGATGCTTTCAGCGCTTATCTCATCCCAGCGTCGCTACCCGGCGCTGCATCTGGCGATACAACCGGTGCACGAGCGGCTGGTCCAACTCGGTCCTCTCGTACTAAAGTCAGGTCCTGTCAAATATCCAACGCCCACCACAGATAGGGACCGAACTGTCTCACGACGTTCTGAACCCAGCTCGCGTGCCACTTTAATCGGCGAACAGCCGAACCCTTGGGACCTTCTCCAGCCCCAGGACGTGACGAGCCGACATCGAGGTGCCAAACCTCCCCGTCGATATGAGCTCTTGGGGGAGATCAGCCTGTTATCCCCGGCGTACCTTTTATCCTTTGAGCGATGGCCCTTCCATGCGGAACCACCGGATCACTATATCCGTCTTTCGACCCTGCTCGGCTTGTAGGCCTCACAGTCAAGCCCGCTTCTGCTATTGCGCTCTGCGTACGGTTACCAAGCGTACTGAGCGGACCTTTGAAAGCCTCCGATACTCTTTTGGAGGCGACCACCCCAGTCAAACTACCCAGCAGACACTGTCTCCGTTGCCAGATTAGGCACCAAGCAACACAAGGGTGGTATTTCAACGGCGACTCCCCAAAACCTAGCGGCCCTGGTTCAACGTCTCCCACCTATGCTACACATGTGTTACCCAGCGTCAATGTCAACCTATAGTAAAGGTGCACGGGGTCTTTCCGTCCCGTGGCGGGTACTCGGCATCTTCACCGAGACTACAATTTCACCGAGCTCATGGCTGAGACAGCGCCCAGATCGTTACACCATTCGTGCAGGTCGGAACTTACCCGACAAGGAATTTCGCTACCTTAGGACCGTTATAGTTACGGCCGCCGTTTACCGGGGCTTCGATTCAAACCTTCGCCTTGCGACTAAGTTCCCCTCTTAACCTTCCGGCACCGGGCAGGTGTCAGGCCTTATACTTCCGCTTGCGCGTTCGCAAAGCCATGTGTTTTTGTTAAACAGTCGCCTGGGCCTTTTCACTGCGGCTTCTTGCATTGCTGCAAGGAAGCGTCCCTTCTCCCGAAGTTACAGGACCATTTTGCCGAGTTCCTTGGCCATGATTCACTCGAGCCCCTCAGGATACTCTCCTTGACTACCTGTGTCGGTTTGCGGTACGGGCTAGAATTCAGTAAACGCTTAGCAGGTTTTCTTGGCAGTCTGATTAGGCAAACTATCTCCGTGGCCGAGGCCGTAGAGTACTATCATGGTTCAGCAAGATCGGCGTACTTAACTACCGTTCCTATACCTACGCACTTTAACGGGCACTTCCGTCCGCCCGCGTTGCTTTCACTACTGCGTCACTGCATCACTCCAAATCCTAGGTGCTGGAATATCAACCAGCTGTCCATCGACGTAGCCTCTCGGCGTAGCCTTAGGTCCCGACTAACCCTGCTCCGATTAGCGTTGAGCAGGAAACCTTAGTCTATCGGGGGGCGGGTTTCTCACCCGCCTTATCGTTACTCATGCCTACATTTGCTTTTCTAGCCGCTCCAGCTCGCCTGACGACGCACCTTCACCGCTGCTAGAATGCTCCCCTACCACTTAGTCATACGACTAAATCCATTGCTTCGGTACCGGACTTGATGCCCGCGTATTATCGATGCCCTCTCGCTCGACCAGTGAGCTGTTACGCACTCTTTAAAGGAATGGCTGCTTCCAAGCCAACCTCCTGGCTGTCAAAGCAAGTGGACCTCCTTTGTTCAACTTAGTCCGAATTTAGGGACCTTAGCAGATGGTCTGGGTTCTTTCCCTCTCGGCCTGGGACCTTAGCACCCCAAGCCTCACTGCCGGCTATATTATGTGGCATTCGGAGTTCGTCAGGATTCGGTAGGCTGTGACACCCCCTAGTCCTATCGGTAGCTCTACCTCCACATAACTCAACGCCGACGCTGTACCTAAATACATTTCGGGGAGTACGAGCTATTTCTCAGTTTGATTGGCCTTTCACCCCTACCCTCAGGTCATCCAAATCCTTTTCAACGGAAACTGGTTCGGTCCTCCAGTTGGTGTTACCCAACCTTCAACCTGCCCAAGGGTAGATCACAAAGTTTCGCGTCTACCCCCTCTGACTCTGCGCCCTATTCAGACTCGCTTTCGCTGCGGCTCCATGACTTGAGTCATTTAACCTTGCCAGAGAGGAGTAACTCGTAGGCTCATTATGCAAAAGGCACGCTATCAGGCCACAAAAGCCC